>JARAWT010000064.1:0-60423 GCA_033793495.1 Streptomyces sp. MN03-5084-2B | reverse complement strand
GGTGCCGGAGGTGCCACGGATGCCGGGGACTCCACGGGTGCCCCCGGCGCCCCTGGCACCCGTGGCACCCGTGGCACCCGTGGAGTCCCCGGCATCCGTGGCACCTCCGGCACCCGTGGTCACCCCGGCACCCGTGGCGCCCCTCGCACCCGTGGCCACCCTGGCACCCCCGGCACCCGAGGTGCCCGTGACATCCGAGGAGCCCGGGCGGCTGCCGGCGCCGGAACCCGCGCTCGAGCGGCCGCCGCCTCCCGACGCCGGCGAGGTGGGCGAACGCAAGCACGTCACCGCCGTCCTGGTCCGGGTGGAGGTCACCGACCCCACCGCCGCGCCCGAGGTGGTCGAACGCGTGCTCGACGTGGCGGGCTCGGTCGTCCGGGAGCACGTCCGCCAGGCCGGCGGCCGCAACCACGGCAGCCTCGGCTCGCTGCTGCTCGCCCTCTTCGGCACGGCCCAGACCCGGGAAGACGACGTGCACCGCGCCATCCGGATGGCGCTCGAGCTCGCCGGGCTCGCCCAGGAGGGCGTCCGGCTGCGGGTCGCCGTGGCCGGTGGGGACGCGCTCGTCTCCCGGTCGGCGCAGGGCTTGGACGACGGTCCCGACCGGCTCGGCGTGAGCGGTCACCTGCTCGACACCGCGGTCGAGCTCATCGCGGAGGCGAAGCCGGGACTCGTGCGCGTGTGCCGCAACACCCGCCTCGCGTGCGCCGACGACTTCGACTTCTCGTCGGCGGGCCCGGCGTCCTGCGGGTACGACGTGGCGCTGCGGACCCGGTTCGAGCTGGCCAACCGGACCGAGCTGCCGCTGGTCCAGCGCGACCGCGAACTGCGGCAGCTCGACGCCCGGGTCGAGGACGTCCAGCGACGGCGGCGGCCGCACCTGGTCACCGTGCTCGGCCCGCCCGGCATCGGCAAGAGCCGGCTGATGCACGAGTTCCGCCGGCAGATCTCGGAGCGGCCGGGCATCCGCTGCCTCGTCGGCTGCAACCGCGGGTTCGGGCGGGAGACGCCGTACGACGCCCTCGCCGGAGTCGTCCGGTCCTACGCCGGCATCACCGACGACGACCCGCTGGCCGTGCGCGACCGCAAGCTCGAGGCGGCGGTCGCCGGGCTGGTCGGGTCGGAGCCGATCGCCGCCCAGCTGGAGGAGAACCTGCGCGACCTCGTCGCGCGGAAGCGGGAACGGCGCGACGCGGGCAAGACCCGCCCCGCGGACTCCCGGGCCGCGTTCGCCGCGTGGCGCCGGTTCGTCGAGGAGCTGGCCGCCCGGGAAACCGTGGTGATCATCCTCGAGGACCTCGACCGCATCGACGACGAGCTGCTCGAGTTCGTCGGCGACCTCGCGGAGAACGTCGGCGACCTGCCGCTGCTGGTGGTGGGGACGGCGCGGCCCGAGCTGGCGCACCGCACGCCGTACTGGGCGGGCGGGGCGCGCAACGCGACCACGATGAGCCTCGAACCGCTGTCGCGGGCGGCGACGGCGACGCTGCTCGGCAGCCTCCTGCCCGAGCCGGCGGACGAGCGGGACGCCCGGCGGCGCACCGCGCTCGCCGACCAGACCGGCGGCAACCCGCTGTTCGCCATCGAGTTCGCGCGGGCGGTCGAGGCCGTGGGCGAAGGGCCGCCGTCCGAGAACCCGGCGGCGCCGGGCGGCGCCGCTCCGCTCCCGGTGCACAACATCGTCGCGGCGCGGATCGACACGCTGCCGGACCGCGAGAAACGCGTGCTGTACGACGCCGCCCTGATGACCGGCTCGTTCTCCGAGAAGGTGCTCGCGGCGCTGGGCGGACAGGACTCCACCGACATCCAGGACTGCCTGCGGACCCTCGAACGCCACGGGTTCCTGCGCCGGTGCCGGCTCGGACCCGAGCTCGGCAACATCGAGTACACCTTCGTCCACGAGCTCGTCCGGAAGGTGGCTTGCTCGAGACTGCCGCACGGGGTGCGCGCCCAGCGGTACCGCGAAGCGGCGGACTGGCTCAGCGCCCAGCCGGACGCTCCGGGAGACCAGCTCGTGCACCACTTCCACCAGGCCGTCGCACACGCCGAGCAGGCGGGCCTGCCGACCCGGGAGCTGAGCGCACGGGCCTGTGACCGGCTGGTGAGCGCCGGCCAGGCGGCGGCGCGGCGGGGTGCGGCGGCCGCCGCCGACGACTGCTACCGGGCGGCGCTGACCTTCTGCACGCCGGACCACCCGCGGCGGGAGCTGTTGCTGCGCTGGCAGGAGTCGGCGTCCGGGGCGTCACCGGAGTGACGCCCCGGCGGCGCGCAACGCGGCCCGCGAAAGCGCGTCGGTCAGCCGGGACGGCAGCGGGTTCGCGCCGGGCCGGGTGAAGTTGCCGCCGGCGGGTGCGGTGGTGAAGGGACCAAGGGCGAACAGGCGCGGCTGGGGCCGGCCGGCCGCGTCGAGGACCGCGCCGTCGCGGCCGTCGACCGCCGCGAGCCCGGTGCGGTGCCGGAACCCGCCGTCGACGCCGACGTGTTCGCACAGCCGGCGCCGCCGGTACAGCGCGGCGACGAGCGGGTCGGTCGGGGCGGGCATCGCCCCGACCGGCAGCCTGGCCTCGACGAAGGCGCGGGCGGTGACGGCGCCGGGTACCGCGGGGCTGCTCGCCGCGAACCGGCCGCCGACGGTGTGCACGGCCGTGTCCGGCCCGGTGAACCGGAGCAGGCCCGCCTCGGCGAGTGCGAGCAGCTCGCGCAGCCGCCGGGGTGGCGGTCCGCTGGCCAGGTGGGTGAACAGGCCGGCCCACCAACCGTCCACATCGGACGCCCAGGAGCGGACCGCGAGCCTGCCGCTGCGCATCAGGACCGGCAGCTGCCCGAACACGGTCAGCGCACCGGCGACCGCACCCGCGTCGGCGCTGTGCCGGGCGTCGGCGGCCCGCCGCAGCGTGCGTTCGACGTGCGCGGTGATCCGCCGTCCGAGCGCGGCCCGGTGCGGGAACCGCTCGCCGGACAGGGGCCGGTCGAGGTGCGCGAGGTCGAACACGTCCGCGGGATCGGGCACGGTCGCGCGGACCAGCCGCCGCTCCTGGGCGCTGCCGGGTTCGGTGGCCGCGTACGCGCGGGCGAAGGTTTCGAGGTCGCCGTGGACCCGGTCCGGATGGGCGAGGAAGAGCTCGTGGTAGTAGCCCCAGCCGATCTCCTTCGCCGCGTGCGGCCAGACGTCGCGGAAGAAGTCCAGTTCGCCCGTGGTGCCGCGCAGGATGGCCGCCGCGTCGAAGAACCGCGGCGGCGGCGGGGCGGCGAGCACGTGGGTCGGTTTCGGCGGGAACGGCACCCCGCGCCGGGATCCCGCGTACAGCACCGGTTCCCGCCCGCTCGGCAGGTACCGCAGGCGGCCGGTGCCGTCTTCGGCGTACCGGCCGCCCCGGCCTTCGGTGAGCAGCACCATCAAGTCCACGAAGGCGAGGCCGAGGCCGCGCACCACCACCGGTTCGCCCGGCCGGATCGCCGAGAGGTCTTCGTCGGCGGTGTACCCCGGGGGCAGGAAGAAGAGCCCGTGCTCCTCGGCGTAGTCGGCCGTCCGCCGCTGCTCGGGCGCCAGTTCGACGTCCTGGTGCCCGACGGCCAGCACGACGGCGTCGGCGTCGATGCCCCGCCCGGACGCCAGCACGACCCGCTCGCGGCCACCCGCGTCGCGCAGGTCGACCGCGCGGTCGCGGTGGTGGTGCACCCGCGTGCCGGGCGGCAGGCCGGTGACCGCCCGCTCGTGCACCCAGCTCAGGTAGTGGCTCTGCAGGCGCCGGGTCGGGAACGACGCCGGGGTCAGCCGTTCGAGCTCGCCGCGCGCGTCCGGGGCGACGGCCGACGGCGGCTGCCCGCGTGCCCAGTCGTGCAGGGACGGGCCGGTGCGGATCGGGCCGTCGCACACCACGGTCTCGTCGGTGAACATGGTGACGTGCGCGGCCATCGTGTTGAGCATCAGCAGCCGCGACTGGTCGTGGCGCCAGTGCCGGCCCGGCCCGGGCGGGTACGGGTCGATCAGGTGGACCTCGAGCGCGCGGTCGCCGAGCAGCTCGCCGGCGTTGGCGCCGAGGCGCTCCAGCACCGACACCCCGCTCGGCCCGGCGCCGACGATCGCGATCACGGCGGCGGTCACAGGAACTTCTCGAAGCGCAGCGCCGGCTCGTCCCCGGTCAGCGCCGGGTCGTCGGGCAGCCGCCGGTAACCCGCGGCCAGGTACAGCCGGACGGCCTCCGGCTGGTGCGGCCCGGTCACGAAGTACACCCGCCGGTAACCCGCCTCGGCGGCCACCTGGTCGAGCACGGCGAGCGTCCGCCGGGCCAGACCGCCCCGGCGGTGGGCGGGTGCGGTCCAGAGCCGCTTGTACTCCGCGGTGTGCTCGTCGTAGCGGCGGAAACCGCCGCCGGAGATCGTTTCGCCGTCGAGGGTGAGCACGACGAACCCGCCGTGAGGCGGCGCGAAGTCGGCCGCCGGGAAGCGCGCCAGCTCGCGGTCCGCGGCGGGACCGTACCGGTACCGGTACTCCGCTCGCAGCCCTTCCCACAGCGGGACGACCCGCCTGTCGTCGGCGGTCACGCGGAGAACCCGTTCCCGCCTCGTCCCCGGCTCTCGCTCCATGGTCCCAGTCGACCAATTCGCCGCGCCCACGACAAGCGGGCGAGGACGGTCAATAACCACCCGGTGGGTCAACCCACCGCCCGGTAACTGGTCGTGCACTTCGCGGTCAACGGTGGTTGAACGTGACATGAAGGCTGCTTACGTTCGGAACCGTGAGCCGGGTGGGTCCCCGGCACGGAGAGGCATCCATGACTTCAGCACCCCACCGTGCTCCCGCGTCGTTTCCACAGGTCAACGCGTCGGAAGCGACCGAGCTGGCCGGACTGCGCCGGGTGCCGGCGCGGCGGCCCGGCCGGTGGCTGGCGGCCACGGTCCTGCTGGTGCTGACCGCCCAGTTCGTCCACGGCCTGGTCACCAACCCCGGCTGGGACTGGCCGGTCTTTCGTGAATTCTTCACCGAACGCACGATCCTGAGGGCGCTCGGGCTCACCCTAGAACTGACGGCCTACGGCACGGTGCTCGGGTTCGCGCTCGGCCTGGTGATCGCGTTGATGCGGCTTTCGGGCAGCCAGCTGCTCCAGGCGGCCGGCTGGCTCTACGTGTGGGTGTTCCGCTCGATCCCGCTGATCGTGCAGCTGCTGTTCTGGTTCAACCTGGCCTACCTCTACGACAAGCTTTCGTTCGGGGTGCCGTTCGGCCCCGCCTTCCTCACGGTCCCCACGATGAACCTGGTCGGGCCGATGGGCGCGGCGGTGCTCGGGCTGGCGCTGCACCAGGCGGCCTACGCCGCGGAGATCATCCGCTCCGGCGTCATCTCCGTCGACCGCGGCCAGCTCGACGCGGCGGCGGCCCTCGGCATACCCAGTGGCCGCCGGCTGCGGCGGATCGTGCTCCCGCAGGCGATGCGCAGCATCCTGCCGAACGCCTCGAACGAGCTGATCACCCTGCTCAAGGGCACGTCGATCGTGTCGGTGATGGCACTGGGCGACCTCTTCTACCAGACCCAGGTGATCTACGGCCGCAACGGCCGCGTGGTCGCGCTCGTCATGGTCGCCACCGCCTGGTACGTCATCCTCACCGGCCTGCTTTCCGTCCTGCAGTACTACGTCGAACGCCACTTCGCCCGCGGTTCGGCGCGCGCCCGGCCGCCGACACCGGTGCAGCGCCTCCGCGCCGCGGTCGCCGGCACCTTCGGGAAGGGGGCTGCGCGATGACCGCCCCGATGGTCGAGATCGTCGGCGTGCACAAGAGCTACGGGACCAACCGCGTGCTCGACGGCGTCGACCTGACCGTCGCCCGTGGCGAGGCCCAGGTGCTGATCGGCCCGTCCGGGGCCGGGAAGTCCACGCTGCTGCGGGTGATCAACCACCTCGAGAAGGCCGACCGCGGCATCGTCCGCGTCGACGGCGAGCTCATCGGGTACCGCCGCACCGGCGACCGGCTGCGCGAGCTGCCCGAACGGCACGTGCTGCGGCAGCGGACCGGGATCGGGTTCGTGTTCCAGGACTTCAACCTCTTCGCGAACCTGACGGTGCTGGAGAACGTCGCCGAGGCGCCGATTTCCGGTCAGGGCCGGCCGCGCGACGAGGTCTACCCGATGGCCCTGCGGCTGCTGGACCGGGTCGGCCTCGCGCACAAGGCGGGCGAGCACCCCCGCCGGCTCTCCGGCGGCCAGCAGCAACGGGTGGCGATCGCGCGTGCGCTCGCCCTGGAACCGAAGCTGCTGCTGTTCGACGAGCCGACGTCCGCCCTCGATCCCGAGCTGGTCGGCGAAGTGCTCGAAGTGATGCGTTCGCTGGCCTCGGCCGGCACGACGATGGTCGTGGTGACCCACGAGATGAGCTTCGCCCGCGACGTCGCGGACACCGTGGTCTTCATGGCCGACGGCCGGGTCGTGGAGCGGGGTACCCCCGCCGAGGTCCTGGAACGGCCCCGCCACGACCGCACCAAGGCGTTCCTCGCCAAGATCCGCTGACCGACGGAGGACGACAGACATGCGCCGAACCCTTTTGGCCGCGGCGGCGGGCCTGCTGCTGCTCGCCGGCTGCGACGCCACCAAAGGCGCCGACGCGGCCGCGCCGACGGCCGCGCGCCTCGACCTGAGCCCCGACCAGCAGCGGATCACCACCGGCCGCGTCGAGGCGGCCGCCGCGCTGGTGCCGGCCCGCGTCCGGGCCGCCGGGGTGCTGCACATCGGCGGCACCATCGACAACACCCCGCCGCTGAGCTGCTACGCGACCGACAACAAGACACCGATCGGCTTCGAGCTGGACATCGCGGTGCTCACCGCGCAGGTGCTCGGGCTGACGCCGGATCGGCAGATCACCTCGTGGGACAACATGTTCCTGGGCGTCGACAGCGGCCGGTACGATGTCGCGTTCTCGAACGTCTCGGTGACCGCCGAGCGGATGGGCAAGTACGACTTCGCGACCTACCGGCAGGACCTGCTGGGGTTCGAAAGCCGCCGGGACAGCCCGCTGCAGGTGCGCGGGCCCGCCGACCTGGCCGGCCACAGCGTCGCGCTGGCCTCGGGGTCCACCCAGGAGAAGATCATGCTGAAGTGGAACGACGCGAACGTCGAAGCCGGGCGCGCGCCGATCTCGATCCAGTACTACCAGAAGGCCTCGGACTACTACCTCGCCCTGCAGTCCGGCCGCGTCGACGCCTACGTCGGGCCGAGCTCGACGGTCGTCTACCACGCGAACACCGCCGGCCAGACCAAGCTCGCCGGCGTCGTCGACAGCGCGGCGGACACGATCAACAGCCAGGTCGGCGCCATGTCCCGCAAGGGCGACGGGATCGCCCCGGCGGTCTCGGCCGCCGTGGACGAACTGATCCGCAACGGCAAGTACGCCGAAGTGCTCGCCCGCTGGGGCCTGGACCTGCAGAAGATCCCGGACTCGGTGGTCAACCCGCCGGTCTCGGCCGGGCAGTGACGGAGGCGCGCATGTACCTCGCTGCCGCACTGGACGGCTTCGGTGCCCACCCCGCGGCCTGGCACCGGTCCGGGACCGCCGGGCTGTACGACCCCGCCCGCGTGGTGGCCATGGCCCGGCTGGCCGAGGAGGGCCGGCTGGACCTGGTCACCCTCGACGACCAGCAGCCGGTCACCGCGGCCGGGGGAGTACCGCACGGCGCGCTCGACGCGTCGCTGGTGCTCGCCACCGCCGCCGGTGCGACAGTCCACTTGGGACTGTTCGCCACCGGGGTGGCGACCGGCGACCCCGTGGTGGCGGCCGCGCGGATCGCCACGTTCGACCGGGTCACCGGCGGCCGGGGCGGCTGGCGGCCCCGCGTCGCCCTCACCGACGAGGAACGGCGCCGGGCCACCGAAGATCCGGAGCGCTACGCCGCGTTCACCGAAGAACGCTTCGCGCAGGCGACCGAC
Source organism: Streptomyces sp. MN03-5084-2B (assembly GCA_033793495.1). Lineage (GTDB taxonomy): Bacteria > Actinomycetota > Actinomycetes > Mycobacteriales > Pseudonocardiaceae > Amycolatopsis. Next base: position 52,508 of record JARAWT010000064.1, on the reverse strand, counting down.
TTCACCGGCGCGGTCGCCGAGCTGTGGGCCGCCTGGCGGGAGGACGATCGTTCCGGTCCCCGCCGCGTCGTCCGGCGTGGCGGCGCGTTCGGCGTCGACGCCTGCCCGAAGGTGCCGGTCCTGCCGTCCGGGCCGCCGCTCACCGCCGTGCTGGCGCACTTCAGCACGCCCTACCGGCTGGCGGCCCGCCACGCCGACCTCGTGTTCGTGACGCCCTTCAGCCGCGACGACGTGGTCGCGGTGCTCACCGAAGTCCGCGCTCACTGCGCGGAACAGGAACGAGGACCGGTGCCCCTGACCGTGCTCGCCGATCTCGACGTCGTCCTCGCCGACACCGAGGCCGAGGCCGCCGCCCGCCGCTCCGCACTGGACGCACTGGCGCCGCAGGTCTCCGACGCCGCCACGTTCACCGGCACGCCCGCCGGTTTGGCCGACCTGCTCGAAGAATGGCATTCCGACGGCGGGGTCGACGGTTTCCGGCTCCGCCCGGCCGTCCTTTCCGAAGATTTGCCGAAGGTGGTTTCCGGGTTGGTTCCCGTATTGCGGGAACGTGGCCTGTGCAAAACCGCGTACGGGACATCTCTGCGGTCCCGTCTGCGATCAGGCGCTCCGTAGCGCTGATCCGCACGTCCGTCATTTCCGACTTTCCACGCACAGCAAGCTGGGGGAGTGTCATGAAACTTTTCGAACGGGAAGAGCACGAGGCACTGGCCGCCCACCTCATCGCGGAGGCGACGGCGGCCCGGGGCCAGGTACTGCTGCTGGAAGGCGCCGCGGCGACGGGTCGCACGGCCCTGCTGCGCCAGGTCGCCGGGATGGCCGAGCGGGCCGGCCTCCAGGTCGTGTCGGCCACCTGCTCACCGGTCGAGCGGGAGCTCGACGGGAGCGTCCTGAGCCAGCTGCTGCACAGCGATCCCGACGCCGGTGAGCTGGCCGACCACGCGGTGCCGGGCTACCACGAGTTCTGCCGCCAGATCCTCCGGCGAGCCGGCGAAACGGCGTTGCTGGTCACGGTCGACGACGCGCAGCACGCCGACGGCGAGTCGCTGCGCAGCCTGCACTACCTCGCCCGGCGGCTCGGGGCGGCCCGGGTGCTGCTCGTGGTCACCACCGAGGTCGAGGACGGGGTTTCGCCTTCGCCGTTCGCCACCGAACTGCTCGGTGAACCCCACCTGCACCGGCTGGCGGTGGACCCGCTGTCGGCGAAGGCGACCGGCCGGCTGCTGGCGGAGTGGCTCGGCGACGACGCGGCCGGGGTCGCCGAGGAGTACCACCGGTTCAGCGGGGGGAACTTCGCGTTGCTCGCGGCGCTGGCCGAGGACCACCGGCGGGACGGGGTGTCCGAGCGCGGCTACGGTGCCGCCGTGGTCCGGCTGCTGCAGCGCACCGACTGGTCGGCCCTGCGGATCGCCCGCGCGCTGGCGGTGCTCGGCGCGCGCAGCAGGCCCGACCGGGTGACCCGGCTGGCGGGCCTCGACCGCGACACCGGCGAGCGCGAAGTCGAACGCGCGATGGCGGCGATGACGGCTTCGGGCCTGCTGCGGGACGGCCGGTTCGCCCACCCGGCCGGCCGGGCGGCGGTGCTGGCGACGGTCACCGGGACCGAACGCGCGACCCTCAACCAGCGCGCGGCGCGGCTCCTGCACGACGTCGGCGAGCAGGCCACGGCGGTCGCCTGCCACCTCGACCAGGCCGGCCGCGCGGAGCCGTGGGCCGTGCCGGTCCTCGTCGAGGTGGCCGACCAGGAGCTGCTGGCCGAGCGCAACGAACGGGCGGCCCGCCTGCTCGAGCTGGCCGGGGAGTCGTCCCGGCAGCCGGCCGAGAAGGCCGCGATCCTGGCGAAGCTCAGTGGCGCGCAGTGGCGCCGCAGTCCCGCGGCCGCGGCGAGGAACCTGACCTCGCTGGTGGCGTCCGCCGCCGCCGGGCACCTGGACGCGGGCGCCACCACCGAGCTGGTGTACCGGCTCCTCTGGCACGGCCGGGTGGACGAGGCGACCGCGGTGCTGGACCGGCTGCGCACGACGGCGGCCGCCGAGCCCGACGTCGCGGCCGAGCTCGGGCACCTGGAGTCGTGGCTGGGGTTCACCCACCCGAGACTTCTCCGGCGCGGCCCGCGCGCCGTGCGGTCGCCGGTCGCCGACGCGCCGGCCACCGGAACCGACCCGTGGCTCGCCAGTGCCGCGTCCTTGAGCGAGCTCCTGCTGCGGGGCCAGGCCGCCGCCCACGTCGGCCCGGTCGAGCAGACGCTGCACAACCTCCAACCGCACGGAAACGGCTGCTGGGCGCAGGAAACGGCGTCGCTCGCCCTGCTCGCCCTGCTCTCGGCGGACCGGCCCGACCTGGTCGTCGAATGGTGCACGCTGCTCAGCACGCCCGACGGCGGCGAGCGGTCGCCGGTCTGGCACGCCCGGCTCGCCGCGTTGCGGGCGGAGGCCCTGCTGCGCCGGGGCGAACTCGGCGAAGCGCTGCGGGCCGCGCGTGAGGCGCTGACCCTGGTGCCGGTCCACGCCTGGGGTGTGGCCGCCGGGTTCCCGCTCGGGACGCTCGTCAGCGCCACCGTCCGCACCGGCGCCCTCGACGAAGCCGCGCGGTACCTCGCGTTCGCGCCGTCCGAGCAGATGTTCTCTTCGCGCTACGGCCTGTACTACCTGCACGCCCGCGGTCACTACCACCTCGCCTCGGAGCGCGGGTACGCCGCGCTGGCGGACTTCCTGGCCTGCGGCGATGCGGTCAAGGCGCTGGGCCTGGACGCCGCGGCGACCGTGCCGTGGCGCACCGGAGCCGCGGAGGCGTGGCTGCAGCAGGGCAACGAGGACCGGGCGCGGCGGCTGGTCCGCGACCAGCTGGCGCGCTCCGACGCGGCCGGCGGCAGCAACCGCGGCCGGTCACTGCGCGTGCTCGCGGCGGTCAGCACGCCGGAACGGCGGCCGCAGCTGCTCCTGGAGGCCGTCGAGCTGTTCGAGGAGTGCTGGGACCAGTTCGAACAGGCGCAGGTGCTGGCCGACCTGGGGTGTGCCTACTCGTGCCTGGGCGACAGCCGCCGGGCGCGCACGACCCTGCGCCGCGCCCGGCACCTGGCCGGGCTCTGCGAGGCCGCGCCGCTGTGCGACACGCTCGTCGCGATGCAGGAGCAGCCCGAACCGCCGGCGCCGCGCCGCGAAGACGCGCGCTCGCTGACCGAGTCGGAACGGCGGGTGGCCCACCTGGCCGTGCTCGGGTACACGAACCGGGAGATCGCCGCGAAGCTGTGCGTCACCTCGAGCACGGTCGAGCAGCACCTCACGCGGGTCTTCCGGAAGCTCGACGTCAAGCGCCGCAAGGACCTGCCGGCCGACCTGGGGACCACGGCCGTGCGGCGGCGGGCCCGGCGGTCTCAGCGGGCCCCGGCGGGCCGGTCGGTGTCGTAGGCGTGCCGGGCGGCCGAGATGGCCGACCGGTTCCGCTGGGCCCAGTCCGTCAGCAGGAGGAGCGACCGATGCAGTTCCTGGGCGATGTCCGTGAGCTCGTACTCGACCTTGGGCGGCACCGTGGCGTAGACCGTCCGCGTCAGCAGGCCGTCGCGTTCGAGGTTGCGCAGGGTGAGGGTGAGCATCCGGCGGCTGATGCCCTCGATCGAGCGTTCCAGCTCGGTGAAGCGCACCGGGCCGCGCGCCGCGGCCACGATGATGAGGATGCTCCACTTCCCGGCCACCCGGTCGAGCACCTCGCGCACGGGGCACGCTTCGACGACGATGTCGTCTTCGGCCTGGACCTGAGTCATGGTCGTGCTCCTTCCGCTCCACCCCATAGTGCCATCCCGGTGCCCTCCGTTACAACCCGTGCCCCATGGGGGCGGCAGCGGTGATCTCCGGGACGACCCGCTGGTACGCGGTACTGGGTGACCCGGTGACGCAGGTCAGGGCGCCGGAGCTGCTCAACCCCGTCCTGGCCCGCTTCGACGCCGTCCTCGTGCCGCTGCACGTCCGCCCCGGCGACCTGGCCGGGACGCTGGCCGGTCTCGACCGCGTCCGCAACCTCGACGGCCTGCTCGTGACCGTGCCGCACAAGGCCGCCGTCCGCCGGCTCGCCGCGGCGGCGGGACCGGCCGCGATACTGGCGGGCACCGCCAACGCGCTGCGCCGGCGGCCCGGCGGCGGCTGGTTCGCCGAGAACTTCGACGGGCTCGGGTTCGTCCGGGGGCTGACGGCCGCCGGGCACGCGGTCGCCGGCCGCCGGTTCGGCCTCGCCGGAGCGGGCGGGGCGGGCAGCGCGATCGCGGTCGCCCTGCTCGACGCCGGCGCGGCCGGGGTGGCGGTCTCCGACGTGGACGCCGGACGCCGCGACGCCGTGGTCGCCCGGCTCGAAGCGGTCGCGCCCGGGCGGATCCACGCCGTGTCCCCGGCGGCGGTCACGGACGCGGACGTGGTGGTCAACGCGACGCCGCTGGGCATGCGGCCCGGCGACCGCCTGCCCTTCGACCCGGCGGCCGCCGCGCCGGGCACCCTCGTCGTCGACATCATCATGAAGCCGCGGGAAACGGAATTGCTCCGAAAAGCCGCGGAAAGCGGTTTCGCGGTGCACCACGGAAGCCACATGCTCGACCAGCAGCTCGGCTGTTATCGCGATTTCTTCGGCTGGCCGGTCAATTCCCTGGTCTGCTAGGGGGGTAGTGAGGGGGTCGGCCCCGCCGGAATCGAGCAAGAATATGTGCTGAGTATCAGTGGGCTGTCTCCCGCCTGAGCTAGGAGTGATCACCGGATGTTGCGCACCGAACTGATTCGTCCCCTCCCCGAAATCCTCGCCGAGCACGCCGCCCGGCGTGGCGGGAAAGTGGCGTTCTCCGATTCCCGGCGCCGGGTGACCTACGCCGAGCTCGACGCGCGGACGCGCCGGCTGGCCGGGCACCTGGCCGGCCGGCGCGTCCAGCCGGGCGACCGCGCGGTGCTCTACCTCGGCAACTGCGTCGAGATGGTGGAGAGCTACCTGGCGGTGACGCGGGCCGCCGCGATCGGGGTGCCGCTCAACCCGCACTCGGCCGACGCCGAGCTCGAGTACTTCCTGGCCGACAGCGGTGCCCGGGTCGTCATCACCGACGCCGTCCACGCCCCGCAGGTGCGGCGGGTCCTGGGAGAAGCGCGCTACCCGCAGGTCGTGGTGACCGGTGCCGCCCCGGTGCCGGCGGGCACGGTGGCCTTCGAGACGCTGGCGACGACCGAACCGGCGTCGGAGGCGAAGGACGACCTCGACCTCGACGACGTCGCGTGGATGCTCTACACCTCGGGGACCACCGGCCGGCCGAAGGGCGTGCTTTCCACCCAGCGCAACGGGTTGTGGTCGGTCGCGGCCTGCTACGTCCCGGTCCCGGAGCTGTCGGCCGACGACCGGGTGCTGTGGCCCCTGCCGCTGTTCCACAGCTTGTCGCACATCGCCTGCGTGCTGGCCGTGACCGCGGTCGGCGCGACCGCGCGGATCACCGACGGGTACTCGGCCGACGAGATCCTTGCGGCGCTGCGGGAAGAGTCGCCGACCTTCCTGGCCGGCGTGCCCACGATGTACCACCACCTCGTCCAGGCCGCGCGGCAGCAGGGGGTCGAAGCGCCGGACCTGCGGGTCGGGCTGGTCGGGGGCGCGGTGACGACGGCGTCGCTGCGGGCCTCGTTCGAGGAGGTCTTCGGCGTCCCGTTGCTGGACGCCTACGGCAGCACGGAAACGAGCGGCTCGATCACCGTCAACTGGCCGACCGGTGCGCGCGTCGAAGGCTCGTGCGGCCTGCCGGTGCCCGGGCTCAACGTGCGGATCGTCGACCCCGAGACCGGGCTGGACGTGCCCACCGGCGAAGAGGGCGAGGTCTGGGTCAACGGCCCCAGCGTGATGGTGGGCTACCACAACCGGCCGGAGGAGACCGCGACCGCGCTGAGCGGAGGCTGGTACCACACCGGCGACCTCGCCCGCCGCGACGACGCCGGCTACTTCACCATCTCCGGGCGGATCAAGGACCTGATCATCCGCGGTGGCGAGAACATCCACCCCGGTGAGGTCGAGGACGTGCTGCGCAGCGTGCCGGGCGTCGCCGACGTGGCGGTGGCGGGCAAGGCCCACGACGTGCTCGGCGAGGTGCCGGTGGCGTTCGTGGTGCCGGGGACCGACGGCCTCGACACCGACGCGCTGTTCGCCGCCTGCCGGGAGCGGCTGGCCTACTTCAAGGTGCCGGAGGAGATCTACGAGATCGCCGTGGTCCCGCGGACGCGGTCCGGCAAGACCGTCCGGCACGTGCTGCTCGACGAGCCGGCCCGGCTGCGCGCCGCGGGCGGCAGCGCCTACGAGAACCTCTTCGGCGTCGACTGGGTCCCGGCGTGCCCGGCCGAGAGCGGCGCCGAGGCAGCCGTCCTCGACCTCACCGAACTGTCCGAAATGGACGGAGTGGGCGAGGCGCTCGGGCGGGTCCGCGCGTGGTTCGAGGCCGCGCCGCCGTCGGACCGGCTCGTCGTGCGGGTCGCCCGCGGCGTGCGCGTGCAGCCCGGCGACACCCCGGACCCGCGGTGCGCGGCGGTGATCGGTGCGGTGCTGGACCTGCGCGCGGACTACGGTGACCGGCTCGCGGTGGCCGACGTCGACGGCGGAGCGGACACCCCGGCCGGTGGACCGCTGCTGGCGGTCCGCGGCGGCGCGATCGTCCGGCCGGTCATGGAGCGGCTGCCCGCGGACGGCGCTTCCGGCGGCCTCGACGTCGGTGCGACGGTCGCGCTGTTCGGCGCGGACACCCCGGTGGGCGCCGCGCTGGCCCGGCACCTGGTCGCCGGGCACGGCGTCCGGCGGCTGCTGCTGGTCACCGCCGAGGGCCCCGACGACCCGACGGTCGCCGAGCTGGCGGCGGAGCTGGCGGCGAAGGCCACGGTCACCGTGGCCGCGTGCGCTCCGGCGGACGCGCTCGGCCGGGCGGCCCAGCCGGTGTCCACAGTGGTCCAGGTCGCGAACGGCCCGGCCGCCGACGTCATCGAGACGACGCGCGAGCTGGCCGCGCTCACCGGCGAGACCACCGGGTTCGTGCTGGTCTCGGCGGCCGGGCCGGAGCTGGGCACCACCGCGGTCGGCGGCTACTTCGACGCCTTCGCCCTCGACCGCTCGCGGACGGCCCCGGCGCTCTCGCTCACGGTGGGCCCGTGGGCCGACGAAGAGCCCGCGTCCCGGGCCGCCGGGGTCGGCACGCTCGGCCGCCGTGACCTGCTCGCCGCCTTCGACGCCGCGCTGCTGGCCGGCCACGCGTGCGTCACCGCGCTGCGGCTCGACACGCTCGCCCTCTCCGGCACCGAGGTCCCGGCCTCGCTGCGCGGGCTCATCGACACCTCACCCGCTGCCGTCGCCGAGGACCGCGAGCTCACCGAGCAGCTGCGCGCGGACCTGGCACCGCTGTCCGAGCCCGAGCGGCTCCGGCGGCTGCTGGCCGCGGTCGGCGAGGCGGCCGCGGAGATCGGCACGGCAGGCATCGCTCCCGGCCGCGCGTTCAAGGAGCTCGGATTCGGCTCGGTCGAGGCGGTGCGGCTGCGCAACCGGCTCGCCGAGCTGACCGGCCTGCGGCTGCCGGCGACGCTGGCCTTCGACCACCCGACGCCGCGGGCGGTGGCCGCGTTCCTGGCGGCCGAGCTCTTCGGCGCCGAAGAGCCGGGGGATTCCGCCACGAAGGCCGTCGTGGACGACGATCCGGTCGCCGTCGTGGGCATGGCGTGCCGCCTCCCGGGCGGGATCGCCTCGCCGGAGGACCTCTGGGCCTTCGTCGAGGAGGGGCTCGACGCGATCGGCCCGTTCCCCGCGGACCGCGGCTGGGACGTCGAGGACCTGTACGACCCCGACCCCGAGCGCGGCGGCCACAGCTACGTGCGCGACGGCGGCTTCCTCGCCGACGCGACCGGTTTCGACGCGGAGTTCTTCGGTATCTCGCCGCGAGAGGCCCTCGCGATGGACCCACAGCAGCGGGTCTTCCTCGAGACGGCGTGGGAGGTCTTCGAGCGGGCCGGCCTCGACGTGTCGGCGTTGCGAGGAACGCGGACCGGCGTGTTCGCCGGCGTGATGAACCAGGAGTGGACCACGAACCTGGCCCGCGCGGCCGACGAAACCGAGGGCTACCAGAGCACCGGGGCCGCGGCCAGCGTGGTTTCGGGCCGGGTGGCCTATTCGTTCGGGCTGGAGGGTCCGGCGGTGACGGTGGACACGGCGTGTTCGTCGTCGCTGGTGGCGGTGCACCTGGCGGCGCAGTCGCTGCGGTCGGGGGAGTCCGACCTGGCGCTCGCGGGCGGTGTCGCGGTGATGGCTCGGCCGGCGACGTTCGTGGAGTTTTCGCGCCAGCGCGGGCTGGCGGCGGACGGGCGCTGCAAGGCGTTCGCGGCGGCGGCCGACGGGACCGGCTGGTCCGAAGGGGTGTCCGTGCTGCTGCTGGAGCGCCTTTCGGACGCGCGCCGCAAGGGACACCAGGTGCTCGCCGTCGTGTCGGGCAGCGCGGTCAACCAGGACGGCGCGTCCAACGGTTTGACGGCGCCGAACGGGCCGTCGCAGCAGCGGGTGATCCGGCAGGCGCTGGCCAACGCCGGTCTCGAGCCGTCCGATGTGGACGTCGTCGAGGCGCATGGCACGGGGACGACGCTGGGTGACCCGATCGAGGCGCAGGCGCTGATCGCGACCTACGGTCGTGACCGGTCGCCGGAGCGGCCGTTGTGGCTGGGTTCGCTGAAGTCGAACATCGGGCACACGCAGGCCGCGGCGGGCGTCGCCGGGGTGATCAAGTCGGTCTTGGCGCTGCGGCGTGGGGTGCTGCCGAAGACCCTGCACGTCGACGCGCCCACGCCGCACGTCGACTGGTCGGACGGCAGCGTCGAGCTGCTGGCCGAACCCCGGCCGTGGCCGGCCGGAGACAAGCCGCGGCGGGCGGGTGTCTCGGCGTTCGGCGTCAGCGGGACCAACGCGCACGTGATCGTCGAACAGGCGCCCGCCGACGCGGAACCCGAGCCGGCCGGCGACACGCCGGCGATCACGCCGTGGCTGCTGTCGGCCGCTTCACCGGCGGCGCTGGCCCGGGTCGCGGAGCGGCTGCAAGACCACGTTGTCGCGCACCCGGACCTGGGGACCACCGAGGTGGCGGCGGGCCTGGCCGCGCGAGCGCGGCTGGGGCACCGCGCGGTGGTCCTCGGTGCGGACCGGGACGAGCTGATGGCGGGTCTGGCGGAGGTGGCCGCGGACCGTCCGGGTGCCGGTGTGGTGACCGGCGAGGCGCGTGATCCCGGGCGGACGGTGTTCGTGTTCCCGGGTCAGGGGACGCAGTGGGCCGGAATGTGTGCCGGTCTGCTGGAAGTTCGCGCTTTCGCCGATTCGGTGGCGGAGTGCGACGAGGTTTTGGCGTCGCTGGTGGACTGGTCGGTTGCGGATGTGGTGCGGGGTGTCGAAGGTGCGCCGTCGCTGGATCGGGTCGATGTGGTGCAGCCGGTTTCGTTTGTGTTGATGGTTTCGCTGGCGCGGTTGTGGATGGATCGTGGCGTGCGGCCGGACGCGGTGCTGGGGCATTCGCAGGGGGAGATCGCCGCGGCGTGCGTGTCCGGTGCGCTTTCGCTGGCCGACGCCCTGCGGGTCGTCGTGTTGCGGAGCCGGTTGATCGCCGGGACGCTGGCGGGCCGCGGCGCGATGCTCTCGGTTTCCTTGCCGCTGGCGGAGGTCGAGGCCCGGCTGGGTGACGCGGACGGCGTCGAGGTGGCGACCGTCAACGGCCCGTCCTCGGTCGTGGTCGCCGGTGATCCCGAGGCGGTGGCCGGGTTCCACGCCCGGCTGGACGCGGACGACGTCCGGGCGCGCACTATCCCCGTCGACTACGCGTCGCACACTTCGCACGTCGAGCTGATCCGAGACGATCTGGCGGCGCTGCTGGCCGACCTCGAACCGCGGACCCCGGCGGTCCCGATGTTCTCCACCGTCGACAGTGCGTGGATCGACCACCCCGCGTTGACCGGTGACTACTGGTTCCGGAACCTCCGGCAGCGCGTGAACTTCGGCGCGGCCGTCGAGACGCTCGCGGAGTCCGGGTTCGGCTTGTTCGTGGAGGTCAGCACCCACCCGGTCCTGGGCATGGCGATCGAGGACACGGTCGAGGAAACCGGCGCCGTGGTCGTGCCGACCCTGCGGCGCGACCAGCCGGAGTGGCGCATGATGGTGTCCGCGCTGGCCCGCGTGCACGCCCACACCGACCTGCCGGTGGACTTCGGGCTGCCCGCAGCGCAGCTCGACGTCGACGCGCCGCTGCCCACCTATCCCTTCCAGCACCGGCGTTTCTGGCCGGAAGGCACCGCCGCCGAGGCCGCGGCCGACCCCGTCGAGACCCTGTTCTGGGACGCCGTGGACCAGCAGGACCCCGGGGCACTCGGGTTCACTGACGACGACGAACGCGACGCGGTCGCCTCCGCGCTGCCCGCGCTCGCCGCGTGGCGCCGTCGCCGGGCGGAAGTCTCCACAGTGGACTCCTGGCGGTACCGCGTCGGCTGGCGCCGGCTGGGCGTCGTCGGGGGCGGCGCGCTGCCGGGCCGGTGGCTGGTCGTCGTCCCGGCCGGGTTCGCCGACGCCGAGGTCGTGACGTCGGCGCTCGACGTGCTCCGCGCCGCGGGCGCCGACTGCCGGCTGCTCGAACTGGACGCCGACGACGCCGCCGACGCCGACGACGCCACTGTGCCGCCGGCCGAGGCAGGCGACCCGTGGGCCGGCACCCTTTCTTTCCTGTCGCTCGACGAGCGTCCGCACCCGCGGTTCCCGGCCGTGTCGGCCGGCGTCGCGATGCTCGCCGCCCTGCTGCCGGCGCTCGCCGAGGCCGGCCACACCGCGCCCGTCTGGGCGGTCACGACCGGCGCGACGGCCGCCGAGGACGGCCCGGTGCGCCCGGACCAGGCCCTCACCTGGGGCCTCGGACTGGTGGCCGCGCTGGAGTACCCCCACCTGTGGGGTGGCCTGGTCGACTTGCCCGTGGCGCCGGACGCCCGTGCCCTGCGCCAGCTGCCCGCGGTGCTGCGCGGCCAGGGCGACGAGGACCAGGTCGCGCTGCGCGGCACCGGCGTGTTCGGCCGGCGTCTGCTCCACGCCCCGCTCGCCACCGAGGGCCGCCGCGCGTGGACCCCGCACGGCACGGTGCTGCTCACCGGCGGGACCGGCGGCGTCGGCGGGCAGATCGCCCGCAGGCTGGCCGCCACCGGCGCGGAACACCTGCTGCTGCTCAGCCGGCGCGGCCCGGCCGCCGAAGGCACCGCCGAACTGGTCGCCGAGCTCGAAGAGCTCGGCGCGGCGGTCACCGTTTCCGCGTGCGACGTCACCGACGCCGCCGAGCTGACCGCGGCTGTCGCCGGGATCCCGGCCGAGTGGCCGCTGACCGCGGTCGTGCACGCCGCGGGGGTGGGCCAGCAGAGCTCCATCGCCGACACCGACCCCGCCGAGTTCGCCCGGATCCTCGCCGGGAAGGTGGCGGGCGCGCGGACGCTCGACGAGGTGCTGGGCGACCGGCCGCTCGACGCGTTCGTGCTCATCTCCTCGAACGCCGGTGTTTGGGGCGGCGGCGGCCAAGGCGCCTACGCCGCGGCGAACGCCTACCTCGACGCGCTCGCGACGCATCGCCGCGCGCTCGGCCGCACCGCGACTTCGATCGCCTGGGGCTCGTGGGGCGGCGCCGGGCTCGGCGCCGTCGACGGGGCCGCCGAGCGGCTGAGCCGGCTCGGCGTCCTCCCCATGGACCCGGAGCGGGCGGTTTCGGCGCTGGTCGCCGCGGTCGAGCACGACGAGACGACGGTGTCGGTCGCCGACCTGGACTGGGCTCGCTTCGCGCCGGGGTTCACCTCGTCGCGGCCGAGCGCGCTGCTCGGCGAGCTGCCCGAGGTGCGGGCCGCGCTGCGCGACACCGGCGCCGAGGCAGGCGGCACGGACCTCGCCGCCCGGCTCGGCGGCCTGCCCGAGGCGGAGCGCGAGCCCGCGGTGCTCGCGGCGGTGGTGGCCCACGCCGGAGCGGTGCTGGGGCACCAGGACCCGGGTGCCGTCCGGCCGGACAGCGCCTTCACCGAACAGGGATTCGACTCGATGACCTCGGTCCAGCTGCGCAACGCGCTGGTGAAGGACTTCGGCCTGCGGCTCCCGACGAGCCTGCTCTTCGACCACCCGACCCCGCGGGTGCTGGCCCGGTTCCTGCTGGCCGAGCTCGGTGGCGGCGCCGAGGCACCGACCGCGGCCGTCGCGACGGCCGGGGCGGGCGACGACCCCGTCGTGATCGTCGGCATGGCGTGCCGCCTGCCCGGCGGGATCGCGTCGCCCGAAGACCTCTGGGACCTGCTCTCCGCCGGCGACGAGGCGCTGTCGGACTTCCCCGCCGACCGCGGCTGGGACATCGACGGCATCTACGACCCCGAACCGGGACTGCCGGGCAAGACCTACACCCGGCGCGGCGGGTTCCTCGACACCGCGACCGAGTTCGACCCGGCGTTCTTCAAGATCTCGCCGCGCGAGGCACTCGGGATGGACCCGCAGCAGCGGATCTTCCTCGAGACGGCGTGGGAGGTCTTCGAGCGGGCCGGGGTCGACGTGACGGCGTTGCGGGGGAGCCGCACCGGCGTCTTCGCCGGCGCGTTCCACACCGGCTACACGATCGGCGCCGACCTGATCGCCGAAGGCGTGGACGGCTACTCGTCCCACAACAACCTGCCGAGCGTGCTCTCCGGCCGGGTGGCTTACTCGTTCGGGCTGGAGGGTCCGGCGGTGACGGTGGACACGGCGTGTTCGTCGTCGCTGGTGGCGGTGCACCTGGCGGCGCAGTCGCTGCGGTCGGGGGAGTCCGACCTGGCACTGGCCGGGGGTGTGGCGGTGATGGCCAGGCCGTCGACGTTCGTGGAGTTCTCCCGTCAGCGCGGGCTGGCCGCCGATGGCCGGTGCAAGGCGTTCGCGGCGGCGGCCGACGGGACCGGCTGGTCCGAAGGGGTGTCCGTGCTGCTGCTGGAACGCCTTTCGGACGCGCGCCGCCGGGGACACCCGATCCTGGCGACCGTGGCCGGCAGCGCGGTCAACCAGGACGGCGCGTCCAACGGCCTGACCGCACCGAACGGACCCTCGCAGCAGCGGGTCATCCGCCAGGCGCTGGCCAACGCGGGCCTCGAACCGTCCGATGTGGACGTCGTGGAAGCGCATGGCACGGGGACGACGCTGGGCGACCCGATCGAGGCGCAGGCGGTGATCAGCACCTACGGGCAGGACCGGCCGGACGGGTTCCCGATGCGGCTGGGTTCGCTGAAGTCGAACATCGGGCACACGCAGGCCGCGGCGGGCGTCGCCGGGGTGATCAAGTCGGTGCTGGCGCTGCGGCGTGGGGTGCTGCCGAAGACCCTGCACGTCGACGCGCCGACCCCGCACGTCGACTGGTCGGCCGGCGCGGTCGAGCTGCTGACGGAGCAGGTGCCCTGGCCCGAGACCGGCCGGCCGCGGCGCGCGGGCATCTCCGCGTTCGGCGTCAGCGGGACCAACGCGCACGTGATCGTCGAACAGGCACCCGCCGCTGAGGTTCCGGCGACGCCGGAGGCCCCGGCGGTCACCCCGTGGGTCCTGTCCGCCAAGACGCCGGCCGCGCTGGAGCAGATCGCCGCCCGGGTCGCCGGCTACGTCGAAGGGCACCCGGACGTCGCCGTCGCGGCGGTCGCGACCGGGCTGGCCGGCCGCGCCCGGCTGGACCACCGCGCGGTGGTCGTCGGCGAGGACCGGGAAGAACTGCTGGCGGGCCTGCGGGACGTCGCCGCGGGCCGGCCGGGAGCGGGCGTTTTCCCCGCGGTGGCGGGAAACCCCGGCAAGACGGTGTTCGTGTTCCCGGGTCAGGGGACGCAGTGGGCGGGGATGTGTGCGGGTTTGCTGGAGGTGGGTGCTTTCGCTGATTCGGTGGCGGAGTGCGATGAGGTTTTGTCTTCGTTGGTGGAGTGGTCGGTTGCGGATGTGGTGCGGGGTGTGGAGGGTGCGCCGTCGCTGGATCGGGTCGATGTGGTGCAGCCGGTTTCGTTTGTGCTGATGGTTTCGCTGGCGCGGTTGTGGATGGATCGTGGTGTGCGTCCGGACGCGGTGCTGGGGCATTCGCAGGGGGAGATCGCCGCGGCGTGCGTGTCGGGGGCGTTGTCCCTTGTGGACGCGTTGCGGGTGGTGGTGTTGCGGAGCCGGTTGATCGCCGGGACGTTGGCGGGCCGGGGCGCGATGTTGTCGGTGCCGTTGCCGCTGGGAGACGTCGAAGGCCGGCTGGCGGACGGTGTCGAGGTGGCGACGGTCAACGGCCCCTCTTCGGTCGTGGTCGCCGGTGATCCCGAGGCGGTGGCCGGGCTGCGGCTGCGGCTCGAGGCCGAAAACGTGCGGGCCCGGAGCATTCCGGTCGACTACGCGTCGCACACTTCGCACGTCGAGCTGATCCGGGACGAGTTGGCGGCGCTGCTGGCCGACCTCGAACCGCGGACGCCGGCGGTCCCGATGTTCTCCACCGTCGACGGCGAGTGGGTCGAGGGACCGGCGTTGACCGGTGACTACTGGTTCCGGAACCTCCGGCAGCGCGTGAACTTCGGCGCGGCCGTCGAGACGCTCGCGGAGTCCGGGTTCGGGCTCTTCGTCGAAGTGAGCACGCATCCCGTGCTGGTGATGGCGATGGAGGACACGGTGGCGGACACCGGCGCCCTCGTGGTGCCGACCCTGCGGCGGGACCAGCCGGAGTGGCGGATGATGGTGTCCGCGCTGGCCCGCGTGCACGCCGCCACCGACCTGCCGGTGGACTTCGGGTTGCCCGCAGCGCAGCTCGACGTCGACGCGCCGCTGCCCACCTACGCCTTCCAGCACGAACGGTTCTGGCTGAAGACGGGCGGCACCGCCGACCTTCCGGCGCTCGGCCTCGCCGAGACCGGGCACCCGCTGCTGGGCGCGGCGGTGCACCTGCCCGGCGACGACGGCGTGGTCTTCACCAACCGCCTCTCGGTCCGCGGCCAGCCGTGGCTGGCCGACCACGCGGTCGCCGGCACCGTGCTGGTTCCCGGCACCGCGTTGCTCGAACTCGTCGTCCGCGCGGGTGACGAACTGGGCGCCCCCGTCGTCTCCGAGCTGGTGATCGAGACGCCGCTGAGCTTGCCGGCCGACGGCGCGGTGCAGCTGCGGGTCAGGGTCGGCGAGCCCGGCGAAGACGGCCTCCGGCCGGTCTCGGTGCACTCGAGGACCGACGCCGTGGCTGACGGGGAGTGGACCAGCCACGTCAGCGGGTTCCTCAGCGGAACTCCGCAGCCGCCCGCCGTCGAGGACCCGGCGGCCTGGCCGCCGCCCGGCGCCGAGGCCGTCGACGTCGACGGCTTCTACCCCCGCCAGCGCGAAGCCGGGTTCGAGTTCGGCCCGCTGTTCCAGGGCCTTCGCGCCGCGTGGCGGCGCGACGGCGAGGTGTTCGCCGAGGTCGAGCTGCCCGAGGGCACCGAGGTTCCCGGTGGGTTCGTGGTGCACCCGGCGCTGCTCGACGCGGCGTTGCACGCGGCGGCGTACCTGCCCGGCCGGGAGGCCGCGGCCGCGCGGCTGCCGTTCGCCTGGACCGGCGTGGCCGTGCATTCCGTCGGTGCCACGGCGCTGCGCGTGCACGTCCGGGCCACCGGCGCGGACGACGTCGCGCTCGAGGTCGCCGACACGACCGGGGCGCCGGTCGCCTCCATCGCCGGGTTGACCACGCGGGCGGTCGACCCGCGCCGGCTGGAGGCCGCCGGGGCCGAGGACGGTCTCCTGTTCCGGATGACGTGGCCGTCCCTGGCGGTCACCGCGGTCCCCGACCCGCTGCCCGGTCCGCTGCTGGACCTGGCCGCACCCGGCGACCTCGCCGCGCCCGCGCGCGCCAGGGCCCTGGTCCACCAGGCGCGGGAAGGGATCCAGCGGCACCTCGCGGCGGACGAGACCGCGCCGCTCGTCGTGCGCACTCGCGACGCCCGGCGGGATCCCGCGATGGCCGCGGTGTGGGGCCTCGCCCGGGCCGCGCAGACGGAGAACCCGGGGCAGGTCGTGCTGGCCGACGTGGACGACGCCGCGGCCTCCGCGCGGCTGCTGACCGCCGCGGTGGCGACCGGCGAGCCGCAGTTCGCCGTCCACGACGGCGAGGTTTCGGTGCCGAGGCTGGCCCGCGCCGGCCGCGCCGGACGCGAACCGCGGCAGCTCGCCCCGGACGGCACCGTGCTCGTCACCGGCGGCACCGGCACGCTCGGCGGCCTGGTCGCCCGGCGGCTGGTCACCCACCACGGCGTCCGGCACCTGCTGCTCACCAGCCGCCGGGGCCCGAGCGCGCCCGACGCCGTCGGGCTGCACGCCGAGCTGACCGAGCTCGGCGCGACCGTCACCGTGGCCGCGTGCGACGTCGGTGATCGGGCCGCCCTCGCCGAACTCCTCGACGACATCCGGCCCGAGCACCCGCTCACCGCCGTCGTGCACACCGCGGCGGTGCTCGACGACGGCGTCTTCACCACGCTCGACGACGAACGCGTGAACACCGTCTTCGGTCCCAAGGTCGACGGCGCCTGGCACCTGCACGAGCTGACGAAGGACCTGGACCTCGCCGCGTTCGTGCTGTTCTCGTCGGCTTCGGGCACCCTCGGCAACGCGGGGCAGGCGAACTACGCGGCCGGCAACGGGTTCCTCGACGGGCTCGCGGAGCACCGCCGCCACCTCGGCCTGCCGGCGACGTCGCTCGCCTGGGGCCTGTGGGAGCGGGCCAGCGAGATGACCGGATCGCTGCTGGACGGCAGCCGCGGTCACCTCAAGCAGGACGTGCGCGCGATGGGCGACGAAGAGGGCATGCGGCTGTTCGACGTCACGCTCGGCCGGGACGACACCGCCGTGCTGGTGCCGATCGCCCTCGACCTCGCCGCGCTGGGCCGGTCGGCGAACCCGCCGGCGGTGACCCGGGGCCTGCTCGGCCCGGCCCGGCCCGCCGCCCGGACGCGAGCGGGGAACCCGGATCCGGCCCCGGCCGGCTCCTTCGTCGACGACCTGCGCCGGCTCACCCCGCCGGACCAGGTCAAGAAGCTCCTCGACGCCGTCCGTGCGCACACCGCGGCGACGCTCGGCCACCAGGGCTCGGGCGCGATCACCGACGCGCAGCCGTTCCGGGACCTCGGGTTCGACTCGCTCGCCGCGGTCGACCTCCGCAACCGCGTCGGCGCCACCACGGGCCTGCGGCTGCCGGCGACCCTGGTGTTCGACTACCCGACGCCCGTCGCCCTCGCCGAGCACCTGCGCGAGGAGCTGGGGATCACCGAGGAACCGGCCGCCGACCGGGTGCTGGCCGAGCTCGACCGGCTGACAGCGGCGTTCGACGAGGTGCTCGTCGAAGCGGCCGACCGGGCACCGGTCGCCGCCCGGCTGCGCGAGCTCGCGGCGCGCTGGCGGCCGGCGGAGGACCACGCGGACCTCGGCGCCGCGGCCACCGACGACGACATCTTCCGGCTGGCCGAGGCCGAGCTGGACCTGTCATGACCAGCACCGAGCGCACGGAGGAAGGCGTTTCCGTGACCAACGAGAAGACCAACGACGAGAAACTGCGCAACTACCTGAAGCGGACCTTGGGCGAGCTCCGCCAGGCCCGCGACCGGCTGCAGCAGGCCGAGGCGGCACGCAGCGAGCCGATCGCGATCGTCGGGATGGGCTGCCGGCTGCCGGGCGGGATCGGTTCGCCGGAGGAGCTGTGGGAGCTGGTCGCGCGGGAGCGTGACGGTGTCGGCCCGTTCCCTGCCGACCGGGGCTGGGACCTCGAGGGCCTGTACGACCCCGATCCGGACGCACCGGGCCGGTGCTACGTCCGCGACGGCGGGTTCCTGGCCGACGCGGGCGGGTTCGACGCGGAGTTCTTCGGCATCTCGCCGCGGGAGGCCCTGTCGCTCAACCCGCAGCAGCGGCACCTGCTGGAGGTGTCGTGGGAGGCACTGGAACGGGCCGGCATCGACCCGGCGTCCCTGCACGGCAGCCGGACCGGCGTGTTCGCCGGCGTCATGTACCACGACTACGCCCCGCCGGTGCGCGAAATCCCGCCGGAGCTCGAAGGGCTGCTGAACATCGGCAACGCGGGCAGCGCCGCGTCCGGCCGGATCTCCTACACGCTCGGCCTGGAAGGCCCGGCGGTCACGGTGGAGACCGCGTGCTCGTCGTCGCTGGTGGCGTTGCACCTGGCGGCGCAGTCGCTGCGGTCGGGGGAGTCCGACCTGGCGCTCGCCGGCGGCGCGGCGATCATGGCCACCCCGGACACGCTGGTGCAGTTCTCGCGGCAGCGGGGGCTGGCGCCGGACGGGCGCTGCAAGGCGTTCGCGGCGGCGGCCGACGGGACCGGCTGGTCCGAGGGCGCCGCGATGCTCGTCGTGGAGCGGCTGTCCGACGCGCGCCGCCACGGGCACCCGGTGCTCGCGACCGTGCTGGGCAGCGCGGTCAACCAGGACGGCGCCTCGAATGGCCTGACGGCGCCGAACGGGCCGTCGCAGCAGCGGGTGATCCGGCAGGCGCTGGCCGGCTCGGGACTGTCCACTTCGGACGTCGAGCTGGTGGAGGCGCACGGCACGGGGACGACGCTGGGGGATCCGATCGAGGCGCAGGCGCTGATCGCGGCCTACGGTCGTGACCGGTCGCCGGAGCGGCCGTTGTGGCTGGGTTCGCTGAAGTCGAACATCGGGCACACGCAGGCCGCGGCCGGGGTGGCGGGGGTGATCAAGGTCGTGGAGGCGATGCGGCACGGGGTGTTGCCGAAGACGTTGCACGTGGACGAGCCGACGCCGCAGGTGGACTGGTCGGCGGGTGCGGTCGAGCTGCTGACCGAAGCCCGGCCGTGGCCGGAGACCGGACGGCCGCGCCGGGCCGCGGTGTCGGCGTTCGGCGCCAGCGGGACCAACGCGCACGTCGTCCTCGAACAGGGACCGGAACCGGACACCGCCGAGGCGGAAGCCGGGCCGGGACTCCTCGCGTGGCCGCTTTCCGCGGCGACCCCGGACGCACTGGCCGCCCAGGCCGGCCGGCTGCTCGCGCACCCCGGCGGGGATCCGGCCGCGGTCGGGCACGCGCTGGCCACCACGCGGGCGCGCCTGGCGCACCGGGCCGTCGTCGTGGGCACGGACCCCGACGACTTCCGGGCCGGCTTGACCGCGCTGGCCGCGGGTGAGCGCGCCGCGAACGTGGTGACCGGCCGGGCGGTGCCGGGCCGGCTCGCGTTCGTCTTCTCCGGCCAGGGCAGCCAGCGGCTCGGCATGGGCCGCCGGCTCCACCGGGAGCTGCCGGAGTTCGCCGCGGCCTTCGACGAGGTCGCCGCGGCGTTCGACGAGCACCTGGAGGTCCCGCTGGCCGAGGTCGTGTTCGCCGCACCGGACGGGCCCGGCGCCGAGCTGCTCGACCGCACCGAGTACACCCAGCCCGCGTTGTTCGCGCTCGAGGTCGCCCTCGTGCGCGCGCTGGCCCGGCACGGCGTCCGGCCGGACGTCCTCGCCGGGCACTCGATCGGCGAGCTCGCCGCCGCGCACGTCGCCGGGGTGCTGTCCCTGGCCGACGCCGCCACGCTCGTGGCCGCGCGCGGCCGGTTGATGCAGGCGCTGCCCGAAGGCGGGGCGATGGTCGCGGTGGAGGCGGCGGAGGCCGTGGTGCGGCCGCTGCTCGCCGGGCACGAGTCCGAAGTGGACATCGCGGCGGTGAACGGGCCGACGTCGGTCGTGCTCTCCGGCGACGAAGACGTCGTGCTCGGCCTGGCCGGCACCCTGCGCGAACAGGGCCACCGCACGAAACGGCTCACCGTCAGCCACGCCTTCCACTCGCCGAGGATGACCGCGATGCTCGACGAGTTCGGTGCGGTGGCCGCGGAGCTGACCTACCACCGGCCGAGCCTGCCGATCGTGTCCGACGTCACCGGCCTGCCGGCGGACCCGGACGAGCTGACGACGCCGGACTACTGGGTGCGGCACGTCCGCGCGGCGGTGCGGTTCCACGCCGCGCTGGGCACCCTCGCGGCCGAAGGCGTCACGACCGTGCTCGAGATCGGGTCCGGCGACACGCTCACCGCACTCGCGCGGGACGCCTCCGACGAGTTCGCCGCGATCCCGTTGCTGCGCCGCAAGACCGACGAAGACCGGTCGTTCACCGAGGCGCTCGCCGCGCTGCACGTCCGCGGGCACGCCGTCGACTGGACGGCGTCGACCGGCGGCGGGCACCCGCACCTGGCGTTGCCGACGTACCCGTTCCAGCACCGGCGCTTCTGGCTCGAGCCGGTGCGGACCACCGACCCCGGCGCGTTCGGCGCCGAGGCCACCGCGCACCCGCTGCTCGGCGCCGCGGTCGAGCTGCCCGGCTCCGGCGGGATCGTGTTCACCAACCAGGTTTCGGTCGCGACGCACCCGTGGCTGGCCGGCCACGTCGTCGGCGGCGCGGTCGTCGTCCCCGGGACCGCGCTGGCCGAGCTGGCCGTCCGCGCCGGCGACGAGGCCGGCGCGACCCTGCTCGACGAGCTGGTGATCGAGGCCCCGCTGGTGCTGCCCGCCGGCGGCGGAGTCCAGCTGCGCGTCCGGGTCGACGCGGAAGCCGGCGGCGCCCGGGCCGTGTCGATCCACGCTCGGGACGCCGGCGGGACCGGTGAGTGGACCCGGCACGCGACGGGTGCACTGACGACCGCGGCCGCCGAGCCCGCCACCGACCTGCGGGCGTGGCCGCCGCCGGGCGCCGAGCCGGTCGCGCTCGACGGGTTCTACGAGCGCCATGCCGGCACCGGGTTCGAGCTCGGCGAGGAGTTCCGCGGGCTGCGCGCGGTGTGGCGCCGCGATCAGGAGGTGTTCGCCGAGGTCGCGTTCCCCGGCGCCGACACCGGCGGCTTCCTGCTGCACCCGGCCCTGTTCGACGCGGCGCTGTCGGCCGGCACCTTCCTGCCCGGCCGGGACACCGGCGAGGCCAGACTGCCCTTCGCGTGGCGGTCGGTCGCCGTGTTCGCCGCGGGCGCCACGGCGCTGCGGGTGCGGCTCCGCGCCGACGACGGCGACGGGTTCGCGCTGGACCTGGCCGACGGGACCGGCGAACCGGTCGCCGTCGTCGGCGCGCTGGCCACCCGGCCGGTCGACCCCGCCGCACTGGCTCCCGCCACCGGGGAGGCAGACCTGCTCTTCGCGACGACGTGGACCCCGGTTCCGGTCTCCGCCGGCCCGGCGCCCGAGCGCGTGCTGGACCTCGCCGGCGCGGCATCCGAAAGCCCGCTGTCGGAGACCAGGACCCTGCTCGGCCGGGCGCTGGAGGCCGTCCAGGCCCACGTCGAGGCCGGGAGCGGTGGCCCGCTGGTCGTGCTGACCCGCGACGCCCGCCACGACCCGGCCGCGGCCGCGGTGTGGGGCCTGGTCCGGTCCGCGCAGGCCGAACACCCGGGCGAGCTCGTGCTCGCCGACGTCGACGAGCGGTCACGGAACCTGCTGCCGGGGGCCGTCGCCACCGGGGAACCGCAGCTGGCCCTGCACGACGGGACGGTGTCGGTGCCGCGGCTCGCCCGGGTCTCGCCCGAGCCGTCCGGCCGCGCCCTCGACCCGGCGGGCACGGTGCTCGTCACCGGGGGCACCGGCACGCTCGGCGCGCTGGTGGCCCGGCGGCTGGTCACCCGGCACGGCGTGCGGCACCTCGTGCTCGCCGGCCGTCGCGGTCCGGCCGCCGAGGGCGCCGCGGCGCTGCGCGCGGAGCTGACCGAGCTCGGGGCGGACGTCACCATCGCGTCGTGCGACGTCGGCAACCGGGCCGCGGTGGCGGACCTCGTGGCGGCGGTCCCGGCCGCGCACCCGCTGACCGCGGTCGTGCACGCCGCCGGGGCGCTCGACGACGGCGTCGTGACCGCGCAGACCACCGCCAAGCTCGAGACGGTCCTGGGCCCGAAGGCCGACGGCGCCTGGCACCTGCACGAGCTGACCGCCGGGCTCGACCTGGCCGCGTTCGTGCTGTTCTCCTCCGCCGCGGGCACCCTCGGCGGCGCCGGGCAGGCCGGGTACGCCGCCGCGAACGGGTTCCTGGACGGGCTCGCCGGTCACCGCCGTGAGCTCGGCCTGCCCGCGGTGGCCCTGGCGTGGGGCCTGTGGGCGGAGGAAAGCGAGCTGACCGCGGGGCTGGCCCCCGGCAAGCGGGAAGTGCTGCCGCTGGCCACCGACCAGGCGCTGGCGCTGTTCGACCGGGCCCTGGGCGCCGAGACCGGCTGCCTGGTCCCCGCGCGGTTCGACTTCGCCGCGGTGCGCCGGTCCGGTGCCGTTCCCGCGGTGTTGCGCGAACTCGTCCCGCCCGCTCGGCGCAAGGCGGGGGAACAGCGGGTCTCGGCGGTGACGTTCACCGACCAGCTGCGGCGGCTCGGGCCGGCCGACCGCGCGCGCAAGCTCGTCGACCTGGTCCGCACGCACGCCGCCGACGCACTGGGCCACGACGGCGCGGGGTCGATCGGGGCCACGCAGGCCTTCAAGGACCTCGGGTTCGACTCGCTGGCCGCGGTCGACCTGCGCAACCGGCTCGCCGCGGCGACGGACGTCCGGCTGCCGGCCACGCTCGTCTTCGACCACCCGACCCCGGTCGAGCTGGCCGCCCGGCTCGGCGAGGAGCTGTTCCCGGCCGGTGACGCCGAAGAGATCGACGCCGAGGCGGAGGCGCGCGTCCGGCGGGTGCTCGCTTCCGTGCCGCTGGACCGGTTCCGGGAGCTGGGGGTGCTCACGCCCCTGCTCGAACTCGCCGAGGCGGCCGCCCCGGACCGTCCCGCGGCCGAGGCCGTCCCGGTGGACCCGATCGCCGAAATGAGCGTCGAGCACCTGGTGGCCCGCGCGCTCGGCACCGCCCGCTGAGGACCGCTGACCGTTCCGACGAAATCCGGAGAAGCGCATGACCACGACCGAAACGACCCTCGTCGAAGCGTTGCGGACGTCCCTGACCGAAAACGAACGCCTGCAGCGCGAGCTGGCCGACGCGAACGCCCGGGCCACCGAACCGATCGCGATCGTCGGGACGGCCTGCCGGCTGCCCGGCGGGGTCCGCTCGCCCGAGGACCTCTGGACCCTGCTGGCGGAGGGTGGCGACGGCATCGGCGGGTTCCCCGGCGACCGCGGCTGGGACCTCGAAGGCCTGTACCACCCCGACCCCGGTCATCCCGGTACCAGCTACACCCGCGAAGGCGGGTTCCTGGCGGACGCCGGGGAGTTCGACGCCCGGTTCTTCGGCATCTCGCCCCGTGAGGCGCTGTCGATGGACCCGCAGCAGCGGCTGTTCCTGGAGACCTCGTGGGAGGTCTTCGAACGCGCCGGCATCGACGTCACCTCCTTGCGCGGCAGCCGGACCGGCGTCTTCGCGGGCGTGATGTACCACGACTACGGCGCCGGCCTCGGCCGGACGCCGGCCGAACTCGAAGGGTTCCAGGGTTCCGGCGTGGCCGGCAGCGTCGTGTCCGGCCGGGTTTCCTACAGCTTCGGGTTCGAAGGGCCGTCGGTCACCATCGACACCGCGTGCTCGTCGTCGCTGGTGGCGCTGCACCTGGCGGCGCAGTCACTGCGGTCGGGCGAGTCCGAGCTGGCCCTGGCGGGCGGCGTTGCGGTGATGGCCCAGCCGTCGACCTTCGTCGAGTTCTCGCGGCAGCGCGGGCTGGCACCGGACGGCCGGTGCAAGGCCTTCGCGGCGGCGGCCGACGGCACCGGCTGGTCCGAGGGAATGTCGGTGCTGCTGCTGGAAAGGCTTTCCGACGCTCGCCGCAACGGCCATCCGGTGCTGGCCACCGTGCGCGGCAGCGCGGTCAACTCCGACGGCGCGTCCAACGGCCTGACCGCGCCCAACGGGCCGTCGCAGCAGCGGGTGATCCGGCAGGCGTTGCGCAACGCCGGTTTCGCCGCCCGCGACGTCGACTTCGTCGAGGCGCACGGGACCGGCACGAAGCTGGGTGACCCGATCGAGGCCCAGGCCGTCATCGCCGCGTACGGCCGGTCCCGCGAACCCGGGCGGCCGTTGTGGCTGGGTTCGCTGAAGTCGAACATCGGGCACACGCAGGCCGCGGCCGGGGTGGCGGGGGTGATCAAGGTCGTGGAGGCGATGCGGCACGGGGTGTTGCCGAAGACGTTGCACGTGGATGAGCCGACGCCGCAGGTGGACTGGTCGGCGGGTGCGGTCGAGCTGCTGACCGAAGCCCGGCCGTGGCCGGAGACCGGACGGCCGCGCCGGGCCGCGGTGTCGGCCTTCGGCGTGAGCGGGACCAACGCGCACGTCATCCTCGAACAGGCGGCCGAGCCACCGGCACCGGAGGCCGATCCGGTTGCCGTGCCGTGGACGCTGTCGGCGCGGACGGCGACCGCGCTCGCCGACGGCGCCGGGCGGCTCGCCGGGTACCTGGCCGACCGGCCGGAGCTGGACGCCGCCACCGTCGGCCAAGCGCTGCTGACCGGCCGCGCGCACCTCGAGCACCGTGCGGTCGTCCTCGGCGGCGACCGGGACGAACTGCTGGCGGGGCTCGGCAAGCTCGCCGGCGGCGAGACCGGTCCGTCGGTGGTCTCCGGCAAGGTCGCCGGGGGCACCCTGGCGTTCCTGTTCTCCGGGCAGGGCAGCCAGCGGCCCGGCATGGGCCGCGAGCTGTCCGGCGCCCACCCGGTGTTCGCCGCGGCCTTCGACGAAGTGTGCGAAGAGCTGGACGCCGGGTTGCCGCGCCGGCTGCGCGACGTCGTCTTCGCCGAGCCCGGCGGACCCGAAGCCGAGGCGCTCGACCGCACGGAGTTCACCCAGCCCGCCCTGTTCGCGTTCGAGGTCGCGACCGCGCGGCTGCTGCTCTCCCGCGGCATCCGGCCGGACGTGCTGGCCGGGCACTCGATCGGCGAGCTGGCCGCCGCGCACGTCGCGGGCGTGCTTTCGCTGCCCGACGCGGCCACGCTGGTGACCGCGCGGGGCCGGCTGATGCAGGAGCTGCCGCCGGGCGGCGCGATGGTCGCCGTCGCGGCCGAGGAGGACGAAGTCGCGGCGCTCCTGCCCGGCCACGAGCGGACGGTGAGCATCGCGGCGGTGAACGGGCCGGGCTCGGTGGTGCTCTCCGGCGCGGAGGACGAGGTTCTCGCGCTGGCGCGGGAGTTCGGCGAGCGGGGGCACCGCACCAAGCGCCTGCGGGTCAGCCACGCGTTCCATTCCCCGCTGGTCGAGCCGATGCTCGCCGAATTCGAGCGCGTCGCGGCCAAGCTGACCTACCGTGCGCCGGAGATCCCGGTCGTCTCGAACGTCACCGGGCGGCTCGCCGACGGCGGCGACCTGGTGACGCCCGGCTACTGGGTCCGGCACGTCCGGGAGCCCGTCCGCTTCGTGGCGGGCATCCGC
This sequence comes from Streptomyces sp. MN03-5084-2B, assembly GCA_033793495.1. Lineage (GTDB taxonomy): Bacteria > Actinomycetota > Actinomycetes > Mycobacteriales > Pseudonocardiaceae > Amycolatopsis. The sequence continues at coordinate 27,188 of JARAWT010000064.1, read as the reverse complement.
ACCCTCGAAACCGAGGGTGTGACGACGTTCCTGGAGGTCGGGCCCGGCGACCTGCTCACCGCGATGACCCACGAAAGCCGGACCACCGCGGCCGAAGCGATCCCGGTGCTGCGCCGCGACCACGGCGAGACCCGGGCGTTCGACGTCGCGCTCGCCCGGTTGCACACCCGCGGCCGCACCTGGGCCGCGACCGGCCGGCACCGGCACGTTCCGCTGCCGACCTATCCGTTCGAACACAAGCGCTACTGGCTGGAGACGATCACCGTGACCCGAGAAGACACCACGATCACCGTTCCGGAGCAGGTCGAAGAGGTGACCCCCGAAGAAGATTCCGCCCAGGTCCTCCGGGACCGCCTCGCCGCGCTGCCCGCCGGCGAACGGCGGCAGGAGCTGATCGCCCTGATCATCACGCTCGCCGGCGACGCGCTCGGGCACGAAGACGCCGACGAGTTCGACGAGGAGACCGGGTTCTTCGACGTCGGGTTCAGTTCGCTGACCGCCGTCGAGGTCCGCAACGAGCTCAACGCCCGCACCGGCCTCGAACTGGCGCCGATGCTGCTGTTCGACTTCCCGACCCCGGCGATGCTCGCCGACCGCGTCGAAGAGCTGCTGTTCGCCACCCACGCCTGAACCACGGAGACGGAGACCCCATGTTCGACATCGACAGCTACCTGAAGCACCTCGGCTACACCGGCACCCGGGAGCCGACCGCGGAGAACCTCCGCGAACTGCACCTGCGGCACATGATCACGGTGCCGTTCGACAACTCGCGCAACGCCGCGAAGGGCCTGGCGATCTGGGACGACGTGGACGCCGGGGTGGACGTGTTCTTCGAGGCGCTCATCACCGAAGGCCGCGGCGGGATCTGCCACGAGCTGAGCGGGCTGTTCCGCGGCCTGCTGACCGAGTTCGGCTACGACGTCAAGGTGATCTCGTCCGGGGTGCGCGGCGCGAACGACGAGTTCGGTCCCGACCTCGAGCACATGCTGAACCTGGTGGAGATCGACGGCGAGCGCTGGCTCGCCGACGTCGGTTTCGCCGGGCCGTCGTTCACCGAGCCCGTCCGGGTTTCCGCCGACGTGCAGAGCCAGAACGGTTTCGACTACCAGGTCGTCGAGGACGGCGAGCACCTGGTGCTGCGCCGGCGCCCGAAGGACAAGGACTGGCAGGCCGTCTACCGCTTCACGACGCGGGAGCGGGAACTCACCGAGTGGAAGGCGATCGTCAGCGGGGAGAACGACGACCCGTACTGGCACTGGGCCGGCGAGATGATCGCGGCCGGCACGGTGATCTACGGCCGGGCCTACGACGGCGGGCAGCTGCTGCTGGTCGGCCGGCGCCACCTGACCGCCGAGGACGGCCGCGAGCAGGTGCGGGTGCTGGCCAAGACCGCCGACTACGAGTCGGCCGTCCGGCACATCCTGCACCAGGACGCCTGAAAGGCGGGGTGAGATGGAGGCACAGGACACCGACGTGCTGATCGTCGGGGACGGCCCGGTCGGCCAGACGCTGGCGGTGCTGCTGGCCCAGCGGGGCTGGGCGGTCACCGTGGTGGACCGGTGGCCGGAGCCGTACACGATGTCCCGGGCGGTCGCCTTCGACAGCGAGGCCGCGCGAGTGCTGGCCGCGGCCGGGATCACCGAGTACGTGGCGGGGGACACCGAACCGTCCGGCCGCTACGTCTGGCAGAACGCCGAAGGCCGGATCCTGCTCGACATCCGCGGCAACGAGGAAGGCTGGTGCCACTGGCCCGACTCGACGTCGATGTACCAGCCCGCGCTGGAGGCGGCGCTGACCGCACGCGGCCGCGAGCTGCCGACGCTGCGGGTGCTGCGCGGGGTGGAGGCGGTCGAGGTCGCCGACCACGGCGAGCACGTGGAGCTGGTCGTCACCGACCGGGCCGGGGCGCGGACGACGCTCTCGGCGCGGTGGCTGGTCGGCTGCGACGGTGCGAACAGCTTCGTCCGCAAGCGGATCGGCGGCGAGCAGACCGACCTGAACTTCTCCCGGGACTGGCTGATCTGCGACGTCGTCCCGCACGAGCGGCGCGCGTTCGACCCGAACAACCTGCAGATCTGCGACCCGGCCCGGCCGCGGACCGCGGCCTCGGCCGGGCCGGGGCACCGGCGCTGGGAGTTCATGCGCGTCGAAGGCGAGTCCGTCGAAGAGCTCGACACACCGGAAAGCGTCTGGCGGCTGCTGGACCTTTTCGGGATCACGCCGGACAACGCCACCCTGCTGCGCCACGCGGTGTACACCTTCCAGGCCCGGTGGGCCCGGACGTGGCGCGCGGGCCGGCTGCTGATCGCGGGCGACGCCGCGCACGTGATGCCGCCGTTCGCCGGGCAGGGCATGTGCTCCGGGATCCGCGACGCGGCCAACCTGGCCTGGAAGCTGGACCTGGTGCTGCGGGACCGGGCGGGGGAGACGCTCCTGGACAGCTACCAGGACGAGCGGGCCAAGCACGTCCAGCACGCCGTGCGGATGTCGGTCGACCTCGGCAAGGTCATCTGCCAGCTCGACCCGGCGGCCGCCGCCGACCGGGACACGGTGATGCTCGGGGCGCGCGAACGCGGCGTTGGGTCCGGCGCGCCACAGGCCCCGGTGCACCCGTTGCGCGGCGGTCTCGTGCAGGCCGGCGGAACGGGCCTGACCGGACGGCTGAGCCCGCAGGCGCGGGTCCGGCGGGGGGCCGAGACCGGGCTGTTCGACGAGGTGGTGGGGACCGGGTTCGTGCTGCTGGCCCGGGAGGACCCGCGGCCGCACCTCGACGCGGACACGCTGGCCTTCCTGGACGAGCTGGGGGCCCACGTCGTCACCGTGGTGCCCGGGGACGAAGAACCGCCCGCGGGCGGCGTCGCCGACGTCGACGGCCGGTACCTGGCCCGCCTCGCCGAGGCCGGCGCCGCCGCGATCCTGGTCCGGCCGGACTTCTACGTCTACGGCCAGGTTCCGTCGGTGGCCGAGGCCGGCGCGCTCGTCACGGACCTGCGGGCCCGGATCTCGACGGTCAGCGTGACCGGCTGACGTCGGTCAGGAGTTCGGCAAAGCGCTCGGCTGGGGTGTCCCAGCCGGGCGCTTTGCCTTGGCCGGGGGCTGTGGGCCGGGTGCGGCGACGTCATGAACGACTCGTTCATGACATCCAGCGCCAGGAAAGGGTCGTTCATGACATCCCGGCACCGGCATCGAGCCGACCGGGAAACCGTTCCTCCGGCTCGGCATCGACTCCGGCAAACCGAAAGAGCGAGGCCCCCTCGCCGTTGAGGGGGCCTCGCTCTTTCGCTGCCGCGTTCACCCGTGTCCGCCACCCCGCAGGGCACCGGCGGGCTGCGGCGGGCACAACGGGACCAGGTCCGCCGGGCGCCGGACGACGAGATCGGGACCCGCGGCCAGCAAGGCCGCTTCGTCCGTCTCGCCCCACAACGCCGCGACGGCGGCCACGTCCGCGCCCTTGGCCGCGGCCAGGTCGGTCACCGCGTCGCCGACCATGACGGCCTCTTCCGGAGCGACGTCCATCAGCTCCAGCGCCTTCACGACGATGTCCGGCGCGGGCTTGGCCCGGGCCACCTCGTCCGAACCCAGGACGTGGTCGAAGAGCTCCAGCACGCCGAGGTGCTCGAGGAGGGCCCGGGCCCGCCAGCCCGCCTTGCCGGTGGCGACCGAGAGCTTGATGCCGTGGTCGCGCAGCAGGCGCAGCAGCTCGGGCACCCCGGCGAACATCGGCACCTCACCGGCGAGACGCGTGCTCTCGCTGACGAACGGCCCCTCCATCTCCAGCGGGAGACCCATGATCCGCATGATGTCGGGGAAGTACCGGCCGAGGTGGCGGTTGTACTCCTCGAACGGCGGCTCGCCGGACCCGACGACCTCGCGGTAGGCGTGGGTGAACGCCCGGCGCATCACGTCGAAGCTGTCGACCAGCACGCCGTCGAGGTCGAACACGATCGCCCGCAGCGGCCGGTCCGGCGGCGGCGTGGGCACCGGCGCGGTGTCCGCCGGGGACGCCGAGCGGTACAGCCGCTCGATGGCGTCGATGGTGCGGCGGGTCTCCCCGATCGCGACCGAGCGCGACCGCGGGTCGGCCCAGCACCGGGCGAGCTCGTCGAGCAGCCGGTCGTACTCCGCCCCGATCGGCTCCGGTTCGACCGGCACGACCGTCGTCTCGCCGTCCCTGGTCAGGGTGAGCGTCGAGCCGTCCCGCCGGTTCGGGCTGAACCCGAAGGTGCAGCCGAGGCTGAGCGTCCCGGTGCTGCCCTCGACCACGATCGTGGTGACGTCGGTCGCCTGGTGCGAGGCCCAGCCGGCGGTCAGCGAGACCGAAACCCGGTCTTCGGTGACCAGGAAGCCGCGGGCGGTGTCTTCGACGTCGCCCTCGGCGCGGTGGGCGGAGGCGTGGTCGCGGCGCCAGCCGGCGCGGGCGGCGTCGTCGTTGATGAAGTCGTCCGAGACCGCGCCGACGACGTGCCGGAACTTCCCGTCGCCGAGCAGTGGTGCGACGGCGTCGAGCAGGTGCCAGCCCAGGTCGAGCAGTGCGCCGCCGCCGGCGTAGCGGCGCCGCGTGAACCAGCCGACGCCGTGGGGGATGCCGCGGGCGCGGACCCAGCCGAGCGAGATGTGCCGGATCCGGCCCACCGTCCCCGCCAGCTCCAGCAGGGCGCGGACGTCGGTGCGGTAGCGCGCGGCGCTGCCCGCCAGCACGGGCGCGCCACCGATGCGCTCGGCGGCGGCCAGGCGGTCCGCCTCGGCGGAGGTGAGGCACACCGGCTTCTCGACGAACGTCGGGATGCCGCGCGTCAGCAGCACTTCGGCGATGTCGGCGTGCAGGTGGTTCGGTACCGCGACGACGGCGAGGTCGGCGAGGCCGACGGGCAGTTCGGTGACCGAGCCGAATTCCCGGAGGTCGCCACCGGACACCGCCGCCCGCGCGGCCGGGTCCGGGTCCACGACGGCCACGACGGTGAAGTCCGGGTGCGCGGCGAAGCGGGGCAGCCAGATCGTCCGGGCGGCCCAGCCGGTGCCGATCATCGCGACCCGCACGGGCGCACTCACGCCGCCGCCAGTGTCTCGGCGAGGATCTCGGCCACCAGGTGCATCTGGTCCTCGGTGCCGAGCAGGGTGCGGTGGTGCAGCCAGATCGCGTCGGCGTACACGGCCTCGGTGTTCGGGCAGCGCGCGGCCAGCTGGTCGACCGACAGCTCGGGCGCACCGGTCTCCCAGAAGCCGGGGCACCGGTAGATCGCGCGGAACGCGGCGAACGCGGGCAGGCCGCGGTCGATCAGCGCGTCGACCAGTTCGTTGCGCCGCTGCTCGCTGATGCCGGGGATGCGGAACATCATCATGTAGTGCGGGTTGCGGTCGCAGCGTTCGTCGCGGCCCTGCGGTTCGACGCCGTCGATCTCGTCGAGCAGGCTCGTGAGCAGCGTCGCCCGCTGTTCGCGCAGCTCGATCTGCGAGTCGAGCCGGGCCAGCTGGGCGCGCAGGACGGCGGCGGAGAACTCGGTCATGCGGAAGTTCGAGCCGGAGGTGGCGTGGAAGTAGCCGCGGTCTCCGGGGGGCCGGCCGCAGCTGTGCCGCAGGAACCCTTCGTCGTACTGGGCCTTCTCCGGGAAGGTGACCGCGCCGCCTTCGCCGGCCGTCATGAGCTTGCCGTTCTGGAAGCTGAACGCGGCGACCGAGCCGAGCTCGGCGACGCGGCGGCCCTGCCACCGGGCGCCGTGGGCGTGGGCGGCGTCCTGGATCAGCGGGATGCCGCTGTCGGCCGACAGCTTGCCCAGCGCGTCCATGTCGGCGAAGTGCCCGGCCATGTGCACCGGCATGATCGCCTTCGTCCGGGGGCCGATCGCCGCCTCCGTCGCGGCGGGGTCCAGGCAGTAGGTGGCGGGGTCGACGTCGACCGGGACGACCGTCGCGCCGAGCCGCTGGGCGGCCTGGGACGACGAGATGAAGGTGAACGCCGGGACGATCACCTCGGTGCCCGGGCCGACCCCGAGCACCTGCAGCGCCAGTTCGAGGGCGTGCGTGCCGTTGGTGACGGCCAGGGCGTACTCGCCGCCGTGGTAGGCCGAGAACTCCTCCTCGAACGCGGCGACCTCGCCGCCACCCATGCGCCACCACTGCCCCTGTTCGAGGGCGCGAGTCAGGCCGGCGCGCTCGGTGTCGTCGAACTGCGGCCAATCCGGAAACTCCGGAAGCTTTCGCGAAACGCTCACGATCCGTATCCTTCTTCTCGCTGTTGAATGCGTCCTGAACCGGACGGGGTTTCGGGGAGCCGCACTTGTTTCCGGCGGCACGCCCGGATACGACGCTACCCGAGCAAAAGTGCGTGGCCCACCCCCTAACTTCCCCCTCAATGAATCGCGGACGTCCACAGTGTCGACGTCGGCGCAATTGCTGCTAGAAATGGGACGCGTACATTCCCGCGGACGAACACGAGGTGAGGACAATGGGACGGCTGCTACTGCTGAACGGGCCCAATCTCGGCATCCTGGGGCGGCGCGAGCCCGAGATCTACGGCACGGACACGCTGGCCGACATCGAGAAGGCCGTCGCGGAGGAGGTCGCCGGCCGGGGGTGGACGGTGCACGCGGTGCAGGACGACTCGGAGGGCACGCTGGTCCGGACGGTGAACGAGCACCCGGACACCGTCGGCGCCATCGTCAACCCGGGCGCGCTGATGATCGCGGGCTGGAGCCTGCGCGACGCGCTCGCGGCCTACCCGCGGCCGTGGGTGGAGGTGCACATCTCCAACATCTGGGCGCGCGAGGCCTTCCGGCACGAGTCCGTCATCGCGCCGCTGGCCGACGGGGTCGTCGTCGGGCTGGGCGCCCACGGCTACCGGCTGGCCGCGCAGGCGTTGCTGCACCTGGCCGACGACTGAGCCGGGACGTGCTGAGGGGGGTGCCGGATCCGGCACCCCCCTCAGCACGTCCCGGCCGGTTCACCCCCGTGGCATCGCGGCGAGGCACTCCGCCACCACGAGGTCGGGCACACCGCGCACCAGCTCGGCTCCCGCCGGCCCGTCGAGCACGAAGGCCAGGCCGTCCCGTGCCTTCTTGTCCTGGTGCATCACCTTGACCAGCTGGTCGATGTCCGCGGTGGCCGGGAGCTGCCACGGCAGGCCGTAGTGCCGCACGACCTCGAGGTGCTCGTCGACCCGGGCGCGGCCGATCCGGCCCAGGTGCCCGGCGAGGCGGCCGGCGAACACCGTGCCGATGGCCACCGCTTCGCCGTGGCGCACCGCGAAACCGCTGGTCAGCTCGAGTGCGTGGCCGAGGGTGTGGCCGTAGTTCAGCAGGTGGCGGAGGCCGGAGTCGCGTTCGTCGGCCGACACGATCGCCGCCTTGCGGGCCACGCTCGCCGCGATCTGCTCGGCCACCGGCCGGTTCCGCAGGTCGCCGGCGCCGATGAAGTGGCAGCGCGCGATCTCCCCGTAGCCGTTGACCCGTTCGCGCGCCGGCAGGGTCTCGAGGTAGTCGGTGTCGCAGAAAACCGCGCGAGGCTGCCAGTAGGCACCGACGAGGTTCTTGCCTTCCGGCAGGTTCACCGCGGTCTTGCCGCCGGTGCTGGCGTCGACCTGGGCCAGCAGGGACGTGGGCAGGTGGATCACGGAGATCCCGCGGTGGTACAGCGCGGCGGCCAGGCCGGCCGTGTCGGTGGTCGTGCCGCCACCGCACGAAATCACCACGTCCGAACGGGTGAGACCGGCGCGGGCGAAGTGGCGGCACAGTTCTTCGACGGTGGCGAGGTTCTTGTCCGGTTCGCCGTCACGGGCCGTCACGAACTCGTACGGAACGCCGGGATCGGGCACCCATTCGGCGGGCCGGGCCGAGACGGCCACGGCCCGCCGGGCGCCGAGCGCGGCGACGACCCGGGGGAGGTCGTGCCGCACGCCGGCGCCGACGTGGACGCTGTAGGACCGGTCGCCGAGCTCGACGCGGACCTCGTGCCCGCTCACGCCGGCCGGCCCGAGGACACCGGCTGCCGCCGGGCCTGCTCGGCGAACTCGTGGCGGACGGTGAGCGCGGCCACCGCGCTGCAGGCCGGCGCGACGCCCAGCCGGTCCTGTGTCCGCGTCATCTGGCTGAACAGCAGGTAGTGACCGGGCAGGTCGCAGCCGGGCCGCTGAGCGGCCACGACCTCCTGGGTCCGGTCGAGGTAGCGGCGGAAGATCTCGTCGGGCGCGTCGGCGCCCCTTCCCGCGTGCAGGCTCGCTTCGAACGCGAGGCCGACCCGCACGCCCGGCGTCAGCGCGGCCGAGAAGTGCTGCCAGCAGTGGAAGAGCAGCGTCCCACGGTCCGCGGGGGGCACCAGCCCGGCCACACCGCGAAGGTGGGCGAGCGCCAGGCCCAGGTCGTCGGCCGGGGCGCCGTGGGCGAGGACGGCCAGGGCGAGCTCGCTCGACACCGCCGCCAGCTCGTCGGCGACGTCACGCTCGCTTTCGTGCGGATTCCGCACCGGGCGGGCGACCCCGTGGGTGAACGAGCTGCTCCAGCCGGGTGGCAGCGGCTCGGCTCGCAGCCGGTCCGCCGCTTCCGCCAGCACTCTCGGCGTCGCGTCGGCCCAGACCTCGACGGAGAACCCGGCGGGGTCGTCGGCACGGTCGAAGAGGAAACAGCCTTCCGGGTCGGCGGCGGCGACGTACCGGGCCGTGCGCGCCACCGCCGGGGGCACGATCGACGTCGCGCCACCGGGGGCGTAGAGCCGGCAAAACAGCCATTGACTTGTCACAGCGACCTACCTCGATCGTCGGGAATAGTCGGACATCAGCGGCCACCGATGCTAATAATCCGTCGTACTCGGCAGCAACAAGGCAATGGCCGGAAATCGCGTCGAGAACAATTGAGGGTGCAGTTAGGGGTACCGGTAGGGGGTTACCACGTCGGCTTTAATGGAGGCATGCAGTCGACGATTCCGCAGTATTTCCCGATCGACCGGACCCGACTCCCGCCGGCGCACGCCGCGGCACTGGTCGAGGCGCTGAGACGCCCCGCCGCGCAGCAGCCCGCCTGGCCCGACCGCGAACACCTCGCCTCGGCGACGGCCTTCCTGGCCACCCTGCCCGCGCTGGTCGAACCCGCCGAAATCCGCGCGGCGACCGGCGAGCTGGCCCGCGTCGCCCGCGGCGAGGCCGTGCTGCTGCAGGGGGGTGACTGCGCGGAGACCTTCGCCGGCGCCACCGAGGCCCACATCCGCGGAAACGTCACGACCCTGCTGCGGATGGCCGCCGTGCTCGCCGAAGGCACCGGCCTGCCGGTCGTCCCGGCCGGACGGCTCGCCGGGCAGTACGCCAAACCGCGCTCCGGCATGACGGACGGCCTGGGCCTGCCGGTCTACCGCGGCGACATCGTCAACTCCGCGGAACCGGTTCCGGCCACCCGCACGCCCGACCCGGGCCGGCTGCTCGACGCCTACCGCGTCTCGCGCGCCACCCTCGACCTCGTCCGCGACCGCTACCCGGGTGCGCTCCTGACGAGCCACGAAGCACTCCTGCTCGACTACGAGGTGCCGCAGCTGCGGCACGACGACACCGACGGGCGGGTCTACTGCGGCTCGGCGCACCAGCTCTGGATCGGCGAGCGGACGCGACAGCCCGACGGCGCGCACGTGGCCTTCGCGCGGCTGCTCGCCAACCCGATCGGGCTGAAGATCGGCCCCGGCACGACGCCCGCGCAGGCCGCGGCGTACGTCGAACAGCTCGACCCCGGTGGCGAACCGGGCCGGCTGACCCTGATCAGCCGGATGGGGCACCGCCGGGTGCGGGACGTGCTGGGCCCGATCGTCGAGCGGGTCACCGCGACCGGGCACCCGGTGATCTGGCAGTGCGACCCCATGCACGGCAACACCCACGAGTCGCCCGGCGGGTACAAGACCCGGCACTTCGACGACGTCGCGGCCGAGCTGGCGGGTTTTTTTGAGGTCCACCGCCGGCTGGGTACCCACCCGGGGGGCGTGCACCTGGAGTTCACCGGGGACGCGGTCACCGAATGCCTCGGCGGCCCGGACGACCTCGGGGAGCACGGCCTGGCGGGACGCTACGAAAGCACCTGCGACCCGCGGCTCAACGGCGCCCAGGCCGTCGAGCTGGCCCACCGGATCGTCGCGGGATACCGCGGCGGACCGGCATAGGACACAGGGATGTGACCGTGTCACAAGAAAGTGCCTTCTTCCGTGATTCAGCACCGGCACGCACAATGGCTGCTGTAACAAACGATGCACCAATGGAGGGACCTGTCTCATGAGCCAGTCTGCTCAGCAACCGAGCCGAACGCTCTGGCTGTCACTCATAGTGCTCTGCGCCGGCCAGATGATGATCGTCATCGACCAGAACATCGTCAACGTCGCCCTACCGACCGTGCAGAAGAGTCTGGGGTTCTCTCCGGCCAACCTGGTCTGGGTGGTCAACGCCTACGTGATCCCGTTCGGCGGCCTGCTGATGCTGGCCGGCCGGCTGGGTGACCTGATCAGCCGCAAGAGCGTGTTCATCACGGGGATCACGCTGTTCAGCGCGGCGTCGCTGTTGTGCGGCTTCGCCGGCAACGAATTCTCGCTGATCGCGTTCCGCTTCGTGCAGGGCGTGGGCGGCGCGATCGCGTCCGCGTGCATCCTCGGCATGGTCGCCACCACGTTCACCGATCGCCGCAAGCAGGCGCAGGCCATCGCGGCCTACAGCTTCGCTTCGGCGGGTGGCGGCGCGATCGGCCCGCTGCTCGGCGGCGTGCTCACCGACCTGCTCAGCTGGAACTGGATCTTCTTCATCAACGCCCCGATCGGTGCGGTCGTCGTGCTGGTGGCGTCGCGCGTCGTCCCGAAGGACCGCGGTCTCGGCCTCAGCAAGGGCGCGGACTTCCTGGGCGCGCTGCTGGTGACCGCCGGGCTGATGCTGTTCGTGTTCACCATCGTCAACGCCGAGCAGGCGGGCTGGGGTTCGGCGCAGACGCTCGTCATGGGCCCGGTGGCGATCCTGCTGCTGGTCGCGTTCGTGGTCCGCGAGGCCACCGCGGCCCAGCCGCTGCTGCCGCTGAAGATCTTCCGCTCGCGCCCGCTGTCGGCGGCCAACATCGTGCAGTTCCTGATGATCGCCGGCATGTTCGGCCTGCTGTACTTCGGCACGCTGTACGTCCAGCGGGTGCTGGGTTACACGTCGCTGCAGGCCGGTCTGGGTTTCGTGCCGATCGCGGTGGTGATCGCGGCGATCTCGCTCGGCCTCTCGACGCGGCTCATCATGAAGTTCGGCCAGCGGTCGATGCTGTTCACCGGCCTGGTGCTCATCATCGTCGCGTTCGTCCTGCTGTCCTTCGCCCGGGCGAACGGCACCTACCTCGTCGACTTCCTGCCGGCGACGCTGGTGATGGGCGTCGGGTTCGGCCTGGCGGCACCGGCGATGATGGGCCTCGGCATGTCGGCGGTCCCGGCGAACGAGTCGGGCGTCGCTTCGGGGCTGTTCAACACGACCCAGCAGATCGGCGGCGCGATCGGCCTGACCGTGCTGAGCGCGTTCGTCACCGCCCGGACGAGCGGCCTGGCCGCCTCGGGTGCCCCGGAGAAGGACTCGCTGCTCGGCGGCTACCACGTCGCGTTCCTGATCGCGGCCGGCTTCGTGTTCGTGGCACTGGTGGTCGCGGCGGTCATGCTGCGCACCCTCCCCGCGGACCAGGCCGAGACGGAGAAGGACGCGGCCCCGTCGGACGTCGCCGTCTCGTAGACGGCCCGCGTTCGACGCGAGAAGGGCCTTGGCGGACCCCCAGCCGCCGGGGCCCTTCTTCGCCTCGGTGAATTCACAGTCGGTCCCGTGGGCTGGTCCACCGCCGAACCGCTGCTGATGCTCGGCCGTACGGACGAGGCGCGGACACCGGCAGCGCGTGCGGAGGCACTGGCCGTCGCCGAGGAACTGGACCGTGAAACCGAGTTCGAGAGCGGCCTTGTTCGTGACCCGCACCAAGGTGGCGAGTTCGTCGAGCAGGGCGTACTCGATCTCGCCTTCGCCGCGGCCGGGCGGGCTTCCGGGGAAGCCCCGCCCGGCCGCGGCGTGGACACGGTGGCTAATACGTGATGGTGTGGCCGTCGATGATCGTCTTCGCGGCGCCGGTCGTGCTCAGTGCCGGGACGGCGCTGGGGCGGCCGACGGTGAAGTAGTCCTTGAAGTCCTGGCTGGATTGGCGGGACATCAGGTCGATGTCGCGGTTCCAATTCCCGCCGTCCGGGCCGTTCAGGGCCCAGAAATCGAGCAGTGAGGCGCCGACCCGTCCCTGAACCGTGTCGCCAAGGTCCCAGTCGGACGAATTCTTGTCGTTCGCGATGCTCGTTTCGGTGCCGTCGTCGTAGACGTACCGGTAGTCGCCCATCGAATAGGCGGCGACGGCGTCGGCGAATCCCTCGGTCCAGGCGCATGACGTCGAACTCGATTTGGTGATGTAGTGCGGATTGCAGTTGGTGACCGCGGGGAACGAGCGGTTGTAGAGGCGCCACATGAACCAGTGACCGGCCTCGTGCAGGATGAAATGCCGGGAGTCGGGCTGGTTGCCGTTCATGATCACGTATTTGGTGCCGGTGTCCCAGTAGCCGCCGCTGGCCGCGTTCTGGCTCCAGACGTAGGTGAGCATGTCGCACGCACCCCAGGCCTGGTGCCGCGTCCAGCATTCGGTCGACGGGTTCGCTCGTTTCGACCACAGCAGGTTGACGGTGTCGATGATGTTCCAGGCGCGTTGCATCTCCGTGGGTACCTTCACCGTGCCGATGTCCTGGCTGGCGCCGAGTGAAGCGATGTGTGTGGTGTCGAAGGAGTACTGCGTCTGGTCGGTCGTGCTCTTGATGACCTGCCACAGCCAGCTGGTCGACCGGAAGCGGATGAACACGTCCTGCAGCGGCGCCGCGGCGTCGTAGCAGGCGTTGAAATGGCCGTCGTCCGGCCAGGTGGTGCTGCCGGTCAGCCACTGGCTGGAACCGGTCGGGCCGGTGCGGCCCCACAGGTCCCAGGCCGCGCCGCGCGCGGGCAGCGTCACCACCGGTTTCGCCGTGCCGCCTTCGGCGTTGGCGTGGTCGAAGGCGAGCTTGCCGTTGAGGCAGATCGAGGTGGCCGCCGCGGCCTGCCCGGTCGTCGCCGGAACCGCGGCGAACAGCCCGGCGGCGAGCAGGATCACGACGGCCGCGCGCCGTCCCGCCCGTCGGGTGCGCGGGATGTCCCGACCGTCGGTGAATCTGGGGAATAGGTGCGTTGTCACCCTGGCCTCCTTGGGGTTACTGCACGGTTGGGCAGGCCCATTGCGACTCGTGACCCACGCCGCCGGAAGAGTTCGACGATTTCCGGAACGGCGAAAAATTGTCGGTGCCCGCCACAGCCAAGACTGACAGTTGTGGGTGGACACCGAAACCCGATTCATCCGGTGGCACGGTTTGATTCGGGTTCCCAACCCGGTTGAGTGAGCGCCGTCGAGCCGTTTCTGTTGCGATGGCATCGGCATGCGGCCATTGGCACACCCACGCGTCAGCCATAACGGTGAAGCGTGCCGGAATCAGTCAGCCGAGCGGAACGGAGTGGACAAATGCCGGTCAATTCGTGGACATCGCAGCAGCCGGCCGCGCCACGGCCCGGCCGGTATCCCCAGGCCGGTGGTGCGGGCGATCGTGCGGTCGCGGTGGCGGCACCGGCCACACCGTGTCAACCTCCCGGCCCCTGCGACGCGTACTAGAGGTGACGTTGATCAGTTCGAGAGCGAGTTGCGGTGACCGACGATGAGTTCGAAGCCTTCTACGGCCGCTGGGCCGAGCCGATGACCGGCCGGCTCTACCTGGTGACCGGAGACCTGCACGAGGCGCAGGACGTCGTGCAGGAGGCGTTTGTCCGGGCGTGGAACAGGCGCGACAAGCTCGACACGGCCAGGACGCCGGAGTCCTGGGTGCGGGTGACGGCGACGCGGCTGGCGATCAGCCGCTGGCGGCGTGGGCGCCGAGCCGCCGAAGCGTGGGCGAGGTGGGGCAGGCAGGCACCTGCCGCGGCCGGAGGGCCGCAGCCGGGCGGGGTGGTGTTCGAGCAGGCGTTGCGCACGCTGCCGCCGCGGCAGCGGCTGGTCGTGGCGCTGTTCTACGTCTTCGACCTGTCGATCGACCAGGTCGCGGCGGAGGCCGGCGTGTCCGCGGGCACGGTCAAGACGCAGCTGTCCCGCGGCCGCGCCGCGTTGACCCCGTTGCTCGGCGAGCGTGCCGGGGTGCTGGAGGACCGCGATGCCTGAGCAGGACCGGTTCGATTCTCCCGCCGACCGGCAGGTGGGTGCGCTGCTCGGCCGAGTGGCCGCGGACGCCGCCCGCATGGCCGAGCCGGTCAGTGCCGACCGCATCCGCCGCCTGGCCGCCCGCAGACGGGGCCGGCGGGCCATCGCCTCGGTGGTGGCGGCCGTGGTGGTGTCCGTCGGGGCGATCGCAGTGGTTGCCGCGTCGGCGCGCGAGGAACGAGTGCAGCCCGCCGGTCCGCCGTCGCCGACCGCCGGCGCGTCGACCGCTGCGACGACGACGGTCTCGGCGTCTCCGCCGCCCAGCTCGACGGTCAGCGGCGGTCTTCACCGATGACCGCTCTCGCCGCGGCCTCGGGCCCTGATCTCCTCCGCAAGGACGACCGGCCGTCGGCCCGCACGCCGTACCTCCTGGCCGCGGTCTTCTGCGTCGCCTACGCGGTGGTGTCGGTGAGCCGCTACCTCAACTTCCGGACAATGTCCTTCGACCTGGGCATCTTCGAGCAGGTGGTGCGCGCCTACGCCCATCTCGACCCGCCCGTGGCCGACCTCAAAGGCGCCGGATTCGTCATCTTCGGTGACCACTTCAGCCCGGTCACGGCCCTGCTCGCGCCGCTGTACCGGCTGGCACCGACGCCGCTGACGCTGCTGGTCGCCCAGTCGGCGCTCTTCGCCGCCTCCGTCATCCCCGTCACCCGCGCCGCCGGACGCCTCCTGGGGCCGGGACGCGGCGCAGCGATCGGTATCGCCTATGGACTGTCGTGGGGTCTGCAGCGTGCGGCCGACTTCGACTTCCACGAGATCTGTTTCGCCGTTCCCCTCATCGCGTTGGCGCTCGAAGCGCTGCTGTCCCGGCGTTGGCGCGCCACGCTGGCCTGGTCCCTGCCGCTGGTGCTGGTCAAGGAGGACCTCGGGCTGACGCTGGCCGTCATCGCCGGCCTGGTCGCCTGCGCGAAGGCACCCGTTCCGGCTCGGACACGAGCGGTGGCACTGGGAGCAGCGATCTTCGGCGCCGTGGCCTGCTTCGTCTGCCTGCTGGTCGTCATCCCGGCCGTCAACCCCACCGGCACCTATGGCTTCTGGTCCAAGCTGGCGGAGGGCAGTGCCGGTCCGGCCGTCGGCAGCGGCATCGGCGAGCGGATCGAGACGCTGCTGTGGATCCTCGTCCCGACCACCGGGCTCCTCGCCCTGCGCTCACCTCTGCTGCTCGTGGCCGTCCCCACGCTGACGTGGCGGTTCGTGTCGTTCGAAGAGCACTACTGGAGCACCGGCTGGCACTACAACGCCGTCCTCATGCCCATCGTCTTCCTCGCCTTGGCCGACGCGCTCCGCCACACGGCGGCCTCCCGTCGTCCCTGGCTGCGTTCCTACGCCGGCCACCTGCCCGCCATGGCCGCCGCGGCCGCGATGGCACTCACGGTCGGCCTCCCGCTCGCCAAGATCACGACCCCGGCGACCTACGAGATCTCCGACCGCGCCCGGATCGCCGCGGCGGTGCTCGGCGCCATCCCGGACAACGCCACCGTCGAGGCCACCATCGCGCCCATCGCGCACCTCACCGGCCGATGCCGGGTGTTCTTCATCGGCAACACCGGTTCCGTCGTTCCGACCTACTTTGCTTACGAGGACACGAGCCGCACCGAAGCGGCTGTACTCGACTACGCGCGGGCCCTTCGCCCCGGCGCCGACTACGACGTGGCTGCCCGCGGCGCCGGTTTCTGGGTGCTGCGGCTGGTACGTCGATAGACGTCAGCAAAGGAAACCGGGCCCGGCGAGTCGGCATGGACGCGGTGCATCCCCGGAACCTGCGCCGTCATCGTGGCAGCGGGGCGGCTTCGTCGTTGACGCTCTCCAGGCGCCGGCCGGTGGTGCGCGGGCCGAGGACCGCGATGTCCGCCGCGACCACCACCAGCGCCCCCGCGACGACCAGGAACAGCGCGGCCGGGCCGTGGGAGTTCAGCAGCGGCACCAGCACGAACGGCATCGCACCGCTGGCCAGCCGTGAAAGCGAGTAGGTGCCGCTCGCGGCCGTCGATCGCAGCGCCGTCGGGAAGATTTCGGCCTGGTAGATGTGGAAGGCGTTCGAGAAGAGGTTGCTGGTCGCCGTGTAGAGGAAACCGAAGACGAGGACCAGCGTCATCGAGCCCGCGTAGCCGAACGCGATGCCGAACACCGCCATCGCCAGCACCGAGCCGACCACCAGGTACTTGCGCTCGACGCGTTCCACGATCGGCAGCGACAGCGCCGAGCCGACCGGGTAGCCGAGGTAGGTCAGGGCGGCGAACAGCAGCGACTGTGAAACGGCGTAGCCCTTGGCCGCCAGCACCAGCGGCACCAGCGTGCCGAAGCCGTAGTAGCCGAGGGTCTGCAGGATGTGGAAGACGACCATCATCCAGGTGCGGCGGCGCACTCCCCGGCCGAACAGTTCGCGCACGGGCGCGGCGGTGTGCTTGCGGGTGGTGCCGCGCGGCGGGGCGAGGTTCTCGTTGACGCCGCCGCGAGCCTCGGCTTCGAGGCCGGCCACCAGGTGCTCGGCCTCTTCCGTGCGGCCGACGGACTCCAGCCACCGCGGCGACTCCGGCAGGCCGCGCCGGAGCAGGAACACCGCGCCGGCGCCCAGCGCGCCGATCACGAACAGCCACCGCCAGCCCGCGATGCCGAAGATCTCGTGCTCGGTGAGCCCGCGGGCGAGGAAGCCGACGACCGGGAAGCCGCAGAAGGCGAGCGTGTACGCCCAGGCGATGAAACGGCCGCGTTTGCGGGCCGGGAGCAGGTCGGTGAGGTAGGTGTCGGCCAGCGGTGGCTCCGCGCCGAGGCCGACGCCCGCGAAGAACCGCGTCACCAGCAGCATCAGTGCGCTGCCGCTGAACGCGCCGAGCAGCGAGAAGAGCGAGTACAGCCCGAGGTTGAGCAGGAAGGCGCCGCGGCGGCCGAACCGGTCGGCGAGCCGGCCGAGCAGCAGGGCGCCGAAGAACATGCCGACGAACGTCGAGGCCAGCAGCGGTGGCAGGTCCGCCTTGGTCAGCTTGAACTCTTCGACGAGCACGGAGCTGAGCACGCCGGTCAGGAAGACCTCGTAGAAGTCGAAGAACAGCCCCAGCCCGACGGCGACGGTGGCCCGGCGGTGCGTGCGGGTGATGGGCAGCCGGTCGAGCCGACCCGCGATCGTGCCGGTTTCCGGCATGGCGGCGTCGGAGCTGTTCGCCATCCGTCGTCTCCTTTGCCTTCGCCACTATGTGGTCAGCCAACCCATGATGTGACGGTGCCGGGACGGAGTCAAGGGCACCACCATGCCCGGCACACCCCGGAAGACAGGATGGATCAGAGGGCGGCGGCCTGCTCCACACCCGGTCGGTAGCCCAGCCGCTCCGAGGCCCGCCGGCCCGCTTCCACCACGATCGGCGCCAGCCTCGGCACGTCCGCCGGTGTCATGCGCTGGGTGGGCGCGCCGATCCCGATGGCCGCACCGACTTCGCCGTTCAGCCCGAACACCGGCGCACTCAACGACGCCGCGCCGAGGTCGCGTTCCTCGAAGGTCGCCGCGTACCCGGCCTCACGAATCTGCCCGAGCTGCTCGGAAAGCAGGTCGATGTCGACCACCGTGCGCGGGGTGAAGCGCGCCAGGCCGTGCCCGATGGCATCCTTGATCGCGAGCTTGTCCCACGCCAGGAACACCTTGCCTGCCGAGCCCGCGTGCAGGGGCATCACCATGCCGAGGACGAACAGCCGGATCACCGGATGCCGGGACTCCGCCAGCGAAATCACGGTGCGGTAGGCGCCGTCGCGGACGTACAGGCACGCCGTCTCGCCCGTTTCGTCGCGCAGCTGCTGCAGCACCGGCCGGGTCAGCCGGACCAGGTCGAGGCCGAACGTGCCGGGCGCCGCCCAGCGGACCAGGCCGAGCCCGACGCGGTAGGTGTCGTCGTGACGATCGAGGAAGCCCTCGCGCACCAGGTTGTGCACCAGCCGCTGGCACGTGCTGGCCGGCAGCCCGGTCGACCGGGTGATCTGCTGCAGCGTCAGCTCGGGGTTGTCGATCGTGAACGACTCGAGGATCTGCTTGAACTTGCGCAGCACCAGCACCGGTGTCGTGCCGCTGCGTTCTTCCTCTGCCATCGCCCGTCCCGTGCCCGTGGTGTGCCGCACAGTCTAGTCGCGCTCGCCGTGGTGGACTCGGTGACACTCGCCCGTAATCTGAGTTTCGAACTCACATCGTGGTGTCGAGGAGGACTAATTCGAGACGGTGAAGTAGTGGGCCGGGTCGAGGGCGTTGAGCGCGACCCACCGCTGCGGTGATGCGGCGGCGGTGGGCCGGGTGCCGGCCGGTGCGGCGCGGGAGAACTCCTGGACGTCGAGCGCGATTCGGGGATCGTCATCCACTCGCCGTGCCATTTCGTAGTAGATGGCCAGTACGTGGAGGCAATTCCCGGTGCCGGCCGAGCAGGAGCAGTCGACGCTTTCGACCACCGGCGCGGGAGAGTGGCCCGCCTCGGTGATCACACGGTGCACTTCGTCGGTGAGGACGGGGCGCGGTCCGCTCAACCGAGTGGTGATTCCCGCGACGGCCTCCTGGGACATCGGTGCCACCTCGATGCGGGTCACCGATGTGGTGCTGCTGCGCCTGACGATGCCGCGCACGACGCGGCCGTCGATCGTGATCTGCACTCCTCCGGCGCGCGCCAGCTTGCGGGCGCGCGGCAATGCCGGGTTGGGCCGGGTCTGGCGCAGTGGCTGGGCGAGCCGGACCCAGTCCCGTCCCCACGCGGTGAAGCCGAAGTCGTCGTCCGGCATGTCAGCTGGCTCGCTTCCGTCGCAGGGTCGCGATGAGGCGGTCGTCGTCCAGCTTGGACAACTCGGCAACGCCGGACGTGTCGGTGATGGTGGACAACGCCGATTTGCGTGAATGCATACCTGCGATGTGCTCTTCGATGGTGCTGTTGGTGGTCAGGGTGGTGATGGTCACCGTACGGGTCTGACCGATCCGGTGGACCCGGTCGGAGGCCTGTGCTTCCACCGCCGGATTCCACCACCGGTCGAAGTGGATCACGTCGGCCGCGCGGGTGAGGGTGAGCCCGGTGCCGCCGGCCTTCAGGCTGAGCACCAGTACCCTCGGGCCCTCGTCGGCCTGGAAGTCCTGGACGAGCTTTGCTCGTGCGTCCTGGTTCAAGCCGCCGTGGAAGAACGGGACGGACACACCGAACTGCTCCCTGAAGTGCCGCACGAGCAGCTCTCCGGTCTTCCGGTACTGCGTGAAGATCAGTGTCGGTGAATCGGTCTCGAGGTTGTTGGCCACGATGTCGGTGCACAGGTCGAACTTTCCCGATCTCCCCGGCAGGTGGTCGGACCCGTCGGTGATCAGGCCCGGGTGGTTGCACACCTGCTTGAGCGCGGTCAGGGCCGCCAGCACGCGCGCCTGGCGCTCCGCGCCGCTGCCGAAACCGTCGTCGATCGCCCGTTCCAGCACTCGGTCGTACAACAACTGCTGTTCCTCGGTGAGGTCGCAGATCAAGTCGGCGTGGATCTTGGGCGGTAGTGACCCCGCGACCTGAGACTTCTTCCGCATCAGCACAACCGGCTCGATCACCCCGCGCAACCGGGCCGCGGCGGCGAGAGACCCGCCATCGATCGGATTGATGAATCGACGGCGGAACTGCGCCTTGTGCCCGAACAGCTGTGGCGTGACCAAGTTGAGGATCGCCCAGAGTTCCTCAAGGCGGTTCTCGACGGGCGTTCCGGTCAGCGCGATCCTCGCGTCGGCCGCGATGCTCCGCGCGGCCTTCGACACCTGCGTGCGCGGGTTCTTCAGCACCTGTGCTTCGTCGAAAACCGCAGTGGCCCACTGGTGGGCTGTGAGCACATGGTCATGCAGACGCAGCGTCGGATAGCCGGTCAGCACCACCGTCCTGCTGTCCAGTCCCTCCAGCGGCCCGCCACGCCAGCTCCTCGTCCGCAAGCCAGGCGCGAACCGCATGATCTCGTGTGCCCAGTTCCCGACCAGTGAAGTGGGGCACACCACCACCTGCGGACCCTCTCCGGCGCGTCCGACGAGGTAGCCGATGGCTTGCAGCGTCTTGCCGAGCCCCATCTCGTCGGCGAGCAGAGCGCCGCCGTTCGCGTCGACCGCCTCGCGCAGCCAGCTCACGCCGCGTGCCTGGTACGGCCGCACCTCGGCGGTCAGCGCCGCGCGCAGTTCATCCGCGACGGCTGTGGTGTGCCGGAAGACGGCCACGGCGTGTTCTGCGGATGTCACGGCGACACCGGTGGCATCGGGAACGGCGTGCCCGGCGACGGGCAGAACCGTATCGTCGCCCGCGACCTGAGTCCGCCAGGCATCGACGGAGTGACCGGGTGAGTCGAGCGGCACGCCTGCGAGCTCGTCCGGCTCGATCAGCGAGCAGTCGACGTCGGACACCGTGAACCCGCCAGGTTCCGGCGCGGGGACGGCCAGGGGGATGCTCTGTGCAGCACCCTGCAGCGGCGCCTTCCCCGCAGCACGGTGGTGCCCGCACCAAGTCCACAGTGCGAACATATGACGGTCGAGCAGGTACGTGGCCTGGATGCCAGGCCGCGCACCTGGACGTTCTTGTCCGATGTCTGCCATGTCAGTCGCCCGCCAGGCCGACGCCGGTATGCGCGGCTCCGCGATGCCGGCCCACCACGCCGCAGGGTGGGGCGCCGAGGAAACGCACAATGAGCACCGCGAGGACTGGCTGCTGCCGTGAATTCGACAGTTTTGGAGGTATGGTCACGAACACCTTCGGATATCTGCCTGCCGGGGTGTGAACGGCAGTGAGCGTTTCATTACTTCGGGCCCGGAATCACCATACACTACCTCCGATCGCGAACCAATGATCCGGCGCGCCAATTGATCTGATAGCGGCGTTGACGAAAATCCGAAAATGTGCCCTGAGGTTGAGTTTGACAGGCATGACGGTTTATGTCCTCGTGCCGACAAACGCGCTCCTCGGCTATGAGACGACGATCCGGACACATTCGTTCTTCGCCGGCTTGACGACGATGGTGCTGCCGGAAACGGTGTAGCTCTTCGACCCCTGCTGCACCCACACGTTGTCGGCGTTGTAGAAGCCGGTCTGCGCGGATGTCACCGATCCGATGGCGGTGGGGACGGCGAAGGCCTGGCCGGCGGCCGTGCGGGTCACGACGTGGGTGCGCGTGTCGTTTCCGTAGAAGTCGACGAAGTTCGTTCCCGTGGCCGGAGCGCCTCGTTCTCGGCGATCGGCCAGGCGTCACCGACCAGGCGTCACCGACCAGGTTCGAGCGGGTGTAGACCGAGTGTCCGGACTGCTTGACGACGGCCCCGAGCTGGGTCTGGTAGTTCAGCAGCACATCGCGGCGGAACTTGCCGGCGTTGGATGACCTGGGTGTTCCTCCGAATCAGGGGATCGGCACGACGGCCGGCTTCACCAGGTGAGCGGGAGGGTGGCGAGGTAGTCGGTGAGCAGTCCGGAGATGATCCGGTGGTCGTTGCGGGAGAAGTGCCAGTCGCAGCCGAGGTGGTCCAGGCGCGGGTCGTCGAAGTTCCAGAACCGGACCCGGCTGTCGCCGCGCGCGTTGCGGTCGGTGACGACCTGCTGGGCCTGGGCGGCGAACAGGTTCGTCGCGCCGACGACGATGGTCGTGCCGGTGCCGTACCGGGCGCGCAGCTTGTCGAGGAAACCCTGGTAGGCGTTCTTGTAGGCGGCGTTGAGGCTGTCGGCGGTGGGCCAGGGCTCACCGGAGTGGAGTGCGGTGCTGAAGTCGTTGGTGCCCAACGCGACCACGACCAGCTGCGGCCGCCACGTGGCGGGGACCGGCCACGTGTCGCTGGAGACGTTCTGCAGGGTGCGGTCGTAGTAGGTGCGGTAGTCGGTGCCCGGGTCGCCGCCGTTGTAGTTGCGGACCATGCCGCGGCCGGAGTAGGCGTTGACCTGGTAGTCGGCGTTCAGGCTGCGGGCGGCGAGGGCGCCGTAGGTGATGTCGGTGTTCGTGTTGCGGTCGATCCCGCCGTTGGCCGAGCAGTCGCGGGTGGTGGAGAGGTCGCCGTAGCCCGCGGTCAGGGAGTCGCCGATGAACTCGATCTGGCGGGTGCGGGCGGCGGGCTTGGCGAGGATCTCGCCGCCGGGTGCCGCGGCGAAACCGTCGAACTCGCCGGCGACCCACGGGCTTTCGGTCCGTTTGACCAGCCGCACGCTGTGTTCGGCGTCGGTCAGGCCGCGGATCTGGCGCGTGGTGCGGCCCGGGGTCACCAGCGTGGCGACCGTGGCGCCGTCGACCTGGATGTCGTAGTCGTTCTGGGCGTCGTCGAGCCGTACGTCGACGCCGGTGCCGCGGAAGCGGCCCTCGAAGTAGATGCCGGGCCAGGTGTACTGCGCCGCACCGGCCGTGGGCTTCACCCGGCCCACCGTGTGCGCCCGGGCCAGTGCGTCCGCCGGTGGCGGCGATGTGGTGGTCGTCGTCGGGGGCACGGGACCGTTGCACGGGGTGCCGTTGACGGCGAAGCCGGTGGGGACCGGGTTGGAGCCGGTCGACGAGCCGGTGAAGCCGAGCCGGGTGCTCGCGCCGGTGCCGAGGGAGCCGTTCCAGGCGGCGTTGCCGACGGTCACCCGGTCGCCGGACTGGGTGACGGTGCCGCTCCAGAGCTGGGTGACGCGCTGACCGGCGGTGAACGTCCAGGTCAGCTGCCAGCTCGCGACCGGGTCGCCGAGGTTGGTGACGTCGACGTTCGCGGTGAAGCCGCCCTGCCACTGGCTGGCGACCGTGTAGTCGACCCGGCAGCCCGCCGCGGCTCGGGCGGCGGGAACGGCGCCCACGGTGACGGCGGCGGCCACGACGGTCAGGACACCGGCGACGGCGGCCGACCGGGATCGGCGGATGGTCTGCATGTGCGTTCCTCCGAGAACAGGCAAAGGGAGGGAAGCCGGTCGAAATTCGTCTCGACCGGCGTCCTCCATCAGGCGGTCAACTCACGTTGGCGTAGAAGTTCGTGACGTCCAGCTGCCCGGTGCCGGTGAAGATCTCCGTCCCCGCCTGCACGCTGGTGAGGTACTTCGAGCTGCTCATCCAGCCGCGGCCGACGAGGTTGTTCAGGAAGTCACGGATGTCGAACGTGGCGGAGGTCGTGTTGGACGTGCGCACGAACGAGTAGACGTTCCAGCCGGTCGAGCCGCCGATCCGGCCGCGGTAGAGGTCCCAGCTGGTGCCCGCGACGGTGACGGTGGCCTGCCGGGTACCCGCCGGGCCGGCGCCGCCGGCCTTGTAGGTCCAGATCATCACCTCGTCGCTCGGACCGCTGTTGCTGCCGGGGTTGGCGATCGGGTGCAGCCACAGGTCGTAGGAGACGTTCATGGCGCCGCCGCTGTGCCGCACGTTGTAGCTGTAGCCGGTGCTGACGCTCCGGTTGGCCGACAGCTGCACCGGCAGTCCGGTGCCGGACCGGCGCCAGCCCCAGTGCCAGCCGAGGATGGCCGCGTCGTAGGACTTGACCGAGCTGCCCGACCCGGACCAGCTGTAGCTCGTGCCCCAGCTGATGGTGTTGCCGGACTGCGAGGTGGTCCAGATGCACTGATGGCCGGAGCCGGAACCGGCACCCCACAGGTTGTTGGTGATCCAGTACTTGCCCATGTCGTACAACCCGCCGTTGTTGCACGCGCTGGCCGCCTCGGCAGGTGTCGCCGGGACGGTCACGCCGGCGAGCGCGAGGGCAGCCGTGGCGAGACCGACGCGGCACCTGCGGGCGAAGCTCTTGCGAACGAACTGCATTTCGAGCCCTTCCTTCCGAGACAAATCGTCACTGGCGTCCGACCGACATCTCCGCGATCCCGAGGAAGCCCTTCGTCGTGCGCGGCGCGCGGCTGGTCAGGTCCACCCGGAGGCGGCTGGTGCTCACCGGGGTGAACGTGACCCTGGTCGGCTGGCCCGACCCCGTCGCCCACTCGATCCGGGGGGCACCGACCGGCACGAAGGCCGTGCCGTTCCAGTACGACACCGAGATCGTCGCGGGCAGCGCGTGCGACGCGGTGACGAGGAACGAGGCCTGCACCGAACGGATCGGCGCCCCTTCGAGACCGGACAACGACACCCACTCCGCCGCGTGCGCGCTGCTCACCTGCGGCAGCAACGCCGTGGCGGACTTCAGGTAGTAGTTCGACCAGTACGTCGAGGTGGTGCCGTCGAGCATCGCGGCCGGGACGGTGTTCGGTGCGCCGGAGTAGCTCGCGTCCGCCGCCACGGCCGCCACCGCCACACCGGCCGGTGCGGCGGCCCGCGGTGCGGGACCGGACCGGACGCCGTTCGCGGCGAAGGTCGCAACGCCGTCCCGCAGGCCCGGTGCCCGTGCCGTCACCGTGGTCCCGGCCGGACCCGGGCCGGGCCGGACCATCGCCAGGGCCAGGCCGTTGAACGCGGTGCGCGAACTTGCCTGGTAGTTCTCCGCGCTCTCCTGCCGGCCGTTGTCCAGCCCCGCCAGGCTGCCGTTCTCGACCTGGAACGAGATCGGGTCGTCCGCGTCCGGCACGACCACGCCCGCGCTGTCGACGACCTCGGCGGTGACGAAGGCGAGCGACCCGCTGTCGGCGTGGAGCCTGATCGCGTACGGCTCCCCGGCCGTGCGGACCTCGTCCCGGGCGACCTCGGCTCCGCCGCGCTTGGCGACCGCGACGAGCTGTCCGGGCTGGAACGGCACCGACCACGTCAGGTGCAGCTTCCCGGCACTGCCGTTCGGGCTGGTGTAGCTACCGGGATAACGGCCGCCGGTGACGGTCTTGTCGTCGCCGCTCGCCTCCGTGGTTTCCCGGTACTTCGCGCCGTAGGCGGTCGTCTTCGTGTCGAACCTCCGTTCTCCCAAAGACGTCCCGTTGAGGTACAGCTCGACCGTGTCCGCGTTGCTGTACGCCCACACGGACACCTGCTCGCCGGGCCTGTGGTTCGTCCAGTCCATCGGCAGCAGGTGCACCATCGGCTCACTGCTCCACTGGCTGCGGAACAGGTGGTAGAAGTCCTTCGGGAACCCGGCGGTGTCCACGGCGCCGAAGAACGAGGACTTCACCGGGAACACGTTGTACGGCGTCGGTTCGCCGAGGTAGTCGATGCCGGTCCACAGGAACTGCCCCGCGAACCACTTGCGGTCACGGTCCTTCTTCAGCCCGTACTCACCGCTGTAGGTCCACGTCGCGAGATTGTTGTCGTAGGAGGAGGTGTTGCGCCGGCCCGGCGTGTAGTTCTCGCCGGTGTTGAGCTGGTCGGGATCCTGGTAGTAGCCGCGGGTCGAGGTGGAGGACGACGACTCGCTCTCGAAGAAGAACTTCGTGGGGTACTTGGCGTGCAGGCCGTCGATCGACGAGGCCGTGTTGTAGTTCACGCCAAGCCCGTCGAGCATCCGCAGGATCTGGTCCTGCGGCGAGCCGGACGCGGGGACGGAGCGGTACCGGTCGCTGCCCATCACGATCGGGCGGGTGGAGTCGACGGCACGCACGTCGTCGATGAGGCGGCGGGCGATCGGCACGCCGGAGGCGCTGCTGACGTCGTAGATCTCGTTGCCGATGGACCACATCACCACCGACGGCGAGTTCTTGGCGGCGTTCACCATCTCCCGGATGTCGCTGCTGCTCTCCGCGTCGAAGAACCGGCCGTAGTCGTAGGTCGTCTTCGACGTGTGCCACATGTCGAAGGCCTCGACCATCAGCAGGATTCCCAGTTCCTCGCAAGCCCGGACGAACTCCGGCGAAGGCGGGTTGTGCGAGGTGCGCACCGCGT
Source organism: Streptomyces sp. MN03-5084-2B (assembly GCA_033793495.1). Classification (GTDB taxonomy): domain Bacteria; phylum Actinomycetota; class Actinomycetes; order Mycobacteriales; family Pseudonocardiaceae; genus Amycolatopsis. Next base: position 1,215 of record JARAWT010000064.1, on the reverse strand, counting down.
TCACCCCCATGCTCTTCATGATCCGCAACTGCCGGACCGTGGCATCCGCCGACACCGCCGCACCGAGCGCGCCGAGGTCGTGGTGCAGGTTGACCCCCTTGAGCTTGGTCTCCACACCGTTGAGCGAGAAGCCGTTGTCCGGGTCGAACGCGAAGTACCGGACGCCCGTACGCGTGCTGACCACGTCCACGACCTTGCCGTTCACCCGGACTTCGGTGTCCACTGTGTACAGATTCGGCTGCTCCACCGACCACAGGGCCGGCCGGTCGATCCGGATGTCGGCGGTCGCGGTGCTCGGCTGCGCCGTCAGGCCGGCGCGTGCCGTGCCCGTACCGACGACCTGTCCACGCGCGTCCTTGACCGTGGAGACGATCTCCGCCTGGACGCCGGTGTCACTCACGGCGGTGGTGGCCACACGCATCGTGGCGTAGCCGGATTTGATCGTTGCCGCCAGGCCGGGCGTGGTGATCTGCACGCCGTGGCGGGTGACGCGGGTCGGCTCGGTGACGACCAGGCGCACGTCGCGGTAGATGCCGCTGCCGGAGTACCACCGGCTGCTCGGCGTCTGGTTGCGCACCTTGACCGCGAGCACGTCCGGGGTGCCGTCGGTGTGTGCGCGCGAGCTCAGGTCGAACGCGAAACCCGTGTAGCCGTAGCGATGACGGCCGATGAAGGTTCCGTTGAGGTACACCTCGGAGTCCATGTAGACGCCGTCGAACTCGATGGACACCTTCTTGCTCGCCATCGACGACGGCAGCGTGAAGGTCTTGCGGTACCAGCCGAGACCACCGGGCAGGAAGCCCGTGCCGGCGTTGGTGTTCGGTCCCTGCGCGGGGTCGAAACCGATGCTCCAGTCGTGCGGCAGCCGGGTGTCCCGCCACCCCGGATCGTTCGCGCCCGGCTGCGGGGCGTCCGCGCCGGTCTTGTTGACCAGCAGGAACTTCCACGCATCGGTGAAGTCCACCACCCGCCCGGTGGCCGGTACCTGCTGCGCCGGCGCGGACCGAGCTGTCCCTTGCGGACCGCACAGTCCCGCCACCAGGACGCAGCCGAGGACCAGTGCCCATCCTCTGACCATGCTGTTCCACCGACGATTCACCCGTCCGCGGGTCATCCCAGCTGGGCTTCCCACTTGACCTTGGACCCGGAGGCGTCGGCGGCGAGGCGGTCTCGTGCGGCGGTGTCGCCGTACATGGTCCAGCGGGCCCAGTCGAC
>JARAWT010000063.1:0-61257 GCA_033793495.1 Streptomyces sp. MN03-5084-2B | reverse complement strand
GGCGGGCGGTTCCCCGGACCTGGCCTCCCTCGGCGACGAAGAGCTCCGCGCGGAGCTCTTCGTCGCCGAGGGAGGCCAGGTCCGGGGAACCGCCCGCCATCGCGATGCCCGTCAGGGCGACCAGGGCGTTCACGCGGGCTGCCGTGTCCGGGTCCGGGCCCGACAGGATTCCCAGCATCGCCCGGCCGAAGCCTTCCGTGCCGCCGTGGGCCGACTTCTCGATCGCGCGGGCGATGCCCGGGTCACTCGAAAACAGCGCCACCAGCGCCCGGTGGCGGATCACCAGGTCGACGAACCCCTCCAGCAGCAGGTCCACCTGCGCACCCCGGCGCTTCTGCACCGCCGCGCGGCGGACCAGGTCGTCCAGGTCGCGGACGCCCGGCTCGGCGACCGCCTCGGTGATCTCCGCCTTCGTCTTGAAGTGGTAGTACACAGCCGCTTTGGTGATGCCCAGTGCGTCGGCGATCATCTGCAGCGACGTGCCCTCGACCCCGTGTTCGGTGAACAGGCGCAGCGCGGTCTGCAGCAGTCGGGTCCGGGTGTCCTCGGCCGGGCCGGCGGTCATTCTTCCTCCTCAGCAGCCGTCGGAGCCTACGTCACGCCTTGTCGATCGGCAAACCGACTTACTAGCCGAACGGCAAGTAATAAACCTTGCTGTTCGGCAAGTCACATACTTGCCGATCGGCTTGGAGTCTTCCTTGCCGATCGGCTAGCTTGAAAGAAACCCTATGGAGTGAACCGACCCCATTCGGGCGAAACGGAGCTGAACTCGTGGCGACCTTCCTGTACCGGCTCGGCCGGTTTTCCTTCCGGCGCAGAGCGCTGGTCGCGGCCGTCTGGGCGGCGGTCCTGGTGGCACTGGGCCTGGGCGCGTTGACGCTCTCGAGCCAGCTGTCGAACTCGGTGACGATCCCCGGCACCGAGTCGCAGCGGGCGATCGACCAGCTCACCGAGAAGTTCCCGCAGGCCAACGCCGGTGGCGCGACCGCGCGCGTGGTCATCGAGGCCCCGGCCGGGACCGCGGTGACCGACGCGAAGGGCAAGGCCGCCGTCGAAGCCCTCGTCGGCCAGCTGAAGACGGCGCCGAAGGTCGCCGCCGTGGTCGACCCGTTCCAGGCGCAGTCGATCTCACCCGATCGGCGCGTCGCGCTCGCCCAGGTCAGTTACGGAGCGAAAGCGTACGAACTGACCGACGAGGACCGTCAGGCGCTGTTGGACACCGCCAACGCCAGCCGCGCCGCCGGGTTCACCGTCGAGTTCGGCGGTGACGCCGTGCAGGGCGCGCCCGCGACCGGGGCCACCGAGGGCCTGGGTGTCGCCGTCGCCGCCGTCGTGCTGATCATCACCTTCGGCTCGCTGGTCGCCGCCGGCATCCCGCTGCTCACCGCGCTGATCGGCGTCGGCACCGGGATGGCGGGCATCTTCCTCGCCTCCGGGTTCCTCGAGCTGAACTCGAACACGCCGGTGCTGGCGCTGATGATCGGCCTGGCCGTCGGCATCGACTACGCGCTGTTCATCGTGTCGCGCTACCGCCACGAGCTGGGCATCGGCCGCGACCCCGAAGAAGCCGCCGGACGCGCCGCGGGCACCGCCGGGTCCGCCGTGGTCTTCGCCGGGCTCACCGTCATCATCGCGCTGGCCGGCCTGACCGTGATCGGCATCCCGTTCCTCGGCCAGATGGGCGTCGCCGCGGCCGTCACCGTCGCGATCGCCGTGCTCATCGCCCTGACGCTGCTGCCCGCCATCCTGGGCTTCGCCGGGGCCCGGGTCGCCGGTGGCCGCATCCGGCTGCGCCGCAAGCCCGTCGAACCGACGCACGGCGAACGCTGGGCGCGGTTCGTCGGCCGCCACCGGATCCCGGTGCTGCTGGTCGCGCTGGCCGGGATGGCCGTCGTCGCGCTGCCCGCGCTGAGCATGCAGCTCGGCCTGCCCAACGACAGCACCGCCGCGCCGGAGTCGACGCAGCGCAAGGCGTACGAGATCGCCAGCCGCAGCTTCGGCGAAGGCTCGAACGGGCCGCTGCTGGTCGTGGTCGACGTCTCCGGGAGCGCCAACCGCCAGGCCGCCCTCGGCCAGGCCGCGGCCGACATCCAGAAGCTGCCCGACGTCGCCGCCGTCACGCCGCCGCGGCTCAACCAGGCCGGGGACACGGCATTGCTCACGGTGATCCCGAAGAGCGGCCCGAGCAGCACGCAGACCGAGGACCTGGTGGCCGCGATCCGCACCGAATCGGGCAACCTGGACGCGAAGCTGGCCGTCACCGGCCAGACCGCGGCGAACATCGACGTCTCCGAGAAGCTGTCGGACGCGATGCTGCCGTACCTCGCGCTGATCGTCGGGCTGGCGTTCGTGCTGCTGATGCTGGTGTTCCGCTCGGTGGTGGTGCCGCTGAAGGCGACGATCGGCTTCCTCGGCTCGGTCGCGGCGACGTTCGGCGCGGTGGTCGCGGTGTTCCAGTGGGGCTGGCTGACGGACCTGCTGGGCGTCGAATCGACCGGCCCGATCATGAGCATGCTGCCGATCCTGCTGATCGGCGTGCTGTTCGGCCTGGCGATGGACTACCAGGTGTTCCTGGTGACGCGGATGCGCGAGGAGCACGTCCACGGCGCGGAGCCCCAGGAAGCGATGGTCACCGGCTTCCGCCACGGAGCGCGCGTGGTCGTCGCGGCGGCGCTGATCATGATCAGCGTGTTCGCCGGGTTCGTCCTGGCGGAGTCGTCGCTGATCCAGTCGATCGGCTTCGCGCTGGCCTTCGGCGTGCTGGTGGACGCGTTCGTGGTCCGCATGACGCTGGTCCCCGCGGTGATGTCCCTGCTCGGGCGCAGCGCGTGGTGGCTGCCGAAGTGGCTGGACCGGATCCTGCCGGACGTCGACGTGGAGGGCGAGAAGCTCGCGAAGCACCTCGACGAGCCCGAGGAGCGGGAGCTGGTCGGCGCGAGCCGCTGACTAAGACGGCGAAGGGCCCCTTCTCGCGAGGGGGCCCTTCGCCGTTTCTCAGCTCGAGAACCAGAAGATCGCGCCGCCGATGGCGAGCAGGGCCGCGATCCCCAGGACCACCGCCATGAACTTCGCCGTCTTCCAGGTCGAGTACACCCCGCCCACGAGGAAACCGCCCAGGGCGAGCAGGAGCACGCCGACCACACCACTGTTCACGCCGGTTAGGGTGCCACATGCCGTTCGAGCTGATCGTGCTGGGCAGCGCCAGCCCGTACCCGCGTCCCGGCGAGCCGTGCTCCGGGTACCTCGTGCGCAGCGAAAGCGCCACCGTCTGGCTGGACGCCGGCCCGGGGACCCTCGCCGCGCTGCAGGAGCACGCGTCGCTCACCGATGTCGATGCCATCTGGATCTCGCACCTGCACGCCGACCACGTCGCCGACCTGCTGCCCGCCGTCTACGCGCTGCTCTTCGCCGACCTCAGGCGCGCGAAGCCGATGCCCCTCTACGGGCCGCCGGGTATCGCGAAGCGGATCAAGGACTTCCTCAGCAACACCGGCCCCGCGCCGATCGAACAGGCCTTCGCCGTGCACGAGCTGCACGACGGCCACTTCGCCGAGGTCAACGGCCTCACGATGGCCACCACCGGCGTCGAGCACGGCTTCCCGGCCTTCGGGGTGCGGGTGTCCGACGGCGACCGGGTGCTGGCCTACTCCGGCGACACCGGCCCGTGTGCGGCGCTCGACCGGCTGGCCGGCGGCGCCGACCTGTTCCTCTGCGAGGCCGACGGGCCGGATCCGTCGCCGGTGCACCTGACACCGGAGGACGCGGCCCGCGCGGCCCACGCCGCGGGGAAGCTCGTGCTCACTCACCTCGGCCCGTTCCTCGAGCCGGCCGAGGCTGCCGACCGCGCCGGAACCGACGCGGTCGCCACGCCCGGGACCGTCTACGAGGTCTAGAGCACGCCCTTCGTCGAGGGGATGCCGCCCGCGCGCGGGTCCGGCTCCGTCGCCGCGCGCAACGCCCGGGCCACCGCCTTGTACTCCGCCTCCGCGATGTGGTGGGGGTCGCGGCCGTGGATCACCCGGACGTGCAATGCGATCTGGGCGTGGAACGCCAGCGAGTCGAACACGTGCCGCGTCAGCACGAACGGGTAGTTGCCGCCGATGGTGAAGGTGTTGAACTGCTCCGGCTCGCCCACGTGGACGCAGTACGGGCGGCCCGAGACGTCGATCGCCGCGTGGGCGAGGGTCTCGTCCATCGGGATCCAGGCGTCGCCGAAGCGGCGGATGCCGCTCTTGTCGCCCAGCGCCTGGCGGAGTGCCTGGCCCAGGACGATCGCCGTGTCCTCGACCGTGTGGTGGGCGTCGATGTGGACGTCTCCGGTGGCCTCGACCTTGAGGTCGAGGGAACCGTGGACGCCGAACGCCGTCAGCATGTGGTCGTAGAACGGGACGCCGGTCGAGATCTCGACCTCGCCCGTTCCGTCGAGGTCCAGCTGCACGGAGATCGAGGACTCCTTGGTGGTCCGTTCGACCTTGCCGATGCGGGTCATCGGGAAACTTCCTTACTCGCCTCGAGGAAGGCGTCGTTCTCTTCCGGGGTGCCGATGCTCACGCGCAGGTGACCCGGGATGCCCGGGTCGCGGATCAGCACCCCGCGATCCAAATAGGACTGCCAGGCCGCCGACGGCGAGGCGAACCGTCCGAAGAGGACGAAGTTCGAATCGCTCGGCACCGGGTCGTAACCCAGGCCCGCCAACGCCTCCACGACGCGATCGCGTTCCGCGGCCAGCTTGTGCACGCTGTCCAAAGTGGCGTCCGCGTGCCGCAGCGCCGCCCGTGCGGCCGCCTGCGTCAGCCGCGAGAGGTGGTACGGCAGGCGCACCAGCTGCAGCGCGTCGACCATCGCCGGCGCCGCCGCGAGGTAGCCGAGCCGGCCGCCCGCGAAGGCGAACGCCTTGCTCATCGTGCGTGACACGATCAACGACGCGGGGTGGTCCGCCAGCAGGGAAACCGCGCTCGGCTGCGACGAAAACTCCGCGTACGCCTCGTCGACCACCACGATCCCGGTGGCCGCGTCGAGCAAGGCGCGCAGCTCGTCGAGCGGGATCGAGCCGCCGGTCGGGTTGTTCGGGCTGGTGACGAACACGATGTCCGGCCGCTTCGACCGGACGAGAGCGGCCGCCGCGGCCGTGTCCAGGGTGAAGTCGTCGCGGCGCGGCGCCGGGACCCACTCGGTGCGGGTGCCCGAGGCGATGATCGGGTGCATCGAGTACGACGGCTCGAAGCCGAGGGCGCTGCGCCCGGGGCCGCCGAACGCCTGCAGAATCTGCTGCAGCACCTCGTTGGACCCGTTCGCGGCCCAGACGTTCGCCTCCGACAGCACCACCCGCGTCGACACGCTCAGGTAGTCGGCCAGGTCCTGCCGCAGCGCCACGGCGTCGCGGTCGGGGTAGCGGTGCAGTTCGGCCGCTTCGAGCCGCACCGCCTCCGCGATGTCCGCGACCAGCGCGGGCGGCGGCGGGTACGGGTTCTCGTTCGTGTTGAGCCGGATCGGGACGTCCAGCTGCGGCGCGCCGTAGGGCGACTTGCCACGCAGGTCGTCGCGCAGCGGCAGCTGGTCCAGGGTGACCTCTTCGCCGATCGTCATCGGACCGAACCTCCGAAGCGCGCGGCGACGGCCTCGCCGTGCGCGGGCAGGTCCTCGGCGTCGGCCAGCGCGACGACGCGGCCGGCGACCTCGCGCAGCGCGTCCTCGCTGTAGTCCACGACGTGGATGCCCTTGAGGAAGCTCTGCACCGACAGGCCCGAGGAGTGGCGGGCGAAGCCGCCGGTGGGCAGGACGTGGTTGGACCCGGCGCAGTAGTCGCCGAGCGACACCGGGGCGTACGCGCCGACGAAGATCGCGCCCGCGTTGCGGACCCGGGCCGCCACCGAACGCGCGTCCGCCGTCTGGATCTCCAGGTGCTCGGCGGCGTACGCGTCGACGACGCGCAACCCGTCGTCCACTGTGGACACCAAGATGACGCCGGACTGCTTGCCGGACAGGGCTTCGGCGACCCGCGAGCTGTGCTTCGTCGCGGCGACGCGGTTGATCAGCTCCTTGTCCACGGCGTCGGCCAGCTCGATCGACGTCGTCACCAGCACGCTCGCGGCGAGGGGGTCGTGCTCGGCCTGGCTGATCAGGTCGGCGGCGACGTGCACCGGGTCGGCCGTCTCGTCGGCGAGGATGGCGATCTCGGTCGGCCCGGCCTCGGCGTCGATGCCGATCAGGCCGCGCAGGAGCCGCTTGGCCGCGGTGAGGTAGATGTTGCCCGGTCCGGTGACGGTGTCGACCGGAGCCAGCTCGGCGCCGTCGGTGTCCGTGCCGCCGTACGCGAGCAGCGCGACGGCCTGCGCGCCGCCCGCCGCCCACACCTCGTCGACGCCGAGCAGCTCAGCCGCGGCGAGGATGGTCGGGTGCGGCAGCCCGCCGAACGCGGCCTGCGGCGGCGAGCAGACGACCAGCGAGCCGACGCCGGCGATCTGCGCCGGGACGACGTTCATCACCACGGTCGAGGGGTACACGGCCAGCCCGCCCGGGGCGTACAGCCCGACGCGCTCGACCGGCACCCACTTCTCGGTGACCGTGCCGCCCTCGACGACGGTGGTCGTGACGTCGGTGCGGCGCTGCTCGGCGTGCACCTTCCGGGCGCGGGCGATCGACTCCTCCAGCGCCGCGCGCACGGCCGGGTCCAGCTCCCGCAGGGCCTGCGTCAGCGAAGCGCGCGGCACCCGCACGGCGGCCGGGCGGACCCCGTCGAACTTCTCGGTGTACTCGAGGACGGCTTCGACACCGCGGTCCCGGACCGCCTCGACCACCGGGCGCACGTGATGCAGCGCCGCGTCCACGTCGTATTCGGCGCGAGGGAGCGTGGCGCGCAGTTCGGCGGCGGTCGGGACCTGCCCGCGCAGGTCGGTGCGGTTCAACATGCCCACCAGGGTACGAGGTCACGCCGAACGGGTTTTCGGCGATACTCCCCGGTGACGGCCGATCCCAGCATGCAGGAGGCAACGGTGGCGCGAATCGCGTTGTGCCAGGTCAACTCGGGTGACGATCCGGAGGCGAACCTGAAGCTGATTCGCTCCGGCGCCGAGGCCGCGGCGGCCGACGGCGCACGGATCGTCGTGTTCCCCGAAGCGGCCATGGCGCGGTTCGGGCGGCCCCTGACGCCGGTCGCCGAAGACCTCGACGGCCCGTGGGCCTCGGCGGTGGCCGCGGTGGCCGCCGAGCACGACGTCGTGATCGTCGCCGGGATGTTCACCCCGGCGGACGGCGAGCGGGTCCGCAACACGCTGCTGATCACCGGCGGCGGGCACCACCGCGGCTACGACAAGATCCACCTCTACGACGCGTTCGGGTTCGCCGAGTCCGACACGGTGGCGCCCGGTTCGACGGCGACCACCTTCGAGCTGGACGGCGTCGTCTACGGCGTCGCGACCTGCTACGACGTGCGGTTCCCGGAGCTGTTCCGCGCGCTGGCCGACGACGGCGCCGACGTCGTGCTGCTGCCGGCGTCGTGGGGCGCGGGCGAGGGCAAACGCGAACAGTGGGAGGTCCTGGTGCGCGCGCGGGCGCTGGACTCGGGCTGCTGGGTGCTGGCCTGCGGCCAGGCCGACCCCGCGGCGACGGGCGTCGCGGTCAACCCGAAGGCACCGACGGGGATCGGGTACTCGCTGGCCGCGGACGGCTTCGGCCGGGTGCGGGCCGCCGCGGGCGCGGCCCCGGAGACGCTGCTGGTGGACGTGGACCCGGCGATCTCGGCCCAGGCCCGCACGGCCACCGGCGCCCTGGCCAACCGCCGCCTCTGAACCCGTGACTCGCGTGATCGAAGCCGGATCTCGCGTGATCGAAGCCGGATCTCGCGAGTTCCGGGCCCCATCACGCGAGTTACGGCTCTGATCACGCGAGTTACGGCTAGCGGAGGAGGCCTTCGCGGATGGCGACCCGGACGAAGCCCGCGCGGCGGCGCTCGCCCGTCTTGTCGCGGATGCGGTCCAGGTAGGACCGGACCGTGCGGACGCTGATGTTCAGGATCTCCGCGACGTCGACGTCCCGCTCCCCCGCCGCCACCAGGCGCAGCACCTGCTTCTCGCGCTCCGAGAGCACGATCTTCGGGCCCGCGTGCCGCTCCTCGCTGTCCTGGATGATCATCCCGGCGAGCGTCGGCGACACGTACGCGTTGTCGTCGGCGATCGTGCGGATCGCGCGCAGGAGCTCGTCGCCGTCGACGTCCTTGGACAGGAAGCCCTTCGCGCCCGCCTGCATCGCGCCGAGCACCTCCGGCTGTTCCGCGTGCGCGGACACCACCAGCACCTTGTGCCCCATCTGCCCCACTTCCAGGACCGCGGCCGCGTCCTGGACGCCGCGCAGCTTGAGGTCGAGGACGACGACGCTGCCCGCCGGCTGGTCCTGGACCGCGAACCGGGCCACCGAGTCCGCCACCGCGCCGAGCTCGATGTCCGGCGCCTCGGTGAGCACGCGGGTCAGCGCGTACCGGTAGAGCGGGTGGTCCTCGATCACGCCGACGGCGATGGGCCCGCTCATTTGCGGCCGCCGCGCCGGGGGCCGGCCTCGCCTATCAGGCCACGCCGGATGGCTTCCTTGACCAGGCCCGGCCGCCGCCGCTCGCCCGTCTTGTCGCGGATGCGGTCGAGGTACCCGCGGACCGTCCGGACGCCGATGCCGAGGATCAGCGCGATGTCGACGTCCCGTTCCCCCGCCGCCACCAGCCGCAGCACCTGCTCCTCGCGCGGGGACAGCTCGGCTTCGGCCGACACGGCGGGCCGGTCGGCGTTGTCCTTCATGATCATCCCGGCGACCACCGCCGAGACGTACGCGCCGCCGCCGGCGACCGTCTTGATCGCGATCAGCAGCTCGTCCGCGTCGACGTCCTTGGACAGGAACCCGCGCGCCCCCGCCGCGATCGCGCCGAGCACGACCTCCGGTTCCGCCTGCGCGGAGACCACGAGCACGTGGTGCCCGAGCTCGCACACCTCGAGCACCGCCGCCGCCCCCGCGACGCCCGGCAGGCCCAGGTCGAGCAGCACCACGCTGCCCGGTGGCTGCCGGTGCACGTGGAACCGGGCGACCGAATCGACGACCGCGCCGAGCTCGACGAAGTCGGCTTCGGCCAGCACGCGTTCGACGGAGACGCGGTACAGCGGGTGGTCTTCGATGACCGCGACCCGGACCCGCCCCTGGCCCAGCTCACCCTCGGTCGGACGCTCTTCTGTCATGTGCACGACTTTCACCCCGTTCCACCCGACGGAGCCGGCCGTCCGGCCGTGGCCGGGTCCAGCGCGGGGCCCGTCGGCACCAATGCCAGCAAACTACCCGTGACCGGCGGTTCGGCGACGCCTCCGTAGCCGAGCGAGGCCATGGCCTGCGCGTTCACCACCGGGTACTTCCGGCCCGTGTCGGTCACCAGGTACGCGGTGGCCGAACCGGCTTCGACGACGACGGCTCCTCCCGAGGGCGGGACGAACACCTCGTCCGCCACCCTTGCTTCGGACCGGGTGGCGACCTGGATGGCTTTCGCCCCAACGGGAAGCGGGAATTCCGCCGAAACGAGCAACCGGCTGCCCTGAACGCACAGCGCCACGGAGCTGCCGGTGATCGGCGCCTTGCCGGGGATGCGGTCGGGATAGGCGGCCGGGTCGGCGCCGCCCGCGCGCGGCGCGGCGACCTTCGCGACCGCGGCGACGTCGGCCGCGCGGACCTCGACCGGCGCGGGCGGCCCGGGGTAGGCGGCGGCGTTGGCCTCCGTCGTCACCAGCAGGCTCGCCTCGGTCTGCCCGACCGGTTCGAGACCCTCGCGGCGGACCAGGTAGTACGACGTGGCGGTACCGGGCGCGGCCATCGCGTCGACGACGGCGAGGACCTCGCCGACGCGGGTGCCGCGGCCGCCCACCGCCGGCCCGGGGTTCCCGGCACCGGCGACCGGCAGCGCGGTGAGGTCGCGGCCGGCCGGGACGGTGTCGAGCCACCGCGAGGCCACCGCGATCGTCGGGTAGCTGTCGAACTGCAGCGCGGTCGCGGCTTCGTCGCTCAGCTTGTGCCGCCGTCCGCCGGCGAGCAGGAAGCGCTCCCCCTTCGGCAGCCGCACGATCACGCCATGGTCCCGCGGCAGCTCGACGCCGGACGCGGGCGCGGCCAGCAGGACGGCGGTGCGCGGCTCGGCCGACGCGGGCGCGTCCTGGGTGGTCCGGCTGCAGCTCGTCCAGGGGACGTTCACCAGTGCCCGGGAGGACGGCAGCGAGTCGGGCGCGCCCGGGATGCCGATCTGGGTGCCACGGCCGGCCTTGCCGAGGTTCTCCGGTGACACGGACGCGGTCGCGGTGCCGTCGCCGCCGGCCAGCAGCCGTGCGGAGGCGTAGTTGAGCACCGGGTGCAGGACGCCGTCGGCGCCGAGCACGAACCGCGCGCCGGTGCCCTCCTCGACGATCACCTTGCCGCCGGTCAGCCAGTCCTTGCCGCCGGAGGGGTTCAGCAGGCCGATGATGCCGAAGACGGCGGTGACGAGGAGCGCGGCCACGACCCCGAGCACCGTGGCGAGCACGAGCCGGCGGCTGGGCGAGACGGGGTGGTTGGCGTCGGCGGCGACGAGCGCGGAGACGAGCCTGCGGCGGAGGAACTGGTACGCCTGGATCTGGTCCCGCTGCGTCCACACGCTGCTGTGCCCCCCGGCTGTGTGCGTCGGTCGACCCTCCGAGCACTCGATGCTAGGCACGCCGGACAGGGGGCAGCGAGGGTAATTTTTACGCCCACGCCGTATCTGGGGAGGCAGTAGCGTCGGGGCCCGGGGAAAGGGGAGCCCGTGTCCGTCGATACCGCCGGCGCTGTCCGCCCGGCACCGTCCCGGCCCACCGCCACGCCGCTGCCGTGGCTGCTGCCCGTCCGGCCGCTGCAGGCCGCGTTGTGGGAGCTCGCCGCGATCGCCGTGCTGCTCGCGTGGCTGGTCGGCGGCGTCTCGCAACCGGTGAAGATCGGCGTCGGTGCGGTGGCGGGCTCGGCCGTGCTGCTGACGTCGGTGCGCTTCGCCGGGCGGCACGCGGCGGGCTGGGCGCTGACGTGGACGGCGTTCCGGTTGCGCCGCCACGACACCCGCCGCGACGGCCCGGACCCGCTGCTGCGCGTGGCCGGGCCGGTGAAGGTCCGCCAGCACGTCGACCGCGCGGGCAACCGCTTCGGCGTCGCGGAGATCGACGGCGGGTGGAGCGCGCTGGTCCGCCTGACGCCGGGTCCGGGCGCGCCGGGGCCGCTGGTCGACGCCCTGCGCTCGGCGTACGCGCGGGCGGACATCCCGCTGGCGTCGGCGCAGCTGCTGACGTGGGCGATCCCGCACGGCGACCAGGTGCTGCGGGTGCGGTGGCTGGCGGTGCGCTACCGGCCGGACCAGGCGCCGATCGCGGCGCTGGCCCGCGGTGGGGGTGAGCTGGGAGCGCTGCGGAGCACGGCGTCGGCGGCGTTGAGCCTGATGGGGGCGCTGGCCGAGGCCGGGTACCAGAGCACGGTCCTGGAGGCCGGGGAGCTGGCGAAGGAGCTCCGGGTGGCGTTGGGCGTCCAGGGAACGGCGTCCGGTCCGCCGGACCGGTGGAAGTCGTGGGTGTGGGGCGATTCCACGCAGGCGTGCTTCACGCCGCGCTCGCCGCGGGTGCTGGACCTGGCGGTGCCGGGGGCGGCGTTCACGGCGACGTCGTACACGCTGACGCGCACGGCCGGGGGCAAGGAGAAAACCGAGGTGACGGTCCGGGTGGGGGCGCGGGCGGGTGCTCCGGTGCCGGTGCCGCCCGCGATGGTCCCGCTGCACGGGCGGCACGGCGCCGGGGTGCGCCGCACGCTCCCCCTCGCCCTCGACGGCTGAGCTCAGTTCACGACGAACGTCCTGATGCTGCGGGCCGGAAGCTGAGCGTTGAACGCCCCGTTCGCGATGGCGACGTCGGTGGAGCGCGCGAGGTTCGCGCTCTGGTTCGTCAGCCAGGTCTGCGCGGTCGCGGACCCGGTGTCCCGGATCGTGAACGCGAGGTCGGCCGCCGCGGTGTTCTTGTTGATGGCGACGATGACGACCCTGGTTCCGCTCTTGTACGCCGAGACGTAGACGTTCGCCTGCGGGTTCGCGGTCGCGGTGATCCGCTGGTAGCCGGGGCGGACCCACTTCGCGAAGTGCGCCATGCAGGCGCCGCGCTTGCTGATCTGCCCGTCCTCGCGCATCGGACCGTACGAGCGGCGGATGTACCACCACACGTAGGCCTGGAACCGGCCGTCCACCAGCGCGCGGTGGACGTGCTCGCCGACGTCGAGCGCCTGCGGCCACAGGTCGGCCGAATCGGTGCTGTTGGGGTAGTAGACCTCCGTCATCCACAGCTCTTTGCCGGCGCCCTTCTGCTGGAAGAGCGGGTAGGGGAAGTTCGCGAACGAGGTGCCGTAGAGGTGCGCGCCGATGATGTCCACGTTCGCCAGGGCGGTGGCGTCGTTGAGGATCGGGTCGGACATGGTCTTGCGGTACTGGAACGACTCGGGCGCGATGACCCGGGTGGTGAGCGAGCCGGCGTTCTCGCGCAGGAACTTGACGATCTCGGCGGCGGTCCACGCCGTCCAGTCGTGCGCGTAGTCCGGCTCGTTCTGGATCGAGATCCCGTACAGGTTCACGCCGTTGTTCTTCATGAACGCGGTGAAGTCGTTCAGGTGCTGCGCATAGGCGCCGTAGGAGCCGTACTTCAGCCGCTTGCCGCCGGAGAAGCTCTCGGTCATCGACGCGGGCGGGTTCCACGGCGAGGCGAAGACCTTGGCCCCGAGATCGCTCGCCCGCTTGGCCGTGGCGACCTCGCGGCTCCAGTTGTTGCGGTCCTCGTGGACGGGGATGCGCAGCACGCTGAACCCCAGCTGGTTCGTGCCGTTGCCGAACGCCGTCTCGCGCTGGGCGGCGGTGAGATCGCTGATCCAGACGGTGTGGTTCATCCCGCCGAAGCCCTGGATCGTCTGCTGCACGTTCGACGGCTCGACGACCACCGCCGTGGCCGCGGCGGCCGGGGTCGCGGTCGCCGCCAGCGCCACCGGCAGGGCGGCGCCCGCCGCCAGCACGGTCCGCCGGCGCAGGAGCGGCGAACCCTCGATTGCGGACTGCTCTGGACGTGGTGTCATGGCATCTCCCTGGAGTCGACTGGCGAACAGCCTGGGAGCGCTCCCGAAACCAGACTTAACAGTGTCCGGTTGGTACAGTCAAGTAACTTACAGTCGAATGTATCGACAGTCGGCGGACCGCTCAGCCGCGCACGGCTTCGTAGACCCCCGCGATCATCGCCACCACCGGAACCAGTGACAGCAGCACGAGAAACTCCGTCACGTCCAGCAGCCGTGACCAGTACGGCGAACGCAGTCCCCGCGCCACCCGCGTCGCGTACACCAGGCAGACCACCGCCGCCAGCACGACCGCGCACCCGGCGGCGAACACCGCCGTGCGGTTTCCCGAAGCCACCAGCCACACTCCGGCGCACACCAGTACCGGGACGCCGAAACCCACCAGCGCCAGCCGTTGCGCGCGGCCCGCGTACGACCGCGACCGCAGGATCCACGCCAGCCCGAGCAACGCCGCCAGCCCGGCTTCCCATGGCCCGCCCGAAGAAAGCACGACCGAAGCCGTCAGCACCACCAAGCCCAGCGCCACCAGCAGGCCCGTCAGGACCGCCTGCGCCCGGGACGTCCGGCCGATCATCTCCGTCCCGAGTGACGGCTGTTCGTCCGCGCGGAACGCCGCCATGTCGTCCGGCACGCGCGGCAGCGGCAGGCGGGCCAGGCGCAACGCGAGCATCGGGGCCACCGCCGCCAGCGCGGTGCACAGCACCGCGACCACCGAAGCCGCCGACACCGCGGGAACACCGCCCAGCAGCACGACTCCGGACGTCACCGCCCCGAAGCCCGCCGCGCCCGTGATCGCCACGAACCACGGCAGGCGGTCGGCCACCGAGACCGCCGCGAGTACGCCGTACACCGTCACCGCGGCGAAGCCCGCCGCGAGGGGGCCCGCCGACAGCGAGAACAGCGGATGCGGTGGCAGCACCGACATCCCGGCCAGCAACGCCACGCCGACGCCGGCCAGCGAGCCCGCCGCACCGGCCTCGGCGTCGCCGTACGCGCGGCTCAACGCGCCGCCGCCGAGCAGCAGCACCAACGCCAGCAGCCCGGTCCCGATCGGGGCCAGGACGCTGCCCGACGCCGCAGCCTGCACCAGCAGCCCGCCCGCGAGCAACAGGACCACCGCGGCGACCAGGCCGGACCGCCGCGCCACCGAGGGACCCCAGCCGCCGTCGGAATCGGCAACGGCGGCGATCGAGTCGACGACGTCGTCGAACAAGAGCGGACCCCGCGGGCGCTCCCGCGGGGTCAGGTGCAGCACTTCGCCGTCCCGGATCTGGGCCGCCGCCACGCTCAGGCCCAGCGCCAGTGGTGCGCCGCCCAGCCGCGACAGCACCCAGCCGGGGTGCTCGGCCGACGCCTGCCCGGATGCGCCCGCCAGCCGGACCAGCTGCGGCACCAGCTCCGCGAACGTCGACTGCTGCGGCAGGGCGACGTCGACGCGGGCCCGGGGTGTCACGACGGTGACCCGGCGCGTTGTCCCGGTCAAGGACGCCGTCATCACACGTCTTTCGCGGCCGCGATCACCGGCGCGAACTTCGCGGAAGAGGCCTCGGCGAGCTTCTGGAGCCCCGCGTTCACCGCTTCGAGGACGATCTCCGAAAGGTTGCGGGCGTCGTACTCGCGGATCGCGCGGGGGTCGATGTCGATCGAGGTGAAGCGGCCGTCGCCGCGGAGGGTGACGGTGACCTCGTTCTGCCGCGAGTGCGCCTTGATCTCCATCGCCTCGACCGTGCGCTGGATCCGCTGGACCTCTTCGGTCTGCTTGCGCACCTGGGACAGGAGCTCGTCCATGTCGGGCACCGCGTACGGATCGGTCACTGTGCATTCCCTTCGTGCTGGCGGACGTGGACACCGGCCACGAACCGCTGGAAACCGGGTGAGAGCCGCCGGGCCGTCGCGGGCGCGGCCGTGCAGGCGAGCTCGAGCACGAGACGCTCCGCCGGCGTGGCGCCGGGGACCGTCAGGTGCACCTGGGTCTGGATCAGCTCGGTGCCTTCGCCGGTGCGCAGGCGCAGCAGCTGCATGACGGCGGGGGCGGCCGCGTCGCCGACGTCGCGGCGGCTCAGCACGTCGAGCCCGGCCAGCGTCCGCGAAAGCCGCTCGACGGCTTCGGCGGCGACGGCGTCGATCGAGGTGTCGTCCGGCCGCTGCTGCACGCTCACGGTGATGTTCGGGACGAACTCGCCCGGTGCGGCGTCGTGCACGGCGACGAACACCGCGCCGGAGTCGCCGGGGTCGACGGCGGTCCAGCCGTCCGGGATGACCAGGTCGAGGGGAAGTGTCATCACAGCCCCACGTACGCGACGGCGTCGTCCCAAGCGGAACCGACGGCGTCGGCCGCGTCCGAAGCCGCGTGGCTGACGGCGTCGACCGCCGCGCCGCCGTACTCGCCGATGGTGTGGCCGAGCTTCGGCAGGTCGATGTCGATCTTCGCACCGACGCCCAGGCCGACGCCGAGCGCCGCGCCCGCCTTGAAGTTCACCTTGAGGTGCCCGGCGTCGTAGACGGCCTGGGCGTCGAGCTGCGCGCCGACGCCGTACTGGAGGGTGCCGTTCGCGCCGACACCGATGCCCGCGACGTCGGCGGCGACTTCGCCCTCGACCTTCCCGCCCACGAAGGCGTTGGCGTGCGCGCCGACGCCGTGGGCCCCGATCGTGCCGGACGCGCTGACCTCGCCGCCGGCGAACACCGTGCCCTTGGCGTGGGCTTCGGCGACGCCCCACTCCTTCTTGGCTTCGGCCTCGCCGTGCAGCGCCGCGAGTTCCGCGTGCCCGGACGCCGACGCGTCCCAGCCCTTCGAGGTGATCTTCCCGTCGTACTCCGGGGAAAATCCGTCCTGTTCGTGCTGGAACTTGGAGTAGGTGATCTCGGTGTTGCGGCCGATCTTGTTCTTCAGGCCCTCGGGCTCCGGCTGCCCGAACGGCGTGTCGGCCTTCCTCGGCGCGCGCGTGCCTTCGAGGCCGTCCCAGGTGAGCTTCTTCCAGCCGGAGTTGCCGAACCACGACGGCACGGTCCGCGGCCGCTTCCGGCCGTCGAGGGGTTCGCCGTTGAGCCAGTGCAGCGGCCCGCGGGCCCACTTGCCGAGCTCGTGCTCGAGCCGTCCGACGCCTTCGGGCGGGAACAGCTCGGCGAGCGCGTCGGAGAACTCGTCGACGACCTGGCGGGCCGCCGCGACGCCCTGTTCGCCGAGCTGCCGCGCGGCCTGGATGAACGCGCCGACCGAAGCCGAATTCACCGCGCGGGCCTGGGCGGTCAGCTGCGCGGCGTACTGGTCGAACTGCGCGAGCACCGAATCCACGGCGGCTTCCGCGGACTGCACGAGCCGGGCCGCCGCGGCGAGCCGCCTCGCCTGGTCGTCGAGTTTCGTGGCCGTGTCGGCGAGTTCCTTGCCGAGTTCGCCCGCGGCCGTCGCGAACGCGGTGTAGGCGTCGCCGTCCCAGTCCGCGTGCAGGGTCTTCGCGGACTCGTCGATTTCGCGCGCCCGGCCGGAAACCGCCGTCGCCCGGGTCGCGACCCGCTGCGAGGCCGCGCTCAGCGCCCCGGGATCCCCGGTGACGCGCCGGCGGCACTCGACGAGCACGCGCCGGTACCCGGACAGCACGGAGCTGACCACCCCGGACGCGTCGAGGACCCCCGAGCCCGCCACCGGCTAGTTCCCGGCCGCGTCGTAGCCGACGTGCTGGCTGAAGTGCTTCCCGTTGTAGTCCAGCGCGATGTCCAGGTCGAAGTCCCGGCCACCCGGAGCCTCCACAGTGGACTCGCCGGTGGTAAGGTTGGTGTGGATGACGACCTCGTCCGCGTGCCCGGTCGAAGGAGCGGGCACGGTGGGCGCGGACATCGGAGGAGCCGAAGGCGCGGGCACCGAGGGTGTCGTCGCCGGGTGGTCGACGGGGATCCAGCTGTTCGCGGCGCCGCTGGAACCGCCACCGGCGGCGAGCGCGGGCGGGGTGTAGTCAGTGAAGGACGGCTGCTGCGGGATCCCCCCGCCGCTCCCGCCTGCCACCGCCTGCTGCCCGGACGCGCTCGCCACCGGCGGCGGGGTCTGCGGCGCGGTCACCGGGGTGCCCCCGATCGACGGCGTCGTCGCACCCGAGGTGGCCGAACCGTGGTGGAAGAGCTTCTCGATCTCGCCGATGACCTGCGCGAGCGTGGTGACCTGCTGCGCGAGGTCGACCGCGCCGAGCGCCTTGAGCAGCGCGCCGATCGCGGTGATGAACGCCCGCAGCGACGCGCTCGTCGCGGTCGACAAAGCGACCGCGGCGCCGTAGGTCCACCAGTTCGACATCAGCGCGGCGACCGTGGGGTTCACCGCGGCGACGACCGCGCGGTAGGCCTCCTGCGCGGTCTTGATCAGCGTGCCGGAGACGCCGAGCAGCTCGGCGCCCTTCTGGACGACGTCGATGATCTTCGTCAGCTGGCCGAGCGAGTCGTTGATCTTCTTCAGCGCCGACTCGCTCGCCGCCCCGGACCAGATCTTGCCCAGCTGGTCGGCGGCCTTCGTCAGCTCGTTGTACATGGAGAGGAACTGCTCGGCCTTGCGGACCAGGTCCACGACGTGCTTCGCGATCTGCTCCGGCTGGCCGGTGACGATCTGCGGCAGGATGGTGATCGGCCCGCCCGAGGACGCGGTCGCGTCCATCGCGCTGGAGTTCGGGAAAGTCAGCATCGGTCCTCACAGAGTCCTTGGTCGGCGGGGTTCGAGGGGCGGACGATCAGACGACGGAGGCGGGCCGGTAGACGCTGACCTTCGCCAGCCCGCCGGTGCGGGCGTCGAGGAGCCCGTGGTTGTAGAGGCGGCCGCCGTCTCCGGCGACGCCGATGACCGGCTGGCGGTCGGAGAACAGCAGCGGCTCGACCACCACGACGTCGCCGCTGTGCACGCCGCCGGGCACGTCGGAGAACGTCCGCGCGGTGCCCGCGTAGACCTCGATCAGCCCGACCCGCGCCTGGTTGTCGGTGTCGCCGGCGAGCCAGTCGTTGAAGTCGGCGACGCCGTGGAAGCGCGTGTCGGTGATCGGGTGGTCGCCGAGCCGCCCCAGCCGCGCGTCCCCCAGGTAGCGCAGCACGTTCCCGACCGACGACGGCTCGCCGTGGGCGCCCGCGCTGTCGTTGATGGCCAGGGTGGCGAGCTCGGACGCGTGCGAGCTGCCCCAGATCGAGGACGCGGTGCCCGCCGGGGCGTGCCCGCCGCCGTAGCCGGAAGCGACGTCCTGGTCGGCCGCCTGGTAGGCGTCCGCGCTGGCCTTGACGAGCCCGTTGACCTGCTGCAGCAGCTGCAGCAGCGTGCGGACGGCGGTGATCTGGCCGGAGTGCAGGGCCGCGTTCGCGGCGGCGACCGCGCTGCCGAAGGCCGCGAACGACACCGGCTGGACGACGAGCCGTTCGAGGTCGGCCACGGCGTTGATGCCGTGCGCGATGATGCCCCCGACGTTGCCCACGGCGGAGCGCATCGCCTCGGGCTCAGCCCGGTACTCGCCGGCCATGGGTCTCCTTCCGGATGGCGTGCTGAGCCCGAGCGTAAGTTCGGCCCCGGAAGCGGGCGGACGGCAAAAGTACCCACCGCGACAGGTCGGCAAGTGGCCAAAATACCGGTCAGACCGCCCGCGATCCGCTGGAGCATTGCTGTATGAGCCTCTCGCCCGAGCGCCCGTCCGAGATCGTGCTGCAGTCGCCGCCGATGCTCCCGAAGAGCTCGTCCGGCGGGATGGTCCAGCTGATGATGTTCCTGCCGATGATGCTCGGCATGGGCGCGATGTCGTTCGTCTACATCGGACGCGACGGCGGAGTGATGACCTACATCTTCGGTGCCCTCTTCCTCTGCGCCATGGGCGGCATGGTGGTGATGTCGCTGGGCCGCGGCGGGATGGCGAAGAAGGCGCAGATCAACGACGAACGCCGGGACTACCAGCGCTACCTCTCAGGGCTGCGCGCCCAGGTCCGCGAGATCGCCGACGGCCAGCGCGCGGCCATGGTCGCCGTCCAGCCCGACCCGGCCGACCTGTGGGCGTACGTCGAGACCGGGAAGCTGTGGGACCGCCGACGCGCCGAGCCGCAGTTCGCGCAGGTGCGTGCGGGCACCGGGCCGCAGCGGCTCGCGACGCCGCTGAAGGCGCCGCAGACCGTGCCGCTGGAGGACCTGGACCCGGTGTCCTCCACCAGCCTCAAGCACTTCATCCGCACCTACTCGACGGTGGACGGCCTGCCGGTCGCGCTGTCGCTGCGGTCGTTCGCCGCGGTCACCGTGGCCGGACGGCGCCCGGCCGTGCTCGGCCTGGTGCGCGCGCTGCTGTGCCAGCTCGTCACCTTCCACTCCCCCGCCGACCTGCGGATCGCGCTCTGCGTGTCGCCGGACCGGCAGCACGACTGGGAATGGGCGAAGTGGCTGCCGCACGCGACCGCGGCCGGGGCGGCCGACGCCGTCGGCTCGCGGCGGCTGGCCGACGGCACCGCGGCCGGGCTGGCCGGGCTGCTGGGCGCCGACCTCGGCGAACGCCCCGCGTTCAGCCGCCGCGCGGCCGCCGAGCTCGACCTGCCCCACCTGGTGGTCCTCGTCGACGGCGGCAACGCCCACGGCGAGCCCCGGCTGGTCGGCCCGGACGGCCGGCTCGGCGTCACGGTGCTCGAGGTCGGGCAGGAGCACCCGCGGACGTCGTCGTCCGAGAAGCTGCTGAGCCTGCACACCGCGCCGGAGTCGCTCGGCATGGTCGTCGGCGAAGGCGGCGAGCAGCGGCTCGGCTTCCTCGGCCGCCCGGACGTCCTCGACCGCGGCGCCGCGGAAGCGCTGGCCAGGATGCTGACGCCGTTGCACACGCCCGCCGCGGTCGTCGGCGAGAAACCGATGTCGGCGACGTTCGGGCTGGCCGGGCTGCTCGGCATCGGCGACCCGCGCGACACCGACACGACCGTGACGTGGGCGCCGCGAGCGGCCCGCGACCGGCTGCGGATCCCGCTGGGTGTCAACCCGGAAGGCCGTCCGGTCGAGCTGGACCTCAAGGAGTCGGCCGAAGGCGGGATGGGCCCGCACGGCCTGGTCATCGGCGCGACCGGGTCCGGCAAGAGCGAGCTGCTGCGGACGCTGGTGACCGCGCTGGCGGTGATGCACAGCTCGGAAACGCTCAACCTGGCGCTCATCGACTTCAAGGGCGGCGCGACCTTCGCCGGGATGACCGGGCTGCCGCACACCTGCGCCGTCATCACCAACCTGTCCGACGACCTCGCGCTGGTCGACCGGATGGCGGACGCGTTGAACGGCGAGCTGCTGCGGCGGCAGGAACTGCTGCACGCGGCCGGCAACTACGCGTCGGTGCGGGACTACGAGAAGGCCCGCGCGGACGGCACGCCGCTCGAGCCGCTGCCGTCGCTGCTGGTGATCATCGACGAGTTCAGCGAGCTGCTGTCCTCGCGCCCGGAGTTCATCGACCTGTTCGTCGCGATCGGCCGGCTCGGGCGGTCGCTGGGCATCCACCTGCTGCTGGCCTCGCAGCGGCTGGAAGAGGGCCGGCTGCGCGGGCTCGACTCCCACCTGTCGTACCGGATCGGGCTGCGGACGTTCTCCGCGGCGGAAAGCCGCGCTGTGCTGGGCGTCGCGGACGCCTACCACCTGCCGCCGGTACCGGGCTCGGCGTACCTGAAGTCCGACACCGAAACGCTGGTCCGGCTCAAGGCGGCCTACGTCTCCGGGGAGCTGCCGCCGCGGAGCACGGTCGTGCGCGAGGACGGCCAGGAACTGGGTGTCCTGCCGTTTTCCCTGGCCCCGGTGGAGATCCCGGTGACGACCGAGGTGTCTTCGGCTCCTTCGGAGGGCGGCACCGGCGAGACGATCATCGGCGCGATGCTGTCGCGCCTGGAGGGCCGCGGCCCGGCCGCGCACCAGATCTGGCTGCCGCCGCTGGCCGAACCGCCGACGCTGGACCAGCTGCTGCCGCCGCTCGGCGAGGACGCGGCCCGCGGCCTGTGCCCGCTCGGCTGGGGCGGCAACGGCAAGCTGACCATCCCGGTGGCGCTGGTGGACAAGCCGTTCGAGCAGCGCCGCGACCTACTGTGGGCCGACTTCTCCGGCGCGGCCGGGCACGCGCTGATCGTCGGCGCGCCGCAGAGCGGGAAGTCGACGCTGATGAAGGACATCGCGGGCATGCTCGCGCTGACCCACACGCCGGCCGAGGTCCAGCTGTTCGTGCTGGACATGGGCGGTGGCGCGCTGGCGCCGATCGCCGGGCTGCCGCACGTGTCGGGGTACGCGACCCGCCGGGACGCGCAGCGCTGCCGCCGGGTCGTCGCCGAGCTGACGACGTTGCTGGAGCAGCGCGAGGAGTTCTTCGCGGCTAACGGGATCGAGTCGATGGCGGCGTTCCGCGCTCGCCGTGCGGAGTATGTGGAGAGCACGGACGAGCGCGAGTTCGGCGACGTGTTCCTGTTCGTGGACAACTGGACCACGATCCGCCAGGAGTACGAGCAGCTGGAGGAGCAGATCACCGGCCTGGCGGCACGCGGGCTCGGCTTCGGCATCCACGTGATCGTCTCGCTCAACCAGTGGATCGGCGTCCGCGCCCAGCTGCGCGACGCGATCGGCACCCGCTTCGAGCTGCGCCTGGGCGACCCGATGGACTCGTCCATCGACCGCAAGGTGGCGGCCAACGTCCCCGCCGACCGGCCGGGCCGCGGCATCACGGCGGAGAAGCTGCACTTCCTGGCGGCGCTGCCCCGCATCGACACCGACCAGCGCCCGGAGACCGTCGGCGCGGGCGGCGTCGACCTGGTGCGGCGGATTTCCGAGGCGTGGCAGGGCCCGCGTGCCCCGCAGGTCCGGCTGCTGCCGCCGGAAGTGCCCCTGGAGTCGTTGCCTCTTGCTCCCGCACGCCAGGTCACGCTGGGCATCGCGGAATCGACGTTGCGCCCGGTGTACCTGGACTTCGCGGCGGACCCGCACTTCGTGGCCTTCGGCGACGTCGAGTCCGGGAAGAGCTCGCTGCTGCGTGCTGTCGCTGCGGGAATCACGTCGGGGTACACGCCGGAGGAAGCGGCGATCATCGTCGCGGACTACCGCCGTGGTCTGCTGGGCGCGGTGTCCGAGCCGCACCTGCTGGGGTACGCGGGCGCCGAGGGCAAGCTGACGGACCTGATCGCGGAGTGCGCTACCGCGATGCGCAACCGCCTGCCCGGGCCGTCGGTGACGCCGGAGCAGCTGCGCAACCGCTCGTGGTGGCGCGGGCCGGAGCTGTTCGTCCTGGTCGACGACTACGAGCTGGTGGCCACGGTGGGGCGCAACCCGTTGCAGCCGCTGCTGGAGTTCCTGCCGCAGGCCCGCGACATCGGCCTGCACCTGGTGATCGTCCGCGGGTCGGGAGGCGCGGGCCGGGCGTTGTTCGAGCCGGTGCTGCAACGCCTGCGCGAGCTGGGCTCGCCGGGGTTGATCATGTCGGGGACGAAGGACGAGGGCGCGCTGCTGGCGGACGTGAAGCCGTCCCCGCAGCCGCCGGGCCGGGGAACCCTGGTCTCGCGGCGGCACGGGACCGGGCTGGTGCAGGTGGCGTGGACGAAACCGGCGGAATCCTGAGGGGCCGGCGAGGCGGAGAAATCACGGCCCTTCGGTTGATGAACGCAGTCAAGCCTGGAATTCACCGAGCCACGACCAGTCCCCCGGTCGGGTCGAGAGTCGTTCGAGAACCTCCGCCAGTCCGGAACGCAGATCGGCCGATTCGGTGCGGATGAAGCCCTGGTCGCCCAGGCCGGCCCCCGACAGGAGCACGGTCCAGGTGTCCCCTCCCGCGGCCATCCGTTCGTCATCGGCCTTGATGAGGGCCGTGACACCGGCTCCCGCGAGCCGGGTCATCAAGGTTTCGATTTCCACGAAAGTCCTCTCGATCCCCATGCAAGGACACCCGGGATCGCATCGAGGTTCGCAGAGATGTCGATCGACTGGGCCGCTTGGGCTCGAACCCGGTCAGGAAGCTGATTCGACCTCTACGTCTCGGCCGCGTTCACTGTCGTAGTAAATGACCCGCCAATCGGGACTCACCTGAGCCCGAACCTCTTCCGCCAAGCGGTGGCCCCGAGCTACGAACGCCTGCTCCACGGCATCGGACGGGAAGCCGGAAGCCATCGGGTCGTCACGGTCCAAAGTCGCGGTGTATTCGTCGGACCAGCGATTCAGATCGTGCACCAGAGCCGAGCTCAACCCCAACCTCGGATCCGCCGGCGCAACGTTTTCCGTCCCCGAATTCGACAAAATCCACAGCGCCCAGCAGTCGTAATCCGCCATTATTCGGAGAACCTTCTCCACTGTCACCACGACCCCACCGGATTGGCTCCGACAATGAATCCATTACTTCCGACCGTGATAGCCAATCGATACTCCTTACCATTATAGGTGAACTGGTAGATCGGGCGCCCCGTCCCCTGTCCCTGATAGCCGACAATACGACCGGTTGCGGCGCCAGTCAAAACGAACTCTCCGATCTCCTCCTCAGGAATTCCAAGCTGTGCGAACTCGTTGCCATGACGCAGGATGTGGGTTAGACCCGCCCGATCATTGCCGATTTCGAGAAAAACGAGCTTCCCATTCCCATCAAGCCGCAAGCCAAGCAGATTTTCGCGGGAAAACTTCACACCACTGATAGTCAACTGATCCAGCAACAGCGGGTCCATTATCGATCGCGGCCTGGACATCGTATCCGCCACAGCTCCCACCGTGACTTCGGCGTCTACGCCGAACTCCTCGACCAGCCAAGTCACTCGTGAGGCGACCAGCGCGCCGCCCGTGGCGATGGCCATCCAGGAGGTGAAAGCCGTCCCTTCCGGGATAATGGAAGCCGAGAGGAGGGCGCAGGGTTCAAACACGGAGCACAGGGTCAGAGCAACAACCACCGCTTCAGAGACGGCTAATTTGCCGTAAATTGCACTGATTTCGTTGAGAGCCTTGGCCGCTGCCGTAAAAGCGAGGTCGGTGGCGAAGGTGGGACTGCTCGCGGCATCGAGACACTCCCGTTGGAACGCCTGTCCCATGTTCGCGGTGTGCCTGCAGAGCCAGTCGTTGCTCAAGACCTGCATTGCCTTGTCGGCATCGGACATCTGCGCGAACCGGATGCATTCGTCGTAGCCGATGCCACCGGGAAGGCTCTTGCAGTGCAAGAGCATGATCCCGTTGACTTCCTCCTGCTTCCGCTTGACCGTGGCCAGCGCCGCGGCGACCGCGTCGTTCGCCGCCGTCTTGGCCTTCTCGGCGTTGCCTCCGGCCGCCACTGCGCTGTTGAACGCGTCTCGGGCAGAACCGTAAGCGTCCGAGGCCATGCGGGCGGCGAAGTTCGCCGACGAGTTCGCCCACGCTGCCGACATCGCGGCGCTGCGTGAAGACTTTCGCGCGTTGGTCGCGGCAGTGTTGGCCGTCGCCGCCGAGTGCGCTGCTCGGGTGGCGGCGTCTTGGGCGGCGAGGGCTGATTCGTGGGCTTGCCGGGCGCTGGCCGCGGCGGCCAGTCGGTCGGTTTCGGCTTGCTGGGCGTAGCCCGCGGCTGCGGCGGCGGCGCCGCGGGCGGTGGCCGCGACCTGCTGGGCCAGATCCGCGTTCTGCGCGGCGGTCTGCGCGGTCTGCAGCGCCTGGGCGAGGTAGCCGGAGACCTGGGCGTCGTGGGCGGCACTGTCCTGGTCCCGCTGGGCTGCGACGTACTGGCCCGAGACGAGGAAGTCGTGGACCATCGCGGGAGTGCCGTCCAGCGCGATCTGAGCGGCCGCTTTCAGCTCCGGTCCGCTGGTGTCGGCGGCGTAGATCTGGTTGACCTTGATCAGGTCGTCGTTGATCGCGTTCGCGGTCTTGCCGGCGTCGAGGAACTGCCGGAGGGCCTGGTCGGTATCAGCGTCCAGGGCCTGCTGCGCGGCCGCCTGGGTCGCGAAGTTCCCTTCCCGCTGGGCTTCGGCGAAGATCTGGTCGACAGCGATCCGGTCATCGACCTCGCGGTCGGGGTAGTCCTGGCTGCGCAGGAACGCCTGCACATCGGCGTCGTTCCCGGCCAGGGCGATGTCGGCGGCCTTCTTGAAACCGTCGGTTCCCGTCCGCTCGAGGTTGGTCAGGGTGACGCGGTCGTCCTGGCCGGCAGCGATCGCAAGGCCGGTGCGGATGAAGTCCATCGCGATGACGTCCGGGCCGGCCAGGGCATTCAGGGCACCGGCCTGGGTCCAGGGGCCGCCGCTGGTAGCCAGGGCCAGGGCCGCCTTGCGGGCATCGGACAAGGCGAGAGCGGGGTCGGTGCCTGGAGCGGTCGCTTCGGCGATCAGCCGGTTCGTCTCGACCGTCCGCAGGTCGTTCTGGGTCTTGTTCCACCGGTCGGCGATCGAAATCTGGTCGGCCGCGGCGCTCAGCTTGAGGGCGAGTTCGTCGTCGCGTTCGAATTGGGCGGCGAGGCGGGCGGCGTCGGCGGTTCGAGCCGCGTCGTAGACCTGCTTGGCTTGGTTGGCCGCGGTGATGGCGGCTTGGGCGGCTTGGCTCGCAGCGTTGGCGTGTGTGGTGGCGAGGCCGGCCGCTTCGGTTGCGTTGTGGGCGTGGTTGGCAGCGTCGAGCGCGGCTGCCGCGGCAGCGTCGGCGTCGGTGGCGGCTCGTTCCGCGGCGGCTTGGGCGGCGTAAGCGGCGTTGGCCGCAGTGTCGGCGAATGCGCTCGCGGCTTGCGCCGCTCGCGTGGCGCGGGCTGCGCTGGCGGCCGCGCTGGCCGCGGCCTGACGGGCCCGAGCAGCTTGGGCCTGGGCCACGGCGGAGTTCTTGCTGGCCGCTTCGGCCGCACGGGCCGCCGCAGCGGCGTTGTTCCCGGCCGAACCGGCTGCCGTGATGGCGTTCTTGGCCGCAGTGATCGCGTCACCGGCGGATTTGGCGGCTGCGGCTGCGTCTCGGGCGCCTTGCGCGGCACCTCGTGCGGTTTCCGCATCCTGGCGAGCCGTATCGGCGTTCTGCGCATCTGACGCCGCGGCCGAGGCGGACTTGTAGGCCTGGGAGGCGGCCTGTCCGGCCTTGGTCGCCGCGGTCGCCGCGCGCGTCGCCGCCCCGGAGGCAACCCGGGCGGCGACACTGGCCGCATTCGCCGCACCGATGGCTTCCCGCGCGGCCGAGGCAGCTTTGTCGGCCGCGTCGGCGGCCTGCACCGCCGCGGCACTCGCAGCGTTCGCGTCGTTGTGGGCGTTGGCGCTCGCGGTCGCTGCGGCCTCGGCGGCTTGTTTGGCCAGCTGGGCCTCGGTCACCGCGCGGGCCGAGGAATCTTTGGACGCCTGGGTTTCTCTGGCTGCTTCCTCGCCCGCGTCCTTGGCCGCCGCAGCCAGCTGCGCGATCGTGGCCGTTTCCAGGTCGCGGGCTTCGGCGATCTCCCGATCGTGGTCGAGGAACTGGGCGTAAGCGTCAAGGGTGTCGGCGTCGAGGGCCCGCTGCGCGGCCGCGCGGGTCTCCGGCCCCCCGGCGGCGAAGGCCTGATCGACCCGGATCCGCTGGTCGACCTCGTAGGGAGCCCTCCAGCCGCTGTCGAGGAAGTCCTGGATGGCGTCGTCGGTGTCGGCATCCAGCGCCACCTGCGCAACCTTCTGCAGCTCCGGACCGCCGGCCGCGAGCATCTGGTCGACGTGGATGCGCCGATCCACGCTCGCGGGCAGTTGCCAGCCCGAGGACAGGAACGCTGAGATTGCCGCTTCGTCGGTCGCGTCGAGCGCCCGCTGCGCGGCGTCTTTGATGGTCGGGCCGCCGGCGGTCAGCATCCGGTTCACGCTGATCCGGTCGTCGACCTTGCGGTCTTGCGGCAGCTTGACAGCCAAGAAGGCCGTGATGTCGGCGTCGGTCCCGATCAGTGCAGCCGCCGCATCCGCCTTCACCGTGGGGCCACCCAGCCGCCACAGTTGCACGACCCGGTCGCGGTCGGTCATCGGCGGAGCCGAGGTGTCCGGCGGCGGCTCCGAATCAGCCAGGGCAGCCGGTGCGGTCAGCATCCCCGCGAGCACCGTGATGACCAGCAAGACCAGCCCGGCAACCGCCCGGCCCGATTTTCGGCGCGCGAACATCACTCAGCTCCCCCAGATTTGAACCCTCGCCCATACCGCTGAATGGCGCAGGCAGACCCCCGGCAAGCCGTCGCCAAACGACGGCATTACTCACGCTAACCACTCACCACGAACCGTGAGAATATGACCTAGATCACTCTCGATACTTGTATGGAATATCCCTTCTTTCGCGACAGGGCTGGACGGCACGCACCACGCAGCAGTCCGGAAAACGGATGAATCAGACATCGACGGGCGTGCGCCGCGACCGAAGTGAACAAAGCGTCGCATCAGACGCAACGAGGGGGAACGCATGAAAAAAAGGGGCGCGCTCATCGTGAGCACACTCGCCGTAGCCATCCTGGCAGGCAGCCTGGCCGTCGGAACTACGGCAAATGCCGCAGTCGACGGTGACCAGCAGGCTGCTTTGGTCGAAGACTACGCCTACCCCGGTGCCGCAACGATCCAGGCGACTTACAACGTCACGCTGATCTCCGGTGATGGCCACTTGGTTTTCATGGCCACTTGGTTTTCGCCGACTGCGCAACACCCCCGGAGGGGAACATCGGTCTTCTCCGGGTACGCACGTCCAATACCGCTGCCGGAACCGGCGGGAGGATATGTTTCAAGATCCTCTCCACACCTGCGCAGTTGTCGCTGAAAGTGCCCGCTGTCTTCGAGATCCGCGGCGACGGCCAAGTGGCCGGCACCGGCCACCAGGTGCAGGCGGATCTGACCACGGAGGCAGGGCAGCACTCGACGGTCCAGGTGAACCCGAGCGGGCCCACCCCCGTAGGCGTCGGAGCCAAGCCGGGCGACCCGCCGACAACATTGCTGCAGCTCACGGCCGGCACGGCGGCAGGCCCCACGGTCAGCGGTGGGTCATCGGCACCCGGCGGGGCGTACCCGTTCGTCGGCCGGCTGAACGTCGGTCATCCTGGAGCCGGTGGGCGTTCCTGCAGCGCCACGCTGATCGACAGCTTCTGGATCCTCACCGCAACGACCTGCTTCGGCGATACCGGCCTCCAGACCGGAGCACCTCCGCAGCCGACCACCGTCACTCTGGGACGCACGGCCACCAACGCCGGGCGAACCGCGCACGTCAGCTCTGTGACGCCGAAGCCAGGCACCAATGTGACTCTCGGCCTCCTGGACGCACCGGTCACGGACATCACGCCACCGGCACTGAGCACGACCGCACCCGCCCCCAACGAGACGTTGACCGCGGTCGGGTACGGCCGCACGGCCGATACCTGGGTGCCCGACCAGGCCCGAGCCACGAACGTCACCGTCAACACCACCACCGACACCACCGCGACGACGACCAGCACCGGGGGGATGGAGACCTGCCAGGGTGATGCCGGCGGCCCGACCCTGCGCCAGACCGGGACCGCCACC
The DNA here is from genome assembly GCA_033793495.1 of Streptomyces sp. MN03-5084-2B. GTDB lineage: Bacteria > Actinomycetota > Actinomycetes > Mycobacteriales > Pseudonocardiaceae > Amycolatopsis. The sequence goes on along the minus strand of JARAWT010000063.1, from coordinate 32,748 downwards.
GAACTCGTGGCACTGCACAGCACGTCCTGGCAGCACGGCTGCCTGGCAGTCGCGGAAAACCGCCAGGGTGGCACCGAAGCCAGGACCGACAACATCACCGACTGGATCCGGCAGATCACCTACGCCACTGACATCTCGCTGACCGGTAGCCGGGCGATGCGGCTCCAGAATGGCTCCGCTTACCTCAAAGACGGGGACGGCGCCTGGACCCTGCGGTGGGACGGCCACGACAATCCCGTGGCCAAGGTCCGGGCCGACGGCACCCGGATCGGCGTCCTGCTCACCAACGGCGACCTCTGGGTCAAAGACGACGCCGCACCCGACCTGGGCTGGCTCCCCGAACACGACGCCATCACCGACTTCGCCCTCTCCGGCCAACGCCTCGCCGTCGTCAACAACGGAAACGTCCACCTCAAGGACGGCAACCTGCAAGGCGGCTGGACAACCCCGTGGGACGCCCAGCGAGGCACGGCCACCACGGTCCAGGTCGACGACACCCGAATCGGCGTCCTCCTGACCAACAACGACCTCTGGGTCGAAGACGACGCCGTCCCGACACTCGGCTGGCTCCCCGAAGCCGACAAGACAACCGCCTTCGACCTGGCCGGCGATCGCATCGGAATCGTCAGCGACGGAAACGTCCACCTCAAGGACGGCAACCTGCAAGGCGGCTGGACATCCCCATGGGATACCCAGCGAGGCACGGCCACCAGGATCCGGGTCGACGACACCCGAATCGGCGTCCTCCTGACCAACAACGACCTCTGGGTCGAAGACGACGCCGTCCCGACACTCGGCTGGCTCCCCGAAGCCGACAAGACAACCGCCTTCGACCTGGCCGGCGATCGCATCGGAATCGTCCAGAAGGGACAGTGCCGCGTCAAGATCGGCAACCTCCAGGGAGTGTGGACAGACCTCGGCCAATGATCGAGAACCGGACGGTGTCGTCGTAGCGGACGACGACACCGTCCGTGGGGCCGTGGCGTCCGCGCCGAGTTCGCTCAAGTCCCACGAGGCGACGCGGAATCCTAGTCCTCGTAGAGCGGGTCATCCCCGGCCCGCACCGCGAGCAGCTCGACGGGCGCTTCCCCGAGCCGAGCAACGAGATCCACCCTCACCCGGCGCACGCCGGACTCCGCGTCCTCGCCGTCGAGCGCGGGAACCGCCGACAACAGCGCCACTTCGCAGTACTCCTCGGGTGAGCCGGCCGCGCGCGCCGAGACGATCTGGACGAACGACGCGTCCGTCACGGCGATCTCCGGACCGCACAGCTCCAGCGCCCGGACCGGGTCCGCCACCGGCACTCGCAGGTGCACCCGGATGACCAGGTCGGAGTCCGCCCGCGGCGTGAAGTCGGGCCGCGTGACGAAAATCGACCGGCGCAGCTCCTGCCGGCCGCCGGGCTCAGCCGACAAGCTGTACAGGATGTACCCGTCGCACTTCAGCTCCTGCCACAACGGGAGCTCGGCATAACCCGGGTCACCGCGGAACTCGAGCCACCCGATGTCCAGCCGGTAGGCGAAGGCGGCAGGCAGCACGGCGCGCCGCAGGGCGTCCTCGACCGGCTCGTCGACGCCCACGGGCACCGACATGAGCACGTCGGCGACGAACCCGATCCGGCCGCCTTCCGGGTCGGCGCGCCGGATCTCCAGCGCCGAGGCGCCGAATTCGGCGGCCAGTGCGGTGGTCACCCCGGCCGCCGTCGCGAATTCTTCGGTTTCGACGTTGAACGCCAGGCTGAGCACGACGTCCGAGGCCCGGAACCTCATCGGCGCACGACCTCCAGCGCGGCGCGCACACCGTCGGTGAGCTCCTCGTCGGTGAGGTCGCCCGGTTCGCGGAGGAGGGGGTCGATCGGGTAGTCCTCGAGCAGGAAGAACACCTCGCCGAGCGCGTAGCCCACCGTGTCCCCCGTCCGCTCGTCGCACTCTTTCGCCCGCCGGCGGGCATCGTGCCAGCGCCGGCCGAATTCGGACCCGGACAGCTCGCCGCGGACGAACGCCGCCATGACGGCGAGCTGCTCGGCCACGCCCGATCCGGGGGCCGCGTCGTCCGGCAACAGCACGATGCGGGCGAGGGGCGGGAACCGCTCGGCCACGGCGACCAGTTCGGGACGCGCCAGCCGCCGGGCCACCCGGGCGAACCGCGCCCGCGCGTCGTCGACCCCGTCCGGCAGCGCACCGGCGAGAAACCGGGGCGTACCGGCGAGCAGCGCGTACCCGAGGCCGGTGACCTGCACGGCCCCCGCCCCGGGCAGGGCGAGCACCACCGGCCCGGGGCCGGCCAGCTCCGGTGTCAGCCGGTCCAGCGGCAGCTTCACCGGAACGGCACCACGGCGGTACCGGAGCACTTCGCGCGCGCCGGCGACCCGCCCGCCGGCCTGGAACCGGCAGAGCAGCGGGTAGTCCACATCGGACAGAGCGATGAGGGGAGCCGTGCGGCTCATCGCGCGGTCCCGGTCACCTCGGTGGCGAAGTGGTAGTAGCAGACCGCCCGGTGCTTGCCGTCGGTCCAGCTGTTCGGGGTCATGACCTGGACGCGGGCACCGGGGATCGGCCGGGCGGCCGCGGTGCAGCGGTCCACTGTCCGCTGGTAGGGCTGGTCGACGTCGGTCGACAACCCCTCGGTGAGGGGGAGCACAGCGAACGCTTCCGCGGTGTGGCCGGCGGTGCAGGGCCTCAGCAGCACGTCGACCTCGCCGGTGCCCGTCGGGGACCAGAAGCACTGGCCCGCGACGACGTCGAGGCCGTGGGCTGTGTTCTCGGGCAGCCGTTCGCCGGACGAGGCGGCCCGGTAGGAGAGCGCGGCAACGACAACGACCATCAGCAGGCCGAAGATGAGCGCTGTGGCCAGGTAGCGCTTGACCGGCCGTCGAGGCCGCTCCGCGCGCATGAGCGCGTCGAAGAGCTCAGGATCGTGCTGTGGTGCTGACATGTCTCCCCCTCCCGCGCCGGCAGCCTAGCGGGGACGCGCCCAGGACTTCGCCACCTTTTCGAGCTCGCCGACGAACGTCCGGACCGCCTCGCCGCCCGGTCCCGGGAAGCGCGCGGCCACCGCCGGGACCAGCGGTCCCCGGATCAGGGCCAGGACCTCGCGCCGTTGCGCTTCGGTGAGGTCGCCGAGGTCGATCGTGCGGAAGCCGTGGGTGACGGACGCCCGGAACTGCTCGGCCACGGCTTCGTCGGAGACAGCCGAGGCGAGGTAGCCGAGGACCCAGTAGTAGGTGCCGCTCGAGGCGATCCACCAGTCCGGCGAACCGGCGCACGTGATGTTCCCGGACATCGCACCCCCACGATCGGCGAGCCCCACGGTAACCGGCCGCCCGCGGGCAACCGACTTCGGTAGGTTCCGAAAATCCTTCACGGCTCTTACGTTGGGTTGGTCGTCCCGTTCGGGACGAACATCCGGATCACCTGGCCGAAAGGCATTTTCATGCGAATGTCGAGGGCTGTGGGCGCGGTCGGTGCTGCCGCCGCGGCGCTGAGCCTGGTCTCAGCGGGGGTTGCGGACGCCCAGCAGGACATCATCGGCGGGAGCACGGTCTCCTCCGCGCCGTGGGGCGCCCAGATCTACTGGAACAACGTCACGACCTACGGCGGTTTCGAGTGCTCGGGGACGATCATCGCCCCGCAGTGGGTGCTCACCGCCCGGCACTGCCTGAACTCGCCGGGCATGCACGTCAAGGTCGGCAGCGTGACGCTCCAGCAGGGCACGAACGCCACCGTCGACCAGCAGAAGGCGTCCCCGAACGGGGACATCGCCCTGCTGCACCTGTCGACGGCGGTCACCACCACCTACATGAAGCTCGGCACGGGCAACCCGCCGGCCGGATCGACCAACCAGATCTACGGCTGGGGCCGCACGCAGGGCAGCAGCCCGCCGTCGAGCACCCTGAAGACGGCCAACGTGCGCGTCACGGGCACGAGCTCGGACGCCTACGGCGGCACGGCGATCGCCAGCCAGGGCATCAACGGCTCGGCGTGGCACGGCGACTCGGGCGGTCCGCAGCTCTCCAACGGCCTCCAGGTCGGGGTGTGCTCGACGGGCAGCAACTCCGGTTCGAACCCGCAGGGCACGCAGAACTACGCGAGCATCGCCTCCAGCCGCAGCTGGATCCGCACGACGACCGGCGTCTGAAGCCTGCCGCAACCGGTCGTGAGTGGTAAGGCGCGGTGGAACGCGCCTTACCACTCACGACGGCCTCAGTCCACAATGGACGCTCGTAGCGCCGCCTTGTCCGGTTTCCCCGACGGCGCCACCGGCACCGCGTCCACGAAGCTGACCCGCGCCGGCACCGCCGCCTCCCCCAGCTCGGCCGCCACCGCCTTGCGGATCTCGTCGAGATCCGGCGAACGACCCGGCACCGGAACCAGGAACGCGTGCGCCGCTTCGCCCGTCACCGAGTCGGGCACCGCCACGACATACGCCTGATCGACGTCCGGGTGCGCGGCGATCGCCCGCTCGATCGGGCCGGTGTAGTGGATGATGGCGTTCACGATCACCACGTCCCGCGCCCGGCCGGACAGGTGCAGGTAGCCCTCGGCGTCCACCGACCCCAGGTCCTGCGTGCGCACCCAGCCGTCGCTCAGGACGGCAGCCGAACCGGCCGGATCACGCCAGTAGCCCGCGAACGCCGACGGCGTCCGCACCCACACCTCGCCCTCGCGCACCGAGATTTCCACCGTGTCGCAGGCTTTCCCGACCGAGCCTGCCCCCTCGTCGGCACGGCAGATCGTCAGCATCCCCGTCTCGGTCTGGCCGTACGCGTGGTGCATCGCGGGCCCGATCCGCTCGGCCGCCTCGGCGAGCTTGTGCGGCGGCACCGGCGACCCGGCCACGATCAGCCGGCGCAGATCACGAAGGGGGACGTCCGATTCCCGCAGTACGTCCAGCATCCGGTGCAGCCGCGGCACCGTGGTCAGTGCCGCGGTGATGCCCAGCCGCGGCAGCACCGCCGGGAAGTCCGGCGGCGCCTGCGGGATCACCGCGGTGCCGCCCGCGAACAGGCACACCCCCAGCTGCTCGACCATCACCGCGCTGGCGAGCGACCCGAACAGCAGGTACCGCCCGAACCCCGCCCCCAGCCGCTCGTGCGCCGAGCCCGGCACCGGCGGCCGCCACACGCGGCCTTCGGTCAGCGCGCGGTAGCTGTAGGCCACCCCCTTCGGGACGCCGGTGCTGCCGCTGGTGAAGACCACCGTCGCGATGTCGTCGAGCTGCCCCCGCGGCACCGGCTCGGCGTAGGCGGTCAGCAGCCGCTCCACCCGCAGCACCGGCACCGCGGCGTCGACCGGCTCCGAGTCGGTGACCAGGACGTCGACCTCACCGAGGATGTGCCGCAGCTGCGGCTCCGGCAGCCCGGGCCGGACGGCCACCGCGCGGGCGCCGAGCACGTGCACCGCGACCAGCGCGGCGAACCCCTCCGGCGTGACGTCGGTGGCGAGCCCGACGCCGTCACCCGGTCCCAGCCCGGCCGCCCGCAGGCCCGCGGCGAACCGGCCGATCAGTTCCCGCAGCTCGCCGCGGGTGGTCACGCGGGAACCGTGTTCGAACGCGGGGACCTCCGGAGCGCGCTCCAGCTCGTCCAGCAGTGCCTGCGGGTGGACCATCGCGACCGCCTTTCGCCCGGGAGGTCCCGGTCTACCGGGCGGATCTCAGAATTTCGGCAGAGACGGCCTCGCGGCGGGTCCGCAGGGACAGCGTGCCCGCGACGGCGACCGCGGCGATCAGGGCGGTGGCGGCGGTCAGCGTCCAGAAGTCCGGGTGCACGACGGACTGGCCGCGCTCGGCCTGCCAGGTCAGCAGCGCGATCACCCCCGCGTACCCCGCGCCCGTGGTCCGGACCAGCCGGCGGCGGACGACGTCGGATTCGAGCACCCGGTGGCGGCGGGCCAGCAGGAGGAGCCCGAACGCGACCAGCGGCAGCACCTGCAGGGCGTGGATGCCGACGAAGTGCGGGATCCGCAGGTCCCCGCCGGTCGTGCTCCAGCCGACCACCGGCAGCCCGGGCCCACCGTCGTCGACGCCGACCGAGTGCGCGCCGAACGTCGAGTACCTGCCGTTCGCCTCGAGCACCGCCTGCTGCGCCGGCGTGGGCGAGAACATCAGCGTCGCCACGTACATCCCCACCACCGCGAGCGCGGCACCCCACCGCAGTGCCGACCTCAGCGCGCGGTCGGGGATCCGCTGGAACAGCAGCAGGACGGCGACGGCGGCGGTCATCAGCCACGCCGTGTACGCGCCGCCGGCGACGACGTTGTTGATCATCTTGTCCACCGGCGTCGACTGGTTGAAGTGCAGCGTGCGGCCCCGGACGATGATCTGCCACACCAGCAGCACGAAGTCCAGGCCGATGCCGGCGGCGAACAGCGTGCCGAACCACCAGCCGGTGCGGCGGCCGCGGCGCACGTGCGTCAGCAGCCACGCGAGCGTCAGCGCGTACAACCCGATCGACACGGAGAACTTGAACGGCTTGAGCCAGATCGGCGCGTTGACCAACGTGCGATCATCCAGCAGGAGCCCGAGCAGCGAGACCGCGCACAGCACCCCCATCGCCCCGGCGAGCACCACCAGCGGGCGGTGCCACGCGCGGAGCGTGACCAGCGGATTTCCCTTGTCTGCCATGGCCTCAAGCCTGACGCGGCGGTGGTGCCCGGTCACTGGAGCACACCACCGTCGGAAGGTAGGGGACGCCCTACCCGCGTTCGCGTGGGTAATAGTGCCGTCACCGCGACCGGCAGTTGTGCCGTTTGACCACACTGGCCTCTTTTCTAGCGTGACTTTCACACCGCGCGGACCACCGCGCCCGGGGAATTCGCTTCAGGAAGGAGGTGGCCCGTCGATGTCCAGTCCGGGATTCCAGGCAGATTCCGCTGCCATGACGCGCGCCGTCCAGGGTTTCGAGGAAACCGCGACGAACGCCAAGTCCACGATGGCCAGCTTGGAGTCCGAGCTGACCGAGGCCCTGCGCAACTACAAGGGCGACCAGGCCGTGGCCTTCTGGGACCTCCAGCGGCGGCTGCAGGAGAAGATGACCGCCGCGGTGAAGGAGCTCGACACGATGTCGCAGCTCGTGCACACCAGCCACGCGAACTACGGCCGCGGCGACGCCGACGTCCACCAGAGCTTCCAGGGGGTCGGCCACACCCTCGAGGGCTCGGGCGTGCTCCCCCGCCTCAACCCCTGACCCGAGAGGACGCCCATCATGGCCGACGTCGTCGAAATCAACTTCGCCGCGCTGCAGCACAGCTCGGCATCCCTGGCCGCCAAGGCCAAGGCGCTCACCTCGCAGCTGGAGCAGCTGCACCAGAACCTGCAGCCGATCACCGCGACCTGGTACGCCTCCGGCAGCTCCGCCGGTGACGCCGCCCGCCAGGCCGAGACGCGCCTGCGCCAGGCCACCGCGGACATCGTCGCGATCATCGCGCAGTTCGGCGGGAAGGTCGGCGAGGCGCACGACCTCCAGCAGTCGCTGGAGAACCGCAACCAGGGACTGTTCGCGGGCTGAGACGCGCCCCCCAGACGCCGGTCGGCCGGTGCGGGATCCCCCCGCTCGCACCGGCCGACCGGCTTTCCCCCTGTCCGCAGTCGCGCCCAGAGAGCCGGGACCGATGCCAGACCAGTCGTACTACGTCCACCTGGAATCGCTGAAGGACTTCGTGCGGGAGCTGGAAACCCAGATCCACGCGATGTCGAAACCGAACGACTTCCTGCTGACCCTCGGCGAGGAACCGCTGCTGTTCGGCGAGTTCGGCGAGGCCGGGTCGCTGGCCGACGCCCACCGCGCGGCCGTCTCGGAGATGCAGGGCCTGCTCGACCAGGTCCGCAGCGCGATCGGGTTCGCCCAGGACGTCACCACCACGGTCGCCGACGGTTACCAGCACGCGGACCAGTCGGTGGCCGGGGACCTGCACGCATCGGGCGCGGTCACCGGCCTGCTCGACCCGGTCCTGGGCCTGCTGGGCGGCGGAGACACGGACGGGAGCCGCAAGGGATGACGAACACCGCGCACACGAACTTCGCCGCGTACAGCCACCAGCAGCTGTACGCGATGCTGCAGGCCGGCGACCCGAACAGCGCGCGGCACGCCGCCGACAAGTGGAAGTCCGCCGCGCTGCACCTGCACGAGCAGGCCCACAACCTCGACGCGGAGCTCACCGAGTTCAAGGACCAGTGGACCGGGGGCGCCGCCGACCAGTACCAGCGGATGATCATCGACCTCGCGAACGGCATCTCGAAGGTGGCGCAGACCGCGGAGGCGATGAACGTGACGCTCGGCGACGCCGCCGACGCGCTGGTGAAGGCCAAGAAGGAGATGCCGCCGCCGGTTTCGGTGCCGGACGTCGCCCCCGCCGACGTCGCGCTCGCGGTGAACCCGCCGCTGCTGCCGCCGGACGCCTCGCCCGCCGTCGTGCAGGCCTCGGCGCAGCAGCGGCAGCAGGCCATCGCGAACGTCGAGGCGCAGCAGACCGCCGCGAACGCCGCCGGGGCCGCGCACGGCCGGGCGATCGTCGTGATGACCCAGCTCGCCGGGGAGTACACCGTCGCGGAGGAGTCGATCCCGGCCTCGCCGAACGCCGTCCAGACACCGCCGACGCCGCCTGCGGGTGGCGGCGCGGGCAGCGTCGGTTCGCCGGGGCTCGTCGGCAACGGCATGACCGGCCCTGGCGTCGTCGTCACCCCCACCGACGGGCACCCGCTGCCCGGTGGGGGCACGAACACGCAGCCCGGGACGACCGTGCCGACGTCGAACCCGCTGTTCGGCGACATGTTCACCGCCGGCCTCGCCGCGGCTTCGGCCGCCGCGTTCGGCCGGTTCGGCTCGATCATGCCGAAGGTGCCGCCGTGGGCGACCGGCAAGGATCCCCAGGACGACAAGGAAGAACCGGCGGGCACGAAGCTCGGCGGGGGCGGCGCCGGCGTCGAAGGCGGTTCCGGCGGCGGCATCCCGATCGGCGGCGGTGACGCGCCTTCGCTCGGCGGAGGCGGCGGTGGCGTGCCGGTCGGCGGCGGGCTCACCGGGCCCGGCGAAGTCCCCGCGGCGCACTCCGGGCTGGCTGGCGACGGCGGCGCGGGCAACGCGCTGAGCGGGCTCGCCGGCGGCGCGGCCGGGGCCGCGGCGGCGTCGGCGGCCAAGGGCGCGATGCCGATGATGCCCATGATGCCGATGGGCATGGGCGGCGGCGGGGACCTGGGCTCCGGCCGGCGGATCCCGGCGTGGCTGGTGGAGACGGAGAACGTCTGGGGCCAGTCGGCGCCGGTCGCGCCGCCGGTCATCGGCGAAGACGGCTCCTGATGACGGCGGCGGGCTATCGCGTGGCCCCGGCGCGCCTCGACGCGGTGGCCGGCGAGTCCGGTTCCCGCGCCGAAGCGCTCGCGGCGGCGCAGTCGGCGGTGGCGGGCGAGAAGCTGCCCGCCACCGCGTTCGGCCAGGTGAGCGAATCCGCCGCCGCGGCCAAGACGTTCGAGAAGACGATGACGGAGCTGGGCTCGAAGCTCGAGTCGAGCGTGTCCCGGCTTCGGACGATCCAAAGTGGACTGACTGCCTGCGCGGCCGGCTACCGGCGCGCCGACGCGCAGGTCGCGGCGATGTACCGGGCGCTGCTGCCCGAGGACCCGTTGCCCCGGGCCGGGAATCCCGCCGGGATCGGCGGTGCGGCCGACACCGGGACGTGGGCGCACGCGATCGCGGGCAACCGCGTCAAGGTCGCCGACGCTTTGACGGCCGAGCGTGCGCGACTGGCGGCGTTGACCGATGCCGACGAGATCGCGCGGTCGCGGGCGCGGATCAAGCTGTACGAAGACATCCTGGCGCACGACCGGCAGATCCTGCGGTTCGACCCCTCGGGCAACGGCCGGATCGCCGAGCTCGTCGGGCACATCGAACCGGGGACGCGAAACGTGGGGCTGTTCGTCCCCGGCGTCAACACGCAGCTGTCGAACTTCGACGCCTACGCCGGTCTCGGGCGCAGCCTGGTGGCCGCGGACCCGGCCGGGCGCACGGCGGTCGTCGTCTGGGCCGACGGGGTGTTCCCGCAGGGCCCGGTGGCGCAGGGGCCGGACGCGGGGTACGCGCAGGCGATGGCGCCGGACCTCAAGCACTTCGCCGACGACCTGCGCGGCGAGATCGCGAGCCACGCGGGCTCCGGCGTCACGCTGACGGCGATCGGCCACAGCTACGGCGGGGCCACGGTCGGGCTGGCGGAGGCGCACGGCCTCGACGTCGACCGCGTTCTGCACGTCGAGTCGGCGGGCATGGGCCACGGCGTGTGGTCGCCGGCCGACCTGCCGGCGAGCCAGGCGGGCGTCCAGCGGTTCTCGATGACCGCGCCGCTCGACCCGATCGTGCTCGCGCAGGGCAACGCGTGGGGCCTGGAGTGGACCGGCATCGGCCACGGCGCGGACCCGGACGTCTTCCCCGGTGTCACCGAGCTGGGCACCGGCGACGACGCCGGCGGTTCGCCGCAGTGGGGCGTGTCGTCGCACAATGACGTGCTGAAGCCGGGTTCCGATTCGTGGACGAACATCTACCGCGTCCTCACCGCGGGCGGTGACCTCCGATGACCCCGGAACTCCGCCGCCGGGCCACCGAGCTCACCACGGTGATCGACGACGTCGCGGCGACCTTCGGCGCGGCCGACCCGACGGTCTCGGGCGAGCTCGACTGCGACCCGGCCGACCCGGGCCACCTGCTGTGCTGGCAGTACGGCGTCCGCGTCGACCACCCGGCCACGCCGGAAACCCGCCTGGCAGCGCTCCTCCCGTCCCTGCACCGCGACGGCTGGGAATCCCACGACCGCAGCACCCCCCGCGAGCAGATCACCCGCTTCACCCGCGAAGGCGCGGACTTCACGATCCACGTGGCCGGCTCGGTCACGATCATCGGCTCCACCAAGCCCTTCCCCGCCTGATGCCCCGCTGATCACACGTGATGCCCTTCCAGTCACGCGAGATGCCCCTCCAGCCACGCGAGTTCCCCCTGCAATCACACGAGTCCCGCCCCCAATCACGCCGGTCCCGCCCCGGATCACACGAATCCCGGCCCGGCTCACGCCAACCGACCCTCCAGGTACGCGAGTCGTCCGTCTGAGTACGCGAGTCGTCCGGTCAGGTACGCGAGTTCGCCGTTCCGGTACTCCGAACTCGCGTGCTTGGAGGCGGAACTCGTGTGATCGGGACCGGATCTCGTGTGCGGGAAAGGAATCTCGCGTGATTGAGCGGGCATTGCCCGTGATTGGAGGGGCATCGCGTGTGCTGGGGCGGACGACACGGCTACGGGGTGAAGCGGGTGGGACGCCAGCCTCGGCGACGGGCCCGGCGGACCGCGGCCACCGTCACTCCCGCGGCCGCGGCCAAGGCGACCCCGGCCAGCGCGATCGTCCCGGCCGTGACATCGGACGACCGTGGCGCGGGCGCGGCGGCCGGGACCACCACCGGTGCCGAGGCCGGAGCCGGGCGGGCACCCGGCGGCGGGACGTCGGCGGGCAGGGTGGACGACACGGCCGCGTAGGCGTCCATGACTCCCCAGCCCAGCCGCGGATCGTGGCCGCCGGACGGCGGGCGGTGGGCCGTCAGCGTCAGGCGCGTGACGACCTGGTCGCCGGAAAGCTCCGGGTGGTACGCGCGCACCAGCGCCGCCACCCCGGCGACGTACGCCGCCGCGAGACCGGGGTCGGTCAGCGGCCAGCGGTGCGCCACCGCGCCGCCCGCTCCCGCCGACGTGCTCACCAGCTCCGCGCCGGGCGCCGCGACGCCGACGTAGTCCCCCGCTTCGGTCTGCACCGGCGCACCCGCGGGGTTCACCGACCCGACGGCCAGCACCCCGGACGTCGCCGTCGGGTACGTCCGCGCGCCCTGCTGGGTCGCCGACGCCGCCGAGACGACCACCGCCCCTTTCGAACGCGCCCGCGCAACCGCCGCCGCCAGCGCCGGGCTGTCGGACCCCGCGGGCACGGCGACCAGGATCACGCCCGCGCGCCGGTCCGCGGCCCGGTCGATCGCCTCGGCCAGCTCGCCCGGGTCACCGCCGTCGCCGGTGGTGTAGCGGATCGGCAGCAGCCGCACGCCGGGCGCGACGCCGGCGAACGTCGTCGACGGATCCGGCTGCGCGCCGACGATCCCCGCCGCGATCGTGCCGCGGCCGTCGCAGTCCGTGCGCTCGGTGCCGGCCCCGGCGTCGAGCTGGCCGGGCGCGAACTGCGTGTTCTGCCCGTCGACGCCGGTGCCGATCACGGCCACCAGCTGGCCGCTGCCGCGCGTCAGCGGCCACAGCCGCGCCGGGTCGACCAGGCGCTGGCCCCACGGGACCTCGCCGGTGTAGGTGCCGGACGGGTTCGCGCACCCCTGCGCCGCAACGGCCGGTGCACCCCCGACGCCGGCGGCCGCCACGAGACCCGCCACCGCGAGCACCGCCGGTAACCGCACCCGAACCCCCGAAACCGAAAGACGGTGGCGGACAAGGAAGTCCGCCACCGCCAGTCTAGCCCGGAACGACGTCTCAGCGAAGGTCCATGCCGAGATCCAACGCCGGCGAGGAATGGGTCAGCCCGCCCACCGACAGATAGTCCACACCGGACAGTGCGTAGGCCTTACCACGGTCGAGGGTCAGCCCACCAGAGGATTCCAGCCGCGTCTTCGGCGAAACTTCGTCGCGGCGCGCCACCGCGCGGCGGCAGTCCTGCGGCGTGAAGTTGTCCAGCAGCACCTCGTCCGCCCCGGCGGCCAGCGCTTCTTCCAGCTGCTCCAGCGTGTCCACCTCGACCTCGCAGGCCAGTTCGGGCGCGTGCGCCCGGGCCGCGGCCAGCGCGGCGGTGACCGAGCCCGCGGCGACGACGTGGTTGTCCTTGATCAGCACCGCGTCGCCTAGACCCAGCCGGTGGTTGACACCGCCGCCGCAGCGGACGGCGTACTTCTGCAGCAGCCGCAGTCCCGGCAACGTCTTGCGGGAGTCCCGGATCGCGCACCCGGTACCGTCCACTTGGGACACCCAGGCCGCGGTCGCGGTGGCGACGCCGGAGAGGTGGCACAGCAGGTTCAGCGCCGTGCGCTCGGCCGTGAGCAGCCCGCGCACCGGGCCCGCCAGCACCAGTGCCGGCTCCCCCGCGACCAGCCGGTCGCCGTCCTCGCGCCGGGCCAGCACCTCGTACCCGTCGCCCAGCACCATGTCGAACACCGCGAGCGCCACCGGCAGCCCGGCGACGACGCCGTCGACGCGCGGGGTCAGCTCGGCGACCGCGGACGCCTCGGCCGGGACCGTCGCCGCCGTCGTCGCGTCCGGTCCGTACCGCAGGTCCTCGCCCAGCGCCGTGGCCACCACGCGCTCGACGTCGTCGACGTCGAGCCCGGAAGCGGCGATGAAGCGGCGGACGGAGTCGGAGATCGGGAACGTCATGCCACGCCCTCCAGGGGAATCGGGTCGGCCAGCACGGGCTGGCCGGACGGGCTGAGCCGGATGTGCTGGCTGCGCCGCCAGCCGTCGTCCCGCGACGGGAAGTCGGAGCGCACGTGGCAGCCCCGGGACTCGGTGCGCCGGACGGCCGCGGCGAGCAACGCCTGCGCCACCACGGTCAGCGCCGCGTCCTCGACACCGGCGTGCGTCCACAACGGAGTGTCCGAAAGCGACAGATCGAGGACCGAGCCGGCCGCGGCCAGCCCGTCGGCGTCGCGGCCGATGGCCGCGTACCGGCTCATCACGCGCTGCAGGGAGTCACGTTCCGCCGCCGGAGCGGTGATCCGCGACGGCAGCCGCCCGCGCGCCGGATCGGCCAGCAGCCCGGCCGCGAGGTCCGCCGCGACGGCCTCCGCGACGCGCTGCCCGACGACGAGGCCTTCGAGCAAGCTGTTGGACGCCAGCCGGTTCGCGCCGTGGAGCCCGGTCCGCGCGACCTCGCCGGCCGCGTAGAGCCCGGCCACCGATGAGCGTCCGTCCACACTGGTCACCACGCCGCCGCACGAGAAGTGCGCCGCCGGGGTCACCGGGATCGGGTCCACCGCCGGGTCGAGGCCCAGTGCCGCGCACGCCCCGAACACCGTCGGGAACCGCTGAGCGAAGCCCGCGATCCCGGTGGCGTCGAGGAAGACGTGGTCGTCGATGCCGCCCGGCGCGGTCGCCATCCGCCGCGTGATCGCCGCCGAGACGACGTCGCGCGGCGCGAGGTCGCCGAGCGGGTGCACGCCCCGCATCACCGGCAGGCCGGCGCCGTCGACCAGCGTCGCGCCCTCGCCGCGCACCGCCTCGGTGACCAGCGGGCAGCGGCCGCGGGCGCCCGGCGTGTACAGCACCGTCGGGTGGAACTGCACGAACTCGATGTCCGCCACGGTCGCGCCGGCCCGCAGCGCCAGCGCCAGCCCGTCGCCGGTGGCGATCTCCGGGTTCGACGTCGCCTGGTAGAGCTGCCCGAGGCCGCCGCTGGCCACCAGCACGGCCGAGGCGCGGACGGCGCCGGGCACGCCGTGGCGGTCGAGCACCGTCACGCCGGCGACCCGCCCGCCCGGGGTGAGCAGCGCGTCCACGGCGATGTGGTGCTCCAGCACCGGCACCCCCGCCTGCCCGGCCTGCGCGACCAGGGCGCGTTCGACCTCGGCGCCGGTGGCGTCGCCGCCGGCGTGGATCACGCGGAACGCGCTGTGGCCACCTTCGCGGGCCCGCGCGAGCAGGCCGTTTCCGGACGCGTCGAACTGCGCGCCGTCCGCCCGCAGCCGGGCGACCGCGGCCGGGCCGCCGTCGAGGATCGCGCGCACCGCTGTCTCGTCGCAGAGCCCGGCGCCCGCGGTGAAGGTGTCTTCCGCGTGCTTCGCGACGGAGTCGTCGAGGTCGTGCTGGTCTTCCAGCACCACGGCGACCCCGCCCTGGGCCCAGCGCGTGTTGCCGTCCGCGACGGCGGCCTTGGTGACCACCAGGACGTGCAGCCCGAGCGCCTGCGCCCGCAGCGCCGCGGTCAGCCCCGCGACGCCGCTGCCGATCACGACGAGGTCGGCGCGCGCTTCCCAGACCGGGGTTTTCGCCCGTGGGTCATTAACCGGCGGGGTCATTCGCCGCCGCCGGGCTGCCCGATCTCGATCATCCGCTGCACCGAGGCACGGGCCTTGGCGGCGGTTTCGACGTCGACGTGGACCTCGTCGAGGCCGTCGCGCAGGCAGCGCAGCAGCGCGGCGGGCGTGATCATCTTCATGTACCGGCAGGACGCGCGGTCGTTCACCGCGCGGAAGTCGATGCCCGGCGCGGCCTTGCGCAGCTGGTGGATCATGCCGATCTCGGTGGCCACCAGCACGGTCTTGGCCTTCGTGTCGCGGGCCTCGTGGACCATGTCGCCGGTGGAGAGGATCTTGACCCGGTCCGGCGCCACGGCCCCCTCGCCGGCCAGGTAGAGCGCCGATGTCGCGCAGCCGCATTCGGGGTGGATGAACAGGTCGGCGTCCGGCTCCGCGGCCGCGCGCTCGGCCAGCTCGGCGCCGTTGATGCCCGCGTGGACGTGGCACTCGCCGGCCCAGACGTGCACGTTGTCCCGGCCGGTGACCCGCTTGACGTGCGCCCCGAGGAACTGGTCCGGCAGGAAGAGAACCTCCTGGTCGGCGGGGATGGAGGCGACGACGTCGACGGCGTTCGAGGACGTGCAGCAGATGTCGGTCTCGGCCTTGACCTCGGCCGTGGTGTTGACGTAGGAGACGACCACCGCGCCCGGGTGCTCGGCCTTCCAGGCGCGCAGCTCGGCACCGGTGATGGAGTCGGCCAGCGAGCAGCCGGCCCGCGCATCCGGGATCAGGACGGTCTTTTCGGGCGCGAGGATCTTCGCGGTCTCGGCCATGAAGTGCACGCCGCAGAAGACGATGGTGGACGCGTCGCTGCTCGCCGCGATACGGCTCAGCGCGAGGGAGTCGCCGGTGTGGTCGGCGATGTCCTGGATCTCCGGCACCTGGTAGTTGTGCGCGAGCAGGACCGCGTCGCGCTGCTTCGCCAGGCGCCGCACCTCCTCCGCCCAGGCCGCGTTCGCCTCGACCCCGCCGTAGGGGGTGAGGTCTTGATCGAGCGTCGAAGTCATGCTGGCCCTCCTGGACCTGTCTCCGGTTTTCGCCTTATAATCGAAAACCGTGCGAAGTCATCTTAACACCCAGGCCCCCCTGGTCCACGAGGTTTTGGGCGCGGTGCTTCAAGTGCGCTCGGACACACTGCGGGTGCTGTTGTGGCGGCGTGCGCTGGACCCGCACCTGGGCCGCTGGTCGCTGCCGGGTGGGCGGCTGCGGCCCGACGAGGACGTCGAGACGTCGATCCGGCGCCAGCTCGCCGAGAAGGTGGACGTCCGCCAGCTCAAGCACGTCGAGCAGCTCGCGGTGTTCAGCGACCCGGACCGCGTCCCGGGCCCGCGCGTGGTGGCGACGGCGTTCCTCGGCCTGGTCCCCTCCGACGTCGACCCCGAAGTACCCGAGGACACCGAGTGGCACGACGTCGCTTCCCTGCCGCGGACGGCGTTCGACCACGAGTCGATCGTCCTGCGCGCCCGGGACCGGCTGCGGTCGAAACTGTCGTACACCAACCTGGGATTCGCCCTGGCGCCCGACGAGTTCACGATCTCCGCGCTGCGGGGGCTGTATTCGGCGGCGCTGGGCTACCGCGTCTCGGCGACCAACCTGCAGCGGGTGCTGTCCCGGCGCGGACTGCTGGTCCCGACCGGCCACACGGCGCCCCCGGGCCGCTCGGGCGGCCGGCCGGCGGCGCTGTTCTCCTTCGCCGGCAAGGGCATGCAGATCACGGATCCGTTCGCGGTGTTCAAGCCGCCGTCCCGGTGACCGTGCGGGGACGGCGTTCTGCCCTTACCGTGGTGGCGTGACGGAGCCGGAATCGGAAAGTGACGCGACGACGACGATCCTGCCGTTGTTCCCGCTTCAAACCGTCCTGCTGCCCGGCACCAAGCTCCCACTGCACATCTTCGAGCCGCGGTACCGGCAGCTGACGGCGGACCTGGTGAGCGGCACGGTGCCGGGCCGCGAGTTCGGCGTGGTCGCGCTGCGGTCGTCACTGACCCGCGAAGTTCGTGGTCTGGACCAGTTGTACGAGATCGGCTGCAGCACGATCCTGCGCGAGGCCCAACGCCTGCCGGACGGCCGCTTCGACGTCGTGACGCAGGCCCGGCGCCGCTTCCGCCTGCGCGACCTCGACTGCGTCTCGGCGCCGTACCTGATCGCCTCGGTGGAGTGGGTCGACGACGACCCCGTCGCCCCGTCCGGCGACATGGCCGAGCGCCTGGCCACGGTCGCCCGCGCGGCGCACCGGCGTTACTGCGAAACGGCGTGGCGCAGCGACGACTGGAACACCCCGGACCCGGACACGACGATCGCCGAGCTGGCCTACGCGCTGGCGGCCGACTGCCTGCTGCCCCTGGAGGACCGCCAGCGGCTGCTGGAGGAACACCACCCGTTGCGCCGGCTTCGCATCGCCTGCCGCCTGCTGACGCGCGAGACGGGGTTCCTGAACACGCTGGGCGCGGTGCCGCTGCCCCCGGGCGAGCTGACGGATCTCAGCCGCCCGGCCAGCTTGAACTGATCGCCATCCCCCACTGGAGATACCCCACCCATCCCTGGGGGCTGACCCCGGTCCAGTCTATCGGCGGCCGACGACCAAACCCGTGGAAAAACGGTGTTTCGGCGAAATTGTCCACAACCGGCAACGGCTGTGGACAACCCGGAAAGCCGACCCACTGCCGGCGTCCGCCGGCAGTGGGGCAGTCGATCAAGAACCGTTGCCGAACTTGTTCCACACCTTGCCCGCCGCACCCGAAACCGCTTCACCGACGTCGCTGAACACCTTCGTCAGCGGATCCGTCGACGAGTTCCACGATTCCTTGTACGACTGGGCCGCCGACTTCAGGTCGTCCTTCCAGTCCGACGACGGGGTGTCGGACTCCCGGCGCGCGTAGTCGCCCGCCAGGATCGCGCGGTAGTCCTCCGAAGCGGCCCACTTCTGCAGCTGCGCCGCGCGGACCACCGCGAACGGGTGCGACTCCGTCTCGACCGACTTGAGCTTGAGGAAGCTGTCGCGGACGTCCTCGACCGACTCGTACTCGGCGGCCTGCTGCAGGAACGACGGGACGTCGATGCGCGCCGGGTCGATGCCGCCCGCCACCTGGATCTGGGCGCGCAGGGCCGCCGTCGGGTCCTGGCTGCACAGCAGGCCGGCCCGGTCGCACGACAGCTCGGCCTTGCGGAACCACTCGCGCAACGCCGCGATGATCGCGCGGATGCCGAGCGCGCTGACCGGCGTCCACGACATCGCCAGCTGCAGGCCGATCAGGCGCACCATCATCGTGCGGTAGACCGCGTGCCCGGACAGCACGTGCCCCATCTCGTGCCCGATCACGAACCGCAGGGAGTCGACGTTCATCAGCTCGACGAGCCCGGTGCTCATCGCGATGAACGGCTCGTCCATGCCGACCGTCTGCGCCTGGATCTGCGCGTTCTGGAAGACGAACAGGTTCGGCACCGCCGGCAGGTCCAGCGTCTCGGCGCATTCGTGGCGCAGCCGGTCGAGCTCCGGGTACTGCTTCGGCCCGACGCGGATCGACGACGCCAGCGCCATCAGCCGCTCGCCGCGCTCGCTGTAGAAACCCGAAACGGCCTTGACGACCTGGGCGAAGCCGGGCACCGCGCGCAACGTGGCGAGCGCGCCGCGGTCCACCGGGTGCTCGTACGCGCGCGGGCTGATGCCGGGAAAACGGACGGCGTTGTGCCGCGAAACCTCGATGTCCTCGGTCACTGCTGGATCCCCCCTGTAGGTGACGGACACCACCTTAGGGGAAACCGGTCAGCCGAGGCGGCGGCCCAGGTCGTCGCGCCCGTTCCAGGTGGCCAGCAGGCTGTAGGCGATCGACACGCCGAGCGGGCCGGTCAGCAGCACCCACCACGACTCCAGGCGCGGCGCCAGCTCGATCACCGCACCCAACGCGGGCGGGGTGGCGATGGCGTAGTGCGTGTTCGCCCAGGTGGGGCCGAGCAGTTTGGCGAGCGCCGCGGCGAGCGCGACGCCGAGGACCGCGGCGAGGAACACCACCGGCCCGCGCCGTTCGCGCAGCAGCCAGACGACGACGCCGACGACGACGCCCAACCCCAGCGCGAGGAACCCGAACACGGCCAAGTCGTCGAAGCGGTGCCAGCTCTCCAGCTCCAGGGCCCCCTGGGTGCCGTCGGGGGCGACGATGCGCACCCGCTCCGGCGGCGCGAGCCGCGACCAGGCGAAGGCGAGCGGGAAGCTCAGCAGGGTGAGGACGCCGAGCACGCTGATGGCGGGCAGCAGGTCGGCCTTCACGACGACGCGCGGCCGCCGCTCCCGGAACAGGACGGGCACCGACCACGGGCCGGCCACGGCCGACGGCCGGTGCGCGGGCCCCGACGACTCACTCACCCGGACTCCCTCCTGCGTTTCAGTGCCACCGAGCGTAACCGGTCGATGCGTGAACGCGGTGAGCCGCTCGCCGTGTCGCCCCCGCCGCCCGATGAACGATCTGGTTCGTTACCGCGCCGCCGCGCCGCCGCCGCAATGAACGATCCGGTTAGTTATCCGGCCGCCGCGCCTGCTACCGCAATGAACGATCTGGTCCGTTAACCCTGGCCGCGCCGCCGCGCCGCCACGCCGCTGCCGCCACCGCAATGAACGATCCGGTTAGTTATCCCGCCGCCGCGCCCGCTGCCGCAATGAACGATCTGGTCCGTTAACGCTCGCCGCGCCGCCACACCACCGCCACCACAATGAACGACCCGGTTAGTTACCCATGCCGGACCACCGCTCAACCGCCGGCCGTCTCCCCGTGCCGACTGCACCGCGCCGTCCAGCCGAGCGGGCTCACCTGGACCACCAGCCGGCGCGCGCAGAACGTGCAGTACCGCGGCGGCTCCAGCGCCGTCCGGGGGTTGTGGCACGCCGGGTGGTCCACCCCACCCGGCGCCGGCTGTCCACAGTGGACGCAAAAACCAGGCGCGTCAGAGGCTGTCACTGAGCGCCTTGATGGGCATCTTGAGCTCGTCCAGCATCTCCAGGTCCGCCGAAGCCGGGCGCCCCAGGTTGGTCAGGTAGTTGCCGACGATGATCGCGTTGATGCCGCCGAGCATGCCCTGCTCCGCACCGAGGTCACCCAGCGTCAGCTCGCGGCCGCCGGCGAAGCGCAGCATCGTGCGCGGCATCGCGAGCCGGAACGCCGCCACCGTCCGCAGGGCGTCGCGACCCTCCACGATCTCGTAGTGCTCGTACGGCGTTCCCGGCTGCGGGATGAGGAAGTTCATCGGCACTTCGTCGGGGTTCAGCGACGCCAGCTGCACGGCGAACTCCGCGCGCTGCTCGACCGTCTCCCCCATCCCGATGATGCCGCCGCAGCAGACCTCCATGCCCGCGTCGGCGACCATGCGCAGGGTGTCCCAGCGCTCTTCCCACGTGTGCGTCGTGACCACGGACGGGAAGTGCGAGCGCGCCGTCTCGAGGTTGTGGTTGTAGCGGTGGACGCCCATGTCGACGAGCTCGTCGACCTGCTCCTGCGTCAGCATGCCCAGCGAGCAGGCGATCTGGATGTCGTTCCCGTCCTCGCGGATGGCGCGGACGCCCTCGCGGACCTGCGAGAGCAGCCGCTGGTCCGGACCGCGGACGGCGGCGACGATGCAGAACTCCGTCGCGCCGGTCTCGGCGGTCTGCCGGGCGGCCTTCACCAGGTTCGGGATGTCGAGCCACGCCGAGCGCACCGGCGTCGGGAAGCGGCCCGACTGGGAGCAGAAGTGGCAGTCCTCGGGGCAGCCGCCGGTCTTGAGGCTGATGATGCCCTCGACCTCGACCTCGGGCCCGCACCAGCGCATCCGCACCTCGTGCGCGAGGGCGAGCAGGTCGGGGAGCCGCTCGTCGGGCAGCCGCAGCACGTCGAGGACCTGCTGTTCACCGAGGCCGACGCCGTTTTCGAGGACCTGCTCGCGCGCGAGGGCGAGGACATCGGTGTCCGGGACTGCGGTCACGGCGGCTCCTTGATCGAGGTGGTGCGGCAAACGTCCCTCATCGTGCACGAAGGGACGTCGAGGCGACAGCGATGCAGGTCACTTCCCGGCGGACGCGCACCCGGCGAAAAGCTCCGGGTCGAATTCGCCGCCGAACCACGGCGAGAGCCCGGCCCGCGCCGCGGCCAGGAAGTCGTCGCGGGACGCCTGCCCGATGTCCGCGGGCAGCACGCCGAGCAGGGGCGCCCCCGCCGCGACCGGCAGGTCTTCGAGGTTGGACAGCGCCGCGAGGTCCGGCTCGGCCGGCCAGGCGCCGATGATCACGCCGGCGACGGTCAGCCCGCGCTTGCCGGCGACCTCGGCGGTGAGCGCGGTGGCGTTGAGCGTGCCGAGACCGGCCTCGGCCACGATGATCACGAGCGAGCCGAGCGACCAGGCGACGTCGGCGAGACTCGCACCCGCGGCGTCGAAGCGCACGAGCAGCCCGCCGGCGCCCTCGATGAGGGTCAGGTCGTGCGCGGTGTCGAGGTCGGACGCGGCCTGGGCGATCTCCCCGGGATCCAGCGCGGGGAGCCCGCTGCGCCGGGCGGCGGCTTCCGGGGAGAGCGGATCCGGGTAGCGGCGCAGCTCGCGCGTGGTGACGTCCGGCCCGGCGAGGCGGACGACGTCTTGGAGGTCACCGGGCTCGTCGGGCCCCACCCCGGTCTGGGCCGGCTTCAGCACGGCCACCCGCTGCCCTCCGGCCGCCGCCAGGGCCGCGATGGCCGCCGTGGCGATCGTCTTGCCGACCCCGGTCCCGGTCCCCGTCATCACCAGCATGGTCACGGGCCATCAACATAGTGACTCGGGGCGGGGGTGTGCACGCGGGCCGTGGTCACCGAGGTCGGCGGGCGGTGCCGGACACCGGCCGCCGCTTGTCACGAACGACTCGTTCATGACGCCGGATGTCATGAACGACTCGTTCATGACAGCGCAACCACGCACCGGAACGAGCCGGGCCCGCGGAACACGGACCCGGCTCGAACCTCGGACACGGCGACCGGCGGGTCAGGCGCCCGGCACCACCACCGGTGCCCCGGCCGGGCGGAAGGTCCGCTCGGCCGCGTCGAACAGGTACACCTGGGCGTCGCCGACGTGGAAGTACATCCCCGTCAGCTGCAACTTCCCGGCCGACTCGGCCGCCGCCACCGCGGGGTACTCGCGCAGGTGCTCCAGCTGCTGCAGCACGTTGTGCAGCGCCAGGCGATCCCCCTCCCGGTCCGGGACCGCTCCGTCGACCGTGGCCGAGCCCAGCCGGTGGGCGCTCGGCTCCGCGTGGCGCAGCCAGGCCGACAGCGGCCCCGGCGGCGGCCCGTCGGCCAGTGCCGCCATCGCGCCGCAGGAGGAATGGCCGCAGACGACGATCTCCGACACGCCGAGGACGCCCACCGCGTACTCGATCGACGCGTTCATGGACGCGTCCGCCTGACCCGGCGGGACCAGGTTGCCGATGTTGCGGATGGTGAACAGGTCGCCCGGCCCGCTGGTGGTGATCAGGTTCGGCACGATCCGGGAGTCGCCGCAGGTGATGAACAGCGTGCGCGGGCGCTGGCCGTCGGCCAGGCCGGACAGCGTGTCGCGCAGCAGCGGTGCCGCGCGGCGGTGGAACTCCGTGGCGCCGCGGCGGGTCTGCTGGGCCGGGATCTCGACCCCTTCCGCCGCCTGCCACTCCGACCACGGCGCCAGCCAGCGCGGCACCGCCCGGCTCGCGGCGATCCGGGACCGCGTCGGGCGGCCCGCCTTGCCTTCGCCGAACCACGGGTGGCCGACCTCGTCGACCTCCACCGTGCCGCCGGCGCGCTCGTGCGCCGTCTGCCAGGTGTGCAGGCTCTCGAACGCCGCGTGGTCCAGGTAGTCGACGACCAGCTCCAGCCGGACGGTGACCCCGCCCGGGACGGTCCCGAGCACCTTCGACAGCCGCGGCACCGACAGGAACGTCAGGACGCCTTCGACGACGACGCGCCAGTCGTCGCCTTCGCGTTCGACGTGGATCCCCGACCAGACCGTCCGGCGCAGCATCAGCACCAGCGCCAGCCCGATACCCGCCAGCACGCCGGTCAGCAGGTCGAACACGACGACCCCGCCGAGGGTGAGCAGGTAGACCGGGAGGTCGCCGTGGGCCAGCACGGTCTTCATGTGCCCGGGGTTGACCAGCTTCGCGCCGACGTGCACCAGCAGGCCGGCCAGCGCGGCCAGCGGGATGCTCTGGATCAGCCCGGCGAGCAGGACGACGAACAGCAGCACCCAGACGCCGTGCAGCACCGCCGACGCCCGGGACTTCGCCCCGGCGGTGACGTTGGTGGAGCTGCGGACGATGACGCCGGTGACGGGCAGGCCGCCCAGCGCTCCGGAGAGCATGTTGGCCGCGCCCTGGCCGACCAGCTCGCGGTCGAGGTTGGCGCGCGGCCCGGTGTGCATGCGGTCGACCGCGACCGCCGAGAGCAGGCTTTCCACGCTGGCGATCAGCGCGATCGTGACGACGGCGAGGGCGAACCCGCCCCAGCCGTCCGGCAGCTGGGGGACGAAGTGGATGTTCAGCAGGTCACCCGGGAGGTCGACGCGCGGGAGCGTCATCCCGAACGCGACCGACACCACCGTGGCGACCGCGATCGCCGCCAGCGGCCCCGGCACCTTGCGGACCGCGGCCGGCAGCTTCGGCCAGAGCAGCAGCAGGCCGATGGTGAGCAGGCCGATCACGGTGGCGGCGTCGTGCCGGGCGACGATCTGGCCGGGCAGCTCGGCGACGTTCTTCAGCGCCGAGCTCTGGGCCTTGCCGCCGAGGATGACGTGCAGCTGGCCGAGCACGATCGTGACGCCGATGCCGGCCAGCATGCCGTGCACGATCGCCGGCGAGATGGCCAGCGCGGCGCGCGCGATGCGGCTCAGCCCCAGCAGGATCTGGCACGCGCCGGCGGCGACGGTGATCGCGCAGGTGACGGCCCACCCGAACGTCTGGATGGTTTCGGCCATCACCACGGTCAGGCCGGCGGCGGGCCCGCTCACCTGGAGCGCGGAGCCGCCGAGCGCGCCGGCGACGATGCCGCCGACGACGGCGGCCACCAGCCCGGCGGCGACCGGGGCACCCGAAGCGAGGGCGATGCCGAGGGACAGGGGTACAGCTACGAGGAAGACGACCAGTGAGGCCGGCAGGTCGTGTCGGAGCACGGCGAGGGGTCTCATGATCACCATGCAACCGGAAATCGAGTGAAATGTCCGCTATGAACCACCCGTTCGAGTGAATACCTGGCGAGATTTCACCCTTATGTCATAAATCGGACATGCCGTTAACGCGACGGTAACACACCGCCGCCTGTCACCTGACAGATAAATCCGGGGCTGTACAAGGGTTTCACGCCGCCTCGGGCGCCCCGACGCGGGCTGAAGGGCACCTTCCTCCCGTCAGATGCGAGGAAGGTGCCCTTCAGTGCTCCCGGGTCAGTGCTCCAGCGCCCCCGCGGGGACGAACCCGCGCGCGGCATCGTCCAAAAGGGACACCTGCGCGGCACCGACGTCGAAGTACATCCCGGTGAGCCGCAGCGCACCGCGCTCCAGGGCCGCAGCGACCACCGGGTAGCCACGCAGGATCTCCAGCTGCTGCACGACGTTCTGCAGCGCGAGCTGGTCGGCCTCGGCGGCCGGCCGCTCGCCGCCGAGCAGCAGCGGTGCCTCGCGGCTGCGGCGCCGGAGCGTCGCTTCGCCGTGGCGCAGCCAGCTGCCGAGCTGGTCGAGCCCGTCCGGGGCCCGGCCGAGCAGCGCCTTCATCGCGCCGCAGCCGGAATGCCCGCACACCACGATCTCGGCGACCTCCAGGACGCCGACGGCGTACTCGATCGCCGCGCCGACCGACGAGTCGGTGCCGTCGGCCGGCGGTACGAGGTTGCCGATGTTCCGCACGGTGAACAGGTCACCGGGCCCGCTGGTGGTGATCAGGTTCGGCACGATCCGGGCGTCGCCGCAGGTGATGAACAGCGTGTGCGGCTGCTGGCCGTGCGCCAGCCCGTCCCACGTCTCGCGCAGCAGCGGCGCGGTGCGGCGCTGGAACTCCGAAGCGCCGCGGCACAGCAGCGAGCTGGCGGTGCGCTGGGCGGGCAGCACGACGTGCTCGGCCTGCCACTGCGACCACGGCGCCAGCCACCGCGGCACCACGCGCGCGGCGACGCTGCGGCGCACGGTCGGCTCCCCCGCGCGGCCGCGTTCGAACCACGGGTGCCCGATCTCGTCGACGGTGACCGGCCCGGCATGCGCCTGCTGCCAGCCGCGCAGGCAGTCGAAGGCCGCGTGGTCGAGGTAGTCGACGAGCAGCTCGAGGGTGACTTCGGCGTGCGGCGGCAGCTCGGCGAGCACGCGGGTCAGCCGCGGCACGGACAGGAACGTCAGCGCGCCTTCGATGACCACGCGGCGGCGGTCGCCGTCCTGCTCGACGTGGATCCCGGAAAAGATCATCCGCCGCAGCATCAGCGCGAGCGCGAGCAGGATCCCCGCCGCGACGCCGGTGAGCAGGTTGACCGCCACGGCGCCGGCGAGCGTGACGACGTACACCGGGAGATCACCGTGCCGCCGGACTTCCTTGAGCCCGTGGACGTTCACGAGCTTCATTCCGACGTACACGAGCAACGCGGCCAGCGCGGCGAGGGGGATCAGCCGCAGCGTGCCGGTGAGCAGCAGGCAGGCGGCGAGGATCCAGGCGCAGTGCAGGATCGCCGACGCCCGGGTGCGCGCGCCGGCCTCGAAGTTCGTCATGCTGCGCACGATGACGCCGGTGACGGGGAACCCGCCGAGCGCGCCGGCGGCGACGTTCGCCGCGCCCTGCCCGATGAGCTCGCGGTCGAGGTCGGTGCGCGGGCCGCCGCGGAGCTTGTCCACCGAGACCGCGGACAGCAGGCTCTCCAGGCCGGCGATGAGCGCGATGGTCACCGCGGCGACGGCGAAGCTCCCCCAGCCGCCGTCCGGCAGCCGCGGGACGACGTGCAGGGACGGCAGCCCGGCGGGCAGGTCGACGCGGGGCAGGTTCATGCCGGTCGCGAGGGACAGGCCGGTGGCCAGCGTGACGGCGGCCAGCGGCGCGGGCACGCGGCGGACGGCCTTCGGCAGCCGCGGCCAGGCCAGCAGCACGCCGAGGGTGACGACGCCGATCAGCACGGCCTGGTCGTGGTGCGCGGCGACCTGCCCCGGCAGTGCGAGGACGTTGGCCAGGGCGGAGCCCTGCGCCGAGCCGCCGAGGACGACGTGCAGCTGCCCGAGCACGAGCGTGACGCCGATGCCGGCGAGCAGGCCGTGCACGATCGCCGGCGAGACGGCGAGCGCGGCGCGGGCGGCCCGGGTGAGGCCGAAGAGGATCTGGAGCAGGCCCGCGGCGACGGTGATCGCGCAGGTGACGGGCCAGCCGTGGGTGGCGATCGTGTCCGCCAGCACCACGGTGAGGGCGGCGGACGGACCGCTGACCTGCAGCGGCGACCCACCGAAGAGGCTCGCGACCAGCCCGCCGACGACGGCGGAGATCAGGCCGGAGAGCAGCGGCGCCCCGGCGGCGAAGGCCACGCCGAGGGACAGGGGGACGGCGACGAGGAAGACGACTATCGACGCGAGGAAATCGTGCTTGAGGTTCTCCAGGTGCTCGGAGTGCTTGAGGTTCTTCGGGGGTCCGGTGTCGTGCTCGCCACGAACGATCTCGATCATGGGGGCAGGATCGCCGAAACCCCGCGAAAAGTCCGCTACGCAAGCATTTCTCGCGTTCGCCCGGGCACAGGACGGACGGGTTTCCCGGCCCCGTCACACTTACCGCCTCGACCGTTCGCGTGGTTTCGGCCTCGGTCTGCCACGCAGCGCGACGGTGAGGGAACTTCGGGTCTCGGTGTGCCGGTGGTCACACCCGATGTGCTGAATTCAGGCCTTTTCGGCGACCGCGAGCATCGCGCGGGTGATCACGCCGAGGTCGTCGTCAGTCGAAACGTACGGCGGCATGGCGTAAACGAGGTCCCGGAACGGCCGCAGCCAGGCCCCGTGCGCGGTGACGACGTCCGTCGCGGTCGCCATGTCGACAGGGTGGTCG
This sequence comes from Streptomyces sp. MN03-5084-2B, assembly GCA_033793495.1. GTDB lineage: Bacteria > Actinomycetota > Actinomycetes > Mycobacteriales > Pseudonocardiaceae > Amycolatopsis. The sequence continues at coordinate 5,702 of JARAWT010000063.1, read as the reverse complement.
AGCTGCAGCACGCCGATCCCGCCCAGCACCCGCACGTCGGTGACGGCGGGCAGGTCGCGCGCCGGGGCCAAGCCGTCGAGGAGGGCCTTCTCGATCCTCGTGACGTCGTGGCGCCAGCCGCCGCCGGCGAGCAGGCCGAGCGAGGCGTTGGCGACGGCCGAAGCGAGCGGGTTGCCCATGAAGGTCGGGCCGTGCGCGAGGACGGGCAGTTCGCCCCGCGCGATCCCCTCGGCGACTTCCGGAGTGCACAGCGCGGCGGCCATGCTCAGGTAGCCGCCGGTGAGCGCCTTGCCGACGCACATGACGTCGGGCGTGACACCGGCGTGCTCGGCGGCGAACAGCGCGCCGGTGCGCCCGAACCCGGTCGCGATCTCGTCGAAGACGAGGAGCACGTCGTGCGCTTCGGTGATTTCCCGCAGGGCCCGCAGGTAGGCGGGGTGGTGGAACCGCATCCCGCCGGCGCCCTGCACGACGGGTTCGACGATCACGGCGGCGAGTTCGTCCCGGTGCTGCTCGATTTCCGCGGCGAGCATGTCCACATAGGACTGATCCGGCGGGGTGTCGAAGCCGGACGGCGGCGCGGGCACGAAGATCTGTTCGGGCAGGACACCGCGCCACAGCGAGTGCATGCCGCCGTCGGGGTCGCAGACGCTCATCGGGGTGAAGGTGTCCCCGTGGTAGCCGCCGCGCCAGGTGAGCAGCTTGTGCTTCCCGGTGCGCCCGCGGGAACGCTGGTACTGCAGGCACATCTTGACGGCGACCTCGACCGAGACGGAGCCGGAGTCGCAGAGGAAGACGTGTTCGAGGCCCTCGGGACTGAGCTCGGCGAGGGTCTTGGCCAGGGTGATGGCGGGCTCGTGGGTGAGGCCGCCGAACATGACGTGGCTCATCCGCCCGGCCTGCGCGGCCAGGGCGGCGTCGAGCACGGGGTGCCGGTAGCCGTGGACGGCGGACCACCACGAGGACATCCCGTCGACGAGCTCGCGGCCGTCGGCGAGGGTGAGCCGGACGCCGCTCGCTTCGGTGACCAGCAGGGACGGCACCTTCGCCGGCATGGGCGCGTACGGGTGCCAGACGTGCTGGGCGTCGAGGGCGAGCAGGTCGGCGGAGTCCATCCTCGAATTAAAACAGTGGCGCGAAGCGCCTCCGTCGAGGGTGGTGGCGGGGCGGAAGGCGGAGCCTGCGACAACGGCTCAGCGCAACCGCACCGGCAGCGTCTCCAGGCCGTGGACCAGCGAACTGGGCCGGTAGACCAGCTCGTCCGGCTTGACGTCCAGCGCCAGCCCCGGGAACCGCTCCAGCAGGCCGCCGAGCGCGATCTCCGCCTCGAGCCGGGCCAGCGGTGCCCCCACGCAGTAGTGGATCCCGTGGCCGAACGCCAGGTGCCCGCCCGCCGCGCGGGTGATGTCCAGCTTGTCCGGCTCCGGGTAGCGCTCGGCGTCGCGGTTCGCCCCCAGCAGGGACACCAGCACGAACTCGTCCTCCGGGATCGTCACCCCGGCCACCTCCACCGGCTCCGCGGTGAACCGGAGCGTCGCCAGGTGGATCGGGCCGTCGAAGCGCAGGAACTCCTCCACCGCGCCCGGGAGCAGCTCCGGCTCCGCGCGCAGGCGGGCCAGCTGCTCCGGCTCGCGCAGCAGGGCCAGCACGCCGTTGGCGATCAGGTTGACCGTCGTCTCGTGGCCCGCCACCAGCAACAGGAACGCCATCGAGACCAGCTCGAGCTCGGACAGCGAATCGCCGTCGTCGCTCGCGTGGACCAGGTCCGAGAGCAGGTCCTCGCCCGGCTCGGCGCGTTTCTGGGCGATCAGGTCCGTCAGGTACGCGAACATGCTCGCCGCCGCGGCCTGCATCTGCTCCGGGCGCATCGCCGCGCTCAGCAACGTCTTGGACCAGCCCGAAAACTCCGAGCGGTCCTCCTCCCGGACGCCGAGCAGCTCGCAGATCACCGTGATCGGCAGCGGCGCGGCGAACGACGCCACCAGGTCGGCCCGCTCCTGCCCGGCCAGCGCGTCGAGCAGGTCCGCGGTGATCTCCTCCACCCGCGGCCGCAGCCGCGCCACCGTCCGCGCCGTGAACGCCTTGTTCACCAGCTTCCGCAGCCTCGTGTGGTCCGGCTGGTCGGAGTTGAGCATGTGCTGGCTGAGGTCCTGCCCGAACCCGCTCATCTGGGCTTCCGGCGGCAGCTTCGCCTCGAACAGCTCGCGGATGCGCGCGCTGTTCTTCCGCAGCCGCGGATCGGCCAGCAGCGACCGGGCCTCCGCGAACCCGGTGACCAGGTAGCACGGGAGCCCCCGCGGTGGCAGCCGCACGCGGCGCACCGGGCCGCCTCCGCGCAGCATCTCCGAGAACACGTGTGCGTCCTGGGCGAAGTCCTCCGCCACCTCGACGATTTCGTCGGTCGTCACGTCAGCCCCCATCGCTCACCGCGTCAGCGTTCGGCCAGTGCCGCCACGACGCGCTCGGTCACGTCCTGCCAGTATGCCCGCTGTTCCTCACGTTCTTCCGCGCCCGCAAGCCATTCTTGGTGGAACCGCAGCGTCGTCTTGGTCCCCGAGCCGCTGAGCCGCACCTGCACGGTCGAGTCGTGGTCCCAGTCGCTCGGCCGCCAGGTGAGCCGGACCCGGTCGCCGTCGACGAAGCTGCGGATCTCGCCCACCGTGCCGTTCGCCGTCTCGTACTCCGCGCCCGCTTCCTTGGGCAGTTCGACGCCGGGGCCGAGCCAGATCGCGACACCCTCCCGGCTGACCAGGAAGTCCCACACGGCCCCGGCCGGGTACGGCAAGGTCCGCGAGACACCGATGTTCCACCCGACATCGGCCGTCTTCCCCGTTGAAGAAGTCATGTCCTCATCCTCGCACCGGGGTACGACAAAACCGGCGACCGGTCCGGGTGGAGGATGGGAACCCGTGCGCTACCGCCCGATCTCCCCCGCCGTCCTCGCCGGAGAACTCACCGATCGCATCGACGCGCTCACCGGGCCGCGGATCGCGGTGGCCGTCGACGGCGCCGCGGGCGCGACCGGGACCGCGCACCTGGCGGACGCCCTGGTCGATCCTCTTCGCCTGCGCGGCCGCGCGACCCTGCGCGTGTCGGCGAGCGACTTCCTGCGTCCTGCGTCACTGCGCTTCGAGCACGGCCGCACGAACCCCGACGCGCGCTACACGGACTGGCTCGACCTCGGCGCTCTCCGCCGCGAAGTCCTGGAGCCGCTGAAGGGTTCCGGCGAGGTGCTGCCGTCGCTGTGGGACGCCGAGCGCGACCGGGCGACCCGCGCCGAACGGGTGCCGCTGCCCGAAGGCGGCGTCGTGCTCCTCGACGGCGAACTGCTGCTCGGCGCCGGGCTGGCCTTCGACCTGGCCGTGCACCTGTGGCTCTCCCCCGCCGCCCTGCGCCGCCGCGTGCCGGACGCGTGGGCGGTCCCGGCCTACGAACGCTACGAGGAAGAGGTGGACCCGGGCTCGCTCGCCGACGTCGTCGTGCGCGTCGACGATCCCCGGCACCCGGCGCTCTACACGCCTTAGCGGACGACGGCCACCGGGTCGCCGTCCAGCAGGCCGGACAGCCGCCGCGCCATGACGTCCCAGCGCCAGTTCGCCGCCACCCACTCCCGGCCGGCCCGGCCCATCCGGCGCGCGCGCACCGGGTCGGCCAGCAGGCTGGCCAGGGTCTCGCTCAGCTGGACGACGTCCCGGCCCTCGACGACGTGCCCGGTGACCTCGTCCAGCACCGCCTCGGGCGCGCCACCGGAGTTGCCCGCGACCACCGGCAACCCGGTGGCCGAGGCCTCCAGGTAGACGATGCCGAGCCCTTCGACATCGAGGCCCTTGCCGCGGGTGCGCGCGGGCATCGCGAAGACGTCGCCCGCGGCGTAGTGCGCGGGCAGCTCGGCCCACGGCACCGAGCCGGTGAGCACGACGTCGCGCTCCAGGCCCAGCCCGGTGACCAGTTCGGTGAGCTTCTTGCGGTAGGGGCCGCCGCCGACGATCAGCAGCGCCGCGTCCGGGACGCGCTCGCGGATCGACGGCAGCGCGCGGATCAGCTGGTCCTGCCCCTTGCGCGGGACCAGTCGCGACACGCAGACGACGGTCGGCCGGTCGCCGAGGCCGTGCCGGGCGCGGATCTCCGCGCGCCCGGCCGGATCCGGCCGGTACACCTCGGTGTCCACCCCGGACGGCAGCAGCTCCAGCCCGGCCATCGCGCCGAACGCCGCGGCGAAGCGGGCCCGCGTGTACCGGCTGACGTAGGTGACGACGTCGGCGGTGTCGCCGATGCGCCGCAGCGCCTGCCGCGAAGCCGGGAGCATCGACCAGCCCACCTCGTGGCCGTGCGTCGCCGCGACGACGCGGCGCGCTCCGGCCCGCCGCAGCGGCTGCCCCAGCAGCGCGAGCGGCGCCGCGGCCCCGAACCAGACGGCTTCGCAGTCCCGCGCCCGCATGATCTGCTTCGCCCGGCGAAGCACGTCCGGCGTCGGCAGCATCAGCGACGTCGGGTGCCGGACGACCTCGAAGGGCGCCTCGGCGTCGAACTCCTCGTGCGACCCCGTCCGCGACTCCCACGACGGTGCGTAGACGACCAGGTCGTCCGCCGGCAGCCGGGTGGCGAGGGAGTTCAGGTAGTTCTGGATCCCCCCGGGCCGCGGCGGGAAGTCGTTGGTCACGAGCAGGGTCTTGAGCACGTCCCAGAGGCTAACGGCGAAGGGGCGGCACCGCGTGTGCGGTACCGCCCCTCCGGGTGCTGCTTCGGGGGTTACGCCGTCGGGCGGCGCGCTCCCGAGTACTGGCTCTGCAGCGGCGAGATCTTCACGACGTCGCCGGTGTCGGGCGCGTGGACCATCTTGCCGTCGCCGATGTACATGCCGACGTGCGAAACGGGCGAGTAGAAGAACACGAGGTCACCCGGCTGGAGCTGGTCCCGCGGCACCGCGGCACCGAAGGTGGACTGCTCGCGGCTGGTCCGCGGGATGTCGACGCCGGCCTGCCCGTAGGCCCACGACGTCAGGCCCGAGCAGTCGAACTTGCTCGGCCCGACTGCGCCGTAGCTGTACGGGCTGCCGAGCTTGCTCAGCGCGGCCTCCACGGCCGCCTGCGCGGCCGCGGTGGGGGCCTTGATGTTGGTCGGCGCGGCCCCGCCGCGGTCCCTCTGGACGGCCTTGTCCGCGGTGCTGAGGTTCTTGTTGGCCGCTTCGAGCTGCTGGATCTGGTCGTTCAGCGTCTTCTGCTTGGCCTTGATGTCCTCGGTCAGCTTGGCCGCGGCGTCCCGCGCGTCCTGCGCGCGCTTCGCGGCGTCGCTCGCCTTGGCGGCGGCGTCGGTGGCCTGCTGGACCGCACCGGTGAGGTTGCCCATCGCGGCGTTCTTGCCGGTCGCGATGACCTCGATGGCCGAGGAGCGGTCGAGGAAGTCCTGGGTGGACGTGCCGGCCAGCAGGGCGGACAGCTTGTTCAGCTGGACACCGCTGGTGAACGACGCACCGGCGAACTTGTCGACCTCGGTCTGGTACTTCTTCTGGCTCTCGGACGCCTGGACGGCCTGCTGCTTCGCGGCGTTGACGTCGCCGGTGGCCTTGTCGAGCTCGCCCTGCTTCTTCTTCAGGTCGTCCTGAGCCGAAAGCAGGTCTTCGTTGAGCTTCTCGGCCTGGGCCGCGAGGTCGCGGTACTGGGCGAGGGCGTCGGAGCCGGTGGGCGGGGTCTGGAGAACGGGGA
>JARAWT010000062.1:0-61898 GCA_033793495.1 Streptomyces sp. MN03-5084-2B | reverse complement strand
GGGCGGGGCCCCGGGAAGTGCGGCGACTGTCGCGCTCCCGGCCGGGCACCGGATTGGCCGCGGCTGCGCTGGGCTGGGCCCTCCGCCGCGCACCCCACAGCAGGCAACGCCCGGGCCGCCCTCCAGTACCTGGCACCTGGCACCCGGCACCCGGCACCCGGCACCCAGCAGCCGGCACCCAGCAGCCGGCATCCAATGCCGGAGCCAGAGCGCGGAGCCGGATCCGGAGCGCGGAGCCGGAGCGCGGTCGAGGCTAAGCGGGCTCGGCCTTCGACGCGAGCGCGTCCGCGATGAATGTCAGCTCGCCGTCGAACTCCGCCGGGAGGTCGTCCTCCGAATGGCGAGCCGTGGCGTGCCGGTGGCTCACCGCCCGGGCCAGGAGCCCCGACGCCCGATCGACGTCGGCCGCGGGCAGGCCGCCGCCTGTTGCCGCGACGATCACCGCGCGGACCTGGCGGACCAGTACCTGGAAGCGCTCGTGCAGGGCGTCGCGGACCACGTGGTGTGTGTCGGCCTCGCGCCACAACAGGTGCGAGAGCCCCAGCGATCTGCTGAACCGGTGGTCGAGTTCGTGGACCAGGCGCCGCAGGCTGCCCGCGAGGTCGCCGGGGACCACCACCACGGCCGGCTCGATGCGCTCGTCGGGCAGGCGCGCGACGAGCGCCGTGAGCAGGTCCGACTTGTGGCGGAAGTAGTAGTGCACCAGGCCTTTCGGCACCCCCGCCTGCTCCGCGATGCGTGAAGTCGGGGTGGCGTCGAAGCCGGACTCGGCGAAGAGCGCCTCGGCGGCGCAGAGGATGCGCTCCTTCGCCGAATCCTCGGTCATTCCCGTGCCTCCTGCGTCGTCAGTGCTGTCCTGCCGTGCGATGCGCGGCGCTCGCGACCGGCATCGCTGCCGCGCCGGCGATGACCGTCAGCACCCCGGCGATCCAGGACGTCCAGGATGCGCCGTTGAACTCCGTGTACCCCATCACCCACGGCGCGATGAACAGCAGCACGCCGAGCGCGATCTGGATGCCTTCGCCGTAGACCATGCCCGGCATCGCCAGCGAAACCAGGCCGTCGAGTGCGATCAGCGCGCCCAGGACGACCATCGTCCACATCGCGGTCGTGTCCGTGCTCAGCCAAAGGGGTGAAAGAGCGGCGACCACCCCGATGACGACCTCGGCCCAATCGTGGGGCCGGGTCCACGCGCGCGTAGAGACTTCACTCATTCGTGCTCACCTCCGTCGGTGAAACTGCTGGTCGGGTGGGTGTACCCGATGTCGATGATCCGCTTGACTGGCCAGCCGGTCAAGGTGAGGCGGTCACAGTTGGGCGTGTAATCGTGCTGTCCGTCTCGTACAGTTGTGGACGCGTGTTACCGGCGAGTAATTTCTGCCGCCAACGCCCCCCATCTCCGCGGAGGAACCGATGACGCAGCTCGGCGAGATCCAGCAGGCCATCCTGAACGGCGAGTCCGCCCAGGTCGGCTCGTTGCCCGTGCCCGAGAGCTACCGCGGGGTGACCGTGCACGCCGACGAGGTCGACATGTTCGAGGGCCTCGAGAGCCGGGACAAGGACCCCCGCAAGTCGCTGCACGTCGACGAGGTCCCCGTGCCCGAGCTGGGGCCGGGCGAGGCGCTGGTCGCGGTGATGGCGAGCGCCATCAACTACAACACCGTGTGGACGTCGATCTTCGAGCCGATCCCGACGTTCAAGTTCCTGAAGAAGTACGGGAAGCTCTCGCCGCTGGCCAAGCGGCACGACCTGCCTTACCACGTCGTCGGCTCGGACCTGTCCGGCGTCGTGCTGCGGACCGGCGTCGGCGTGCACAACTGGAAGCCCGGCGACGAGGTCGTCGCGCACTGCCTGAACGTCGAGCTCGAGGGCCCGGACGGCCACAACGACACCATGCTCGACACCGAGCAGCGGATCTGGGGCTTCGAGACGAACTTCGGCGGCCTCGCCGAGATCGCGCTGGTCAAGGCCAACCAGCTGATGCCGAAGCCGGACCACCTGACCTGGGAAGAGGCCGCCTCGCCCGGTCTGGTCAACTCCACCGCCTACCGCCAGCTCGTCTCGCGCAACGGCGCGGACATGAAGCAGGGTGACGTCGTCCTGATCTGGGGCGCGTCGGGCGGCCTCGGCTCCTACGCGACGCAGTACGCGCTGAACGGCGGCGCCATCCCCGTGTGCGTCGTGTCCAGCCCCGAGAAGGCGGCGATCTGCCGGAAGCTGGGCGCCGAGCTGATCATCGACCGCAGCGCGGAGGGCTACCGGTTCTGGAAGAACGACGCCGAGCAGGACCCGAAGGAGTGGCAGCGCTTCGGGGCGAAGATCCGCGAGCTGACCGGCGGCGAGGACCCGGACATCGTGTTCGAGCACCCGGGCCGGGAGACGTTCGGCGCGTCCGTCTACGCCGCGCGCAAGGGCGGCACGATCGTCACCTGTGCGTCGACGTCGGGGTTCATGCACCAGTACGACAACCGCTACCTGTGGATGAACCTGAAGCGGATCATCGGCTCCCACTTCGCGAACTACCGCGAGTCGTGGGAGGCAAACCGGCTGATCGCGAAGGGTCTGATCCACCCGACGCTGTCCAAGACCTACGCGCTCGAGGAGACCGGGCAGGCCGCGCTGGACGTGCACCGCAACGCCCACCAGGGCAAGGTCGGCGTGCTCGCGCTCGCCCCGCAGGAAGGCCTCGGCGTCCGCGACGAAGAGAAGCGGGCGAAGCACATCGAGGGCATCAACGCGTTCCGCGGCGCTTGAGCCGTGCCGACGCCGGGAGCCGCCCGGCTGCCGGCGTCGGGAACCGACGGAGTACCACGCGTTTCCGCCGCTTCCTTTCGCCGCGGCAGACGGCGCGTTCGGCGCACGGCCCGGGTGCTCACCCGTCCGTGACCGGACTGCGACTACGGTAGGTCCCATGAGCCTTGGCGATGAACGGGAGCTTGTGCCGCTGGGAGCCGGCTTCGACGTGGCGAAGCGCGGGTACAGCCGAGCACAGGTCGATGAGCACCTGGAACGGCTGGACGCCGACCTGAAGATGCTCACCGCGGATCGGGACGCCGCCATCGCGCAGGCGGGCGACCTGGCCCGCCAGCTGGAGATCGCGCGCGGCGAGATCGCGGACCTGCGCGGGCAGGTGGATCGGCTGGCCCAGCCGCCGACGAGCGTCGAAGGCCTGTCCGAACGGCTGCAGCGCATGCTGCGCCTGGCGCAGGACGAGTCCGCGGACACCCGCGCCCGCGCCGAAGCCGAGGCCGGGCACATCCGGGCGAAGGCCGAGACGGACGCCAGCGCCATGCGCGCCCGCTACGAGCAACTGCTCACCGAGCTCGACCTCCGCCGCAAGGAGATGGAGGCGGAGCACCGCAAGGTGCTCGAAGACGCCCGCGCGGAGGCCAAGAAGATCACCGACGAGGCCGAGGCCGAGCGCAAGCGGCTCGACACCGAGTCGCAGGACCGCCGCACCAAGGTCGAAGAGGACTTCGAGATCGCGATGGCGGCGCGCCGCACCGAGGCGATGCGGGTGCTGGCCGAGCAGGAAGCGGCGAGCAAGGCCGAGGCCGCGCGGCGCGTCCAGGAGGCCACGCAGGATGCCGCCGACATCCGCGCGAAGGTCCTCGAAGAGGAGAAGGCCGCGAAGGCCGACATCGACCGCCGTCAGCGGGAGTCGGTCGCGGAGGCGAACAAGCGCCGCCAGGACTCGATCACCGAGGCCAACGCCCGGCTCGCGGAGGCCGCCGACGAGGCGCGGCGCCGCGTGACGTCGGCCACGGAGGAGTCGAACCGGCGGATCACCCAGGCGAACGAACGGGTCGACGCGCTGCGGAAGGTGCGCGGCGGGCTGGCCGAGCAGGTGCGCTCGGCCCGGGCGGTGCTGGCCGAGGCGCACACCGTCCTCGGCGACGACGTGAAGGTGCCCGCCGACGTCAAGGCCGACCTGGTCGCGGACCAGAAGTCGGACGCCGTCGACGAGACGGAGACGACGGTCCGGGTCACCGACGTCGAGGAGACGATCCGGATCCGCGCCTCCGACGTGCCGAAGCCGAAGCCCGGCGCCAAGCCCGCCGCGGCCAAACCGGCCCCGAAACCCTCCCCCAAACCGGTGGCGAAGCCGGCTCCCCGGGCAAGCGGAGCGCAGAAAGCGACTGGCGAGTAACCTTCCACCCGACACGGGCGCGGACGAGCCTGTGCGGTCGGTACCGACCGGCTATCGTCCCTGCTCACGCGGGATCACGTGGAGGTTTTGCGCATGGGTGCGGCATATCGGACCGTGGTGGTGGGCACGGACGGCTCGGAGTCCTCGTTCGCGGCGGTGGACCGCGCGGCGGCGGTGGCCGGCGACGCGGGCGCCACGCTCGTCATCGCGTGTGCGTACTACCCGGCCAGCAAGTCCGACGTCGACAAGGCCCAGGACGTCCTCGGCGACGAGGCGTACCAGGTCGTCGGCTCGGCGCCGGCCGAGGACACGCTGCAGTCGGCGCGGGACCGCGCGACGAAGGCGGGTGCGGAGAAGATCGACACGGTCGCGGTGAAGGGCGACCCGGTCGACTCGCTGCGGAAGGTCGTGCACGAGCGCGAGGCCGACCTGCTGGTGGTCGGCAACCGCGGGCTGAACACGATCGCCGGTCGGATCCTCGGCTCGGTGCCGTCCGAGGTGGCTCGCAAGTCCGGCGTGGACGTGCTGATCGTCCACACGACCTGACGTGACCGATCCGAGCGAGGAACTTCAGCAGCGACTCGAACGCGTCCTGCTCGGCGGCAGGCGGAGGTACACCCGGCTCGAGGTGGCGGAGAAGGCCGGCGTGCCCGACGAGCGGTCACGCCGGCTCTGGCGCGCACTGGGGTTCGCGACCGTGCGCGACGACGAGGTGGTCTTCACCGACGCCGACGTCGAGGCGATGCGGACCGCCGACCAGCTGGTGCAGTCCGGGCTGATCGACCCGAGCATCGAGGTGTCGGTGACGCGCGCGCTCGGCCAGCACCTTTCGCGGCTGGCCGAGTGGCAGGTCGACATGCTGTGGCAGCTGATCCGGGAGCAGCCGGAGCTCGGTCGCAGCGAGCGCCAGGTGACGCGCCTGGTCGACCGGTTGCTGCCGGAGCTGGAACAGGTCCAGAACTTCGTCTGGCGCCGCCACCTGGCGGCGTACGCGGGCCGGGCGTTCGCGGCCGCGGGCGACAACGTGGAGACGCGCACCGAGGTGGTCGGGTTCGTCGACATGGTGGGGTACACGCGCCTGACGCGCCAGATCGGCGAGGACGAGCTGAGCCGGGTCCTCGACGCGTTCGAGACCCTGGCGACGGAGGTGATCGCCGAGCACCACGGCCGCGTGGTGAAGATGATCGGCGACGAGGTCCTGTTCGTGGCGGACGCCCCGGTCGACGCGGCCGAGATAGCCCTGACGCTGACCGAGCGCACTTCGGCGGACGAGACGTTGCCGGCGGTCCGCGCGGGCATGGCCTCGGGCCGCATCCTGTCGCGGTTCGGCGACGTGTACGGCTCGGTGGTCAACCTGGCGGCCCGCCTGACGTCGGTGGCCCGCCCGGGCACGATCCTGGTCGACCGCGAGCTGGCCGCGGAGCTGGCGGACGAGAAGGCGTACGAGCTGCGCGCCCGCCGGCCGGTGACGGTCCGCGGCTACAACCGACTCCGCCCGGCGGCACTGCGCCGGGCGAAGGAGACCCCGACGGGGATGTTCGCGAGCTCCCAGCAACTGGCGGCGGAGATGCTGGGCCTCGCCGACCCGAAGCCGCAGAAGCCGGACAACGAAGGTCTGGACGCTGCCGACCCGTCGACTGAAGAACTCGGGAACGGCCCGTTTTCCCGGGCCGCCCATCGGCGGAGACGCCGCAGATCCTGATCACCTCCCCGGATCCGTGCGGTACAGTTCATCTCGACATACACACTTCTGGCTTCCGCTAGCGGACACGCCAACACTGTATGGAGCGACTGATGACGTCTCAGCTTTTCGAGGCGCGGACGCTGGCGCAGCCGGCGGAAGCGTCGTCTTCTCACGAGGCCGCCGTCCGGCAGTTCTCGAACGAGCTCGTCGAAGCGGGGCTCGGCTCGCTGGAGGTCCTCCGCGACTACCGCTTGCCCCACTCCAGCCAGGAAACCGACCTCGTCGTCTGCGGTGTCGACCCGGACACCGGCGTTCCTTCCTATGTCGTCGTCGAAATCAAACTCTGGACCGAGCCGCGTCGCTCGCGCCTCAGCCCGGTCGAACAGGCCGAGCAACACTCCCGGTACATCGCCGCCCATCTCCCGGTCCAGGGCGAGCGCCCCGCGGTGGTCACCGGCATCGCCTACCTGCCGCGCGTCGACCGGTTTCCGCAGAAACACGATCACCTCTTCACCGGTGGAGACGGGGACGCCCTCCGGGCTTTCCTGCGGTCGCATCTCGCCGCCGATCCCCGAGGGGAAGGCGCGGAGCAGCTCCTGCGGAGCGAAGAGACCGCGCCTCTCCGGTTGATGACATCGGCCGCGAGCGAGTTCAAGGAGGGTGGCCACCTGGTTCCCCTCGAGGAGCAACAGGTCGCGTTCTCGCTCGTCAAGGAAGCCCTGCAGCGGACCATCAGCGGTGAAGGCAAAGAGATCATCCTCGTCTCCGGCGGTCCGGGAACGGGAAAGAGCTCCTTGGCCATTTCGCTCCTGGGCGATCTGCACCGGAACGGGTACGCGGTGCGGCATGCCACCGGCTCGCGCGCCCTCACCACCAGCCTCCGGAAAAGGGTCGGTTCCAGGTCGCCCAGCACCAAAGTCCTGTTCACCTACTTCAACAGCTTCGCCACGGCCGAGCCCAACGGGCTCGACGTCCTCATCTGCGATGAAGCCCACCGGATCCGCGCCAGCTCGGTAAACCGATTCACCCCACGCGCCGCACGCACACAGACCTCTCAAGTGGAGGAACTGGTGCATGCCGCACGAGTGACCGTGTTCCTGATCGATCGCAACCAGTCCGTCCGTCCGGGCGAAGTCGGCACGGCCGAGTTGATCGAGTCCACGGCCGACCGGCACGGCTGGCCCGTCCACCACGTCGACCTCGGAGTGCAGTTCGGGGCGGAGGGAAGCACGCAATACGAGGACTGGGCGCGACGCTTGCTCGGCCTCGACGCGCAGCAACTCGGGCCGGTCGGCTGGACGGGCCGGCCCAGCTTCACGCTCACCACCGCCGACACGCCGCAGGACATGGAGGACCGCCTGGTCGCGGAGACTCAGCGCGGCCGGGTAGCGCGCATCGTCGCGGGGTTCTGCTGGCCGTCGACCGAAGCTCGGCCCCACCAGCCTCTTCCGCGCGATGTGGTGATCGGCGACTGGGCGCGACCGTGGACCATAGCCGGGGAGCGCGGCGTGAACGGTGCCCCGTCGAACGCGCTCTGGGCTGTCGAGCCGGCCGGCTTCGAGCAGATCGGCCACGTCCACTCGGCTCAAGGATTCGAATTCGACTGGGTGGGCGTCATCTTCGGTCCGGATCTCGTCTGGCGTGACAATCGCTGGGTGACCGATCGCGCGGCCTCGTGCGATCCCGCCCTCCGGAAAGCCGATGACGAGCGTTTCGACGCTTATGTGCGGCGCACTTACTACGTCTTGCTCAGTCGTGCCCGGTCCGGTGCAATCCTGTACTCCACTGACCCGGAGACACGCGAGAAGCTGCGGTCACTCGTGCAGCCGAGCGGACGCTAGCAGCCGATCCGGATCCGATCAGGGGAGCGGCCAGACGAACCCACATCCTCGCGCATCACTCCAGCAGCAACGGCTTCGGGCTTCCGCCGACGGCGGACAGGCCCTCACACGTTCTGAGAGGCACCGTGCATTCTTTTCCCGGCCCGAAATCGGCCGATCCGGGTACACCAGCACCGAACCGACCGGGTTCACACCTCGTGGCGGCCGAGCGAGTCCCGCCGCCCAGCGGTTCGCTCCCCTGGGTCATCGACGACGATGATCGAACGCGCCGCGCCTGCATATTGCTTTTCGCCGCGTGCGGCGCTCTCGCCTGCGTACTGGCGTTTGCGACCGGCTTCGCGTGGCTTTTCAGCCTGGTCTTCCCGAGCCAGGGGATCTGGACTGCCGCCGCGGGCGCCGGCGGCGGGTCGGCCACCCTCGGCGGGGTTTACCTCGCGCTGAAGCGCTGGGTGGCACGCCGCAAGGGCCGTTAGCGCATCGAAGGCGAGCCTCGTTCCGGTGTGGCGACTGTCCACACCGGAACGGGCACCGGTTCAGGCGTCGAAGTCGACCGTCAACGTCTCCGAGACCGGGTACGACTGGCACGTCAGGACGAAACCCGCCGTCACCTCCGCCTCCTCCAGGGCGAAGTTGCGCCGCAGGTCGACCTTGCCCTCCGTCACCTTCGCGCGGCACGTGCCGCACACCCCGCCCTTGCAGGCGAACGGCAGGTCCGGGCGGAACTTCTGGGCCCCGTCCAGCACCGACGACGAGCGCGGCAACGTCATCGGCGTCGAACGGCCGTCCAGGACCACCGAGACCTCCGAGGACTCGCCCGCCACCGCCGGGTCGAGGTGCTCCACCGGGGCCGGTGGGGTGTCCACGTAGAACAGTTCCTGGTGCACCTTCGAAGAAGGCACGTCCAGCGAGGCCAGCAGCTCCTGCGCGCCCGACACCATCTCGAACGGGCCGCACAGCCACCAGTGGTCCACCGACGACACCGGCACCAGGGACGAGAACAGCGTGCGCAGCTTGGGGACGTCCAGGCGGCCCGTGAACAGCTCCGCCTCCCGCGGCTCGCGCGACAGCACGTGGATCAGCTCGAGCCGTGACGGCGCGCTGTCCTTCAGGTCCGCCAGCTCGTCGGCGAACATCACCGTGTCCGTGCGGCGGTTGCCGTACAGCACCGTCACCGTGGCCGTCGACGACTTCAGCAGCGACGACACGATCGACAGCACCGGGGTGATGCCCGAGCCCGCCGCGATCAGGACGTGGTGACCCCCCACCGACAGGTCCGGGGTGAACGAACCCGTGGGCGGGGCCACCTCGATCGTGTCGCCCGGGCGGACCTCGTTCACCAGCCAGGACGAGAAGAACCCGTCCGGGACCAGGCGGACGCCGACCCGGGGGGCCGCTCCCGCCGGGGCGCAGATCGAGTACGACCGGCGCTCGTCGCGGCCGTCGATCGAGCGCCGCAACGTCAGGGACTGGCCCGGCTTGAACGCGTACTCCGCCGCCAGCGACGACGGCACGTCGAACGTCACCGCGACCGCGTCGTCGCAGAGCCGCTCGACCCCGGACACCTTCAGGGAGTTGAACCGCGCCACTTCAGATCTCCTTGACGTGCTCGAACGGCTCCAGGCACGCGCGGCAGCGCCGCAGCGCCTTGCACGCCGTCGCGCCGAAGCGGGACTGCTCTTCGGTGTCCGCGGAACCACAAAGCGGGCAGAGAACGCGAGACACCGGCGCCGACAGCGTCAGCGGGATCGGGCCCGACCGGCGGGGCGCGGCACCCGGGGGCGCGATGCCGGCCGCGGCCAGCTTTTCGCGGCCCGAAGCCGAAATCCAGTCCGACGTCCACGCCGGGGCCAGCTGCGTCCGGATCTCGACGTTCGCAAACCCCGCGTCGACGAGCGCGTGCTCCAGGTCGTCGCGCATGGTGTCCATCGCCGGGCAGCCCGTGTACGTCGGCGTGATCGCGACGACCACGCGTCCCTCGGACTCCGACACCGAGCGCAGCACGCCCAGGTCCGCCAAGGTCAGCATCGGCAGCTCGGGGTCGGTGACCGTGGCAGCCACGGCGGCCGCGGTCACCATCGAGCGTCCGGCATCGCCCGCGCCACGCTCTGCAGCTCGGCCAGCAGGAACCCGAAGGACTCGGTGTGGACGCCGTCGCGGCCCGTCCGGCCCGACACGCCGGCCAGCTCACCGGAAGAAGGCCGCGCCAGCGTCGCCGCGGAAAGCGCCTGGTCCAGGACCGCATCGAACTCGGGACGCAGTGAGGCCGCGTCCACGAACTCGACCGGGTGCGTGCGGAACAGCTCCCCCACGTACGGCCAGGCCTCGTCGAGGCCCTCCTGCATGCGCGCGTGCGACAACGGCGTGCCGTCACCGAGGCGGACCAGCCACTGCGCCGCGTAGTCGCGGTGGTAGGTCAGCTCCTTGACACCCTTGTCCGCGATCGCCGCCAGGACCGGGTCCACCGACGACTCCAGCCGCTGGAACAGCGCCAGCCGCCAGGTCGAGAACACGAACAGGCGCGCGATCAGGTGCCCGAAGTGCCCGCCGCCCAGCTCGGCGAGCCGGACATTGCGGAACTCGTTCTCCATGCGCTGGAACGCGAACGAGTCCTCCGCGCGCGAAGAGCCGTCGGCCTTGCCGGCGCGGGCCAGCAGCAGCCGGGCCTGCCCCAGCAGGTCGAGGGCGATGTTGGCGATCGCCACCTCGTCCTCCAGCTCGGGCGCGTTGGTGCACCACTCCTGGAGCCGGTGGGAGAAGATCAGCGCGTCGTCACCCAGCATCAGGCAGTACGCGGCCAGCGTCGCACCGTCCACCCCGGACGGCACCGAAGTGTCCATTCCGGACAGTGGGTCTTCGAAGCCGGTGCCGAAGGCCCAGCGGGCGTCGTTCTCCTCGGTGATGGCCTCGTACACGTTGTCGAAACTCATATGTGCGGCACATCCTCGGGAATGTCGTAGAACGTCGGGTGCCGGTAGACCTTGTCGCCGCTGGGCGCGAAGAACGGGTCCTTCTCGTCCGGCGACGACGCCGTGATGTCCGCCGCCTTCACGACCCAGATCGACACGCCTTCGTTGCGCCGCGTGTAGAGGTCACGGGCGTGGTGCAGCGCCATCCGGTCGTCGGCCGCGTGCAGCGACCCGACGTGCACGTGGTTGAGCCCGCGCTTGCCGCGGACGAACACCTCGTACAGCGGCCAGTCGTGCTTGACCGGGCCCGGAGCCGCGGGGACGCCTTCCAGGGGGACGGCGCCGTGGCCGCCTTCGGCCGTCAGGTCGGTCACTTCTGCTCCTTCTTCGCTGCGTGCGCGACGGCGGCTTCCCGCACCCACGCGCCGTCTTCGTGGGCGCGACGCCGGTGCGCGATCCGCTGCGCGTTGCACGGGCCGTTGCCCTTCAGCACGTTCTTGAACTCGTCCCAGTCGACCGCGCCGAAGTCGTAGTGCCCGCGTTCGGCGTTCCACTTCAGGTCGGGGTCCGGGAAGGTGACACCCAACGCCGAAGCCTGCGGCACCGACATGTCCACGAACCGCTGCCGCAGCTCGTCGTTGGTGTGGCGCTTGATCTTCCACGCCATCGACTGCGCGGTGTTCGGCGAGTCGGCGTCCGGCGGCCCGAACATCATCAGCGACGGCCACCACCAGCGGTTCACGGCTTCCTGAACCATTTCCCGCTGTTGCGAAGTGCCGCGCATCATGGTCATCAGCAGCTCGTAGCCCTGCCGCTGGTGGAAGGACTCCTCCTTGCAGATGCGGATCATCGCGCGCGCGTACGGCCCGTACGACGAGCGGCACAGCGGCACCTGGTTGCAGATCGCCGCGCCGTCGACCAGCCAGCCGATCACGCCGACGTCGGCGAAGGTCAGCGTCGGGTAGTTGAAGATCGACGAATACTTCTGGCGGCCGTTGATCAGCTTGTCGGTCAGGTCCGCCCGGTCCGCTCCCAGCGTCGCCGCCGCGGAGTACAGGTACAGCCCGTGGCCGGCCTCGTCCTGGACCTTGGCCAGCAGGATCGCCTTGCGCCGCAGCGACGGCGCCCGCGTGATCCAGTTGCCCTCGGGCTGCATGCCGATGATCTCCGAGTGCGCGTGCTGCGCGATCTGCCGGATCATCGTCTTGCGGTAGCCCTCGGGCACCCAGTCACGCGGCTCGATCCGCTGGTCGCGCTCGATGGTGTGCTCGAAGTGCTCCTCGAGCGAAACGGTGGCCGTCACGGCTGCTCCTTCGAAACCAGCGTCAGGACGTCGTACTTGGCCACGGACTCACCCTCGGCGTTGGTGACGTCGGCGTCCCAGCGGACCTCGCCGTACTCCTGGTCGATCCGCGGGGTGATCTGCTTCGCGGTCAGCGTCACCGTCAGCGAGTCGCCGACCTTGACCGGGGTGAGGAACCGCAGGTTCTCCAGGCCGTAGTTGGCCAGCACCGGGCCGGGCTCGGGCGAGACGAACAACCCGGCCGCGAACGAGACGACCAGGTAGCCGTGCGCGACGATCCCGCCGAACAGCGGGTTGGCCGCGGCGGCTTCCGGGTCGGTGTGCGCGTAGAAGGTGTCGCCGGTGAACTCGGCGAAGTGGTCGACGTCGGCCTGCGAAACGACCCGCGGCCCGGCCACCACCGAGTCCCCGATCCGCAGCTCGGCCAGGGACTTCCGGAACGGGTGGACGCCTTCGGCACGCGGCGCGCCGGTGACCCAGCGGCCGGTCACCGCCGAAAGCACCGCGGGCGAGCCCTGCACGGCGGTGCGCTGCATGTGGTGCAGCACGCCGCGGATGCCGCCCATCTCCTCGCCGCCCCCCGCGCGGCCCGGGCCGCCGTGCACCAGCTGCGGCATCGGCGAACCGTGGCCGGTGGACTCCTTCGCGTCCTCGGCGTCGAGCACCAGCAGGCGGCCGTGGAACGGCGCCGCGCCGAGCACGACCTCGCGCACGAACTCCTTGTCGGCGCTGACGATCGACCCGGCGAGGCTGCCGCCACCGCGCGCGGCGAAGTCGACGACCTGCTCGGTGGACGTGTACGGCATCAGCGTCGAGACCGGGCCGAACGCCTCGACCTCGTGCGGCTCGGAGCGCTCGGGGTCGGCCCTGAGCAGCACCGGCGAGATGAAGGCGCCGCGCTCGGCGTCGGCGTCCACGACGTCGACCTTCTCCGGGTCGCCGAACACGACGCTCCCGGCGTCCAGCAGCGCCTTGAGCGACCGCCGGACCTCCTCGCGCTGCTCCAGGCTGGCCAGCGCGCCCATCCGGACGCCTTCGGCCGCGGGGTTGCCGACCGTCACCTTCGCGAGCCGCTCGGACGCGGCAGAAGCGACGTCGTCGAGGAGCGAAGCCGGGACGAACGCGCGGCGGATCGCGGTGCACTTCTGGCCCGCCTTGACCGTCATCTCGGTGGTCAGCTGCTTGACGAACAGGTCGAACTCGGTGGTGCCCTTCACGGCGTCCGGGCCGAGGATCGAGCAGTTCAGCGAGTCGGCCTCGGCGTTGAACCGGACGGCGTTGCGGATGATCGCCGGGTGCGCGCGCAGCTTCTGCGCCGTCGACGCCGAGCCGGTGAAGGACACCAGGTCCTGCGCGGCGACGTGGTCGAGGAGGTCGCCGACGCTGCCGGCGACGAACTGCAGCGAGCCCTCGGGCAGGATGCCGGACTCGACGATCAGCTCGACCAGGCGCGCGGTCAGGTACGCCGTCGAGCTGGCCGGCTTGACCAGGCTCGGGACGCCGGCGAGGAAGGCGGGCGCGAACTTCTCCAGGGGTCCCCAGACCGGGAAGTTGAAGGCGTTGATCTGGACGGCGACGCCCCGCAGCGGCGTCGCGATGTGCTGGGCGACGAACGTGCCCCCGCGGCTCAGGGGCTCCACCGCGCCTTCGACGTAGACGGTGTCGTTCGGCAGCTCGCGCTTGCCCTTCGAGCCGTAGCTGAAGAGGACACCGATACCGCCGTCGATGTCGAACTTCGAGTCACCGAGGGTGGCACCGGTGCGCGCGGAGAGGGCGTACAGCTCCTCGCGGTGCTCACGCAGGTGGGAAGCCAGGGCCTTGAGCAGGGCCGCACGCTGGTGGAACGTCAGCTCACGCAGCGCCGGGCCACCGACGGCGCGGCCGTACTCCAGCGCACCCGCGAAGTCGACGCCCGCCGACGAGATCCGGGCGACCTCCTCGCCGGTGGCCGCGTCGTGCAGCGGGACGCCCTCGTCCGCCGCCGTGTGCCAGCTCCCGGAGACGTAGCTGCGCAGCAGTGCCATCTGGTCCCTCTCGCCGAATTACCTACCGGACGTTCAGTTAATCGCATGGTAGCCGCCGAGCCCGAAGATCGGAAGGCCCCGGCGCTTGACACCGGCCCGGACCACTGCCTTTACTGAGCGGCACCGCGAGGTGACCGTCCATTCGGTCAGCGAAAACGGAGAGCAGATGACCAACGCAGCGCACACCATGTTCGCCGCCGACGAGGCCTCGCGCGCACTGGGCATCGAACTCGTCGAAGCGAGCGACGGGCGGGCCGTCGCGACCATGACGATCACGCGCGAGATGGTCAACGGCCACGACATCGCCCACGGCGGGTACGTCTTCCTGCTGGCCGACACGACCTTCGCCTGCGCCTGCAACACCCACGGCCCGGTCACCGTCGCCGCGGGTGCCGAAATCTCCTTCGTCGCGGCCGGCCGGCTCGGCGACCACCTCGTCGCCACGGCCACCGAGCGCACCCGCTACGGCCGCAACGGCATCTACGACGTCACGGTGCACCGGGAGACCCCCGACGGGCCCGAGGTCGTCGCCGAATTCCGCGGCCGCAGCCGCGTCCTCTCCGCGAAACGGGACCGACCATGATCGAGACGGACATCGGCGCGGACGAGCTGGCCGCCCTCCAGCTCGAGCGTCTGCAGTGGACACTCCGGCACGCCTACGCGAACGTGCCCGCCTACACGCGGAAGTTCGACGAAGCCGGCGTCCACCCGGACGACTGCAAGGAGCTGGCCGACCTGGCGAAGTTCCCGTTCACCACCAAGCAGGACCTGCGCGAGAACTACCCGTTCGGGATGTTCGCCGTGCCGCAGGACCAGGTGCGGCGCATCCACGCCTCCAGCGGCACCACCGGCAAGGCCACCGTCGTCGGGTACACCGAGCAGGACATCGACACCTGGGCGACGGTGATGGCCCGCTCGATCCACGCCGCGGGCGGGCGGCCGGGGCACAAGGTGCACGTCGCCTACGGCTACGGCCTGTTCACCGGCGGGCTCGGCGCGCACTACGGCGCCGAGAAGCTGGGCTGCACGGTGATCCCGGCGTCGGGCGGGATGACCGCGCGGCAGGTGCAGCTGATCACCGACTTCGAGCCCGAGGTCATCATGGTGACGCCGTCGTACATGCTGACGCTGCTCGACGAGTTCGAGCGCCAGGGGGTGGACCCGAAGGCCAGCTCGCTGAAGGTCGGCATCTTCGGTGCCGAGCCGTGGACCGAGCAGATGCGCGCCGAGATCGAGGAGCGGTTCGCCCTCGACGCCGTCGACATCTACGGGCTGTCGGAGGTGATGGGGCCGGGTGTCGCGCAGGAGTGCGTCGAGACGAAGGACGGCCTGCACATCTGGGAGGACCACTTCTACCCCGAGGTGATCGACCCGTACTCCGAGGAGGTCCTGGGCGGCGGCGAGACCGGCGAGCTGGTGTTCACGTCGCTGACCAAGCAGGCGCTGCCGATCATCCGCTACCGCACCCGCGACCTGACCGAGCTGAACCCGGGGACCGCGCGGCCGGCGTTCCGGCGGATGGCCAAGGTGACCGGCCGCACCGACGACCTGATCATCCTGCGCGGGGTCAACGTCTTCCCGACCCAGATCGAGGAGATCGTGCTGCGGACGGACGGGCTGAGCCCGCACTTCCAGCTCGTCCGGTCCACGCGCGGGCGGCTCGACCACCTGACCGTGCGGGTCGAGGCGCGGCACGACGCTTCCGGCGACGACCGGTCGCGGGCGGCTTCGGAGCTGGTCACCGGCGTGAAGGACGGCGTCGGCGTAACGGTGTCGGTGGACGTCGTCGACCCGGACACCCTGGAGCGGTCCATGGGCAAGATGCGGCGGATCGTGGACCAGCGGGACAAGCCGTGACGGCCCCGCGGCGCGGCCGGCCCGGCTACGACCTCGAGTCGCTGCTGCAGGTGGCGGTGAAGCTGTTCAACGAGCGCGGCTACGACGGCACGAGCATGGAGGACCTCTCCCGCAAGCTCGGCATCACGAAGTCGGCGATCTACCACCACGTGCCCAGCAAGGAGGAACTGCTGCGGCTGGCGGTGGACCGCGCGCTGGACGGCCTGTTCGAGGTCGCGGACGAGACGGCTCAGCTGGACGGGCGCGCGATCGACCGGCTGGAGCACCTGGTGCGCGGCAGCGTGGTGGTGCTGGCGGACCGGCTGCCGTTCGTGACGCTGCTGCTGCGCGTGCGCGGCAACACGAAGGTGGAGCGGGCGGCCCTGGCGCGGCGGCGCGAGTTCGACCGCCTGGTGACGGACCTGGTGAAGCAGGCCGAAGCCGAGGGCGACGTCCGCCCGGACGTCGACCCGGCGGTGACCGCCCGGCTCGTGTTCGGCATGGTGAACTCGCTGATCGAGTGGTACCGGCCCCGGCGCGGTTCGTCGGCGGCCGAGGTCGCGGACGCCGTGTGCAAGGTCGCCTTCGAGGGCCTGCGCACCTGAGCAGTCACTCGGCGCGGACGCGGTCCAAGGCCGGGCGGAGGTCCTCTTCGAGGACCTCTCCGATGTAGACCGCGGCGACCCGCTGCTGCCGGTCGACGATCAGCGAGATCGGGACGGCGGCGAGCGGAAGCCCGCGCAGCCGCAGGGCGATCCGGCCGGAGTCGTCGTGGATCGACGGGTAGCCGAGCCCGAAGTCGCGGACGAAGTCGGCGGCGTACTGGCGGTTGTCGCGGACGTTGAGACCGAGGACCTCGATGCCTTCGCTCTTCCCGCGGGCCGAAATCGCCTTGAGCGTGTGCGCCTCGGAACGGCAGGGCGGGCACCACGCGCCCCACAGGGTGAGCAGGACGACCTTGCCGGCGTAGTCGCTCAGGGCGATCCGCCGGGCCGGGTCGGCGACGTCGGGACCGGCCAGCTCGGCCACCCGTTTCCGCTGGGCGGGCTCGTAGAAGAGCTGCGTCTGCCCGCCCGGGGAGACGAACTCGAAGGTGTCCGGCGGCCCGACCGCGTCCTTGCCCGTCGCGCAGGCGGCCGAAGCCAGCAGCGCCACGATCACGAACACGCGCCGGAGCAGCATGACTTCACCCTAGCGGGGGTCAGTCTTCGGCGGCCTGCGGCGGCCGGCGTGCCTGCCACAGCAGGGCTTCCCGCAGCTGGCCGATGAGCCGCTCGTCGTCCGCTTCGGACGGGTCGACGCCCAGCGGGATCCAGCGCTCGGACACCTTCTCGCCCCGGTCGTAACTGGAAATGACGATTCCCGAGTACGACAGGGACGCTTCGTCCGCGCAGTCGCCGTCCGGAATCGGCTCGTCCGCTTCGAATCCCTCGTCGAAGCTGACGTGGCGATGCTGCAGGCGGACGCTCACCCAGCGCCCGGCCGGCCGGATCGGCGCGCCTTCTTCGTTCATCTGCTCCTACCCCCGGTCCGGGCCCCCTGCCGTCTCGTCGCATCCGGGTGCCGGGAAGTTACCGGCCGGTTGTTCCGGTTGCGTAACGACAAAGGTTGGCGCGAAACACACCTTGCCCGCCACCGGAGTCACTCTTTTGACGACGGGTCAACTACTTGTTGACAGCGTGCCCGTCCCCCGCGAGGCTGAGCGGATGACCAGAGGGACCCGGCCCCGGCGCCGTCGGCTCGAGCCGGCGGAACGGCGTGCGGAGATCCTCGCCGCCGCCCGGCACCTGTTCGGCGCGGGCAGCTACGCCTCCGTGTCCACTTCGGACATCGCCGAGGCCGCCGGCGTGGCGCGCCCGCTGATCAACCACTACTTCGGCGGGAAGCGCGAGCTGTACCTGGAAGTGGTGCGGCAGATGATGATCGTGCCCGCGCCCGTCACCGAAGCGCTGCCGGACACCACGATGGAGCAGCGGCTGTCGATCGGCGTCGAACGGTGGATCGAAGTCGTCGACCGCAACCGCGACGCGTGGCTGACCGCGATCGGGCCGGAGGCGGCCGGACGCGACCCCGAGATCGAGCGGATCATGCTGGAGGCCGACGAGGTCGCCGCCGACCGGGTCCTGGAGGCCGCGCTGATGACCGGCGTGACCGAAGGCCGCGAAGAGCTCCGCGCGATGATCCGGTCGTTCGGCGGGATGCTGCGGGCGGCGTCGCGGGAGTGGCTGATCCGCGGCACGCTGGACCGCGCGGCGCTGCGCACCTTCCTCACCGATTCGATCCTCAACCTGCTGAAGATCACCTACCCGGCGGTCCTCGCCGAGCGGCGCGGAAGCGACGGGCGAACGCCGCCGGCGTCATCCCGGTCCAGCGCTTGAACGCGTGGATGAAGCTCGACGCCTCGGCGTACCCGAGCCGGTAGGCGACGTCCTCGACCGACAGCACGCCGGTGTCCAGGAGCTCTTCGGCGAGCGTCTGGCGGACTTCGTCGACCAGCGCCCGGTAGCTCGTGCCGGCTTCGGTCAGACGCCGACGCAGCGTGCGCGTGCTGAGCGTCAGCCGGCGGGCGACCTCGTCCATCCCCGCGTCGACACCGCCGAGCCGGACCAGGCGTTCGCGCACCTGCTGCGAAATCCCCGAACGCTCCCGCCGTCGCGTGACGAGCGCTTCGCACTGCGCGGCGCACAGGGCGACGGTCTGGTCGTTGGCCTGCGGCAGCGGCCGGCTCAGCAGCGCCGGGTCGAGCGTCGCGCGGCAGGCGTCGGCGCCGAAGCGCGGCCGCACGCCGAACGCGGCCCGGTACGCCTCCGGGGTGGCCGGTTCGTGCCGGAAGGTCAGCTCGTCGAGCGCGGTCCCGGGCAGCAGGTCGCGCAGGACGGCGAAGATCGCGGCCAGGTCGCGCAGGACGAGGAAGCGGGCGACGTCGGCGGGCACGCGGCTGTCGTCGAGCTCCAGGGTCAGCCGGTCGGCGCCGAGGACGACGTGCGGGATGCAGAAGGCGAAGCTCAGGTCGAAGTAGCGGAGGGCGAACAGCATCGCGTCCCGCAACGTCGGGCTGCTGATGCAGGCGAAGCCGAAGATGCCGAAGGTGGTGACGCGGTAGCGGCACCCCAGCTCGAGCGCCGTCGCATCCGATCCGTCCAGGCCGGCCAGCGCCCGGACGACGGCCAGCTCCTGACGCGCGTCGACCTGGACGGAGGGGTCGGCGAGCAGCTCCGGGGTGAGCGTGGTGTTCGTCAGGAGCCTTCCGGCCGGAAGGCCGCGTTCGGCGGCGAACCGCGTCATCAGCTCGATGCTCGCGGTGCCGCGGGGGAAGTCCCAGTCCCCGACGGCGGGCGCGGCGAGCTCGGCCATGGCCGGAATTCTGGATCACGACCGGAGAACGTGTCCAATCGAGGACCGGAGCTGTCCTCGATGATCGTTAAGGTGACGACGTGGAGACCTTGAGCCGACGAGCCCTGAACCGCGCCACCCTGGAACGCCAGCTGCTGCTGGGCCGGGCGAAGATGTCCGCCCACGACGCGGTCGAGCACCTGGCCGGGCTCCAGGCGCAGGCGCCGTTCCCGCCGTACTTCGGGCTGTGGTCCCGGATCGAGGGGTTCCGGCCCGCGGAACTGGTGGAGCTGCTGGAAAGCCGGCGCGTGGTGCGGATCGCGCTGATGCGCGGCACGGTCCACCTGGTGACCGCGGCGGACGCGCTGGCGTGGCGGCCGGTGGTGCAGGTGATCTACGACCGCGACCTGAAGCAGAACGCCCTGCACGCGCGGGCACTGGCCGGCCTCGACCACTCCGCGGTGGCCTCGGCGGCCCGGCAGGCGCTTCTCCGCGGCCCGATGCCGGGGACCGCGCTGGGCGCCGAGCTGGCGCGCACCTGGGACGTCCCGGCCGCTTCCCTGACCCACCTGGCCCGCGGCCGGCTGCCCCTGGTCCAGGTGCCGCCACGGGCGATCTGGGGCAAGGCCGGGCAGACGACGTACGCGTGCCTGGACGAGTGGGTGGGCGCTCCCCTGTCGCCGCCTTCGCCCGCTTCGCTGATCTCGCGGTACCTGCGCGCGTTCGGCCCGGCCACGGTGGCGGACGTGCAGACGTGGGCGGGCATCACACGCCTGGGTGAAGTGGCTTCTTCGATGGACCTGCGGCGCTACCGCGACCCGGACGGCCGCGAGCTGGTGGACCTGCCGGAGCTGACGGTGCCCGACGAGGACACCCCGGCGCCGCCGCGCCTGCTGGGGCCGTTCGACCAGACGATCCTGTCCTACGCGGACCGGACGCGGGTCATCTCGGACGCCTACCGCAAGCGCGTGATCTCGCACAACGGCCTGGTCAAGGGCACGCTCCTGGTCGGCGGGCAGGTGTGCGGCTTCTGGGAGATCAAGACGGCGCGGAAGGCCGCGGCGATCGAGCTTTCGCCGTTCGAGAAGCTGGCGAAGCGGGATCTGGCGGCGTTGGAGAAGTCGGCGGGCGAGCTGGTGAAGTGGGCGGAGGCGGCCGCGGAGACGCACGAGGTCAGGGTGCTGCCCGCAGCGTGACGCCGGCCTCGTCGAAGACTTCGCGGACGCCCGGCACCTCGGGTCCCACGACGGTGAACGGCGGAGTCGCGCCGAAGTCACCCCTCAGGCAATCGGCCAGTGCGTCGAGGTTCCACCCGAAGTACCCGCCCGGGCCGTTGACGGCTTCGCCGAGCGCGCAGTAGAAGCTCACGATGTCGGTGACGTGCGTACCGTCGAGCCGGTAGGTCCCGCCCGGCGGCCGGTCGGGGCCCTCGGCGCGGGCGTGTGCCAGCGCGGCTCGCAGCCATTCGACGCGGCCGTGCGCCGCCCAGAGGTTCTTCGCCTGCGGACGTCCGGCCGACCACAGCTGCCAGATCGGTCGCGCGGCCGGCGACGGTGGGTCGTGCAAAGGCTCCCGCAACACGAGGTCGGTCTGGTGGTCGCCGTGCGGCAACCAGCCGGCGATGTCGAGCTGCACCTGGCTCAGCTCGGTCTCGATCCCGAAGCGGTCGATGGCCACCAAGAAGAACAGCCCCGGCCGGATCTTCCGGCCGGCCCGCAGCCGTTCGCGCAGTTCCGCCGGCAGGGTGCAGCCCCGCAGCCGGAGCGGCTCACCGCCGGGGCCGGAGAACACACCCTCCCCCTCCGCGCAGGGGATCCGCCGCTCGCCGTCGTCTTCGACCAGCACGTACCGCTCCACTCCTGCACCCTACTGTGGCCGGAATTCTCGATCGAGTGACCGTTCGTGGCCTGTTGTCACAGGCGTCCGGTGCGTAGCTTTTTCGGCATGACTGGTTCGGCGAAGGGGCCGTCGGTGCTGATCGTGGGCACCGGGTTCGGCGGCATCGGGACGGCGATCGAGCTCAAGCGCGCCGGGTTCGGCGACTTCACGATCCTGGAGAGCGCCGGCGAACCCGGCGGCGTCTGGCGGGACAACACCTACCCGGGCGCCGCGTGCGACATCCCGTCGCCGCTGTACTCCTTCTCCTTCGAGCCCAACCCGCGGTGGCCGAAGCGGTTCTCGCGCCAGCCCGACATCCTCGCCTACCTGCGGCGCGTCATCGCGAAGTACGGGCTCGAGCCGCACATCCGGTACCGCACCGAGGTCACCGGGGCCGCCTTCGACGAAGAGCGCGGGCTCTGGCGCGTCGAGACGCGGAGCGGGGAGAGCTTCGAGGCGAACGTCTTCGTGCCCGCCGTCGGGCAGCTGTCGCGGCCGGCGCTGCCGGACATCCCGAACCGGGAGAGCTTCGCCGGGGCCGCCTTCCACTCCGCGCGGTGGGACCACGGCGTCGACCTGACCGGCAAGCGCGTCGCCGTCATCGGGACCGGGGCCAGTGCCGTGCAGTTCGTGCCCGAGCTGCGGAAACGCGCGCAGCACGTCACGGTCTTCCAGCGCACGCCGCCGTACGTCATGGCGAAGTCCGATCCGAGCTACCGGCGGTGGCAGCACTGGCTGTTCGAGCACCTGCCGCCGACGCAGCTGCTCGGCCGGCTGCGGATCTTCCTGCTCGCCGAGTACGCCACGTACGCGATGACGCGCCATCCGGTGCTGGCGAAGATGTTCGAGCTGCGGACCGCGCAGCTGCGACGCCGCCACATCGAGGACCGCGAGCTGCGCGCGAAGCTGACCCCGGCCTATCCCCTGGGCTGCAAGCGGATCCTCTTCACCAACGACTACCTGCCCGCGCTGGCCCAGCCGGACGTCGACGTCGAGACGCGGCGGATCCGCAAGATCACCGAGAAGGGCGTCCGGGTCGAGGACGGGACCGAGATCGAGGCGGACGTCCTGATCTACGGCACCGGTTTCGCCGCGACGCAGTTCCTCGGCGGGCTGGAGGTGCGCGGCCGCGGCGGCCGGTCGCTGCGGGAGGAGTGGTCCGGCGGCGCGCGGGCCTACCTGGGTATGACCGTGCCCGGCTTCCCCAACCTGTTCTGCGTCTACGGGCCCAACACGAACCTCGGCGCCGGGTCCATCATCTACATGATCGAGCGGCAGGCGCGCTACATCCGCCAGGCGGTGGAACGGCTCGCCCGGCCCGGCGTGTCCTGTTTGGACGTCAAGCCCGAGGTCGAAGAGCGGTACGACCGGGAGGTGCAGCAGCGGCTGGGCCGCAGCGTGTGGAGCGCGTGCACGAGCTGGTACCGGCAGGCCGACGGCCGGGTGACGACCAACTGGCCCGGCCTGGTCACCGAGTACGACCGCCGGACCCGGCGCTTCGACGTCGCGGACTACCGGGTGACGGGCTGAGCGGCCCTCCCGGACCGCGCCGCCGGGAGGGCCGCTCAGCGCACGGTCACGGCAGGCCCGCGAGCCCCGCCGACACCGTGTTGGCGAACGCGTACCCCTGCGACGCGTCCCAGTTGATCGACCACGTCATCGCGCCCCGGATCGACGGGTACGTCGCCGGCGGCTTGAACGAGCCGCACGACGTGCCGCGGGCCAGGCAGTTCAGTGCCGACACCGTGTTGGCCGGGGCCTGGTAGCCGCCGCCCGCGGCCTGCGGGGAGGCCGGGAGGCCGAGGCCGACCTGGTCCGCGCGCAGGCCGCCCTGCAGCTGGATGCAGGCCAGCGCCGTCAGGAAGTCGACCGTCCCCTGCGCATAGACGTTGCCGTTGCAGCCGTTCATCGAGCCGGAGTTGTAGTACTGCATGTTGACGATCGTCAGGATGTCCTTGATGTTCAGCGCCAGCTGGAAGTAGCTGCCTGCCGTGGACTGCATGTCGATCGTCTGCGGCGCCATCGTGATGACCTGCCCGCCGCCGTTGTGGATGCTGCGCAGGGCCTGGCCCATGTACGTGGCGTTGATGCCGTTCTCGAGGTCGATGTCGACGCCGTCGAAGCCGTAGTTCGCGATCAGCGTCTTGATGCTGTTGGCGAAGTTGGTCGCCGAGGTGGAGTCGCTCACGCTGATCGTGCCGTTCTGGCCGCCGACCGAGATGATCACCTTCTGGCCGCGGGCCTGTACCGTCTTGACGTCGGCCTTGAACTGGGCGTCCGTGTAGCCGCCGAGCTGCGAAGACAGCCCGGAGTCGAGCGTGAAGCTCACCGCGCCCGGCGTGCCGGTCGCGTCCGCGAAGGACACCGCGATGATGGTGTACTTCGTCGGGACGTCGGCGAGCTTCAGTGCCTTCGCGCCGTTGTAGAAGTTCTGCCAGTAGCCGGTCAGGACGTGCTTCGGCAGGTCACCCTGGGTGGGTGGCGTCGTGGTCGTGGTCGTCGGCGGCGTGGTGGTGGTCGGGGGCGTGGTCGGCGTCGTGGGCGTGGTGGTCGGCGGGGTGCCTGGACCGTCGAGGCTGACGTCGTCGGCGTAGTACGCCGGCTGGCCGTACCAGCCGTGCAGGTACACCGTCAGGGACGTGCTCGAGCCGGTCGTGAAGCTCAGCGACAGCTGCTGGTAGCCGCTGGTGCCGGGCGTCCACGTGCTGGTCGTCGCCGAGCCGGAGACCCCCAGGTAGACGTAGCTGCCCTGGACCCAGGCGGACAGCTTGTAGGCCGTGTTCGCCGAGACGGTGAGCGTCTGCGAGCACTGGGCGTTGTCCGATGACGACGGCGTCGCGTCGAGGGCCCGGCTGCCGCCGTGCACCGGCGAGCTCACCGCGGCCGACGCGCCGGTGCACGTCCAGCCCGTGGTGCCGGCCTCGAAGCCGGGGTTGGCCAGGATGTTCGCCGCCGAAGCGCTGCCGCCGAACACGAAGGTGACGCCGAGACACAGCGTGACCACGGAAAGTAAGGACAGTAGAGCGAAGCGAACCTTGGGGACCACGGGCGACCTCCACGACACTGGTGAGGCAGGTCACCACAAAATGGACTAGACCAATCTGATTGTCAAGGAACCCCATCCGAAAGTCGGGGCGCCCGAAACGGCAGAATGAGACGATCGGATCCAGGCGAAGCAGGAGCGTGTTGCAGTGAGCGTGTCGGTCGAGCAGAAGATCGCCGAAGAACTGGGCGTGCGCGAAGGACAGGTCAAGGCCGCCGTCGAACTGCTCGACGGCGGGTCGACCGTGCCGTTCATCGCGCGCTACCGCAAGGAAGTCACCGGGATGCTCGACGACGCGCAGCTGCGCACGCTCGAAGAGCGGCTGCGCTACCTGCGGGAACTCGACGAACGCCGGCTCGCCGTGCTCGAGTCGATCCGGAGCCAGGGCAAGCTGGACGAGGCCCTCGAGGCGTCGATCCTCGCCGCGGACACGAAGTCGCGGCTGGAGGACATCTACCTCCCGTACAAGCCGAAGCGCCGCACGAAGGCCATGATCGCGCGCGAAGCCGGTCTCGAGCCGCTGGCCGACGGGCTGCTGAACGACCCGGACACCGACCCGCAGGCCGCCGCCGCGGTGTTCGTCGACGCCGACAAGGGCGTCGCGGACGCGCAGGCCGCCCTCGACGGCGCTCGCGCGATCCTCGTCGAGCGCTTCGCCGAGGACGCCGACCTGATCGGCGAGCTGCGCGAGAAGATGTGGGGCCAGGGGCACCTCGTCGCCAAGGTCCGCTCCGGCAAGGAGGAGGAGGGCGCCAAGTTCTCCGACTACTTCGACTTCTCCGAGCCCTACACCAAGCTCCCCTCCCACCGGATCCTCGCGATGCTGCGCGGGGAGAAGGAGGAGGTCCTCGACCTCACGATGTCGCCGGACGAGCCCACCGACGAGCCGCAGGTCGGCCCCACCGACTACGAGGCGCGCATCGCCGCGAAGTTCGGCATCACCCAGCAGGGGCGGCCGGGCGACAAGTGGCTCGGGGACACCGTGCGCTGGGCGTGGCGCACCAAGATCCTCCTGCACCTGGGCATCGACCTGCGGATGCGGCTGCGCCAGGCGGCCGAGGACGACGCCGTCCGCGTGTTCGCCGCCAACCTGCGCGACCTGCTGCTGGCCGCGCCGGCCGGCACCCGCGCCACCATGGGCCTCGACCCGGGCTTCCGGACCGGCGTCAAGGTGGCGGTCGTGGACGCGACCGGCAAGGTCGTCGACACGCACGTCATCTACCCGCACCAGCCGGCGAACAAGTGGGACCAGTCGATCGCGGAGCTGGCGGCGCTGTGCGCGCGGCACAAGGTCGACCTGATCTCCATCGGCAACGGCACGGCGTCGCGCGAGACGGACAAGCTGGCCCAGGAGCTGATCAAGAAGCACCCTTCGTTGAACCTCACGAAGGCTGTGGTTTCCGAGGCGGGCGCTTCGGTGTACTCGGCGTCGGCGTTCGCTTCGGCCGAGCTGCCGAACATGGACGTCTCGCTGCGCGGCGCGGTCTCGATCGCGCGGCGGCTGCAGGACCCCCTGGCCGAGCTGGTGAAGATCGACCCGAAGTCGATCGGCGTCGGGCAGTACCAGCACGACCTGTCCGAGGTTTCGCTGTCGCGCTCGCTGGACGCGGTGGTCGAGGACTGCGTGAACGCGGTCGGCGTGGACGTCAACACGGCGTCGGCACCGCTGCTGACCCGGGTTTCGGGCATCACGACGGGCCTGGCGGAGAACATCGTGGCCCACCGCGACACGAACGGGCCGTTCCGCTCCCGGACGGCGCTGAAGGAGGTCGCGCGGCTCGGCCCGAAGGCGTTCGAGCAGTGCGCGGGCTTCCTGCGCATCCCGGAGGGCGACGACCCGCTCGACTCGTCGGCGGTGCACCCCGAGGCGTACCCGGTGGTCCGCCGGATCCTGTCCAAGACCGGCACCGACATCCGGTCCTTGATCGGCAACACGCGCACGTTGTCCTCGCTGCGACCGGCCGACTTCGTCGACGACACGTTCGGCCTCCCGACGGTGACGGACATCCTGTCGGAGCTGGACAAGCCGGGCCGCGACCCCCGCCCGGCGTTCAAGACGGCGACGTTCGCCGAAGGCGTGGAGAAGATCGGCGACCTCAAGCCGGGGATGCGCCTGGAGGGCGTGGTCACGAACGTGGCGGCGTTCGGCGCGTTCATCGACGTCGGCGTGCACCAGGACGGGCTGGCCCACGTTTCGGCGCTGTCGAAGAACTTCGTGAAGGACCCGCGGGAGGTCGTGAAGCCCGGGGACATCGTGAAGGTGAAGGTCCTCGAGGTCGACGTCCCGCGGAAGCGGATCTCGCTGACGCTGCGGCTGGACGACGAGCCCGGAGCGCCCTCGGGCAACCGCGGCGGCGGTGGCGGTGGGGAGCGCCGGGACCGCGGTCAAGGTGGCGGCGGTGGCGGCCAGCGCCGTGGCGGTGGCGGTGGCGGTGGCGGTCAGCGCGGCAGCGGCGGTGGCGGCCGGGACCGCGGCGGGAACGCGAGCGGCTCGATGGCCGACGCGCTCCGGCGGGCCGGGTTCGGCAAGTAGGAGCTTGGCGGAAGGCCACCCCGGCTCGTCCGGGGTGGCCTTCCGCGGTCAGGGAGCCCTCAGCAGCACTGCAGGAGGCATCGCACGCGGTCGAACCGGCCCGCTTCGAGGTCGTCGGTGCGGATCATCCAGTAGAGCATTCCGGCGTCGCCCCAGATCAGGCCGGCGTCGTCGTCGCTGTCGATCTGGGCGAGGAGCACCCAGCGGGCCGCCTCCTCGAGCAGCCGGGGATCCCGGTGGCCCCCCAGCACCTCCGCCGCGACCTCTTCCTCGACCGCATTCTGGATGGGGTCGGCGAACCCGCCGACCTGGTGGTGCGGCCCCTCCTGGCGCAGTTGCCAGACCAGCCGGCCGAAAACCTCGGTGCCCACGTGGTTCCCGGGAAGCCGCACCGTTTCGGCCGCCTCGGCGAGGGTTCGGCCACTCGCGGTCTTGGTCTCGTCGAGCAGGATGTGGTGGTTCTTCGGAGCGGTGGCCTCCACCTCGCCGAACAGGTCGCGCACCGGGTAGGGGTCCACGCCCTCGGGCGCCGCCCGCTCGGCGACCGGAACTCCCGCCGGAACGAAGACCACCTGGGCGGCTTCGACGTCTTCGGGCTCCGGAACGTCGTCGGATTCCCGGTTCTCAGCGTCGAAGTAGAAGAACAGCAGCGTGCCTGCCTCCGGCAGCGGGATGCTCAGGAACTCCCGTGGCAGCGCCGCGCAGTCCACCGCAGCCAGGAAGTTCAGGGGTCCCCGCCCCGGCCACTCGGGCCACGCCAGGTCCGCGGGCATGAGCGGCGCGCCGCCGATGCGGCCCACGCGCGGACCGTCGCCGCCGGGCACCAGGCGGACCCCCGGGCGGGCCAGCGCGGTCCAGGCGGAAGCCACTTCGGCGGGCAGCTGCTGATGGGCGAGGGTGTCGAGTCGATCTCTCCAAGCGGTCACGGGAACATCGTGACAGGGGGCACCGACAAAAATCAGCGAAGCGCGAAGAGGCCCGCGGCGAACAGCGCCACCGGGACCACCGCGGCCGTCGCGCTGATCAGGGCCGTTCCGCCGCGCCAGCCGGCCGCCGCCGCGACCGTCCGGCGCACCAGCGCCGCCTCCACCACGGCCGCCAGCAGGAACCCGAGGCCGACGCTGAAGATCGCCGCCGCGCCGACGACCAGCAGGCCCGACGTGGACGCCGCGCCCAGCGGGGCCGCGACCTCCCAGCGCACCACAGCCGCGACCGCGGCGAGCAGCGCCAGCAGCAGGACGAACGCCACGATGAAGCCGCTGCGCGCCGTCGCCGGGTGCGGGCCGCGGGCGACGAACCAGAAGCCCGCGTCGAGGGCCGCGACCGCCACGGCGAGCACCACGAACCCGGGCCGGAAGGTCATGCCGCGAACCGCACTTCCACGCTCCCCAGCTCGCCGAAGTCCGCCACCACGTGGCCGCCGGCGTGGATCGGGCACGGCGGCGTAGCCGTTCCCGTCGTCACGACGTCGCCCGGGCGCAACGCGCGGCCGTGGCGGGGCAGCTCCATCGCCAGCCAGTGCAACGCCAGCCTCGGGTCGCCCAGCACCAGGCTGCCGCTGCCGCGCGAGAACTCCTCGCCGTCGGCGTGCAGGACCACCGGGCGGCGGGGCAGGTCGAGGTCGCGCCACCCCGGGACCGGGCGGCCCTCGACGAACCGGCCCGCGCACGCCACGTCGGCCAGCAGCTGCGGGCCACCCGCGTGGCGGTGGTCGGTGTAGCGGCTGTCCGGCAGCTCGATCGCCAGGAACATCG
This sequence comes from Streptomyces sp. MN03-5084-2B, assembly GCA_033793495.1. Lineage (GTDB taxonomy): Bacteria > Actinomycetota > Actinomycetes > Mycobacteriales > Pseudonocardiaceae > Amycolatopsis. The sequence continues at coordinate 33,613 of JARAWT010000062.1, read as the reverse complement.
TGTCGACCGCGTCGAGCACCGCGGCCAGCGACGGCGACAGCCCCGGGTCGGCCTTGAGCCGGAAGGCGAACTCCGGTTCGGCGACGCCCATCGTCATCGTGTCGGCCGGCACCGGTTCGCCCTCGACGTGGTGGAACCGCTCGAACATCGCGCCCGGCAGCGGGCCGGGGACGCCGAGGTACTGCCGGGCGTAGGCGGTCGTCGCGGCGATCTTCCAGCCCGACACCGGCCCGGCCAGCTCGGCGAGCGCCGCCTGCGCCGCCATGCCGCCGGCGAGGTCGCCCGGGCGGACGTCGTCCGGAAGGCCCTCCAGCCGCTTGCCGGTCAGCCATGCGTCCCAGATCAGCTCCGCCGCCCGCTCTCGGTTCACGCCCGCGATCTTGCCAACCGGAACACCGGGTGTCGATCGGCTTCCCCGGCGAACGCCTCCGCCGGATCGGTCAGCTTCGCGTCGAAGAACGGCGCCGTCACCGGGATCTTGCGGACGTACGCCCGCAGCACCCGGCCCGCGGTGGCCGCGTCGGCCTCCTCGACCTCCCACGTCTCGCGCCGCCGGCCGCGCCACAGCCGCGCGGTCGCGTCGGCGCGCAGGTTGTGCACCCAGCCGACCGGCCCGTACGGCGCCACGAGCCAGCGCTCGCCGCCGACGTCGATGACGTTGACCGGCGTGGTCCGGTCCTCGCCGCTCCTGCGCCCGCGCGTGGTCAGCAGGAACCCGGTAAGGCCGTTGACCGGGATCCCGCGTTCCAGCAACGCCTTGACGACCACGTTCGCGGCCTTCCGCGTCCCGCCCATCCGGTACTTCCGCGCCATCACGGCTGCATAGCGTAGACCCCGGACAGCGCCCGCACCCGCGCCCAGACGTTCTCGAAGCGTGCGGCGTCGACCACCGGCTTGCGCAGCGCGGCCAGCGCGATCGCCTGCTGGGCCCCGGTCGAGCTCGCCTTGCCGTTGAGGTCCACCGCCGCGACGCTGAAGTCCTGCACGAGCACCGCGAAGATCTGGTCGACGACCTCGTCATCCAGGCCGGTGATGCGCGCCTGCTCCAGGACGAGCTGGCCGTAGACGATCAGCGTGAACAGCTCGGTCAGCGCGAGCCCGAAGTCGAGGTCGGCCTGCTGCGCCTCGTCCGGCGCCGCCTCGGTGAGCAGCTTGACCAGGTAGCCGGCCTGCTCGGTGAACAGCGCGACGTTCGGGATGTGCGCGGCTTCGGCGTAGGCGGTCTTCCAGTCGTGGAACCGGACCTTCGACAGGCCGCGCGCCGGGCCCTGGCGGAAGAGGAACTCGTCGTCCGCGGCGTCGGTGCGGGTCGGCACCGGCGCGTACTCCTGCGGCGCGAACAGGTAATTCGGCATGAACTTGGCGATCAGCGCCAGGTTGACGGCCACCGTGCCCTCGAGCTTGGGCAGCCCGTCGATGTCGTTCTTCGACATCGCCAGGTAGGTGTCGGCCTCGAAGCCCTTGGCTGCGACGACGTCGGCGACCAGGCCGATCACCTTCTGCGCCTCGGTCGTCACCTTCATCTTGGTGATCGGGTTGAACAGCAGGTAGCGACGGTCGTCGGGGTTCGCGCTGCGGAAGTAGTCGACGGCGCGGTCGGAGAACAGCTTCATCGCGGTCAGCCGCGCGTAGGCCTCGACGAACTCGCGGCGGACGTGCGGGAAGTCCGTGACGGGCCTGCCGTAGAGGACGCGGTTGTGCGCGTGCGTGATGGCCTCGTACAGCGAGTGCGTGGCCATGCCGATGCCGCCGAAGCAGAGGTTGAACTTGCCGATGTTGACGGTGTTCAGCGCGGCGCTGAAGGCCTCGGCGCCGACGTGCAGGATGTCCTCGGCCTGCACCGGGTAGTCCTCGAGCCGGAACTCGGCGACGTACATCTGCGACGGCACGACGTTCTTCACGACGTGGTAATTCGGGTGCTCGGAGTCGGCGTAGAAGAAGACGTACTGGTCCGGCCCTTCGACGCCGTCGATACGGCCGAAGACCGACACCGTGCGGGCGCAGTTGCCGTTGCCGATGTAGTACTTGGAGCCGGTGGCGCGGTAGCCGTCGCCGTCCTTGGTCAGCACCAGGTCGGACGAGTAGATGTCGGCGCCGTGGTCCTTTTCGGACAGTCCGAAGGCGCCGACGCCGCCGGCGTCGAGGGCGGCCGCCGCGCGCTCGCGGGCTTCGGCGTTGCCGCTCTGCCAGACCGGGCCGAGGCCGAGGATCGTGACCTGCCACGGGTACCAGTAGTTGAGGCCGTAGAAGCCGAGGATTTCCGACAGCGCGGCGACGCGGCTGGTGTCCCAGCGCTTGTCGGGGTTGCCCCCGGCGTTCGCGGCCGGGGTCAGGAAGGTCGAGAACAGGCCTTCCTTGCCCGCGAACTCGATGAAGTCCGCGTAGAAGGTGCGGTTGTGGTAGTCCTCGGTCAGCTTCGCCTTGCCGCGCTGCTCGAACCAGTCGATGGTGGCGCGCAGCAGGCGCCGGGTTTCGGCGTCGAAGTGCGCCGGGTCGTACTCGCGCGGGTTCAGCAGCATGGTGGGGCCTCCTCGATTACCGACCGGTAACTTAGCAAGCCCCCTACGTGCGGGCAATCTCACTAGGGGTACGTCACTCTCGTTGGGTACACTGATCATGCGGGCCGCTCAGTTCTGCCTCGGCCCGCTGCTGTTGTCGACTACCACGCGCCGCGGCCGTTGACCGGTCTGCGCCGGGCAGGACAACCCTTCTCGACGTTATGGAGACCAGGGCATTCGCTTGCCCGCACGCACTTATGAGCACTTTCGCTGAACTCGGCCTGCCCACCCCGCTCGTGGCCGCGCTGGCCACACAGGGCGTCACCGAGCCCTTCCCCATCCAGGCGGCGACCCTGCCGCACACCCTCGCCGGGCGTGACGTGCTCGGCCGCGGCCGGACCGGCTCCGGCAAGACCTACGGCTTCGTCCTGCCCCTGCTGGCCCGCCTCGCCGCGGGCCCGACGCGGCGCAAGCCGGGCCGTCCGCGCGCGCTGATCCTGGCGCCGACGCGCGAGCTCGCGACGCAGATCGAGGCGTCGATCCTGCCACTGGCCCGGCCGCTGGGCCTCAAGGCGACGACCATCTTCGGCGGCGTCAGCGCCAACCCGCAGATCACCCGGTTGCGTGACGGCGTCGACATCGTCGTCGCCTGCCCCGGCCGGCTCGCCGACCACATGCGCTCCGGGCACGTGAAGCTCGACGCCGTCGAGATCACCGTCCTGGACGAGGCCGACCACATGGCCGACCTGGGCTTCCTGCCCGAGGTCCGCCGGATCATGGACGCCACGCCCGAGCGCGGCCAGCGGCTGCTGTTCTCGGCGACGCTGGACAACGGCGTGGACGTGCTGGTCAAGCGCTTCATGGACGACCCGGTCACGCACAGCGTCGACTCGGCCCAGTCGCCGGTGACGACGATGGAGCACCACGTCCTCCACCTGGAGGAGACTCACCGCCTGCCGATCCTGGTCGACCTGACCGCGGCGCCCGGGCGCACGCTGGTGTTCACGCGGACGAAGAGCCGCGCGAAGGCGCTGACGCGGAAGCTGAACGCTTCGGGCGTCCCGGCGGTCGAGCTGCACGGCAACCTGGGCCAGAACGCGCGCACGCGCAACCTCGAGGCGTTCTCGTCGGGGACGGCCCGCACGCTGGTGGCGACGGACATCGCGGCGCGCGGCATCCACGTCGACGACGTCCGCCTGGTGATCCACGCGGACCCGCCGGTGGAGCACAAGGCGTACCTGCACCGCTCGGGCCGCACGGCGCGCGCCGGGGCGTCGGGCACGGTGGTGACGCTGATGACGGACGCGCAGGTCAGGGACGTCCGCGACCTGACCCGCAAGGCGGGCATCAAGCCGACGACCACCCAGCTCGGCCCGGGTCACCCGCTGCTGGCGGAGCTGGCCCCGGGCGAGCGGACGTTCTCGAAGGCACCGGCGGTGGACAACCGCCCGAAGAAGGTTTCGGCGACGGGCGCGGCCCCGGGTGGCAGCCGCGGTCGCCGGACTGCGGCGCCGAAGGAGAACCGCGGCGGCCAGCGTTCGCGGGCGAACGGCCAGGCGCGGCGCGATGAGCAGCAGCCGCGGTCAGCTGCCTCGAGCCGGGGCGGGTCGGGTGGCAACCGCAGGTCGGGTGGCGCCGGCGCGGCGAAGGCGACGGGGACCGGCCGTTCGGGAGCACCGGCGTCGGGCACCGGGCGTTCGGGAGCCCCCGCGGCGGGCAATCGCCGGAGTGGCGGCGCGGCGGCTTTCTCGGCTGGTACGCGAGCGGCCGGTCGACGGCCCCGCTGAGCAATCCAGGCCTCGGATCGGGTGCTCTGGCGGGCGAGTTGTCCGCCAGGCCCCGGTCCTTCGGCTGTGGCGGGGCGGTAGCGCACTGAAAGACTCGTTCACTGCGTCCGACGTCATGAACGACTCGTTCATGACACCGCGGGTCGTTCTACAGGGACGAGGTCAGCCCGCGCGCCCGCAGTACCGCGCGCTCCAGCGGGCGGAACACCAGCAGCTCGATCCCCACGCCGACCAGCAGGATCAGGAAGATCGCCGCGATCACCGTCTCCATGCTGTTGAACGACGAGCCCTGGTTCAGGTACGCGCCCAGGCCGATGCCCAGCTGCGGGGACAGCGCGATCAGCTCCGCCGCCATCAGCGAACGCCAGGAGAACGCCCAGCCCTGCTTCAGCCCGGCCAAGAACCCGGGCAGCGCCGCCGGCAACAGGATGTGGCGGGCCGAGGACAGCCGGTTCGCGCCCATCACCTGGCCGACGCGCGGGAGGATCGGGGGGATCTGGTCGATGCCGGACACGAGGCCGTTCGCGATCGACGGCACCGAACCGAGCAGCACCACGAAGTAGATCGCCGCGTCGTTGATCCCGAACCACAGGATCGCCGCCGGGACCCAGGCCACCGACGGGAGGCTCTGCAGGCCCGTCAGCAGCGGGCCGATCGCCGCGCGGACCACGCGGACCTTCGCCACGACCAGGCCGAGCGGCGTTCCGATGAGCACCCCGGCCAGGAACCCGAGCGCGGCGCGGTGCACCGACGTCCAGACGAAGCCGAACACCTTGCCGTCGACGACGATGCCCCAGAACTCGTTCCACACCGCCGCCGGAGCCGGCAGCTGGGACTCCGGCCAGAACGCGGCCGCCCACAGGATCTGCCAGACGACGACCAGGACGACCAGCGCGCCCAGCGGCGGCAGGAAGCCCCAGGCGAACCGCTTCCAGAAGCCCGGGCGGCGGTCGCCGACGGGGGCGTCGAGCGAATCCAGTCCGGCGCCGACCGCGTCGAGGTCGGCCTCCGCGGACCGGTCAAGCTGCGGCATGGGTGCTGATCACCTCGCGCAGGTGCCCGGTGATCTCCTCGGTCAGCTCCTCGGCGTCGGCCAGCGGCACGTCCGTCCACTCGCGCACGACCCGGCCGGGCCGCGACGACAGCAGCACCACGCGCTGGCCGAGCCGGACCGCTTCGCGCACGTCGTGCGTCACGAACAGCACCGACGTGCCCGTGCTGCGGTAGACGCGCAGCAGCTCACCCTGCAGGACGTCGCGGGTGATGGCGTCGAGCGCGGCGAACGGCTCGTCCATCAGCAGCAGCGACTGCTCCGGGTCGCCACCGACGCGCAGCGTCGCGGCCAGGGCGCGGGCGAGCGCGACGCGCTGCCGCATCCCGCCCGACAGCTCGTGCGGCCGCTTGCCGCCCGCACCGTTCAGCCGGACCAGTTCCAGCAGCTCGGCGGCCTTTTCGCGGCGCTCCGCCCGGCCGAACCCGGCCAGCCGCAGCGGCAGCTCGACGTTGCGGGCCGCGGTCAGCCACGGCATCAGCGCGGCTTCCTGGAACATCACCGCCGGCCGGGAGGTGTTCAGCGTGATCTCGCCCGCCGACGGGGCGTCGAGCCCGGCGACCAGGTTCAGCAGCGTGCTCTTGCCGCAGCCGGACGCGCCGAGCAGGCAGACGAACTCGCCGGGCGCGACCGTCAGGTCCACGCCGTCGAGCGCGACGACCGCGCGGCCGGCGGTGCCGAACGTCTTGCGCACGCCGTCGAGACGCACCGCTGCCGAGCCGGTGAAGTTGCTGCGGCCGGTGGGGAGGGTGGTGGTCATCGCTGGCTGCCTCTCACTTGGTCAGTTCAGGAGCTACGACGGCGGGCAGGTTCTGGGCCTTCAGCACCTCGTTGAGCGGACCGAAGTCCGCGAAGCCCTTCAGCGCCACGGCCGACTTCACCACGCCTGCCGTCACCGAGTCCTGCGCGAGCTGGGGGAATTCGGCGGCGATGGGGTCGGTGGTCAGCTCGATGCCGGAGAAGGCGCGGTCCAGGACCGCTGCGCTCAGGGTACTGCCGGCCAGGTCCTTGAGTGCACCGTTGACCACGGTCTTCGCCTCGGCCGGGTTGGCCTTGGCCCAGTCGATGGCGGCGAGCTCACCCTTGAGCAGCGCGCGGACGGTGTCCGGGTGCTGCTGCAGGAACTCGCTGCGCACGATGACGACGGTGGACGGGAAGCGGCCGCCGGGCCACAGCGTCTTCTCGTCGACCAGGACCTTCGCACCGGCGTCGAGGACCAGCCGGGACGCCCACGGCTCGGGCAGCCAGCCGCCGTCGACCTCGCCCTTCTTGAAGGCGTCGAGCGTCTTCGGGTTGTCGAGGTTGGTGATCTTGACCTGGTCGGTCAGCTGCTTGCCGGCGAGGAACTTCTTGAGCGCGACGTCCTGGGTGTTGGCCAGCTGCGGCGTCGCGATGTTCTTGCCCTTGAGCTGCTCGACACTGGTGATGTCCGGTTTGACGACCAGCTGCGCGCCGCCGGAAACCGCGCCCGAGACGAGCTGGATGGCGCCCTTGGACTTGGTGAAGGCGTTGATCGCCGGCCCGGAGCCGATGAAGGCGACGTCGAGGGAGCCGCCGAGCAGCGCGTTGACCTCTTCGGGGCCGGCGTTGAAGGTCTGGGTGGTGAGTTTGGTCCCGCCGAGCTCGTTCTTGAAGAAGTCCTTCTTGACGCCGATCAGCGCGGGCGCGTGCGTGACGTTCGGGAAGTACCCGACCCGGACCTCGCCGGCGGCACCCTGGTTCGCGGCGGGGGCGGTGCTGCTGTCAGCGCGCGAACAACCCGCGAGCACGCCCACGACGGTCAAGGCGGCCAGCGCCGAGGCCAGGATTCTCGGAGGGGTGCGCACGTCAGCATCGCCTTTCGTCGGTGTCGGGGCGAGGTTCGCACGGTCACCCACTCAGGCGCATAGCCATCCGCATCCCGGGACATCCGGTGAGAATTCTTGACATTGGCGGTCGCGGCGCTTAGGGCGCCGTCGAGAAAGTCGACGGCGAGGGCAACCGCTCGCGTCACCCGCACGTGGTACAGGGTGGACCACGGATTCGGGAGGAAAGACATGACGAGCAGGGGCCAGGGAGCCGCCGGCGTCCGCGTGGCGCTGGTCGTGTTGTTCATCGGGCTGGGCCAGGCGTCGTTCGAGTGGCTCAGGTCACTGGGCATGGACGCGCTGACGAGCGCTTTCGTCTGGGCGATCCCGGTCGTCACCGGGGCGGCGGTGGCGCTGGTGCTGTGGGTCGCCTCGGACCGGGCGTTCACGCTGCGCACCTGGTTGCCGGTGGCGATCTCCATCCCGGTGTACCTGGGTGGCGCGTTCGGCCTGGCGACGGGGACGGCGAGTTTGGTGGCGTCGATCGTGAGCGGGGTCGGGCTGGGGGTCGCGGTGGTCGTCGTCGCCGGGTTGATCCGGTCGCGTCGGCGGGTCGAGGCTGGTCAGTAGGGTTTCCGGCCGGGTTGTCCACAGGCGGTGAAGGCTGTGGACAACCCCGGGTCGGGCGTTCCCGTCAGCGGCGCAGCAGCAGCGAAACGTCGCCGAACTCGTGCCACAGGTACCGCTCCGCCACCGCGGCCTCGTACGCCCGCTGGACCACCGATGCCCCCGCCACCGCCTCCAGCAGCGAGAGGTGCGACGCCTCCGGGGCGTGCAGGCCCGTGACGATCCCGTCCACCACCCGGGCCGGGCGGCCGGGGCCGAGCACCAGCTCCGTCCAGCCCTCGGCCGCTCGGACCTCGGCTCCCGACGCCGCCGATTCCAGGGCTCGGGCCGCCGTCGTGCCCACCGCTATCACCCGGCCGCCGCGTGAGCGGGCCCACGACACCAAGGCCGCCGTCGTCGGGGGTACGCGGTACCTCTCCGCCTGGGGTGGCTCGGCCGCCTCCGGGGACGACACCCCCGTGTGCAGGAGCACCGGGGCGATCACCACCCCGTCCGTCACCAGGCGGGTCACCAGCTCCGCGGTGAACGGCCGGGCCGCCGAGGGCATCTCCGCGCTGCCCGGCTCGCGGGCGAACACCGTCTGGTAGTCCGCCAGCGGCCACGCCCGCGGGACGTACCCGTAGCGGATCGGGCGGCCCACCTCCTCGAGCAACGGCGGCACCTCGACCGACGACACGGCCCGCCACAGCCGGGCCTCCCCCGGGACCATCGGGGCCAGCAGCGTCAGCGACGCGCCCCCGGCCAGCGAAAGGCGCTCCCCCGGACGGCCGTCGAGCAAGGGACCGCCCGGGGCGCGCAGCTCGACGACCCACGCACCGTCGTCCAACGCGGTCGCGAAGTGGACCACGATCGGGCGACCCTCCCGGCGGGCGTCGACCGCCGCCGGGAGGGTTCCGGAGGTGTTGACCACCAGGAGGTCACCCGGGCGCAGGTGGTCGCCGAGCGCGGCGAACGCCGTGTGGTGGACGCCGGCCGGGGACGCGACCAGCAGGCGGACCTCGTCACGGGACAGGCCGCGGGCCTCCGGTGGGGCCGAGGCCGACAGCTCCGCCGGCAGGTCGAACCGGACGTTCGCGCTCATGAAAACTCCGGGCGCGCAGCGCCTCCGTCGAGGGTGGTGGTGGGGGCAAGGGTGGACAGGAGGTCCGCCGCGCGGTAGCGGCCGCTCGGCGGACGCTCGTCGAGCAGCCGGAGGAACGCCGGGACCGCCGTCTCCGGCAGCGGCCGGTCCGAGATGTCCTCGCCGGGGAACGCGCGCTGGTGCATCGCCGTGCGCAGGTCGCCCGGGTCGACCGCGTACACGGACAGGTCCGGGTGTTCCGCGCCCAGGACGGCGGTCAGCTGATCGAGAGCCGCCTTCGCGGAGCCGTAGCCGCCCCAGCCCTCGTACGCCTCGACAGCGGCGTCGGAGCTGATGTTGATCACCACGCCACGGGTCAACGCGGGCACCAGGAGCTGGGTCAGGGCAAGCGGCGCGAAGACGTTAACGCGGTAAACGTCCTCCAGGTCCGCCAACGGGTAGCGGGCCAGCGGCGGCAGCGGGCTGACTCCCAGCGAACTGGCGTTGTTGACGAGCAGGTCGAGCGAAGGGCAGGCCTCGGCGAGCGAAGCGCGGTGGGCCGGGTCGGTGACGTCGCCGGGGACGGCCGTGAAGCCGGTTTCCCGGGCGGCGGCGGAAAGCGCGGCCGCGTCGCGGCCGTCGCCGATGACCGTCCACTGGCGACCGGCCAGGGCGGCCGCGAGTGCGCGGCCCAGCCCGGCCGAGGCGCCGGTGACGAGTGCGGTGGGCATGGTTCCTCCTTCGAGGGGTACCACACCATCGTGAAACCTCTACATTACTTGAGGTCAACGCGGCCGCGGAGCAGGAAATACGCTGCCAGCGAAACGACCAGGCCGACGTAGTAGGCGAGGTCCGCACCGTGCAGTGCCGCCGCGACCGGTCCGGTGTAGAGGGACGTGTTCATGAACGGCACCGCCGCGCCGAACCCGGCGACGAACGCCACCACCGCCGCCCACGGGCGCACCGAATCCGACGCCAGGACGTCCACGCGCCGGCCGCCGCGGGTGCGGGCGAGCCAGTCCGGGACCACCACGCCGAGGAACGGCGGGATCCAGTAGGAGACGAACAGCAGCACGTTCTCGAACTTCGCCGAAAGGTCGCCGCTGTGCATCCAGAGGATCAGCGCGAACGCGAGCACCGTGACGACCACCGCCGACACCGGGCGCCGCAGCCGGACGCCGACCGTCTGCAGGGCGAGCGAGCCGCTGTAGTCGTTCATCGCGTTCGACGACACCGCCGCCAGCGCGATCACGGCCAGCGCCAGCGCGCCGAGGAATCCGCCGCCGAGCAGGCGCGCGACACCTGCCGCCGTCTGGTCGCCCAGCGACGACCCGAGCGCGAGACCGAGGCCTTCGCCGATCGCGTACGAGCCGACGAGGCCGAGCAGCGTCGCCCAGAAGACACTGCGGGAGGACGTCGACGCGGGAAGGTAGCGGCTGAAGTCGGACGCGTAGGGCGCCCAGGAGATCGCCAGCGACAACGTGATCGTCGTGAACAGGACGACGCCGCCCGCCAGGTCGGCGCCGGAAGCGGTGTCCGCGCCGGCGATCGGGTGTCCGGAAAGGACCTTCACGGCGAGCGCGGCGAACGCGAGCACCAGCAGCACGCTCATCACCGCCTGGACGCGGTGGATCAGCGCGTAGCCGAAGACGCCGAGCGCGCACTGCAGCACCAGCACGATCAGCACCGCCGCCCAGAACGGCAGCCCGGTCAGCTCGGACAGCGCCTCGCCGCCGAACAGGCCGACCAGCGCGTCCCAGGCGATCGAGCCGAGCCACTGCACCAGGCCGGGCAGCACGACGCCGCCGCCGAACGGCAGGCGCGCGAGCGGCAGCTGGCCGGTGCCGGTGCGCGGGCCCCACGTCGACAGGTAGGCCACCGGCAGCGACCCCAGCACGGTGCCGGCGAGCATCGCGGCCAGGCCGGTCCAGAAGCCGAGGCCGAGCGACGCCGCGAGAGTGCCGGTGAACACCGCCGTCATCGTCAGGTTCGGCGCGAACCACACGCTGAACAGCCGCCACGGGCGCCCGAACCGGTTGTCCTCCGGCACCGGGGCGATGCCGTGGGTTTCGATCGCCAGGTCCCGCCCACCGGCCGGCATCCGCCCGCCGAAGACCTCGGCGTCCAAGCCGCGTCCGCTCATGTTCCCGCCTCCTGTCCCGATCACCCTAAAGCGCGACCGCGTGGTGTGACGCGACGGCCCGGAACGCCGTGAAGGCCACGCCGGGAGATCCGGCGTGGCCTTCACGGGACGTACTGGACTGCTAGACGAGGAGCAGGAACAGCAGGCCGTTCGGCGTGCCGAGGCCGGTCACGTCGTCGTAGCCCGGGGCGGTGTGGATGGTCAGGCCCTGGTAGTCCAGGTTCCGCGCCGAGCGCAGCAGGCCACCCGAGGCGTCGACCGAGTTCGCGTAGTCGACGCGAGCCACGGCCTGCCCGTCCACGTGCTTCACGTCGGTGATCGCCGGCGTGCGGGACGTCAGCTTGTAGATCACCGGGTTGATGAAGCCGTGGTGGAAGTGGTCGAAGCTGTCGGCCACCGCCATGATGCCGGCGAACACCGGCGACGCGAGGCTCGTGCCGCCGATCCGGTACTGGTCGTAGTGTGCACCCTCCGGGAAGGTCTGCGTCTGGCCGACCAGGAAGCCGGTGTTCGGGTCACCGATGGCGGCGATGTCCGGGACGACGCGGCCCTTGGTGTTGCCGGTCTGGTTCTTCTTCGCCAGCGCGTCCGGCACGACGCCCTTCTGGTAGAAGGGCTGCGGGAACAGGCGGCTCGTGCCGCCACCGGAACCGCTGGTGTAGTTGGCCGGGCCGTAGACACCGTTGGTCAGCGTCGACTTGCTGGTCTCCCAGCCGGTCTCGAAGATCTTCTTGCCGTCCTTGCCGATGGCGATGGACGTGCCGCCGACCGCGGTGATCCACGGCGCGGAGGCGGAGAAGTCCGGCGACGGCGTGCCGAGGCGCGCGACCTCGTCGCCGTTGTCACCCGAGGAGAAGTAGACGCCGATGCCCTCGAGGACCGCCTGCAGCGAGATCTGGTTGAAGACCTTGACCTCGTCGGCCGGGATGTCCTCGCCGGTGTCGCCGTAGGAGTTCGACACGATGTCGGCCTTGTGGCCGGCGACGACGTAGTTCAGCGCCACGTCGAGGGCGTTGTCCTCGCAGGATTCGCCGCCGACGTACAGGATGTCCGCGCCCGGCGCGAGACCGTGGGCGGCCTCGACGTCGAGGGTCTCCTCGCCGTACCAGCCCGCCGCGTCGCACTGGTCCGGCGGCTCGAGGACCGGGTTCGCCGGGAAGACGTGCTGCTTGAACTGGCTCTGCTTCAGCGGGTGCGCCGGGTCGTTCTTCTTGGCGTACGTGCTGGCGTCGGCGTAGATGGTCGGCGAGGCGAAGGCGTCCACGATGGCGATCGTGGTGCCCTTGCCGTCGGCGCCGACCTTGTCGATGCCGTAGGCCGACCGCAGCTGCGCCGGGGTGTAGCCGCAGGGGGCGTACGGCAGCTGCTTGCCGTTGTAGGCGGGATCGGTGGTGTCGATCTTCTCGCCGTAGTAGGCGCTGCACGGCGGCGCGTTGCGGAACCCGGGCCCGGGCGCGACGTCCGACGGCGTGCCGGAGCCGGTCGCGTGGTCCGGCTTGAACAGGTTGGTCGCCTGGTCGACGCCGACGACGCCGAGCACGTCACCGGCCAGGTTCGCCGGCACCGACAGGTTCTTGTCGGCGGCTCGCAGCGTCTGGCCCTTGACCCGGTACTTGCCGAGGTCGACGGCGAACGCGTTCTCCGTCTGGGCCGCGGTGCCGGTGGCCTCGACGTAGGCGCGGTTCGCCGGGATGTCGCCGATGCTGAAGCCGCTGCCGGTCAGCCACGCCTTGACGGCGTTGACCGTCGCGTCACTGGCAGCGAACCGGTCGCGGACCTGGTCGGGGCTCAGGAACTGGCGGTAGGTGGCGCTGTCCGGGTCGGACACGGCCTGGGCCAGCGCCTCGGCACCGGCGTTGTCGCGCTGGTTCAGGTAAACCCGGAAGCTCAGCTTCGCGGCGGGCGCCGTGTCGGCGACCTTCGCCTGCGCATTCGCCCACAACGGGTGCGACTGCGGAATGTCCTGACGCCCCTGCGCGGACGCCGTCGCCGGGAGGGCGCCGGTCAGGCCACCCACCACCGCGAGCGAAAGGAGCAGGGTGGAGCTTCTTCGCACAGAAATCTCCCTCTTCGAAAGCGGCCCCCAGAAACGGGCCTTGGAACACCGGGTGAGACTAGATCGGTGTTCCACTCCCGGGGAAGTGCTTGCGGAACCGTTATCTGGGCGGGAATTCGCGAGCCGTGAAGCGTGGTACGGAAATCCGATTTGTCGTGGCGAAAATGCGAGGAATGATGTTTTATGCGCGGTTGGTCCGGTTCGTGCCGGTACGGCGGACCACGCGGAACAGGCGGACGCCACCTACTAAAGTCGGTCGCTCCGTCCACTCGGGACAGTCCGGTGACAGCCGGGGCTCCGCCACCCCGAACCCCCCGAAAAACAGGGGGCGGTGACGGTACTTCGGCCGTCACGCCAGCCGCCGGTCGACCTCCGCCGGGGCGAACACCGCGTCGACGACCATCGCCACCGCGCCCGCCACCGCCATTCCCTCACCACGGCCGCCGATTTCCACGCGCAGGTTCTGCGTCGCCCGCGGGAGCGCCCGGCGGTACAGCACCTCCCGGACACCCGCCACGAAATGCGGCTCGGCCAGGTCCCCGGCGATCACCACCACGCCCGGGTTGACCACGCACACCAGCGTCGCCAGCACCTCGCCCACCTGGCGGCCGGCCACCTCGGCCAGCCGCACCGCCGCCGGCTCCCCCGCCGAGATCCGGTCGCGGACGCCCGAGCCCGACTCCGTCGGCAGGCCCAGCTCCGTCAACCTCGCCGCCAGCGCGCCGCCGCCGGCCACCGCGGCCAGGCAGCCGTGGGATCCGCACAGGCACCGGGCCTCCGGGTGCCCCGGCAGCCGGATGTGGCCAATGTCGCCGGCACCGCCGTCGATGCCGCGGTACACCTCGCCACCGAGGACGAGGCCGGCGCCGATGCCGGTCGACACCTTCACCACGACCAGGGCCGCCGAGTCCGGGTGGCGGGCACGGTGCTCGCCCAGCGCCATCAGGTTCGCGTCGTTGTCCACCAGCACCGGGGCCCCGAAGCGCGCGCCGAGGTGGGTGTCGATCGGGTAGCCGTCCCAGCCCGGCATGATCGGCGGCTGCGTCACCCGGGCCCGGCCCGGTTCCACCGGCCCCGGCACCGCAACGCCCACGCCGCACACCGGCCGCCCGGCCTCGGCCCGCAGTTCCCCGAACCACTCCGCGATCCGGTCGAGCACCGGCTCCGGGCCGTCGGCGACCCGCAGCGCGCCCCTGCGGCGGGCCACGACCTGTCCCGCCAGGTCGGTGACGACCGCTTCGGCGTGCGTCGTGTCGATGCTCGCGGCGAGGACGACGGCGTGCTGGTCGTCGAAGCGCAGCTGCCGCGCCGGACGGCCGCCGGTCGAGTCCTCCTGGCCACCCTCGGCCAGCAGACCCGCCGTCTGGAGCCGGTCCAACCGCGCGGTCAACGTCGAGCGCGACAGCCCGCTGCGGGCCTGCAGCGCCTTCCGCGTGGTCGCCTGCCCGGTCCTGACCAGCCGCAACAGCTCGCCGGCGCTCGCCATCCGACTCCCTTCGGACTTTTGTCCATTGACAAGACATAAGTAGGAGATATGTTGGACATATGAACGTAACATGGGGGCGTGCGGCCGAGGTCCTGGCGGGCAACTGGCTCGGCTCGTCGACCGTGCCCTCACGCGGGCTCTACCCGCACCAGTGGAGCTGGGACTCCGCCTTCATCGCGTTCGGCCTGCGCCACCGGTCGCCCTCGCGGGCCCGGCGCGAGCTGCTGACGCTGTTCTCCGCGCAGTGGCGCGACGGCCGCGTCCCCCACATCCTGTTCAACCCCGACACCCCGCCCGAGGCCTACTTCCCCGGCCCGGCCTTCTGGCAGGCCGGGCGGACGTCGGGGCTGGTCCAGCCGCCCATCCACGCTCGGGCGGTGCTGGCGGTGCACGAAGCCGACCCCGACCCGGTGTTCCTCGCCACGCTGTACCCGAAGCTGCGGGCCTGGCACGAGTACCTGCGCACCGGCCGCGACGCGGGCGGGCGCGGCCTCGCGGCGATCGTGCACCCGTGGGAGTCGGGGATGGACAACAGCCCGGCGTGGGACGGCCCGCTCTCGCACGTCACGCCGTCGACCGGGTTCGTCCGCCGCGACCTGGAGCACGGCGAAGCCGCCGACCGGCCGAGCGACGACGACTACGGCCGGTACGTCCGGCTGGCCACGGATTATCGAGACAGCGGCTACCGGGACAGTGCCTGCCAAAACAGTGGGGACTTCGTCGTGGAGGACCCCGGCTTCAACGCCCTGCTGGCCGACGCCGAACTGGCGTTGGCCGAGATCGCCGACATCCTCCGGCTGCCCACGGCCGCGGCCGCCCACCGCGAGGCCGCGGCCCGCGTCACGAAGGCGTTGCAGGACACGCTGTGGGACAGCGCCGCCGGCTGGTTCTTCGCCAGGGACGTCCGCACCGGCGCCCCGGCCCCCGAGTACACCTGCGCGGGGCTGCTGCCGCTGCTGCTGCCGGACCTGGCGGTCGCCCCGGCCCTGCTGGCCACCGCGACCGGCCCGCGCTTCCGGCTCGGCCGGGTGCACGGCGTCCCGAGCTACGACCTGACCGCGCCGGGCTTCGACCCGGGCCGGTACTGGCGCGGGCCGTCGTGGTTCAACGTCGGCTGGCTGGTCCGGCAGGGCCTGCTGCGCCACGGTGAGCACGTGCTCGCCGCCCGCCTGCGCGAGGACCTCGTCGAGACCGCGGCCGCGACCGGCTTCGCCGAGTACGTCGACCCGCTGACCGCCGCCGGACACGGCACCCGCTCGTTCAGCTGGACCGCGGCACTGACCGTGGACCTGCTGGCCGAGCGGCACTGTGACAACCGGGGCTTCGCCCCGGGCCGGGGGCTCCGCCACCCGGAACCCCCGAAGGGCAGCTGACGGGCCGCCCAGCCGCGTTCGGGGGCGGCTGGGCGGTCTGCTCAGCCCGCCGCCGTCGCGTAGTCCGAGCCCACCCAGGTTTCGTCGATCCGCAGCCGCTTGTAGCGCGTGCTGTCGCTCGACGCCGCGTACGTGCTCGTCACCTGGAGCCGGACGTACCGGGCGTTCACCGCGGAAAGGTCGACGAACTGGACGCCGCGGTGGCTCGGCAGCGTCCCGGACTTCACCGCGCTACCCCAGTCCTTGCCGTCGCTCGACACGAACACCTTGTACGCCTTGATCCGCGCGGACTGCTCGGAGTCCGACCGGGTGTAGCTGACCGAGTCCTCCCGCTGGTTGATCCCGAGGTACTGGACCTTCTTCGCCGAACCGAGGTCGTAGTCCAGGTTGACCGGGAGGGTCTTGTTGTTGTCGAAGTAGGTGAGGTAACTGCCGTCGCTCGCCGCCTGTCCACTGTGGCCGCTCGCCGACGCGCTCGCCTTGAGCGTCACGGTCTTCGGGTCGTAGGTGCCGGTGCGACCGGCCGTCTCGACCTTGAACACCGTGTCGTAGCCGTCCCAGCCGGACAGCCCGGTCAGGGTCAGGCTGCCGCCGCCCTGGGTGAAGGGGATCGCCGCGCCGGTGCGGAGGTTGGTGACGTGGCCGACGCGGTAGCCGTTGTCGCGGATCTTGAGCGTGCTCCCCGACGGCTTGGTCAGGACGTGCACGTACTGCGCGTCCCCCTTGATGGTGATGACGCCGTGCGCGCCGTCGTTCCAGAAGCCCGGCTGCATGCCGCCGTACATGTACCCGGCGCCCTCGGTGCCGCCGAGAGACTCCCAGATCGCGTCCAGGTAGGTCTTCGCGAAGTTGTTGAACGCTTCCTGGTTCGACGGGAACTTCCCGTTCACCATCGCCGTCTCGGCCATCAGGGACTTGATCGACGAGCCGGAGTTGGTGATGAGCCGCCCGAGGTTGAGCATCCTGTTCACCGGCGGGTTCGACCCGCCGTACCACCACGAGCCGGTGTCGGGGAGCTTGAAGCACGCCTCGGTGAGCCGGGGCATCGCCGTGTAGGTCGCCTGCGGGTAGTCGTACGACGGCGTCATGCCGGTCTTCTGCTCGTTGCTGATCGTGTCCATGATCGGCGTGTCTTCGTTGTTGTTGCTCAGCAGGTAGTCCGGGCGCTGCTGGTAGATCTGCTGGTAGAGGTCGTGGGACTCCCAGTAGGCGTTGTCGTTGTCGATCCAGAACCCGCCGAGGTCGGGGTAGTTCTTCATGACCTCGAAGAAGTTGTCGTAACTGAACTGACCGAAGCCGCTCTGGCTGTCGAGGTCGACGTCCTTGCCCTTGTACTTCGAGTAGCCGGCGGAGTCGAGCCACTCGTGGCTACCCTCGTCGTGCCACTGGGCGTCGTTGGTCATGTAGAGGATGACCTTGAGCCCGCGGGACTTCGCCGCCGCGATCAGCTCGCCGAGGAAGTCCCGCTTGGTGCTGCAGCTGCCGGGGATCTTCGACGGCCAGGCCCGCGAGTAGCCGAGGCGGCTGTGGAAGGAGGCGAGCACGAGGTAGGACGCGTGCAGCTTCTCGGCTTCGGTCACCCAGTAGCCGGGACTCCACCCGCCGTCGGTGATCGCCTTTTCCCAGGCGCTGCAACTGGTGTAGCCGGGGGACGTGCGCATGCCCCAGTGCAGGAACAGCCCGGCCTGACTGTCGCGCAGCCACTGCTGGGAGGGCTTCTGCAGATCGGCCGAAGCCGGCGCGGCGAGGAGCCCGGACACCGTCAGTGCCGCCGCGCACGCGACGAGCAGCCTGCGGAGGAACCTGTCTGCCATTGACGACCTCCAGTGGTCTGGTCCACCCGGTGTGTACTCCTGACGACAAGGGGCGGTCAAGGCTTACATCCGACCTATCCGCCGAGTTTCGCTGGCCGGTACATCTCGATTGCCGCCGTTCGGGTTAAATATCTGATATATGACGCAAGAGATCCGATCTCTCTTGACTGCGACTCCCGGAGGCGAGTAGATGTTCTCCCCGAGAGCGCTTTCGCTCTCCGAGACCATCGCTCCGGCGACACGGGCAGCACGCCGCGCCCCCCAGAGCTGGTCGGGATGCCGACGGACGGCGGATCGGCATCCCGGCCACCCTTTCACCGCGTCGCGGGGCCAGTGCACGAAAGGACGACGATGTCCGAACACCCCCTTCGCCCGACCCGGCGCGCGGTCCTGGCCGGCACCCTCGGTGCCCTGGGCGCCCTCGCCGCGGCGGGCCCCCTCGCGCGCGCGGCGGACCAGCTGCCCCCGATCGGCGGCGCGGCACCGCCACCGGACTGGTCCCGCGCGGTGATCGATTCGACGATGAAGCGCTACACGCCCGACAAGATCGGCGGCTGGGGCTACACACTGGGCCTGTACCTCTACGGCCAGTACCTGTTCTACAAGCGCACCGGCGAGAAGAAGTACCTCGACTACATCATCGCCTGGTACGACCGGTTCATCACCGACAGCGGCATCTCCAACAGCTTCACCAACCTCGACTCGATGCGTTCGTGCCAGATGCTGCCGCTGCTGTACGCGGAGACCGGCCGCAAGAAGTACAAGACGGCGGCCGACCAGCTGCGCAAACGGTTCCCGTCCTACCCGAGGACGTCCGACGGCGGCATGTTCCACGCCACCAGCAAGGTCGGCCAGCTGTGGGGCGACGGCGTCTACATGGCCCAGCCGTTCCTCGCGCTGTACGGCTCGGCGTTCGGCGACGGCGACTACTGCTTCGAGGAAGCGGCGAAGAACATCGTCGTGTACTTCAGCCACCTGCGCGAACCCGCGAAGGGCCTGCTGTACCACGCCTACGACGAGGACGGCTCCGAGTCGTGGGCGTCCGGAACGGGCCACCACTCGAAGTACCACTGGGCGCGCGCGATCGGCTGGTTCGGCATGGCCACCATCGACATCCTCGAGGTGCTGCCCGCCGACCACCCGCGGCGGGCCGCGCTGATCGACGTCGTGAAGTTCCTGGCGGCGGGCTACCAGCGCTACCAGGACGCCTCGACCGGCCGGTGGTACCAGGTCGTCGACCGCGGCGGCGACGCGAAGAACTGGCTGGAGACGTCGGCGTCGTCGATGTACACGTTCACGATGGCCCGCGGCGTCCAGCGCGGCTACCTGCCGTCGTCCTACCAGGCGGTGGCGGACCGCGGCTACGCCGGCGTTCTTCGGAAGGTCTCGCTCGGCTCGGACGGCCTGACGAACATCACCGACATCTGCGAGGGCACCAACGTCGGCGACCTGTCCTACTACTACGCCCGGGCCCGCAAGACCAACGACTTCCACGGTCTCGGCGCGTTCCTGATCATGAACGAGCAGTACTCGCACTGACCCTTGTGACGCCGCAGAAGGGGCCCCGGCCGGTGAGCCGGGGCCCCTTCGTATGTACCCGGACGGTCGGTTCGCGTACCGGAACAGTCGGTTTGCGTACCTGGAGGGTCGGTTCGTGAGCCGACCCTCCAGGTACGCGAGCCGACCCTCTGGGTACGCAAACCGACGCTCCAGGTACGGGTAAGGCCCCTTCCCGCGTGGGCGGGAAGGGGCCTCGGGAGGTGGGTCAGCAGTTCGAGGTGGAGCTTGAGGTGGTGAGGCGGAGGGCGGAGCCGGAGGTGGTGGCCGAGTCCTTGACGCAGTAGCCCGTCACCGACTGGAAGCCGATGTCGAAGGGGCTCTTCGAGCCCTTCTCCGCGGTGAAGTGGTCGAAGGTGATGTCCGAGCTGTTGTTGACGATGCTCGCCGGGCGGCCGTCGTCCTTGGCGAACTCGACCGAGCTGTCCACGAACCGGATCCCGGCCGCGTAGTGCAGGTACCAGCCGTAGGACGGGCGGGTGCCGATGCTCTTCGGGTTGTAGTCCGTGGCCGTGTTGCTCGGCACGCCCGTGCCCATGGTTCCGTTGCCCCCCGGCACGGTGAGCTTGACGCCGGTGAACGTGACGTCGGAGACGCGGTGACCGCTGTCCGCGCCCCAGATCGTCGGGCTGAAGTTGGTGCCCGTGTGCGTGCCGGTGACGTTGTCCAGCGTGATGTTGCTGATCGAGCCGACGCCGGGGTTGTTGCCGCAGCGCTTGCGCGTGCCGATCTTCATCATGATCGGCGAGTACGTGCCCGACATCGTGATGTTGCGGTAGTGCACGTCGGAAATCTTCGCGCCGTCCATCGAGACGATGCCGATGCCGGACTTGTGCGCGCTGGTGATCGTGATGTCCGAGAACTGGTAGCCGGTGAAGTCACCGCACGTCTCGGACCCGAACATCAGCGCGTTGCAGCACTGCGCGGACAGTTTCGCGTTGTTCACCGTCACGTTCCCGTTCGGCAGTTTCGCGCCGAGCGCGTAGTCGCTCTTGAACACCAGCGCGTCGTCGTTCGCGGCGATGTTCGCGTTCGTGATGGTGACGTTGGTGGTGCTGATGATGTTCCAGCCGTCGCGGTCGCTCGCCGTGTCGATGGTCAGGTGGTCGGAAACGACGTTCGTGCAGCCGTTGATCAGCGCCGCGAAGTGGCCGCCGCGACGCAGCTTGATGCCGGACAGCGTCAGGCCGTCGCACCGGGTCAGCGACAGGATCTTGTCGGCCTCACCGGACTTCGGGTTGCCGGTGATGAGGTTGCCGCCGCCGTCGATGGTGCCCGCGCCGGTGAAGCCGATGTTCGTCAGCTTGTCGCCGGAGAACATCGCGTTGTGGAAGTGGCTGTGGCCGTAGTCCTGGTAGTCGTCCCACTGGTTCGACTCGGGCTTGTCGTAGGTGTCCGACCCGGAGCCGGTGATCGTCGCGCCGGCGTCGAGCTGGATCGTGACGTTGCTCTTGAGGTGGACGGTGTTCGCCGACTTGTAGGTGCCGGAGGTGAACCGGACGGTGCCGCCACCGGCCGCGTTCGCGGCGGCGATCGCCTTGTCGATGGCGGCGGAGTCGTTGGCCGACCCGTTCCCCTTGGCGCCGTAGTCCTTCACGTCGTACACGCCGCCGGGCGCGGCGGTGGAAACGCCGGCACCGGCCACCACCAGCCCGGCCACCGCGAAGGTGATCAGCAAGAGTTTTTTCACCGTGGAACCGCCTTGTCATGGAATCGCAGAATTCGGCATGACGGCGGAACACCCAGATTACGAGTGGTCCGAACGGAATGTCAAGATCGACGGCCCGGGGACCCGCGCCCCTGGGCGGGCGCGGGTACCCCGCGATCGGGGAGTGCCGGTGTCCATTCGGGATCCCGGCACCGGTCAGACCTGCTGGAGGCCCGCCTTGCCCGCCTGGATCACGTAGCTGCGGTCGTTCTTGATGACCACCGACGCCGGATCGTAGACGCTGGTGTCCGAGGTCGTCATGAAGTCCGCCCGCGTCTGCGACGGCGTCGTCGTGACGCGGACGTACCCGCGCTCGCCCTTGCAGTACTTGACGTGCGGGTTGTTCGCGCTCCAGGCCGCGTCGGGCGGTGAGGCGTTGTCGCTGTTGCTCGTGACCGACGTCGTGACCAGCTCGGAGCCGATGATCGGGGAGCTGTGGTTGAAGTAGTCCGTCCGCAGGTCGGCGGCCCAGTGCCGGTGGACGTCGCCGGTCAGCACCACCGGGTTGGCGACCTTGCGGTCGACCCAGCCCTGCTGGATCCGGTTGCGGGAAGCCTCGTAGCCCTGCCAGGAGTCGTTGCTCTCGCAGGTGTTCTTGTTGCCGTCGGCGTCCCGCGTGGCGAAGAAGACCTGCTGGCCGAGGAAGTCCCACGTCGCCGGGTGCGACTCGAACTGCTTGAGCAGCCACGCCTCCTCCGTGGCGCCGAGGATGGTGCGGGACGTGCTGCGCATCTCGCCGCAGTCCGGACCGGCGTCGCCGGCGGGGTCGGGCACCTGGGCGCTGCGGTACTGGCGCGTGTCGAGCATGTGGAACCGGGCCAGGTTGCCCCACATCAGCTGCCGGTACAGCTGGATCGTCGTGCCGTTGGGCTTGGCCGTCGAGCGGATCGGGGTGTTCTCGTAGAAGGCCTGGAGGCCGGCGGCCTTGCGCGCGGCCGGGGCGGGCGAGGTGGTGCCGTTCCAGTTGTTCATGATCTCGTGGTCGTCGAACACGACGATCCAGGGTGCGATCGCGTGCGCGGCCTGCAGGTCGGCGTCGGTCTTGTGCTGGGCGTGGCGGGCGCGGTACTGCGCCAGCGTCTTGACGTCCTCGGTGAAGGAGTGGGTGCGCGGGTTGCGCTCCTTCGCCGTGCGGCCCGACTCCTTCTCGTAGATGTAGTCGCCGAGGAACAGCACCAGGTCCGGGTCGTCGGCGACGATGCCCTTGTACGCGTGGAAGTAGCCCTCCTCCCAGTGCTGGCAGGAGCTGAAGCAGTACTTGAGCTGGTTGACCGCGGCACCGGCGGCGGGCGCGGTGCGCGTCCGGCCGACCGGCGAAATGTAGCCGGAGCTCTTGAACCGGTAGAAGTACTCACGCGCCGGCTCGAGCCCGGTCGGTTCGATGTGGACACTGTGCCCGGACGCGCTGACGGCGTTCACCGAGCCGCGCTGCACGACCGAGCTGAACGCCGCGTCGTTCGCGATCTCCCAGTCGACCGCGTACGTGGCGTCCGGCATGCCGCCGAAGCCGTCCGGGTTGAGCGGCGACGGGGCGAGTCTCGTCCACAGCACCACGCTGTCGGGAAGCGGATCGCCGGAGGCGATGCCGAGCTGGAACGGATCGCGGATGGGCGGAGCGGCGGCCGTGGTGCGGGCGTTCGCCCACGACGGCAGCGCCGCCGAAGCCGCGGTGGCGGTGACCGCGGCGAGCCCGCCGAGGAGCACCTTGCGCCGGTTGACCTGACCCATGGGAAAGCCCTTTCTTGTGGTGGACGGGCCTCAGGCCGCGTAGTCGGTGACGCCGTCGCTGCAGGACAGCAGCTCCGGCTTGGCGGTCGTGTAGTTGGCGACGCACACCTTGTAGAAGAGCCAGGTGCTGCGCGGGACCGAGACGGCCTTGTCGACCTTCGTGCCCTCGCCGCCGGAGTTCCAGACGTAGAACGGGCCGGCGCCACCCTTGAGCCAGTAGGCGACCACGGCGGAGTAGCCGTCGGATTTCTGGTCGTAGACCAGGAAGTGGGAGTCGGACGCGCGGTACTGCGCCTCGCCGGCGCAGGCGTCGGCGCACTGGCCGCTGCCCGAGCCGACGCCGCAGTCGGGCGCGATCCGCGTGTCGGAGTTGGTGTAGACGTAGGTGTCCGAGATGTACCCGCCGAGCGCGGGCACGTAGTCCCACAACGTGCCCGTGCCGTAGGTGCCGGTCACCGACGCGCCGTTGATCTGGCAGTCGATGGTGACGGTGGCGCCGTTGGCGACGGTCTTGACGGCCGTGGCACTCGCGGTGGGTGCCCGGCGGACGTTGAGGGGGTCACCCGCGGTTTTCACGGTCCCGCTGGCCGCAGCCGTCGCTTCGACGGCACCGCCGGCCAGGAGCGCGCCGACCGCGGCCAGTACCAGGCCGGAACCGGCGATACGCCGGAGTTTCGATCGCTTCATGCCGGCAGCGTCGCCGCGGACCATACACATTCCGTACAAAGCGCGCGGGTGTGCACTCAGACACTCCGAATGGATCTATCCCCTGGGCCGGACGGGTCCTAGAGTCCGGGACATGGGGGAACTCATCGGGCAGGTTGAGACCACCTCGCTTACCATCCGCGTCCTCGGTCCGCTGGAGGTCACCGCCGCCGGGCGGGTGATCGCCCTCGGCGGCCCGAAGCCCCGGCTGCTGCTGGCCGCGCTGGCCCTGCAGCCGAACGTCGTCGTCTCGACCGACGTGCTGGTGGAAGTGCTGTGGCCGGAATCGGCGCCGCGGTCGGCCGCGGCGAACATCCGCACGTACGTGCATTCGCTGCGAAGACGGTTCGCCGAGATCCACCCCGACCTGGGCGAGCGGATCAGCAGCCGGGCCTCCGGCTACCTGCTGACCGCGTCGCCGGACGAACTGGACCACCTCGCCTTCGCCGCCTTGGCCGGCGAAGCCCAGGAAGCGCTCGACGGCGGCGAAGCCGAAAGCGCCCTCAAACTCCTCGACAAGGCCGACGCCCTCTGGCGCGGCGAAGTCCTCGAAGGCCTGCCGCACGACCACAGCTGGGGTGCGACCGTCGCCCGGCTCGCCGAACTGCGGCTGTCGGTGCAGGAACAGCGTCTCCGCGCGCGGATCGGCCTCGGCCGCTCCGGTGAAGCCATCGCCGAGCTGCGCGGGCTGGTCACCGAGCACCCGCTGCGCGAAGAACTCTGGGCCCAGCTGATCGTCGCCCTGCGCGCCGCGGGCCGGACCGGGGACGCCATCGAGGCGTACGAGTCGGCCGAGCGGGTCCTCCGCGAGGAGCTCGACGCCGAACCGGGCGCCCGGTTGCGCGAGCTGCGCGCGACCCTGGTCCCGGAAACCGTCCTCACCCCCCGCCTCGCCGACGTCGCCCCGGTCTGCCAGCTGCCCCTGGACCTGCCGGACTTCACCGGCCGCGACGCGCTGATCCACGACGTCGTCACCCTGCTGCAGGAGCGGGCGGACTCCGGCACGCCCGCCGTGGTCGTCCTGTCGGGCGCCCCCGGCGTCGGCAAGTCGGCGGTCGCCGTCCGGGTCGCGCACGCGGTCCGCGACGACTTCCCCGACGGCCAGCTGCACGTCGACCTGGCCGGCACGTCGTCGTCGCCGCGGGCGCCGATGAGCGTGCTCGCCGAGCTGCTGCGCACGCTGGGCATCCCCGACGCCGGTCTCCCCCGCGAGCTGGCCGAGCGGTCGGCGCTGCTGCGGTCGCGGCTGGCCGGGCGCCGGATGTGCGTCGTGCTCGACGACGCCGGCAGCGAGGCCCAGGTGCGGCCGCTGCTGCCCGGGGCCGGGGCGTGCGCGGTGCTGGTGACCAGCCGGATCCGGCTGCCCGGGCTCGCCGGCGCGAAGCCGGTGGACGTCGACCTGCTGCCCGAGGCCGAGGCCGCGCGGCTGCTGCAGGGCATCGTCGGCGCCGATCGGGTGGCCGCCGAACCGGAGAGCGCCGCGGCGATCCTGCGCCAGTGCGGGCACCTGCCCCTGGCGATCCGGGTGGCCGGCGCGAAGCTGACGCACCGGCCGGGCTGGACGCTGCGGCTGCTGGCCGACCGGCTGGGCGACGAGCGGCGCCGGCTCGACGAGCTGCGCGTCGGCGACCTCGCCGTCCGCGCGAGCGTGACCCTGTCCTACGACCTGCTGCCGATGTCGGCGGCGACGGCGTTCCGCGGGCTGGGCCTGCTCGGGCCGGTCCAGTTCCCGGCGTGGGCGGTCGCGGCCGTGCTGGGCCGCCGCGACGCCGAAGACGTCCTCGACGTGCTGGTCGACGGCCACCTCGTCGAGCTGGTCGGCTCGGATTCGGCCGGGCAGCCGCGCTACCGGTTGCACGACCTGCTGCGCGTGTACGCGGTGGAGCTCGCCGAGCGGAGTGACGCGGCGAAGACCCGGGCCGGCCTGCGGCGGGTGCTGGAGGGCTACCTCGGGCTCGCGCTCGAGGCGGCGCGCCGGATGCCGCTGCACTTCTTCGGGGCCTACTGCGACGACGAGCTGCCGCGCCCCGGCGTGCCCGAAGACGTCCTGCCCGCGGACCCGGCCGCGTGGTTCGCGGCCGAGCGGCACACGACCGTCGCGGCGGTTTCGCTGGCCGCCCAGCACGGGTTCGACGACCTGGCCTGGCAGCTGGCTTCGGCGCTGACGCCGTACTTCGACCTGCGCGGCCCGCAGGACGACTGGCACAGCACGCATCTCGTCGCCTTGGCGGCGGCCCGCCGGGCGGGCTCGACGCGGGCCGAGGCGATCGTCCAGCGCAACCTCGGGCAGTACCTGCTCTACCAGGACGAGTACGCCCAGGCGCGGGTGGCGTTCGAAGAGTCGAAGAAGCTGTACGACGCGGTCGGTGACATCCAGGGCGTCGCCGTCGCGCTGACCGGACTCTCGACGGTCCTCCGCATCGAAGGCGAGGACGACCTCGCGCTGGACCACTGCCACGAGGCGCTGGAGCTGTTCGCGGAGGCCGACGACCCGAACGGCGAAGCGGTGGCCCGCCTCAGTGCGGGAGCGGTGTGGATGTCCCGAGGCTGTTACGCGGTGGCGAAGCGCTGGATCACCGACGCCCTCGAGCTGTCGGCCTCGATCGGCGACCGCCACCGCGAGGCCCACGCGCTCAAGCGGCTCGGCCTGCTGTTCCAGCACCAGGGCAACCTGGCGGCGGCCCGCGAGCACGTCGACCGCGCGATCGCGATCTTCACCGACCTCGGTGACGACCACTGCGTGGGGTACGCGAACCAGAACCTCGGTGAGCTGTGCCTGCACAGCGGGGACTTCGCGCACGCGCAGCTGCTGCTGGTGAACTCGCTGGCGGTGCACCGCCGCAACGGCGACCGGCGGTCGGAGGCGGAGGTTTCGCAGCTGCTCGGGGAGCTGCACCGGGCGCTTTCGCAGCCGGAGCGGTCGCGGGACTACTCGGACCGGGCGCTGGCCATCTGGCGCGAGCTGTCCACCCGGCCGAAGGAGCCGCCGGTTGCCGAGGTGGAACGGCCGCACATCGTTTCCGCCTGAGCGGTCACGGCGAACCGCCCTCCGGACGGCCGCCCCGGCGCACAAATCCGCTTGTACGGATCATGTATGCCGTCCCGTCAGTCTTTCGCCACCTTCGAACGAACAGGTGCGAGAGGAGAACCGGGGATGATCCGGAACATGAAGGCCGGCCGCGTGACAGCGGCGGTTCTGGCCGCCGGGGCGGTGACGGCGCTGGCCGGAGCCCCCGCGCAGGCCGCCACGGCGCCGTCCGACACCCACTGGACCGCCGACTTGTCCACTGTGGACAGCAACGACGTCAACGTCACCGGTGCGGGTGGCACGCTCACCCTGGCCGACGCCGCGTGGCACCGAACCGCCCGCGTGTTCGCCGGCAGCGAGGGCAGCCTGACCACGGCCGGGTACAAGCTCGGCTCGGCGGCCAACCGCGTCAGCGCCGAGCTGACCGCCGACACCCCGCAGGGCACCTCGGTCGACGTCGACGTCCGCGGCCGGACCGGCGTCAACGACTGGACCGAGTGGACGCCCGCTGGCACCACGCTGAAGAGCGCCGTGAGCGAGGTGCAGGTGCGGATCAGCCTGCACAGCACCACCGACGGCGTCCGCCCCGCGGTCAAGGGCGTCGCGCTCAGCGCCGACAGCGCCCCGCAGGTCAACGCCCTGACCGCCGGGACCGAGCTGACCTACAAGGTCTACGGCACCCGGGAAGGCCTGATCGGCGGGAAGACCGCCAACGGCCACATCATCACCAGCCGCGACCACTTCGTCGCGCTGCCGTCCGGCAAGGGCCTGGCGTCCAAGGGCACCGGCGAATACACCGTCCGCGTCTGCCGGACCGACGGCAGCAAGTGCGAGTACGCGCCGGTGTGGGACATCGGCCCGTGGAACGAGCAGGACGACTACTGGAACCCGTCGTCGGTGCGGACCAAGTTCAAGGACCTGCCGCAGGGCCAGCCCGAGGCGTATGCCGCGTACACCAACGGCTACAACGGCGGCAAGAGCGGCCTCGGCTACAAGGTGCAGAACCCGGCCGGCATCGACCTCGCCGACGGCGTCTTCTGGGACGGGCTCGGCATGTCCGACAACGGCAACGTGAACGTCACCTACCTGTGGACCGGCTCCGGCCCGACCGGGGTCGTCAGCACGGCCGGCGACCCGATGAACGTCCGGGCGAGCGCGAGCACCTCGGCCGCCGTCAAGGGCCTCGCGGCCAACTACGCCAAGGTGAACATCGAGTGCTACGTCGAGGGTGACACGGTCACCGGCAAGTTCGGCACCGGCAACATCTGGGACCGGATCGGCCCCGGGCACTACGTGTCGGACACCTACCTGCAGACGGGTTCCGACAAGCCGGTCGCCCCGCACTGCTGAAAACCGTCGCGAGGTCGACTGCCCTCACCCCGCGACAACGGCGAAGGCCCGGTGTCCCCCGCCGGGCCTTCGCCCTTTTCGCCATTCCCGCTCAGCGGCACACTTTTCACGAATATGAACAGACTTCCGCCGGGTGTACAACGGGCAGGCGGGCGTGCAAAAATTCCGCGCACTCCTCCCGACGGAATCACGGAATGGCGGTTACCTGTGAGCGTTTCCCGGAGAACCCTGCTGACCAGCGCGGCCGGTGCCGCGGTGGCGGTGAGCGCCAGCACTTCCACGGCCGCTTCCGCGGCCGGCCCCGAAAACGCCGACACGGCCTCGGCCACTCGGACGCTCCGCCAGGCGGCCGATTACGCGGTGGCCAAGCTCCGCGCGGTGGCACCCGGCGTCACCGCGTTTCCGGTCGGCACGAAGTTCGAGAAATGGACCTATTCGCAGAACGGCGACTGGGTCGGCGGATTCTGGCCCGGCCAGTTGTGGCTGGCCTGGCTGCACAGCGGCGAGGAGCAATTCAAGACCCTCGCGCTGGCTTCCGCCGAAAAGCTCGCGCCGCGCCAGAACGACACGGGAACGCACGACCTCGGCTTCCTCTTCTCCCCCTCGTGGGTGACCGCCTGGCGGCTCACCGGCGACGAGAAGTGGAAGGCGGGCGCGGTGCAGGCCGCGTCGTCGCTGAGCAAGCGCTACAACCCGGCGGGGAAGTTCATCCGCGCCTGGGGCGCGCTGTCCGACCCGAACAACGCCGGCCGCGTCATCATGGACACGATGATGAACCTGGACCTGCTCGCGTTCGCCAGTGCGCAGACCCAGGACCCGAAGTACCTCGAAATCGCCGTCGCGCACGCGAAGACGGTGCAGCGGAACTTCCCGCGCCCCGACGGGTCGACGCCGCACGTGTTCGACTTCGACCCGGCCACCGGCGCGCCGATCGGCCAGAACACCGTGCAGGGCTACAGCCCCACGTCGTGCTGGTCGCGCGGGCAGGCCTGGGGCGTCTACGGGTTCACGACCATCCACCGGCGCACCGGGGACCCGGAGTTCCTGGCCACGGCCCGGCGGCTCGCGGACTTCGCGTTGTCGCGGCTGACCCCGGACCACGTGCCGGTGTGGGACTACCTGGCCCCGCAGGCACCGAACGACGTCAAGGACGCTTCGGCGGGGGTGATCATGGCGTGCGGGCTGCTGGACCTCGCGGAGCTCACGCACCGCCCGCAGTACCGGGAAAGCGCGCTGCGGATCCTCACCGCGGTGTCGCGGACGTGCCTGACGACGAAGTCCGCCCGCGCCGAGGCGAGCGTTGCGCGCTGCACCCGCAACCGGCCGGCCGAGGACGGCGTCGAGGTGTCGCTGCCCTACGCCGACTACTACCTGCTGGAAGGCATCCTGCGGGTGCTCGACCGGCGCAAGGTGGACCGCGCGATCGACCTTTCGAGCGTCTAGCGACGTCCGGGGAGGCCGCCACCTCCCCGGACAGCTGCTCAGTGGTGGTGGTGCGCGTGCACCTTGGCGTGGCCGAGGCCGCGCCCGATCATCCACTTGTTGACCGGCACCGTGACGACGAACGCGATCGCCAGCGAAAGCGCCAGCGACAGCCAGAACAGGAAGCTGGCCAGCCCGGCGTCCATCGCGCCGGGAATCGCCACGACCACGGTGTTGTCGATCAGCTCCATCACGGCGATCGACACGGTGTCCGCGGCCAGCGCGACCTTGAACGCGGCCTGCAGGTTCATCCCCGACTTCAGCACGCCGCGCATGGTCAGGCCGTACCCGAAGACGAAGGCCAGCGCGATCGACAGGACCACGGTCGCCGCGTTGTGCAGGCCGAACGCCGTGCCCAGCACCATGCCGAGCACCTCACCGATGGCACAGCCGGTCAGGCAGTGCAGAGTCGCTTGGATCGCCGTCGCCCACGAAGCCCCGTGCTGTTCGCTCATGCCGGCGACTATACCCCTGGGGGGTAACAAGCGCACCCTTTTCACGCACCGCCGTGCGACCACGAAAAGCTGGATCCCGATCACTCCGCGTGATCGACGGCGGCCTACCAGGGCCTCCACCCGGGAGCACAACTCACTTCCGTAACCCTTTGCGCACATCCCGTTGACCACAGTTACCCGGGGGCCCTACGTTCGCCCTTGGTCTCCACCATGCGCAGACCCATCGAACTGATCGATTTCCTGAGGAACGGGTGGGATGCGAAGGCCGACGAAGACCTCCCGGCTGGTCGCGATGCTGCCGCTGGTGGCGGCGCTCGCGCTCGGAGGCTGCTCGGACCAGCTGGGCAGCGGCGCGCCCGCGCCCGCGCCGACCCGGATCGAGTTCGTGCCCAAGGTCCGCGACCTCCCCTACTTCGAGGCGATGGACCGCGGCGGCGTCGAGGCGGCCAAACAGCTGGGGGTGGCCTGGCACTCGACCGGCCCGGCGACCGTCGACCCGGCCGCGCAGGTGACGATCCTGCGCGACCTGATCGCGAAGAAGGTCGACGTCATCGTCGTGGCCCCCAACGACCCGGCCGCGCTCGCCGGCGTGATCGCCGAGGCCAGGGCCAAGGGCATCCACGTGCTCACCTCGGACGCCGACGCGCCGGGCACCCAACGCGAGGTGTTCGTCAACCAGGCCAGCGCGCAGGGCATCGGCAGCGCGCTCGTCGACGCGCTGATGGCGAAGACCGGCGGCACCGGGCAGTACGCGATCGTCTCCTGCGGCCCGGCCGCGGCGAACCTCAACTCGTGGATCGCGGTGCAGAAGGAGTACGCGGCCGCGCGCTACCCGAAAGCCGAGCTCGTCGACACCGTGTACGCGGGCGAAGACGAAAACGCGGCGACGGCGATCGCCAAGCAGCTCATGACCAGCCACCCCGGCCTGACCGGGCTGATCGGCGAGTGCACGACGTCCGCGCCCGGCGTCGCGAAGGCCGTCGGCGACGAGCAGAAGATCGGCCGGGTGTTCACCGTCGGCGTCGGGACGCCGCAGGCCATCAAGCCGTTCCTGCTCGACGGCTCGTGCTCGCAGTCGGTGCTGTGGAACGTCGAGTCGCTGGGCTACCTGACCGCGTGGACGGCGAAGCAGGTCGCCGACGGCAAGCCGCTCCAGGCCGTCAACAAGGTGAGCCTGGAGCTGCCGGCGGTGAAGTACGACTCGGCCACGAAGACCGTCCTGCTGGGCGATCCCCTGCTCATCACCGCCGACAACGTCGACCAGTTCAAGTACTGACCCCGCTCACCGGTGCCGGCGCCCGTGGGCGACCGCCGCGCCGCCGCCGAGCACGAGGATCAGCGCCGTCAGCCCCCAGCGACGTTTCTCCTCGGTCCGCCGCCCGGTGTCCTGGACGACCGGCTGGGCCTCCTTCACCGGACGCGCGTGGGACGACGTCGGCGGCGCAGGCGGCGGCGCCGGAGTGGACAGTGTGGGCGTGACCACCGGTGACGGCACGGGGAGCGGCACGGGGACCGGCGGCGGGACGACGGGTTGCTCCACCGGAGGCAGCTGCGGCGACGGCGACGGCGGCTCCGGTGCCGGGGTGACCGACGGCGCCTCGGTCCGGGGCGGCAGGGGCGACGAAGGTGCCGGCGGCGGGGACGACTGCCCCGGAGGCGTCGTCGGCGGCGGGGACGACTGCTCCGGGGGCGTCGTCGGTGGTGGCGGCTCGGCGAAGCACCCGGCGGCGTCGCCGCTCACCAGCGGCGGCCCGGTCGTGACCTCGGTGGCCTGGCCGGAGCCGTCGCGCGGCAGGCGGTAGGTCACGCTGCGCTGCCGTTCGCGGTTGGCCGTGGCGTAGATCGCGCCGGGCGCGAGCGCCACCGACCCGTACGCGCCGCCCTCGGGGAACCGCAGCCCGGGCACCACGGCGACCTTCCCGCTCGCCGGGTCGAGGGTGACCACCGAGCTGTCCCCGCGCGAGGTCGCCGAGACGCCGTAGAGCAGCCCGTCCGCCGGGTCGAACGCGAAGTCGTCGACGCCGACGGCGAGCGACACCGGCCGCAGCGCCGTGCGGTGCACCACCTGCCCGTAGTCCGCGGCCGCCGGGTGGATGTCCACTGTGTACAGATCGCTGCCCTGCCGGACGTACCAGCGGTTCCCGTCGACCGCGCCCGCGGTGGCGCCGGTGACCGGGCTCCACACCGGCTGCCGCGCCCCGGCCCGGCCGAGCACGCCCAGGTCGGTGACCGCGCCGGCGGCGTCGATCCGCACCGCGTGCGCACCGTGGTACCGGCCGCCGCGGTCGCCGTCGGCGACGCCGTAGACGACGTCCTGCGCGGCGGCGTAGCCCATCGCGTTGATCCAGTACGGGACCTGGGTCACCCGCTGCGTGACCCCGCCGGGCAGGGAGAGCCACCGCAGCGTCGTCGGCGCGCCGCCGTGGTCGTTCTCCGCCTGCAGGATCGTGCAGCCGCCCGGCTCCCGCGCCCCCGCGAGGCGCGGCGCCGGGGGTGCGAGCCAGCCCGTCGCCGCGAGCAGCGCCGAGACCGCCGCGGCCACGCCGAACGCCGCCGCCCAGCGGACCCGCGTGCCGGTCAAACCAGCCTGGCCAGCGCCGAGGTGAACGCCTCGGGCGGCACGCTGACCCCGCCGCTGAACGGGTTCTGCAGCTGGTGGATCGCGAAGAGCAGCAACGTGATCGTGCCGGCCAGGGTGGACACGATGATGATGTGCGCGGCCAGCCGCGTGCCGCCGAACAGGTTGGGCAGCAGGATCGCGGTGATCAGGCTGCCGAGGATGAGCGCGAACCAGACGACCCCGCCGACCCCGCCGGCGCCGGAGTGGCTCAGCCGCTGCTGCCGGGCCTGGTAGACCGACCAGAGCTGGTTGCTCGCCTCGGTCTTGCGGTCCAGCTGCCAGTCGCCGTCGGCCGGGGCCTCCGCCACCGCCAGGCGCAGCTGGTCCAGCTGGGTGGCCCCGGTGGCGGGCACCTCGCCGCCGTCGGCCAGGCGCGGCCACTCCTGCTCCTCGACCGTGCGCGCGTAGGCCGCGGCGAGCTGGTGGACGCGGTCCTTGGTGGCCTCCGGCAGCGCGTCGGCCGCCCAGGTGGCCGCGACGAGGCTGTCGGCCTCGGTCTGCGCGTTCTGGCTCACCGAGCCCACCTCGTCGTACAGCGAGATGAGGACGAAGGCGACCAGCACCGCGTGCAGCCCGCCGACGATGGTGAACACCTGGCCCGCCGCGTCGTTGTTGCCCGGCCTGCCTTCGTCGTCACGACCGAACCGGCGGACCAGGTAGGCGATCACGCCGCCGACGCAGGCCGCACCGGCCACCCAGAGACTGCCGGCCACGAAGATGTTCATCCGGGTCCTTTCGCCCGCGGAGCGCGGGAAGCACTGCCCGGCACATTCCGCGACCGGGACAGCTCAAGTTAGTCAGCCATTTCCGGGCGGACAACAGAAAGGGCCGAATTCATCCGGGTGGCCGCACCCGAGCGCGAAAGTCGCCGATTCGGCGCAGTTAACGCGGGGCACCACCGGCCGCGTCGTTCCGCTGGGCGATCACGGACCCTGCCGCCGAGCAGGGATTTTCACGACCGAGTGACGTCCACGGACAGCCGGTGACCGCGCCCGTCGAACGCTGTCGAAAAATGATCAAGGGGAGCGCCTGCCATTAACCCCGGTGACCCGATCGTGTCATTGTGCGGCAGGGCGCGGTTGCTATGTTGATTTCGCGGCGCCACGAAACCGCGCGCATATCAGCGAATAGCAGGTCATGACCGGCGTGCCGGCTGGGGCGGGCACGTGCCGAACGCGAATGATTGGGTGGTCCTCGTTGTGACTGTCACCGACCCGGTGGGATCCGAGCAGGTGGAATCCGAACAGGCGCCGTCAAGCCTGGGACGGGCCGCGGCCCGGACACTGGCCACCACCACC
>JARAWT010000061.1:0-62424 GCA_033793495.1 Streptomyces sp. MN03-5084-2B | reverse complement strand
GCAGGGGCGGGGGCGGGGGAACGGTCTGTGGCCGGCGCGGACTTCGATCTTCACTGGCTCTCCTCGGGCGGGCCGCTCGCTTCGGCGGCGCGTCGGACATGGATCGGTTCGCGCGGGCGCGACCGGGTGCACCACCGGTGCGCGGCGGCGGTGCAACGCGGACATCCCTGTCCATGGGAGAGACGTCGTGGGGCCGGCTACGGGCTCGTGACCTGCGCGTGCGGCTCGAGCGGCTCTGAGTCACCGGTAAGGGTGACGTTGTGTCCCCGGAGAAGTTGTTTCCGGGCCATGAGCCGGACGGTGGCTCCGTCCCCGGGATGCGGGGTCGTATGCTGGCGCCTCGGCAGTATGTCCGCGCTTGCTTCTGGGTGGGTCGGAGGTATTGCCTGTCCGAAGCGGCCCCTGGGTACCAGCCGGGGGCCGCTTCCTCATGCGCGTGCCATTTCAGTCCTCCAGTTCCCGCAGCATCTTGTCGATGAAGCCAGGGGTGTCCTCGGGAGTCAGGGCGGCGTCTTCCAGGCGGTAGAAGATCCGGCTGAACTGGGCGGCCTTTTCGGCGCCGATCACGTCGTCGAAGAACAGGTCCCCGTCGGGTTGCGACAGGTTGAGGAACAGGTCGTTTTCCAGCTCGGACAGCTGGAGCAGCTCGAAGGAGCTCTGCATCCCGTCGATCCAGCCGGCCTCGAACGGCAGGATCCGCAGGGTGACGTTGGACTGCTGCGAGACTTCGCGGAGGCGGTGCAGCTGGGACCGCCAGCCTTCGACGTCCGTCACGCGCCGGCGCAGCACCGACTCGTCGAGGACGAAGAAGTGCTCGAGCTCGGTGTCTTGGAGGCGCTTCTGCCGCTCGGTGCGGAGGTTGATCCGGCGGTCCTGCTCGTCGGGGTCGCCCGTGTTCTTCGCCACCAGCGAGCGCGTGTACTCGGGGACCTGCAGCAGGCCGGGGATGAGGTGCAGCTGGTACTGGCGGATGATGACCGCGGCCGATTCGAGGCCCAGGAACTTCAGGAACTCCGGGCTGCTGGTCTGTTTGTACCCGTCCCACCAGCCCGGTTGCCGGCCGGCCTTGGCCATCGCGACGTACGTCTCGACGCGGTCGCGGTCGGTGATGCCGTAGTGCAGCAGGAGCGCCTTCAGGTCGGTGATCGACAGGCCCACGCTGCCGTTCTCGATGCGGATGAGCTTGGAGACCGACCAGTCCAGTGCCTCCGCCACGTCCTTCTGGGTGAGCTGCAGGGCCTCTCGCGCCTCCCTTACCGCCCCCAGCACCCGCCGCTGGCTGGCCACTGGCGAGTGCGCCCTAGTCATGATCGTTTCATCTCCCGTCGCTCGGGTGGCACGCTGGCGATGTGCCACATGGCAGAACGATAGCACTCGTGATGGTGTGCGTCACATTGCCACCCTCAGGCTCGCTGGGTGGAGGAGTGCGGACTCGCCATCCGCCGCAGGGCGGATTCCGAAGAGGTGCGAAAAAGACCTGGTCGGCCCGGAGTCGGGCGGACCAGGTCCGAAGAGGATCTTCAGTCGAGGCAGTCGAAGAGGAACGCGCGCCAGGTCTGCCGGCCGAAGGACAACGCGGGGCCGGGCTGCTTGGAGTCCCGCACGTGGACCCGGGTGGCTGTCCGGGCGACCTCCACGCAGGCGGGGTCGCCGCCCTCGCCGCTGGCCGAGCTCTTCACCCAGGTCAGGCTGAGGGGGTCGGTCTCGAGCACAGGCTGCCCGTCCTGTTCGGCCACGTGCGTCCCCCCGGGTTCTCGACGGGCGCGTGCCGGCCGGCCGGGTGGGCGTCGAGGCCGGAACGTCGCGTAGGCGTGTGTGAATCTTAGCTGCGGAACGTGACGGATCAACACCGCCGAGAGCAGGATAACGCACGTCCGGCTGCGCGGTTGCCCCTTGATTCCGGGTCAGATCCGTGACATTTTTCGGACGCCTCCGCCGTCGGCTTTCGTGTGGTGCCAACGTATCGAGCGGGTGCGCGGCCGATTGCACGTGCAGCCGGTGCGGGCGGCTCGATCAATTCCGCCCGCGCCGGGAAATCGGGCTCAGAACTCCAGTTGCTCCGTCTTTCGCGGCATGAGCAGCAGTGCGCCCACCGAAAGCACGGCCACCGCCAACAACCCCAAGAACACGTAGTGCGTCGCATCCGCCAGTGCACCGCGCACGAACACCGCCGCCGCCGAGTCGGCGTGACCGCCGCCCAGCACGAGGCTGGTCGCGTCCACCGACGGCGGCAGCGGCCCCACCCCCGCCGGCGGCGAAGCGAACCGCGAAGCCAGCGTCGCGTTGGCGATCGCCCCGAACACCGCCGCCCCCACCGCGCTGCCCAGCGACCGGCTGAACAGGTTCGTCGCCGTCACCACGCCCCGGCGGTCCCAGCCCACCACCGACTGGATCGCCACCAGCGTCGGGCTCGCCGCCAGGCCCAGCCCGATCCCGAGGACGAAGGCCGCGAAAGCCGCCGCCCAGAGCGACGACCCCGCGTCCAGCAACGCCACCAGGACGCCGCCCGCGATGATGA
The DNA here is from genome assembly GCA_033793495.1 of Streptomyces sp. MN03-5084-2B. Lineage (GTDB taxonomy): Bacteria > Actinomycetota > Actinomycetes > Mycobacteriales > Pseudonocardiaceae > Amycolatopsis. The sequence continues at coordinate 59,906 of JARAWT010000061.1, read as the reverse complement.
ACACGCTGCCGATCAACGCCGTGTCGCGGAAGCCGATGCGCAGGTAGATCTTGCCGGCCAGGGACGCCGAGATCGGCCAGCCGACCGTCAGCGCCGCCACCGCGAAGCCGGCCACCAGCGCACCCGCGCCGAGCACCCCCTGCGCGTACGTCGGCAGGTACGACGTCAGCCCCATCAGGACCGCGCCGACCACCACCGCCACCAGGTTGCCGCCCACCAGGACCCGGCGGGTGAACACCCACAGCGGCAGCACCGGCTCCGCCGCGCGCTTCTCCACCAGCACGAACGTCACCAGCAGCACCGCGCCCGCCACGAAGATCGCCACGCTCGGCAGCGAGCCCCACGCCCACGCGACGCCGCCCTCGAGCAGGCCGAGGATGATCAGGGAGCAGCCGATGGTCAGCAGCGCCGCGCCCAGGTAGTCGACCTTGTGCGGCTTGCGCTCCACGCGCTCGGTGAACCCGCGGAACAGCATCCACGCCGCGATCGCGCCCAGCGGCAGGTTGACGAAGAAGATCCAGCGCCAGTCCAGGTACTCGGCGAAGACGCCGCCGAGCGTCGGGCCGACCACCGAAGCCGCGCCCCAGACGCTGGCCACGTAACCCTGCACCCGGGCACGTTCCTCCACGGTGTACAGGTCGCCGATGATCGTCATCGACATCGGCTGGATCGCGCCGGCGCCGATGCCCTGGACGGCGCGGGCGGCGATCAGCACCGGCATGCTCCACGCGGCGCCGCACAGCACCGAGCCGACCAGGAACGCCGCGATGCCGAAGAACATCACCGGGCGCCGGCCGAGCTGGTCGGCGAACTTGCCGTAGAGCGGCACGGTCACGGCCTGGGTGAGCAGGTAGATGGAGAACAGCCACGGGAACTGCGCGAACCCGCCCAGGTCGCGCACCACCGACGGGACGGCGGTCGCGATGATCGTGCTGTCGAGGGCGACCAGTGCCGTGCTGAGCATGACCGCGATCAGCACCGGGCCGCGTTCGGACCGGAAGCCGACCCCCGTGGTGGCGGCGGAGGTCGTCATCGGCGGGGTGCTCCTCGGAACGGTCATGACCGGAGTCAACTACTTTGCAGTCCTAAGCATTCCATCCCGGAGGCACCGGCCCCGGAGAATTTCCGGACGCCCGTGGCGGAAGATGGTCAGGATGAGCGACTGGATCCGGCCGATCGGGCGGGGCTGGGTGGTCCGCGACGCGGTCCCGGGCCCCGACGTCGACGAGTTCGCCGAGCCCGAGCGGGTGATCGCCGCGCTGGCTGTCCCCGGCGCCGGGGACAGCCTCCTGGCCGTGCAGCACCCCGCGCGCACGCCCGCCGCCCTGGCCCGTGGGCTGGACCTGACCGGTGCCGTCCCGATCGCCCGCGCCGTGCTCGAACGGCTCCGCAAGCGGTTCTACCGGCCGGTCCGCGACATCGTCGCGCCCTACCGCATCGAAGGTCCCGACGGCGTGGCGCTCGGGCTGCTCTGCCTGGTCGACCCGGCGGCGGTGACCGACGACGGCGCCGCGCGCGTGCGCCACACCGAGGACGTCTACCCCGACGTCGTCGCCGAACGGGCGGCGGTGCTCTCCGGGCTGGGCTGCGCGACCAGCGCGGCGCTGCTCGTCCCGGCCGCCGGCGGCCCGGAGCTGACCGAGCAGGTCGAGCAGGCCTGCGCCGGTCTCGGCCTGCCCGATCTGTCCACTTCGGACGCGGCCGGGCGGCGGCACGATCTCTGGGTGGTGCCCGCCGGTCCGCTGCAGAGCCGCCTGCTGGCCGCGGTCGCCGGCACGGACCTGCTCGTCGCCGACGGCAACCACCGCGTGGCCGCCGCGGCGGCGGCCGGTCACGGTGCGCTGCTCGCCCTGGTCACCGCCGGCCCGGCGTTGCGGATCGGCGCCATCCACCGCGTCCTCACCGGCACCGGCCTCGGCCCGGAGGACCTGGTGACGCGCTGGTGCGCGGCCGGCCTGGACGTCCGCTACGACGAGCACGCGGTGCCCGTCGCCGGAGAGGCCGTGGTGCGCGCCGGCGCGGCCGTGCTGCGGGTACCGCTCCCGGCCCCGGACGGCCCCTGGCCGGTGATCGACCACGAGCTCGTCGAGCAGGTCCTGTTCGCCCGCGCGCTCGGCGTCGACCCCGACGGGCCGTGCGTGCGCCCGCTCCCGGCCGGGCGCCCGCTGCCGCCGGACGCGGACGCGGTGGTGCTGCTGGCGCCGGTGAGCTTCGCCGACGTCCTGGCCGTGCACGCGGCCGGCCGCCGGATGCCGCGGAAGGCCACCTACTTCACGCCGAAGCCGCGCAGCGGGCTCGTGCTGGCGGCGCTTTAGCGGGCGTCCCACCAGTTCAGGACCCGGGTGGCGGACAGCGTCAGCCACTTCGACGGCTGCCCGGCGGGGACGTCGACGTCGAACCACACCCGGCCGGGGTCGTCGCGCGTCTGCAGCCAGGTGCCGTCCGGCTGCCGCGCCGCGCGGATCAGCTCGATCGCCTCCGCCAGGCGCGGGTCGGGCCGGTCGGCCGCGCGGAAGTACTCGGCCGCGTTCAGCGCCGTGAACCGCCAGCGGACCGGGGCGGAGAATTCGCCCACCCCCGGCACGATCGGCTCGCCGGTCGAGAGGCGCCGCAGGAGGTGGCGCTCCAGCAGGTACTCCTCGCCGCCCTCGCGGGCGGCGCGGGTGGCGGCCGAACCACCGGTGGCCGTTTCCCAGGCGAGGAGGCCCTTGAGGGAGTTCAGCGTCGAGTGGACGGACGACCGCGTCGAACCCTCGACCCACTCGCAGTTCCAGCCGCCGTCGGGCAGCCGGTGCTCGACGAACCAGTCCGCGAGGCCGGCGACGTCCGCGCCCAGCCACAGCCCGTTGGCCAGTGTCCACGCGTTGATGCAGCAGTCGACCTCGCCGTCCCAGTAGGGCAGGTCTTCGTACTCCCACCGGCTGTTCGCGGCCAGCAGTGCGGCGGTGCCGGCCAGCACCGAAGCGTCGACGCCCCATTCGCGCAGGGAATTGAGCGACCACGTCGTCGCCGTCCAGGGCTGGGGTTCGCCGCCGCGGAAGCCCGCGGGGAAGTACGCGCCACCCGCCCACTGGCCGTCGGGGTCCTGCCGCTCCAGCAACCGGGCGCCGAACCCTTCGGTGGCGACCCGCGCCGGCTCGCTTCCCAGACCGACGGCGGCTCGCCCGCCAGGTCGCGCTCGACCTGCCAGCGCAGGGCCGGGTCGGAATCGCGCAACCAGGCGAGCACGTCCATCAGGCGCCGGTGACGCCGTCGATGGCCTCCCGCAGGAAGTCCGCGTGGCCGTTGTGCCGGGCGTACTCGTGGATCATGTGCAGCATCACCAGCCGCAGCGAGACGTCCTCGCCCCAGCGCGGCTGGTAGCCGGTGACGTCAAGGGACTCGGCCGCTTCTTCGATCTTGCGCGATTGCTCGACCTCGGCCTGCCACGCTTCGAAGGCCTCGGCACGCGTCGACGAGCTCGCGTCGTAGGCGGCCTGGAAGTCCCCTTCGGCCGACCACCGCAGCGGGACGTCCTCGGCGTTGATCACCCGCCGGAACCAGGTGCGTTCGACCTCGGCCATGTGCCGGACCAGGCCGAGCAGCGACAGCGTCGACGGCGGGCTCGACGCACGGCGGAGGTCCTCGTCGGACAGTCCGTCGCACTTCATCGCGAGGGTGGCGCGGTGGAAGTCGAGGAAGGTGCGGAGCATTTCGCGCTCGCCCCCGGTCAGGGGCGGTGCGGGGCGTTCGGTGGTCACGAAGGAGTGTGTATCACGCCGGGCTGCGTCTTTCGGCAAGAATTGTCGTACCCGTGTTTTAAGCTCGCGCGGTGGACTTGCCCGTCATGCCGCCGGTGCGGCCGATGCTCGCGAAAGCGGTGCACGAGGTACCTCGTGCACCGGGGCTGCTGTACGAGCCGAAGTGGGACGGCTTCCGCTGCATCGTCTTCCGCGACGGCGACGAGATCGAGCTCGGCTCCCGCAACGACCGCCCGCTGACCCGCTACTTCCCGGAGCTGGTGGAGCTGCTGGCCGCCGCGCTCCCGCCCCGCTGCGTCGTCGACGGCGAGATCGTGCTGGTCACGCCCGCGGGGCTCGACTTCGAGGTGCTGCAGCTGCGGCTGCACCCGGCCGCTTCGCGCGTGCGCAAGCTGGCCGAGGAGACGCCGGCCAGCTTCGTCGCCTTCGACCTGCTCGCCCTCGGCGACACCGACCTCACCGAGCAGCCCTTCCGCGAGCGGCGCAAGCAGCTCGAAAGCGTGCTCTCCACCGCCGCCGAAGGGCTGCAGCGCGTCCACCTGACCCCGCTGAGCGAGGACCCGGCGCAGGCCGAGGACTGGTTCACCCGGTTCGAGGGCGCGGGCTTCGACGGCGTCATGGCCAAGCCCGGTGACCTGCCGTACGAGCAGGACAAGCGGGTGATGCTGAAGATCAAGCACGAGCGCACCGCCGACTGCGTCGTCACCGGCTTCCGCTGGCACAAGGACGGTGCCGGCGTCGGCTCGCTGCTGCTCGGGCTGTTCGACGGCGAGGGCGTCCTGCACCACGTCGGGGTGGCCAGCAGCTTCACCAAGGCCCGGCGGGCCGAGCTGGTCGAGGAACTGGCGCCACTGCGGGAAAACGCGCTCGAGAACCACCCGTGGCGCACTTGGGCCGAGTACGAACCGCAGCCCGGCCGCCAGCCGGGCGCGAACAGCCGGTGGGCCCCGCAGAAGGACCTCTCGTGGGAGCCACTGCGGCCGGAATGGGTGGCGGAGGTCCGCTACGAGCACCTGCAGGGCGGCCGGTTCCGGCACGGCGGGCGGCTGGTCCGGTTCCGGCCCGACCGCACGCCCGAGTCCTGCACGTACGCCCAGCTCGACGAGGCACCGCCCGCCGAGCTCGCGAAGCTGTTCGGGGAGGCGCGATGAGCGGGGCGGTCCTGCTCGACGTCGACGGCGTCGAGGTCAAGATCAGCAGCCCGGACAAGGTCTACTTCCCGGAGCGCGGCGAGACGAAGCTCGACCTCGTCGAGTACTACCGGGCGGTCTCCGGCCCGCTGCTGGCCCGGCTCGGCGGGCGCCCGCTGCTGCTGGAGCGTTACCCGGACGGCGCTGGCGGCAAGAACTGGTTCCAGAAACGCGTCCCGAAGGGCGTGCCGCCGTGGCTGACCACCACCGTCGTCTCGACGCCGAACGGCACGACGAGCGACGCGCTGGTGGCGAAGGACCTGGCCCACATCCTCTGGGCGGTGAACCTCGGCTGCCTGGGCTTCCACGTCTGGCCGTACCTCGCCGACACGCCCGAGGTCACCGACGAGCTGCGCGTCGACCTGGACCCCTCACCCGGCATCGGCTTCGACGAGCTGCGCGAGGCCGCGGTGCTGACCAGGGAGTTCCTGGCCGAGCACGGCATCGAAAGCCATCTCAAGACGTCGGGTTCGCGCGGGCTGCACCTGTACGTGATGCTCGAGCCGCGCTGGGACGGCTTCCAGGTGCGGGCGGCCGCGGTCGCGCTGGCGCGGGCCCTCGAACGCCGTCACCCGGAGAAGATCACCGCCCAGTGGTGGAAGGAAGAACGCGGCACCCGCGTGTTCGTCGACTTCAACCAGAACGCCCCGCACAAGACCGTGTTCGGCACGTGGTGCGTGCGCCCGCGCGTTGGTGGCCAGGTGTCCACGCCGATCGGCTGGGACGAGCTGGCCACCGTCGAGCCCGACACGCTGACGCTCGGCACGGTGCCCGCGCGGGTGGCCGAGCGCGGCGACCCGTGGGCCGGCGCGGGGGAGCGGCCGCAGTCGATCGAGCCGCTGCTGGAAATGTCCGAACGCGACCTGGCGGCCGGGCTGATGGACGCGCCGTGGCCGCCGGTGTACCCGAAGATGCCCAACGAACCACCGCGGGTGGCCCCGAGCCGCGCGAAGAAGCCGTGATCAGAGTGGCCCGAGGCGCATCGGCGAGCTGATCCGCCGGCCGCTCAGACCTCCAGGTCGAGGGCGAGCTGGCCGCGGTCCTCGCCGACGCCGGACAGCGTCGCGAGGCACGCCGGGCACGGCGCGAGCTCGGACGTGGCCAGGTCGACGGGCTTCCAGCTGCGGGACTCCCGCTCCCCGCAGGCCGATCGCCGGTAGCGGAGGTCGCCGGAGCGGGTCATCAGGTGGGCCCGGGGGACGTCTTCGGGCAGCACGCCGACCAGGTACCAGCGTGGTGCGCTCACCGCGGTGGTCGTCATGGCGGGCAGTGTCCGTCGCGGTGCCCGGCCCGGCGCCGCATTTGCCGATCTTCGGCGTGGCGGGGTGTGCTCAGGCCTCGTCGGGCAGGTAGCGCAGCACGTGCAGCAGGCCGCGCTCGTCCACGGTGGCCGGGTCCTCGGCGAGGCAGCGGCCCAGGTCGGCGAGCACGGCGTCGGTGTCGATGCCGGCGCCGATCAGCACCAGTTCGGTCCGCCGCGGCTCGCCCGGCGGCCAGGCCGAGCGGTCCAGCTGCACGAACCCGCCGACGGTGTGCAGGTGGAACCGGGCCTTCGGGCCGGTGGGGCCGAAGTCGGCCCGGCCCTTCATCCGGTAGAGCCCGGCCGGCCGCCGCTCGAGGAACTCGACGAAGGCGCGCGGCGCGAGCGGTGTCTCGGCGGTGAACGTGACCGTCTGGTACTCGGCGTGCAGGTGCCGCGAGTGGTCGTGGTCGTCCTCGCGCAGGTCGTCGAACGACAGCTGGCCGACCCGCTCGCCGCGGGGTTCCGGGTCGAAGAACAGCCGCGGGTCGACCCGGCCGTGCTCGGTGACCAGCAGCGGGCGGCCCGGAGCCAGCTCTTCGACGGTCGCGGCGAGCTTCGCGAGCGCTTCGGCGGGGACCCGGTCGGCCTTGTTCAGCACGACGAGGTCGGCCAGCCGCAGGTGGTCGGCCAGCTCGGGATGGCGTTCGCGGGCGGCTTCGAACTCCGCGGCGTCGACGACCTCGGCCAGCCCGCCGTAGCGGATGTCCGGGTTCTCGCTGGCGATCATCAGCCGGATCAGGTCGCGGGGCTCGGCGATGCCGCTGGCTTCGACGACGATGACGTCGATGCCCGCCTCGGCGCGGGACAGCTTCGCGAGCATGGCGTCCAGGCCACCGGCGTCGACGGCGCAACAGAGGCAGCCGTTGCCGAGCGAGACCATCGTGTCGACCTGGCCGGCGACGGCGAGCGCGTCGACGTTCACCCGGCCGAAGTCGTTGACCACCACACCCACCCGGGCCCCCTCGCGGTTGGCGAGCAGGTGGTTGAGCAGCGTCGTCTTGCCCGCGCCGAGGAACCCGGCGACGAGGACGACGGGGATGCGCCTGGCGTTCACGAACCGTTCCCCCTCCGCCGATCACCGCGACTCTAACGCGGGCGCGCGTACACGGGTGGCCGCCCCCGGTGAAGGCCGTTCGGCGAATGCCCACGAAAAGACGCAGGGAGTTGCGCGACAAAGGATCACGCGGATTTTGCCGTCCGAAGTGATCGATTGACGAGAAATGCGCTGAGCCATGTCCGGATAACGCTTGGTAGCAGTTATTTTTTCAGTCCGACCTGGCCTTTGCCGGAATTCCGGGATCGCCGTGACGTCGTTCCCGAGTGGTGGAGCCCGCCCCGCGAAACGTGAGGTATCCTCCCCCGCCTGGCCGGAGTTCCCAGGGCAGTGGGAGTTTCGGCCGGCAGTGTCGTCGGCGACCTTCGGAGGAACGGTGAACCTTTTCGTCGGGCTGCAGATCGTGATTTCGGAGAGTGGGGAACTTCAGTGACCGTTACACCCGAGCGGGTGACGCCCTCGCTGTCGCTCTACCCTCAGCGCGTCTCGGAGGAGCAAAGCGTCAATTCCGCGGAAGCGGAGGAATTCCTGGACCGGATGTTCGCCGAAGGCGCCGCGGAAGAAGGTGCGCGGTTCGAGACCCGGCTGGCCGAGGTGCGCGCGGAAATCCAGGAAACCGGGACCTACCGGCACACCCCGGCCGAACTGGCGTACGGCGCGCGCGTGGCGTGGCGCAACTCGGCGCGCTGCATCGGCCGGCTGTACTGGCGCAGCCTGCGGATCCGGGACCGCCGCCGGGTCACCGACCCCGCCGCGATCGCCGGCGAGTGCGTCGCCCACCTGCGCCAGGCCACCCGCGGCGGCCGGATCCGGTCGACGATCACGGTCTTCGCACCGGACACTCCGGGCACGCCGGGGCCGCGCATCCACAACGAGCAGCTCATCCGCTACGCCGGGTACCGCTTCGAAGACGGTTCGGTCCTCGGCGATCCGCGCTACGCCGAGTTCACCGAGCAGGTGCGAAGTCTCGGCTGGCGGCCGCCGGAGCGAAGAGGCTCCTTCGACGTCCTGCCCCTGCTGATCGAGGCCGTGCCCGGCGAGCCGCGGCTGTTCACGCTGCCGCCGGACGCCGTCCTGGAGGTCCCGCTGACCCACCCCGACCACCGCTGGTTCGCCGGGCTGGGACTGCGCTGGCACGCCGTGCCCGCGATCAGCAACATGCCGCTGGAGATCGGCGGCGTCACCTACCCGGCCGCGCCGTTCAACGGCTGGTACCTCGGCACCGAGGTGGGTGCCCGGAACCTGGCCGACGAGCAGCGCTACGACCTGCTGCCGGTCATCGCCGAGCTGATGGGCCTGGACACCTCGTCCGAGCGCACGCTGTGGCGCGACCGGGCGGTGGTGGAGCTGACGCTGGCCGTGCAGCACTCCTTCGACGCGGCCGGCGTCACGATGGCCGACCACCACACCGAAGCGCACCGGTTCCTGTCCCACCTGGAACGCGAGGAACGGGCCGGGCGCCGGTGCCCCGCGGAGTGGAGCTGGATCGTGCCGCCGATGTCCGGTGGGCAGACCGCGGTCTTCCACCGCTATTACGACGAACCGGACCCCGCCGAGCGACCGGCGTTCCTGCCGCCGCCGTGAGAGCTGCGGAGAGTAGCGTGCTAGCGCCCGTTCGGCGGATCGTGCGCCGCCCGCGGCGCAGTCCGGTCCGCGAGGGCCGACAATGGAGCGCATGACCGCAGTCCTCGTCGCCTACGCCGGGCGGCACGGCGGAACCCGGCAGATCGCCGAGGTCATCGCCGCCGAGCTCGGCGAAGCGGGCCTGACCGTCGACGTGCGCGACGCCGCCGACGTCGCCGGCGTGGAGCATTACGCCGCGGTCGTCATCGGCAGCGCGCTGTACTACCACCGCTGGCGGCCGGAGGCCGTCCGGCTGCTGGAACGCAACGCCCGGGCGCTCGCCGAGCGTCCGGTGTGGTTGTTCCACAGCGGACCGTGCGGCCCCGGCGCGGCCACGCACCAGGTCAGCCTGCCGGCGAACGTGGCGCTGCTGGCCGCGCGCATCGACGCGGAGCGCACGGCCACCTTCGGCGGCCGGCTGGACCCGGCGACCGTGCGCGGCCTGATCCCGAAGCTGCTGGCGTCCGGCCGGCGGGCCGGCGACTTCCGCGACTGGGACCGGATCAGGGCGTGGGCCCGGGACGTCGGCCGCCGGGTCCGCACGCGCGTCGCGCTCTGATCCCCTTGCCCGCCCGGGGTGGTGGGCGACAGGCCGAGCCCGAGGTGTTCCGGTGGGAAACCAACGGGCGAACGTGACTGATCGGAAAGCGCTTACTCCCGTCGGTTCCGGTGTGGACGGTGCTGCCGGGCTCGATCGCGGTGGCGGTGTTGACGGCGGTTCGAAGTGGCCTACGGCGTCACGAGCGCCGCTTCGTAGGCGAAGATCGTCAGCTGCACCCGGTTCGAGACGTCCAGCTTCGCGAATGTCCGCGTGATGTGCGTCTTCACCGTCGCCTCGCTCAGGAACAGCTCCGCCGCGATCTCCGCGTTCGGCTTGCCCCGCGCCACCGCCGTCACGATTTCCCGTTCCCGCGAACTCAGCAACTCCAGCTTCGCCCGGGCCCGCGACCGCCGTGGGTTCGCCCGCGTCGCCACGAACTGGCCGATCAGCTGCTTCGTCGTCCGCGGGGACAACATCGCGTCGCCGTTCGCCACCACCCGGACGCCTTCGATGATCTCCTGCGGCGAGCCCTCCTTCAGCAGGAAGCCGCTGGCGCCCGCCGCCAGCGCCTCGAACACGTACTCGTCCAGGTCGAACGTCGTCAGGATCAGGACCTTCGGCGGGCGGGGCTGGGCCAGCACCGCCGCCGTGGCGACCAGGCCGTTCATGCGGCGCATGCGGATGTCCATGATCACCACGTCCGGCGCGTGGCGGGCGACCTGCTGGACCGCTTCGTCGCCGTCGCCCGCCTCGGCCACCACCTGCAGGTCCGGGGTGCTGCCCAGGATCATGGACAGTCCGGTGCGGACCAGCGGGTCGTCGTCGACGAGCAGTACGCGCACGCTCACCCGGCCATGCTAGGGCGCCGGCGTCACCCACGGCAGCCAGGCTCGCAGCGCGAACGTCCGCTCGTCGACCGGGCCCGCCGACAGCGCACCGCCGAGGAGCGAAACGCGCTCGTTGACGCCGGTGAGCCCGGTGCCCGATCCCGGTGACGGCACCGGCTGCGGGGGCAGCGGGTTGAACACCTCCACCGACAGCCCCGCGGCCGGGCCGCCGCGGACCAGCAGCTCCGCCGTCGCTCCCGGTGCGTGCCGCAGCACGTTGGTCAACGCCTCCTGGAGGATCCGGTACGCCGCCGTGCCGAGCGGGGCCGGGGCCGATGACGCCTGGTCGAGCAGGATCGTCACGTTGACGGCCAAGCCGGCCTGCCGGGCACCGGCGACCAGGTCGGGGATGTCGGCCAGGGTCGGCTGGGGCGGCTCCGCGGGGCCGGCAGGGGCCCGGTCGGCGAAGCCCCCACCGCGCAGCACGCCGATCACCTGACGCAGGTCGTCGAGCGACTGCCGGGCGGTGGTCCGCACCGTCTTGGCCGCCGCCACCGCGTCCGGCGTCGTGGCCGCGGTGACCTCCAACGCGCCCGCCTGCAGGGAAAGCAGGGACAGCCGGTGCCCGAGGACGTCGTGCATCTCGCGGGCGATCCGCGCCTGCTCCTCCTTGCGGGCCACCTGGTCGCGCAGCGCCTGCTGCTCGACGATCCGGCGGTGCGTCTCGGCGAGGTTGTGCCGGACGACGCCGACGGTGAGCGGCACCGCCGTGTACACCAGCGCGGTCAGCACCACGCCGGTGAGCTTGGCGCCGGTCGTGGCGGTGGACATCCAGGCCTCGGCGAGCGAAGACCCCACCTCCCGGCCCACGTCGCGCCAGACCGCGAGCCCGGTCGCGGCGAACACCAGCGCCGCCGCACCCCACCGCCACCAGCCCACGTACCGGGCGGTGAGGGCGGCGAGGGCGATCAGCGCGGCCATCGAGTCCCCGACCAGCAGCAGGGGCGGCACCACCGCGATGCCGGTGACGAGCAGCGGCCACCGGTGCCGCCAGACCAGCAGGACCGCCGCTCCGACGCTGACCACCCAGCCGGGCATTCCCAGCGCGGCGGGCAGCGCGTCCGGCGGCGAGCTTTCCAAGGCCCAGTTGATCGTGCTCGTCACCACGCCCGCCGCGACCGCGAGCACCGTACACACCACCCGGAGCACGGACCGTCCCATGGGCGTCAGCGTACGAGGTGACCAACCGCGTCCCCATCAGCCGTTCCGCTCGTTCCCCGCCCGCCCGGTGACGACTTTCGTCGTACCGGGTCGAGGCCTCCGGACGACGCGGACGGGACCGCGCCGCTGGTTTCCTTCTCGCCGTCGAGCCAGCGAAAGGAAACCCCGATGACCGACTACACCCCGATCCAGCAGCACCCGGCCCCGCCGGCCGCGCCGCCGCGCAACGGCCTGGGCACGGCCGGGTTCGTGCTCGGCCTGATCGGGCTCGTGTTCGCCCCGATCCCGCTCATCGGCGTGGTCGCCTGGCCCCTGTGCGTGCTCGGCCTGATCCTGTCGGCGGTCGGCGTGGCCAGAGTCCGCTCCCGGAAGGCCACCAACAAGGGCCTTTCGCTCGCCGGCGTCGTCGTGTCGCTGCTCGGTCTCGTCGTCTGCATCCTGTGGACGGTGGTGATCGGCAAGGCGATCAGCGACGTCAACGAACAGGCCACCGCGCACCACACCATCGTCTACGAGGTGAGCGGGGACGCGAAGACCGCCGACATCGACTACAGCACCTTCGACCGGAACACGATCCTGGTCAACTCCGAGGCGGGTGCCGCGGTGCCGTGGACCAAGACCGTCGAAGCGACCGGGTTCCTCGCCGGTGCCCAGTTCACCGCGACCGCCGGTCCGGACGGCGGTTCGGTCACCTGCAAGGTGATCGTCGACGGCAAGGAAGCCAGGACCGCGACCGCGGCCGGACCCGGGGCCGTCGCCGGCTGCACGGGCTTCTGAACCGCCCGCACCACCCGGGCGCGGAGGCCGGGCGGCACGAGGGGAGGGACGGGACCCGGCCAGGGGGCGGGTCCCACCCGGTTCAGCCGCAGTGCTCGAACTCGCTGTCGTAGGCCTGGCCGCCGGCCGTGCCGCCCCACTTCACGCACTTGTCCGCCGCCGTGGCCTTGACCGGGCCGGCGAACCAGGAGAACGAGCCCGAGTCGGCCTGCCGCGCGGACCCCTTGACCTCCAGGTAGGCCGAGGTCGCCGTGGCCGTCCCGGCGGAGGCATTCTTCATGGTGCTGACGCAGTTCTGGCCGTTGGAAGCGTTGTACGACAGGAACACCGTGCCGGCCGCGCCGCCGGTGCCCAGCGGAGCCGAGTCGATGACGCTGTAGCCGCCACCGCAGGCCGGGGCGCCGAGCGCGGCTTCGGTGACCGTGGCGAAGCGGATCGCGTCGTAGGGGTGCTCGGTGGGGCCCACTTCGAACAGCACCCCGGCCGACGACTGCGACAGCTGCACCATGTCCGAGTACGCCGCGCCCTGCCCCCAGACGAGCAGGCTGCCGGCGTTGCCGGTCCAGTTGGCGCCTTCGTCGAACGACGAGTGCACCCGCAGCTGCTCGCGTTCGCTGCACACGGACGGTGCGGCGAACAGGATCCGGTTGTACTTGCCGCCGGTGTCGGTGGCGCTCATCCGGGCCGTCGAACCCTCGACCGTCGGCGCGACCAGGTCGGTGGCGAAGCTGAACTTCGAGCTGAACGTCTCGCCGCCGTCGGAGCTGATCGCGAACGCGCGGTTGCGGGTGCCGTCTTCGAGGCACTTGGTGCCGTCGTTCGCCTGGTTGCGCGCGGCGGCGTAGACCCGGCCGTCCCGGAGCTCGGTGACGCTGATCTCCTGCGGGTTCATCGCGCTGGTCGTCGGCTTGTCGGTGGCGCCGAGGTGCCAGGTGCTGCCCTGGTCGTCGCTGTAGACCAGCGCGCCGATGTTCGAGTAGCTCATCCCGGCGACGAGCCGGCCCTTGTGCGCGCCGCGCGTCAGCACGATCCCGTGGGAGGGCCCGGTGGCCAGCCAGCCGGGCGCGGCCGAGAAGCCGAGTTCGGTGGTCAGCGTCTTCGGCGCGCCCCACGTCTTCCCGTTGTCCTCGCTGATGGACACGCGCGGGACCCGGCCGCAGTCGGGAGTGGTGTAGCACTGCATGGTCGACAGCAGCACGATCCGGTTGCTGCCCGGGATCACGATCGGCGCGGGGTTGCCCTTCGTGTCACCGAACGCGGTGATGACGGTGTTGAGCGCGCCCCACGTCTTGCCACCGTCGGTGGAACGCTTCATCACGAGATCGATCTTGCCCAGGTCGGCGCAGGCGTGGGCGCCGCCGTTGCGGCCCTCGGCGAACGCGAGCAGGTCGCCGTTGGTGGCCTTGACGACGGTGGGAATGCGGTAACAGTCGTGACCTTCGGTGTTCTTGGTGAACACCGGCGTGCTGGCCACGTCGGCCTGAGCGGTGGCGGCGCCGACGGCCGCCGGGACGCCGAGAGCGGCGCACCCCAGCAGCCCGGCCAGCAGCCCCTGGGCGAGTCGGGTGATCTTCACGGTTCGAACTCCCTACGGATTCGTTCAACGTCTCCGCAGCAGCGTCGACATGATCCGTACAAGAGCCGTACAACCTCGCGTATAACGAACTATACCTGTCCGGGAGGGAAACATCAGGTGAATGCGGCCAGGGTCCCGAACCCGGTCACCAGCACGAGAAGCGTGGACAGGAGACCCAGGAGCAGCGCCCGTCCGCCGCCGCGCAGCAAGGCGCCGAGCCGGACGGCGCAGCCGAGGCCGAACAGCGCGCCCGCGAGCAGGAGCGTCGACGCGGTCTTCGCGACGTCGAGCGCGAACGCCGGGACCAGCCCGGTGCTCCGGACGGCGACCATGGCGAGGAAGCCGAGGACGAACAGCGGCACGAGAGGAGCGTGCGTGTCGTGCCGGCCGCGTCGGGTGGCCCCGACGAGCGCGACCACCGGGGCCAGCAGGACGACCCGGCTGAGCTTCACCACCACGGCGATGCCGACCGCGGCGGCACCCGCGGGTCCGGCGGCCGCGACGACCTGGGCGACTTCGTGCACCGAGATCCCGGCCCAGCTGCCGGTCCGGACGGCGTCGAGGCCGAGCGCGTGGGCCAGCAGCGGGAGCGCGGCCAAGGCGAAGCTGCCGTAACAGGTGACGAGCGCGACGGCGGTCGCGACGTCTTCGTCGTCGCGCTCGATCACGCCTTCCATCGCGGCGATCGCCGAGGCACCGCAGATGGAGAAGCCGGTGGCGACCAGCAGGGCGAGCCCGCGCGGCACCCGGACCAGCCGGGCGAGGCCGAGCGTGCCGAGGAAGGTGACCGCGACCGTCAGCACGACCGCGGAGAGGGTGCCGGGGCCGAGCGCGAGCACGGTGGGGACGGCGAGCTGGAGCCCGAGCAGGACGACGCCCGCGCGCAGGAGGCGTTTCGTGAGACCGGCGACGGCCCGGCGCTGCTCGCCGGTCAGGACCGGCGTGCTTCCCAGTGCGACGCCGAGCACGACCGCGACGGTGAGGGCGCCGGCCACCGGCCACACCGAGCTGAACGCGTACGCCGCGGCGACGCCCAGCGCGGTGATCGCCAGGCCGGAGGTCTTCGCCGTCGTCAGTGCCATGCCGCCAGGGTCGCCGGTGCCGGGCGTTCGCGGTAGCCGGTGGTTCGTGCCGAGGTCATAGACTGAGGCTATGACCGGACCGGATCTGGACTCGCTGCGCCTGCTGGTGCTCGTCGGCGACCTCGGCAGCATCGGCCAGGCGGCCGGGGCGCTCGGCATCGCCCAGCCGTCGGCGAGCAAACGGCTGTCCACTTTGGAACGCCAGCTGGGACTGTCGCTCGTGGACCGGACCCGGCGCGGCTCGGCACTGACCCCGGACGGCCGGGTGATCGCGGGCTGGGCCCACCGCGTGCTGACCGAAGTGGACGGACTGCGCACGGGCGCGGAGGCCCTGCGCACCCAGCGCGGCGCGCAGCTGCGGGTCGCAGCGAGCATGACGCTCGCCGAGCACTTCGTGCCCGCCTGGATCGGCGAGGTCAAGCGGAGCGGGCCGGACACCTACGTCGGGCTCGAGGTGGTGAACTCCGAGCAGGTCGCCGAGCTCGTCGCGCGCGGAAAGGTGGACCTCGGGTTCGTCGAGTCGCCGGGACCGTGGCCGGGCCTGGCCACCCGGCGGGTGGCGGGGGACCGGCTCGTCGTCGTGGTCCCGGCCGGGCACGCCTGGGCCCGGCGCCGTCGTCCGCTGACGGCCGAAGAGCTGGCCGCGACGCCGCTGGTGGTGCGCGAGCCGGGCTCGGGCACCCGCGAGACGGTCGAGGCGGCGTTGCGCCGGGCGGGGGCGGGCCCGGTGAAGCCGTTGCTGGAGCTGGGTTCGGCGTCGGCGGTGCGCAACGCGGTGATCGCCGGCGCCGGGCCGGCGGTGATCAGCGACCTCGACGTGGTGCGTGAAGTGGCGGGCCGCCGGCTGGTGCCGGTGCCGGTGGCGGGGATGGAGCTGGGCCGGGTGCTGCGGGCGGTGTGGCCGGCGGGCCGCCGCCTGACCGGCCCGGCGGCGGACCTGCTGACGCTGGCGGTGAAGTCCGGGTCTTAGCGCGGTTTCAGGCCCGCGGCTTCCGGGCCGGTCAGGTGCGCTTCCAGCGTCGTGCACACCGACGCCAGGAGGTCGCCGGCCTCGGTGGCGCGGGTGGCGAGGGCCACCTGGCAGGGTTCGATGCCGTCCACCGGGACGATCGCGACGTCGGACCGGAGGCGGCTGAACCGGACCCCGGCCGGGACGATCGCCGCCAGCTGGCCCGCGGCGATCAGCTCGAACTTCTCCTCGAACTCCTTGACCAGCGGCCCGTCCGGGGCGCGGCTGCCGTCCGGGCGCGGGTCGATGCGCCAGAAGGCGTTCCAGTCCGGGTCGTCGACGCGGGGGAGCGGCTCGTCCGCGAAGTCGGCGAGCGTGACCGACTCCCGGCCGGCCAAGCGGTGGTCGGCGGCGACCAGCAGGACCCGCTCTTCGTCGTAGAGCACGGTGACGCGCAGCCCGTCGGCCCGCAGCGGCAGCCGCGTCACCGCGACGTCCACCCGGTGCTCCAGCAGTGCCGCCCGGGTTTCGGTCCAGCCCAGGTGGCGGGTCAGCACCTCGGCTTCCGGGTGGCGGTGGCGCAGCTCGCGCACCGCCGGCGTGACGAACAGATTGGTGCGGTAGCCGATCGTGATCCGGCTCGGCGCGGCTGCCGCCCGGGTGCCGGCCGCCGCCTGCTCGGCCGACTCGAGCAGCGCCTGGGCGTGGGGCAGGAACACCTCGCCCGCCGCGGTGAGCCGCGTGCCCTGCGGGGTGCGGTCCAGCAGGCGCGCGCCGAGCTGGCTTTCGAGACGGCGGATCTGCCGGCTGAGCGACGGCTGCGTCGTGTGCAGCGCGGCCGCCGCGCGCCCGAAGTGCCGGTGCTCGGCGAGGGCCGTGAAGTACCGCACCAGCCGCAGGTCGAGATCCGCCATGACCTCAGCCTACCTGCGGTGATGCCTGAACCGTATCGCTCGATGAGAACCAGGCTTTGGACGCGCGGGCGACCGCGGCCCAACGATGGAATCACAGTCAGCGACTCAGGAGGAGTACGAAGATGCGGGTGTTCGTCACCGGTGCGACGGGGTTCGTCGGCAGCGCCGTCGTCCGGGAACTGCGGGAAGCGGGGCACGAGGTCCTCGGCCTCGCCCGCTCGGAAGACAAGGCCGCGGCGCTCGCGGCCACCGGCGCCGAGGTCCGGCACGGGACCTTGGCCGACCTGGACGGCCTCCGGGCGGCCGCGGCCGAAGCGGACGCGGTCGTCCACACGGCCTACGTCCACGACGACTTCGCCGACCTGACGGCCGCGGCGGCGACCGACCGCGCGGCGATCGGCGCGTTCGGCGAAGCGCTCGAAGGATCCGGGAAAGCGCTGATCATCACGGCCGCGACGGGTCCGGTGGCCCCGGGCCGGCTGGCCACCGAAGAGGACGCGGCCGACCCGGCGTTCCCGCGGGCGGCCTCGGAGACCGCGGCGCTCGCGCTGGCCGAGCGGGGCGTGCGCGCGTCGGTGCTGCGGCTGCCGCACTCGGTCCACGGCGAAGGCGACGGGCACGGGTTCGTCCCGGCGCTGATCCGGCTCGCGCGCTCGACCGGAGTGTCGGCCTACCCGGGCGACGGAGCGGGCCGCTGGGCCGCGGTCCACCGTTTCGACGCGGCTCGCTTGTACCGGCTGGCGGTCGAGGACGCGCCGGCGGGCGTGCGGCTGCACGCGGTCGGGGACGAGGGCGTGCCGTTGAAGGTGCTCGCGGGGGTGATCGGGGAGCGGCTCGGGGTGCCGGTGCGGTCGGTGGCCGACGTTCCGGGCCACTTCGGATGGCTCGCGCACTTCGCCGGGCCGGATGCGCCGGCGTCGAGCGTGCTGACGCAGAAGCGTCTCGGGTGGGTGCCCGAGTGGCCGGGGCTGCTCGCGGACCTGGAGGCCGGGCACTACTTCCGCTGAAACCCGCCTTGCCGTCGATCGAGCGGCGATATATCGTGTGAATGTCGCCGATACGACAGGGAGGTCATCATGGAGATGAGCGCAGGAGCCGACCGGATCTTCGCCGGGTTCGGGGGACACTTCGGGCACCACGGGCCGGGCCACGGCGGACGCCCGGGACACGACCCGCGCGGACACCTCGGGCCGGAGCACGGCATGCCGGGGCACGAGGACTGGGAAGGCGGTCCGGAGCTCGCGCGCGGGTTCCCGCCGCCGCCACCGCATCCGCCGCACCCACCCCAGCCGCCGGGTGGCCCGGGTTTCCCCGGCTTCCCGGGCGGCCCCGGCTCGTTCGGCGGCCCCGGTGGCTGGTTCGGCGGCGCCGGGCCGTTCCAGCGGGTCCGCGAGTTCCGCGGCGGCGGTGGCCGCCCGCCGGCCCGCCCGGTGCGGCCGGCCGTCCTGGCGCTGCTGGCCGAGGAGCCGATGCACGGTTACCAGCTGATGCAGGAGATCCGCCGCCGTACGCACGACCGGTGGCGGCCGAGCCCCGGATCGGTGTACCCGATCCTGCAGCAGCTGGAGGACGAAGGCCTGGTCCACACGGTCGAGACGGCCGGTCGCCGGGTCGCGGAGCTGACCGACGCCGGCCGCGAGCACGTGGCGGGCCGCGAGGAGGAGTTCGCGGCGCTGTGGGAAGAGCCCGAGGAAGAGCCGGGCGCCGACCGGTTCGCGGCGCTGTGGCACGCCATGGGCGAGCTGTCCGGCGCGGCGGCTCAGGTCGGGTACAGCGGGAACGACGCCCAGGTCGCCGAGGTGAAGAAGATCCTCGCCGACGCCCGCCGCCGGGTCTACGCGGTGCTCGCCGACGCGGGGCTGGAGGACGTGGACGACTGACCGCGTCCGGCGGCGCCAGACCGGAGCGGAGGTGCGGCCGCACCGCCCGCCGGCTGGATTGTCCACATCGGACGGTCCGGCCGGCGGGTAGGCTTCCCTCATGGAGGAGAAGGACTTCGCCGCGCACCTGACCGCGACCATGACCGGCAGCGCCCTCACCATGCTGATCGGCGTCGGCCACCGCACCGGCCTCCTCGCGGCCGCCGCGCGCGGGCCCGCGACCAGCGCCGGCCTCGCCGAGCGCGCCGGGCTGCAGGAACGCTACGTCCGGGAGTGGCTCGGTGCCATGGTCACCGGCGGCATCTTCGGCTACGACGGCCGCGAGTACACCCTCCCGCCGGAGCACGCCAAGTACCTGCTCGGCGACACCTCGGCGAACCTCATGCCGTCTCTGCTGACCCTGTCCGCGTTCACCGGCATCCTGCCGGAGCTGGAACGCGCGTTCGCCGAAGGCGGCGGCGTCCCGCGGTCGGCGTACGGGCCCCATCTCGAAAGCCTCGGCGCGAGAACCGGGGACAGCTGGAAGCACATCTACCGCGAGCAGCTCGTCGACGGTTTCTTCGGCGCCGTCCCCGGGCTGAAGGAACGCCTGACCGCCGGTGCGCGCGTGCTCGACCTCGGCTGCGGCACCGGGAACGCCGTCTCCGTCGCCGCCCGCGCGTTCCCCGCCTCGCACTTCACGGGTCTCGACATCAACCCGAACGTCGTCGAGCAGGCGCAGGAACACCACCTACCCAACACCGAGTTCGTCGTCGGCGACGCCGCCGAACTCACCGCCGACCCGCCCTACGATGTCATCACCGCGTTCGACGCGATCCACGACCAGGACCGCCCGGACGTCGTGCTGCGCCGGATCCACGGCGCGCTCGCCCCGGACGGCCTGTTCTTCATGGTCGACACCAACTTCTCCAGCCACCTGGCGAAGAACGTCGGCAATCCGCTGGCGGCGCTCACCTACTCGATCAGCCTGATGTACTGCACGACGACGTCGCTGGCCGAGGGCGGCGCCGCGCTGGGCGCCGTGTGGGGCACCGAGAAGGCGTCGGAAATGCTGGCGGACGCGGGGTTCCGGCACGTCGACGTGCTCGGATCCCCGCGTCCGCAGAACTGCATCTACGCCTGCCGGCCGTGAATCACTGCTGGTACGGCGCCGACGCGGCCTTCGCGGCGGTGACCAGCGCGCCCTTGTTCTTCGGCCAGAACGTGCTGTCGACGCAGGTGTACTTCGGCAGGAAGCCGCCGCACGTGCCGCTGGAGCCGCCGACCTCGAACGTCACGCTGGCGACACCGAGTTCGCCGTAGGTGAAGTCGTCGGTGGTGCCGGTCGTGTCGTAGCCGACGGTCTCCTCGTTGGTGCCGACGAGGTAGCCGTTCGACGCGGCGTACTTCGCGCCGAGCCTGCGGTACTGGGCGTCGTTCGGCGAGGTGGCCTGGGTGAAGCCCCACGGGATGATGATGTCGTTGCCGTAGCTGTGCAGCGTGATCATCGTGCCCTTGGCGGTGGCCGGCGCGGGGTCGTTGTTGCCGGTGCCGCGCTGGTCCGGGAAGATCGCGCGGGCGAGCTTCTCCAGCGCCTGCACCTCCGGCTCCGAACCGGCGCTCACGCCCTGGTAGGTCTCGGAGCACGCGGAGTTGGAGTCGCCGCCCCACTTGAACGTCGAGTTGCGGTTGAGGTCGACGCCGATGTTCGTGCCGCTGCAGCTGCCCCGGGAGTTGTCCGCGTTCTTGCGCTGCAGCTTCGGCGAGTTCCCGCCGGAGGCGACGATGTCGACGCCGTCGGGGTTGGCGATCGGCACCACCCACACCTCGGTGGTGTCCAAAATGGACTTCGCGGTGGCGTCGGTGGCGTAGCCGTCGGCGAGGTAGTCGATCCAGCGCCAGGCGAGCTCGCCGGTCGACAGCTCGCGCGCGTGGATCTGGGCCATCAGGAAGAACTTCGGCTTCGTCGACGTCGTCGACAGCGTGCAGTCGCCGGCCTGCTTCTTGGTCAGGCAGATCGCCTGGACGTCGTGGCCGCCCTGGCCCTTGGTCTTCTTCCACGACTGGCCGATCGTGTACTTCGTGGCCAGGTCGGGGTGCGCCGAGGCGACGGCGGCGAGGTGGTTCTCGTGCGCGGTGACGGTCCGGTACCCGCCGTAGTAGGTGTCCGCCGCCAGCCGGTTCGTCTCGGCGGGCAGTTCCTTGTAGACGGTGTCGAAGAAGGACGGCCGGTAGCCGAGCGCCCGCAGCTTCGCGGCGACGGCCCGGCCGCCGACGACGTTGACGCTGCCGGCGTCGTCGGACTCTTCGACGTCGAACCCGGCCGCGGTCAGCGCCTGCGCCTGGGTGGCGGTGGCCGGGACGCGCCAGAACACCGGCGTGTCCGCGGCCTGCGCGGTGGCGGTACCGCCGAGCAGGGAGGTGAGCAGCACCCCGGACGCCGCGAGGGCGAGCCGGGACAGGGACCTTGACGCCATCGGGGGATCTCCTCACGCCGCACGGATGGAGGTCCGGTCGGAACCCGTGGTCACCGTACCGGCACGCACAGTGTGTCGGCCCGGCACAAAGGGGTCATACCCCCGAAAGTCGCGAAACCGGTCTCAGTGATCGGCGGGAAGCCGGTGCTTCGCCCTTGCCATGAAGTGCGCCAGCCGGGCCCGGTCCGGCTCGACGTGCTCGAGGATGTCGGCGGCCCACTGGGCGAAGCCGTGGCACAGCTCGTGGTAGAACAGCCACAGCGCGGCCCGCGCGTGCGCCTGGGCCCGTTCCGGCAGGTCGAAGTGGCCCGCCTCGGCCTCTTCGTGGCGAGCTTCGGCCATCACGATCTCACGGATCAGGTACAGCACCCAGTACCGCGCGGGCGGAGCCAGGTCCTCGGTGAGCGCCGCGCACAACGCGGGCACCAGGTCGACCGCCGGGGCGAACATGTTCCCCTGGATGATGAGGTCGTTGTCGAAGTACTCGTAGTACGCGGCTTTGGCTTCCGCGCGGGTGGTCGCGGTGACCAGGCGCTCGACGCCCACCGGTAGGGAGGCGAGGTCGCCGAAAGGCGGGCGCTGCCCGGTCCAGTCGTACCGCTCCAGCTCGATCCGGACGGCGGAAAGCACGGCACCCCCACGAGAAGCGGACGGAGCCGGGGCCGATCGGCCCCGGCTCCGCCGGACTCTAGCGCTTCAGGCCGTGTTCGATGGCTTCGATGATCCGCGGCCGCAGCTCGGCCGCCGAGATGATCGCGTCCACCGAGCCGACCTCGACCGCGCGCTGGATGCTGTGCACGCGGTCGAACTCCGCGGCCACCTCGCTCACCTTCTCCGCGCGGACCGCCGACTGGACCTCCGCCAGCTGGGCGCTCAACGCCGCCCGGGAAGCACCGCCGGCCGCGGCCACCTGGGCCTGCAGCTCCGTCACGCGCGGGTCGTTCGCCGTGCGGTTGTTGACCTCGCCGGAGAACACCACCGCCGCCGCCGGGGCCCCGCCCAGCACCGAGGCGAACGAGCCCTCCAGGGCCAGCACCGTCATGTTCGGGTTCAACGCCTTGGAGAACACCACGAACGCGCCGCCGTGGTAGCGCGAGATCACGGTGAACACGATCGGGCCTTCGAAGTTGACGATCGCCCGGCCGATCTCCGCGCCGTACTCCAACTGCAGCTTGCGCAGCGACTCCGGCGACCCGTCGAAGCCCGAGAGGTTCGCCAGCACCACCAGCGGCCGGTTGCCCGACGCCGCGTTGATCGCCCGCGCCGTCTTCTTCGACGACCGCGGGAACAGCGTGCCCGCGGTGTAGGTGTCCGGGCCGTCGGTGGGCGGGAAGCCGCGGCGGGGGACCGAACGCGACTCGATGCCGACCAGGCAGACCGGGCGGCCGCCGATGTGCACGTCCTGCACCGCCGCGGTGTCCGCGTCGGCCATGCCCGCCCAGCGCTCCAGCACCGGGTGGTCCTGGTCGGACAGGGCACGCATCACCGTGCGGATGTCGAACGGCTTCTTGCGGTCCGGGTTGTGCTCGGCCGAGAAGATCTGGCCGACCGTCGTGAAGTCGCTGCCCTCGATCGCGTGCGGGAACGGCGAGACGTCCCGGTCGGCCGGGTCGCTCGTGCCCACCTTCCGCGGTCCGGCCTCGCCCGGCACCACGTACGTGTGGTCGTAGTGCGCCATCAGCACTTCCCGCGCGGCCGGCAGGTTCGGCGCCCAGTACTGCGCCTGGCCGTTCGGGCCCATGACGCGGTCGTAGCCGCCGATGCCGAAGTTGTCCTCGGCCGACACGCCACCGGAGAAGTCGAGCGCCTGCTTGCCGGTCAGCACCATCGCCGAGTCCGGCGTCATGATCAGCACGCCCTTGGTGTGCATGAGCATCGTGGCTTCGGCGTTCCAGTACGGCTGGGCGCCGACGTTGATCCCGTTGACGACGATGTTGATCTCGCCGCCGTCCTGGGTGAACGTGACGATCCGCTTGAGCGCCGCGGCGACCCAGTCCATGTTCTCGGTGCCCGAGGACATCGAGATCCGCGCGCCCGAGGACAGCGCGAACCACTCCAGCGGCACCTGCATCCGCTCGGCCAGGTCGAGCGCCGCGATGACGCGCGAGCACTCCGGCTCCGACAGGGCCCCCAGCGACTTCGTCGGGTCGCCCAGCAGCACGACACGGGTGACGCCCTCGGGGTGCCGCTCGGTCGGGGTGGTGACGACACCCGCGATGATCGCCGCGGTGTTCTTGCCCTTCGGCCGCTCGACCGGGACCAGGAGACCCGAGGCATCCAGGTCGTGTTCGGTGAACGTGCCCTCCGCACCGGAGAGCAGGCCGGTCAGCTCGTACGGGTAGACCGTCCCGCGCCGCGCCGCGCGCAGCACCTTCAGGCGGTAGTCGTCGTGGGGCTTCACCGGCTCGGTCGACGGCGGCTCGACGTGCAGCCGCGCGCCGTGCCCGGGGTCGAGGGCGATCCGGACGGCGAGCTCGGTCAGCTTGCCCGCGTCCGTGCGCCGCCGCGCCAGGAACTGGACCTCCTCCAGCCCGGCGCCGACCGAGGTCGGCAGGATGCGCTGGACGAGCTGGTTCAGCTCTTCGGTGGTCAGGTCGGTCGGCGGCCAGATGTACATCATGATCCGGTTCGTGTCGAACCGCTTGTGCTGCGGCCGCTGCGCCTGGATGTTGCGGATCGCGTCGAGGCAGGCGGTGACCGCGTCCTCCAGCGCCGGCAGCGCCACCAGGCGTCCGTCGGCTTCGCGCAGCGGCGTCAGGTCGCGGACCTGGCCCATCGCGATCAGCCGCTCGTCGGCCGGGTTGGTCTTCGCCGCGGCCTTGAACAGGTAGATCTCCTCGTCCGCCGACGGCAGCCGGGTGAGGTCGAACTCGCGCAGCCGCTGCAGCTGCAGGCGCTGGGCGATCTGCGGGTGCAGGCCGCGGATCAGCCTGTCCTCGGTGAAGCCGTCCCCTTCGCGTTCGAAGGTGAAGTGGTGGTGCATCACCGCGCCGCCGGTGCCGGCCACGGTGACCACGACCCGGCGGACGCCGGCGGGCAGCGGCGTCCCGGCCAGCAGCGCGCCGAGCCGTTCCGCGGTGGCGTCGACGTCCGGCTGGTCCTCCCAGCGCAGGTACAGGTCGGCGACCACGCCTTCGGTGGCCACCTCGCCGAGCGCGCGCAGGGCGTCGGGCAGGGCGGCGATGTCGACGGCGGTGGTGACCAGCGGCAGCACGCCTTCGGGGGCGTTCAGCTCGGCGGTCAGCCAGCGGTGCCCGCCGGCCTCGCGCACGGCGACCCCGGACAGCCGGCGGTTGCCGTAGTAGCGGCGGGTCAGCACTTCCAGCAGCGGCGCGTGGTCGCGGCCCGGCCGGCCGATCCGCTGGCCGATCAGCCGCACCAGGGGCTGCGAGCCGGTGATCATGGCCTGGATCCGCTCGGCGCGGTCCGGCGCGTCCGGGTGCTGGTCGAGGTAGGTCAGCTCGGTGCGGACGGCGGCGTAGACGCGGGCGCGGCTGCGGCGCAGCAGCGGCTGGGCGAACCAGCGGAAGACCACGCCGCGGGCCAGGTCGGACACCGCGGGGAAGCGCACCTGCGTGGCCTCGACCAGGTGCTCCAGGGTGAGCCCGGCGCGTTCGCTCAGCGCCTCGGCCGGCGGCGCCCCGGTCAGCCACTGCCGCAGCAGTTCCGAGACGACCGCGACGTCGGCCGTCATCCGCTGCTGGGCCAGGAAGATCCGGAAGACCGCGGCCTCCAGCTCCGGCGTGCGCTCCAGGTCGCCGACGCCGTAGTGGGCGAGGACGCGCTTCAGCTTCGCCTGGAAGCTTTCGGGGAGCCCGGCGCGTTCGACGTCGAGGCTCTGCAGGTAGCTGTGGAAGAACTCGCGCGGGCTGTGCACCGCGCCGTTCGGCACGGTGTCCTCGCCGCCCGGGGTGTTGCGGCTCAGCTCCGACAGGTCGGCGAAGACGGTGAGCAGCTCCAGCTCGCCCGCGACCGGGCGGTGGCCCAGCTCGGCGCGGGCCTCCAGGTAGGTGGCGAGGAGCCGCTTGCGCTCGGCCGGGTCGACGTCGAAGCCGAGCAGCAGGCTGCGCAGGTCCTGCAGGCCGCGTTCGACGCGCTCGGCCGCGGACACGCCGTCCGGCACCGACGGCAGCTCGATCTCGACGGTCTCGGTCTCGTCGGCCGCTTCCTCGGCGTCGTCGTCGGCCAGCGGCTCCAGGCGCATCAGCGGCGCACCGGTCTCGACCTGGCTGCCGACGGAGACCGGGCACTCGCGGACGCGGGCGCGGAACGGCGCGCGCAGCACCGTTTCCATCTTCATGCTCTCCAGCACGAGGATCGGGGCGTTCGCCTCGACCTCGTCGCCGACCGCCAGGGGAGTGGCGACGACCAGCGCGGGCGCGGGGGAGCGGACGACGCCGCCTTCGTCGCGGCTGATCCGGTGGGTGACGCCGTCGACCTCGACGAGGTGGATCGGGCCGTGCGTGGCCGCGACCAGCCGGAAGCGCCGCCCGTTGACCAGGATCTGGCCGCTGTGGGCGTCGAACCGGTTGATTTCGATGTCGGCGTGGTGGAAGTCGGACGCGCCGGCCGAGATGCCGACGCGGAAGCGGCTCCGGCCGGCCCGGGCGACGGACACGCGGTAGCCGACGCCGCGGAGCTTGAGGTCGAGCGGACGGCCGCTCTCGTGCTGCACCTGCGGGCGGCCGCCGTGCGCGGTGGACAGCAGCCGCTGGACGGAGACCTCTTCTTCGTCCTGGTAGGCCTCGATGGCGGCCGCGGCGAGGGCGATCGCGGAGTGCCGGTGGGTGACCAGGCGGCCTTCGGCGCGGACGCGGTCGATCCAGCCGGTGTCGGCGCTGGCGTCGATCACCTCGGGCTGGTCGAGCAGGTCGAGCACGAAGCTCTTGTTGGTCGCGCCGCCCTCGATGATCACGGTCGTCTCGGCCATCGCGCGGCGCAGGCGGCCCAGCGCCTCGTCGCGGTCGCGGCCGTAGGCGATGATCTTGGCGATCATCGAGTCGAAGTCGGCCGGGATCGTGTCGCCCTCGCTGACGCCGGTGTCGACGCGGATTCCGGGGCCGGCGGGCAGGGCCAGCCGCGCGATCCGGCCGGGGGACGGCGCGAAGTCGCGGTCGGGGTCTTCGGCGTTCAGGCGCGCCTCGACGGCGTGGCCGAGCTCGGCGGGCTGGGTGCCTTCGAGCTTCCCGCCGCCCGCCACGTGCAACTGCAGCTTGACCAGGTCGGTGCCGGTGGTGATCTCGGTGATCGGGTGCTCGACCTGCAGGCGGGTGTTGACCTCGAGGAAGGCGAACAGCTTCTCGCCCGGGTGGTACAGGAACTCGACGGTGCACGCGCCGCGGTAGCCCACGGCCACCGCCAGCCGCTCCGCCGACGCCTTCAGCTCGGCCGTCTGCGGCGGGGCGAGGACCGGCGACGCCGATTCCTCGATGATCTTCTGGTTGCGCCGCTGGACCGAGCAGTCGCGGACACCGAGCGCCCACGCCGTCGTGCCGTCGGAGATGACCTGGACCTCGACGTGCCGGGCGCCGGTGACCAGGCGCTCCAGGAACACGACGCCGGAGCCGAACGCGCGCAGCGCCTCCTGGCTGGTGCGCTCGTAGGCGTCGGCGAGGTCCTCGCCGGAGGCGACCATGCGGATGCCGCGCCCGCCGCCGCCCGCGGTGGCCTTGAGCATCAGCGGGTAGCCGATCTGCTCGCCGGCCTTGAGCGCGTCTTCGAGGGTGGCGACCTCGCCGCGGCTCCACGGCGCGACCGGCACGCCGACCTCTTCGGCGATCAGCTTCGCGCCGATCTTGTCACCGAGCTTGCGCATCGCGTCGGCGCTCGGCCCGACGAAGGTGACGCCGACCTTCTCGCACAGCTCGGCGAAGGCCGGGTCCTCGGCCACGAAGCCCCAGCCGACCCAGGCGGCGTCGGCCTTCGTCTCGACCAGCGCCTGCTCCAGCTTGGCCAGGTCGAGGTACGGGCGGGCGGAAGCCGGGCCCAGGTCGTAGGCCAGATCGGCCTCGCGGACGAACGTGGCGGTGCGGTCGGCGTCCGTGTAAAGGGCGACCGTCTCGATCCGCGTCCCGGTTTCCGCCGACAGGTCCCGGACGGCGTGGATGAGCCGCATCGCGGCCTCTCCGCGGTTGACGATGGCGACACGACTGAACACCGGATGAGCCTCCCAAGTACCCCACGTGCAGCAGGCGACGTTCCCGTCCTGGACGTCGCCTGCACCTGTCTACACCCTGGTGGATGACGACGGGCCGGACCAATGTCCGCCATGGAGCATGCCGGGGCGGCTCAGTTGTGGGAACCCCACAAAAAGCGACCCGCACCACACTGTCCGGACCGGCTTTCACGCGAGGTCTGCCACAAAGACCCCTAACCCCGAAGGCCGGGTGAACAGGGGATGGCCCGCGGTGTCAGGAAGCGAGCAGGACGTCCGAGTCGAGGACCTGGCCCAGTTCGCGGCGTTCGGCGTCCGAAAGCGGCACGGCGGCGACCTCGCACCGGCCGTCGGGCCCGGGCGCGGTGGTGACCACCAGCGTGGGCCGCCCGTCGACCTCCCGCAGCGTGACGCGGCCCCCGCAGGCCAGGTCGACGGTGACGCCGGGGCGATCACGATGCCTGCCCAGCCAGCGGCCGACGAAATCGAAGGTCATCATGGTCTCCCCTCGGTCGGTGCACTCCCCCTGGAGCACAAGTGCCACTGAAGGGTGCCCCGGATACCCCCGGTTTACACCCGAACGGGCGAAACGGCGGGCCGGCACCCCCCGACGTGGTGCCGGCCCGCCGCCGTTCCGGGTGGTCAGTGCAGGGGCGCCTCCAGGACGTACCGCTTGGCCAGCCCCGCGCCGCAGTCGACCTCGACGGTCCGCCGGACGACCGGGGCGCCGTCGTCGCCGCGCAGCGCGTACCCGACCGCCGTCGAGTCCGGGATCGTGCGCACCTCGGCGGGCACCCGCCCGCCGGCGGACAGCCGGCGCAGCAGCCGCTGCAGCGGGGCGTCGAGCGCCTCGTCCACAGTGGACGGGTCGCGGGCGGCGTCGCCGGCCGACGGCGGCGCGACGGGCGCGCCCTCGCTCAGCCGCTCGACCTCGCGGGTGGCGTCGACGATCGTCGTCACCGTGCCGGCGCCGTCGATGCCGACCCGCACCTCGCCGAGGCCGGGCGTGACGACCGGGTGGCCGTCGACCAGCTGCGTGAACACGACGTGGGTTTCGCGCACTCGCGGGTCGGCGACGTCGTCGGCGGTGCCGCCCGCGTGGTACTGGTGGCGCACCTTGTCCGCGACCAGGTCGACGCGGTCGGCCAGGCCGAACGTCTCGACGGCGTCCTGGGCGATCCGGACGGCTTCGTCCGCGCTCGGCGCGTCCCGGCCGGTGCCGTCGGCAGCCGCGAAGGTGATCTCGCGGACGCCGCGGTGGTCGATGCTCAGGCTCGGCCCGTCCTGGCCGGCGCCCAGCACGACGCCGTGCGGGCCCAGCGCGTCCTCGGGCACCCCGCCGCCGAGCCGGACGCCGTAGTGGCCGGCCAGCTCCGCCAGCCGCGACGGCGAAAGCCGCTGCGGGGCGAACCGGGCCGTCTGCGCCGTGCCCGGCAGCTCCAGCCGCGGTGCCCGGATGCTCTTGGCGGCGTCGTACCAGGTCCACCACCACCAGTTCTTCGACGCGGCGGCGGACGAGAAGGTCCCTTCGTTCCACAGCCGGTCCTGCGCTTCGGCCTGCGTCGCCCCGCACGCGACGGCCGAGGGCGCCTGGTGGTGGTCGATGTCCCACGACGCGTCCAGCCACGCCTTGCTGAACTTGTGGCCGTTGCCGTTCCACTTGCTGAAGAAGTAGGCGCCGTAGTGCGGGCTGTCGACGCTGGTCGTTTCGAAGCCGAAGATCATCCGCAGGCCGAGGTTGGCCGCGTCCCAGGTGCGGATCGGGCTGTTGCCGTCGCCGATGCGCAGCGAGAGGCACGTGGAGAAGAAGAGGTAGCGCGCGACCTCGTTGCCCAGCCGCATGTCGGCCGAGCTCGCCCAGGCCGACCCGCCCCAGGTGCCGCCCATCGGCATCCAGAAGACGCCGTTCCCGTCCATGGTGCCGTGTCCGGAGTGGTACTCGGCGACGCAGGCGTCGAAGCCGTAGGTGCCCTGCCAGTCGTCGTACTGCTCGCCGTAGATCCACGACAGCACGCCGCCGTCGGTGTACCAGAAGTTCGGTGCGGTGAACTGCTTGACGTAATTGTAGAAACCGCCGGCGTCGTCGTGGGTGTAGGAAAGGTCGTTCATGCCGGGCGGGAAGTCCTCGATGGAGCAGACGCCGTACCGGTTCGCGCCCCGGCCGGCGGTGACGCCGGTGCCGGCGGTGAACGGATCGGCCGAGGTCAGCGCCCGTGCGCCGGCGGGGGCGCCCGGTGGTGCGGTGACCACACCGTTCTTGAGCAGTGCCATGATTCCTCCCCGTGGGTGGCAGAATGCAGCGATCGGACGGTAGCCGTCGCCGCGGTGAAAACATTCGGATACATCTTTTTGCCACACCTTCAGCGCAATTTTTTCAGCGCTGCACCGATTCCGTGGGATTTTCCCGGTTCGGTGGCGCTTCCGGTCAAAGTGGACATCACCGCGGCGGGCAGCGCGGGGTTGGCCGCCGCGGACGTGACGACCCGGTCGTCGGAGTGACCCAGGAGGGCCACAATGGACTCCGCGGTCAGGCCAGGGTGGCGGGCCAGCACGCGCAGGGCGCGGACGGGTGCGCCCTCGAGCAGCGTCCGGGCCAGGTCGGCCGGGCAGCGTGGGTGCGCCGCGATCCGGGCGGCCACCGCCGTCCCGTGGCGGGCCAGGGTCCGCAGCTGCGCCGGGCTCAGGTCCGGGTGGGCCGCGACGGCCCGGGCGACGCCGGCGTCCGGGTCCCCGGCGAACCGGGCGACGAGATCGGGAGGCAGGTCCGGACGTTCCGCGGCCAGGCGCCTGACCTGCGCCGCGGGGGAGCCGGCGAGGATCCGCAGCTCCGGTTCGGTCGCGGTGGCGACGCGCGGCACCAGGGTGCGCCCGACCTTGGTTTCGAGGGCGAGTTCCGCGAGCAGCCCGAGCGGGACGCGCGGGCTGTGCGCGGCCGCGTGCCGGATCTCGCGGCTGTCGTCGCGGGCGAGCAGCCGCGGCAGGAAGGCGACGGCGGCCGGGTTGCGCGCGAGGTCCCAGCGGACGCCCGGCACCTCGTCTTCGGCGAGTTTCGCGTAGACGCCGGCGGCGAGGTCGGTGCGGGACGCCATGGCCCAGCGGACGAGCGCGGCGGCATCGGCGGGGAGGCAATCCGGTGGGGTGGCGGGGTTTCCGGCCAGGGTGGCGAGGAGGTCGTCGGGCGCCGCCCCCGGTTTCCCTGCTACCGGAGGGCACCGACGGTTTTCGGCCTCGCTCGCGGCCTCGGTGGCGATGCGGCGCAGGAGGTCCGGGGGTGATTGTTCGTTCGCGGCCAGGGCTCGGCGGACTTCGCGGCGCGGGTCCGCGGCCAGCCGTGCGGTGGGCCGCTGGCAGCGGGCCGCCGAGGTGACCACGTCGAGGTCCGGGTCCGCGGCCAGGACGTCGATGATCCGCTCGGGCAGCGGGAACCGGGCGCTCAGCTCGCTGCGGACGACCGGATCGGGATCGCGGGCGAGCCGTTCGAACCAGGCCGGGTCCGCGTCCGGGTGCTCCAGCACCGCCAGCCCGCGCCAGGGATCGCCGAAGGGGACGTCGGCCGGGGTGAGCAGGCCGTGGCCGAGCAACGGGTACAGCACGCCCGGGCCGCAGCGGGCCGCGAGCGTCCAGGCGTGCTCCGGGGTGAGGTCCGGGCGAGCGGCGAGGATCGGCCCCAGCTCGTCGTCGGCCGTCTCGACCAGGCTGTCCAGCAGGGGAGCGGGCAGGGCGGGGTTGGCGGCCAGGCCGCGCCGCGAAGGGGACATCGTCTTCTCCGAACGTCCCGCCCGGTGCGGAACAGAGCAGGATCGCGGAAGTTCCGCGGCGCCACAACCGGTTTTGCAGCCACAATGGCCGGATGGAACTGGGGCAGCTGGCTGCGACCGCACGGGACCTGTTCTCCGCGAAGCTCGTCTACGGCGAACCGGTCGAGCGCGGCGGCGCCACCGTGATCCCGGCCGCGGCCGTGTTCGGAGGTGGCGGCGGGGGCGGTGGCGACACGGGCACCCCGCGGGAGGGCGCCGGCTTCGGGGTGTTCGCCCGGCCCGCCGGGGCCTTCGTCGTCCGCGGGGCCAGTGTGACCTGGGTCCCCGCCGTCGACGTCACGCGGCTGGGGCTGGCCGCCGTCGTCGCCGTCGTCGCGCTCGCGAAGATCTTGGCGAAGCGCCGCTGACCCCCACTGAACCCGCACCCGGGGCACCGCGTCCTCCTTTGGCAGACTGGGGCGAACGGGTGACGGGGAGGCAGGGTGCGCGGTTGTGGCCTGAAGCTGGCCATGGTCCTGGGGGCGGTCATCGTGCTGGTCGCGGGGATCGTCGTGGTGGTGGCGTTCACGCGCGGCTCGGTGAAGACGCCGGGGTGCACGGTGGCGCCGCCGGGGGACGGCGCGTCCGCCTACACGTTCACCCCGGAGCAGATGAACAACGCCGCGACGATCTCGGCGGTCGGCACCAAGATGGGGCTGCCGGCGCACGCGGCGACGGTCGCGCTCGCGACGGCGTTGCAGGAGTCCAAGCTGCGCAACCTCGAGGGCGGTGACCGCGACTCGGTCGGGCTGTTCCAGCAGCGGCCCAGCCAGGGCTGGGGCACGATCGCCCAGCTGCGCGACCCGGTCTACGCGGCGACGGAGTTCTACGAGAAGCTCGAGAAGCTGCCGAACTGGGAGACACTGCCGATCACCGAGGCGGCGCAGGCGGTCCAGCGATCGGGCGTCCCGGACGCGTACGCCCAGTGGGAACCGCAGTCCCGCGCCATGGCGGCGGCGTTCAACGGCCAGTTCCCAGGCGCGCTGACCTGCCGCAACCTGACGCTGGCGGCCCCGGCGGACCTCGCCGCGGCGGCGACGGCGGAGCTGGGAACGGCCGGCCTGAGCGGCCCCCACCCAGCGGCCCAGGGCTGGACGTACGCGACCTGGCTCGTCGGCCGCGCGGAGGCGCTGGGCGTGGACAAGGTGAGCTTCGCCGGCCGGACGTGGACGGCGGAGTCGGGCGCGTGGGCCGAGGACTCCGCCGCCGGCCAGGACCTTTCCCTGCACCAGGCCCCGGCGGCCCAGGTCGGCCAGTAACCCCCGCCTCAAGTGCCCCAATGTGGCCTTGGTTGCGTTCAACGCACCGAAGGCCACATTGGGTGCGTTCAACGCACCGAAGGCCACATTGGGGCGCTCGGGGTCAGCGGGTCGCCGCCGCCCAGCGGACTGCCGGGCCCATTGCCCAGCCCGCCGCCAGGAACACCGCGCCCAGCAGGAGCCAGCCCGCGAAGCCCCCGCCGACGACCACCGTGCTCAGCAGCACCGGGCCGACCGCGCGGGCCACCGACGTGCCGCTGCCGAAGAAGCCCTGGTACTCGCCCTGCTTGTCCGCCGGGGCCAGCGCGGAGCCGATCTCCCACGAGCCCGCCGACTGCAGCATCTCGCCGAGCACCTGCACCAGCGCCCCGGCGACGAGCACCGCGAACGCCACCGCCGGTGACGTCCCGGCCGCCGACAGCGCGAACGCCACGCACGAGACCATCAGCACCACGCCCGACCGGCGCACCATCCGCGACGCCGACCCGAGCGAGGACAGCAGCCCCGCCACGCGGACCTGCAGCAGCACCACGACGGCCGTGTTGAGCACGAACAACGCCGACACCGTCCAGCCCGGCGCCGCGGTGTGCTCGACGATCCACAGCGGGATCGCGACGCTCAGCAGCGGCATGCGCAGCAGCAGGATCGCGTTGAGCAGCGTCACCAGCGCGTAGGGCCGGTCGCGCAGCACGGCGGACTTCGGTGCTCCCGGGCGCGCGGAACTCCGCGGGACCGCCGGGAGCGCGTGCAGCAGCGCCGCCGTCACCACGAAGGCCGCCGCGTCGAGGGCGAACACGGTCAGGTACGCCGAAGCAGTGTCGGCCGACAGGGCCAGGCCGCCCAGCCCGGCGCCCACGGCGAGGCCCGCGTTGCCCGCGGACTGCAGGTGCGCCCGGATACGCGTCCGCCGCTGCGGGTCGGCGAGTGCGGCCAGCAGCGCCTGGCGGACCGCGGCCAGCCCGCTCTGGCAGCTGCCGTAGAGGCACGCGGCCAGGACGAACGCCACCGGCGAGCGGACGACGAGGAACGCGAGGATCGACACGGCCGTCGCCAGCGACAGCAGCACCGCCGAGCCCCGGGCGCCGTGGCGGTCGGCCAAGTGCCCGAGCGGCACCCCCGCGACCGCCCCCACCGCCCAGCCGAGGGTGAGCCCGAGCCCGACCTGGGCCGGGGTCAGGCCGGCGATCCGGGTGAAGAACAGCACCGAGCAGGTCAGGAACGCGCCGTCGCCGAGCGAGGCGACCAGCTGGGCGGCGGCGAGCAGCCGGCCGGCCGGACGGGTCTTCGGACGTTCGGGGAGCCGTTCCGCAAGCACTGTCATGGGAAGAACGTTAAGGCGGAACTTGGCCCGATCCCAGATCCAATCCAGCTCAAAGCGATTGGGCCAATCTAGACTCGCCGGATGGACTTCCACGTCAGCCTGGCCGGCCGCGGCGACCTCAGCGTCCGCATCTACCGCCAGCTGCGCGACGCCGTCCTGGACGGCAGGCTGCGCGCGGGGGAGCGGCTGCCGCCGACGCGCGAGCTCGCGCGGCGCCTGGCCGTCTCGCGCAACACCGTCGCGGTCGCCTACGACCGCCTCACCGCCGACGGCTTCCTCACCGGCCGCGTCGGCGCCGGGACCTACGTCAGCGCCGAACTCCCGGCGCCGAAACCGCGCAAAGCCCCTTCGACGCGGGGGCCGCGGCCGAAAGCGGTGTGGCGGTCGCTGCCGGCCCCGGTGGCCGCGGGGCCCGACCCGGTGTTCGACTTCCGCGTCGGAATCCCCGACGCCGCGCTGTTCCCCCTGGACACCTGGCGGCGCCTGCTCGCGCGGGAGCTCCGCGACACCGCGGGGTTCGCGCACTACGCCGAGCCGGGCGGCCATCCCGGCCTGCGCGCGGCGATCGCCCGGCACGTCGGCGTCTCGCGCTCGGTGCGTGCCGACGCCGGCGACGTGCTCGTCACCCAAGGGGCGCAGCAGGCCCTGGACCTGCTCTGCCGCGTGCTGCTCGAACCCGGCGACCGCGTCGCCGTCGAGGATCCCGGCTACCGGATGGCGAAGCTGCTCTTCGCCTCGCACGGCGCCGAAGTCGTCGGCGTGCCGGTGGACGGCGAAGGTCTCGACGTCGACGCGCTGCCGTCGCGCACGAAACTGGTGTACGTCACGCCGTCGCACCAGTTCCCGCTCGGCACGCCGATGTCCCTCGCCCGGCGCACGGCGTTGCTGGCGTGGGCGGACCGCACCGGCGCGGTCGTCGTCGAGGACGACTACGACAGCGAATTCCGGTTCTCCGACCGGCCGCTGGAACCGCTGCAGAGCCTGGACCGCGACGGGCGGGTCGCCTACGTCGGCTCGTTCTCGAAGACGCTGCTTCCCATGCTGCGGCTGGGTTTCCTGATCGCTCCGGCCTCCCTGCGCGACGCGCTGCACCACGCGCGGCAGCTGTCGGGCTGGCACGGCGACCTGCCCGCCCAGGCCGCGCTGGCCGGGTTCATCGACGACGGCCTGTTCGCCCGCCACCTCCGCCGCGCGACGAAGGTGTACGCCGATCGCCACGAGCGCATCACGACGACCTTGGACCGGGTGTTCGCCGGCCGCCTCACCCCGGTGCCGTCGGCGGCGGGCCTGCACCTGTGCGCCCTGGCCGCCGACGGCACCGACCTGGAACCGATCGCGGCCCGCGCGGCCGCGGCGGGGGCGGCGATCCAGACGCTGTCGGACCTCTGCGGCGGTTTCCCGCGCCAGGGCGTGGTCCTCGGCTACGGCTCGATTCCCCTGGACAGCATCGACGCCGGGCTCGCGGTGCTGGCCGGGGCCTGGGGCTCGGTGTAGTGGTCCGTCCGCCGGCGCAGGGCGATCAGGATCCCGCCCGCGCCGGTGGCCACCGCCGTGGTCAGGATCACCAGCCAGCCGCGGCGGAAGTCCGCCAGGTCCGGTGTTCCCGCGAAGACCGCGACGAGGACCGCGGTGCCCAGCACCGTGCCGATCTGCCGGGCCGTGTTCACCATCGACGAGCCCGCGCCCCAGCGGGACGGCGGCAGCACCGTGCCCACCACCCCGGACAGGCTCGGCAGGATCAGCCCGACGCCGAGGCCGGTCAGCAGCTGGCCGGGCAGCATCGACGCCGCGTAGTCCGGCGTCGATCCCATGCGCAGCAACCAGATCACTGCGCCCGCCCCGAACGCGACACCGCCGAGGGCGACCACCGGGCCCGGTCCGAAGCGGTGCACGAACCGGCCGCCGAGGATCGAC
Organism: Streptomyces sp. MN03-5084-2B; assembly: GCA_033793495.1. GTDB lineage: Bacteria > Actinomycetota > Actinomycetes > Mycobacteriales > Pseudonocardiaceae > Amycolatopsis. The sequence goes on along the minus strand of JARAWT010000061.1, from coordinate 24,328 downwards.
ACCGGCACCACCACCAGCGGACCCGGCGCCAGTGACAGCCCGGCCACCAGGATCGAGTCGTGCCAGACCGACGTCAAGAACAGCACGTTGCCGAACAGCATCGCCGCGAACCCGGCCGCGAACACCCCGGTGGTCAGGCAGGCCAGCCACAACGTCGGGACGCGCAGCGCGGGCAGGTCCAGCACCGGCACCGGGTGGCGCGCCGAGCGCAGCGGGACCCAGGCCAGCGCGACGGCGGCCACCGCGAACGCCAGCAGCACCGGCCGCGCGCCCCAGCCGTCGCCGGACGCCTCGACCAGCGCGTACGCCAGCGCACCCACGCCCACCAGCAGTCCGGCCGCGCCGAGGACGTCCGGGACGCCGGTCGAGGTGTCCCGGGACTCGCGCAGCACGCGCGGCCCGGCCAGCAGCGTCACCGCGCAGATCGGCAGGTTCACCAGGAACACCCAGCGCCAGGACGCCTCGACGAGCAGGCCGCCGACCGGCGGGCCGAGCGCCGCCGCCGCCGCGCCCACCGACGCCCAGACCCCGACCGCCATCGGCCGCCGGTGCGGCGGGAACGCCGTGAGCAGCAGGGCCAGCGAGGTCGGCATGACGAGCGCTGCGCCGACCGCCTGCACCGCGCGGAAGGCGACCAGTACGCCGATCGACGGCGCGGCCGCGCACGCGGCCGAGGCGAGCGTGAACACCGCGACGCCGACGAGGAACAGCCGGCGCCGGCCGTAGCGGTCGGCCAGCCGCCCGGCCGGGGCGAGGCAGGCCGCGAACAGCACCGTGTAGCCGTTGAGCACCCACGACAGCGTGGCCAGGTCGTCGCCGGGGAACGCGGCCCGGATGCCGGGGAAGGCGATCGTGACGATGAACGTGTCGAGGCTCGCCAGGAACGCGGCCGTCGAGACGACGAGCAGCACCAGGCCGGGCTTCGGGGTCATGGTCCTCCTAGGTTCGATAAAGCAACCTAGCTGGCCAAGTGCGTTTCAACAAGAGACTCAGGCGGCGGCGCGCTCCTCGGCGCGGGCTTTCAGCGCGGCCAGGGTGTGCTCGATCGACCGGACGTTGTAGCCGGGGCGGTCGGCGCGGCCGGTGACCCGCGGTCCCATGAACTTCCGCACCACCCAGCTGCCGATCCGGTACCAGTTCTCGGTGACGACGCAGCCGTCCGCCGCCGGCGCCAGCACGTACTCCCACCGCGAGACCCGCGAGCCGAGCGGCGTGCGCACGTCGAAGGCGAACCGGCGGTCCGGCTCGAACGCGACCACCCGCACCCGCGTCCACCACTGCAGCTCGCCGTTGCGGTTGCGGCCGCGGAACCGCGCGCCGAGGGCCGGGCCGGTGCCGTCCAGCCACCGGCCGCCGACGTTCTCCGGGCTGAGCTCGCCCATCCGCGGCAGGTCGGTGACCCACGACCACACCGTGCCGGGGTCGGCGGAGACGGTCACCCTGCGCGAAATCGTCGGTTCCACGCCCCGACGGTGACAGCGGCCGCCGTGGCCGGGCAAGGCACCGGGGCGTAGTCCGCAGCCGAGAAGAGCCGGTGCGGGAAACCCGGGTGGCCCGGGCCGGATTGTGAAACCGCGGTTCTGGGTATTACGCGCGCGGAAGGGTCCCACGACACGGAGGGTGCGGTGGTCAGCGTGATCCCGATCGAAGTGGTGGGGATGGCCGTTCCGGTGCCCGGTGAGGCGCCCCTGATGCTGCTGCGCGAGCCGGAGGGCGCGCGCCGCTGGCTCGCGATCATGATCGGGTACGGCGAGGCCGAGGCCCTCGTGCGCGCGCGGGAACAGATCGCGCAACCGCGCCCGGGCACGATCGAGCTGCTCGGCGACGTGCTCGCCGCGTTCGGCCAGGGCCTCGCCGCGGTCGAGCTGACGGAGGTCCGGGACGGCATCTTCTACGCCGACCTCGTGCTCGCCTCGGGGACTCGCGTCTCGGCCCGCCCGAGCGACGCCGTCGCGCTCGGCCTCCGCCAGGGCGCGCCGATCCGCGTCGCCGAAGAGGTGCTGGACGTCGCGTCCGTGCAGCTCGAGGTCGAGCAGGAAACCGAAGGCCCGGCCGCCGACGTGCTGGACGCCGAAGCCGAGGTCGAGCGGTTCCGCGCCGAGCTGGACGGCCTGCGGCCGGAGGACTTCGACGATCGGTAGGAGAATCCCTCCCGTCGCCGATGAGTTTCGGCGGCGGCGCCGGTACACCCACCGGAAGCCGCCGGCGACGGGAGAACGATGCAGGACTTCGCGACGCGCACCGAGCCGCACCGGCGCGAGCTGCTGGCGCACTGCTACCGCATGCTCGGCTCGGTCCACGAGGCCGAGGACCTGGTGCAGGAGACACTGGTCCGCGCCTGGAAGGCCTGGGCGGCCTACGACCCGGCCCGCGCCTCGGTGCGCACCTGGCTCTACCGGATCGCCACCAACGCCTGCCTCACCGCGCTGGAAGGCCGGGCGCGGCGGCCGCTGCCGTCCGGCCTCGGCGGCCCGAGCGACGACCCGGGCGCGCCGCTGACGCCGTCGCCGGAAATCCCCTGGCTGCAGCCGTTCCCGGACGCCCGCCTCGACGACCCCGGCCGCCGCCTGGCCCGCCGCGGCACGCTCCGGCTGGCGCTGCTGGCGGCGATGCAGACCCTGCCGCCGAAACAGCGCGCGGTGCTGATCCTGCGGGAGGTCCTGGAGTTCAGCGCCGCGGAGGTGGCGGGCTTCCTCGACACGACCCCGGCCGCGGTCAACAGCGCGCTGCAGCGCGCCCGCGCCGGACTCGGCGGCCTCACGGCGGACGAGGTGCCCGAACCGGACGACACCGCGGTCGAAGCGGTCGTGGACCGCTATGTCCGGGCGTTCGAACGCGCCGACGTCGCCGGGCTCGTCGCCCTGCTCACCGACGACGTCGTGATGGAGATGCCGCCGGTGCCGCTGTGGTTCCGCGGACGCGACGGCTACGGCCGCTTCATGGAGCGGCTGTTCGGGATGCGCGGACCGGAGTGGCGCGTGACGCGCACGGCGGCCAACGGGCTCCCCGCGCTCGTGGCGTACTGCCGCGACGCCGCCGGGGTCTTCCGGCTGCACACCCTGCAGGTGCTCACCGTGCGGGGCGGGCGGCTCGCGCACAACGTCGTGTTCGCCGACGCGGACGTCCTGGCGCTGTTCGACCTGCCCGCGACTCAGCCGGCGTCGCGCGCTTCCGACGGACGGCCGTAGGCACCGCCGTCGTTGCTGCGCTGCAGGAGGCCGTCGTCGACGAGGTAGCGGCGCAGCGTCGCGTGGTCGTCGTGGACCATCGAAAGCTTCTCGCGGACGTCCTGCTCGGTGTAGAGCCGGCCCGGCTCGAACCGCTCGATCAGGGCGCCCAGCAGCAGCTGCCGCCGCCGGCCCGAATGCGGGATCGCGACGAGCCGGCCGTGGCGGAAGAGCGCGTCGAGCGGATCGGCCGGGGCCTTGGCGAGCGCGTCGCGGAACACCGACGGCACGGCCCGGTAGCGGCCCTCGGCTTCGGTGACGAGCCCCGCGTCGACGAGCCGCTTCGCGAGCTTGGCCGAAGCGTGGGACGCCTCGAGGCCGTCGGCGGCGGTGCAGATGCGGGCGAAGAGCTGCAGCCGGTCTTCGTCCGCGAGAGCGGAGACCAGCGCTTCCGGTGCGGCCATGGTCTGCGACCGTACCCGCGGCCGCCCCCGGCGGTGAACCGGGTTTCCGGGGGCCGGTAGGTTGCGCAGCGTGCCTCGTCCGACCGCGCCGGCGACCGTGCCCGGGGCCGTGCTGCGCACGTCGATCGTGGACCGCCTGTTCGCCCGCGCCGGCGACGAGCGGCCGCTGTTCACGCACCAGGACCACGCCCGCGGCGCGGAACACACGCTGACGTGGGCGGAGTTCGCCGCCCGCGTCCGGGTGGTGGCGGGGGAACTGCGCCGGGTGGTGGCGCCGGGGGAGCGCGTCGCGATCCTCGCGGGCCAGGAACTCGCCTATCCGCTGGCCTTCTTCGGCGCGCTGGCCGCCGGGGCGATCGCCGTCCCGCTGATGGTGCCCGCGAACTCCGCGCAGGCGGACCGGCTCGCCGGGGTCCTCGCCGATTCCGGCGCGCGGGTCTGGCTGACGTCGTCGGCCGAAGTGGCGCGCCTACCCGACCACGAGCACGTCGTGGTGGTCGACGAGCTCACCGGACCCGGCGCCGATCCCGTCCCGGTGACCCCGGACAGCCCGGCCTACCTGCAGTACACGTCCGGATCGACGCGCGAGCCCGCCGGGGCCGTGATCCCGCACCGCGCGATCGTCGCCGCCTGCTGGCAGGGCAGTCTCGCGTACGACGTCGACGAGGGCACCACCTGCGCCGGCTGGATCCCGTTCTTCCACGACATGGGCCTGATCCAGCTGCTGTGCCTGCCGGTCTTCGCCGGCGGGCGGTCGGTGTTCATGGCCCCGGCCGAGTTCGTGCACCGGCCGTCGCGGTGGCTGCGGCAGCTGGCGGGGTACCCCGCGGTGTTCACCGCCGCGCCGAACTTCGCCTACGACCTCGCCGCCGACGCCGACACCGGCGAGGACCTCGACCTGGGGGGAGTCCGGATCGCGCTGAACGGCAGCGAACCCGTCCGGCCGCGCACGGTGGAGCGCTTCCAGGAGGTGTTCGGGCCACGCGGCTTTCGGCGGACGGCGCACCGGCCGTCGTACGGGCTCGCCGAAGCCACGGTGTACGTCGCGAGCGCGGGCGAAGAAGGGCCGCGCGGCGCGGTTTTCGACCGCGAAGCCCTCGCGCAGGGCCGGGCCGTCGAAACCGAAGGCGGGCAGGAACTCGTGTCGGTCGGGCGCCCGGTCGGGCAGCTCGTCCGGATCGTCCAGGACGGCCGGGAGCAGCCCGAAGGCCTCGTCGGCGAAATCTGGGTGCACGGGGAGAACGTCGCGGACGGCTACTGGGGCCGCGGCGACGCCACCGCGTTCGGGGCCACGCTCGACGGCCTCGGCGGCTGGCTGCGCACCGGCGACCTCGGCGTCGTGCACCGCGGCGACCTCTACGTCACCGGACGGCTCAAGGACCTCATCGTCATCGACGGCCGCAACTTCCACCCGCAGGACATCGAAGCGGCGGCCGGGGAGGCCCATCCCGCGGTCCGCCGCGACCGGGTCGCCGCGTTCGGCGTCTCCGACGACGACGGCGAGGGCGCGGTGGTGGTGGCCGAGCGCGCCCGCGGCGCCGACGCCGACGACCGGGAGGTGACCCGGGCGGTGCTGCGCGCGGTGTCGCGCGAACACGGGCTCACGCTGCGGGCGGTACGTCTGGTCCCTTCCGGTGGACTTCCGCGCACATCGAGCGGCAAGGTCGCCCGGTCGGCCGCGAAAGCACGTTATGGTGGCGACCGTGGGTGATCACCGCGCCGAGGTCACGAAGGTCGTCTGCGACACCTTCCGGCTCGACCCGGCTCTCGTCGAGCCCGACGCGCCCCTGGAGGAGCTGGGCATCGACTCGAAGGGGCGGATCAAGCTGCTGGCGGCGCTGGAGATCTATTACGGCGTGACGATCGACCTGGACCGGCTCGACCGGTTCACCGACGTGGGGTCCGTGGCCGACGTGCTGGCGGACGCACTGAGAAGTGAGGGGCGCTGACATGAGCGGCGGGGGGTACACCGCGACGACGGAAGCGTTGTCCGCGGCGGCCAAGACGATCGGCGACCTGGCGGAGCACCTGCTGGACGACAACCCGGACCTGCAGACCGCGCAGGTGACGGCGGAGAAGTTCGGCCGGGCGCACGGCGCCCACGCGACCAAGTACACCGCGGGTGCGCAGGCGTTGTGGGCCGCGGTTTCCGGCTACAGCACCACGCTCGGCTCGTTCGGCACGAACCTCAAGACCGCCGGGTCGAGTTACGGCGCCAACGAAGACAACCAGGCCGGCACGATCACGAACGCCGGGGGCTCGCTCTGATGGCCGAGAAGAAGAAGTGGTCCGACGTCAAGGCGATCCTGGACGACCCGAGCGTGCCGCCGGCGCAGAAGAGCGCGCTGATCAGCAGCTGGCTGCGGGAAAACCCGCCGCCACCACCGTTCCTGGCCGACCAGGAGCCGGACGAGATCAAGCAGAAGCGGGCGGAGGCCGGCAAGTACGCGCAGGCGTACAACGCGAACCCGCTGTTCGCCGGCCAGTCGGTCGACGAGGCCTACGACAAGGCGAAGCAGAGCGGCGACCAGAACAGCTACAACGAGGACCAGGAGAAGAAAGCCGTCGACGACGGCAAGAAGAAGCTCGACGAGACGAAGCCGCCCGAGGCCGGTGACGACGGCAGCAGCGGCGGAACCAAGACCTCCGACGAGATCTTCGACGCCGCCGCGCCCGCGCTCAAGCTGTTCGAGACGTTCGGGTCGCTGCTGGCGAAGCTCCCGGCCGACTGCCGCGGCAACACCCGCGCGCTCGACCTCGACAAGGACATCCGCACGCCGTTCGACGAGCAGCGCGGGATCAGCTTCGCGGACTTCGTCGCCGACGCCGGGCACTTCAAGCGCGGCTCGGAGACGGTGGACCGGACGCTCCAGGACACCGGCTCGCAGCTGGGCACCCTGTACCAGAGCTGGAGCGGCGCGGGCGCCGATGCGGCGTCGGACACCTACAACGACAAGATCCAGCCCAAGGCCGCGAAGCTGTCCCAGACGCTCGGCACCGCGAGCGAGGCGACGCTGAGCACGGCCACCACGGTGTTCCAGCTGTGCAAGGGCAAGGCCGACGCCGTCATCGGGATGTACACCGACCTGGTCGGCAAGGCCGACTACACGATGGCGCAGAAGGTCGTCGCCGTCGCCAACGGCGAGCACGGGAACGAGAAGGACCTGGCCCAGATCGCGGGCTGGATGGACCTGAACTTCGGGACGAACCTGGTCAAGACCCTCAACGACCAGGGCTGCTGCGACGGCGACGAGATCAAGAAGCACGGCCAGGACCTCGCCAAGCAGTGGGTGCAGAACCAGTTCAACCCGGACATGTGGGACCGGCTGTACCAGGGTTTCGTGAAGACCTGCAAGGACACGAAGGACCTGGTCGACCAGGCGTACGACGCGCTCGACAAGGTGATGGGCGGGATCCGCAACGAGTTCGAGGGTGCCTCGACCGGCGGGCCCGGCGGGCCGGACAGCACCGCGGGTGGCGCGGGCGGCGGCTCGGGATCCGGTGGCGGCTCGGGTACCGACCTGCCGAGCGGCGCAGGTTCCGGCGGTGGCTCGGGAACGGGCGGTGGCTCGGGCGCGGGCGGCGGCGGTTCGGTGCCGCCGATCCCGGACGGGTCCACGCCGTCCGGGGGCGCCACGGGCGGCGGCTCGGGCTCGTCGGCGGGCCAGGACGACGGGGCGGCCGCGGCGGAAGCGGCCAAGCAGCAGGCGGCGCAGGAAGCCGAGGCGGCCAAGCAGAAGGCCGCGGACGCGTTGAAGGAGTTCAGCGGCCCGGGAATCCAGACCGACGGCGGCGCCGGCGCGGGAGCCGGGCTGGGTGGTGGTTCGGGTTCGGGCGGTGGCTCGGGGCCGGGATCCGACAGCACGACACCGTCTTCGGTGCCGCCGCCGTCGGACGGCGGCCAGGACGCGGCGGCCGCGGCCGCCGAAGCGGCGAAGAAGAAAGCCGCGGACGCGTTGAAGGAGTTCAGCGGCCCGGGCATCGAAACGGAGTCCGGCGACGGTGCGAGCGGTGGTGGCAGCGGCTCGGGCTCGGGTGACGACGGCAAGGCCGGGGCCGAGCAGGCCGCGGAAGAAGCGAAGAAGAAGGCCGCGGACGCGCTGAAGGAGTTCGGCGGCCCGGGTATCGAGACGGATCCCGGCGGCAAACCCGACGGCCTGCTCGGCGAGGACGGCAAGCCCGGCGACGACGACCGGGACGTCCTCAAGGTCAAGCAGGGCGACAAGACCTTCGAGATGACCGAGCCGGACCACGACGGCAAGATGGACATCAAGGTCGGCGACGGACCGGGCGACCCGAAGGACTTCAAGCTCGACTGGTCCGACGGCAAGCCCGCCGACGGTCCACAAGGGACGGACACGGACACGTACCGCCCCGGCCCGGACGGCAAGATCCACATCCGCGACGGCGACCTCGAGATCACCGCGGAGCGTCCCGACGGCCCGGACGGCCCGACGACGGTGACCGTCGACGACGGCAAGGGCACCCCGACCACCTACACGCTCGGCGAGGACGACAAGCCGGACGGCGCTCTCGGCGACACCCCCGAGAAGCGGCTCGACGACCTGCCCACCCACCGCGGAACCCTGGCGGACCTCTCGCCGCAAGACGGTGGCGACCACAGTTCGCTCGGTGCGGACGGCTCGCGCCACGGCGGTGACTTCGGCGACCCGACCTCGCCGGGTGGGGCCGACGGCTCCCACCACGGCGGCGGTTCGGATCACGGCGGCGGCTCGCACGGCGGCGGTGGCGCGCACCCCGCCGGCATCGGCGGCGGCTCGCACGGTGGCCCCGGCTTCTCCGGCGCGGGCTTCGACCCGGCCGCCGCAGGACTCGGTGAATCGCCCGTCTCCGGCGGTGCCCACACCGGCGCCGCCCCCGCTCAACCACAGCCCGCCTTCGCGTCGGCCGGCGGCGCGACCGGGCCCACCGGGGCGGCCGGCTCGTCGATGTCCGGGATGCCCGGCATGGGCGCGATGGGCGGCGGCGCCCACGGCGGGGGCGGCGACACCGAACGCCGTGCCCCCGCCTACCGGATCGAAGGCGCCGTCTTCGACAACCTCGGTGAGCCCGGGCGGCGGATCATCGGCTCGCTGGACGACGAAGACCCGCCGTCCGCCCGGACCTGGTAGGAGGACGCATGACCGACATCGCCGGGATGAAGGCCGAGCTCGACGGCCTCGTGCGCGAGCAGGCCGACCGCCGGGCCCTGCGCGAACAGCAGGGCGAGGAGATCAAGGCCCGCTCCCACGAGTACATGACCAAGCAGGTCCAGGCGGCCGAGCGGTACGTCCAGCACGTCCGCGAGATGGCCCAGCGCAAGACGAAGTCCGGCTGGAGCACCGACCGGTCGCACGCCGAACCCGCCTCCGCCTTCGCCGCGGAGGAGTACTCCGCCGGGTTCGAACCGGCGCCGCGGCCCGTGCGGGACGAGCCGCGGCCCGCCCGCCGGCCCCGCGCCGCCGTCGAAGAGGACGAGGACTTCAACAACCCGTGGTGACCGGCCACCAGAGCCGGACCGAGATCTCCCGCAACCGCACGGTGAACGTCCCCGCCGGGGCCAGCAGCCGCCGCAGCTCGGCCTCGAACTCCGCACGCCGTGCGCCGAACAGGTGCGGCGCCGAGCTCGACAGCGAAAACACCCCGGCGACGACCTCGTCGGCGGTGCGGGTGACGACCCGGCCCGGCACGTCGAACCGCCGCGGGCCGCGGAAACCCGCCGCGCGGAAGATCTCGGCTTCGCCGCCGGCCGTGCCGTCCGGCAGCGAGCCCTGGCCCGCGCGCCGCACCGGGCCGAGGTAGGCGCGCACCAGCTCCGTGATCGCCGGGTCCACTTCCTCGTACGTCGACGCGCCGACGTGGGCGCAGACCCCGTCCGGTGTCAGCATTCCGCGCACCGCGGCGGCGACGCGGGGCCGGTCGAACCAGTGGAACGACTGGGCGAAGGTGACCAGCCGGAACCGGCCCAGCCCCGCGGGAAGTTCCTCCGCGCGCCGGTGCACCCACCGGCAGTTCCCGGCGTCCCCCGCGAGCCGGCTCGCTTCGGTGAGCATGTCGGCGTCGGCGTCGAGCCCGACCGCCTCCTCGACCAGCCCGGCCAGCAGCAGCGTCAGAGAGCCCGGCCCGCAGCCGACGTCGAGCAGCCGTCCGGTTCCGTCGAGCCCGAGTTCGGCGGCGAAGGCGGCCGCGAGCTCCGCGGGATACGCCGCCCGGCCGCGCGGGTAGTACCGGGCACTGCCCGAATAGAGGGACGGGTCCCATTCCCACACGTCGGTCACGTCCCCAGCGTAGATACTCGGGGCATGGACGACTGGTGGCGCGATGCCGTGGTCTACGAGGTCTACGTCCGCAGCTTCGCCGACTCCGACGGCGACGGAACCGGGGATCTCGCCGGTCTCCGGTCCCGCCTGGGGTATCTGGCCGACCTCGGGGTCGACGCCGTCTGGACGACGCCGTGGTACCGCTCGCCGATGGTCGACGGCGGCTACGACGTCGAGGACCACCGGTCGGTCGACCCGCTGTTCGGCAGCGACGCCGACGCCGTCGCGCTGATCACCGAGGCGCACCGGCTCGGGCTGCGGGTCGTGATCGACGTCGTCCCGAACCACACCTCGGACCGGCACCGGTGGTTCCGCGCCGCGCTGGCCGCCGGCCCCGGCTCGCCCGAACGCGCGCGCTACCACTTCCGGCCCGGCCGCGGCGACCGGCCGCCGAACGACTGGCGCAGCGTCTTCGGCGGCCCGGCCTGGACCCGCGTCCCGGACGGCGAGTGGTACCTGCACCTGTTCGCCCCGGAGCAGCCGGACCTCGACTGGACGCACCCGGAGGTGCGCACCGACTTCGAGGACCTGCTGCGGTTCTGGTTCGCCCGCGGGGTCGACGGCGTCCGCATCGACGTCGCCCACGGCCTGCTGAAAGACCCGGCGTTCCCGGACCTGGGCGTGGACGACGAGGGGATCGTGCGGGCGCCCGACCGCAGCAGGCACCCGCACTGGGACCGCGACGGCGTGCACGAGATCTACCGGTCGTGGCGGCGGGTCGCGGCCGGGTTCGGGCCGGACCGCGTGTTCGTCGCCGAGGCGTGGGTCGACCGCCCGGACCGGCTCGCGCGGTACGTCCGGCCGGACGAGCTGCACACCGCGTTCAACTTCGACTTCCTGCGCTGCGCCTGGGATCCGGTGGCGCTGCGCGAGGTGATCGACCGGACGCTGGCGGCGCTCCACGCGGTCGGCGCCCCGGCGACCTGGGTGCTGTCGAACCACGACGTCGTCCGCCACGTCACCCGCTTCGGCGGCGGGCGGCTCGGGACGCGGCGGGCCCGGGCGGCGCTGCTGCTGATGCTGGCGCTGCCCGGGGGCGCGTACCTGTACCAGGGCGAGGAACTGGGCTTGGCGGAGGTCGAGGACCTGCCGGAGGAGCTGCTGGCCGACCCGACGTGGGAGCGCTCGGGCCGGACCCGCCGCGGCCGCGACGGCTGCCGGGTACCGCTGCCGTGGTCGGGAACGGAACCCCCGTTCGGCTTCACCGGCGACGGCGTGCCGGCGTGGCTGCCGCAGCCGGCCGGGTGGCGGACGCTGACGGCCGAGGCCCAGGCGGACGACCCGGGCTCGATGCTCGGCCTGTACCGCGCGGCGCTGGCCTCCAGGCGGGAACACCCGGCACTGGGGGACGGGACGCTGACGTGGGCGCCGGCGCCGGAGGGGGTGGTGTGGTTCCGGCGCGAGCCGGGGTTCGGGTGCGTGGTGAACCTGGCGCGGGAGCCGTGCGAGCTGCCCGGGGACGCGCGGGTGGTGCTGGCGAGCGGGCCGCTCGACGGCGGCCGGGTGCCGCCGGACACCGCGGTGTGGCTCGCGGTGGAGTGACGGGCGGGCGGGCCGCGGTGTGGCCCGCCGCGAACCGGCCGCCCCGAGCGCCGCCGGAGCGCCGGTCGCCGCGGGAGCGCTCGCCACGTCCGGCGCGACCCCGGCCAGCCGGGCCGCTCCGGAAAGGCTCGCCGGGAGTTGAACACCCACCCCTTCACCCGGTTCGGTGAAGAGGTGTGAAACCGGCGCGGCGGGGTATCCGGTCGCGTTCGTTTCACCCCCGAATCGCCCCGGAGGTTTCCGATGCCCGTGCGCACCGCCACCCCGCCCGCCCACGATGTCGTCGGCCTGGCGCTGGAAGTCCTTGCCGCGCAGGGGCTCAGCCGTCCGGCCGCGCACGCCGCCCTGGTCGCCATGGCCAAGGAAAGAGGCGTGACCGTGGCGCGGTGCGCCGCGCTCGTCGTGGCCGCCGTCGACGGGCGGGTGGGCTGATGGCCTTCACCGCCCGGGCCGGGAACTCCGACACCGCCTCCGTCGGCGGGAGCGTGCTGCTCGCCGTCGGGCTCGTCGTCGCCTTCTTCGGCTGGTGGTCCTGGTGGACCGCGGCCGGGCTCGCCGTGGCCGCGGCCGGCGCGCTCTGGCTCACAGTCGCCCGCCGCGACGAGTAACCCGTCCGGGACGGGGAACGCCGCTTCCGACCGAGCATCGAGCCAGGAGGAGGCCGTTCATGACGGAGCACGACGAGGACGTCATCGAGTTCCTGCAGCGCCAGCACCGGGAGATCCGCGAGCTGTTCACCGCGCTGGAAACCGCGGAGGGCGACCGGCGGCGGGACCTGTTCCACGACCTCGTGCGGCTGCTGGCCGTGCACGAGACGGCGGAGGAACTGGTCGTGCACCCCGAAATCCGCGACCTCGAGCCGGCGGCGAAGCCCGTCGTCGAGGCCCGGCTGGGCGAGGAGCACCGGGCCAAGGAGCTGCTGACCACCCTGCAGAAGATGGGTCCGGACGCCGACGGCTTCGACACCCTGCTCGTCCAGCTGCGCGAGGACGTTCTCGCGCACGCCGAGCACGAGGAGCGCGACGAGTTCCCGCTGCTGCGGGCCCACCGCCCGGCGGAGCGGCTGCGCGCGATGGCCGCGACCGCGAAGGTGGCCGAAGCGGTCGGCCCGACCCGGCCCCACCCCGGCGTGGAGAGCGCCAAGGCGAACCTGCTCCTGGGCCCGCCCGCCGCGATCATGGACCGGGCTCGCGACCTCATCCGCGGCGCGCTGGGAGGCTGAGCATGACCGAGCCGGAAGAAGACGCCACCGATCCGGAGGAGTTCGCCGAGGAGGCCGGCCTCGACCCGACGCCGCAGGAGGTCGCCGAGTACGAGGAGCTGGCGAAGAAGAACCCGCCCTGGTCGGCGCCGGACTGAGTGGGTACTCCCGGACCATGGCAGCGGACCCGGCCCGCAAACTGCGGCGTTACCAGGAGATGCGCGACTTCGCCCGTACCGCGGAGCCGGCCGGCGGGGCCACCGCTCCGGACGGTCACCGGTTCGTCGTGCAGCGGCACCGGGCGCGCCGGCTGCACTACGACTTCCGCCTGGAGCTCGACGGCGTGCTGGTCAGCTGGGCGGTGCCGAAGGGACCCACGCTGGACCCGAAGGCCCGCCGGCTGGCCGTGCACGTCGAAGATCACCCGATCGAGTACGCCGGGTTCGAGGGCGTCATCCCGCGCGGCGAATACGGCGGCGGGGACGTCATCGTGTGGGACCGCGGCGTCTGGCGGCCGGTCGAAGCCGACCCGGCCCGCGCGATCGAGGCCGGAACGCTGCACTTCGACCTCGAGGGCGAGAAGCTGGCCGGGCGGTTCGTCCTCGTCCGGACCGGCCGCGGCGAGAAGGACCAGTGGTTCCTGCTGCACAAGCAGGACGAGCACGCGCAGCCCGGCTGGGACGCCGAAGACCACCCGCGCTCGGTGAAGAGCGGCCGCACCAACGACGAGGTCGCGGCCGCTCCCGACGCCCTGTGGCACGGCGACCGCCCCGCCGCCGAAGCCGAGGAGTCCGTCGGCGGCCGGCAAGCCCCGACGGAGGACGAACTGGCCGCCCTCGACGCACTGGGCGCCAAGGGCCGCTGGTCGGTGGCGGGCCGCGAGCTGGCCCTGACCAACCTGGACAAGGTGCTCTTCCCGGCGGCCGACGGGGGGAAGCCCGTGACGAAGCGGGACCTCATCCGGTACTACGCCACCGTCGGCCCGGTGATGCTCCCGTACCTGGCCGGCCGGCCGCTCAACACCCACCGGTTCCCCCAAGGGCGTCACCGAACCGGGCTTCTGGCAGAAAGAGGTCCCGCGGCACGCACCGGACTGGCTGACGACCTGGCGCAACGAACGCGCCGACCCGGGGGAGAGCCGGCGGTACGTCGTCGCCGACAGCGTCGCGACGCTGGCCTGGCTGGCCAACTACGGCGCGCTGGAACTGCACGCCTGGACCTCCCGCGCCGCCGACGTCGACCATCCGACGTGGGTGCTGTTCGACATCGACCCGGGTCCGGAGACGACCTTCGAGGAGGTCCTGGACCTGGCGCGGCTGCACCGCACCGCGCTCGAGCACCTCGGCCTCACCGGCCGGCCCAAGGTGACCGGGCAGCGCGGCATCCAGGTGTGGGTCCCGATCACGCCGCACTGCACCTTCGAGCAGACCCGCGCCTGGGCGGAGACGGTGTCCCGGACGATCGGGCGCGTGCTGCCCGACCTGGTCAGCTGGGCGTGGACGAAGGACAAGCGCCGCGGCCGGGCCCGGCTCGACTACACGCAGAACGTGCTGAACAAGACCCTGGTCGCGCCCTACAGCGTCCGTCCGCGGCCCGGCGCGCCCGTCTCGGTCCCGCTGGAGTGGGACGAGCTGGACGACCCGGAGCTCGCGCCGGACCGGTGGACGATCCGGGACGTCCCGGCCCGCCTGGCCGAGCGGGGCGACCCGTTCTCGGTGCTCTTCGGGCTCGATCAGAAGCTGCCGGGCCTGTAGGGCGTCACGCCTGGACGGTTTCCAGTTCCCGCGGCTGCAGCCGGTCGAGCTCCGCGCGGGACAGGTGCGGGCGCCCGCCCGCGTGGCCGGTCGTCGCCGCGGCGGCCGCGACGGCCAGGCTCGCCGCCGTCTCGAGCGGACGGCGGCGGGTCAGCGCCGCGGTCAGGGTGGCGACCAGCGCGTCCCCGGCGCCGGTGGGGTCGACGACGTCGGTCTCGACGTCCGGCACGAACCAGGTGCCCTCCGGCCCGGCGAACAGGTTGCCCTGTCCGGACACCTCCAGCACGACCAGGGACGGGCCCCGCCGCCGGAGGTCCGCGGCGGCGCGCGCGGCCGCGGCGACGTCGTCCACCGGCTGCCCGGTGAGGAGCTCGGCTTCGTGGCCGTCCGCGCGCACGACGTCGGCGAGCGCGAGCAGATCGGGCGTCAGCGCGGCGTCCTGCGGTGCGCCGTCGAGCACGACCCGGGTGCCCGCCGTGTGCGCCAGCCGCGCCGCCAGCAGGGCCACCGGCGCCGGCTGCTGCAGCTGCACGATGAGGGACGCGGCGGCCGATATCGGGGCGGACGCGGCGAAGACGTCGTTCTCGGTGAGCAGCGTCCCCTCGGGGACGTGCTCGAGGTAGCGGCGCCGGCCGTGGTCCTCGACGACGTCGACGAGCAGCGCCGTCTCGGTGCCCGCCCGGCGGACCACGTGGGAGGTGCCGATCCGGTCCGCCCGGGCCTGGGCGAGCAGCGCGTCCCCGGTGCGGTCCCGGCCGACGACGCCGACCAGCGACACCGACACCCCGAGCTGGCCCAGCGCCACGGCCTGGTTCGCGCCCTTCCCGCCGAGCAGCTCCTGCCGGTGCTTCACGGGCGCCGAAGAGTCCGCTTCGGGCGCGTCCGGCACCTCGATCACCAGGTCGCGGGCGATCTGCCCGGCGACGACGACTTCGCTGAACATCATCGGGACCACCGGTGGGTCATCGTGCCTCCTCGGCTCACCGGTCGGCTACCCCGGACGCGCCGCCGGGTAAACCGCTCGTTCGGGTCGGGGGTTGCCGGCCGCCGTCCGGGGTAGCCCTGCCGCCATGAGCGACGACGGGAAGGTGGCCGAGCTGCGCCGGCTGGCCGCGGACCGCTTCGGCTGGGCCGAGCTGTCCGCCGAGCAGGCCGAGGCGATGAGCGCGGCGAGCGACGGGCGGGACGTGCTGGCGGTGCTGCCCACCGGGGCCGGCAAATCGGCGATCTACCAGGTGCCCGCACTGGTGCTGCCCGGTCCCACGGTGATCGTTTCGCCGTTGCTGGCGCTGCGCGCGACCAGATCGAGGGACTGGGCGCCGCGGCCGTGCCGGACGCCGTGGCCCTCGACTCGCGGCAGTCGGCGGCCGAGCGGGACCGCGTGTGGGCGGCGATCCGGGGCGGCACGGCGGAGTACGTCTTCCTGTCGCCGGAGCAGCTCGCGAAGGACGAGGTCGTCGCCGGGCTGGCCGGGGCGGGCGTGTCGCTGTTCGTCGTCGACGAGGCCCACTGCGTTTCGGCGTGGGGGCACGACTTCCGGCCCGACTACCTGCGCCTGGCCCCGGTGGTCGAGCGGCTCGGGCGCCCGCCGGTGATCGCGCTGACCGCCACCGCGGCCGCGCCGGTCCGCGACGACATCGTCGCCGCACTGGGCCTGCGCGACCCGGTGCGGGTGATCGCGAGCTTCGACCGGCCGAACCTGCACCTGGCGGTCACGCGGTTCACCGGCGAGGCCGCCAAGCGCGCCGCCGTGGCAGACCGGGTGGCGGCGATGTCCGGCAGCGGGCTGCTCTACACCGCGAGCCGCCGGGAGGCCGAGGACCACGCCGAGGTCCTCTCCGCCCGCGGCGTCCGCGCCTTCGCCTACCACGGCGGGATGAAGGCAGCCGACCGCGACGCGGTGCACGAGCGGTTCGCGGCGGGGGAGACCGACGTCGTGGTCGCGACCTCGGCGTTCGGCATGGGCATCGACCAGCCCCACGTGCGGTTCGTGGTGCACGCGTCCGTGCCGGATTCGGTCGACACGTACTACCAGCAGATCGGCCGCGCGGGCCGGGACGGCGACCCGGCGGAGGTACTGCTCTGCTACCGGCCGGAAGACCTGGCGCGGCAACGGTTCCTGACCCGGTCCGCGCCGCCGGAGGCCGAGCTCCGCGCCGTCGTCGAAGCGCTGCGGCCGGGGCCGCTGGGCCGCCGGCGGCTCGCCGAGGCCGTCCCGGGCCCGTCCGCGCGGCGAACCCGGGCCCTCGGCCTGCTGGAACGCGGCGGTGACGTGCTGACCGGGCCGGACGGCCGGTGCGCGCTCACCGCCGTCGACGCGGACACCGGCGCCGTCGTCGGCCGTGCCCTCGAAGCGGCGGCGCGGGCGGCCGAGCTCGTCCGCTCGCGGGTGGAGATGGTGCGCGCCTACGCGGAAACGACCGGCTGCCGCCGCCGGTACCTGCTCGGGTACTTCGGCGAGGAACTCGCCGAGCCGTGCGGGTACTGCGACACCTGCGAAGCAGGCGCCGCCGCCGACGACCCGGCGCCGGCGGGGGAGTTCCGCGCGGAGCACGTCGTCCGGCACGCCGAATGGGGCCGCGGCGTCGTGATGACCGTCGAGGAGGACAAGCTCACCGTCCTCTTCGACGACGTCGGCTACCGGACGCTGTCGCTGCCGGTGGTGCGGGAGCAGGAGCTCCTCGACCGCTGTTGAGCCCAAGCGGGTGATCGGGTTGCCCCGGACGGCCCTGCCGCCCGGCCCGTCCGCGTGGCCGGGCCCACAAACCGGTGCGCCGCCGCGGGCGGAGTGCCGCGGTTTGCGGTAAATCAAGGTGACCAAGACCGGTGGAGGAACGGTGACCGAAACACTGATGAACGCGGCGGATCGCTGGAGACCGCTGGCCGAACTGCTGCAGGCGCTGCTGGAGCGCATCTCCGGCGAGCTGCCCGGGTGGCTCGGCGCGGGCCTGACCGTCAGCCGCGGCGACCGGCCGCTGCGGGTGCTGGCCACCGCGGGTGTCGCCGACCGGCTGCTCCCGGCCCAGCTGGCGCACGGCGGCCCGGTCCCCGTCGCGGACGCGACCGGCGAGCCGGTCATCACGGACCGGCTCTTCGGTGACGAGCGCTGGCCGCACCTGCTCCGCGAGACCGTGTTCGACGGCGGCCCCGCGGTCGAGGCGATCCGCGGCGCGGTCGCGCTGCCCGGGTTCTGGGACGAGGACGGCGCGTTCGTGCTGTCGGTCACCCTCGACCGGGCCCCGGACGACGAAACCCTCGCCGTGCTGCGGCGGTACGCGAAACTCACCGAGATGACCCTGGTCGTCGCCGAGACCGCCACCGCGGGCGACCCCGACCAGATGCTGGACCTGCTGGCCTCCCGCGCCGCCATCGAGCAGGCGAAGGGCGCGATCATGGCGGTCCGGCGGTGCCCGCCGGAAGAGGCCTGGCAGACGCTGCGCCGCGCCAGCCAGGAGTTCAACGTCAAGGTCCGGGAGCTGGCCGTCGCCCTCGTCGAGTACCTGGGCGGCCGGACGGCGGTCCCGGCGGAAGGCGTCCGCGAGATCCGGCCGGGCGCCCCGGCCCACCACGCCGCGGAACGGCTCTGGTCGGCGTTCACGAGCGTCTCGCCCTGAAAGAGAGCGTTTCCGGATCGGGCGTTTGGGTATCAAGACCCCGTCCTCGATCATGTCACCCGTGTCGCCGGCCCCCTCCGGCGCGGAAGGCCAACCGAACCCGTGTCCCCTGCCTTTCCGGTTCCCACCCGGTCCGCGCCGCTGGTCGCGCGCCGGACGGAGTACCGCCCCGGTTTCCTGGTGCTCACCCTCGCCGGCGAAATCGACGCGCTGACCCTGCCGATCCTCGAGCGCGAGCTGGGCTCGGCCCCACCGGGGACGACCGTGGTCGACCTCACGCAGGTGGCGTTCGTCGGCCTGGCGGGCGCCCGCGCACTGGCGGCGGCCGCCGAGCGGGCCGGCGCCGCGGGACGGCGGTTCGGGGTGGTGGCGAACAGCCGGACCCTGGCGCGGCTGTTCCGGATCACCGGCCTGGCGGCGGTGGTGCCGATGTTCGCGTCGTTGTCGGACGCGCTGCGGGAGCTGCTGGCGGCCGGGGTGCACGACACCGCCTGCTGAGACGCTCGACCGCTTCCGGGCCGGTCACCTTCAGCGTGGGATCCAGCGGGCGAGCAGCACGCCGGCGTCCTGCCGGAACTCGCCGCCGCCGTGCTGCAGGACCGCGCGGGTGAGCCGGCGGGCGATCTCCGGGGGCAGTTCGCCGGTGTCCCGGCCGAGGTGGGCGGTGATCCGGGCCCGGCCGAACGGCTCGCCGGCGCGGTCCGCGGTGCCGGCGGCGCCCCGGGAGCACAGCGCGAGCAGGTCGCCCGGTTCGAGCCGGAACTCCGTGACCGCCGGGGGCCCGCCCGCCGAGGTGAACCGCGGGGCGGTGGGCCCGGCGATCGGCAGTGTCTCGCCGCGGCGGACGACCAGCGCCGCGGGCTGCCCGGCGCCCAGCAGCCGCAGGACACCCGCGCTCAGGTCCAGCTCGGCGAGCACGCCGCCGACGGGTGGCTGGTCGGCGAGCTCGGCCGCGACGGCCGCGAACTGGTCGGCCAGGCAAGCGCCGCCGTGGCGGGCGGCGCGGTAGGCGGCGAGCGCGCTCACGACCGCCGTGTTCGCGCTGCGGGTGCGCGCGCCGGCGTCGAACATCGCCAGCAGCGCCCGGTCTTCCGAGAGCGCGTAGTCGAACACGGTGCCGCACAGGTCGTACGCGGGCTGGACGCTCACGCCCACCACGACGCTCTCGGTGGCCGCGGTCATCGGCGGCAGGCTCTGCCACAGCAGCTCGGCCGGGGAACCACGGTGGCGGCGACGGCGACGGCGGTCCAGGCCGTCGCCGTACTGGGTCGTGATGGTGACCAGGTGCCCGAGCAGCGCGGCCAGCCACCGGCACTGCTCCCGCAGCGCCGGGTCGTCCGGACCGGCGTCCCCGGCCGGGACGATCTCCAGGACGCCCAGGCGTTCGACGCCGTCCAGCAGCACCGTCCACAGTGTCCCGTCGCGGGTCACCGCCGTCCCGGCGCGGCGGAACACGTCGCCGCCGACGGTGGTCTCGATGTCGAGCTCCGCGGCGCCCGGCCGCAGCGGCACCAGCGTGGCCTGGTCGTAGTCGGCCAGGTAGACACCGATCGTCAGGTCGAGCGCGCGGCCCGCCTCGGCGACGACGGCCGGGAGCCGCTCGGGTGGCGCGCAGTGGGCGCCTTCGAGCAGGTCGACGAGCGCCTTCAGCGGTCCGTGCAACGGTTTCGCGTCCTGGACGGTGTGGCTGTAGGGCGCCCGCGCCGGCCCGGTCACCTCGTCGAGCCGCTCGTTGACTGCGTGGGCGACCATGTCGCGGTCGACGCGGGGCAGCGTGACCAGCCCGTTGAGGTAGGCGTCCAGTTCCAGCGGGCTCAGGCTGCCGCCGAGCGCGAAGTACCGCATCCACAGCTGTTCCAGCGTCAGATCGCTCCGGGCGAAGCAGACGGCGACCAGCCGCCGCTGTTCCTCCTCGGGCAGGAAACGCATGCGCTCACCCTTCCCGCGCCGCGGGGGCGAGCAGGCCGGCGGCGGCGTCGGCCGGGCTGGTGCCGCCGGCGCGGGCCAGCGCGAGCAGGCGGTCGAACGCGGCGTCCTCGCCGAGACCGTCCCGGCCCATGAGGAAGCCCTTCGCCATGGCGATCAGGTCCCGGTCGCGCAGGGTGTCCTTGAACCGCTCGCTGAACCGGCCGGCCCGCTCGTGGGCGCGGGCGTTGGCGACGAGCACCGCGGCCCGGTCGGCGAAGGACACCAGCGCCCGCTCGTCGACGGGCCCGAACGCGCCGGGCGCCGTCGCGTAGATCTTGATGGCGCCGTGGCAGCCGTCTTCGGTGGCCATCGGGGCCGTGACGACCGATCGCAGCCCCGAGCCGGCGACCGCGGCGCACCACCGCCGCCAGCGCCGTTCGGTGGCGACGTCGTCGATCCGCTGCGGCGAGCATCCGGCCAGCGCGGCGAGGCAGGGGCCTTCGCCGAGCTCGTACTGCAGGGTGTCGGCCTCGCGCACCAAGGGCGCCGACGCGCTCGTGGTGACGAAGCCGCCGTCGGCGTCGACGAGGGTGACCCCGACGCCCGCCGCCGCGGTGATCGTGGTGTTCGCCAGCGACACGATCAGCTCCAGCACCGAGTCCACGCTGTCCCGCGACAGCAGCAGCCCGGACATCCGGGCGGCGACCGCGGCCAGCTCACCGTCCAGCGGCAGCTCGCCCGGCGATGCCTGTTCCGACGACATGGCCGGTGATTACCAATCCGGCGTCGCCGGTAAACGCCCTCCGCGGGGCCGTCCCGGTAGGTTGGCACGGTGAACCGGTGGCTGGGGCGGGGAATCAACTTCGGCAACGCGCTCGACGCGCTCGGCGACGGTCCGGAGCTGCCGCTCGACGGGCGGTACTTCGACGAGGTGGCCGCGGCCGGCTTCGCCACCGTCCGGCTACCGGTCCGGTTTTCGGCGCACGCCGGGGACGCGCCGCCGTACGCGATCGATCCGGCGTTCTTCCGGCGCGTCGACGCGGGCGTGGCCGCGGCGCTCGACCGCGGGCTGCAGGTGGTGGTGAACGTCCACCACTACCACGAGCTCTGTGCCGCCCCGGACGAGCAGCTGCCCCGCTTCCTCGCGCTCTGGCGGCAGATCGCGGCCCGGTACGCCGGCCGGCCCGGCGGGCTCTGCTTCGAACTGCTCAACGAACCCCGCGGTCACCTCACGCCGGCTCGGTGGAACGCCGTGCTGGCGCAGGCCCTCGCCGTCGTGCGCGCGGCCGCCCCGGGCGCACCGTGATCATCGGGCCGGCCGAGCTGAACGGTCCCGGCGCGCTCTCCGCGCTCGCCGTGCCCCACGACGGCAACCTGATCGCCACGATCCACTACTACGCGCCGTTCGAGTTCACCCACCAGGGCGCCGGCTGGGTGGCCGGGGCCGGGCGATGGCTCGGCCGGACCTGGGGCGGCACCGCCGACGAGGACGCCGTCCGCGCCGACCTCGCCGGGGTCGCGGCCTGGGGGCGGGAACGGCGGCTTCCCCTGTTCATCGGGGAGTTCGGGGCCTTCTCCGCGGCGGACATGGCCTCCCGCGCGCGGTGGACCGCCTTCGTCCGGACCGAGGCCGAGCGGCTCGGCATGAGCTGGGCGTACTGGGAGTTCGGCACCGACTTCGGCGCCTTCGACCGCGAGCGGGCCGTCTGGCGCGAGCCGCTGCAGCGGGCGCTGCTCGGCGACGGGGAGGCCGGCGCGCGGTGACCGGCGGCCGCCGCCGGACATGGATCGGTGGGGGAGTGGGTACCCGAGGGCACTTCGTGCCCGACCGGGAGGAGCAGACATGGAACGGCCGGACCCTCTCGCCCCGGCTTCGCCCCTGTTCGACGAGGTCACCGGCGCACTGGAAGCTCTCGCCGCAGTGCTGCGGGAGGAGGACGATTTCCGGATCCTGCTGCGGCACGTGTGCCTGCAGGTCCGCCACGCCGTCCCGGGCGTCGACGAGGCCTCGGTCACGCTGGTGACCGGGGAGGCGCCGCACACGGCGAGCGCCACCGGTGCCGTGGTGGGCGAGCTGGACGCCGAGCAGTACCGGATCGGCGACGGCCCCTGCCTCGAGGCGATGCGCGGCGGCAAGATCGTCCGCACCACGGTGGCCGAGGCGACCGGGCGCTGGCCGCGGTTCGCCGAAGGGGCCCGGGCCGCGGGCTTCGGGAGCTTCCTCGCCGCCCCGCTGGTGGCCGACGAGCAGTTCTCCGGCGCGGTCAACTGCTACGGGCGGCAGGACGACGGCTTCGAAGAGGTCGAAGCGCAGCTGCTGGAGCTCTACACCGCCGCGGTGGAGGCGATCCTCCGCGTGTACCACCGGTACCTGCGGGCCCGGGACACGGCCGACCACCTCCGGACCGCGCTCACCTCCCGTGCGGTCATCGACCAGGCGAAGGGCATGCTGATGGCGATCCGGCAGGTCGACGCCGACGACGCCTTCGCCCTCCTGGTGGAGCAGTCGCAGCGGGAGAACGTCAAGCTGCGCGAGGTCGCGGAGCGGTTCGTCGCGCGAGTGGTCTCCGGGCACGTCCTGCCGCGGTAGCGTGGGGCCGTGGCGGGGAGCAGGATCACGGTGCGGGTCGGCGAGCGGCAGCTGACGCTCTCGAACCTCGAGAAGGTGCTCTACCCCCGGCACGGGTTCACCAAGGGCGAGGTGCTCGACTACTACACGCGGATCGCGCCGGTGCTGCTGCCGCACGTGCGCGACCGGGCGATGACGTTCGTGCGGTTCCCCGACGGCGTCACCGGCGGCTCGTTCTTCGAAAAGGACGTCTCCCGGCACGCCCCGGACTGGGTCCGGACCGCCCGCCTGACCGTCGGCGGTCGCGGCAAGGACCCCGAGATCGTCGCGTACCCGCTGATCAACGACCTGCCCGAGCTCGTCTGGGCGGCCAACCTCGCGGCCCTCGAACTGCACGTCCACCAGTGGACGGTCGAGCCGGGCGACGAGCGCAGCACCCCGGACCGGCTGGTGTTCGACCTCGATCCCGGGCCCGGCGCGTCGGTGGTCGACTGCAGCCGGGTCGCCGAGCGGCTCCACGACGTCCTCGTCGAGGACGGGCTCACCCCGGTGGCGAAGACCAGCGGCTCCAAGGGCATGCAGCTGTACGCCGGCGTCGTGACGACGGACGGCGGCGAGCCGTCGCAGTACGCCAAGGCGCTGGCCGAGCGGCTCGCGGCGGAGACGCCGGACCTGGTCGTGGCGCGGATGACGAAGAACCTGCGCCCGGGCAAGGTCTTCATCGACTGGAGCCAGAACAACCCCTTCAAGACCACCGTGGCGCCGTACTCGCTGCGCGGGCGCGACGAGCCGACGGTGTCGACGCCGGTCACCTGGGACGAGGTCCGCGCCTGCCGGCACGCCACGCACCTGAGGTTCACCGCGGGCGAAGTCCTGGCGCGCGTCGAGGACCTCGGAGATCTGTTCGCGGTTCTGGACCGCACCCGGGTACCGATTCCTGCGATCGGCTGAACTTCGGCGTACCCCATTTCGCCGGGAGGTTTTCGCACATTACGGAAAACGTCTTCACCTGCGGATTTGATCGTCCATAGTGGATTTGTGCACGTGCAGACGGCCGTGTCCCTGCACGGCCCGCGAATGCGGATGTCCGGCGGTGGGCCGAAGTCCGCGAAGTCGGTACGGTCTACGCACGAACCGCGGCAGCCGTCGCGGTGGCGAAAGACAATGATGTGGCGGCGGTTGCCGGTCTTGTCGAACGTGGCGAAAGGAAACGGGTGTCCGGCCTGATCGACACCGATCTCGAATTCTGGTTCCAGCGCGGGCTGCGCGCGTATCTCGGCGAAGTGGCGCGCGCGCTCGGCCTCGGCCTCGAGTCCTGCACCGTGGACGTCGACGTCCCGGTGTCGGCGTACCTGGCGGTGGACTGGCGGCTGCGCCGGTTCCCCGAGCGCGACGTGGCGCTGCTCTGGGACGAGGTGCACGGCTGGGCGGTCGCCGTCGAGGCGGCGTGCGGGGAGGAGATGATCGTGCTGTCCTACCTCGGCGGCGCGGACATCCTGCCGCCGCCGCGCGCGGTCGTGCGCTTCCTGGCCGCGCTGCGGGCCGGGGCGCGGGAACCGGACCGGCCGGGCTCACCCGTGCTGCGCCGCGCCGGCCACCACCAGGAACTCCTCCCCCTGCTGCCGGCTCGCTGACCCTCCACAACGGACAGTCCGCTCCCGCGGCCGGTCGTGAGTGGTAAAGCGGGTGGGAACCCGCTGCTGAGTCTCAGGACATCGCCGACAGTTGATGTCTCAGGACATCGCGGACACTGACCGGCCTGTCGGTGTGGTGACCAGGGCAGTTGTGG
>JARAWT010000060.1:0-64350 GCA_033793495.1 Streptomyces sp. MN03-5084-2B | reverse complement strand
GAGTTTGGCGCGCAGCCGGTGCACGGTGTGCTTGACGGCGGAGCTGAAGGGGTCGGCGGCCTCGTCCCAGACTCGTTCGAGGAGCTCTTCGGCGGAGAGGACCAGGCCGGGCGTGGCCAGCAGGCATTCGAGGAGGGCGAACTCCTTGGGGCTGAGCTCCAGGCGGCGGCCGGCGCGGAACACGTTCCGGCGGGCCGGGTCGAGGCTGATGTCCCCGCACACCAACGTGGGCGGCAGCGGCGGGGCGGCGCGGCGAGCCAGGGCGCGGACGCGGGCGACGAGCTCGGCGAAGGCGAACGGCTTGGGCAGGTAGTCGTCGGCGCCGAGCCCGAGGCCGGCGACGCGGTCCTCGACCGTGTCTGCCGCGGTGAGCATCAGCACGCGGGTCTCACTCCGGTTGCCGGCCAGCCGGCGGCAGACCTCGTCTCCGTGGACACCGGGCAGGTCCCGGTCGAGGATCACCACGTCGTAGCGGGTGACGGCCAGGCGGTCGATCGCGTCGGTTCCGTCCAGGGTGACGTCGACGGCCATGCCTTCGCGGCGCAGCCCGGTCCCGATGGAGCGGGCCAGTACTTCGAAATCCTCGACCACCAGGACCCTCATAGGCCCAACGATGCCAGACGCAAGGTTCCAGCCAGGTCGCAGCGGCGGCGACCGAGCTGCGACCGATTGCTGCGTACAACGTCCGGCATGAGTCCATTGAGCACCGCCGGCTCCGGGATCGTCGTCGCCGGGCTGCGGAAGCGGTACGGGGCGACCCGAGCTCTCGACGGCATGTCCTTCGCCGTCCGTCCCGGCCTGGTGACCGGCTTCGTCGGCCCGAACGGCGCCGGGAAGTCCACCACGATGCGCGTGATCCTCGGCCTCGCCGCAGTCGAGGAAGGCACTGCCCTGATCGAGGGACAGCCCTATTGCAGCCTCCGGCATCCCCTTCGGCACGTCGGTTCCCTGCTGGACGCGGCGGCGCCGCACCCCGCCCGGAGTGCTCGCAACCATCTGCTGTGGCTGGCGCATTCCCAGGGCCTCGGCGTGCGGCGGGTGGACGAGGTGCTCGAGCAGGTCGGCCTGACGTCGGCGGCGCGGCGCAAGGCGGGCGGCTACTCGCTGGGCATGCGGCAGCGGCTCGGCGTCGCCGCGGCGCTGCTGGGCGACCCGCCGATCGTCCTGCTCGACGAGCCGTTCAACGGCATGGACCCGGACGGCATCGTCTGGATGCGCGGGTTCCTGCGGTCCCTGGCCTCCGAGGGCCGCGCCGTCCTGGTGTCCAGCCACCTGATGAGCGAGGTGCAGGACACCGCCGATCACCTGGTCGTCGCCGGGCGCGGCCGGGCCATCGCCGACACCGGTGTGGCCGAGCTGATCGCGGCCGCGTCGAAGAACCGCGTGGCCTTGCGAACCACGACCCGGCCGGCGGCGACGAGCGTGCTCGCGCAGGCCGGCGCCACCATGACGGCCACCGGCCCAGACACCTTGATCGTCTCCGGGGTGACCCCGGACCGCGTCGTGACGCTGCTCAACGAATCCGGAGTCCCGTTCTCCGAGGTGTCAGCACATCGCGCCACGCTGGAAGAGGCCTACCTGGACCTCACCCGCGACGCGGTCGAGTTCCACGCCACGACACCCGTCGAGGTGCCACGGTGACGCCCTTTCTCCTGGTGCTGCGTGCGGAGTGGACCAAGTTCCGGACCGTCCGGGCCTGGACCGTCGGTCTGGTGGTCGCGGCGCTGATGGTGGTGCTGGTCGCGCTGCTTGCTGGGGTCAGCAGCGATCAGCAGGGCGCACCGCCGGTTCCGATCGGTCCGGGTGGTGAGCCGGTCACCGACAGCTTCTTCTTCGTGCACCAGCCGTTGACCGGCGACGGCAGCATCACAGTCGCTGTTTCCGCGCTCGACGTCCGCATCGCACCCGACCTCCGATTCGGCACCGTGCCGTGGTCGAAAGCCGGTCTCCTCGTCAAGGACGGCACCCGCCCCGGATCGCCCTATGCCGCGATCATGGTCACCGGCAGCCACGGCGTGCGGATGCAGGACAACTACGTCAACGACACAGCCGGTGCCCTCGGCGCGGTCTCCGCCGCCTCGCCCCGCTGGCTGCGGCTGGACCGGTCCGGCACGACGATCACCGGTTCGGAATCCGCCGACGGCGTCCGCTGGACGACCGTGGGCACCGTGCACCTGGCCGGGCTCGGGCCCACCGTGCAAGCCGGGCTGTTCGTCGCGTCGCCGGAAGCGGTGCAGGGCCTGGGCACCGTGCCGACCGTGGCCACGGCTGTCTTCGGGAACTTGCGCACCGCGGGCGGGCAGCTCGGTGACCGGTGGACCGGCGACCAGGTCGGACCCGAATCACCCAGTTTTGCCGGTTACCCCCACCGCACCTCAGGCACGGTCACCCAATCCGGCGGCAGGTTCACGGTGACCGGCGCCGGCGACATCGCGCCCGCCGTCCGTGCGTCGCTGGGCACCGCCGGCACCATCGCGGACATCCTCACCGGCACCTTCCCCGCGCTGA
The DNA here is from genome assembly GCA_033793495.1 of Streptomyces sp. MN03-5084-2B. GTDB lineage: Bacteria > Actinomycetota > Actinomycetes > Mycobacteriales > Pseudonocardiaceae > Amycolatopsis. Next base: position 61,842 of record JARAWT010000060.1, on the reverse strand, counting down.
TCGCGGTCATCGTCGTGGGAGCGCTGTTCGTCACCACCGAATACCGGGACGACCTGATCCAGGTGACCCTGGCCGCCGGCCCGAGCCGGAGCCGGGTGCTGGTGGCGAAGGCGGTCGTGCTGGGCGCGGTCACCTTCGTCGCGGGACTGGCAGGGGTAGCCGTCGCGATTCCCCTGGGCGAGCATCTCGCGCGGGCCAACGGCGTGTACCTGTTCCCGCTCACGTCCGCCACCCAGCTGCGGATCGAGCTCGGGACCGCCGCCCTGCTCGCCACCGCCGCGATCCTGGCGCTCGCGGCCGGGACCGTGTTCCGGGGCAGTGCCGGAGCGGTCACCACCGTCACGATGATCATCGTGCTGCCCTACCTGCTGGTTGCGCAGATCCCGTTCATCCCGGCCGCGGTGATGGACTGGCTGACCCGGGTGACTCCGGTCGCGGCCTTCTCCGTCCAGCAGACGCTCATTCCATACCACCAGGTCACCAGCATCTACACGCCCTACAACGGGTACTACCCACTGGAGCCCTGGGCCGGGTTCGCCGTCCTGGCGGGCTACGCGACGGTGGCCTTGACCGTGGCCGCCGTCCTGCTCCACCGGAGGGACGCATGAGACTGGCCCTGCACGCGGAATGGACGAAGATCCGCACCCTCGCCGGCCCTCGCTGGCTGCTGTTGGGCACGATCGCCGCGACCGTGGCCCTGAGTGCCGCGATCACCTCGGTCATGACCTGCGACGCCGCCGGTTGTGGCCACGACGCGACCAAGCTCAGCCTCACCGGTGTCCAGCTGGGCCAGGCGCCGGTCGTCGTCCTGGCCGTCTTGGTGATCAGCAGCGAATACGACTCCGGCCTGCTCCGCACGACCCTGACGGCGACCCCGCACCGGGCCACCGTCCTCGTTGCCAAGTCCCTGGCCCTCACCGGCGTCGTCGCCGCGGCGGGGACGGTCGCGGTTCTCGGGTCGCTGCTGGCCGGGCGGCTCATCCTGCCCGGCCACGGCTTCACGGCCGCCCATGGCCACCCGGCGTTGTCCCTGGCCGACGGGCCTACCTTGCGCGCGACCGCCGGATCGGTCCTCTATCTGGTCCTGATCGCCCTGCTCAGCCTCGGCATCGCCACCGTCGTCCGCGATGCCGCCACCGGAATCGGCACCATCCTGGGCCTGCTCTACCTGGTACCGATCCTTTCCCCGGTGCTCGGCGATCCACACTGGCAGCGCCTCCTTGAACAGATCGGGCCGATGAGCGCCGGGCTCGCCGTCCAAGCCACCACCGACCTGGACAGCCTGCCCATCGCGCCCTGGCCGGGCCTCGGCGTCCTCGCCGCCTGGACCGCGGCCGCCCTGCTGGCCGGCGCCCTGCTACTGCGGCTGCGTGATGCCTGATGCGCGGCCGCACTGTCACCAGACGAGGACAGTGGATGATCCAGCTGATCGGGGTGAGCAAGCGGTACGGGCGCGGCCCGCTCGTCGTGCACGACATCGACGTCGAAATCGGCCCCGGCACACCACTGGTGGTCCACGGCGTCAACGGTTCCGGCAAGTCCACGCTCCTGCGTCTCATTGCCGGCTGCGTCGCACCCACCCACGGTCGTGTCGACGGCCGGCCTCGCACGGTCGGGTACGTCCCCGACCGGTTCCCGGCCCACCTCCGGATGCCCGCCGAGGCCTACCTACGGCACCTGCAGCGTGTCCGCCCGGGCAGCCCACGCGGTACGAACCCGGTGCCTTTGCTGTCGGCGCTCGGGTTTCGTGGTGGCCTGGACACACCCATGAACCGGCTGTCGAAAGGCAACGCGCAGAAGGTCGGCCTCAGCCAAGCCCTGTCGTCCGGTGCTCCGCTGCTCGTGCTCGACGAACCGTGGTCGGGACTCGACACCGACGCCCGCCCGGCGCTGACCGCCACCGTCGCACGGCTCGCCGCGAACGGCACCACCGTCGTGCTCACCGACCACACCCGAACCGCCGAAACCCTCCCCGAGCACCAGGTCCTGCACCTGCGCGACGGCCGGCTGACCACCGCCGGCCCACGCATGATCATGATCAGCCTGCGCTGCGCCGACCCGGACCGCGTCGCCGAACACCTGCCACCGCACGGCACCGCGCAGCGCCACCCCGGCGGCCTCCACCTGCGCGTGGCCGCCGCCGACGTGGACGCCCTGCTGACCATCGCGCTCCGGCTGGGCTGCTCCGTGCTGGAGGTTCGTCCGTGATCGGTCTCGTGCGCTACCTCGGCTCGGATCTCCTGCGCTCACAACGGTTTCTCCTGCCGATGCTGCTCTTCGTCGGGCTGCTTGCGCCGCTTATGAGCGGCGAACCCGGGCCGCCGCCACAGCTGTGGACGTTCACCGCGCTTGTGCTCTGTCCGGTGTCGTGCTGGCTCGCGGTGACCGTCGCCAACACCGAAGACCCCACACAGCGGCAGGTCACCATCGCCGCGGCAGGCGGACCCGCCCGAGTCGCCGTCGGCGTGCTGCTCACCTGCCTGCTGGCCGACGCCGTCCTCATCGCCATCGCGATCTGCTGGCCGATGCTCACCACCGCACACGCCTTCCCGGGGCCCGCGGTCCTGGCCGGCGTACTGACCCACGTCGCGGTCGCCGGTTTCGGCACCGCCGCCGGCCTGCTCTGCGCGCGGCCCGTATTGCACGGCGTCGGGTGGAGCGCAGTCGCGGGCGGCGCTACCGTGTTGATCGCGGTGACCCAGAACTGGCTGCCGCCGGTCGGCGTGGCAGTCAGAACCCTCGGCGAGGGTCCCGTAGCGACCGGCACCCTCGCGCTCCAGGCAGCACTCGGCCTTGCCCTGTCAGCGGCCGCCACGGCGCTGACGGTCGTCATCCACAACTGCCGCTAGTGACGACTTCGGCCTGCTGACCGGACTAAGAGCTTGTCTCATGTGGTGAGTTTGCGGAGTTTCTTGTAGCAGGTCAGGCTGGCTCCGAGGATGAGGAAGGCGAGGAAGTGTTCGGCTTTGCGTTCGTAGCGCAGCGTGAGGCGGCGGTATCCGGTGAACCAGGCCATGGTGCGTGATCACCCAGCGGTGCTGGCCGAGCTTGTCCTTGGATTCGATGCCTTTGCGGGCGATGCGGACCTTGATGCCGTGGTCGCGGACCCAGCGCCGCAACTCGGGCTGGTCGTAGGCCTTGTCGGCATGCAGTTTGGCCGGCTTGCGCCGCAGCGGGCCACGGCGGGAGCGGATCGCCGGGATCGCCATCACCAGTGGCTTGAGCGCGGCCGAGTCGTTCGTGTTCGCGGCGGAGACCGCGACTGCCAGCGGCAGCCCGGCGCGGTCGGACAAGGCGTGGATCTTCGAGCCGGGCTTGCCGCGGTCCACCGGGCTCGGACCGGTCAGAGTGCCCCCTTTTGGCTCGCACGCAGGCTCCGTCCACGATCGCGCGGCTCCAGTCGACGAGTCCCTGGCTGCCGAGTTCATCCAGCAATGCATGGTGCAACTGCCGCGCTGGCTACACGCCGTCGGAGTTGCCTGGGACCAGGCAACTCCGGCAGAAGTTCGTGACTTGGTGCTCTGACACCAGCGAGCGCCGAAACCACGCTCGGCCGAGCGCACCGTGTCTGTGGCCACGGCCCGCACGGTCACCCCGATCACCCGAAAGGAGCACCTCGGCGACGGGTATGAGCCGCGCACGATCCGGCACTCGAACGCGATCGTGCGGGCGTTCTTCACCTACTGGACCGAAGACGTGCGCGACGGCCCACTGATCAACCCGGTCCAGCTCGACCACCGGCACCGGGAGCGCGCCTACCACGGGAAATGCCCGACGCCGCCTGGACAGATGTTTTTGCCAGGCTGACGTCCAATCGGGACCGGGCGCTGTTGTCGATGGACACCAGGTGCGCGGCCGTGCCTCGGAGCTGCTGGGTCTCTGCATGGACGACCTCGACTGGGGCGGCCGGCTGGTCAGAGCGGACTGACCCGATGCCAGCGCCTACCCACCGTCGGATTGCCGCTGGTCGTGTGGTCGTGTGGCGAACTGCTGGGCGAGGGTGATGAGGTCCGTTACGGCTGGGTGGCTTGGTGGCTGTTTCGAGGCGAGGTGGACGGTGACCGCCGGCGCGTCGATGAGGGGAACGTAGGCGACCGCGGGGTTGGGGTACATGGCCGCGGTTGCCGTGGTGGTGACGCCGACGGCGCTGCCGGTGGTGATGGCGGCGAGCCAGTCGTCGGTGTTGGTGACCTCGATGGCCTCGGCAGGGGTGGTGTGCGAGGGCCAGAGGTCGAGGGTCGTGGTGCCGGCGACGGTGTTGACGGCTATCGGTTGGGTGCTGAGGTCAGGCAGGGTGAGTTGTGGCTTCCTGGCGAGGGTGCTGTCGGCGGCGACGGCGGCAACGCGCGGCTCGGTCAGCAGGGCGAGGGTGTGTACGTCGCCGGACAGCTCGGCCTGGCCACGGATGACGGCTATGTCGACGGTGCCATCGGCGAGACCAGCGGTGCGCTCGTCGATGCGCAGGAGCTGCAGCGGTGTGTGCGGGTGTTCCTGCTGCCAGCGTCGCAGCAGGGGCGTGGTGTGTTCGCCCAATGCCGACCAGGCGTGGCCGAGGCGAAGTGGCCATGTTCCGGTGCGGGGCGGATCGAGTGCCTCGTCGACGGCGGTGACCGCGGCGGCGGCCCGGGCCTGGAATGCGCGGCCGGCGGCGGTGAGCCGCAGGTGGTGGGTGGACCGGTCGACCAGGCGGACGCCGAGGTGGGCTTCCAGCTGTTGCAGCGTGCGGGACAGCGCGGGCTGGGTGACATGCAGCCGGGCCGCCGCCCGGGTGATGCTGCCTTCGTCGGCGATCGCGAGCAAAGCACGCAGATGGCGCAGCTCCACCGTCATAACGGCAGAGCATAACGGCAGCGGGATCGGTATTTCCCTTGGCACAGGGCGGCTCATAGCGTCGACGCCATGGCCGATGTCCTCCGTTCCGCACCGTCCGCTCCCGCGCCGGTGGTCGCACGCCGGAGCCCCGGCGCGGTCGTACTTGTGGTTGCCGCCGTGCTGTCCGTGCAGTTCGGCGGCGCGGTCGCGACGCTGCTGTTTCCCCGGGTCGGGGTGGACGGGGCAGTGACGCTGCGGCTGACGATCGCGGCGTTGGTGCTGCTGGCGGCGTGCAGGCCTCGCGTGCGGGGCTATCAGTGTTCGGACTGGTTGCTGATCGGCGGGTTCGGCGTGGCGCTCGCCGGCATGAACACACTGTTCTATCGTGCGATCGAGCTGATGCCGCTCGGTCCGGCGGTGATGCTGGAGGTGCTGGGGCCGCTGGTGCTGTCCGTGGTGACCGCCCGCCGTGCGGCGAGCTGGCTGTGGGCGTGCCTGGCCGGCGCCGGGGTGACGTTGCTGAACAGTACCGGATTCGACCGGCTCGACCCAGCAGGGGCCGGCCTCGCGGTGGCGGCGGGCGCCATGTGGGCCGGATACATTCTGCTCAGTGCGCGGGCCGGGCAACGCTTCCCCAAGGCCGATGGCCTGGCGTTGGCCATGGTCGCCGCCGCGGTGATCACCCTGCCGCTGGGCGCCGGCTCAGCCATGGCCGCGGTGGCGAGCCCTGCTGTGCTGGCGATGGGCTTTGCCGTGGCGCTGCTGTCCTCCGTGCTGCCCTACACCTTCGAACTGCTGGCGCTACGCCGCATGTCCACGACGACCTTCGCCGTGCTGATGAGCCTCGGACCCGCAGTCGCTGCGCTCGCCGGCCTTGTCATCCTGCATCAGCACCTCACCATCGTCGAAAGTCTGGCCATCGCGCTGGTCATCGCCGCCGACATCGGCGCCGTCCGCACCCCGCCCCGGCCCAGCACCCCGGCGGCCGACGACGCCGGAGCGGCGTGAGCAGGGCGTGGCGGTCCCTCCGTAGCCGCTGGTCGTGCGTTCGCGTCCGATCAGGGCGAATGAGCTGGCCGAGGATACAACTCGCGAAAATCGCTGGTTGCGAGGCACCGTCGCTGAGCTCGGATCCGGTGCCTCGACGGCTAATCCGGTGAAGGCACCGGCTTCAGCCAAGCCGCCCGCGCCGACCTGCTCACCGAGCTTCAACCCCTCGAACGCCGCACGCATCCCTTCGCCGCCGCGCCGCCGCGCGACGACGTCCGCGGCGCCCACTGGGTCCAACCTGACCTGGTCGGCGAGATCGTCTACCGGCAATTCACCCGCGCCGGCCGCGTCCGCCAACACCGCCTGGCGCGGCCTTCGCGCGGACAAGAAACCCGCCGACGTCCTCGCCCCTCGATCTGTCCACGCGCCCGTCGCGGCGCCAGCCGCAAAACCCGTTCCAGCCAAGTCAGCGCCCGCGGCACCGGTCGGCCAGCGCATCACGGTTCAAGCGGGCAATCGACGACTCACCTTGTCCAACGTGGGCAAGCCGCTCTTCCCCGACGGCTTCAGCAAGGGCGAGGTGATCATTCACCGGACTAGCCATCGAGGAGCCGATCCCGGCTCAGAGGAATGGGAACCAAGCAACATCGAAGTTGCGGCTGTCATGGGGCCGGGGTCATGAGCCCGGCTTCGTAGGCGGTGATGACGAGCTGGACCCGGTCGCGGGCGGCGAGTTTGGTGAGCAGGTTGGCGACGTGGGCTTTGGCGGTGCCGTGGCTGATGTGCAGGTGGGTGGCGATCTCGTGGTTGGACAGGCCTCGGGCCACCAGGACCAGCACCTCGTGTTCTCGTTCGGTGACGGCGTCGAGCTTGCGTGGGGCCGAGGCGGGGTGGGGGCGCGCGGCGAACTCCTCGATGAGCCGGCGGGTGACGGCCGGTGCGATCAGGGCGTTTCCCGCGGCGACCACGCGGACGGCGGCGAGGATGTCGTCCAGTGCCATGTCCTTGACGAGGAACCCGCTCGCTCCGGCGCGCAGGGCGGCGTAGACGTTGTCGTCGTCGTCGAACGTGGTGAGGATGACGACGCGGGATTCGGTGGTGATCATCCGGGTGGCTTCGATGCCGTTCATGCCGGGCATGCGGATGTCCATGACGACCACGTCCGGGCGTAGCTCCCTGGCCAGCCGGACCGCCTCGGCCCCGGTGCCGGCTTCTCCGACGACCTCGATGTCGGATGTGTCGGTGACGACCATGCTCAGGCCGGCGCGGATCAGTGGCTGGTCGTCGGCGAGTACCACCCGGATCGTCATCCTGCCTCCCGTGGCAAGGGTAGCCGTGCGGTCACCCGGAAGCCGCCGTCGGCTCGGGGCCCCGCGGTGAAGTGACCGCTGAGGAGAGCGACGCGTTCGCGCATCCCGGGGATGCCGTATCCGGTTTCTCGCGGTGTGGTGCTGATGCCCTCGTCGATGATCTCGATGCGCAGTTCGTCGTCGGAGCAGTCGAGCAGCACCTGGCAGTGGTCGGTGTCGGCGTGGCGGATCACGTTGGTCACCGACTCCTGGACGATCCGGAACGCGGCCTGGTCGAGGTGGGCCGGCAGCGGGCGACGCCGCCCGCGCCACCGCACGTCGACGTGGACGGCGGCGGCCGCCGCCGTCTCGGTCAGGTGATCCATATCGGACAGTCCGGTCGGCCGGGTGTCCCGGAGCGTGCCGAGCACGTGCCGCAGCTCCTTGAGGGTGTCGCGGCTGGTCGCTTCGATGGCGGTCAGCGCGGTCTTCGCGTCGCCGGGCCGGGTGTCGATCACCCGCCGGGCCGCGCCGGACTGGAAGGCGATGATGCCGATGCTGTGGGCGACCAGGTCGTGCAGTTCGCGGGCGATGCGCAGCCGCTCGGCGGTGGCTGCCTCGGCGGCGGCGTGGGTGTGCAGGGCGGCGGTGTACTCGCGGCGCTGCCGGACCGCGGTTCCGGTGATGCAGGCGAGCAGCACGAACAGGGCGATCAGGACCGTGAGCGCGACCATGCCCACTGCCAGCGCCCGGCTCCGGCCGCCGCTGGTCCACAGGTCCAGCTGCCACACCGCTTCCTGCACGGCGAGGGTGACGATCGCGGCGGTGACGCCGGTGCGACGGGAAGCCGTCGCCGTGATCAGGCCGACCAGGACGTCCGCGGCGAGCACGAGCGGCCAGAGCTGCCCGGTGCGTGTGTGCAGCGCGGTGGCCACGACCATGCCGGTCAAGAGGGCGGCGAGCACGGGCACCGGCCGTCGGCGGGCCCAGCTCAGCGGCAGGGCGAGCACCAGCGCCGCGAGCCACTGCTGCCAGGCCGCGGGCGTCTGTTCGTGCGCCGGTTCCGGACCCGACCCGAGGGCACCGTAAAGCAGCACGGCGAAACCACACACCGTCAGCGCCGCCCACGCACCGGGGGGCAGCCGGCGCGGTGGGCGGGGCGGATCATCAGGCACACCCGCATCGTGCCACCCGCGTCCGAGCTCCGGCATCGGTCTCCGGGCCTAGGCCCACAGGCCGATCGGGCGATGCGGATCTGGCCCACGGCGGGATGTCCTGCCCACGCGGTCGGCGGAATCTTGATCACGTGATCGAAGTCAACGGGCTGACCAAACGCTACGGCGACGTCCTCGCCGTGAAAAACCTGACCTTCACCGTTCGGCCGGGGCACGTCACCGGATTCCTCGGCCCGAACGGCGCCGGCAAGAGCACCACGCTGCGGATGATCCTCGGCCTGAACCGGCCGACCAGCGGGACCGCCACCGTGGACGGCCGGCCGTTCACCGCCTCCGGCGCCGGGTTGCGCCATGTCGGTGCGCTCCTCGACGCGAACGACGTGCACGGCGGGCGCAGCGCGGCAGCGCACCTGTCCGCGCTGGCGCGCACCAACGGCCTGCCGAGGCGTCGCGTGGACGACGTGCTGGAGGAGGTGGGGCTCGCCGGGGTGGCCCGCCGCCGGGTCGGCGGGTTCTCCCTGGGGATGCGGCAGCGGCTGGGCATCGCCGCGGCCCTGCTCGGCGATCCGCCGGTGCTGCTGTTCGACGAGCCGGTCAACGGACTGGACCCGGAAGGGGTGCGCTGGGTGCGGGACCTGTTCCGGTCGCTCGCCGCGCAGGGGCGCACGGTCCTGGTGTCCAGCCACTTGATGAGCGAGATGGAGCACACCGCGGATCGTCTCGTGGTCATCGGCCGGGGCGAGCTGATCGCGCAGGAGTCCGTCGCCGAGTTCGCCGCGCGCGGCACCGGCGCTCTGGTGTCGGTGCGAACGCCCGTCGCGACGGAACTCGCCCAGGTCCTCACTCACGCCGGAGCCTCCGTCGCACCCGACGGGGCCGGGGCGCTGTCGGTGACTGGGATGAGCGCGGCCCGCGTCGGTGAGGTCGCGTTCGGACGCGGGATCGTGCTGCACGAACTCGCCACCCGTACCGCGTCGCTGGAGCAGGCGTTCATGGAGCTCACCGCCGACCGCGTCGAGTACTCGGCCGGTGAGCGCCGATGAACGCGGTCACCACTCCCGCCCGGTTCCGCGACCTGATCGCTGCCGAGTGGATCAAACTGTGGTCGCTGCGCTCGACCCGCTGGCTGCTCGGGCTCGGCGCGGTGGTGCTGATCGGGCTTTCCGTGCAGGGCAGCGCGAGCACCGCCGCCGACTGGCCGACCTACACCCTGCGTGAACGGGCCGGGTACGACCCCATGACGGAGATCCTCGACAGCGCGACGGCCGCCCTGCTCCTGATCGGCGCCGGCGGCGTGGGCGCCCTGACCGTCGTCGGCGAGTACGCGACCGGCCTGATCCGCCCCACGCTCGCCGCCGTCCCCGCGCGCCACCGCTTGGTGGCCGCCAAGCTGACGCTCGTCACGGGTGTCATGCTCGCCTTCGGCGCCCTCGTCGTGCTCGTGTCGTTCGCCGCAAGTCAGGTCATCCTGTCCGGTCGCGGGCTCGACGTGTCCCTCACCGATCCCGGCGTCCTGCGCGTCCTCGCCGCCGACACGCTGCTCGCCCCGATCGCCGCACTGGCCGGCATGGGACTCGGTGCGCTGCTGCGGCACACCGCCGCCACGGTCGTCGCGGTGTGTGCCGTGCTGGTCGTCGTGCCGTCGTTCTTCAAACCCACCGTGTACCAGTGGGCCAACGACCTCTACGCCACCGTTCCCCTCTATGTGTGGCGCAACTGCTTGTCCCAGCTGCATCCCCGCGTCAGCGAGGCACTCCCCACCGTCTCCGGTTCCTGGGCCGTGTTCGTGCTCTGGCCGCTGATCGCGGCCCTGCTCACCCTGCTCGCCGTCCACCGCCGCGACGTCTGAACCGAAAGGACAGTGATGAAACGTCTTCTCACGCTCGTCATGTGCCTCGCCGTGCTGAGTCCGCCCGCCGCCGCGTCGGCCACAGTCCACTCGGGACTGCCGCGTCCCACCGGTGCGTATGCGGTGGGCCGGGACGTGCTCCGGCTGGTCGACCGGCACCGCACCGACCCCTGGGTCCCCGAAGCCGGCGCCCGGCAGCTGATGGTCTCGATGTACTACCCCGCACGACGCGGTACCGGACGGCCCGCGTCGTACATGACACGTGCGGAAGCCCAGCTGCTGCTTGAGCGCAAAGCCCCGGACGCCACGGCGTCACCCGAGGTGATCAGCGGCTTGCCCGTCCACGCCCGCACCGGCGCACGCCCGGCACCCGGCCGCTTCCCGCTGGTTGTGCTCTCCCCGGGGCTCACTCTGCCCAGGGCCACCCTCACCAGCCTCGCCGAAGACCTGACCAGCCACGGCTACGTGGTCGCGCTGGTCGACCACACCTACGAGTCCTCCGGGACGACCTTCCCCGACGGACGCACCCTGCCCTGTGTCATCTGCGACCAGCCACCGGAGGGCGGCCCCGCCGCCATCGCCGTCAGCCGGGCACGGGACATCTCGTTCGTGCTCGACCAGGTCACCGGTCGCCACGCCGTCTGGCGATACGCCAAGCTGATCGATCCCGACCGGATCGGCATGGCCGGCCACTCCATCGGCGGAGCCGCGACCGCCACCGCGATGGCCGCCGACCCCCGCATCCGCGCCGGAGTGAACATGGACGGCACGTTTTACGCACCAGTCCCGGCCACCGGCCTCGGCGGGCGGGCCTTCCTGCTGCTCGGCACCCGGGCCGACCACGCTCCCGGTCGAGACCACACCTGGGACCGCGACTGGCCCAGCCTCGACGGCTGGAAACGCTGGCTCACCATCGACGGCGCCCAACACGGCAGCTTCACCGACACCCCCATCCTGGAAAACCTGCTGGGTGTCCCCGACTCGACCGAACTACCCGCCCAGCGGGCCGTCGAGATCACCCGCACCTACGTCACCGCCTTCTTCGACCTGCACCTGAAAAGCACACCCCAACCCGTCCTGGACGGCGTCTCAGCGAACAATCCCGAAGTCGCCTTCGAACAACCCTGAACTCTCACGGCGCGCAGGCTAGGACCGTCCTCGAAGTGACGCCGGCGCGGAATCTGCACACGGGACATCCGCTCGTCGGCACGTGCGGACAATGGCTCGTGTCCTTCTATAGTGGGACTGTCCCAAGATCGGTGTTTCCGGCCCGACACGCCGGGCTGAGGTCCGGCGAGATGGGCACGGTGAGTGATGACATCGGAGCTTGTGAGTCCACGCAAGCGTGATTCGAAGCCGGCGCGGGAGCTGTCGCCGGAGCAGGCCGCGGCGGCGGCGATGGTGGCCGAGGCGAAGGCCCGCGGGCTGGCGTTGACCGGCCCGGACGGCCTGCTGAAGCTGTTCACGAAGAACGTGCTGGAGACCGCCCTCAACGAGGAGATGACCGAGCACCTCGGGCACGAGAAGAACCAGGCCGACCCGGATCGTGAATCGACGAATGTGCGGAACGGCGCCCGGCCGAAAACGGTGGTCTCGGACGCCGCCGGCGAGGTTCAGATCGAGGTTCCGCGGGACCGGGAGAGCACGTTCGAGCCGCAGATCGTGAAGAAGCGGCAACGGCGGCTCACCGAGGTCGACGAGATTGTCCTGTCGTTGTATGCGAAGGGCATGACGACCGGAGAGATTTCGGCGCATTTCGCCGAGATTTATGGTGCTGCGGTGTCGAAGGAGACGATCTCGCGGATCACCGACAAGGTCGTCGCCGAGATGCAGGAGTGGGCCAGCCGCCCACTCGACGGCATCTACGTGGCGGTGTTCATCGACGCGATCCACGTCAAGGTTCGTGACGGGCAGGTCGCCAACCGGCCCGTCTACGCCGCCATCGGCGTCACCGTCGACGGTCACAAGGACGTTCTGGGCCTGTGGATGGGAACCGGTGGTGAGGGCGCGAAGTTCTGGATGAGCGTGCTGATCGACCTGAAGAACCGCGGCGTGGCCGACGTGTTCTTCCTCGTCTGCGACGGCCTCAAAGGCCTGCCTGAGGTCGTGACGAACGTGTGGCCGCGAACCGTCGTGCAGACCTGCATCGTCCATTTGATCCGTAACACCTTCCGGCTGGTGTCCCGGCGGGAGTGGGACGCGGTGAAAGGCAGTATCAAAGCGATCTACACCGCGCCCAGCCCGGATGCCGCAGCGGCCGCTCTCGACGAATTCGAAGAGAAATGGGGTGCGAAATATCAAGCGGTGATTCGTTTGTGGCGCAACGCGTGGGATGAGTTCACGCCGTTCCTCGACTACGACGTCGAGATACGGACGATGATCTGCTCGACCAACGCGATCGAGTCGCTGAACGCCCGCTACCGGCGGGCGGTTCGCGCGCGCGGGCATTTCCCGACCGAGCAGGCCGCGATGAAATGCCTGTACCTTGTGACCCGCAGCCTGGACCCGACCGGGACCGGCCGCGCCCGATGGACGATGCGCTGGAAGCCAGTGATCAACGCCTTCGCCATCACCTTCGGTGACCGCTGGCCGGGAGCCGAAACCTACTGATCAACAACGCCGGAACCACCGATCACGGGATAGACCCTCTATAGTCGGAGGTTGGCGATGATCTCGACCAGCCGTGGCTGGGCTGAAGGGCTCAGGCGCAGGCTGGGGCAGCGGATGTAGGCGTGTTCGTGCTTGCACGGCGTGCCGTAAGGGCGTCCGCATTCGCCGAGGGCGAGTTTGCGGCGTTGAAAGTGCTGCTGGAACTCGCGCCACTCCTCGTCGGTGGGCTCGCGGTATTCGGGCTCGGACGCTGGGCGCGGCGCTGGTCGAGGAAGGCTCGGTAGGCGCGGACGAGCTGTTCGTCGAAGATGGCCATGTACGCCTGGGTGGTGTTGATGTTGGCGTGGCCGAGCAGCCGCGCGATGATGTGCACCGGCAGTCCGCTGCCGACGGCTTCGGAGGCGAACATCCGCCGGAAGTCGTGCGGTGTGCAGTGCAGCGGCTGGCCTGCGGCGTCGGTGATGCCGGTGAGCGTCAGGATGAAGCTGAGCCACTTCTGGATCATGTTGACGCTGGGGACTTCCCAGCTCCAGCCGACGCGGTGCTGGAACAGGTGCGGCAATGACGGTCCGGTGGTGCGTTCGTGGTGGTCGTAGCGGGCGGTGAGCGGGATGATGCCGCGGTTCTGGCTGCGCAGCCGGGTGATGATCAGCGCCAGGACGCTGGCCAGTTGCGGGCTGATCAGCAGCAGCCGTTCCTCGTTGACCTTCGAGGGGACGATCTGCAGCATGGGCACGGTTTCGCGGGTGTCGGGCAAGGTGTAGGACACCAGGCCGAGGTGGGTGATCTCGAGCAGTTCTTCGACCCGCACGCTGGTGTGGCGGAGGACTTCGACGACGGCCCACGCCATGAAGGCGTTGTGCTCGTCTCGGCCGACGTCGGTGGTCTCGCCGGTCTCGAGGTCGAGGACCCGCGACGGCGGTGTCAGGTTGCGATGGGAAGGATCGGTGTAGACATGCGGCACGATGCGGCGGTAGCGGCGGCCCGCGTGGGTGAACGTCTCGCCGATCTGCGCGGCGTCGGTGGCAGCCAGCAGTGACGCCTGCTCGTTCTTATGCCGTTCGGAGGTGTCGACCAGGACGTCGAGATGCGGCAGGCGCTCCCGGGTGCGCTGATGGATCGCTGCGACGGTCTTCTTCCGTGCCGTGACTGAGCCGGCGGTGTCCCGCCGGTGGATCGGGGTGCGTACGGCCCACGCCGCCCAGTACGGGTCTTCGAGGCTGTCGATGCCGGGGTGGTGGTGTTCGATGTCGGCCCAGAATCGGCCGACCAGCTTGCCGATCAGGACCCGGAGGCTGTTGTAGTCGAGGGTTGCCCGTCGTTCGTCGAGATACCGGATGAGGACCTGGCGCACCGAGCGGCTCTGGATCCGGTAGCTGTCCACCAGCTCTGCCGTGGGCCGCTGTCCCACGCGTACTGCCTCGCGCAGCGTCAGGTGGGGCCCGAGGTCGGTGACCTGGCGTAGCAGCGTCCAGGCCAGGGACATACCGGGGTCGGTTTTGCCGCGTAGTCGGATGGTGCAGGCGCGAAGGGCCAGCACGTCCTCGGCGGTCAACCGGTCGAGGTCACGGCCGGTGTGCGGAACGATCCGGGTCACCGCCTTGAGCGCCAGGGCCAGCCGGCGCTCGCCCACGTCCAGCTCATGAGCGTGTTCCACGAGCACGGTGAACAGGTCGGGCGGAACACTTCCCGAGCGTGCCTCAGCAGCGACTGGGACTGGTAGCCGTCGAGGAACTCGTGGCTGGGCATGACGATTCGACACAGCATCAGGCTCTTCAGCCCGATGCGCAGGCTTGCCATCCGGGCCTGCGAATTGTCGGAGTCGGGTTCGGTGACCAGTTGGTCGAGCCAGGCCAGTCCCTCATCGGCGCCCGAGCGCAGCCATCGATCTTGCCAGCCAGCGCCGGGCTGTTGACTCAGCCATTCCAGGACGGCTCGGGCCCCATCGTGTAGCCGGTCGCGGTACCAGCGGTGCGCTTGCTGAGGCCAGGTCGGCAGCGTTGGCAGGAGATCCAGGACTGCATCGACGGACCAGCCGTCACGCTCACCGCCCCCGACGGGTGTATCGAGCAGGTCGTCGTGCCGGCGGTACTTGGCGGCTCCGTGCAAAGTCGATCGAACAGGCAGAAGCTGGCTCGGTTCGGTGGTGGAGTTCGGCATCAGGCTTCTCCGAAGAGCACGGCGAGATCGGCTCCGTCATAGCCGTCGGCGACCGGTGCCGGCATTTGCCGGTTCCGCTTCTCACGTTCGGTGAGATGCTGGTGGACTCGACGGACCACGTGGAGTTCGTCTTCGACGGTGTAGATGTCGGCGGTGGTGGACAGGTGGGTGTGGCCGAGGATGACCTGCACGTCCTTCAGTGACAGGTTCTCGTCCCGGGACATCCGCAGGGAGGCAGTGTGCCGCAGATCGTGCATCGTCCAGTTGGTTGCGAGCGTGGCGTTGACGCGGCGCAGCACCGCGCGCAAGGCCTCGTAGTTCATCGGCTGGCGTCGTAGCCCGTCGCCGTGATCACGGCGACGCAGCGTCCACCAGAGAGGAGCGTTCGGTGCCAGCGGCTGCCCCAGGTCGGCCAGGTAGAGGCGGAGCCACACGAACGACTCCGAGCTGGCCGGCAGCCACTGCTCGGCCCGGGTGCCCTTGCGGATCACTCTGCCTTGCGGAGAAGTCCCTGGATACAGTGGCACCGACGCCAGGCGATCCGCGCGCTTCATCTTCGCGGTCGGTCCTAGAGCGGAGAATGCGGGTGGCAGCTACGACTGGGGTTCCGCTGGGCAGCTGCCCGGCCCCTGGGCGACGGTTTCGCGCGATCAGCGTGCGACAACCGCTTGCAAACCTGATCATGTCCGGACGCATGCGGCCGGACGGGTTGTCCGTCGACAACCGTACAACGTCGACTGCCTACCGTGGCGTGCTGGTCGTGTACGCGCGCCATCGCGGTGGGACTCCGGTATGGCGGCCCTCGCCGCCGAGCTCGATCTGCTCGACGAAGCGTGGCCCGCCCGGGGCTTCCGCGGTTTTCTCGGCGCCGTGC
Source organism: Streptomyces sp. MN03-5084-2B (assembly GCA_033793495.1). Taxonomy (GTDB): domain Bacteria; phylum Actinomycetota; class Actinomycetes; order Mycobacteriales; family Pseudonocardiaceae; genus Amycolatopsis. Next base: position 46,083 of record JARAWT010000060.1, on the reverse strand, counting down.
AGCTCGTCGATGTCCACCCTGCGGCAGGGTGTTGTGCGCCGTGGGGAAACTCGGACGGACGCTGGTTTCATTGGATTCTCCAGCGTCCGCAGCGGTACGGCGCGCCGATCGCGGGCGGCGGCAAGCGCGGCCTGTTCTGGACTCCGGACCTGGCGCAGGCGCCGATCGCACCATGAGCGTCGTCGCCGCGTTTGGTCCGGCCTGCCTCGCGCTGATCGTCTCGCTTGTCCTCGTCCTCCTGTCTGCATGACGCGCCCTTCCGAGCGATCTCATCCCCGCGCTCGTTCGGGCCGGGAAAGCCGTCATAGCCACCGCCGCTAGGCTCGACCCTCGCCATCTCGACGTGGCCACACACCCGACTGAGAACCCGAAAACAACATCGACACCCCTTGCCGTCACGGGTCTCGCACAGGCAGGGCTCATTGGAAGTCCCCACCCATAAACGCAGAAACGCGATAATCAGAGCGCACACTGCGAAGCCGGGTTCGGCGGTCCGGCAGCGGACCTGCCTGGAGCAGGGAGCGGCCCGGACCGATCTTACGCAAGCGCGGATCGATCCGGGCCACAGCGAGGCTTTACAGCATCGGTGCTGCTCTAGCCACGCCGCCACAGCTGGACGGCGAAGCCGTTGCAGGTGTAGAGCGAGAGCCGGGCACCGTTCACGGCCTTCCAGTCATAGTTGTCCAGGCACATGTTGCCGGCGACGTTGCGCAGCGAGAACCAGCCGTTGCCCTGGTCGATGATCTGCCACTGCTGGGCCGTCGAGTTGTTGCAGGCGACCAGGCCGACGTCGGCGTTCAGCGCCGTGCTGGCGTTGATGTCGGTCAGGCAGGTACCGGTGTTGCGGTTGCGGATCTCGTACCAGCTGACGCCCTTGTAGTTGAATTCCCATTCCTGCGCGGTGTTGCCGTTGCAGCTGTACAGCCGAACGAGCGCGCCGGGCGTCGTGTCGAAGTCGTAGTTGTCGACGCAGCGGTCGCTGTACTGGCCTCGGATGCCGGGCGCGGTCATTCCGTTCGGCAGTGGCTGGCCGAAGAACGGGGTGCCGTTGTCGCTGAAGTAGAGCTGCTGGAAGCGGGTGTGCCGGTTGGGGTCGGTGAGGGCGTCCGGTGTCGGGTTGGCGTAGTCACGGGCGTGGTAGACCAACACGTCCGTGCGGTTGTCCTCGGCCACGGTGAAGCTGCCGTGGCCCGGGCCGTAGACCCCGTTCGCGGTTTGGAACACCGGGTTCGGGCTCTTGCGCCAGGAGGCGGGGTCCAGCAGGTCGGCGGTGTCGTCGGCCGACAGCAGGCCCAGTTTGTACCGGGAGTCGGTCGCCGAGGCCGAGTAGGCGATGAACACGTGGCCGTTCTTGACCAGCGGTGATGGCCCTTCCACCACGCCGGCGACGCCTTCCATCTCCCAGGCGTACGTCGGGCGCGCGATCTCGGTGACCGTGCCGGTGATGCCGGTGGGCCCGTTCATCCGGGCGATGTACATGTGGCTGTTGAAGTTGGTGGACGGGCTGTCCTGGGCCCAGGTGAAGTAGCGCACCCCGCGATTGACGAACGAGGCCGCGTCGAGCTGGAAGGACTCCCAGCCGGTGGTGAAGCGCTGGGGCGCGCTCCATGCGCAGGTCATCGGGTTGGCGCAGGTGTTGCGGATCCAGTAGAGCCGCTGGTCGAATCGCGCGGTGCCGGGCGAGGCCGAGAAGTACATGTACCAGGCGCCGTCGATGAACTGGATGTCCGGCGCCCAGATCCACCCACTCAGCGCGCCGCTCGACGGCGCGGTGAACGCGTTGATCGTCGCGGCGCTGCCGAGGCCCTGCAGTGTCGTGGCGCGTCGCAGTTCGACCCGCTTGTAGTCGGGGACCGAGGCCGTCATGTAGTAGTAGCCGTCGCTGTGCTTGTAGATCGCGGTGTCGGCGCGCTGCTGGATGACCGGGTTGTTGATCGTGATGAACTGCGCGCCGGCCGGCGGGGCGCACACGGTCAGCAGCACGACGATCACGCCGAACGCGACCGCCAATCTCCGACGGACGCGGGTGAACGTTGCCATAGGTGGGCTCCTCGGGGGAAGAGGGACCGCGCCGGCGAGCCAGGGGGCTGGCGCACGAGCAGGTGCGATGTGAGCGCTAACAGAGTCGCTGGCGATTACGGGGATGTCAACTAGAGGTTTCGGTGCGCTGGTCAACGCAGTCCTGTGTGCCGTGGGCGTCGTGCGTCACCGGAGGTGAGCTGCCGGTCATCGAGCCCGGAGGTGTGAGCGTTCACATCGGTAAGGGGCCTTGGCGACGTGATGGCACGCAGCGAGCCCCGCCGATCATGGGCAACCGACAGCCGGAAGCTCGCTGTGCCGAGCGGCGGGGTGAGCGCCACAGAAGCCTCCGCGCGAACATCCCGTGAAGGCGCGCTCAACGGCCCGGCAGCCCTGCTGCCACGGAACAGCGGGACGGCAGAAACACGAGTTCACCGGCGCGGTGCGGATCGAGCGATCCTGGTTGTTCGGAATCGGCGTGAACCACTGGGTCTAGAGCCGCGCCGGCTCGCTCGATGACGAGCCCGCCCGCGCCGTCACGAGGCAGCGCCGCCGAGTAAAGCGAGATCCGCTTGCCTCGGCGCGCGGAGATCTGCTCGAGCAGCCGGTTCAGGTCGAACGGTGGCTCCCAGACGAGTTCGTCGAGCACTTCGTCGACGAGGCGGCGCAGGGTGGCCAGGTCGGTCTCGTCCGAGAGCAGCGGGTCGCTCATTCGTCCGCCTCGGCGGCGCCCAGCTGCTCGATGAGGCGGGCGACGGTGAGGAGGCTGTCCGGGGAGAGGTTGCCGAGCCGCGCGTTGATGCCCTTCACCCCGTTCCGTTCCGCCGCTTCCTGGAGCCGGCGTGCCGCGGTGAGCGAGTCGAGATCCTCGTCCGCGACTGCGGCGCGTTCGTGGTCGAGGAAGTAGCTCACTTTCACGCCGAAGAACCGCGCGAGCGCTTCCAGTGTCTCGATCTTGGGGTTCTGCTCCTGGCCGGTGCGCAGCTTCCAGACGGTGGTGCGCGACTTGTCGATGTGCTCGCCGATCACTTGGTCGGCAACGGACTCGGGGCCGTCTCGCGCCGACTTCTTCGCGATCAGGGTGTTCAGGGCGTCCGCGAGCGTGTGGTGGTGTCTCTCCGCTTCAGCCAGGTGACCCCGCCGTGTTTAGTAAACTTTACTTGACAAGTATGGCTCGTCGCCCGCTATTGTCTAGCCTCGCCGGACACGGTCGCACACTGGTGCTCGCCCTGCCCGGCGTGAGGGGGGATTCGGGGGGCTGGCGGTCGTCCGCGCGAGCGGGCTCCCGACGGCGATCCCGGAGCAGGAGGCCCGAGACGTGAGGCTAGAGGCCGCCGGACACAGCGGGGAGCGCGCCCGGCTCCGGCGCACGGGTGCTTCCCCCTCGTTCCCGCAGGCAATTGCCTGCGAGTTCCGCTCCGGCGACGCTGCTGGGCGGCTTGATCACGGGCGCGGGTCACCGCTGCTCACCGAATCCGGGGGAGTAACTTGCGAAAACCGCGTACCTGGTTCACCGCGGCTGTTGCGGCATCGCTGACCGTCGCAGCCGGCCTCGCGCCCCAGTCCGCGATGGCCGAGGACGGCTGCTCGGCGGGCAAGGTCCTCAACATCGTCGCTCACCACGACGACGACCTGCTGTTCCTGAGCCCGGACCTGATCCACGACATCCAAGAGGGAAAGTGCGTCCAGACCCTCTTCCTGATCGCCTCGAACTATCCGAATTCAAGGCCGATCAGCGACATCGATTACATGAAGGAGCGAGAGCAGGGCGTGCGCGACGCGTACGCCACGGCCGCCGGCGAGGATCTTGGCGGATGGACGTCACAGCACTACCAAGCCGACCGCAAGGAAGCGACCCAGTGGACGCTCAACGAGCGCGTATCCATTGTGGAGCTGCGAATCCCCGACAACGCAACCCCGCCAGGCAACAGCCTGTGGTGGTTGTACGCGCTGGACCAGCCGGTCACCACTGTGGACAACGAAGAGAACGGACCGCAGACGTTCACCCGCAGGGAGCTCGGCGACTTTCTCCGCAGGATCGTGCAGAACTTCGCACCGGACGAGATCCACGCGGGTGACCCGATTGCCGACCATCGCACGGACAGCCACCACCCAGACCACTTGGCGACGGCTCGTCTGGTCCGGTGGTCGCTGGACGGCTGGGCGGGCGCTCCGCCGATCCGTTACTACCGCGACTACTCGATCGTCGACGGGCCGTCGAACCTGTCGCAGGAGGACGTCGACGCCAAAACTGACGTGTTCACGGCGTTTGTCCGGCACGACATGGACATCTGCCAGTCAGGCGGTGAATGTCCGCCTGAGGAGTGGGCAAGCGACCTCTACCCGAAGTCCATGAGCCGGCAGTACTACGTCGACCAGCCCTGGCGCGAAGGCTACATCGAGCCGTTGCCGGAGCCCTACGGCGACAGCGGCCGCAACGATCTTCCCTACCTCCGTGGTCACTACAAGATCGTGAACGTGGCGACCGGCGGTGAGCTGGCAGTGTACAACGCCTCGCTGGACAACGGTGCGCGGCTGACCACATGGCGGCCCACCGGAACACCCAACCAAACGTTCGAACTGCGGGCCCACCGAGGGGGCTGGGAGATTTCGCCCTTGCACTCCAAAGATCCCGGCACGGACCGGTGGAAGTGCCTTGACGTGCCGAACCAGAGCACGGACTCCGGGATGGAGGTCGACCAGTTCAACTGCGGTGGCTGGGATCCGGCCGCGGATCCGATGACATACCCGCATCAGACGTTGCGGATCATCAAGCAGCCTGCTGGCGATTACGAGCTGGTCTTCAAGCACTCCGGCATGCGGCTGACCGCGCCTCCGAATGACGGTGGCACGGTTATCCAGGCAATCTGGCAAGCAAACAACAACTACCAGAAATGGATCCTCATGAAGGCCTGACGATCCCGGGAGCCCCGCGCAGGGAAATATTCAACTGCGCGGGTCTCCGCTCAGACCGACGAGCTGGCTGATGATGCAACTCGAGGAGAACAGTCGGTCGCTGATACGCGGCGTGCATGGTGGTTTGCCGGTTGGTCAGCCGGGAGCCCGAGTAGCCGGTCCAGATCGAACGGTGGCTCCCGGGCCAGGCGGCAGGCCGAGTGGCGCCTTGGCGAACGACGCCGCACCGGCGAATAACTTCTGCCGGTCGCGGGATGGTGGCCGGTCACCCACGGGCCCAACAGGGCACGAACACCACCGAAGGCCAGCGCCTGCTGCCGGCACGTACCAGTAGCGGCGTGACACCGCGCACGGCGCTTCCTCCGCACACGCCGGCGAGCAACTCGGACTTGCCGATGTCGGCCGGGCCTTCGATCACGATCGTGGCTCCCGCGGGCGCGCACGTCTTCCAGTGCCGTCGAGCAGAGGTTCAGGTCTTCGTTGCGTTCGAGGGTGCCGCTGTCGGCCGCGGTGTGGCTGCACGCTCGACCAGGGCACGAGCGTCATCGCCAGCGTCGGAAAGGCGTTCGCGCCAGACAGGCTCGATGGCGAGAGGTGTTTCATCGCGGTCGTCGACCAGCGGAAGGCCGGGCCGCGGGCCAAGGCTGCCGCGACAAGGACCGTGCCGAGGCCGCGCCGCAGGTACTGCTGGTCGAATCGAATGTGCTCGATGACGCCGTGCTCGTCGATCGAAACGCCGGTGGCTGGCCGACGCCGGACCGATCGGGCGGTCAGGACTGTGAAGATGCGCAGTGCGGCAAAGCCCCTATCGGGACACGCCCCACCCGCCCGGCGGCAGCAAGCACCGCCCCGAGCACGCAGCCGACAGATCGAGACAAAGACACATCGGTCAGTCGTAACGCGGGTCAGGCCACGGCCCGGGGCGGCACCCCTTGATCATCACAGTCGTAACGTGGGTGCCGGCGCTCGATGCCCAACCCGGTGACCACTCGCGGCGAACGAACGGCATGGTGGATGAGCAGCACTTTCAGCGTGTTTCTCGGCCTGGACGTCGGCAAGGACGCCCACCACGCGGTCGGTCTCGACCCGGACGGCAACCGGCTGCATGACGGGCCGCTACCCAACACCGAACCCAAGCTGAAGGCCTTGTTCGACAAGCTCGCCACCCACGGGCCGCTGCTGGTCGTGGTCGACCAGCCCGCCACCATCGGAGCACTGCCCGTCGCGGTCGCCCGCGCCGCCGGACACCAGGTCGCCTACTTGCCCGGCCTGGCGATGCGCCGCATCGCCGACCTCTACCCCGGCCGCGCCAAAACCGACGCCCGCGACGCATTCGTCATCGCCGACGCCGCCCGCTCCCTGCCCCACACCCTGCGGCCCGTCGACGTCGGTGACAAGGCGCTGGCCGAGCTGGACGTGCTGGTCGGGTTCGACGACGACCTCGCCGGCGAGGCCACCCGCCTCAGCAACCGCATCCGCGGACTGCTCACCGGCATCCACCCCACCCTCGAACACGCCATCGGCCCCAGGATCAGCCACCCCGCAGTGCTGGAAATCCTCTCCCGCTGCGGCGGCCCCGCCGGGATCGCGAAGGCCGGCCGCCGCAAGCTCACCGCGATCGCGAAGGTCCACGCGCCCCGCATGGGTGAGCGGCTGGTCGAGGCGATCATGACCGCATTGGGCGAGCAGACGGTCACCGTCCCGGGCACAACCGCTGCGGACACGGTCTTGCTGCGGCTGGCCGACAGCTTGAAGACTGTTCTGCAGCAACGGAAACAGGTTGCCGAGCAGGTTGAGGGGATACTTGATGCGCACCCTCTTGCCGGGGTCCTGACCTCGATGCCCGGCATCGGGGTCAGGACCGCAGCCCGCATCCTCCTCGAAGTCGGCGACGCCTCCCACTTCGCCTCCTCCGCCCATCTCGCGGCCTACGCCGGCATCGCCCCGGTCACCCGCAGCTCCGGAACGTCGATCAAGAGCGAGCATCCCGCCCCGCACCGGCAACCGCCAGCTCAAACGCGCCTTCTTCCTCGCCGCCTTCGCGGCCCTGTCCGATCCGGTCAGCCGGACCTACTACGACCGCAAACGCGCCGAGGGCAAGAAACACAACGCCGCCCTCATCTGCCTCGCCCGACGCCGCTGCGACGTCCTCTACGCCATGCTCCGCAACGGCACCCACTACCGACACCCCGAACCCACTCCCGCGCCCGCCGCGGCTTGACAACCACATAGGGACACCCCCCCCGGAGGATGCCCTGCTCTACCTGAATCTGCACGGAATGGAATCTCCGCAGAACGGCTGACACGCCAGCGGATGCCAGTGCGGCGCTGACCCGGCTGCTGCGCGAAGTCGACCTGTCCGGCGGGGAATCCCGGCCGAGCCGGACGACCGGCCAGACCGGTTTCGCGCCCTGCTGTTCCGTCGGCGGGCGTTACGAACAAAGCCCGAGTCCCGCCCTCTGCTGCCCTTGGGGCCGGCGACGCTGACCCTGATCACCGGCTGAAACCCGTTGGCTGCTTGGGTACCGCGTCACCTGCCGCTGGACGGGGTCAGCCCGGCAGCGGCGATCCGAATGCCGGCCGCGGTGATCGGCCCGGCCAGGGGCGACGCCGAACCCGCCGACGCTCGCAGGCTGGTGACGCACTGCGGCCTGCTCCCGCTCGCCACCGGAATCGCCGAGTCTCGGTTGGCACCTGGCCGTGGTCCCGGCTGGCCGAGTACGCAGACCAACTTGCCGCCGACTGGACTGGCTTCGCTCGGGCGATCGCGAGGTACCCGGCGCCGCCGGCAACCGATCGACCGTCGACTCCACTAACCGCCGGCCGGTGTACCGAACCAGCGTCCCCGGCATGCCGTACAGCCAGCACCAGCCCGACCGCGGTCGTCATTCGGCGGAGTCCAATCGGCGGGCGACTTGTTGCAGCCACCGCACGTTGGCGGCCAGGTCCGTCGTCTCGACGCCGGCCGGCAGGTCGGCGGCGGCCGCGCGGACCGCCGGCAGCCCGTCGCGTCGGCGGTGCAACGCCGCCGTCAACATCGCGGCCTCGGCCCGATCGGCGCCTTGCGGCAGGGCGGCCCGGTAGTCCGCCGGGTCGCAGTAGGCGAGGAGGGCCCGCCGGGCGTCCCAGATTTGCACCACCCGCAGGTGCAGCCGGATGTCCAGGTCGCTGACGTGCGGGGCCCACCGCTCGGCCCAGGTCCGGCCCAGCCGTCCCTTGAGCACCCGGCTCAGCCACGGCTCGTCCAGCTCGATGCTGATCTCGGGATAGCCGGCGATCATGGCCCGCCACAGCGGGAACAGGCGCCGGTAGGCCCGGTGCCGGCTCGTCCAGCGGCCGAGTGCCGCCAGCCGCGGTCCCCAGCCGGGCACCGTCAGCCCGACCAGGCTCAGCGGCACCGCGATGCCGATCAGCCAGCCGGTGACCGCGCCCTCCTTGAACAGGCGGGCGCCGGCCAGCGCTGCGACGATGTAGACGACCTTGAACGCCCCGTAGACGACGCCGGCCGAGGCGCCGGCCGCGCCGACGACCATGCCGCGGCGGATCCACGGCTCGTCGGCCAGCCGCGACCACCGCCAGGACAGCAGGGAGATGTTGCCGATGGCGACCATGGTGTATGCCACGAACACGATCACGTAGACCGAGGACAGCGGGGCCTGCGCGTAATGGGCGGCGAAGCCGGCCGAGTAGTCCGCAGGCGACGCCAGCGCAGCGAACAGCACCGCGGCCGCCATCGCCGTCAGCAGCACCACCGCGCGCCGGACCACCACGGCCTTCGGGTTGTCGTGCACCGAGAACACGAAGAACGCCGAGGCGCAGAACAGGCCGGCGAGGGTGCACAGGTGCGAGGCCACCGAGATCCACCAGTTGACGGCGGGCAGCGGGTACACCACCTCGGCGCCGTAGCCGGCCAGGCCGAGGAAGATGGCCCCGGCCATGAAGATCATGGCGAGGAAGACCGCCCACAGTGCCGGGTTGCGCGGATTGCCGACCAGCCGCCACACCATGTACGCCACGCACGCCGCCACGACGATGGCGGCGACGCCGACCGGATCCGTGATCACGCCTTGCCTCGCATCAGCGCCGCCGCCATCCGGGCGTTGGCCGCGGCGATCTCCGGCGAGCTGACCCGCGTCGGAATCAGGCTGCGCGCCGCGCCGGCCCGCAGCCACATCAGCGCGGCCGCGATCTCGGCCACCTTCTCGTCCGCGTTGCGATAGCCGTGCCGCTGCGCGAAGCGCTGCGCCTCCTCGACGACCTCGGGGTCCAGGTCGGATAGCCGGTCGTCGGTGAGGTCGTCGATGCTCACGCCGCGGTGGCCGAACAGCACGTGCGCGGCCTCGTGCATGACGATGTGCTCCTGTTGCAGCGGCGGCAGATTCTCGTCGTAGACGATGACGATGTCGATGCCGCGCTCGATCACGAGGCCGCCGGGACCGTCGCCGGGCAGCGGCGTGGCCAGCAACGAGATCGGCTTGCCCCGGGCCGCCGCGATCTGGTCCAGCAGCTTGGACAACTCGAACGGGACCGGCCAGTCGAGCGTGTCGAGCCGGTCGTTTATCCGGCGGCGCAGGGCTTTCAGGCGTTCGCGCGGCTCAGTCACCCGCGGTCTTGCCATCCTCGGCCGCCCCCAGTCGCTCGACGAGCTCCGCCACCGCGGCCAGCGCATCCGGGGAAAGCGTACCCAGCCGGGCGTTGATGCCGACGACGCCGCTGCGTTCCGCGGCCTCCTGGAGCCGTTTGGCCGCGGCCAGCGAGTCCAGCTGGTCGTCGGCGGCGGCCGCCTGCTCGTCGTCGAGGAAGTAGGTCACCCGGACGCCGAAGAAGCGGGCCAGCGCCTCCAGAGTCTCGATCTTCGGGTTGACCTCCTGGCCGGTACGCAGCTTCCACACAGTCGTGCGGGACATGCCGATGTGCCGGCCGATCTCCACGTCGGTGACCGTGGCCGCGCCGTCGCGCCCGGCCTTCTTCTCGATCAGCGTGCTCAGCGCCTGCGCCAGGGTTCGACCGGCCATCAGCACTCCTCGCGGACGTCGTTCATGCAACTTTACTTGACAGCTCGACCTCGGTGATCGTTAGACTCGCCCCGGTCGGGAACAGGATAGTCGGCGCGTCGGAGACGTCACACGGCCAGTCCGGGTGGCCCGGTATGGGGGATGAGTTGGGCATGTCGCTGAGACAGCTGCGGTGTCGGGCCGGGCTGACGCAGGAGGCGCTGGCCGAACGATCGGGGGTGTCGGTCCGGACCATCCAGGGCCTGGAGACCGGCACGCGGCGCAATCCGCGGCGGTCGTCGCTCTGGCAGCTGGCCGAGGCCCTGGAGTTGACGCCGTCCGAGCGTGACTTGCTGCTCGAACCGGCCGAGCCCTGGCCGGTGGCCGGTTTCCGCCCGGTGCCGCGGCAGCTTCCGCCGGCGCCGCGGGGGTTCGTCGGTCGCGACAGCGCGTTGGCCGATCTCGGCGACGATCTCCTGCTCGTGGTCGGCGCCGGTGGCATCGGCAAGACGGCGCTGGCCGTGCACTGGGCGCACCGGCAGCTCGACCGCTTTCCCGACGGGCAGCTGTTCGTCGACCTCCAGGGCTTCTGTCCCGACAGTTCACCGTTGGACCCGTTGACCGCCGTGCGCGGCTTCCTCGACGCCCTCGGTGCCGACCGCAGCCGCGCCCGCAGCCTGGCCGATCACACCGGGCTTTACCGCAGTGTCGTCGCCGACCGGCGGATGCTGATCGTGCTCGACAACGCCGCCTCCGACGGCCAGGTCGAGCCCCTGCTGCCTGGTTCGCCCAGCTGCACCACGGTGATCACCAGCCGCCGGAGCCTGCCCACCCTGACCACTCGCTACGGCGCTCACCACGTGCCGCTCACCGTGCTCTCCGACGACGACGCCCTTGCCCTGTTCGTACGCCGCTGCGGGGAATCCCGCGTCGCCGCCGAACCCGCTTCCGTCGTCCGCGAGCTCGTCGCCGGCTGCGGCGGCTATCCGTTGGCGCTGGCCACCGTAGCCAGCCGCGTTCACCGGCATCCCGACATCCCGTTGGCCGAGTTCGTCGCTGAGCTCCGCGAGGTCGGTCTGGCCGCCTTGGACGCCGACGACCCCTTCGCCAGCTTGCCCGCCGTGCTCTCATGGTCGGTGCTGGCTCTCACCGGGCCCCAGCGCCGTTTGTTCGGCCAGCTCGGCGGCGCCCCCGACCCCGACATCGGGCTCACCGCCGCCGCCACCCTTGCCGGCGTGTCCATTCCGCAGGCCCGCCGCATGCTTCGCGAACTGGCCGAGGCGTCGCTCGTGGCCCGTGGTGCCGGCGATCGCTATTCGATGCACGACCTCGTCCGTCGCTACGCCGCGCAGACCGCCGCCGCCGAATCCGCCTGACCTATATGGCGGGTTCGTGTCGTGGTGCCGGTTAGGTCGGGGCCCCAGGATGGAATCGCGCACCAGCGCACCGGAAGGGGATCGATCTGATGAAAAGCCTGGGAATTCGTGTCGCCGCGGTGCTGAGCCTGGGTCTGCTCAGCGTGCTCGGCCTGACCCAGCCGGCCTCGGCCACGGAGTGGACGGAATGGCACGCGAACTCACCGAACTGCCGGTGGGTGTACGTGCAGTCCACCGCGAGCAATTACGTCGTCGCCGCGGAACTCGGTGGCGGGGACCGCAGGCTCCGCGCCCGAACCAGCCCCGCGAACGCCGACACGTGGGAGTTGTTCCGGCTCCGCGGCGTCGGTTACGACTACACCCTCATGTCCGCCAACGAGCTCAGCTACGTCTCGGCGGACATCGGCGGCGACGGCACCCTGTACGCGCGCGCTGCGGTGGCGGACACGTGGGAGAAGTTCCACATCTTCACCTACGATCACGACGGTGCCGGTGTGGACCTCGTGAACATCATGTCCGCGGCGAATAGCCGCTGGGTATCGGCCGACATCGGGGGCGACGGCACCTTGCGAGCCCGGGCCACGGTCAACGACCGGTGGGAGGGCTTCCGAGTCTTCCTCCTCGGGGACACCTGGGCGTGTTAGCGGTCTGACGAGGCCGGTCCGGGTCGACCCAACGGTCGGCCCGTCCGGCGGGCGCAAGGGATCGTCGCTTTACCTGGCGATGCTGCCCGATCGGTCCGTGGGCAGGCGGGCGTGCCGCTCCACGTCGAAGGGCACCCGTCGTAGCACGCGGCAGGTTCACATTTCGGGTAGCCGCGCGGTGCAGGTCGGCGACGGCAATGTCCTGCACGTACACGAGCGACCTATGTGGGGTTCGCTGTGGCCGGCGCAGGCGAAGGGTGTCGGCGGTCAGTAAATTTGGCCCGTGGTCATTTGAGTTGCCCCTGAGGCTGCAGGTGGTCAAACGACCTGTCCCGACCGTGTCGTGGCCGGCTGAGGGGCGTGGGTGGACCGCCCCGACGGGCACCCTGAACACCCGTTCTGGGCGAGCATGACACCCTCGTTCGAGCGCGCGCCCATTCGGTGTCGGGCGATCGGCTACCGCATCCGCCAAAGTCCGGAGATCGGGCTGACCTCGCGGGCCTGCATTCGGGTGAACCAGTTGGCAGACGACAACCTGGCCTTCGACGTGAGCGTGTTGAGCTTGCGAGCCCGGAAGTTCGGGTACCGAATCGCTTACGAGAGGATCTCGTTAACCATGCTGAAGTCCGTACCACGTTCCAAGTCGACGATCATGCACCGCATCCGACGCCGCCGCGCGGCTGCGGCTGCGGGCGTAGCAGCAGTCGGGCTTGTTCTCGCCACTGCGCCCGCCGCCACGGCTGCGCCGGCGTCCGTCGTTCGGCACTTCCACGTCCCCTACGGTGCCAGCTACATCGACGGAGACGCCACCTTCACTGACCGGTCGGTAATCCTTGATGGCACCCTGCACGCCGTCGGATGTGGCCGATATGTGAAAGGTCAGTCCCGGGCTCGGGATATCATTCTCGATGAAGCGACTTCGACTCCGCGCTGCGATGGAAACTGGTCGTTCCACGTCCCGGTCCCGGCGAACGTGGCGGGCGGCGCCGACGAGATTGTCATCTATCTCAAGGCCCCGGACGGCTTCGAGTCCTATTCGTATTACCGCAATTTTTGATGGTAGTGAGCGCCGCGCCGTGACTCCATCGCAGCGCCGCCTGCCATGCTGGGATGAGCGCCTCGTCGTCGCTGCGTCCGCGCCCAATGGGACCCAGGTGTTCCCGAACCGGTCACCGTGTTCGATGCGAAGCACGCCGACACCGGAGTACCACAGCTCCCGCTGTCAGCATCGTCCGTGCGACTGCTTGCCTGCAATCGCACCTGCGGGTCGTCCCTCATTGCTGAGCTCCCCGGGAATATTCCCAGGACTGTCATCTCCCGATTTGTTCTATAGCAAGACGGCATGGCTGGATCGAGACGAACAGACGTAGACAGACCTGTGACGGCTCACTGAGGTGTTCTGCGCGGGTCGCCTTTTGCGGTTCGCGCTCCGCTGGAACTCGGGAACGGGCCGATTAAGGAGATTAGGGCTCGGCGGCACACGGGGGGCGTTGTGCCGCCGAGTCAAACTGTCAATGATCGGGACGGTCGGGGGGCGTGCCGGACCGATCACCTCAGCATCAGAGCGCGGCGGTCACAATGACGTTTGACGCCGGAAATCACCGAGACGGGTGACGCGCCGGCGCTGAGAGCTTGGCGGGGCGGTTGGAGAGCCGCCAGCTGTGACTCTCGACGCGATCATTGGGTCGCCGGCGCTCGCGGTCAGCGGTGCCTGCAGGCCGCCTTGAGTGGCTGGGCTCGTGTCGGTAGGAGGCCAGAAACGGCGGCCTGTGCGTCTCCGATGGGGCTCCGTTGCCGCGTTCGTCAGGACGGGAAATCTTGGGGATGTCGAGATCCCACCCCTCGACAAGAAGATGATCAAGCCTGCCGGTGCTGCGGACAGCCTCTCGAGTGATGGGTACGCAAGTCGGCTTTCTGTATTCCCGCGTCGGTCAGACGGCATGGCTGCTTCGTCGGGTGGCGGATCATCCCGGCATCCGGTTGGTCCGGGCCATTTCGCCGTACCAGCGGGCCGATGGCTTGATGGTCCGGTCCTGAGTGGTGCGGTCGACCGCGATGAGGCCGTACGTGGGGCGGTAGCCGTCCCACCATTCCCAGTTGTCCAGCAGGGACCAATGGACGTAGCCGGTGATGGGCAGTCCGTCGCCGATCAGCCGGTGCACCGTGCGCAGGCCTTCCTGGAGGTACTCGATGCGTTCGGCGTCGTCGGCGGTCGCGACGCCGTGCTCGGTGAGGACGATTTCCTTGCCGGGAAAGAGGTTCGCCACCCGGCGGCTGGTGGCCTCGATTGCCTCCGGCGCCCACCGGTAGCCCATCAGGGTGCGCCGGATCCCGTCGGCGGGGGCGCCGCCTGTCGGTACGGCGGCCGCTGCTTGGCGGCGCAGCACCGGCAGGACGAGAGCCTGCGTCAGGCGGCGGCTGCGCAGTACTGCCGCACTGACGGGCCCGAGGAACCGAGGGGCGTCGACATCGAGGCGGGTGTAGGTCTGGACACCGACGAAGTCGTCTTCGGCGGTTTCGGCGAAGTACCGGTCCTCGTGGACTTCGCGGGCCCATTCCATGACCGGGGTGCCGCCGGCGTCGGCGTGCCAGTCCTGCAGCGCGTGCGACATGCCCACCTTGGCGCCCGGTGCGAGTTCGCGGATGACGTCCCGGGCGGCGCGGTGTGCGGCGTTCAGTCCCGCGGCCGCGGCGTCGAACGCGTCGAGGTTCCGGACGAAGGGCGGAGTCGGGAATGTGCCCAGGTAGCCCCGCGTGATCAGGTTGCCGGGTTCGTTGATCGTGCAGAAGTAGGGGACGCCGTTTTCCAGGTGTTCCAGCACCTGCCGGGTGTAGCGCGCGAACAGGCCCGGGAAGTCGGGGTTCGTCCAGGCGCCCGCATGGGTGGCCCACGCGGGCAGCGTGAAGTGTTGCAGCGTGACCATCGGTGTGACGCCGTGGTCGACACAGGTAGCGACCATATCGGCGTAATGCTGGAGCGCCTCACGATCGAATTCTCCCGGGTGGGGCTCGATGCGAGCCCACTCCACGGAGAAGCGGTAGGTATTCAGCCCGAGTTCCGCGAGCAGCGCGATGTCGTCCTTGTAGCGGCGGAAGTGGTCGCAGGCAATGCCGGAAGGCTCCGCGATGGGAGCCGGGGGAGTGAGGTCGGTTTCCCATTCCCACCAGTCGCTGGTGGTGTTGTTCCCTTCTACCTGGTGCGCGGCAGTCGCGGCGCCCCAGAGGAAGTGCTCGGGGAAGGTCAACGGGTCGGACATGGTCAGCTCCTGAGTCTCTCTATAGGCCGGTGATGGGTGTCGAGGCCGGTGGCGGGCCGAGTGGCTGCCCGCCCGCCCCGCCGGCGAAGCTCATCCATGGTGTGGATGGCTGCTGGGCGACGCCGGGTTGGCGGTAGTCGCAGACACCGGTGGGGAAAGCGTGCTGAAGTTCGGCCCATTGGGCGGGGGTGAAGCCGACGGTGTAGCCGGCCGGGTCAAGGGGCTTGAGCCGGCATTGCAGGATGTTGTTGGCGAGTGGGCCGCCGGCGGCGATCCTCGGGTCGGCGTAGTAGGGGAACGCCGCGCGGCAGAACGACTGATCGGTGAGCTGCTGTCCGAGGATCCAGCAGGAATCGGTGGCGCGGCCGGGCTTGTCCTCGATCACTTTCCGGGTCTTCGGGATCGAACGCGTGTCGGACTGGATCGCGGTCAGCCACTGGTCCATGGTCGCGAACGCGGCCTGGCTCACCGCCGGAGGCACGAGCTGCTGAAGGCCGGGGGCGGTCCAGATGACCTGGTTGGCGTGCGTTCCGTTGGCCTGGTCGAGCCGAGCGCGCATGATGTAGCTGTGGACGTCGGTGTGGATCTCCACGTCTCCGGCGCCGCGCAGGTCGATGATCGGGACTGTCGCGGCGGCCGCGGGATAGGTGACCAGGCCGGCGCGGTAGGCGGTGGTCAGCGCGGCGGGGTCGGCGGTGCTGCGTTGCGGCTGCCGGTTCCAGTCGATGTCCAGCCCACCGACTCGGGAGTTGAGGTCGGCGAACTGCTGGGGCGTGATGGTTCCGGAGTTGACCGCGTTCAAGCCGTATTGGACGCCGATGTTGGCGAAGGGACGGTTGGCGAAGCCGTCGGAAGGGCGTCTGCCGAAGAGCGAGACCTGGTAGTCCTGCAGCGTGCAGCGCACACCGGCCGGGTTCGTCGCCGGGTCGTAAACCCAGAGTGGATTGGGTTCGAGCGTGGTGTGCCCGGCGAAGGCGCCACCGAGGCAGCCGGGGCCGTTCGCGGGGTCGAGCCAGGTCTTGGCGTAGCTGAGGTTGCCGGTGGGGTTGTCCCAGAGCGAGTTGCACGTGATGGGTGCGGCGAAGCCGGTGATGGAGGTCTGCCGCACCAGCAGGTCCGGCGCCGTCGCGAACACTCGGATCAGCAGGTGACAGTCCTCGGCCTCCTGCATCGTCGCCCAGACGTCCGGGAAACTGCAGGAGGGGATGATTCCGTCGAGCAGACCGGGGTAGTTCGAGACGTCCCAATGCTGCTGCATGGAACCGCCCGAGCAGCCGGTGCTCATGGTGTAGCGGATCGGCCCGTAAGAGTTGGTGACGTGTTCTTTGATCATCATCAGCGTTTCGGCCGACACCACGGAGTTGCAGTTCTGGCCCAGCACGGTGTTGCTGGAGATCGTGTCGAGGAAGCCGCGAGAGAGCGAGTAGTCGTCCAGCCAGGTTTCACCGTTCAGCGCGGTGGCGGGGCCCTGGCTGTGGTCGGGGGTGCAGTCTCCGCCGAACTGGTGGTAGATCTTGCCGTTCCACGCCGGCTGTGGCGCCCAGGGCGCCCAGGGCTTGGCGGGGTCGGTCAGCACCGCGATCTGGTAGATCCCGCGATCGAGCACGCCGGTTTCGACCCGCACGATGTAGGGCATGGCCACGCCGTGATCGGTGGTCGTCCTCGCGACGTCGAGTGGCGGGTGCGCGGGGTCGTAGGCGGCGAACAGGCCGGTGATCGAAGACTTGTATCGATAGCTGTAGCTCGGATCGGTGTTGCACTGGGCATCGCGCGGCGCACCCGCCCCGTTTGCCTGGTTGTTGCAGAACCAGGGCTGTACCTGGGGACCGGCGATGACCGGCCCGCCGGGGGAGTGCGCGGTGATGACCAGCTGGGCCCCGGCAGTGCCCTGGAGGTCCGCCGAAACGACGTTTCGGCCCAGCTTGAGCCCGGTGAGCAGGCCCTGCATCTTGCCGTTGGGACGTAGCGCGAACTGATCGCTTGCCGGCTGCCCGTTGAGCCGGACCGATACCTGCTCCGGCGTCGCTCCGGCCGGCAGGGTTATCTGCACGACCGTGGCGGGACCGGAGATCAGGTCGGCCCGATTCGCCAGTGTGGAGATGGTCAGTGCCGAGTCTGCCGCGGACCAAGCGGCACCCGCTCCGGCGCCGGGTACAACCAAACTGGTCAGCACCAGGACGACGCTTGCCACGGTGAAAGCCCTGCGACCGTACTGCTTCATCGGTGCTCCTTGTGTCCCGCCTGCTCCGGAGGCCGCGTCATGCCGTTCGGCTCTCGCGATCCGCAGGGTCCGTTACCGGATCACTTACGCGCGTTAGTGACGGGGCGGTACGCTACACGGGGTGAGGAACACGCACAAGACGAAAGGGGAGCCGATGGCGGGCGAGGCCGCTGCTCGTTCGGGGCGCCGGGCCACCAGTGCCGACGTCGCCAAGGAGGCCGGGGTCTCCCGGGCCACGGTGAGCTTCGTGCTCAACGGCACCAAGGGGCAGACGATTCCCGAGCCGACGCGGCGACGTGTCCTCGAAGCGGCTGCGCGGCTGCGTTACGCCCCGTCCGCGGAGGCTCGGACGCTCAGCCGCGGCCGCAGCGACGTCGTGCTCATCTATCAACCCCCTCAGTTGCCGATGAGCACCAACCTCGGTGCGCTGGTCGAGTTCCTGACCGCGGAGTTCGCGGCAGTCGGGCTCACCGCGGTGATCCACCCGTGGGCCCGCAGGCCCGATGGCGATGTGTGGACCGCCATCACGCCCGTAGCCGTGCTCGCGTGGGACCTGTCTGACTACGACGCCGCTGCGATGCGACGCGACGGCGTGCGCGCGGTGGTCTCCCTCACCGCCGAATCCGACCCGGTTGCGCAGTGGATTTGGGGACCCCGGGAGAACAGCATCGCCCGGCTGCAGGTCGAGCGACTGCTCAGGGCGGGGCACCGTCGGCTTGGTTATGCCCGCCCGCACGACGAACGCCTGGCCGAGGCGAGCGAGAGGCGTCTGAAGGCGCTACGGCGGGCCTGCGCCGCGCGCGGCGTACCCGCTCCAGTGGCCCTTCCCATTCCTGGCGACGAGGAGGGAGCCGACGCCGCCGTCGACGCGGTCGCGGTCTGGCGCGGGACGGTCCCGGCCGTCACCGGCGTGTGCGCTCACGACGACGTGGCCGCCCTGGCCGTCCTGGCGGGCCTGCGTGAGCACGGGCTGAGCGCACCGGCGGACCTGGCGGTGATCGGAGCCCTCGACTCCCCGGCCGCGCGCCTGGCCGCCCCGCCGTTGACGATGGTGGCAGTTGACATGCGCGACACCGCCCGCCACCTCGCCGAAGCAGTCACCAGCCTGCTCGAAGGCCGACCCATCCCGGACGGCCCCGAAGTCACCCGGGTGATCGAGCGTCAGTCGGTCTGACGTGGGCGTTCGCCCCGTGCCACTGGGCGAGCGGCTCAATCGTCACCTGGTCGGGTGGGGATGTCCGGCTTAGCTTGCACAGCCATCACTAACGCGCTTTAGTGAAGGTGGGAGACGATTCCGTACGGCGGACCGCCGCCGTTGACTCCGCATCCTCGCTGAATCGTCCACTTTGCCCGAAGGAGCTGCTATGACCGATCAGGACGCCACCGCCTCCAGGCTTGCCGCCCAGCGCCCCAGTCTCGTCATGCGGCTGGCCAGCGCCGTCCTCGGCCGACGAGGACGCCGGAACGAAGGCAAGCCGGCCGACCTGGCCGCGGACCGCCGGCTGGCGGACCGGGTCACGTCGCTGTCCCGCTTACCCCATGGCGTGAAGCTGACCGAGGAGGTGATCGCGGGGGTCCCCGTGCTTCGTGTGTCATCCGGAGAGGCGGCTCGCGGAACCGTCCTCTTCCTGCACGGCGGGGCCTATGTGGTCGGCTCGGCCCGAGGCGTGGTCGGAACGGCCCACGTGTCCGTCGACGGTGGTCCTGACGTGGTGAGCGTCGAGTACCGGCTCGCGCCGGAGCACCCCTACCCCGCGGCGGTCGACGACGCACTGGCCGTCTACCGCGAGCTTGTCCGCGCTCCCGGCCCTCGTCGGCTGGTCGTCGCCGGCGAGTCGGCAGGCGGTGGCCTGACGCTGTGCCTGCTGCAGAAAGCGCGCGAGGAAGGGTTGCCGATGCCGGCCGCGGTCGTGCCTGTGTTTCCCTGGGCGGACTTGTCTCTCAGCGGCGAGAGCAGCACGGCGAACATCGGTCGTGACGTGCTCACTCGCTCCCAGGTGCTGGAGAACGCGGCCTGGTACGCCGACGGGCGTGATCTCCGCGATCCTGGACTGTCGCCGTTGTTCGGATCCTTCCGCGGCTTCCCGCGCACCTACATTCCGGTGGGTCAGTACGACCTCATACTCGATGACGCGCGACGAGTGGTGGCGCGGATGCGCGCCGAAGACGTCGATGTCGTCCTCGATGAGTGGCCGGGAACGATCCACGGCTTTCTCAGCGTGCCCTCAGCGGAAGCCCGCCAGTGCCGACAGCGGATACGTGCCTTCGTGCACGAGGCACTTCCCGCGGTAACAGCCGTTGCCTCCACAGAAAGGTCCTAGACGACTGTGTCCCGCCCGGATGTTCGGCTCCCAGGCGCTGGTTGCGAGCCGTCCGGACATTTACCTCGGACAGGGGAGGGCTGTGCTCACGAATCGCTCCGTCACGGTCGACGGCCTCTCGATCCACATTGCCGAGCAAGGGCCAATCCGCCAGCCTGTCCGCCACCGCCACCGCCACCGCCACCGCCACTGCCACCGCCAATCCGGACGGCACGGCCAGCTTGAGCTGGACCGACTACGGCACCGATATGTGGTACTGGGTCAGCCATCGAGACGCCACCGCCGGTGAAGGCTTCCAGCGCTACTTGCTGTGGTCGGCTGCGCCGTCACTGTGGATCCAAGCGGTGACCAGTACCGCCAACCAAGGCGACAGGTTCGAGTGGATCGTCACCCCGTTCGCCGACGGCGATCCCACCCAGAACAATGAGGCACCAGCGTCCAACAGCGCAGGACAGACCGTCACGGTCGCCCCGCCGAGCGCGCCCAGCACGGTCACCGCCTACCGCACCGGCGCCACAACCGCCGCCGTCAGCTGGTCCACCGTGACCTACTCCTCCAACGGCGTCTACTACTACGCCGTGGGCTGCGGCCCCTTATACCCCGATCCCTGCGGCACGGTCGCCGGTCCGTACGACTACAACGTCAATTCCGCAACCGTCTCCATCGGCGCGACCGACATGTACATGCAAGTCTGGGCCGCGCGGCCTGGTCGACGGCCGCACGGCTCCCCGCAAGGACGCACCGACAAGCGCGTCGTCGACGCCATCCGCGAGGCACTGGCCGGGGAGACCTCGCCCTCGACCGGCACCGCGGACCGGCTGCGTCGGCGGGTGGAGGCGATCCTGACCGAGCAGCACGGCGCCGACGTGGTGCCGATGCCGTCCCGGGCAACGTTCTACCGGCTGGTGAACAGCCTTTCGACCGGGAAACACACGTTCGGCGCGGTCACCACCCGCCGGTCGCTGGCCAACCGGCCGGATGGCGCGTTCACCGTGACCTGGGCGGCGCGGCCCGGTGAGCAGGTGCAGATCGACTCGACCCCGCTGGACGTGATGGCCGTGTTCGACGATGGCCACGCCCGCCGGGTCGAGCTGACCGCCGCGGTCGACGTCGCCACCCGCACGCTCTGCGCGGTGCTGCTGACCCCGATGGGCACGAAGGCGGTCGACGCATCGCTGCTGTTGGCGCGGATGCTGGTCCCGGAGCCGTTGCGCCCGGGCTGGGCCGAGACGCTGGCGATGTCGCGATCGGCGCTGCCGCACCGGTCGCTGGCCGACGTCGACGCGCGGATGGAGCACGCCGCGGCGAAGCCGGTGATCCTGCCGGACACGATCGTCACCGACCGCGGCGCGATCTACGAGTCCGAGACGTTCCGCCGCTCCTGCGAGCTGCTCGGCATCTCCCTGCAGCCGGCCCGGCCGGGAACCCCGACGGACAAGGGCATCGTCGAGCGCACGCTGCAGTCGGTGAACACGCTGTTCTGCCAGCACGTCGCCGGCTACACCGGCCGGGCCGCCAGCCACCGGGGCGCCGACGTCGCCGCCGACGCGCGGTGGTCGCTGGCGCAGCTGCAGGACGCGCTGGAGGAGTGGGTGGTCTACGACTTTACCGACCGCCTGTGCCCGGATAGCGCCTCCGACTTGCGCTGAAGCGTAGCTTACATGTCCGTCACGGCGCCTGCCGTTGACCACGACCGCCAGTTTGGGTGATCCTGCGAAACGCTCTGTCGGCTTGCTGCAGCAACAACCGATCAACCACGCCACGATCATGGCTCACGCAGCATCAATCACCACGTGAGACAGGCTCTTATTCGTGGCGGAGATAGGTCAGCACCGCGGTGACGCGGTAATGGAGTTCGGGCTGTTCGGCCAGGCCGAGTTTGGCAAAGGTGGAGTTGACGTGTTTTTCGATAGTGGATTCGGACAGGGTCAGAGTTTCTGCGATCGCACGATTGTTCTTACCCTGGGCCATTAGCCGCAGAACGTCGAGCTCTCGGGGAGAGAGCTGGGCGAGGGGTGAGTCAGCGGCACGGTGACTGTGCAGCAGTACTTCAACGATGCGCGGATCGATTACGGATCGGCCTTCAGCCACCTCGTGGAGGGCGCGGATAAGTTCGTCGAGGTCACCGATGCGTTCCTTGAGCAGGTAGGCCAGTCCCGGTGTTCCGTGTTGGAACAACGCGAAGGCGTAGTGCTCGTTGGCGTGCTGCGACAGCACGACTACGCCGACATCCGGGTGGCGGCTACGGATGGTGTGGGCCGCGGTGATGCCCTCTGTCTGGTGCTCGGGAGGCATGCGGATGTCGGCGATAACTGCGTCCGGTTGTTCGTGTTCTACAGCGGTAAGAAGTTCGTCGGCGGTACCGACAGTGGCTAGAACCGTGATCTGTCCGGAGTCTTCGAGGAGCCTGCGGATGCCTTCGCGGATCAAGTAGTGGTCGTCGGCGATCAGAATCCGCAGGGGCTCACGCTTCGGCATTAGCAGTGACCTCCCGAGCTGGTAGTTGGGCTCGCACGGTGGTGCCTCCATCGGGACTACCGGTGACCTCGAGACTCCCGCCGATGGCGCCGACGCGGTCGCGAAGCCCGATCAACCCAGAACCCTCGCGGAAGCCGCCGGGCTTGCCGATCCCGTCATCGGTGATCTCGACGACCAGAAACCCGCCAGCCAGCGCGAGCCGGATGATCGCCCGCGAGGCATGAGCATGCTTGAGAACATTGGCTAGCGCCTCGGAGACGAGGAAATACGCCGATTCCTCGACGTCGATGGCGTACCGCGCGGCGTCCACCGGAGGCTCGGCGACGACGGTAACCGGGATCGGTACACGACGGGCACGGGATCGCACTGCGGCAACCAAGCCTTGATCGGTGAGCTCAGGCGGATGAATGCCGTGGACGAACTCCCGCAACTCGTCGATCACACGGTATAAATCGTCTTGTACCTCAGTAAGCACTACTCTGGCCTGGTCTGTCCCAGACGGGAGTTTGTTGCGAGTCAGCCGAAGCTTGGCGACCAGGGCGACGAGTTCTTGCTGAATCCCGTCGTGAAGATTGCGCTCGATGCGGCGCCGTTCGGTGTCTTGCGCCTGCACAATGCGGGTCCGCGAGGCGGCTAATTCACCCGCTTGGCGCTGGATCAGGCTGAGGCGGGCGGCCAGTTCGACCGAGATCCGAACAGAGTATGCGCCGGCGACTACCACCACAGCCACCACGATCGGTAGAGCAGATCCCACGCCGGCGCTGACAAAAGAAGCGGTGGTCAGACCCGAGAGCCCGAAGATCAACCAGAGCAGACCGTACCGGGTCGTCCACCGGATCCCGAGATCGGCGCCCAGCATGCGGTAACGGACTCCGATCACCACCAACCCGGCCGCGGCCGCCGCGACAGCCAGCGGCCCCAGCGCCCGGACGGTGATGACGTCCCCGGGGAGCAACAGCCTCACGAGCAACGGCGTCAGGATCGCCCCGGCCACCAGCGCCGCCACACCCAACAGCCAACGCACCTTGCGACGCTGGGCCTTGGGAAGCCGAACGTATCGCACGACCAACAGCACCGGACCCAGCACCAAAAGCCAATTCCCCAGCCACGGGAAAGGGAAGCGGATCGGTGGCCCGAGTAAGCGATTCAGCGGATACAACAGCGGTAACAGCCATAACACGCGTAGCGTCACTCGCTCGTAGGCGAACCGATACCGGCCGTCCGGCAACAAGGCGATCAGGCGGATGACCATGACAACGACAAGACCGAACCCGGCGTCGTCGAGCATGCCGATCAACTCCCACCGCAGCAAGACCTCTTCGGCAGCCCCTCGCGGCAGCGAACGCTCCGTGCGCCTGACGAGCCCGCCGTTGAGTGAAAGTACCGCCACTAACGTGCTGGTGGCGAGCATGCGGCGGGCAACCAGATGCTGAGGCGCCCGCCACCACACGAGCATCCCGATCATAAAATATGAAAACGGTATCGCGAGCGCAAGCGGCAGGGCCGGCATCCCCGGCTCGAGCAGCGCAAGGACGACCGTCGCGAGCACGCTCACCGCGCCCACCACCGCCAGTACCCACATGCCCCGTGACCGGGCCTGTTCGCGCCCCACCCATCGATCGTCGTCTACTGCCACGTACCGGGACTACACCGTCTCCCTCACCCTTGTATAGAGGCAAACCTCCATCCCGGAAGTCAGGCCTGCCAGGTGTTCCCGTAGTGCACAGCAGAGCCACCATAGTGGGGCAGGCCGGTATTGGGGGGCCCAGGGGAGGAATGCCTTCCTTGGGGCGGCCCGCGGTGGTGGTCGGCGGCGAACATCTGCGCCGACCACCACTAGACCCGGGCCGGCGCCGGGCAGTCAAAACAAGCCGGCCACGCCACTTCCTGGGAGATCACGAAAGGAGGTGTGACCCTCACAGTCAAGGCGCGAATCACCTCCCAGTGGTAGCGGCACAAGGTCAGGTGCTCCGCATGTCGCAATCTCATCTCACGAAGATCTGGAGAATCAAATGAAGATGATCACGAAGGTCCGCGCGGGTGTCGCCGTAGTCGCGGCAATCCTTGGGTCGTTCGGAGTCGCTGGGACTATTCGCGTCGCCACAGTCGCCGCCACGCTCGTCGCAGCGCTAGCCGCCCTCGTCGTGCCGACGGCCAACGCAGCGACGGATACGACCGCGAAAGCCGCGCCGGAGCGCGGTGAGCTAACGGTGGACTGCTGGACGCTGGAGGACCGCAACTACCAGTACGCGTACGGGGCGTGCGACGGGACCTTTACGAGGTACCGCGTAGTGGCAATGTGCTTCCCGGACTTCGGAGATCCCGGCGTCGACGATGTCGCCTATTATGGACCGTGGAAGAGGTTCGGCGCGATCTCGCTTGAGGATTGCCCGGAATACTCGTACCTCGACCGGTCTTACATCGCTTTGGATCAGTGAGGTGATGATCCCAGCAAGATCAGCTTGGTAGAGCCAGGCTGGGCGGCGAAGGCGCGGGGCGAGTGCGGTTGTGTCCGGCAGAGTGGTGTACCAGCGCCGCCAGGCGTTCCATGCCGCCCACGGTAATTGCGCTCAGCGCACCACCGTCGAGCTTCCCAGCCACCCACAGCCGGTGATCAAGGTCGCGCACATCCGCTATGCCGCATACCGGTAGTCCGGCCTTGCGGACGAACACCAACCGGCATGGCACGTCGACCTGCACAGAAGCCGACACGGCCCGGCCCCCGGGGTCGGTGGCTGGGCCGTAGGCTCGGGCGAACTGGTGCGTCGTGGTCAGGTCATCGTGGCCGGATCGGCGAGTGTGGCCTCCAGGTCGGCTACTCGACGGTCTTGGAAGCGCAGGTTCGAGCGGGTCTGCCCAGACTTCGGTTGACACCGGGGCTGACTGTTTCTCAGGCCGCTGACGCGGCCGTGTAGATGGTCTCAAACTCGACCGGGGTGAGCTTGCCCAGGGCGCGTTGTCGGCGTTTGCGGTGGTACTTCGTCTCGATCCAGGACACGATCGCCAACCGGAGTTCTTCCCGGGTGCGCCATCGCCGGGTATCGAGGACGTTCTTTTGCAGCAACGAAAAGAACGATTCCATCGCGGCGTTGTCCCCGCACGCGCCGACCCTCCCCATCGACCCGCTTAGCCCATGAGCGCGCAGCAGGCGCCGGTAGGCGGCGGATCGGAACTGGGCCCCGCGGTCGGAGTGGACGACGGTACCGCGCGGGTCCCGGAGTGCGATCGCGTTACGCAGGGCCGAGACAGCGAGTGAAGCTCGCATGTGAGTGTCGATGGAGTATCCAACGATCTTGTTGGAGTAGCAGTCCTTGACCGCACACAGATAGAGCTTGCCCTCGCTGGTGGGATGCTCGGTGATATCGGTCAACCAGGTGATATTCGGTGCGTCGGCGGTAAAGTTCCGGCGGACCAGGTCGTCGTGCACCCGGTGGACCTGCCTTCTTGAGCCGTCCTTTCTTCTTGGCGTGCAGGGAGAAGATCTGCTGCATGGAGCAGATCCGCCACACCCGGTTCTCCGATGCGGTGAAACCCCGGCGGGCGAGCTCGTCGGCGATGAACCGGTACCCGTCGGCCGGGTCGTCGGCGTGGATCTCGAGCGCGGCGTTGATCAGATACGCGTCATCCCAGTCGCGCTGGCAGACCGGGGCTGCGCGCCACTGGTAGTAGGCCTGCCGGGAGATGCCCAGCACCCTGCACGTCACCGCGACCGGCACCCGGATCGGGGCGCCGGCCGCGGCCAGGTCACGGACGAGCGGGATCGCTATTTTCCCGGCAGATTGCCCTGCGCCAGGTAGGCCGCGGCCTTACGCAGGACCTCGTTCTCCTGCTCCAGCAGCCGGTTGCGTTTACGCAGTTCCCGCAGCTCGGCGGACTCCTCCCGGGTCACGCCGGGCCGGGTGCCGTCCTCGACCTCGGCGGCACGCAGCCAGTTGGCCAGACACGACTCGGAGATCCCGAAATCCTTCGCGACCTGCTTCAACGGGGCCTCACCGCGACGGGCCACCGCGATCACGTCGTCACGGAACTCACGGGGATAGGGCTTGGGCACGATGACATCCTTCCAGGCGAGGCCGAAGCCTCACAGGTGAGATGTCAACCAAACCCTGGGCAGACCCATCTCCGCAGTTTGCGGAAGAACTGGCCGCCACTGGGAAAATGACACTCAGGTGCCTAACGTTGCCTTTGCGTCGATGCCCCTAGAAAGTTGGAGCCACCCTTATGACACAGAAGATCACCGCGAAGAACTGGGCTGTCCGGGTCCTGGGAGCCACAGTGGCCGCCGGTGCGATGTTGACAGCCGTCGCCCTGCCCGCGTCCGCGACGACGTTCTGGGCCTATGCCAAGGGGAAGTCCGAGCAGCAGGCCGTGCAGAACGTGAAGTATGTGTGCATGTTCGAACGAGGTGGGACAATGACAGGCCCCATCACCACGTACAATCGGGGTGTCGAAAATTGGTTCGCACAGGTTCCGTGCGAAGACGGGGTATGACGGTAGGCAAATAGCCTCCGTTCCGTGCGACACGCGGTGACTGGTAGGCCTTTTTGAGGCCTACCAGTCACGAGTACGTCCAGCATCAAGCCTCAGGCCACGATGGCTGGCGACCAGGAGCACGCTACGAACGCCAAGCCGAACACTTCCTCGCCTTCCTCATCCTCGGAGCCAGCCTCACCTGCTACAAGAAACTCCGTAAACTCACCACGTAAGACACACTCTTAACGTCCGCTGCTGCCGATGAGCGGTCGTGATATCGCGGGTGAGTCGTGCTTGGATCTGTGGCGAGGGCCTCCACGATGCGTGCTCCCAATCGGTGGCGTTGGTCGCGAGCAGGCCCGTGAGCGTCACGCGTCCAATGCCGTCATCTCGGCGACCAGCGGGAGGTGGGTGTTGATCCACACGCAGCCGAAGTCCAGCTTCTTGGACATGCGCATCGCGCGCGCGTGGTCCTTGGTCCACACCGACGAGGCCAGGGCGTAGTCGACGTCGTTGGCGTAGGCCACTGCCTGTACCTCGTCGAGGAAGGGCTGGACGGAGCAAGACGCTGGCGAAGCGGGTGGCATGGGACTTCGCGCGGGAGTCCGGTGTGGACCTGGTCGCGGTCGACCCTGGCCTGGTCCTCGGCCCGCTGCACAGCCCCACGGTCGGCACGACCGCGCAGGTCGTGCAGCGGCTGCTGACCCGTGACGTGCCGGCGTCACCGAAGGTGGGCTTCGCGCCGGTCGACGTGCGGGACATCGCCGCCGTGCCGGCCGAGGAGTTCAACCCGCTCGGCTACCGCGTGCCGACCGGCTCGCTGCCGAAGCTGCTGCTCCGCGTGATGGCTCGGTTCGACTCGTCGATCCGGCCGGCACTCGACTTCGTGGGCAGGCGTGAATTGGTGAGCGCGGACAAGGCCCGTCGCGAACTCGGGTGGACGATGCGCCCGGTGCGCGACACCATCCTGGACGCCGCCCGCAGCCTCATCGAGCTGGGTCTGGCGCCACGCCCGTCGAAGAAGGTCACGGTAGCCGCGAGTACGCCTGCTGTGCGTGGAAATCATGGCGGGGCCCGGTCTCGGAAGCGCGTGTGACGGGTTCATGTGTTGACCAGAAGTGGGCGGTCGCCGGGTCGCACCCTCGATCGCAGGGACTGGGACCGACGCCGAGGCAAACCGCCGCGGCGGGAAGAAGCCCGTGGATGGCGCGAACCGCGCTGGAATCCGTGACGCGTCCTGACGTCGCCGGTGTCAGCGGCGCCAGGGCAGGCTGGCGTCCGCGGGGCGGTCCGGGCCGGTCAAGCCCGTGAGGATCGTCTCGCAAACCTCGCCGAAGGCGCGGACCTGGTCGGGGCTGAGCCGGTCGAAGACCGCGGCGCGCACGGTGGCGACGTGGCCGGGGGCGGCACGCTCCAGCAGCGCCAGGCCGGCGTCGGTCATCACGGCGAGCTGGCCGCGCTTGTCGCCCGGACTGCCTTCGCGGCGTACCCAGCCCTCGTCCTGCATGCGGCTGATGGTGTAGGTCAGGCGGCTGCGGGCGACCTTCAGGTGCTCGGCGAGGTCGGTCATCCGCAGCCGTCGCTCGGGCGCTTCGGAGAGGAACACCAGCACCGAGTAGTACAGGTGACTCAGCCCGGCGTCGTGCCGTAACCGCTGGTCGAGCGTGTCCTCCAGCAGCAGGCTGAGATCCCGGTAGGTACGCCACACACGCTGCTCCTCCGCGGTCAGCCACCTGGTTTCCATGACCTCAGCCTAGCAGGTGCGTGAAATTTGAAGTAAGAACTTGAAATTTAAAGTACCTTGGCCTAGGGTCGGAAGTGCTTCAAAATTGCAGTAGTCGTCCCCTCTCGAGAGCGAGCTCATGGCCACATTGGACTTCACTGGCTTCGACCTGGACTTTCCGCTCGGCAGCAAGAACAAGACCGCCACCCTCGTGGCCGGCGAGGACGAGGCGCTGCTGGTCGACGCCGGGTTCACCCGCGCCGACGGCCACCGGCTCGCCGCCGCGGCGCTGGACTCCGGCAAGACCCTGACCACCGTGTTCGTCAGCCACGGCGACCCCGACTTCTACTTCGGCGCCGAGGTGCTCGCCGACGCCTTCCCGGACGCGGTGTTCCTCGCCACCCCGCCCGTCATCGAGCACATCCAGCACTCCTACGAAGGCAAGCTCAAGGCCTGGGACGTCCTTGGAGCGAACCTGCCGACCCGCCTCGTCGACCTACGGCCGCTGACCGGCGACCTCACCCTGGAAGGCCACCGGTTCGAGCTGCGTGGCGGGCCTGCCGAGCTGCCCGACCGGCACTACCTGTGGCAGGCCGACCAGCGCGTCATCCTCGGCGGAGTGCTGTTGTTCGCCCGTGAGCACGTGTGGGTCGCCGACACGCCCCAGCCCGAGCAGCGCGCCGCCTGGATCGCCCTGCTGGACGAGATGGCCGCCCTGGCACCGGAACTGGTCGTGCCCGGCCACCGCCTCCCCGGCGCCCCGGCCGACGCTTCCGCCATCGCCGGCACCCGCGAGTACCTGCTCGCGTTCGAGGAGGAACTCGCCACGGCCGCCGACAGCGCGGCCCTCACCGACGCGCTCGTGCGACGGTTCCCCGGACACGGGATGCTGATCGCCGCGCAGATCGGCGCCAAGGTCGCCACCGGCGAAATGAGCTGGGGCTGACCATGTCCGACTTCGCAACCTCCCCCGCCTCCGCCGACGTCGTGCGCCGCCAGTACCTCGCCTCCGCGGCCGGCGACCTGGACGCCCTGCGCGCCACCCTCGCCCCCGACGTGGAGTGGACCGAAATGGCCGGCTTCCCCCTCGCCGGCACCTACCGCACGCCCGAGGGCGTCACCGCCAACGTCATGGAAAAGCTCGCCGCCGAGTGGGAGAGCTGGACCGCCCACGACGACACCTACGTCGTCGACGGGGAGAACGTCGTCGTCCTCGCCCGCTACACCGCCGTGAACAAGGCCACCCGCAAGTCGATCGACGTCCGCGTCGCCCACCACTTCACCGTGCGCGGCGGCGCGATCGTCCGCTTCGAACAGTTCACCGACACCGCGCTGGTCCTCGCCGCGATGACCGCCTGACCGGGTTCCTTCAACAGAGAGGGTTTTCACCATGACCA
Source organism: Streptomyces sp. MN03-5084-2B (assembly GCA_033793495.1). Taxonomy (GTDB): domain Bacteria; phylum Actinomycetota; class Actinomycetes; order Mycobacteriales; family Pseudonocardiaceae; genus Amycolatopsis. The sequence continues at coordinate 16,264 of JARAWT010000060.1, read as the reverse complement.
GTTCCTTCAGCAGGCGACGTGCTCTGGCCGCCGGAGCCGGCGTCGGCGCCGCCTTCGGCCTCGGTGCCTTCGGCGCCGCCTCCGCGTCCGCCTCGGCTTCGCCGGCCGCGTCAGGACACGCCGGTCCCGAGGACACCAGGACGCTCGACGAGCTGTACCAGGCGGCGCTCGCGGAAGGCGGCAAGCTCGTCATCTACGCCGGCGGCGACACCCCGACCCAGCAGGACGCGACCAAGGCGGCCTTCAAGGCCCGCTTCCCGGGCATCGCCCTGACGCTGATCGTCGACTACAGCAAGTACCACGACGTCCGCGTCGACAACCAGCTCGCCACCGGCACCCTCGTCCCCGACCTGGTCCAGCTGCAGACCGTGCAGGACTTCGTGCGCTGGAAGGAACAGGGCCGCCTGCTGCCTTACAAGCCCGCCGGTTTCTCCAAGGTCTACGACGCGTTCAAGGATCGCCAGGGCGCGTGGGTCGCGGTGTCGGCGCTCGCCTTCAGCTTCATGTACGGTCCCGCCGCGGTCGGCTCGGCCGCACCGCGCACCCCGCTCGACCTGGTCGACCCGAAATGGCGGGGCAAGATCGCCTCGTCCTACCCCCACGACGACGACGCGGTCCTCTACCTCTACTCGCTCTACGCCCAGACCTACGGCTGGGACTGGGTGGCCAAGCTGGCCACCCAAGACGTCCGGTTCGCCCGCGGCAGCAACTCACCCGGCGACGCGGTGAGCGCCGGGCAGAAGGCGATCGGCATCGGCGGCGCGGGCTCGCTGACCGCACCGGCGTCGTCGCCCACGCGGTTCGTGGTCGCCGACGGGCACCCGTTCATGGCCTGGGGCCAGCGGGCCGCGATCCTGGCGCAGGCCAAGAACCCGACCGCCGCCAAGCTCTACCTGAACTGGCAGCTGTCGCCGGCCCAGCAGCAGGCGTCCTTCAACGGCTGGTCGGTCCGCACGGACGTCACACCGCCGACCGGCCTGAAGCCGCTCTGGGAATACCCGAACGCCCACCTCGACGGCTTCCCCCGCTTCATGGCCGACCGCGCCCAAGTCGAGCGCTGGAAGCAGACCTTCGCCCTGTACTTCGGCGAGGTCAAGGGCGACCCCACACCCGGCTGGCCCGGACTGCACCCCGGCTCCTGAGCCGACGGTCCAGGCGCCCGGACGCTGATCTGGGTTTCGGTCAACGGCACGCCTGCACCGGCACACGCCGGTGCAGGCGTGCCGGGTCCGGGTGTCTCCCGGTCTCGGCTGTGGTGGCGTACTCCCATTCGGCCTCGGTCGGCAGCCGGTCAAAGCGCAGTCGACGGGTACCTACGGCAACAGCGGCAACGGCGCCAAATCGTCGCGCTCCCAGAGTTGCCGCGAGCGTTCCTCGGGGTACGCCGTGACCGTGGGTCGTGCGTCGAAGACTTGGGTCAGGCGGTGGTCGGTGTCGAACGCGGGCCAGCCCGGCTCGCCGGTGGCGGCGAAGGAGATCCAGGCCGCGCGCATGCGCGCCGACAGTTCCACCGTCTCGACCGAAGGCGTTGGGCCGCCCAGCAACATCCGAGCGAATCCACTCTCGAAATCGCCGAACACCAACGGCTGGTCCAGACCGTGGCACGCACCGAGCAGTCCACTCGCGCCCGGCGCGGGCCAGGCCAGTTCGTAGAAGTGGGTCCGCCCACCGCCGTCCGCGTGGGCCTGCGCCAGCCGCAGCGTAGGCATGCGAAACAGCCAGTCGGACTGGACCCATTCACAGAGTTGTTCGGCCGTGGCGTCCGGGAAGGCAGCGCGGTAGGCCTGGTCAGCGTCCGTGCCGGGGCCGAAGACACCGAGCACCCGGGCTGCTTCCTGGTCGTCGATCGCGCCCAGTTTCCCGGCCGCGAACAGGAACAGCCGGTACTCGTCGCGGTTGTGGCCGGCGATCAGCTCGACGTCGCGTCCCACGCCGGCGGCCAAGGCCTGGTACGGGGTGGCCGGGAGCACGTCACCGTCCACGTTCGGGACGAAGAACGTGAGGTGCGCGGCCATCGGCCCCCATCGGTCGAGGTACTGGCGCTGGGTCGCGGCCGTCTCCTTGCCGGCCAGCGCAAGGTCGTCCGGGTCCAGTGTGGACAGATCGGCGACGGTAGGTCGCCTGCCACGTCGGCCCGCGATGGCGGTGGTGATGTCGGTGGCCAGCTCAGGTGAGAGGAAAGGGCCGCCGAAACTCTGCGCGATGGCGCGGCGGAACAGCCCTGCGGCGGCGGGCATCGCCATGAGCGTGCCGACGGAGCTGCCACCGGCCGACACTCCGAAGATGGTGACCCGGTCCGGGTCGCCGCCGAACGCGGCGATGTTGTCCCGCACCCATTCCAGCGCGGCGATCTGGTCGAGCAGGCCGCGATTGGGTGGGGCGCCCTCGATGGCGGCGAAGCCTTCGATGCCGAGCCGGTAGTTCAGGCTGACCAGCACCAGGTTGCCCTCATCAGCGATCCGGGCGTTGGCCAGGAGGCCTGCGCCGGACCCCATTTTGTACGCCCCGCCGTGGATCCACACCATCACCGGGAGGTGCGCGGCGCGATCCGGGGCCGGTGTCCACACGTTGAGCGTGAGCCAGTCGTCGCCGGTCGATTGCGGGGGAGTGCCCTCGCCGAGGCCGAGGTTCCGGAAGCCCGCGAAGTCCTGTGGCGCGGGCGGGCCGAAGACAACCGCGTCGCGCACCCCGTCCCACGGGGACACGGGCTGAGGCGCGGCGAACCGCGCGGCACCAACCGGGGGTGCGGCATACGGGATGCCCAGGAAGGCGGCGAGCCGGCTCTCCCAGCGCCCGCGCACCGTTCCGGCGGTGGTGCGGATCTCGGGCTCGGCATTCGACCGTAGCGTCGCGTCAGCTGTCATCGTCTGCTCTCTCAGGATCGTGAAGGTCTCATCAGGCACACGATTGGGGTATTCGTCCTCAGGCCGACCCGAGGACCGGAAGCGTGATGGCGGACGGCCGGTCTGGTCCGAAGTGGACGGTCTGGTCGGCGGCGAGCAGCGTGGTGGCGGTGGCTCGCGACTCGCCGGTCCCGGTGTTGCGGGCGTACCGCGGGAAAGCGCCGCTGGCGACCTGGACGCGAATGCGGTGCCCGCGCCGGAAGCGGTACGCCGTCGGCCACAACGTCACGGAGACGCCCTGTGGTTCGGCGGCGTCGGAGAGGCTCACCAGGCCGTCGCACACGTTCCACGACCGGCCGTCCTGGTCGACGTCGCAGAGCCGCACGAACACGTCGGCGTGCGGCAGGCTGGAGGAGAACCAGATTTCGGCGCTGACCTCACCGACGACCTCGACGTCCTGGTCGAGTACCGGTGTGGTGTAGGTGAGCACGTCCGGGCGGGCCTCGAGTTCGGTGTTCTCGGCCCGCCCGGCGGCACCCACGGCCAGCCGCACGCCGCCGGCCGTCGGGGTGGGGTCGGCCGGGTCGTAGCGGTAAGTGTCCACTGAGGACTCAGCAGGTGGCTCCGAAGTCAGCGCACCCGCGGCACCGAGGTGGAAACGCTGTGGCGAGTACCCGGCCGGTGGCCAGGAGTCGAACGAGCGCCACGCGTTCTCGCCCATCACGTACAGCCGGACCGGCGCGCGGTGTGGCGGCTGGACGCCGCGGGCGTGGGCGAGACCGAAGTTCACCGCCTCCTCGACCGGCGTGCGGGTGAACTCCGCGTGCGTCCACGGGCCGATCGTCAGCCGTGCGGAACGCCCCTTCTCCTGCAGCACCTGGAAGTCGCGCAGCTGGCCGGGCAGGAAGATGTCGTACCAGCCGCCGACCGAGCTGACCGGCACGGTCACGTCGGCGACCCGGTGGGTGTGGTCGATCCCGTCCCACCGCGGGGAGGTGGCGTCGTGGGTGAGGATGTCCTGGAAGTGCGGGGAACGCTCACCGAACGCGGCGATGTCGGCCTCGGCCAGCGGAAGCGTCCACAGTGCTCGCGCGGTCTTCTTGTCCTGCGACCTCTTGCGCAGCCCCGAGAGCGGACGTTCCTGGGTGCCGACCAGCACGTCCCACTCGAACGGCGTCTCCAGTGACATGCCGTCGGGACGCAGGGACTCCAGCGTCAGCGCGGACTCCGTCACCACCGGGATCATCGCCTTGACCTGGGGTGGCAACTGGTCGGCGACCGCCCACTGGGCGTATCCGAGGTAGCTCGGGCCGAACAGCACGATCGCGTCGGACCACGGCTGCGCCACCAGCCAGTCGAGGGTCGCGAGCCCGTCCGCGCGTTCCTGGCGCATCGGGTCGAACGTGCCACCGGAGCCGAACCCGCCGCGCACACTCTGGATCACCACCTGGTATCCGCGCTCGGCCAGCGGCCTGGCCAGGAGCGTGCCGTACATGCCCCGGCCGTAGGGGGTGCGGAGCAACGCGGTCGGCAGCCCGTCGCCACCGGACCGCGGCAGCCACCGGTCCGCCAGCAGCTCGACGCCGTCCGGCATCGGGATGCGCAGGTTCCGCTGGACGGTGACCCTCCGCGTCACCGGCGGGTCGAACTGGAGTTTGCGCTCGAGCTTGCGCAGGATCAGGCGGCTGATCATCGGTCCTCCTCAGCGAACCGGCCGAGCACGTTCATCAGCCGGTCGGTGAATGTTTCCGGGTCGTGCGCGCCGTCGACGACCCAGGCCGTGACGAACGAGCCGGCGCCGCCGGTGACGAAGGCGGCGAGGTCGTCGGCGGCCTGGGTCGTGAGCCGGTGGCCGTGCCTGCGTTCGATGACCCGCCGGTTGATCGGCAGGAGCAGGCTGATCAGCCCGCGGCCCAGGGCGAACGCGCAGGAACCGGTCAGCAGGGCGCGGTAGAACTTCTGGTGCCCGGCGAAGTGCCGGGCCATGGCGAGGGTGCGGGCGCGCGCGTCCGCCGGCTGTGCGGTGTCACCGAGCAGCGGCAGCAGCTCACGCCTCGCGAGATCGAGCCCTGCCTCCAGCAGCACGGTGTCGAGGTCGCCGAAGTGCTGGTAGACGACCCGGCGGCTGACGTCCGCCGCCTCGGCGATCTCGGAAACCGTGACCGCCGTCGTGCCGCGCTCGCTGACCAGAACCAACGCGGCCCGCAGCACGGCGGCGCGGGTGCGGCGCACCCGCGGATCGCGTGCGGGCTCGGCCTCGTACAAGTCCATGCAAAGATCATGCGCACCTGTTACTAAGTAGTCAAGTGTTACTTATCTTCGGACTTGGACCGTCACTCCACTGCACCGGCGTCGCCGGAACGGAAGGGCACCGTCGCCTCGACGGCGGGGTTCCGCTCACTGGATCCGTAGCTGCACCATCCGGTTCCCCACCCGTCAGAGTGTCGGCAGGTAGCCGCGCTGCGGCCACTCGCAAGCCGGCAGACCGCGGGTTGCGCGACCGAGGGAAGGATCGACGATGCCGGACTCGCCCATCGACGGAGTCGAGGAGGCTGCCGCGCGACTGCAGGCCGCGCGGGACAGCCGTACGCCGTGCCTGCCGGTGCGTGATGTCCTCCCGGACGGCAGTGCGCAGACGGCCTACGCCGTGCAGAACGTCCGGACCGCCGCGGCGCTGCGGGCGGGCCGGCGGATCGTCGGGCGGAAGGTCGGGCTCACCTCGACGGCCGTCCAGCGCCAGCTCGGCGTTGATCAACCCGACTTCGGCGTGCTGTTCGACGACATGGCCGTCGCCGACGCGGCGGGCGCGATGTACGTGCTCGGGCCGGTGGCGCGGCCCCTCGGCGAGCTGGATCTGCCGGCGGTGCGCATGAGCATGACCGACGCGACCGGGGCGATCGTGAGCCGTGGAACCGGCGCCGACTGCCTCGGCGATCCCGTCGCCGCTGTGCTGTGGCTGGCCGTCACCTGCCGGGATCTGGGGGTGCCGCTGCGCGCGGGAGAGGTGGTGCTGTCCGGGGCGCTGGGCCCGATGGTGCCGGTTGCCGAGGGCGGCGAGTACACCGCATCGCTGTCGGAACTGGGCGAGGTACGCGTCCGGTTTTCCGGCGGGAACCACGCGACCGCGGGCGCGGCGGGCGGGCTGCGGGGGACCGGACGGTGAAGAATCGGCGCTGCCGCCGCGTTGCTGTCCGCGCAGTATCACGAAACCTGCGCGGCGAAGGACGTGGCTCGCCCGGTACGCGATTCGCGGTGGCCGAGCCGAAGGCTGGCACAAGCAGGGAAGAACCTCACGCAGCCGTACCGGCCGCTGCGGACGCGCTTGCTTCGGCGCCCGCTTCTGCGCCGCGTAGTCCCGTCCGGCAGCGGGTCTCGATCTTCGCTGCGTAGTCCGCAGGCGTTTTCGGCCCGTCACCGCCAGAACGGAACAGATTCGCCGGATTCCAGGTCCCGATACTGATCATGACGTCCCCCTCGACCGCGAGCGGTTCGACGACGGCATCCGGCTCGAACGGTGCTCGGTGGTGGTCGCTTGCCGACGTTCGGAGTTGACATCTCGCCACCCCCCTGGCCGCAGGGCCGAGCGGCCAGGGGTAGCGGTCGATGCCGCGGCAGCAGGCGAGAAACCGGGTCGTCCGGTCAGGCCCGGTTCAGTTGCCACTGCTGGTTGGCCCCGCCGTTGGCGGCCCACTGCACGACCTGCGCCCCGTCGCTCGTCGCCGCACCGCTGACGTCCGCCACCAGTCCGCTGTCGTGGCTGACGATGGTGTAGTAGCCGTTGCCGGTGGACCGCAGGTACCACATCTGGTTGGTGCCGCCGTTGGCCGTCCACTGCTGCAGTTGCAGCCCGGCCGTGCTGCTGTTGGCGTTGACGTCGAGCACCTTTCCGCTCGGGACGTACTGGAGGGTGTAGGAGCCGTCGGAGGTCGTGGCGATGGTCCAGGTGGCGGTGCCGCTCTGCTGGACCACCTTGGCACCGTCCGCGGTGGAGTTGCCCGCGACAGCGAGCGGCTTGCCGCTGTTGCGGTTGACGATGCGGTAGGTGCCCGGTGCGGGTCCGTCTCCGCCGCCTCCGGCGAGGTTGAAGTACTCCACCGCGTCGGTGAAGACGGGGCTACCGGACTTCGTGGTCGACAGCTGCAGGTACACGCGGTTGCCGGTGGCCGGGGTGGTGAAGGACACCGGCTGGGTGACCCGCGAGCCGAGCGGGACGGTCAGGGTCGTGCTTCCGGACGCGACGACCGCGCCGTCCGGCGCGTCGAGCCGCGCCGTCCAGGTGAAGCCCACCGAAGTGTCGGCGAAGTCGTCGTTGAAGACGGTGATGTTGCGGGTGACCGTGGCGTTCCGGGCGTAGTTGGGCACGGCCTGCGGCAGCGGGAAAGTGCCGTTGGCGTCGGAGGCGCCGGAGGCGGACCAGTACGGAAGGTCGACCGCTGCCACCGGGTTGAACGCCGCCTGCACGCGCTGGATCTGCGGGTTGCTCCAGGGGGCGGGCAGGTTGTCCGCGCCGTAGATCGGGTGGCCGCCCTCCTCCGGGGTGAAGTCGGTGGTCCGCACTCCGGGCACGACGCTGGCCCAGGCGGACAGCAGGGTATACGGACGCAGGTCGGTGGCGTTCTTGCCGCGCTTGGCCAGGGTCGCCGTGGCGAACCACTCGAAGCCCTGCTTGTTGTTGCACGCCGGCCAGATGAACTCGCCCTCGCCGTCGGGCCGACCATTCGCGGTGACCACGCCCTCCCCGTACCTGCCGAAGCCGTCGATGTAGTGCGAGATCACCGCGAAGTTGGGGTACGTCATCCCGGGGTAACTGTTGACATTCGCGCCGACGCCCAGCTCGGCAATGACCGGCCGGGTGCCGTCGGCGCCGTTCATCGCCGCGTACAGGTCCTTCTCGAACTGTTCGGAATCCTGGCCGCTCTGGTTCGGCTCGTTGTTCTGGCTCCAGCGGATGACCGCGGGGTGGTTGCGGTCGCGCAGGACCAGCGCACGGGCGTGGTTGACCATGTTGTCGTGCCCGGCGATCCAATCCTGCCCGGACTGGGAGCCGCGAATCGCGACCTCGTCGATGACCATCAGGCCCATCTCGTCGGCGACATCCACCATGTACGGGCTTGCGGGCTCCTGGTGGACGCGTATCACGTTGTAGTTGAGGCGCTGGTAGTTGTCCACCGTCTGCGGCCAGCCGCCGTTGTTCGACGAAGGGGGCAGGAAGCCGGGCAGGGTGTCGTAGGCGTCGCCCTTGCCGCCGTTGTTGATCCGGTCGTAGTCGGCACCCTGCAGGTTGTCGCCGCGGAAGTTCACGCGCACGCCGTTGAGGTAGTAGTAGTCACCGTTCTGGGTGGCCTCCCGGAACCCGAACCGGTACGTGGCGTCGCTGGTGTGCCCGTCATCGGCGACGGCACGCACCGCAAGCCGGTGCAGCTGCGCCCGGTACCCCGTCCGGTACGGCACGTTGGGCCACCAGTACGAGGTGCTGTCGAGGTTCCACGCGACCGGCCCGACGGTCACGGTCGCGGTCGAGTGGGCCGCCACGGTGACCGTACGGCTGGGCAGTTCCGGGTAGCTGAAAGCCGTTCCGTTGTCGGACGACAGCGACCCGGTCAACGTCACCGACCGGGAGCTGCCCGACGTGTTGCGCACCGACACGTCGTAGCTAAACGTCTTGTTCGCCACTGACGTCCGCACGAATGTGTCGCTGACGGACACCGCCGGGTACGTCCGCAGGAACGCCGAACGGTAGATCCCCTGGGGGACCGCCTCGGACCATTCGGCGGCGTCGGGCACCAGGTACCGGCCGTTCGACGCCTTCAACGCGCCGCGGCCCTTCACGTCGACGCTGATCGTGTGGGTGCTGCCGGGGGCCGCGTAGGCGGTGATGTCGAAATTCGACGGCGTGAACGCCGTGGTCTGCGTCGCCACCACCCGGCCGTCGACCGACAGCGTCGCCTGGTGGTTGACCGCCCCGAACTCGATCCACGTCGACTGCGGCTGACCCGAGTCGGGCACGGTGATGGTGCGCGAGTACACCGCCTCGTTCACGTCGGTGAAGCCCTGCTTGTACCAGCCGCCGCCGGGCACGGTGATCGAGGTCGCCGCCCGGCCCGTCGGCGTGAAACTCCACGTCCCGGCCAGGTCGACCGAGGCGATCGCGGCGGCGCCGGCAGCTGCGGCCGCGGGGGCCGGCTGGGTCGCGACGGCCGGCTGTCCTGCGGCGGCGGGTGGTACCGTGTCGATGATCGCGAGGAGTGTGGCGCCGGCCAGCGCTGCGCGGGCGAAGCGCTGGGATAGCGTGCGAGGGCGGTTCTGACGCATCAAGAAACCCCTTTCGCGGGTGTCGCGTCTACGGTGATACACCGATCATCGGACCCATCGTCACTACCTGCCGGGGGCGCCAAAATGGAGAGGTCCATTATGGACTCGTCTACCGGCTCCATGCCCCGCGGAGCAGGGCATCGGTCGGTAAGCAATCGTGTTCGAACCGGTTCGACAGAACGATAAACGGGGTCGGCTCGTGGTGTCAAACTTGTCTATGGCTTGCGACGAAAGTAGAGCGCGATCCCGTGAAACTTTCAAAGACGAGTGCGATACCAGGAAACTTTCAAAGTCGCGACTGGGTGCCCCGCCGTCGGCGGTCCGCTGGATGACCTGTGCCCCGTCGTTGGTTGCGGCGCCGGAGATGTCGGCTAAGGGATGTCTCGTAACTGGTGTTGTGGTTGGTGGGTTGGTGTTGCGGGTCAGTTAGTGAGGATGATGTTTTGCAGGTGCGCGATTCCGGACACTGTGTCGGAGAGTGTGCTGACGGCGCGGCGGTAGTCGCGGAGGATCTTGAAGTTCTTCATTCGGGCAAGGACGTGTTCGACGCGGGCACGGACCGTGCGGTGGGTGGCGTTGAGGTCTTCTTTCCAGTCCGGGAGTTCGCTGCCGTCGCGGGGTTTGCGGTAGGGCATGACGACCTTTGGGGTTGCCTTGGTAGCCGCCATCGGCCATGATCGGCCGGTCGGCGATTTGTTCGGCGATGCCGGAGTCGCGGTAGACGGTGCAGTCGTTGCGGCTGCCCGGTTGCGGGTCGCCGGTGGCGATCACCAGCCGGGTCTCGGCGTCGATCGCGACCTGCACGTTGGTCGAGTAGCGGTAGTTCTTCGACGTTATCGCCAACCGGTGATCCCGGGTGGGCACCAGCCGTGCCGTCCACGATCGCCACCGCATCCACTCGGTGTTTACGGACCGGCGCCAAAGCCAGCAGCGGCCCGACCGTGTCGATCACCCGATGCGCCGCCGAATGCGACACGCCGAACAACGGGCCGATCTGGCGCATCGTCAAGTTCGTCCGCCAATACGTTGCGACCAGCAACACCCGGTCGGCCAGCGGCAACGCCCACTGCCGACCCGGACGGCCATCCGCGATCTCGTCCCCGCCTCGCTTCGCGACCAGCCGCACCAGCTTGCGGAACTGGCCCGGCTCCAAGCCGGTGAAGGGGGCAAGCCACTCCGGCCGCGACGCTGTGATCACCTGCACCGCAGCAACATGATCAACTACCCGCCCAGCCAGCCCGACACCGGGTTACGAGACATCCCTTAGAACGCCGCTTCGCGCCAGGGAACTGCACCGTTGCGAAGGGCGACGTGGGTCGAGTTCTGCGCTCCCATGGGCGCATGATCTCCCCGAACACGGGAGATATCCCACGCGTTAGGGTTCAGGTTCGGACACGGTATTACGCCACGGACCGCGAAACGCGATCTTGAAGCTGGGGTGTTCCAGTCCAGCTCGAATCGATCTCCTCCAGCCGCCAACCGGCGCTGTTCCAGACGATGTGCTGTCCCGAGTTTCGTAGCGCTGTGGCGAGGCGTGTGCTTCGTGCCGGTGCCGCCCGCGCGGATCGGCCCGGACACGGTCACGGCCGAGATGCTGCTCGACTGCGGCGTCGGTCCGTGACCTGCGGCGGCCCGACAGGACCAGGTCGTCGGACTGTCGTGGCTGCGCAAGGCGGCGCCCGTCGAACTCGACGATCGCCGCGCGAATCGTCGAGATCTGTCAGTCGCCCGGCACCGATGACGAGCTTGGCGCCGAGGCGGTCGACCTTTGTCCGTGACTGGCCAGCCGTCAGGGGAGGCGTCGGATGTCGACCACACCCGTCGTCCCGGGGCCGGCGAACCGCGGAAGAGCGTCTGGCAGCACGAGCGCTGGCTGGCTAGAGGCCCGGCCGCCCGGAGCGCTGGGCGTCCAGGGCTGTCACCGCTACGTGCAGCTTGGCTCGAACTTCGCCGGACTCCAGGTCTGTGCCGAGGATCCGCTCGATCAGCCGCAGCCGCTGGTACAGGGCCTGGCGGGACAACCGGCCGCGGCGGGCCGTGCTCGACTTGTTCCCCGCCGCGGCGAGGTAGTGGCGCAACGTGCCCAGCAGGTCCGTGCCGTGAGTGTGGTCGTGGCTCAGCACTGCCGTCAGCTGGCGCTCGGCGTACGCCTGTACCCGTGGGTCGTCGCGCAGGGCGTAGAGCAGCTCTGGCAGCCCGACGTCGTCGATGGTGTACACCGACGGCGGCATGTTCGGTCGTACCGCGCCGGCGACCTGGTCCGCTTCGGCCGCGGAACGGGCCACTTCGGACAGTTCGCCCACTTCCGCGCCGACGTGGACCGCGGCGCCGGCCAGTCCGGCGATCTCCTCAGCCAGTGCCCGCCAGCCGCCGGGTTCGCGGAACGCCAGGAGCACCCCCACACCTCGCTCGCCGAGGTCGCCGACGAGCGCGCTGCCTTCAAGGCGCGCTCTGAGCTTTTCGAGCAGGAGCGCCCGGTCCGCCGCCCGGATGAGCACCGCCACGAACCGGCGGCCCTGCGTCGGCACGCCGAGGGCCGCGATCCGGGCGCGGGTGTCCGGCCAGGACAGCTGCCGCTGTTCCAGCACGTCAAGCAGGGCGTCCCGGTGGGCCTGGTCCTCCCAGCGCGCCTCGTGCGTCAGCCGGGCCACTGTCACCGCGGTCGCCGCGCGTTCGAGCACCAGGACGTGCTCGGCCCGGAACTGCGCTGCCGCCGTCGGCAGCATGACCAGCCTGCCCCACCGCTCGCCGCGGAACTCCACCTGCGTGACGAGCCATCCCTCGTCCCCGCACACGCCGGTGCGGCCGGCCGCGGACGGGATGGACCGCGAACGCGGCTCCCACCGGTCGAGCACGTCCGCCAGGCCACGCTCACCAGTGCCGAACACGAGCGCCTGATGTGCGAGGTTCTCCAGCACGACCGCGTGCCCGGTCATGGCGACCGCCGCCCGGACGACCTCGTCGGGCCCGGCGCCGCGCTGCGAAAGCGCGGTGAACGTGTCGTGGACGCGCTGCGCGGCGCGGAGAGTACGGACCTGACTGCTCAGGATCACCGCGTGCAGCTCCTGGGTCACGTCGATGAACCGGACTTCGCGGCGCAGGACGACCAGCGGTACGCCTCGGCTGCGGAAGCCGGCGACGAGCTCATGGGGCACTTCCCGGTACCGGCGGCCGAGCTCGAGCACCACGGCCGCCGCGCCGACCTCGGCGATCTCCGCCGCGTAGTCGTCGAGGCGAGCCGGGAAACCGATGCCCGTGGTCAACACCAGCTCGCCGCCGTCCAGGGCGGCCGTGGGGTTCGCCCACTCCGTGACGTGCACCCAGCGCACCGGCCGGTCCAGCCGGTCCTGGCCGGCGACGACCTTCGGCAGCCCGCGCGCCAGCACGGGCAGGGCCAGCACCTCGGCCACCGTCACGGCTTCGCCATCACTCACCGCCATACCCTGCGCCTCGGCCGCGCGGGACGCAACGAAACGTGCTCAGCGCACGGGCACCGCCACGTACTTGGTTTCGAGGAACTCCTCTATACCGGCTCGGCCGCCCTCGTGGCCGAGCCCGGACTGCTTGACCCCGCCGAACGGCGCCGCCGGGTTCGACACCACGCCGGTGTTGAGGCCCACCATCCCCGTCTCCAGCCGCTCGCTCACCCGCAGCGCCCGGTCCAGCGACCGGGTGAAGACGTACCCGACGAGCCCCCAGGGGGTGTCGTTGGCCAGCCGGACGACTTCCTCCTCCTCGTCGAAGGTGAGGATCGCCGCGACCGGACCGAAGATCTCCGTTTCCGTCAGCGCGCTGTCCGCGGCGACCCCGGACAGCACCGTGGGCGGGTAGAACCAGCCGGCACCGGGTGGGCACACCCCGCCGGTGAGCACCCGGGCCCCGCGCCGGACGGCGTCGGCCACGAGCAGGTCCACCTTGCGGCGGCCGGCTTCGTCGATCAGCGGCCCGACGTCGACGCCGCCGTGGGTGCCCGGCCCGACCTCCAGCGCGCCCATCCGGGCGGCCAGGCGGGCCGCGAACTCGTCGGCCACCGACCGGTGGACGAACAAGCGGTTGGCCGCGGTGCAGGCCTCGCCCATGTTGCGCATCTTCGCGGTCAGTGCCCCTTCGACGGCTTCGTCGAGGTCGGCGTCGTCGAACACGATGAAGGGCGCGTTGCCGCCGAGCTCCATCGACGTGCGCATCACCGTCTCGGCGCACTGGGCCAGCAGCAGCTTGCCGACCGCGGTCGAGCCGGTGAACGACAGCTTCCGGATCCGGCCGCCGCGCAGCAGCGGTTCGGTCACCGCCGCGGCCTGGGATGTGGTGATGACGTTGAGCACGCCGGCCGGCAGGCCGGCCTCCTGCAGGATGCCCGCGAGCGCGAGGCTCGACAGCGGGGTCTGCGGGGCCGGCTTGAGCACCATCGTGCAGCCGGCCGCGACCGCGGGGCCGATCTTGCGGGTGCCCATGGCCAGCGGGAAGTTCCACGGCGTGATGAGCAGGCAGGGACCGACCGGCTGCCGCATGACCAGCATCCGGTTGCGGCCGTCCGGCAGCACCCCGTGCTCGCCGCCGATGCGGACGGCCTCCTCGGCGAACCACCGGAAGAACTCGGCGGCGTAGGCCACCTCGCCGCGGGCCTCGGCGAGCGGCTTGCCCATCTCGGTGGTGATCAGCAGGGCCAGGTCGTCGGCGCGGGACAGGATGATCTCGTAGGCCCGCCGCAGGATTTCGCCGCGCTCGCGCGGCGCGGTGGCGGCCCAGGACGGCTGAGCGCGCACGGTCGCATCCTCGGCCAGGACGGCGTCCTTCGGGCCGGCGTCGGCGACGTGGGCGAAGACCTCGCCCGTCGATGGGTCGTCGACCGGCAACGTGGCGCCGTCGACGGCGTCCAGCCACGTTCCGTCGATGAAGAGCTTGCCGGGCAGGTCGATCATCAGGCTCTCCTGGGGACGGAGGAATGCGGGACGCTCCGAGCCTGATCGCCGCGCCGGGGCCCGGCAAGGACGGAAGTGTCAGCTTCGGCGCGGGGCGGCTTGACGTTTTGTCCAGCCGCCGGGCCCCTCCGGTCCGCTAGCGTCGGGAACGTCCGCAGTGGACGTCCCGTCCGCCGAACAGCTGGGAGAACACCGTGCCGGAGAACGAGTTCCGCGTCCTCGACGGACCCGCGCTGTGGAGTGCGCAGGCCCACCTGCCGTCCGTTCTGGACCGCCAGCTCGTGATCACCCGCGCCGAAGGCAGTTACGTGTACACCGCCGACGGACGCGTGTTGTTCGACGGGACCGCCGGCCTGTGGCACGCCAACGTCGGGCACGCCCGAGCCGAACTGGCTGACGCCGCCTACGCCCAGATGCGGCGGCTCGAGACTTACCACGTCTTCGGCCGGTACCTCAACGACCGCGCGGTCGAACTGGCCGAGCGGCTCGCCGCCCTGGCGCCCTTTGGTGACGCCAAGGTCATCCTCAACAGCGGCGGATCCGACGCGGTCGACGTCGCCTGCAAGCTGGCCCGCCGGCACTGGCAGCTCGCCGGCCGCCCGGCCAAGACCATCGTGCTGAGCCGGGAGTTCGCCTACCACGGGCTGCACGCGTACGGCACCAGCATCGCCGGGCTGGACTTCAACCGCGCCGGGTACGGCACCGATTCGCTCGTCCCCGAGACCGCCCGGGTCTCGGCCGACGACCTGGCCGCGGTCGAGCGCACGGTGGCGGAGATCGGCGCGGATCGCATCGCGGCACTGGTCGCCGAGCCCGTCCAGGGCACCGGCGGGGTCAATCCGCCCGTGCCCGGGTACCTCGAAGGGCTGCAGCGGATCTGCCGCGACAACGACATCCTGTTCGTCGTCGACGAAGTCATCACCGGATTCGGCCGCACCGGCGAGATGTTCGCCAGCGAGCGCTACGGGCTGAAGCCGGACCTCCTGACGTTCGCCAAGGGGGTGACGTCCGGGTACGCCCCGCTCGGCGGGGTGCTCGTCGCCCCGGCCGTCTGGCAGCCGTTCTACCGGGATTCGGCCACCACGCCGGTCTTCCGCCACGGCTCCACCTACTCCGGCCACGCCACGGCCTGTGCGGTCGCCCTGCGCAACCTCGACCTGCTGGACGAGGAGAAGCTCCTGCCCCGGGTCGTGGAGCTGGAGTTCCTGCTGGCCCAGGAACTCGAGGGCCTGCGGGCGCTGCTCGGCGTCTCGGACACCCGCGTCGCCGGGCTGCTCGGCGGCGTCACCCTGGCCGAGCACCTCAACGCCGAGACCGTGGCCGACGAACTCGTCGACCACGGCTTCGTCACCCGGCCCTTGCGCGGCAACACCCTGCAGATCAGCCCGCCGTTCATCACGACCGACGACGAACTCCGCGGGCTGGTCCAGGCGATCGGCGCCGTCGTCACCGGTTCGGCGAGGGCCTGAGCCGGGCCGCGGGGGAAGCGGCCGCGGCGAGCACGGACAGCAGGACGAGTGCGCCGGCCGGCGCCAGCGTGGTCCAGGGCGCCAGCTCCAGGTACGGCTGGTTCTCCGCGAGGAGCCGGCCCCATTCCGGGGTGGGTGGTTGCTCGCCGAGCCCGAGGAACCCGAGGGAGGCCAGGACCAGGATCATGGTGGGCAACCGCAGGGCGGCGTTGCGGGCGACGGCGGGCAGCACCGCGGGCAGCAGGTGGTGGCGCAGCAGGTGAACCGGGCCCGCGCCGAACGAGATCGACGCCTGCAGGTAGTCCGTTGCCCGTTCCTGCTCCAGCAGCGCTGCGGTCTGGGCGGCGTAGGGAGTCCAGCCGACCAGGCACATTGCGCACGCCGCGCCCCACACCGAAGGTCCGGTCACGGCGGTCGTCAGCAGCCCGGCCAGCACGGCCGGGAGCGCCGACAGCACTTCGGTCAGCCCGGTGCCGGCCGCGCCGGCCATGCCGAGCAGCAGCCCGATGACGACGCAGACGACAGTCATGGCGAGCGCCGCGCCTGTCGTGCGCAGGGCCCCGTGCCCGAGGCGGGCCAGCAGGTCGCGGCCGAGGGCGTCGGTGCCGAACGGGTGGGCGAACGAGGGCGGTAACAGGCGAGCCGCGGTGTCCACATGCGACGGATCACGGAGCAGCCCGGCGACGCAGACGGCGAGCAGGACGAACGCGCAGTCGCGCGG
>JARAWT010000005.1:0-214334 GCA_033793495.1 Streptomyces sp. MN03-5084-2B | reverse complement strand
CCTTTTGTGGGGGAGGGGTAGGTTTGTTTAAGAGCAAGAGCCCGCCCCGCGCGCGCCAAGCAGAAGCGCGGCGAAGGGCAGTGGGCGCTCGGTTACCGGGAGCCGCTGAACCCGAACGAGCGGTCCAAGAAGGACGACCACCCGCTCAACGTGCGGGCGCGCATCGAGAACATCTACGCCCACCGCGGGTTCGACGCGATCGACCCCGGCGACCTGCGCGGCCGGTTCCGCTGGTTCGGCCTCTACACCCAGCGCAAGCCGGGGATCGACGGCGGCCGCACCGCGACGCTCGAGCCCGAAGAGCTCGACGACCGCTACTTCATGCTGCGGGTCCGCATCGACGGCGGCGCGCTGACCACCGAGCAGCTCACCGTGCTCGGCGAGATTTCGCAGCAGTACGCGCGCGACACCGCCGACATCACCGACCGGCAGAACATCCAGTACCACTGGATCCGGATCGAGGACGTCCCGGCGATCTGGGCCAAGCTCGAGAACGCCGGCATGACCACGATGGAAGCGTGCGGCGACAGCCCGCGCGTCATCCTCGGCTCGCCGGTCGCGGGCATCGCCGCGGCCGAGGTCATCGACGGCACCCCGGCGATCGACGAGATCAAGCGCCGCTACATCGGCAAGCCGGAGTTCGCCAACCTGCCGCGCAAGTTCAAGACCGCGATCTCCGGCCAGCCCGACGTCGCCCACGAGATCCACGACGTGGCCTTCGTCGGCGTGGATCACCCGGAACACGGGCCCGGCTTCGACGTCTGGGTCGGCGGCGGCCTGTCCACCAACCCGATGCTCGGGCAGCGGCTCGGCGCCTGGATCCCCCTGGACGAGGTCCCGGACGTCTGGGAAGGCGTCATCTCGATCTTCCGCGACTACGGCTACCGGCGGCTGCGCTCGCGCGCCCGGATCAAGTTCCTGGTCAAGGACTGGGGTGCGGCGAAGTTCCGGCAGGTGCTGCAGGACGAATACCTCAAGCGGGAGCTGATCGACGGCCCGCCGCCGGTGGACCCGGCCGTCCCGATCGACCACGTCGGAGTGCACCCCCAGGTCGACGGCAGGTTCTACGTCGGCGCGGCGCCGATCGCCGGCCGGTCGTCCGGCGGCACGCTCGTCGCCGTCGCGAAGGCCGCCGAGCGGGCCGGCTCCGGGCGCGTGCGGCTCACCCCGCAGCAGAAGCTCGTCGTGCTCGACGTCCCCGAGGCCCAGGTCGCGACGCTCTCCGCGGAGCTGGCCGAGCTCGGGCTGGAGACCAAGCCGTCGCCGTGGCGGCGCGGCGTGATGGCGTGCACCGGGCTGGAGTTCTGCAAGCTCGCCATCGTCGAGACGAAGGCCCGCGCGCAGCAGCTCGTCGCGGACCTCGAGAAGTCCCTCGCCGACATCCAGGACGGCCTCGAGACACCGGTCACCGTGCACCTCAACGGCTGCCCCAACTCCTGCGCCCGGATCCAGACCGCCGACATCGGCCTCAAGGGCCAGATCGTCACCGACGCCGACGGCAACCAGGTCGAAGGCTTCCAGGTGCACCTCGGCGGCGGGCTCGGCCTCGACGCCGGGTTCGGCCGGAAGCTGCGCGGGCACAAGGTGACGTCGGGCGAGCTCACCGGGTACGTCGAGCGCGTCGTGCGCAACTACGTCGCCGGGCGCGAACCGGGCGAACGGTTCCCGCAGTGGGCCGCGCGCGCCGAGGAAAGCGCGCTGCAATGACCGAACGAGCAACGCCGTTCTACTGCCCCTACTGCGGCGACGAGGATCTCCGGCCGGAAGAGAACGGCGGCTGGCTGTGTTCGGCCTGTCGCCGGGTCTTCTCGGTCAAGTTCCTCGGCCTGTCCCTTCCGGAGGTTTCCCGATGACCGCCACCGCCGACTACAAGACCCTCGCCGAGCGCGCGTCGAAGGAGCTCGCCGACGCCACCGCCGACGAAGCGATCCGCTGGACCGTCGACACGTTCGGCGACGACTTCATCGTCGCGTCCAACATGCAGGACGCCGTGCTGATCGACCTCGCCACCAAGGTGAAGTCCGATGTGGACGTCCTGTTCCTCGAGACCGGTTACCACTTCCCGGAGACGATCGGCACGCGTGACGCCGTCCAGACGGTCTACCCGGACGTGAAGATCGTGAACGCCCAGGCCGAGCAGAGCGTCGCCGAGCAGGACGCGGAGTACGGCGCGAAGCTGCACGACCGCGACCCGACGCTGTGCTGCAACCTGCGCAAGGTGGTGCCGCTGCGCAAGACCCTCGCCCACTACTCGGCGTGGATCACCGGCGTCCGCCGCGTGGACGCCCCGACCCGCGCGAACACCCCGATCGTCACCTGGGACGACCGCAACGGCCTCGTCAAGATCAACCCGATCGCGGCGTGGACCGACGACGAGTTCAACGGCTACATCCGCGAGCACGGGATCCTCGAAAACCCGCTGGTGTCGATCGGCTACCTGTCGATCGGCTGCGCGCCCTGCACGGCTCGTGTCGAGCCGGGGCAGGACCCGCGCAGCGGCCGGTGGGCCGGCCAGTCGAAGACCGAGTGCGGACTGCACGGCTGAGGAAGGGACGCATGACGACCTTGGAGCCCGCTACTGATGCGGCGCAGGACAACCTCGCGGCCTTGGAGTCCGAGGCCATCCACATCTTCCGGGAGGTGGCGGGTGAGTTCGACCGGCCGGTGATCCTCTTCTCCGGCGGCAAGGACTCGACGCTGCTGCTGCACCTGGCGATCAAGGCGTTCTGGCCGGCGCCGGTGCCGTTCCCGCTGCTGCACGTGGACACCGGGCACAACTTCGACGAGGTCATCGAGTTCCGCGACCGCGTCGTCGAGCGCCACGGCCTGCGCCTGGTCGTCGCGAAGGTGCAGGACTGGATCGACGACGGCCGCCTGGAAGAGCGTGCGGACGGGATGCGCAACCCGCTGCAGACCACGCCGCTGCTCGACACGATCGCCGAGAACAAGTTCGACGCCGTCTTCGGCGGCGGCCGCCGGGACGAGGAACGTGCCCGGGCCAAGGAGCGGATCTTCAGCCTCCGCAACGCCTTCGGCCAGTGGGAACCGCGGCGGCAGCGGCCCGAGCTGTGGAACCTCTACAACGGCAGGCACCGCCCGGGCGAGCAGGTCCGCGTCTTCCCGCTGTCCAACTGGACCGAGGCCGACGTCTGGAACTACATCGCCCGCGAGAAGGTCGAGCTGCCCTCGATCTACTACGCGCACCAGCGCGAGGTGTACCTGCGCGACGGGATGCTGCTGGCCGAGGGCCCCTGGGGCGGGCCGCGGCCGGGCGAGGAGGTCCGCGAGCTGACCGTCCGCTACCGGACCGTCGGCGACGGCTCGTGCACCGGCGCGATCGAATCGACCGCCACCACCGTCGAGGACGTGATCGCCGAGGTGTCGGCGTCGCGGCTGACCGAGCGCGGCGCGACCCGCGCCGACGACCGGATGTCCGAGGCGGCCATGGAAGACCGCAAGCGTGAGGGGTACTTCTGATGAGTTCGCTGCTGCGCCTGGCCACCGCCGGGAGCGTCGACGACGGCAAGTCGACCCTGGTCGGCCGGCTGCTGTACGACACGAAGTCGGTGCTCGCCGACCAGCTCGACGCCGTCACCCGCGCGTCCGTCGACAAGGGACTGTCCACTCCGGACCTTTCCCTGCTCGTCGACGGCCTGCGCTCGGAGCGCGAGCAGGGCATCACCATCGACGTCGCCTACCGCTACTTCGCCACGCCGAAGCGGTCGTTCGTGCTGGCCGACACGCCGGGGCACGTGCAGTACACGCGCAACACGGTGACCGGCGCGTCCACCGCGCAGCTGGCCGTGCTGCTGGTCGACGCGCGCAAGGGCGTGATCGAGCAGACCCGGCGGCACGCGGCCGTGCTGGCCCTGCTCGGCGTGCCGCAGCTGGTGCTGGCGGTGAACAAGATCGACCTGGTCGGCTACGACGAGGCGACGTTCACGGTGATCGCGAAGGAGTTCGCTTCGCACGCTGAAACGCTCGGGTACGCGCGCGGTTCGGTGCTCGCGATCCCGGTGTCCGCGCTGGAGGGCGACAACGTCGCGACCCGCTCCGAGCGGACGCCGTGGTACACCGGGCCCAGCCTGCTGGCGCACCTGGAGGACGTGCCGGTCGCGCCCGACCCGCACGACTCGGCGCTGCGGTTCCCGGTGCAGTACGTCATCCGGCCGCGCACGCCCGAGTACCCGGACTACCGCGGTTACGCGGGCCAGATCGCCGCGGGCACCGTGCGGCCGGGCGACGAGGTCGTCGTGCTGCCGCAGGGCATCCGCACCCGCGTCGAGCGCATCGACACCGCGGACGGCCCGCTCGAGGAAGCCGGTGCCGGGACGTCGGTGACGCTGCTGCTCGCCGACGACATCGACATCTCCCGCGGCGACCTGATCGCCGCCGCGGACGCGCCACCGCACGTCACCGACGAGATCACCGGCACGCTGTGCTGGCTGTCGTCCAAGCCGCTGAAGCCGGGCGCGCGCGTACTGGTCAAGCACGGCACCCGCACGGTGCAGGCGCTGGTCGACGAGTTGCACGCGCGGTTCGACGAGCAGACACTGTCCAGTGTGGACTCGCCGGGCTCGCTGGAGCTGAACGACATCGGCCGCGTCACGCTGCGGCTGGCCGAGGAGCTGGGCGTCGACGACTACGGCGTCAGCCCGCGCACCGGCGCGTTCCTGGTGATCGACCCGAAGGACGGCGACACCCTGGCCGCCGGGCTGGTGGGTGAGCGCTTCTCGTGACGCCTCCCCTGGTCGCCGTCGCGCACGGCAGTCGCGACCCCCGTTCGGCGGCGACCGTGCGGGCGCTCGTCGACGTCGTGCGCGACCGGGCGCCGGGCGCCTCGGTATACGAGTCCTTTTTGGACCTTTCGGAGCCGCTCGTCACCGATGTGCTGCGGTCGCTGTACGCCGACGGGCACCGGACGGCGGTCGTGGTGCCGCTGTTGCTGGGCAGTGCGTTCCACGCCCGGGTCGACCTGCCGGCGCTGATCGATTCGGTCGTCACGGACTGCCCGGGTTTTGTCGTGCGGACGTCGGACGTGCTCGGCGCCGACCCCGCACTGGAGGCGGTCGCGCTGGACCGGCTGGCCGCGGCGCCCCGCCGTTCCGGCCAGGGCGTGATCGTCAGCGCGGTCGGCTCGTCGAACGCTTCCGCCAACGCCGTCGTCGCTTCGCTGGCGGCCCGCTGGGAAGAGCGGCTGGGCGTCCCGGTGAGCGAGGCGTTCGCGTCCGCCACCCAGCCGGACATCCCGGCGGCGGCAGCGGCGTTGCGGGCGCGAGGCGTGCGGCACCTGGTCGTCGCTTCGTGGTTCCTGGCTCCGGGCCTGCTGCCGGACCGGATCGCGCGCTTGGCCCGCGAGGCCGACTCGGACGCGTTCATCGCGGCGCCGCTGGCGGACGACCCGCGCGTGGCCGACGTCGTCGTCAGCCGGTACGCCTCCGCGGTCAGCGGACTGCTCCGGCAGTACGCGTAGCGCGCGGCGACACCACCATAAGGTGAGTCTTATTCACATTTCTGTTACCCCCCGTGCATGGGAACGGTAAATCCTTGACACGTTACTTAACTCGCCGGTAACAATCTGAACGGCTGCGCAGCTTTCTTCCCTCCCCTCGTGAAACCGCAGGTAGGTGGACACAGATGAAAGCTCTTCACTTTTCCCGACTCGCCGCGCTGACCGCGGCCGCGGTTCTGCCGATCGCCCTCGCCGCTCCGGCGTCGGCGGCCACCAGCGTCACCTTCGACTGCCAGGCCAACGCCCCGATCGTCGGGCCGCAGAAGGTCGCGCTGAACCAGGACGCGGACGTCACCGCGCCCGCCACGGTCGCGCCCGGCGGCGCGTTCGACGTCGTCATCGATCCCGCGCCGAACACCGTGCCGGGCACGGTGAGCGGCAACAAGGTCAAGAACATCAACACCTTCGCGCTCAAGATCCCGATCCCGGCGAACTCGTCCTACGTCGGGGCGGATCTGGCGGGCGGTTCCGGCCTGGGCTCCACCCCGCCGAAGATCTCGGTCGCGAACGGCGTCGCCACGCTGAGCTTCCCCGGCCCGATCGCCGGGGGCGCGACGTTCGAACTGCCCACCGTCACCGCACACCTGAAGGCGGGCCAGTCGGGCACCATCCAGACCAGGCTGGGCGGCACCAGCTACAGCGACCCGGGCCTGACGTTCAAGGCGGTGGCGAGCACGATCATCGGCGACCTCACCGCGCCGACGGCCTGCTTCCCCAACCCGAGCCCGGTCTTCACCACGACGACCATCGGCTGAGCGCCGGCCACCCCGCGGGCGGAACCCGCGGGGTGGCCCGCGTAACAGCGCACCGCGCGGGGCGGATGTGCAAGGGTGACGGGCATGGCTGACGAACTGGTGCACTACGACGTGGTGGGCGGCACCGCCACGATCACCCTGGACTCCCCGCACAACCGCAACGCGCTGTCGGCGCAGCTGCGCCGCGAGCTTTCGGGCTCCCTCGACAAGGCGGCCGCCGACGACGCCGTGCGCGTGATCGTGCTGACCCACACCGGGCCGGTGTTCTGCGCGGGGATGGACCTCAAGGAGGCCCGCGGCGCCGGTGCGGGCGACCAGGGCGTGAACGAGTTCCCCCGCATCCTCGAGCAGCTGTGGACCAGCCCGAAGCCGGTGGTCGCCCGCCTGGCCGGCCCCGCCCGCGCGGGCGGCATCGGCATGGTGGCGGCGTGCGACATCGCGGTCGCGGTGCCGGCGGCGACGTTCGCCTTCTCCGAAGTCCGCATCGGCGTGGTGCCGGCGATCATCTCGCTGACGGTCCTCCCGCGGTTGAACCCGCGTGCGGCCCACGAGCTGTTCCTGACGGGCGACACGTTCGACGCCCGCCGCGCGGTGGAGATCGGCCTGCTGAACGCGGCGTCCGACGACCTCGACGGCGAGGTCGCCCGGTACGTCAAGGCACTCGCGGCGGGCGGGCCCAAGGCACTGGCCGAGACGAAGGCGCTGCTGAGCCGCCCCCGCCCGGCGACCCCCTCGGACGGCTTCGAGGAGATGCTCGGGCTGTCGGCGAAGTTCTTCGCCGGTGAGGAAGGCCAGGAGGGCATCCTGGCCTTCGCCCAGAAGCGCAAGCCGAACTGGGTACCGCAGGACTAAGCCGGAACGCGGGCCTGCTTGCGCGGAACCAGCGCGAGCAGGCCCGTCACCCCGCCGCACCCGGCGGCGACCACGTACACCGGCGCCAAACCCCCGGCCTGGTAAGCGATCCCGAGCACGGCGACCCCGAGCGTCTGCCCGAACTGCCGGGTCGTCGTCAGGATCCCCGCCGCCATCCCCGCCCGGCCCGGCGGCGCGGCGGCAGCGATCGCCGCGCCCATCGCCGGACCCGCGATACCCACGCCGACGCCGGTCACCGCCAGCCCGAGCGGAATCGCCACGAGCAGCAGCGACACACAGCCGAGCGCGCCCACCAGAACTCCGGCTCCGAGCAGGGTTCGCGGCGGGAACCGGTGCAGCGCCTTGCCGAGAAGCGTCGAAGTCAGGAAGGACGCCACCGCAAGGGGAGCCAGCTCGAGCCCGGCCGCGACCGGCGACCGCGAAAGTCCCAGCCACAACGAGACGTAGACCAGCGCCGCGAACGTCAACGTCGACGCCGCCGCGCAGGCGATCAGCGTCGAGAACCCGCCGTCACGGAACAGCCGCAGGTCCAGCATCGGCTCGGCCCGGCGCCGCTCCACGACGACGAACCCGGCGAAACCGAGCACCGAAACCACCAGCACCCACCGGTCCGAGGTCAGCCCGTGCACCAGGCTCGCGGCGCCGACCGCGAACCACACCGCGCCCGCGACGTCGAACCGGCCCGGCCGCCCCGGCTCGTCCGGCCGCACCGCTCGCAGCGCGAACAACCCCGTGGCCAACGCGAGCGGCACGTTGACGAAGAAGACCGACGGCCAGCCGAAGTACTCGGTCAGCACGCCGCCCACCACCGGACCCGCCGCCGCGCCGAGCCCGTTCACCGCGAAGAACACGCTGATCGCCGTCCCCCGCGCACGCCCCTCATAAGAAGCGGCCAGCAGCGCGAACCCGGTCACCGCCAGCGCCGCACCGCCGATCGCCTGCACGCCCCGGGCCGCGATCAGCGTCCCGATGTCCGGCGACAACCCGCAGGCCAGTGACGCCAACCCGAACACCGCGAGCCCGGCGAGGAACACCCGCCGCAGGCCGAACCGGTCGGCGAGCGACCCCATCGCGAGCATCAACACCGCCAACACCAGCGTGTAGACGTTCGTGACCCACTGCAGCTGACCGATCGGTGCCTCCAGTTCGGCACCGATCCGGGGCAGCGCCACCGTCACGACGGTGGTGTCCAGCAGGAACAGGAACGACCCCGCACAGACCGCGATCAACGGCCACCACTTGCGCATCGAAAACTCCCTTCGTGTGCCACGAAGAGTGCGGGCGATACGCCGATCGCCACCAGAAATATCGACAAGTCCGCCGGATACCGTCATCACATACACTGAAGACATGGAAACCGTCACGCTCGACGACGTCGATCGCGGCCTGGTCCACGCGCTGCAGCTCGACGGCCGCGCCCCGATGCGCACCCTCGGCCAGGTGCTCGGCGTCTCGGAGAACACGGTGGCCCGGCGCTACCGGCGGCTGCGGACCGCCGGGGTCCTCAAGATCACCGGCGCGGTGAGCGGCGGCGAAGCCGGCTACACGACGTGGACCCTGCGCCTGCGCACGACTCCCGACGCCGGAGCCGCCGTCGCGGACGCGCTCGCCGACCGGCCCGACGTGTCGTGGGTGCACCTGCTCTCCGGCGGCACCGAGATCTCCTGCACCGTCCACGCCCCGGACACGGCCGGGCGCGATGACCTCCTGCTGCACAAGCTGCCGCGCGCCCACCGCGTGACCGCCGTCTCAGCGCACGAACTGCTGCACACGTTCGCGCTCCCGGACGGGTGGCGCGGGCTGCACTGCCTGTCCCCCGACCAGGTCGAGCGGCTGCGGCCGCCGGCACCCGGCGGCCCCGGCCTCCCGCCGGAACCCGGAGACCAGCCGCTCCTCGACGCGCTGGCCCACGACGGCCGGGCGAGCTACACCGCACTGGCCGGGGCGACGGGCTGGTCCGACTCGGCCGTGCGGCGCCGGATGGACGTGCTGCGGCGGCACGGCACGCTGACCTACCACCTCGACATTTCCCCAGCCCGGCTCGGCTTCCGGTCCGAAACGCGGCTGTGGCTCACCGTTTCCCCCGCGCGTCTCGCCGAGGCGGGCGAGACGCTGGCGAGTCACCCGGAGACGTCGTTCGCCGTCGCCACCACCGGGACGACGAACCTCACGGCGATGGTGAACTGCCGCGACGGCCGCGACCTCTACCGCTACCTCACCGATCGCGTCGCCGGGATCCGCGGCGTGCAGACCCTCGAAAGCGCGCCGGTGATCCGCACGGTCAAACGGGCGGGGACGCCGCTCAGGCGTCCGGCAGCACCACGGTGAGCCGCCACGAGCCGGCGCCGCGGCCGCTCGGGCCGAGTGCGCGCTGGGCGTCCGAAAGCACGCTGCGGATCGCCAGGTAGGTCTTGGGTTCCGCCTTGCGCAACGCGTCGGAGCCCGGCCAGATCAGCACGTGCTCCCCCGGCGGCAGCCACGACAGGTCGGTCAGGCAGTCGTAGAGCGCGTCGAGGTTGTGCCCGAAGTAGTCCGGAAAGGACAGTGCCTCGGCGAAGGCGGCGAGCGTGCCGGCCTTGTCGACGGTCGGCCGCGAGTTCACCAGGTGCGGGTACGCCCCTCGGGCGAACGCCTCCTCCGCGGCGGCCTTCGCCCGCTCGTCGGCGCTCATCGGGCCGGGTCCACGACGACGAACGACGCATAGTGGTCGCCGGTGTAGTACAGCTCGTGCGCCTGGCCGGTGATCAGCCGCCGGGCGCCGCGGTCGGCGCTGCCCGGGGTCTTCACCGTGTACTCGTGGTAGTAGCCGGACTTCTTGCCGGGCAAGCGCTTCTCCCGGTTCTCGAACACGACGTCGTCGTTGCGCGGGTAGGGGTACGGGCCGCCCGCCTCGATCAGCTTCCACGTGTCCGAGGCCTGCGGCGGCAGCGCGGAAAGCGCCTTCACCGGCAGCCCGGAGTCCGCGCCCGGCACGGCGGCACTGCCCTTGGCCGGCGTGCCGCTCTTCGAGGGGGCGCTCGCCGAGGTACCCGGCGCGGGGCTCGGCGAGGACGAGCCGCCGAGGTTGTCCTTGACCAGCCAGCCCCCCAGCACCAGCACGAGGAGCCCGATCAGCGCGGCGGTGATCCGCCTTCGGTTGAACATGGTGCGCGAGCCTATGCGGAGGAGTCGGAGTCGTCGTCACGCCCCGGAGCCAGCCGGCGGGCGAACAGCCCGACGATCTTGTCGAGCACCCACGCGGCGGCCAGGCACAGCGGCACGACGACCACCATGACCAGCACGAACTGCACTGGGAACCAGGCCTGGGCGAGCCACAGCTCGACCCCGTCCCACCAGTCGGCAAGCCCGTTGAACACGGTGTGAGCCTACGCGCGCCCTGCTGCCCGCGCGCTCCTGGGGCGGTACGTTGCCAGACATGTTCGCCGTGTACGCGCAGGAACCCGACGCCGACAGCCCGCTGGACTCGCTCGTCGTGGGCGAGCGCCCCGAACCCGAAGTGCCCGACGGCTGGGTCCGCGTGCACGTCAAGGCGGCCAGCCTCAACATGCACGACCTCTGGACGCTGCGCGGCGTCGGGATCAAGCCGGAGCAGTTCCCGATGATCCTCGGCTGCGACGGCGCCGGCACCCTCGACGACGGCTCCGAGGTCGTCATCCACTCGGTGATCAACGCGCCGGGCTGGCAGGGCGACGACACGCTCGACCCGAAGCGCACCCTGCTCACCGAGAAGCACCAGGGCACCTTCGCCGACCAGGTCGTCGTGCCGACCCGCAACGTCGTCCCGAAGCCCGCGGCGCTCAGCTTCGCCGAAGCCGCCACCATGGGCACGGCCTGGCTGACCGCGTACCGGATGCTCTTCGTGAAGTCCGGCCTGCGGCCAGGGCAGACCATGCTCGTGCAGGGCGCCTCCGGCGGCGTCTCGACGGCGCTGGTCCAGCTCGGCCGCGCGGCCGGGTTCCGCGTCTGGGTCACCGGCCGGACCGAGGAGAAGCGCGCCCTCGCCACCGGCCTCGGCGCGCACCAGGCGTTCGAGCCGGGCGCGCGGCTGCCCGAGCGCGTCGACGCGGTGTTCGAGACCGTCGGCAAGGCGACCTGGTCACACTCGGTCAAATCGCTCAAGCCGGGCGGGATCATCGTCGTCTCGGGGTCGACCAGCGGTCCCGACGCGCAGGCCGAGCTGCAGCGCGTCTTCTTCCTGCAGCTGCGCGTCGCCGGCTCGACGATGGGCACCCGCGACGAGCTCGCGGACCTGCTCGCCTACCTCGACCTGACCGGTGTCCGGCCGCAGATCGGCGCGGAACTTACATTTCCCGAGGCCCCCAAGGGGTTCCGGGCAATGCTCGAAGGAGATACCGCCGGCAAGATCGTCTTCACCCGCTAGACCGGCCGTGAGCTGGGCGGATCCCGGATCCGCCCAGCGCGGAACATTTTTCGGCATCTGGTGATTTTTCGACGTATTCAGTTCGAGACCTGGTCGTTAGCACCGAAATCCCACCAAAACCCAAGCCCGGCCAGGTAATCTGGTTTCATGACCGCAACGAAGCGGCCCGCGCCGGCTGTCCCGGGCGGCCGGCCCAGTGACGAGGACCCGATCCGGGTCTCCTTCCGGCGCTACGCCGGCGTCCGCACCCGTGTACTCGAAGTCGGCGACCCCGAACCCGAGCAGCCGGCCGCACGCCGGTCCCTGCGCCGCCGGGCCGCCGGGCCGCACGTCCGGCCCAGCGCCCCGCGCCTGGTGCTCCTGCACGGCTACTGCGACAGCGCCGACACCTGGCGCCCCGCCCTGGAGCAGCTCGCGGCCGCCGGGATCCCGGCGGTCGCGGTCGATCTGCCCGGGTTCGGCGACGCCCAGCCGCTGCGGCCGGGCCCGATGCTGCCGCAGCTCGACGCGTTCGCCACCGCCGTCGTCCGCGAACAGGCCGTCCTCGGTTCGGTCGTGCTGGCCGGGAACTCCCTGGGCGGCACCATGAGCCTGCGCGCGGCCCAGAACAGCCGCCTGCCGATTTCGGGTGTCGTGTCGATCGCGGCACCCGGGTTCGTCGACTCGTGGCTGATCCGCGCGGTGGCGCGCTACCCGCTGCCGCTGCGGCTGTACTCGTCCCTGCCCGTCCCGGTGCCGGGGTTCCTGGTGCGCAAGGTCGCCGAGCAGGTCGTCCCGCGGCTGCTGTACGCCGACTCGGGCGCGGCGGACGCGACCCAGGTCCAGCGCTTCACCGCGCTCTTCCCGGACTACCGCGCGACCAAGAGCCGCCTGGAGCAGGCCCGGCAGCTCGTCGCGGAGCTCGCCGACGCCTACCGCCTCGACTCGGTCGAGGTTCCGCTGCTGGTCGTCGCGTGCGGCAAGGACAAGCTCGTCACCGCGGCGTCCGGGCGGCAGCTGCACACGCTGGTGCCGCACAGCCGGCTGCTCGTGCGCGAGGACTGGGGGCACTGCCCGCAGCTCGACGACCCGGTGGAGGTCGCGGAGCTACTCACCTACTTCGCGGCGAGCGCGGTCCGGACCACTCAGGCCAAGCGGGCCGCCGCGACGGCGCCGAAGGCCGTCAGCGAGGACACCGCGGCGGGCTGAAGCGCTCAGGCTGTAGGCCCGCGGAGTTGGCGGTAGGTTCCGGCGAGGGTCCGTGATCCGGCCCCTCCACCGACCGTTCGGGAGACGACGATGTCCGCTCCAGGAGGCTCGAGCTCCGGCATCTTCCGGCGCAAGCCGATCGACCAGATCCAGGACCCGGCCGAAAGCGGCGGCCTGCAACGCACCCTGGGGTTGTGGCAGCTGACCGCGATCGGCATCGGCGGCATCATCGGTGCCGGGATCTTCGCCCTCGCCGGCAGTGTCGCGCACGGCGACGACGCGGCGGGCATCCCCGGCGTCGGGCCGGCCGTGCTGATCTCGTTCCTCATCGCCGGGGTCGCCAGCGCCGCGGCGGCGTTCTCCTACGCGGAGTTCGCCGGCCTGATCCCGAAGGCGGGCTCGGCCTACACCTACGGCTACGCGGTGCTCGGCGAGGTCGTCGGCTGGTTCATCGGCTGGGACCTGCTGCTGGAGTACACCGCGATCGTGGCGGTGGTGGCCATCGGCATCTCGGGCTACTTCAACTTCCTGCTCGGCCAGATCGGCCTCGACCTGCCCGCGTGGATGCTCGGTGCGCCCGGCACCGGGCCGGGCCACAAGGTCGACCTGTTCGCCGCGCTGCTGTGCCTGCTGATCGCCTACCTGCTCAACCGCGGCATCCGCAGCGCCGCCCGGTTCGAGACGGCGATGGTCGGGATCAAGGTCCTGATCGTGCTGGTGGTCATCCTGGTCGGCTTCTTCTACGTCAAGACCGGCAACTACACGCCGTTCGCGCCCGCGGGCTTCGGCGGCGCGGTGACCGGCGCCGCGACGGTGTTCTTCGCCGTCTTCGGCTACGACGCCATGAGCACCGCGGCGGAAGAGTCGAAGGACGCGCAGCGGCACATGCCCAAGGCGATCCTGTACTCGCTGGCCATCTCGATGGTGCTGTACGTGCTGGCCTGCCTGGTGCTGACCGGCATGCAGAAGTACACCGAGATCGACCCGAAGAGCGGGTTCTCGACGGCGTTCAAGTCGGTCGGCCTCGACGGGCTGGCCACGGTGATCGCGATCGGCGCGATCGTCGGCATCCTCACCGTGCTGTTCACGTTCCTGATGGGCGCCACCCGCGTCGGCTACTCGATGAGCCGCGACGGCCTGCTGCCGCCGTGGTTCGGCAAGACGAACCCGAAGCGCCAGGTGCCGAGCCGGATGACGTGGATCCTCGGTGGCGCGGCCGCGGTCATCGCCGGGGTGCTGCCGATCGGCGAGGCCGCCGAGCTGACGAACATCGGCATCCTGCTCGCGTTCGTCGTCGTCTGCGTCGCGGTGATCGTGCTGCGCTACAAGCAGCCGGACCTGCCGCGGACGTTCAAGACGCCGGGCATGCCGGTGGTGCCCGCGATCGGCGTGGTGTTCTCGATCTGGCTGATCACGTTCCTGCAGCCGGCGACCTGGCTGCGGTTCGCCGTCTGGTTCGTGATCGGCCTGATCATCTACTTCCTGTACAGCCGGCGGCACTCGGTGCTGAACCGCGGCTCGGACGCCTAGCGGATCCGGTCGAGGCGCGCGGCGGCTTCGCGCGCCTCGACCTTCAGCCGCTCGATGATCACCGCGGCCGAGGCGTCGTAGGCGAGCGGGTAGGTCTGGCCCGCCCACAGCGAGATCGCTTCCGGGTCGCCCGCCTTCGCGGACGCCTTCCGCACCGGGCCCGCGAGGTGGTTGAGCTGCGGATACGCGGCCGGCGCGCCCTCGGACAAGGCGTCCATGAACTTGTTGACCAGGCCGCGCGCCGGACGTCCGCTGAAGGCCCGGGTGAACGCGGTCTCGCGCTCGGCGAGGGCGAGGGCCTTGCGGTGCGCCTCGGACGTACCGGCCTCGTCCGCACGCAGGAAGACGGTGCCCAGCTGGGCGGCCACGGCCCCGGCGGCGAGCACGGCGGCGACGTCCGCGCCGTGCACCAGCCCGCCGGCGGCGATCAGCGGCAGGTCGACCCGGGCGGCGACGAGCCGCAGGAGCGCGAGGACGCCGTATTCGGCGCCGCCGCCGGGCAGGCGCGGGTCGTCGGTGAACAGGCTCCGGTGTCCGCCCGCTTCGAAGCCCTGGACGACGAGCGCGTCGGCGCCGAGGTCGGCGGCCCGGTGGGCGGCCTCGGGCGTGGTCACGGTGATGACGACCTCGCTCCCGGCCTCTTTGAGGCGCAGCACGTCCGACGGCGTGGGCGGGCCGAAGGTGAACGACACCACGGGGACGCGCTTCTCGAGCACGACGTCCAGCTTCGCGGGGTAGGCGTCGTCGTCCCACTTCGGTTCGCCGAGGTCGACGTCGTACTCGCGGGCGATCTCTTCGAGCCGCTCGCGGTGCGCGGAGATGTCGGCGCCGGTGTCGGGCTGCGGAACGAAGAGGTTGACGCCGAACTCGCCGTCGGTCAGCTCCCGGGTGCGGTCGATCCGGGCCGCCAGTGCCGCGGGGGTGAGCATGCCGGCGCTGAGGAAGCCGTAGCCGCCGGCCTCGGTCACCGCGGCGACCAGCTCCGGGGTGGTGGGACCGCCGGCCATCGGCGCGGCGACGACCGGGAACGTCAGCTCGTCGAACATGCCACCGAGCGTAGTCCCGGCGAACCGGCCAGGACCACCCAAGCTGGTCTAGACCATCAACGGGAGAAGTGCGACGATCCGGGCAGGTGCGGCGGCGAGGTCGCGCCCTTCCCGCCAGGAGGTCCCCCGGTGAAGAACCCCTTCGCGCGGCGGCTCGGCCGCGCGCTCGCCGTGCTGGCCCTGATCGGCGCCGGTACCCAGGTCACGCCGGCCACGGCGGCCACACCGGCGTTGCAGTCGATCGTGCCGGTGCCGGTCTCGGTGACCCCGGCGGCCGGCGTCACGTTCCCGCTGGTCTCGACCACGAAGATCGTCACCGAGGCCGGTTCGGCGCCGGCCAGGCAGGTCGGGGACTACCTGGCCGGGGTACTGCGGCCCTCGACCGGCTTCGCACTGCCGGTGTCCGACGCGCCGGCGTCGGTGCCGCCCGACAGCATCGCGCTGCTGCTGAGCGGCGCACCGGCGTCGGTCGGCACGCAGGGCTACCAGCTGGTGTCGACGGCGTCGTCGGTCACCGTGCGGGCGGCCACCGCGGACGGGCTGTTCGCGGGCGTCCAGACGGTGCGGCAGCTGCTGCCGGGCCGGGTCGAAAGCGCCTCGGCGCAGGCCGGGCCGTGGAGCATCCCGGGCGCGACGATCCTCGACTACCCGCGGTTCGGCTACCGCGGCGCGATGCTCGACGTCGCGCGGCACTTCCACCCGGTGCCGACGGTCAAGCGGTACCTCGACCAGCTGGCCCAGTACAAGATCAACAGCCTGCACCTGCACCTGGCGGACGACCAGGGCTGGCGCATCCAGATCGACAGCTGGCCCCGCCTGACGACCTACGGCGGCAGCACCCAGGTCGGCGGCGGCGCGGGCGGCTACTACACGAAGGCGCAGTACACGGACATCGTGAACTACGCGGCCTCGCGCCACATCACGATCATCCCGGAGATCGACATGCCGGGGCACGTGAACGCGGCCCTGGCGTCGTACGCGGAACTGAACTGCACCGGGGTGGCCCCGGCCCTGCGCACGGACACGGCGGTCGGCTACAGCTCGTTGTGCATCTCGAAGGACGTCACGTACACGTTCGTGGCGGACGTCCTGCGCGAACTGGCGGCCCTGACCCCGGGCCCGTACCTCCACATCGGCGGCGACGAAGCTTCGGCGACTTCGCAGGCGGACTACCTGACGTTCATGAACAAGGTGCTCCCGCTGGTGGCGGCGACGGGCAAGTCGGTGCTGGGCTGGCACGACATCGCGAAGGCGACGTTGCCCGCTTCGGCGACGCCGCAGTTCTGGGGGACGACGACGTCGGATTCGGGCGTCTCGGCCGCGGTTTCCCGCGGCAGCAAGGTGATCCTGTCGCCGGCGAACAAGGCGTACCTGGACATGAAGTACAACAGCTCGACGCCGATCGGCTTGTCGTGGGCGGGGTACATCGAGGTCCAGGACGCGTACAACTGGAACCCGGGAGCGTACCTGTCGGGTGTGGGCGAATCGGCGGTCCGCGGCGTGGAGTCTCCCCTGTGGACGGAGACGGTGGCCACGCCGCAGAACATCGACTACCTGGCGTTCCCCCGCCTGCCGGCGCACGCCGAGCTGGGCTGGTCACCCTGGTCGACGCACGACTGGACGGCCTTCCGGACCCGGTTGAGCGCCCAGGCACCGCGCTGGGTCGCGCAGGGGATCGACTTCTACCGGTCGTCGCAGGTGGCGTGGGACACGGGCGGGACGACGAACCCGGGCACGTGCACAGACCCGGCGTGGAGCGCTTCGCAGGTGTACACGGGCGGGAACGTGGTGTCGCACAACGGCCACAAGTGGACGGCGAAGTGGTGGACGCAGGGCGAGGAGCCGGGAACGACGGGCCAGTGGGGAGTGTGGACCGACAACGGCGCCTGTTGAGGTGAGCGGCCGGGCCGGTCTCCCCCGGCCCGGGACCTTCCCCGGGTCACCTCTTCGTCGAGACCCGGCGGCACGTTGCGCACCTCGACGGGCTCACCGAAGTCGAGGCGCTGAGCGTCGCGCGGGCGGCGATCTCCTGTGCGGACGGTTAGCGGCGCACTTCGCGCGGTGAATTCCGGACGTCCGGCCGGTGCGGCGGGTTAGGTTGGGGCATGACCGCTGATCTGGAGCAGGTTCGCACGCTGTCGCTGCAGGAGCACGGCCTCGCCACCGTCGCCACGACGCGCGCGGACGGCACCGTGCACTCCTCCGTCGTCAACGTCGGCGTCCTCGAGGATCCGGTGACCGGCGCCCCGGGTGTCGCGTACGTCGCCGTCGGGAAGGCGCACAAGCTTCTCCTGCTGCGGCGGGCCGGGCACGCCACCGTCACCTTCCGGCGCGGCTGGAACTGGCTTTCCGTCACCGGTGCCACCCACCTCATCGGGCCGGACGACCCCGACCCCGCCTTCGATCCCGCGGGCCTGCCGCAGCTGCTGCGCGACGTCTTCATCGCCGCCACCGGGACCCATGACGACTGGGCCGAGTACGACCGCGTCATGGCCGAAGAGCGGCGGGTTGCGGTGTTCATCCGGGCAGACCGGATAATCGGCAATCCCTGACCCCTCCGGCCCCAGGAGTCGTCCCGTTGTCCGAGTCCCCGCCCCGCGTCACGACGCCGGTCAAGGTCCTTGTCGGCTTGCTCGTCGTCGCCGACGCCGGGTTCGGTGCGGCGCTCGCCACCGGGCTGGTGCGCGGCCTCTCGCCGTGGCTGATCGGCGGCGCCTACGCGGCGACCGTGCTCGCCGCGGTCGTCGCCTTTCGTGTCTCGCGCGCTCGTGACCTCAAACGCGGGTTCGAGGCGCTCCACGACCTCACCGTCGGCGACGAAGGCCTCCGCCTGCCCGCGGGGACCCTCAGCACGCGCCTGGTCCCCTGGCCGGAGATCGCCGAGGTGACCGTCCGCCGTTCGGCCCGCTTCGGCGACGGCTCCCTGCGCGACGCCCTCTGGGTCGACCTGGTCACCGGCGGAGGCATCGAGAGTTCGGTGCAGCGCTACGCACCGCGAAGCAAGCTCCAGCCGGCCCCACCTGAGCGGCGGCAGTTCGAGCAGACGGCGATCCTCGCCCCGGCTCTGTTCGACGCGGTGCTCGATCGGCTCCGGAAGGAACTGCGCCACCGGCAGCTGCACGCCCAGCTCCGCGGCACTCGCTTCCGGCAGGACTGACCGGGCTCAGCCGGGCTCAGCCGAGCCGACCCAGCAGCTCCCGCGGCACGATCCGCACCGGGAACGGCCGCTCGAGCTCGGCCGCCTCGTCGCCCGCTGCCTTGGCCACCTGCTGGTAGTGGCCGTCCGCGTCCAGTTCGAACACCGTCAGCGCCGGTTCCTCCGGGTCGATCACCCAGTAGCTGCCGGTCCCGAGCCGTTCGTAGACCGCCTTCTTGGTGTTGAGATCGTGGATCGCCGTGCTCGGCGACAGCACCTCGACCGCCAGCACCGGCGCTGCCGGGAGGTCCTTATCTGTGAAGTCCTCGTCCAAGCCGGCCAGGACATCCGGCCGGAGCTCGATCTTGTCACCAGAATGCACCGCGAACGGCGCGACGAGCACGTCGTACTCAGCCGGGCACGCGTCCTCGAGAACCCTCGCGAGCTTCAATACGATCTTCTGATGTCTTCGACCGGGCGCGGGGCTCATGATGAGCACCCCGTCGATGAGTTCGTAGCGTCGGCCATCGTCCGGCATCCCCTCGAGGTCGTGCACCGTCAGGGGGCCCGACCCGGCGGGAAGCTCGATGTCTGCCATGACCGTCATGGTGCTCTCCTTTCGCTCTTCACACCAGAGGAAACCAGAGACCACCGACAGAAACCGCATCGAACGCGAGTTCGGCGCCCTTATTCACGCCACCGCGTGAATAAGGGCGCCACTGTCACATCGGCAGGACAGTTACTTCTT
This sequence comes from Streptomyces sp. MN03-5084-2B, assembly GCA_033793495.1. GTDB lineage: Bacteria > Actinomycetota > Actinomycetes > Mycobacteriales > Pseudonocardiaceae > Amycolatopsis. The sequence goes on along the minus strand of JARAWT010000005.1, from coordinate 195,165 downwards.
GTTCTTGCCGGAGTCCTCAGTGGACAGTGCGGCAACGAAGGCCTCCTGCGGAACCTCGACCCGGCCGACGGTCTTCATCCGCTTCTTGCCTTCCTTCTGCTTCTCCAGCAGCTTCCGCTTCCGCGAGATGTCACCGCCGTAGCACTTGGCGAGAACGTCCTTGCGGATGGCCCGAATCGTCTCGCGGGCGATGATCCGGGCGCCGATGGCCGCTTGGATGGGCACCTCGAAGTTCTGCCGCGGGATCAGCTCGCGGAGCCGGTTCACCATGCGGTTGCCGTAGTTGTAGGCGTCGTCCTTGTGCACGATCGCGGAGAAGGCGTCCACGCCCTCGCCCTGCAAAAGGATGTCCACCTTGACGAGGTCCGCCGCCTGCGTACCCGCCTCTTCGTAGTCCAGGGACGCATAGCCGCGCGTCCGCGACTTCAGCGTGTCGAAGAAGTCGAAGATGATTTCACCCAGCGGCATGTTGTACCGCAGCTCGACCCGGTCCTCGGACAGGTAGTCCATCCCGAGCAGCTGACCACGCTTGTTCTGGCACAGCTCCATGATCGTGCCGATGAATTCCGACGGCGCCAGGATGCTCACCTTGCTGACCGGCTCCAGCACCTTGTCGATCTTGCTCCCGGTCGGCCAGTCCGACGGGTTGGTGACGTGGATTTCCTTGCCGTCGTCCAGCACCACGTCGTAGACCACGTTCGGCGCCGTCGAGATCAGGTCGAGGCCGAACTCGCGCTCGAGCCGGTCGCGGGTGATCTCCAGGTGCAGCAGGCCGAGGAAGCCGCAGCGGAAGCCGAAGCCCAGCGCCACCGACGTCTCCGGCTCGTAGTCCAGGGCGGCGTCGTTCAGCTGGAGCTTGTCGAGCGCCTCGCGCAGTTCGGGGTAGTCCGAACCGTCCACCGGGTACAGGCCGGAGTAGACCATCGGCTTCGGCTCGCGGTAGCCCGCCAGCGCCTCCTTGGCGCCGTGACGCTCCGACGTCACCGTGTCGCCGACCTTGGACTGGCGGACGTCCTTCACGCCGGTGATCAGGTAGCCGACCTCGCCGACGCCGAGGCCCTTGCTGGGCTTGGGCTCCGGCGAGATGATCCCGACTTCCAGCAGCTCGTGCGTGGCGCCGGTGGACATCATCTTGATCTTTTCGCGCGGCGTGATCTTGCCGTCGACGACCCGGATGTAGGTGACGACGCCGCGGTAGGTGTCGTAGACCGAGTCGAAGATCATCGCGCGGGCCGGCGCGTCGGCGTCGCCCTGCGGGGCCGGGACCTGCTTGACGACCTCGTCGAGCAGCTCGCCGACGCCCATGCCGGTCTTGGCCGAGACCCGCAGCACGTCCTCCGGCTCGCAGCCGATGATGTGGGCGAGCTCACCCGCGTACTTGTCGGGGTCGGCCGAGGGCAGGTCGATCTTGTTGAGCACCGGGATGATCTGGAGGTTGTTCTCCAGCGCCAGGTACAGGTTGGCCAGGGTCTGGGCCTCGATCCCCTGCGCGGCGTCGACCAGCAGGACCGCGCCTTCGCACGCCTCCAGGGCCCGGGAGACCTCGTAGGTGAAGTCCACGTGGCCGGGCGTGTCGATCATGTGCAGGACGTGGTCCTGCCCGTCGACCTGCCAGGGCAGCCGGACGTTCTGCGCCTTGATGGTGATCCCGCGCTCGCGCTCGATGTCCATCCGGTCGAGGTACTGAGCGCGCATGGCCCGCTCTTCCACGACGCCGGTGAGCTGCAGCATGCGGTCGGCCAGGGTGGACTTGCCGTGGTCGATGTGCGCGATGATGCAGAAGTTCCGGATGAGCTCCGGAGGCGTGAAGGTCGTGTCGGCGAACGTCGTCACTCGAATGAGTCCTCGGAAAGTCGGGGATGGCCACCTCTATGGTCCCATGGCCCTCCGGGTGCGGTTGGGGGTCATCCCCGATGCGAGGTTTCGCGATCCGTGGTGCCCTCGAAGTATGAGTACTCCGCACCAGCCGGCACCCCCTCCCCAGCCGGAGACCAGCGGCTTCGCCCGCGTCCTCGACCGGACGTTCGGTCACCCCTCCGGCGCGCTCGGCCGCCTCGGCGGCTGGGTCATGGCCCGCGGTAACGCCGCCACCGAACACCGCGTCGTCGACCTCGCGAAGATCGAGCCGGACGAGACCGTCCTGGTCGTCGGGCCGGGCCCCGGCGTCGGCCTGGAGGCCGCCGCACGCCTGGCCGGGCGCGCCGTCGGCGTCGATCCCTCCCCCGAGATGCTCACGCTGTGCCAGGAGCGCTGCGGCGACCGCGCCGAGCTGCGCGAAGGGTCGGCGGCGCACACCGGCGAGCCCGGCGAGTCCGTCGACGTGGTCCTGAGCGTGAACAACGTCATGCTGTGGGAAGACCGGGCGGCCGGGTTCGCCGAGCTGTTCCGGGTGCTGCGCCCCGGCGGCCGGCTGCTGCTGTCCGCGCACGAGAAGTGGCTGCCGGTGAGCCGGCACGTCCTGGCCGACGAAGCCGCCGCCGCGGGCTTCGCCGACCTGCAGACCTGGACCTGGGAGCCGCCAGGGTTCGCCGCGCTCGCCGCGCAGCTGCGCGCGGTCAAGCCCGCCTAGCGGGTGTCCGTGCGGATCGGGTGCCCCTCGGGCACCTCGACCAGCACGATGCGCGTGCCGTCCGGATCGGCGATCCAGGCCTCGTCGAGACCCCACGGCATCCGCTGGGCGTCCCGCACCGGCTCCAGGCCCTTCGCCTTGAGGTCCGCGAGGATGCCGGTCAGGTCCCGGACCTGCAGCCAGAGCACCAGATCGGGCGACGAGCCGGTCTCGCCCGCGCCGGAGACCTCCAGGGAGCCGTGGCCCAGGAAGAACACGGTGCCGCCGGGGAACTCCCGCTCCACGGCCAGGCCGAGGGTGTCGCGGTAGAACGCCGTCGACGCGGCGACGTCACGCGGGCGGATCAGCAGCCGGCTCTTGAGGATCTCCATCCGACCATCCCTACCGGACGGGCTCAGGCGGCCGCAATCGCCGCGATGCCGGACAGCACGATGACCGACCCGGTGAGCCGCCGCACGGCGTCGTGCTCGCCCAGCACCAGCCACGCGGCGAGGCCGCCGAGCACGATGCTCAGCTCGCGGGCGGGCGCGACCAGGCTGACCGGCGCCATGGTGAGGGCGAACAGCACGAGGATGTAGGCGACCGGCGACAGGACCGCGACGACGAAGACTTCGCGGCGGTGTTCGCGCCAGACCCGCGCGACCTGGGCGCGATCGGCCAGCGCGCCGGGCGCGAGCAGCACGCTCTGCAGGATCGAGCCGAGGCCGAAGTAGACGACCGGCGGCACGCCGAGGCCGGCCACCGAATGCGCGTCCCAGAGCGTGTACCCGGCGATGACGGCCCCGGTCAGCAGGCCGTAGAGGATCCCGGCCCGCACCGCCCGGCGGTCCTCGGCCTTGCGGCCGGTGCTGATCACCAGCACCCCGGCGACGACCAGGAACGCCCCGAGCAGGCCGAGCGGGCCGGGCCGTTCGCCGAGCACCAGGACGGCGGCGAGCACGGACAGCAGCGGCCCCGTGCCGCGCGCGACGGGGTAGACGACGGAGAGGTCGCCGACGCGGTACCCGCGTTGCAGCACGACGCCGTAGACGATGTGCAGGAGGGAAGTGCCCACCGCAGCCACCAGCCAGCTCCACTGTGGATGGTCGGTTTCCGTTATGAGCAGCACGATCGTGACCGGCAACAGCAGGACGGCCCCGACGGTGTAGTAGAGCCAGACGAACTGCGTGCCCCCGGAGGAGATCCGCTTGGCGGCGAGGTTCCACGCGGCGTGCACGACAGCGGCGACGAGGACCAGGGACAAGGCGGTGGCGTTCACGGGATCCCTTCGGGTTTCGCGCGCGCGAAACCGGATCCTCCAGGCTTTTGCCCCGTCAGATGAACGACCGGCCGTCCGGGCCTGCCGATGGTGCCGCTCGGACCGGACCCGCCGGCCCTGGTTGTGGGGTGCTGTTCGCGGGCGCGGACCGGCGGCGGAACCCTAGGCACTGACCACGGTCCACGGTACTCCCGGCGCCGGGTGCCGGCGGCCCGGCTGTTAGAGTGGTCGCTCGCTGCCCGTGCGGCATTCCGTCATGGAGGAAACCTGCCTTTCGGTGGGGCCACTTCAGCGCGGCGGCGATCTCACCGAGTGAAACAGGAGTTGCCCTATGGCCAACATCAAGTCGCAGATCAAGCGCATCACGACGAACGAGAAGGCGCGTCAGCGCAACCAGGCGATCCGGTCCTCGGTGAAGACCGCGATCCGCAAGGTCCGCGAAGCCGCCGAGGCCGGCGACAAGGCCAAGGCCGTCGAGCTGCAGCGCGACGCCGCCCAGAAGCTGGACAAGGCCGTCTCGAAGGGCGTCATCCACGCCAACCAGGCCGCCAACAAGAAGTCGGCGCTGGCGAAGCGCGTCAACGCGCTCTGAGCTGGTTGATTTCTGGGAAGGCCCCGGCTTCGGCCGGGGCCTTCTTCGTGTCCGGGTGAGGCCCGGCAGCGGTGGCCGGTGCCGGGCCGTGGCCAGCCGGGCCGTGGCCAGCCGGGCTTGGCTGCCGGGCGTGGCCTGCCGGGCGGCGAGCACCCGCGAAGGTCGGCGAGCACCGAGCACCCGCGGCCGGCAGCTGCCCGGAGCGCCGGCGCCCGGGCGCGATGCCGCCGAAGCCGGCAGCGATCAGCGGTCGCCCTTGGCGGCCGCCACCTCGAGGACCGCTCGCTCCAGCGCGTAGCCCGGGTCCGCCGCCACGCCCTTGACCTCGGCGTTCAGCCGCGCAACCACCCGCATCGCCGTGGCCAGGCCGTCCGGGTTCCAGCCTCGGGACTGGCCCTGGGCCTTGCGGATCTTCCACGGCGGCATGCCCAGCTCGCCCGCCAGCTGGTTCGGGTTGCCCCGGCCCGCGCCGGCGACCCGGGCGATCGTGCGGACCGCGTCGGCCAGCGCATCGGCGACCAGGACGTGCGGGACACCCAGTTGCATCGCCCAGCGCAGCGACTCCAGCGCCGCCGCGCGGTCGCCGCTGACGGCTTTCTCCGCGACCGCGAACCCCGTCACGTCGGCGCGGCCGCGGTGGTAGCGGCGGACCGCGTCCGCGTCGACGGCGCCGCCCGTGTCGGCGACCAGCTGGGTCGCCGCCGAAGAGAGTTCCCGCAGGTCGGAGCCCACGGCGTCGAGGAGGGCAGCGACACCTGCCGGGTCGATCTTGCCGCCCACCCGGCGCACCTCGTGGCGCACGAACTGCTCCCGCTCGGCCGGCTTGGTCAGCTTCGGGCACTCGGTGATCTCGGCCCCGGCCTTCTTCAGCGCCGCCGGCAGGGACTTGCCCGCCTTGCTGCGGCCGCCGCCGGTGTGCACGACGATCAGCACGACACCGTCCGCCGGGTCCTTCAGGTAGGCCGCGACGGCGTCGGCCAGCTCCTGCGAGATGTCCTGCGCCGATTCGAGGACGATCACCCGGCCTTCGCTGAACAGCGACGGGCTGACCAGTTCGGCCAGCTCAGGAGCTGTGAGATCGGACACCCGGACCCGCGTCAGCTCCGCGGTCGCGTCCAGCGCGCGGGCGGCGGCGAGCGTTTCGCGGACGGCCCGCTCGATCAGCAGTTCTTCCTCGCCCAGCACCAGGTGCAACGGGGCCGGGGCGGTAGCTTGAGCGGTCACCCGGAAATCTTCTCACTTGCTCTGTCGTGCCCCCGCTCCGGTGATGTCGAGCGGCCACCGTGGCACGGGCCGAGCGAGATGTCGTACGGTGTAGCCGAGGCGGCCCGCCCCGGAAGATCCGGCGTGCGCGCACCGATAATTGAATACCGCTCATCCAGAGGGGCAGAGGGAACGGCCCGACGAAGCCCCGGCAACCGGCGTACAGCCCGTCATCCCGCGATCGCGGGGTAGCTGACGACCACGGTGCCAATTCCGGCCCGCTTCGGCGGGGCAGATGAGGAAAGGAACCTCGCGATGACCGCCACCCTCCGCACGACCTCCACCACCAAGACCCCGGATCTCGGTCCCGCCGTCGAGCTGGTGTCGAAGGAAGAGGGCCACCGGCAGCCGCTCGCTCCGGAATTCGTCTCCGCCGAAGACTTCTCGCCGCTCGAGGTCGCCTACGACTTCGGCCGCGTCCGCCGCGAAGACATCGAGGCCGGCCCCAAGAACATCTGGCGCTACAAGAAGCTCCTTCCCGTTCCGTCCAACGTCGAGGAGATCCCGAACACCGAGCCGGGCGCGACGCGGCTGGTCCGCGCCGACCGCCTCGCCAAGGAACTCGGCCTCAAGCGCGTGTGGGTCAAGGACGACACCGGCAACCCGACGCACTCGTTCAAGGACCGGGTCGTCGCCGTCGCGCTGGCCGCGGCCCGTGAGTTCGGGTTCGAGGTGCTCGCCTGTCCGTCGACCGGCAACCTGGCCAACGCGACGGCCGCCGCCGCGGCCCGCGCCGGCTGGCGGTCGGTCGTGCTGATCCCGAAGACCCTCGAGCGCGCCAAGATCCTCACCACCGCCGTGTACGACGGCGACCTCCTCGCCATCGACGGCAACTACGACGACGTCAACCGCCTCGCCACCGAACTCGCCGGCGAGCACCCGAAGTGGGCGTTCGTCAACGTGAACGTCCGGCCGTACTACTCGGAGGGCTCGAAGACGCTGGCCTTCGAGGTCGCCGAGCAGCTCGGCTGGCGCATCCCGCCGCAGATCGTCGTCCCGATCGCCTCCGGTTCGCAGTTGACCAAGGTGGACAAGGGTTTCCGTGAGCTGGGTCAGCTCGGTCTCGTGGACGCCAGCCCGTACAAGGTCTTCGGCGCACAGGCCACCGGCTGCTCGCCGGTCTCGGCCGCGTTCCGCGAAGGCCACGACGTGGTCCAGCCGGTGAAGCCGGACACGATCGCCCGCTCGCTGGCGATCGGCAACCCGGCCGACGGCCCGTACGTGCTCGACATCGTCAACCGCACCGGCGGCGCGATCGAGGACGTCTCCGACGAAGAGGTCGTCGAGGGCATCCGTTTGCTGGCCCGCACCGAAGGCATCTTCACCGAGACGGCGGGCGGGGTGACCGTCGCCACGGCGAAGAAGCTGGTCGAGACGGGCAAGCTGGACCCGGACGCCGAGACGGTGCTGCTCATCACCGGCGACGGCCTCAAGACCCTCGACGCGATCGAGAACCACGTGGGCCCCAAGGCGACCCTGCCGGCCTCGGCCGCGGCCGTGAACGAGGCCCTCGGCTACTGAGCTCCGGCCCGGGGCGGGCATCTCGGCCCGTCCCGGGCGCTCAGCGACGATCCGCCGGCGGATCGGTGCGGATCGGCGGGCGGCGAGGTCGCGGCCGGCCACGGAAATCACGCTCGCCGCGTCGCTCCGGCGGGACATCAGGCCCCGCGGAGAGGCGCGAGCAGGTGCTCATGGCGACCGGGCGGCGCTCGACAGCTGCAGGGCGCGTTCCCAGTAGGCGTGCAGAGCAGGAGCCCGACACCGGCGGCGCCCGCAGTGGTGCAGGTGCCGCCGGGTGAGTCACCGGCGAGGCGGCCCGCGGGGCTCGCCTCGCCGGGCTATCGCCGTTCCGGTGACCACCGCGGTGTCGCCGTCCACGTCGGTGCGGGTGACTCGTGCACCGAGCGCCGTCAAGGTGTCCATTGTGGACTTGCTGGGGTGACCGTAGGTGTTTCCCGCGCCCACGCTGACCAAGGCCACCCGCGGGGCCACCGCCGCGAGGAACGCCGGCAGCGAATAGCGGCTTCCGTGGTGTGGGACCTTCAACACCTCCGCTTTCAGATCTCCGATGTCGGCCAACAGGTCCGCCTGCGCCGCGAGTTCGACGTCGCCGGTCAGGAGGATCCGGCCCACCGTGGTCTCCGCCCGCAGCACCACCGAGCTGTTGTTGATCGTCGTGCCGTCCTGGGGGCCGTCTTGCCGCGCCGGCACGTAGCGCGGCCCCAGGACGTCGAGCGCCAGCCCTGGCCAAGCCAGCCGCTCGCCCGGGTTCAGCTCCACCAGCGGCACCGCCCGCCGGGCGGCCTCGGCGGCGACCTGGCGCCACGCCCACCCCGGCGAGCGCCCGGGGCCGACGGCGATCGCGCCGACCGCGCGGCCGTCGAAGACCGAGGCGAGGCCGCCGATGTGGTCGGCGTGCAGGTGACTCAGCACCAGCAGCGGGATCCGGTCGACCGCCAGCCGGTGCAGGCATTCGTCGACCGGCCCCGGTTCGGGTCCGGCGTCCACGACGACCGCGCGCCCCGGCTCGGCGGTCGCCAGCACGACCGCGTCACCCTGGCCGACGTCGCATTCGACCATCGCCCAGTTCGGCGGCGGCCACGCCGGCGCCAACACCCGGACCGGCACGAACACCAGCAGCGCGCCGGCCACGAGCACCGCCATCAGCACTCGCACCCGGCGGTGACGGACCGCGAGCACCAGCACCACGAGGACGGCGGCGGCCAGGAGCCCGCCCGCCCAGCCGCCGGGCCAGTCGACGACCGCGCCCGGGGTTCGAGCGCCGTGCCGGGCGACGGTGATCAGCCACCGGGCTTCCGGGTCGGCCAGGTGCACCAGGACGTTCCCGGCGCCCGGCCACCACGGGCCGGTGATCGTCGCCAACACGCCGAGCACCGTCGCCGGGGCGACCACGGGCGCGGCGAGGACGTTGGTCAGCACCGAAACCAGGCTCACCGAACCCGCCATGCCCGCGAGCACCGGCGCGGTCACCAGGAACGCCGCCAGCGGGATCGCCAGCCCTTCCGCGAACCCCGGCGGGATCCCACGGCGGACGAGGGCGCCGGCCCAGCGGGGCGCGAGCAGGACCAGACCACCGGTCGCCGACACCGACAGCGCGAAGCCGAAGTCCGTGGCCATCGCCGGATCCGCCACCACCAGCAGGCACACCGCGAAGGCAAGCGCGGGCAGCGCCGAACCGCGGCGTCCCAGCGCCAGGGCGAGGAGCGCCACCGCCGCCATGACGCCCGCGCGCAGCACGCTCGGCTCCGGACCGACCAGGACGAGGAACCCGGCCAGGCACGTCCCGGCCGCCGCGGCCGACAAGCGGGGCCCGAGCCGGAGCAGGCGCAACAGGAGCAGGACCGCCCCGCAGACCACCGCCAGGTTGCCGCCGCTGACCGCGGTGAGGTGCGCGAGGCCCGCGGAGACGAACTCCTGCTCGACGCGCGGGGACAACGCGCTGGTGTCGCCCAGCACCAGGCCCGGGAGCAGGCCCGCAGGTTCGTCCGGCAGGGCCTGGCACAGGTCGTGGAGACCGGTGCGCAGCCCGGCGGCCGCCCGCTGCCACCACGGCGCCGGGCCGGGCTCCCCGGGCGGGCCGCGCACCGACAGCACCGCCACGGTCAGGTCCGAGCCGCGCGGCGGCAGCAGCCGGCCCGCCGCGGTCACCTCCTGGCCCGGCAGCAGCGACGCCCACTGCGCGACCGGGGCCAGCAGCAGGACACGGCCGGCCGAGGCCACCGGCTGCCCGTCGACGGCCGCGGTGCGCACGTCGGCGGCGAGGACGACCGACCGGGCACCCGCTTGCTGATCGGCATACCCCGCGCTGCGCACGGGCTTCGGGCGTTCGGCGACGACGACTCGCAACACCGCCGGTAGCCCTTCGGCCGCGGAAGCGCGGAGCTCGTCACGGTGGGCTTCGCGGATTCGCCAGGAGACCGGGCCGGCGGCGAGCAGGCCCAGGATCAGCAGGGCCGCCGCGGAGTCGCGTGCCCGGGGCCGGCCGCGGGCACGCCACAGCACCAGCCCGGCGAGCACCGCCGAAGCCAGGCCGAGGGCGACGGCCGTCCACCAGCCGAGCAGCAGGCCGGCCAGCGCCGCCAGCCAGCAGACCGCTGCCGCCGGGACCAGCCGCAGGTCCTGCCGGGTGTCGGCGACGGGGAAGGTGCTCATCCGAGCCTCACCAGCTCCCGTAACCGAACGAGCCTGCCCTCGCCCACGCCACGCCGCCGACCGGCCCGGTGCCGACCGGCGCGAGAACCCACGCCTGGCCGGGCTGCCTCCGGGCCAGGCCCGCCAACGGAAAGGTGCTCATCCGAACCTCATCTGCCCCCACGACCGAACGACCCTGCCTTCGCCCACGCCGTACTGCGACCGACCGGCCAAGTGCCGACCAGCGGGAAGACCCACGCCCGACCGGCCTGCCTCCGGGCCAGACCGGCCATCGAAAGGTGCTCATCCGAGACTCACCTGCCCCCACAACCGAACGACCCTGCCCTCGCCCACGCCACGCCGCCAACCGGCCAAGTGCCGACCAGCGGAAGAACCCACGCCCGACCGGCCTCCGAACCAAGCCAGCCAACGGAAAGGTGCTCATCCGACCGTCACCTGCTCCCGGAGCTTCTCGAACCTGCTTTCGCCGATGCCGTCGATGTCGCGCAGCTGCTCGACTTTGGTGAAGCCTCCGTGGTCCGTGCGCCATCGGACGATGCGCTTGGCCATCACCTCGCCGACGCCCGGCAGCGTGTCCAGCTGGTCCGCCGTCGCCGTGTTGAGGTCGACCTTTCCGCCGACTGCCGGGGCGCCGGGATCCACCGCCGGTGCCGGGATGCCGACCGCCAGTTGCTCGCCGTCGGTCACCTTGCGGGCCAGGTTCAACGCTCCGACGTCCGCTCCCGGCTCGGGGCCGCCGACCGCCCGCAGCACGTCGGCCACCCGGGCGCCCTGGGGCACCGTGACCAGGCCCGGCGACCGGACGCGGCCGATCACGCTGACCACGAGGCCCGCCGGGGGCGCGGCGCGCGCCTCCGCTGCCCGTTTTTCGCTCGGCAGCGCGCTGGGCAGCGGGGGCGGTGGCTCGGGCGCCGGCCCGCCGCCCACGAGCGCGACCGCGCCGAGGACGATCACCACGACCGCCGCGAGGACTCCGGCCAGTGCCCACCGGCGGCGGCCCGGCCCGGCCGGTCCGCCCGGCAGCCAGCGCCGGACCAGCCGGCCGCCCGGGCCGACCGTGCTCGCATCGGGCGAGAGCTGGTCGGCCAGCCAGGAGAGCCGGTCGTTGACGGAGGAGCCCGGATCCCGGGCGGACTGCTCGAACACACGATCGACGTTAGGGCCCGCGGGGAGTGGCCGACAGGGGTGGCGTCGCATCCTGTGGACAACTGGGGTGTTGTGGATGGATTCCCGCCGCCGAGCCCCGGAACAGGCCTTTCCGTCGTACCCCGGTGGTATGCGGGCTAGCTCCGGGGCAGGACCGTCCGCTGGACGACGACCCCCAGCACCCCGGGACCCGTGTGTGCCCCGATCACCGCCCCCAGCTCGGAGACCACGCAGCCCGCCGAGCGCGGCACAGCCTCCTCGAGCCGGTTCGCCAGCTCGACCGCCCGTTCCGGCGACGCGAGGTGGTGGACGGCGAGCTCGACGTCGTCCTCGGCCGCCGCGCGGGCCGCGAGCTCGACCAGCCGCGCGACCGCCCGGTTCATCGTGCGGACCTTCTCCAGCGGCAGGATCCGGCCTTCGGACATGTGCAGCACCGGCTTCACCGCCAGCGCCGTGCCCAGCAGCGCCGCCGCCGGGCCGATCCGGCCGCCGCGGCGCAGGTGGTCGAGGGTTTCCACGACGAACAACGTCGACGAGCAGCCGGCCGCCGTCACCGCGGCGGCTTCGACGTCGGCCGCCGAAGCTCCGGCGGAAGCGGCCGAAGCGGCGTGCAGCGCGGCGAACCCGAGCCCCATCGCGGTGGTCCGCGAGTCGACGACGCGGACCCGGTCCGGCCCCACCTCCTGCGCCGCGAGCACCGCCGCTTCCCAGGTGCCCGACAGCTCGCGCGACAGGTGCACCGACACGATCGCGTCCGCGCCGTCGGCGAACGCGGCCTGGTACTCCTTCACGAATTCGGCAGGGGTCGGCCGCGACGTCGTGACGATCTTGCGCTGCTTCATCGCCTCCGCGACCGCCGCCGGTCCGGTCTCGATGCCGTCGAGGGAGACCACGCCGTCGACCAGGACGTGCAGGGGCACCACCCGGACCGCGTGCCGTTCGGCGAAGCCCTCCGGCAGGTGGGCGGTGGAATCCGTGACTACGGCGACCGACACGCCGTCAGCCTACGTGGCCGGGGGCCGCCACCGGCGCCAGCAACACGGACATCGCCTCGCCCACCGCGGCGTGCCCCGGCCAGCCCCAGTGCATGCCGTCCGGGTTGCCTGCGCCGCTCAGCACGTGCTCCCCCACGACGGCTTCCAGGTCCAGCAACGGCACTCCCGCTCGCGCGCCCCAGGCCGCCATCGCCGCCGCGGCGGCCGGCCGCGCGGTGTGCACGCCGCCGTAGGCCGCGGCGCGGTGGACCGACGGCAGCCAGCCGAAGATCGGCAGCTCGGGCCGCAGGACGCGCAGCGCGCCCACGGCGGTGTCGAGGTACTGCACGGTGAGCTTGGCCGGCAGCACCGCGGGCCGCCCGCGCAGCGCCACCGCCAGCCGCGGCTGGGCCGCGAGGTAGGCCTTGCGCACGACGCGCCGCACCGGGTCGGGCCGCAGGTAGCGCAGCCCGGTGCGCAGGTAGGTCGGCAACGGCGAGGGCAGCGTGTCCATGCTGCCGATCGCGAGCACGACCGCGTCGACGTGGTGCAGGTCGGCCCAGACGCGCGGGTCGCCGGTCAGCGACCACCAGAGGTCCCGGGCGTTCCAGCCGATGCCCGCGACCAGGTCGGCAGTGCCACCGAGGGCGGCGGCCGCCACATTGGGCCACAGCCGCGGCTCGTCGGCGGCGCAGGGTCCTTCGGGACCGTGAAAGCTCAGCGAATCGCCGAACACCAGCAGGCGCGGCCCCATCGGCTAGCCGTGCATCCCCGCGTTGTAGGCGTGCAGCCGCCACTTCCCGTCGCGACGGCCCAGTTCGACCCAGTGGCAGTTCGAGATCCCGCCGAGCGACGGCCAGGTCTCGACCGGCAGGGCCAGCAGCCGCGCGGTCAGCGCGATGATCAGCCCGCCGTGCGCGGCCAGCAGCACGGTGTCGCCCGCCGCGGAGTTGGCCTGCTGCAGGTCGGTGACGACCTCGACGGCACGCTCGGCGACGTCGACCCGGCTCTCGCCGCCCGGCGGGGCCCAGGTCGCGTCGGTGCGCCAGCGGTCGCGTTCACCGGGGTAGGCCTGGTCGACCTCTTCGCCGGTGAGGCCCTGCCATTCGCCCAGGTGCGTCTCGCGCAGCCGCTTGTCGATCCGCAGCGGGACGCCGACGGCGTCGGTGAGCACGGTGGCGGTGTCGGTGGCCCGGCGCAGGTCGGAGGCGATGACGAGGTCCGGGGAGAAGCGGGCCAGTGCGGGCACCGCGAACCGGGCCTGGTTCCAGCCTCGGGGCGTCAGCGCCGAGTCGAGGTGACCCTGCATCCGCCCGGCGGCGTTGTAGTCCGTCTCGCCGTGACGCCAGAGCACCAGCCGCCGCGGGCTCACGGGACGTCCGAGTCCTCGTCGGCGGGTGGCTCCTCGAGGCCGGCCACCTCGATGCGCGGGCAGTCCTTCCACAGCCGCTCGAGGCCGTAGAACGAGCGCTCTTCGACGTGCTGGACGTGCACGACGACGTCGACGTAGTCGAGCAGCACCCAGCGCCCCTCGCGGGCGCCTTCGCGGCGGACCGGCTTGTGGCCGCTCTCCCGCAGTTTTTCCTCGACGTTGTCGACGATCGCGCCGACCAGGCGCTCGTTGGACGCGGAGGCGATGACGAAGGCGTCGGTGATGACGAGCTGTTCGGACACGTCCAGCACGACGACGTCGCTGGCCTTCTTGTCCGCCGCCGCGTGGGCGGCCGCTACGGCCAGCTCTCGAGCCTCGGACGTGGCTGCCACAGTGCTCCTTTTCCAGATCGGGTTCGCCCGAGAAGGGTACCCGCAGGGCCCGGCAGCGCTTCAGTCGCTCTTCCGGTAAAGGTCCTTCTTGGCGATGTAGCGGACGACGCCGTCGGGGACGAGGTACCAGACCGGCTCCCCGCGTCCGACGCGATCGCGGCAGCCGGTGGACGAGATGGCCATCGCGGTGACCTCGACGAGGCTCACCTTGCCGCTGGGCAGGTGGTGGGAGTTGAGCCGGTAGCCGGGCCGCGTGACGCCGATGAAGTGCGCGAAGTCGAACAGCTCTTCGGCCTTGTGCCAGGTCAGGATCTGTTCGAGCGCGTCGGCACCGGTGATGAAGAAGAGCTCGTCTTCGGGGTATTCGGCGTGCAGGTCGCGGAGGGTGTCGACGGTGTAGGTCGGGCCGCCGCGGTCGATGTCGACGCGGCTGACGGAGAAGACCGGGTTGGACGCGGTCGCGATCACCGTCATCAGGTAGCGGTCCTCGGCCCTCGTCACCTCGCGGGCGGTCTTCTGCCACGGCTGCCCGGTGGGGACGAAGATCACTTCGTCGAGCCCGAACCGGGACTGGACCTCGCTGGCCGCGACGAGGTGGCCGTGGTGCACGGGGTCGAAGGTGCCGCCCATGACCCCGATCCGCCGTGGTGACATGACCGGAGAGCCTATAAGGCCGGGCGCCGGACGACCCGGTGCTCTTCGCCACCTCGCCCGACCGGGCAAGAGTTGTGATTCAGGTCACAATACGGCCCGTATTCGTCGTGAACCCTCCGTTCGCACCGCCGCCGATTCCCGATCTGTCGGTGTCATGGGGTAGACGTGGGGACGTGGACACGACCAGCACCACCTCAGCCCTCCGCGACCGCGCCGAGACCCTCCTCCGGGCACTGGCCGGCGACGCGGCGAAGCTGCGCGAAGACCAATGGACCGCCATCGAGGCCCTCGTCGCGCAGCGGCGCCGCGCGCTGGTCGTGCAGCGCACCGGGTGGGGCAAGTCGGCGGTGTACTTCCTGGCCACGGCCTTGCTGCGCGAGCAGGGCAGCGGGCCGACGGTCATCGTCTCGCCCCTGCTGGCGCTGATGCGCAACCAGATCTCCGCCGCGGCGCGCGCCGGGATCCACGCGGCGACGATGAACTCCGCGAACCCCCAGGAATGGGACCAGGTCCAGGCGTCGGTCGCGGCCGGCGAGGTCGACGTCCTGCTGGTCAGCCCCGAACGGCTGAACAACCCCGACTTCCGCGACAACGTGCTGCCGAAGCTGACCGCGAGCACCGGGCTGCTGGTGGTCGACGAGGCACACTGCATCTCGGACTGGGGCCATGACTTCCGGCCGGACTACCGGCGCCTGCGCACCCTGCTGGGTGATCTTCCGGAGGGCGTGCCGGTGCTGGCGACAACGGCGACCGCGAACGACCGCGTGGTCACCGACGTCGCCGAGCAGCTCGGCCTCGGCACCGGCGCGGACACGCTGGTGCTGCGCGGCAGCCTCGACCGGGAAAGCCTGCGGCTGTCGGTGTGCCGGCTGCCGACGTCGCAGGCGCGGCTGGCGTGGCTCGCGGAGCACCTGGCCGACCTGCCCGGCTCCGGGATCATCTACACGCTGACCGTGGCGGCGGCACACGACGTCGCTTCACTGCTGAAGGACCGCGGCTACCCGGTCGCGGCCTACACCGGCAAGACCGACCCGGCCGATCGCCAGGCCGCCGAAGACGACCTGCTCGGTAACCGCGTCAAGGCCCTGGTCGCGACGTCCGCGCTGGGCATGGGCTTCGACAAGCCGGACCTCGGGTTCGTCGTGCACCTCGGCGCGCCGTCGTCGCCGATCGCGTACTACCAGCAGGTCGGCCGCGCCGGGCGTGGCGTGGAGCGCGCCGAGGTCGTGCTGCTGCCCGGCGAGGAGGACAAGGCGATCTGGGCGTACTTCGGGTCGCTGGCCTTCCCGGACGAGCTCAGGGTGACGCAGGTGCTGAACACCCTCGCGTACGCCGACCGTCCACTGTCGACGGCCGCACTGGAGCCGTCGGTCGAGCTTTCCCGGTCACGGCTGGAAATGGTGCTCAAGGTGCTGGACGTCGACGGCGCGGTCCGGCGCGTGAAGGGCGGCTGGACGAGCACGGGCGAGGAATGGCAGTACGACCGCGGGCGGTACCGGCGGGTCGCGGAGGCGCGCGACCGCGAGCAGGAAGCCATGCTCGGCTACCTCGCCACCGGCGGCTGCCGGATGGAGTACCTGCGCCGGCAGCTCGACGACCCCGAGGCGACGCCGTGCGGTCGGTGCGACAACTGCACCGGGCAGCACTGGGACACGGCGGTGGCGGAGGAGGTCGTCGACGCGACCCGCGAACGCCTGCAACGCCCCGGCGTCGAGGTCGCGCCGCGGAAGCAGTGGCCGACCGGCATGTCCTCTTTGGACGTTCCGGTGTCCGGGCGGATCTCGGCCGACGACCAGGCCGAGCCCGGCCAGGTGCTCGGCCGGCTCACCGACGTCGGGTGGGGCAACCGGCTGCGGGAGCTCGTGGGGCCGCAGGCCGCGGACGCCGAGGTACCGGAGTCGGTGTTCAAGGCCTGCGTCCAGGTGCTCGCCGGCTGGCAGTGGGCGCAACGACCGGTGGCGGTGGTCGCGGTCCCGTCGTCGACGCGGCCGCAGCTGGTGTACAGCCTCGCGACCCGGCTGGCCGAGATCGGCAGGCTGGAGTTCCTGGGCGCGCTCGACGCCGAGGGACCGCCACCGCGCCAGGCGAACAGCGCGCAACGGCTCGCCGACCTGTGGCGGCGGATGAGCATGCCCGCCGACCTCGCCGAAACCCTGCCGGGCGGGCCGGTGCTGCTGGTCGACGACGTCATCGACACCGGCTGGACGATGACGCTGGCCGCGCGGCTGCTGCGGCGGGCCGGGGCGACGGCGGTCCTGCCGTTCGCGCTGGCCAGCACGGCCTGAGGAAGGAGAACGACAGGAATAGGAGGCAGTCAGGATCTTTCGCACTGTGAACGAATGTGGCAAAGTCCCGTTCCACCTTCGGGTGACGGGAGGCCGCCATGACCGAGTCCACCGTGCAGGAGCAGCGCCACCGGCTGCCGGTGCGGAAGCTGTTCGCCGCGAGCGCCGGAAACGCGCTGGAGTGGTTCGACTGGACGATCTACGCGACGTTCAGCATCTACTTCGCCGGCGCGTTCTTCCCCGCCGGGAACGACACCCTGGCCCTGATCAACACCTTCGCCACCTACGCGCTGGCCTTCTTCTTCCGGCCGCTCGGCGGCGTCCTGCTCGGACGGTTCGCCGACACGCGCGGCCGGAAACCGGCCATGATCCTCACCATCCTGCTGATGGCCGGCGGGTCCGTGGCGATCGGGCTGCTGCCGACGTTCGCGCAGGTCGGCTGGCTCGCGCCGATCCTGCTGCTGCTCGCGCGCATCGCCCAGGGGCTGTCGCTCGGCGGTGAGGTGTCGAACGCGTCGGCCTACCTGGGCGAGATCGCGCCGCCCGCGCGCCGCGGCCGGTACTCGGCGTTCTTCTACATCTCGACCGGCTCGGCGGTGCTCGTCGCGACCGTGCTCGGCTTCGTGCTGGCCCGAACGCTGGACAGGGCCCAGCTCGCGTCGTGGGGCTGGCGGCTCCCGTTCCTGCTCGGCGGCGTCTTCGGCCTGGTCGGGCTGTGGCTGCGCCGCAGTCTCGCCGAAACCGAGCTGTTCGAGCAGACGAAGACCAAGGCGCGGAAGATCGAACGGCCGCTGCTGACGACGCTGACGCACCACCCGAAGGCCGTCGGCAGGCTCGTCGGTTTCACGATGCTGTCGACCCTTTGCTACTACACGTTCTTCAGCGCACTGACGTCGTTCGCGGTGAAGAACCGGCACGCGGACGCCGACGCCGTCTTCCTCGCCCTTTCCGTCGGCACGGCGTTGTTCATCGCGCTGCAGTACCCGATGGGGGCGCTCGCGGACCGGGCCGGGCGCAAGCCGCAGCTGCTGGTCTGGTCCGGGGCGACCGCGGTGGTCGTCGTGCCGCTGTCCACTTTGATCGGCCCGGACGTCGGTGGCCTGCTCGTGGTGTTCTGCGTCGGACTGGGGCTGTACACGGCGATGACGTCGATCGCGCCGGCCATCATGAGCGAGCTGTTCCCCACCGAACTGCGCGGGCTGGGCATCGGAGCCTGGTACAACCTGACCGTCGCGATCTTCGGCGGCACCGCTCCCCTGCTCATCACGCTGTTCGGTGCCGTTTCGCAGACGCTCTACTTCTGGTACGTCGCCGTGGGCGCGGCGATCGCGTTCGCGGTGATCCTCACGCTCCCGGAGACCAAGGGCAGCGAGCTGCGGTAAACCCTTCGTCATCGGCCGGTCACGCTCGCTACGCTCTGCCATCCGGGGCTGCGCCCCGGGCCGGGGGCTTCGCCACCCGGACCCCCTCGAGCGTTTGAGGGCTTCCGCGACCCGAGCCGGAGGAGGGACACCGTGCAGCAGACCGCCGACGTTACCGAGGAGCTGGCCCGCCGCGTGGTGACCGCCGCCGGCCGGGCGCTGGACGTCGCACTGACGCCGGAGCAGGCGCTCGTCCAGGCGTCGCCCCGCGACGGCGTCGACTTCCAGGCCAATCTCGCGATGAGCCTGGGCAAGCAGCTCGGCCGGCCGCCGCGCGAGGTCGCCGGGCTCATCGCCGGGGCGCTGGAGCTCGACGGGATCGCCGACCCACCCGAGATCGCCGGGCCCGGGTTCCTCAACTTCGTGCTGCGCAAGGAATGGCTCGAAGCACGCACCGGCGCGCTGCTCGGCGATCCGCGTCTCGGCGTGCCCGGCACTCCCGCGCCGCGGCGGATCGCGCTCGACTACAGCAGCCCGAACGTCGCCAAGGAGATGCACGTCGGGCACCTGCGCTCGTCCGTGATCGGCGACGCGCTCGCCCGCCTGCTGCGGTTCGCCGGCCACGAAGTGCTGCCGCACAACCACCTCGGCGACTGGGGCACGCCGTTCGGCATGCTCATCGAGCACCTCCTCGACGTCTCCGCCGGGCAACGCGGGATCACCGACCTCGACGCCTTCTACCGCGAAGCACGCCGAAAATTCGACAGCGACGAAGCGTTCGCGACGCGGGCGCGCACGCGTGTCGTCAAGCTGCAGAGCGGCGACGAAGACACCCTTGCCGTCTGGCAGGAGCTCGTCGACGAGTCGACCCGGCATTTCGACGAGGTCTATGCGCTGCTCGGGATTTCCCTGACGGACGGGGACATCTACGGCGAAAGCTTCTACAACCCCTACCTCGCCGCGGTCGTCGACGACCTCGGGGAAGCCGGTCTGACCGAAGTCAGCGACGGCGCGGTCTGCGTCTTCCCCGAAGGATTCCGCAACCGCGAAGGCGACCGGCTGCCGCTGATCGTCCGCAAGCGCGACGGTGGCTACGGGTACGCCGCCACGGACCTGGCGACCGTCCGGTACTGGACGACCGAGCGCGGCGCGACCGACCTGCTCTACGTCGTCGGGACGCCGCAGGCGCAGCACTTCGCGATGGTGTTCGCCACCTGCCGCGCCGCGGGCTGGCTGACCGGGAACGCCGAGCACGTCGGCTTCGGCACGGTGCTGGGTGCCGACGGCAAGACCATGCGGACCCGGGCCGGCGAGACCGTCAAGCTGGCCGACCTGCTCAGCGAAGCCGTCACGCAGGCCGCGGCGGTCGTGGCCGAACGCAGTGAGCTCGACGCGGCGGGCCAGGCCGAAGTCGCCCGGGCGGTCGGCATCGGCGCGGTCAAGTACGCGGACCTGTCCGGCGACCGCGAGCGCGACTACGTCTTCGCCTGGGACCGGATGCTGGCCAAGGAGGGCAACACCTCGGTGTACCTCCAGTACGCGCACGCGCGGACCCAGTCGATCCTGCGGAAGTCGGGCGGCTTGCCGGAGGGCACCCGGGTAGTGCTCGAAGCGACGGCGGAACGGACGTTGGCGCTGAACCTGCTCGGCTTCGGCGAAGCGCTGAAGGCCGCTACAGCCGCGTACGCGCCGCACAAGCTTTGTACGTACCTCTACGAGACCGCGGTGGCGTTCTCACGGTTCTTCGAAAGCTGCCCAGTCCTGAGCGCGCCTTCGGCCGAGCTGCGGGCGTCGCGGCTGAGGTTGACTTCGCTCACGTCGCAAACCCTCGTCCTCGGGCTCTCGCTGCTCGGCATCGACGCGCCCGAACGGCTTTAGCGGACAGCCAGCAGCGCCACCAGTTCGTCCGCGAAGCCGCGGTCGAACGGCTCGCGGGTCGCGAGGAGCCGGTACCAGAGCGTCCCGAACACGACGTCGATCACCGTGCCGGGCGTGGTCGACACGGCGTGGTGGAGCGGCGTCCCGGCCGAGATGCGGGAGGGGTTCTTCGCGCAGGCGGCGGTTTCGATCCCGTGCCGCCGGGTCGCGACGGCGGACGACGTGGCGGAGGTCGTGACGCTGGCGGCGACGAACCGGAACCTGACCGGCACGGTCTTCGAGGCCGACGGCGGGGCCCGGCTGGTCTCGCTCGGCTGAAGCCGCACGTGTGCCGCGAAGGGAATCACGGGTGATTGAGCGGGCATCACCCGTGATGGGAGGGGCATCACGGTGATGCCCGGCCAGTCACGCGTGATGCCTCTCGGCGCACGCGTGATGCCCCGCGGATCACGAGGCGAGCGGTCAGCGGCGGAGGGGGACCAGGTCGTCGGCGTGGACCACCTCGCGGCGCTGCTCGGCCGGGAGTTCGGGGGTCGAGCGGCCGATCAGGTCCGGGAGTTCCGTCGCGTCGAAGGCGACCACCCCGCGGGCCACCGGGCGGTCCTTCGCGTCGACCAGGTCGACCACGTCGCCGGCCTGGAAGTCGCCGTCCACGCCGGTGATGCCCGCCGCCAGGAGGGACCTGCGGCGGCGGACCACCGCGGTCACCGCGCCGTCGTCGAGGCGAAGCCTGCCCGTCGTGTCCGCCGCGTAGCCCAGCCAGAACCGGCGGGCCGACAGGCGCGTGTCCGCGGGGGCGAACGCCGTGCCCGGAGAGGCGGTGGTCAGAGCAGAAGATGCTTCCGAGGCCGCCGCGAGCAGCACCGGGATGCCCGCGCCCGCCGCCGTGCGCGCGGCCGCGAGCTTGGACACCATGCCGCCCGTTCCCAGGCCCGAGCTGGACATGCCGACCGAGATGCCGTCCACATCGGACTCCGACAGGACCTCCGTCAGCTTGCGGGTCGCGCCGCCGCGGGGGTCACCGTCGTACAGGCCGTCCACATCGGACAGCAGGACCAGTGCGTCGGCGCCGATCAGGTGGGCCACCAGTGCGGCCAGGCGGTCGTTGTCGCCGAAGCGGATTTCCTCGGTCGCCACCGTGTCGTTCTCGTTGACGACCGGGACGGCGCCGAGCGCGAGCAGACGCGAAAACGTCCGCTGCGCGTTGCGGTAGTGCGAACGGCGGACGACGTCGTCGGAGGTCAGCAGCACCTGCCCGACCGTCAGCGAGTACCGCCCGAACGACTCGGCGTACGCGTGCGCCAGCGCCAGCTGCCCGACGCTCGCCGCCGCCTGCTGCGTGGCGAGGTCGCGCGGGCGCTTGCCCAGCGAGAGCGGAGCCAGACCGGCCCCGATCGCGCCCGAAGACACGAGCACGATCTGGGTTTCCCGGGCGACCCGCTCGGCGATCGCGTCGACCAGCGCGTCCAGGCGGGCGGCGTCGAGCCCGCTGCCCGCGGTCGTCAGTGCCGACGACCCGACCTTGACCACCAGCCGCCGCGCGGCCGCGATGGCTTCGCGCGTGCCGCTCACTCCTCGGCGTCCAGGTCGTCCTCGAACTCGTCCGAGCCTTCACGCCGGATCCGGCGGGCTTCCTTGCGCTCGGTGGCGCCGACCCGGTCGGTGCGCTCCAGCCGGACGTCGGTGCCGCGCCCGGACAGGTGGACCGCGACCGAAGGCGTCGACGGCTCCCACTCGAACTGGACGTCGCCGACCGTGACCGGGCTGCCCGGCTTCGCGCCGAGCTTCGCCAGCTGGTCCTCGACGCCCAGGCGGTTGAGCCGGTCGGCGAGGTAGCCGACGGCCTCGTCGTTGCCGAAGTCGGTCTGGCGGATCCACCGCTCCGGACGCACGCCGCGCACGATGAACGCGCCCTCTTCCTCCGGGTCGACCTCGACGGTGAAGCCGGAGTCGTCGACGGCGAGCGGCCGCAGGACGATCTTCTCCGGTTCGAGCACCGGCTGCGCCTCGCGGTACTTCTCGACGACCGCGGCGAGGGCGAAGGTCAGCTCCCGCAGGCCCTTGCGGGACGCCGTCGAGATCTCGAACACCTGCAGGCCGCGGGCCTCCAGGTCGGGACGGACGAACTCGGCGAGCTCGGCGGCCTCGGGGACGTCGATCTTGTTCAGGACGACCACGCGCGGGCGCTCCTCGAGCTTCCCGCCGAGGCTCGGCGTGTACTTCGCGAGCTCCGCCTCCAGCGCGTCCACATCGGAAAGCGGATCGCGGCCCGGCTCCAGCGTCGCGCAGTCGACGACGTGCACCAGTACCGCGCAGCGCTCGATGTGGCGCAGGAAGTCCAGGCCCAGGCCCTTGCCCTCGGACGCGCCGGGGATGAGGCCGGGCACGTCGGCCATCGTGAACACCGTGTCGCCGCCGGTGATGACGCCGAGGTTCGGCACCAGCGTGGTGAACGGGTAGTCGGCGATCTTCGGCTTGGCCGCGGACAGCACCGAGATCAGTGACGACTTGCCGGCGGACGGGAACCCCAGCAGGCCGACGTCGGCGACCGAGCGCAGCTCGAGCGTCAGGTTGCGCGCCTCACCCGGCTCGCCCAGCAGGGCGAACCCGGGGGCCTTGCGCGCCTTGGAGGACAACGCAGCGTTGCCGAGGCCACCGCGGCCGCCCTGGGCGGCGACGAACGTGGTGCCCGGACCGATCAGGTCGGCGACCATCTCGCCGTCTTCGGTGAACACGACGGTGCCGGACGGCACCTTCATCACCAGCGTCTCCCCCGCCGCGCCTGCGCGGTTGCCGCCCTGGCCCATCTTGCCGTTGCCGGCCTTGGCGTGCGGGCGGAAGTGGAAGTCGAGCAGGGTGTGCACGTTCGGGTCGACGACCAGCAGGACGTCGCCGCCGTTGCCGCCGTTGCCGCCGTCCGGGCCACCGAGGGGCTTGAACTTCTCGCGGTGCACCGAGGCGCAGCCGTTGCCCCCGTCACCGGCGGTCAGGTGGATGACCGCGCGGTCCACGAACCGGGACGCCATGACTTGCCTCTTTCACTCGCGAACAGGGGTACACAAAACAAACGAGGGGTGGCACCGGATATTCCGGCCCCACCCCTCGTCAGAGGTCTAACGACGACCGAAGGCTCAGGCCTCGGCCGGCACGACGATGTTGACCGTCTTGCGGCCACGCTTCTCGCCGAACTGGACCGCACCGGCGGCCAGCGCGAACAGCGTGTCGTCGCCGCCACGGCCGACGTTCACGCCGGGGTGGAACTTGGTGCCGCGCTGACGGATCAGGATCTCGCCCGCGTTGACTTCCTGGCCGCCGTAGCGCTTGACGCCGAGGCGCTGCGCGTTCGAGTCACGACCGTTGCGGGAGCTGGACGCACCCTTCTTGTGAGCCATAGCTCAGTCCTCTTTCTGAAGAACGAAGATCCGGAGAAACCCTTACAGGGAGATGGCGGTGACCTCGACGCGAGTCAGCTTCTGCCGGTGACCCTGGCGCTTGTGGTAGCCGGTCTTGTTCTTGAACTTGTGGATCCGGATCTTCGGGCCCTTGGTCTGCTCGACGACCTTGCCGGTGACCGAGACCTTCGCCAGCGCGTCGGCGTCCGTGGTGACATCGCCACCGTCGACGTACAGAACGGCGGGGAGGATGTGCTCGGTGCCCGGCTTGCCCTCGAGCTTCTCGACCTCGACGACGTCGCCGACGGCCACCTTGTACTGCTTGCCGCCGGTTTTGACGATCGCGTACGCCGACACGGAAGTCTCCTGCATTACTCGACAATGGGTGGGGGCTCCGCGCGATCGGCCCACCTTGTGGAACGGCGGTCCTGGACTCGCGCAGACGACCTGCTCTGGTGGCAGGCCGTACTACAGGTTACGTGGGGTGCCCCGGTGCGTTACCACCGGGGTCCCTCTAGTTGTTCACTTGCTCTGGTCGGAGGCGTGCACCGGCGGGCCCGCCGGCCGCGACGCCGCCCGGCGCGGACGGCGCCGGGTGGAGCGCACCGCCGGTTCGGGCACCTCGACCTCGGGGTCGGCGACCGTGACCGGCTCCTCCGCCGGCTCCGGAGCCGAGGACCGCTCGACCTCGGGCTCCAGCTCCTGCGGCACCGGCACCTCGTCGGCCTCGGTGGTCACCGGGGTGCCGGCGACCTCCTGGGCGGGCTCGACGGGCGGCTCGGCCGCCACGGGCGTCTCATCCGCCTCCGTGGTCGCCGGGACGTCCGCGACCTCCCTGGCCGGCTCCGGGGCGGGCCCGTTGCCGTTCAGCGCGCCGTGGTCGTGCTCCTTGACGGCCTTCGAGGCGTTGGCCACCGCCGCCACCGCGGACGCGATCGACCCGCGCCGCTCCGGCGGCGGAACGGCGTGCACCTCGGCCTTGGCGGCTTCGGCCTGCTCCTTGGCGGCCTCCTCGCCCTTGCCGCGGCCCCGCGACCGGCGGGAGCTCTTCTCCCCGCCGCCGCTGTTGCCACCGCTGTTGCCGCCGTTGCCGTTCCCGCCCTGGGACTGCGGCGAGTTGCCGGCCGTGCGCTGCACCTCGGTCGAGACGAGCACGCCCCGGCCCTTGCAGTGCTCGCACGGCGTCGAGAACGCCTCCAGCAGGCCCGTGCCGATCTTCTTGCGGGTCATCTGCACCAGGCCGAGCGAGGTGACCTCGGCGACCTGGTGGCGCGTGCGGTCGCGGCCGAGGCACTCGGTGAGGCGGCGCAGCACCAGCTCGCGGTTGGACTCGAGCACCATGTCGATGAAGTCGATGACGATGATGCCGCCGATGTCCCGCAGCCGGAGCTGGCGGACGATCTCCTCCGCCGACTCCAGGTTGTTGCGGGTCACCGTCTCCTCGAGGTTGCCACCCGAACCGGTGAACTTGCCGGTGTTGACGTCGATCACCGTCATCGCCTCGGTGCGGTCGATGACCAGGTAACCGCCGCTGGGCAGCCAGACCTTCCGGTCGAGGGCCTTGGTGATCTGCTCGTCGATCCGGTGGTCGGCGAACGCGTCGCCGGTGCCGGTGTAGCGCTTGAGGCGCTCGGCGAGCTCCGGGGCGACGTGGCTGACGTAGCCGTTGATCGTCTCCCAGGACCGGTTGCCCTGGATCTCCAGCTTGGCGAAGTCCTCGGTGAAGAGGTCACGCACGACCTTGACCAGCAGGTCCGGCTCTTCGTAGAGCATGGTCGGCGCGCCGCCCTTCTTGCCGGAACCGGCGGCGGCCTTCTCCTTGATGACGTCCCACTGCGCCTTCAGGCGGTCGACGTCGCGACCCAGCTCCTCCTCGCCGATGCCCTCGGAGGCGGTGCGGATGATGACGCCCGCGTCCTCCGGGACGATCCGCTTGAGGATGTCCTTGAGCCGGCGGCGCTCGTTCTCCGGCAGCTTGCGGGAGATGCCGGTGGCGCCGCCCGCGGGGACGTACACCAGGAAGCGGCCGGGCAGCGAGATCTGCGTGGTCAGCCGGGCGCCCTTGTGCCCGACCGGGTCCTTCGTGACCTGGACCAGCACGGAGTCGCCGGTGGACAGCGCCTGCTCGATCTTGCGGGCCTTGCCTTCCAGGCCGGCGGCGTCCCAGTCGACCTCACCGGCGTACAGCACGGCGTTGCGGCCGCGGCCGATGTCGATGAACGCGGCCTCCATGCTCGGCAGCACGTTCTGGACCCGGCCCAGGTAGACGTTGCCGACGATCGAGCCGGAGCCCGACTGCGTCACGAAGTGCTCGACGAGGACGCCGTCCTCCAGCACCGCGATCTGGGTGGAGTCGCCGTGCTCGGCGACGACCATCGTGCGCTCGACCGACTCGCGCCGGGCCAGGAACTCGGCCTCGGAGAGGATCGGGGCGCGGCGGCGGCCCGCCTCGCGGCCGTCACGGCGGCGCTGGCGCTTGGCCTCCAGCCGGGTCGACCCGCGGACGCTGCGCACCTCGTCGCGCGCCGGGCGCTCGGGCTGCTCGGCCTTCGCCTGGCGGACGTGCGTGACGGTGTTGGGCGGGTCGTCGGTGGCCTCGGCGTCTTCGCCGTCCGAGCCCTTGCGGCGACGACGGCGGCGACGGCGGCGGCTGCCGCCTTCACCCTCGTCCGCGTCGCCCTCGGCCTCCGAAGACTCAGCTTCCTCGGCCTCTTCGGTGTCCGCTTCCGGCTTTTCGTCGTTGTTGCGGCTCTTGCGGCGCGGCTGCTCCTCGACCTGGTCGTCTTCGGTGTCGGCGCTCTCGTCGCCGCCCTCGGCGCCCTTGCCACGGCCACGGCCGCGACGGCCCCGGCGGCGGCGACGGCGGCTGCCGGCGTCGTCGCCGTCGTCGTCGGAGTCGGCGCCCGGCGTCGTGTCCTCGACCTCTTCCTCGGCGACCTCGGGCTCGGGGCGCGACGGCGGCTCCGCGAACGGGTCGACCGGCTTGCGGGCCGGCTTGGCGGCGCGCTCGGCCGGCTCCGGCGGCAGGAAGACCGGCGACGGTGCGGCGAACACCGGCAGGTGCGCGCGGGTCTTCTGGCGCGGCCGCGGCTTCTCGGCCTCGGCCACCGGCACCTCGGCCACCGGCACCTCGGGCACCGGCGGGCGGGTCTCGGCGGGCTGCTCGGGCGCCGTCTCGGCCGGTGTGTCTCCGGTCTCGGTCCCACCGGCGCTCTCACCGGGTGCGAAGGCCTCGGCCACCTTGAGCGCCACGTCCCTGGTCACGCTCGACTGCGCACTGCGCACGCTTTCGCCCAGCTCGGCGAGCTTCGCGAGGACGTCCCGGCTGTGCGACTGGAGCAGCTTGGCCAGCGCGTGCACCCGGATCCGGGGCGGCAGGTCGGCCAGCGGGCCGCCCGCGGGTGTGGCGGGATTCCCGCCGGTGTGCTCGGCGGGTGTTTCCGCGTTCGACATGTGTCTCCTCCGCCCCCGGGCGCGTCTGCCGGTTCACACCGGCGTCGACGCGGCCGCGCAGGGGCCCCTTTCTGATCGTTGCCGCCGTGGTGGTCACCAGCGGCGGGAATCCTTGCCCGGCGACCGGGCGCCGCACCACCGCTTCCGATGGGGCGCAACCCGGTCAAAGGTCTGCTCGGCGGTATGCGTGCGTAAGGCACTCGCGGCCCCCGGCCGCCCACCACGTCGTCCAGCCGCCCGGTTCTCGGGCGGCGACGCGCGTCGCGGGAGTTCACGCACATCACCGGGCCACAACGCCGCAGGCAGCACCTCTCACATGCGCCCCGCGGCCCAGCGGCCACCCCGAGTATCCCACACCGGGTGACCACTCCGGTGTACTCGGTACCTCCCGCAGGCACCCGGGCGCGCCGTACCGGCCCCCGCCTGCACACGGCCGGGGGAACTTCGCCGCAGCGCTTGTCCGCCGGGCACCGGGTGGCTACGGTGCGGCTCGGGGTGACCGGATCTCGCGCGCGCCGGCACCCGCGGTTCCTGCATCCGGTGGGAGGTCCGGTGTCCCTGCTGGCGCGGCCGCTGCGAGCGGCCGTGTGCACCGTCCTGGTGCTTTCGGGATGCGTCACCGCCGGTCCGGCGGCGGCCGACTCCGCCTGCGCCCACGGCCGGGCCCTCCGGTACGTCGTCACCTTCGACCGCGGCACCACCGAGACCGCGGCCCGCGCGGAGATCGAGGACGCCTGCGGGGCCACCACCGTCTACTACCCGCAGATCGCCGTCGCGGTCGCCACCTCGGGCGACCCGGGCTTCGGCGGCCGGATCGGGCTCGACCGGGCGTTCAGCGCGCAGGCCGAGCGGCTGGCCGCGCAGCACGTCGCCGACGTCAAGCCGCAACCCGCACGAGCCACGCTGCCGGCGACCGATCCCGCGAAGGTGCCCACCGCGGACCTGAGCGGGCAGCAGTGGGACATGCGGATGATCGACGCTCCGGCCCGCTCCGCCGGTCCGGCCGGCCCGGCCGCGCCGGTCTCCCGCCGTGACGTCGTCGTCGGCGTGCTCGACTCCGGGATCGACCCGGACCACCCGGACCTGAGCGACGCCGTCGACCGCGACGACTCCGCCGGGTGCCTGACCGGGGCCCCCGACCGGTCGCCGTCGGCGTGGGTGCCGACGACGTCGGTGCACGGCACGCACGTGGCGGGGATCATCGCGGCGGCCGACGACGGGCACGGCGTGACGGGTGTGGCGCCCGGGGTGCGAGTGGCGTCGGTGAAGGTGATCGACGACCGCGGCTACGCCGACCCGGAAGCCGCGGTGTGCGGGCTGATGTGGGCCGCCGCCCGGCACCTGCGGGTCACGAACAGCAGTTTCTTCGTCAACCCGTGGTCGCTGTCGTGCATCCGCGGCAGCGACCGCGGGGTCGTGCACGAGGTGCTGGCCCGCGCCGTCGAGTACAGCACGTCGGCGGGGACGTTGAACGTCGCGGCGGCGACGAACGAGGCCGTGGACCTGACGCCGTCGGCGCGCTCGGGGGCGCGCGGGACGAGCAGCGGGTGCGAAGCCCTGCCGGCCGGGCTGCGGGACGTCGTCGCGGTGTCGGCCGTCGGCGCGGACCGGGTGAAGGCGGGGTACAGCTCGTACGGCCTGGGCGTGATCGACGTCACGGCGCCGGGCGGGGAGGCGGGCGAGTGCGTGCTGTCGACGGTGCCGGGCGGGTACGCGCCGCTGTGCGGGACGTCGATGGCGGCGCCGCACGTCACCGGGGTGCTCGCGCTGCTGGCGTCCGCCGCGCCGGAGGCACGGCCGCGGCAGCTGCGCCGGACGCTCGAGGCACAGGCGACGCCGATGCCGTGCCCGGCCGACTACGACCTGACCGGGGACGGGCTCCAGGACGCCTACTGCGCGGGGTACGAGGGGTACAACGGGTTCTACGGGCACGGGATGGTGCACGTCCCGGCGCCTGCCGCGGAGCCGGACGGGCAGCCCGACCAGGCCCGCTGACCGCCGGCGGGGCGGGCGCGAAGCCGGGTGTTCCGTGAGCGAGGGCGGAACTCGCGTGACTGGGAGCCGATCTCGCGTGATTGGCGGGGCATCTCGCGTGATCGGCGGGGCATCTCGTCAGGTCAGGAGGAGCTTGGCGATCCGGCGGGTCGATGCCCACAGGCCCAGCGCGCCCAGGACCAGCAGGTAGGCGAGGTTGACCAGCATGCTGCCGGACAGCAGGCCCGTCGCCAGGCCGCGCATCAGCTCGATCGCGTGGTAGAGCGGGAGGCAGCGGACCACCCACTGCAGTGGCTCCGGGTACACCGACAGCGGGTAGAACGTCGTCGCGAAGAGGAACATCGGGGTCAGGCCCAGCTGGATGTAGTCGAACTGGGCCGTCGAACGCAGGAACGTCACCAGCGCCATGCCGATCGCCGAGAACGCCAGGCCCACCAGCAGCGCCGCCGGGACCATCAGCAGGGCCCACCACGACGCCAGCAAGCCCATCGCCGCCGCGATCGCGAGGAACGCCACCGCGTAGATGCCGCCGCGGGTGATCGCCCAGCCGATCTCGCCCAGCGCCACGTCCAGCGGGCCGATCGGGGTGGCCAGCATCGCGTCGTACAGCTTCGCGTAGCGCAGCTTGAAGAACAGGTTGTACGTCGATTCGAACACCGCGCCGTTCATCGCCGAGGTCGCCAGCAGGGCCGGGGCCACGAACGCGACGTAGCTCATCGGGTGCCCGCCGGGGCCGGTCACCTCGGTGACCAGCTTGCCGAACCCCAGCTGGAACGCCAGCAGGTAGAGGAACGGCTCGACCGCGCCGGAGAGGAAGATCAGCAGGTTGCCGCGGTACACCATCGCCGAGCGCTCGACGAGCATGCGGGCGCGGCCCGCGTACAGCGCGGGCGGCAAGACGCGCAGGAACAGGCCGGCGCGGGTTTCGACGGTCGCCGTCATTCAGACCACCAGCCTCCGGTAGAAAGCCCGGTGCGCGAGCACCCACCCGGCCGCGAACAACGCCGCCAGCACGGCGAGGTGACCGAGCATCGCCCAGCCGCCGACGCCGCCGATGCTCACGCCGCGGGCCAGCTGCGTGCCGTGCCACAACGGCGAAAGCCAGGCCAGCCAGCGGATCGTGCCCGGCAGCTGGGAGATCGGGAAGAACGTGCCGGAGAACAACGTCATCGGCATCACGACGAACCGGAAGATCAGGCCGAAGCGCTGGCCCTCGTCGAAGGTCCGCGCGGCGAGCGCGGCCATCGGCGCCGTGCAGGCGAGCCCGGTGACGGTGCCGGCCAGGATCGCCGGCAGCACCCCCGGTCCGGTCCAGGCGCCGAAGAACAGCGCGACGAACGCGTAGATCGCGCCCGCCAGCGTCAGGCGCAGGGCCGACCAGACGAGGTGCCCGCCGAACACCTGGCCCGGCGACACCGGGGTGGCCGTGACGGCGAGGTATTCCTTCTGCCACTTGAACCCGGACAGCACCGGGTAGCTCGATTCGCCGAACGCCTGCTGCGCGGCCCCGGCGGCCAGCAGCGCGGGGGCGATGTACTGCAGGTACGACAGGCCGCCGGTGACCGCGCCCGGCCGCACCTGCGAGCCGAAGCCGAGCCCCATCGCGGCCAGGAAGAGCACCGGCTGCAGGCCGGTGGAGTACAGGGTGGACAGCCAGTGGCGGCGGTACCACGTCCAGCGCCCTTCGACCTGCAGCCAGGCGCCCTGCCACTTGCCGACCACCCGGCCGGTCGAGATCGTCGCCATCAATCCACCAGCGTCCGGCCGGTGAGCCGGAGGAAGACGTCCTCCAGGGAACTGCGGCGCACCAGGCTGGACAGCGGTCGCGCCCCGCGGGAATGGGCGCGCTCCAGGGTGCTCTCGCCGTCGTCGCTGTACAGCAGGACCCGGTCCGGGAGCACCTCCACGCGCTCGACCAGACCCTCGACCTGCTGAGCCGCCGCGACCTGCTCCCCCGGCGCGAACCGCAGCTCGACGACCTCGCGGGTCGAATACCGCCGGATCAGGTCGGCCGGCGAGCCCTCCGCCGCGATCCGGCCGTGGTCCATCACCACCAGCCTGTCGCACAGCTGCTCGGCTTCGTCCATGTAGTGCGTGGTGACGATCAGCGTCGTGCCCTGGGCCTTGAGCCGGAACAGCCGGTCCCACAGCAGGTGCCTCGCCTGCGGGTCGAGGCCCGTCGTCGGTTCGTCGAGCAGCAGCAGCTCCGGGTCGTTGACCAGCGAGCGCGCGATCGTCAGCCGCCGCTTCATGCCGCCGGACAGCGGGTCGACCTTGTCACCCGCCCGGTCGGTCAGCTGCGCGAACTCCAGCAGCTCGTCGGCCTTCCGCCGCGCCGCTGCCCGCGACAGGCCGAAGTAGCGGCCGTAGATCAGCAGGTTCTCCCGGACCGTCAGCTCGACGTCCAGGTTGTCCTGCTGCGGCACCACGCCGAGGCGCGCGCGGATCCGCGGCCCGGCGGCCTCCGGATCGAGCCCCAGCACGCGGAGGTCGCCGTCGGTGCGGGGCGACACGCACGCGATCATCCGCATGGTCGACGACTTGCCCGCGCCGTTCGGGCCGAGGAAGCCGAACGCCTCCCCTCGGCGCACCTCGACGTCGATCCCGCGCACGGCTTCGAACGCGCCGAAGCGCTTCACCAGTGCCTTGGCCTGCACCAGTGCCGGTTCCCGGTCCTCCGCATCGTCCACGCTTCGCACCATAGAACCCACCACCGACAAAAACCGAGCGGATTAACCGCGGACAGTCACGACCAGCGTGGCCGTCACCCCGTTGACCTGCACCGACAGCCGCGCGAGACCCGGCCGCACCGCCGTCAGCACGCCCGAAGCCGGGTCGAACGAGACGACGCCCCGGCCGACCTGCCAGCTCGCGCTCACCGGGTAGGACACCGGAACGTCCCGGGCCCCTTGCCGCACCGAAGCACGCACCGCAGCGCGCTCACCGGGTGCCATCGACGACGGTCCGGTCAGCGACAGCGCATCGACGTTCGGCCGCGTCTCGAACCGCACCGGCTGAACGCGGTCGGCCGGGTCCACGCGCAGCAGCGTCCAGCCGACGAACCCGCCGTCGCCCGGCGCGGCCGCGGGTGCCTTGCCCGAGTTGCCGTTGACCAGGTACGGCACCCCGTCGACCCGCGACAGCGAGAACACCCCGGCGTGCGACGCCACCGCGGCCGCCGGCTTGCCGGACGCCTGCTCGAACCCGGTCAGCCACCGGGTCAACAGCGCGGCTTCCTTCCGGTCGCCGAGCTGGGAGTTCCCGGTCGGGCTCGGGTCCCGCACCGGGTGGTGCATGGCGACGACGACGCCGCGGACCGACCGGTCGGCCGCCGCGGAGTCCAGCGCCGACCGCAGCATCCGGACCTGGTCGAACCCGCCGGCCCGCAGCGAGCCACGCGA
This sequence comes from Streptomyces sp. MN03-5084-2B, assembly GCA_033793495.1. Taxonomy (GTDB): domain Bacteria; phylum Actinomycetota; class Actinomycetes; order Mycobacteriales; family Pseudonocardiaceae; genus Amycolatopsis. The sequence continues at coordinate 163,007 of JARAWT010000005.1, read as the reverse complement.
AGAATCGAGCAGCACCAGCCGGATGCCCTGGATGTCGGCGACCCGGTGCGTCACGCCGAAGGCGGCCTGGAAGTTCGCGAGGCCGTTGCCGCCCTCCGCCTCGTGGTTGCCCGGGACGTAGGACCAGGGCACCTTGCCGTCGAGCTCTTCGGTGATGACCCGCCGGGCCAGCACGAAGTCGGGTGCCGTGCCGCGGTCGACGAAGTCGCCGTTGATCAGCACGAGGTCCGGTATCGCGGCAACGGCTTCGCGCAGCGCCCGACGGGCCTGGGCGACCAGCGGCCCCGCCGGGTCGTCCGCGGTGAACTGGGCGTCGCTGACCACCGCGACCCGCAGGCCACCGGTGAGAACGCCGTCGGTGACGAGCGCCAGGTCGCGCGGGGCGGGATCGGCGGGCACGGCCGTCGTCGGCGCGACCTCGAAGGTCAGGTCGTCGAAGACGAGCCGGCCTTCGTACTGCTGGTCCGGCACGTTCTCGACGGCGTAGAAGCGCGCCAGGCGCTGTCCCGTGGGCAGCCCGGCCGGGATCGGGGCCGTGACGTACCGCCAGCCCGTCCAGTCCACGCTCAGCGAGAGGTCCACAATGGACGCCACGTTCGCCGCGTCGCGCAGTTCCGCCCGCAGCCACGCGCCCTGGCCGTCGCCGTCGACCCACAGCCCGATCTTCTGCGTGCCGTCCGGGACCGGCAGCGGGGCCGACGGTGTCACGTAGGCCGCGCGCGTCGCGGTCGTCCCGGTCAGCCGGTAGTCCAGCGCGAGCCCGGCGCCCCCGTCGCGGCCGGGTGCCGCCGACAGCGCCGCACCGACGACGGCCGGGAACACCGTTGCCGCCCAGCCCGCCGGACCGTCCAACGGCGCCACCACCTGCGCCACGGTGCCGACCGACGCGGCCAGGTGCGTGGTCAGGCCGGCTGCCGACGCGGTGATCGCCGAAGCACCGGAAGACGTCAGCGCGGTGACCGCGTACCCGTCACCGGAGGGCTCGACCCGCACGACCGTGTGGTCGTAGTCGAGCTTGACGTCGTCGGGTTCCAGCCAGGTGCCGTAGCCGTCGGCGTCGTAGCCGTAGACCTTGAACGTGCTTCGCGCGCCCGCGCCTGACAACGCGACCTGTTCGGTGCTCGTGCCGAGCCGGACCGGCTTGCCCAGCACCGAAAGCGCCGTCTTCCCGGACGCCCGGCCCGACCGCGCGACGACCTCGACGTCACCCGCGCTGTGGCCGGTGACGACTCCGCGGGTGACGGTCGCCCGCCGCCCGTCCGACGTGCTCCAGCGTGGATCGGCGGCCACCGCGGCGCCGGTTTCGTCGTGGCCGTCGGCGACCAGGTGCCGGCTCAGGCCGGCCAGCACGCGGTTCGCGTCGCCGGTCGCCACGGCGGGTGTGGGCGCGAAGCCGGTGAGCCGGCCGCTACCGGGCACGGTGGTGAAGCCGATGCCGTTGGGCACCAGGCGTTCCCCGCCGTCGGACGGCGAGTTCCGGACGCTCGGCGCGGCTTCGCCCTCGTTGCGCGCCAAAAGCGTCGACGAGCCGCCGCCGTCGAGGTTGAGCGCGTCGTCGGCACCCAGGCTCTTCATGTGCCGGGCGAGTTCCAGCTCGGTCATCCCGCGGCTGTCGGCCTGCCGCCCGTCCACGGTGGCCAGCCACAGCTTCCGGCCGTCGGCGGAGAAACCGACGGCCGTCCGCGGGTGCAGGGCGACGTCGTCGACCGGCTGCACGACGCCGTCGCGGAGCAGGACTTCGTTGCCGCCCACCGCAACCGCGATCCTCCCGGCGTCCGAGCGCGGTGCATAGGTGACGCCGGCCGCGTCACCCGGCTGAAGCGCGGCGAGCGCGTCCGCTCCGGCTTCGCGGGCCAGCAGCAGGGTGGTGCCCGCCGCGACCGGGCCGTCCACGGGCTGTTCCCGCACGGCGGTCACGACGCCGCCGCGCAACTCCACCTCGCGCACCCGGGCCGCGCCCGCCACCGACGTCCGACGGCTCGAAGCGCCCCACAACGGCGTGTAGACGCCGATCGCGTCCACGCCCAGGACCGGGCTGTTGAAGTTGGTCGCCTGCACCACCCCGCCGGGCAGCGTCACGGTGGCTTCGAGGAACACCGAGGCCAGCGCGGCCTTGCCCGCATCGGTGATCGAGGCGGTGAGGTTGTGCCCGGCGGCGGGCGCGGTCTGCAGCTGCCCGCGGTCGATGCCGACGCCGATGGGCGCGCCGGTGGCGTTGATGTCGAAGAAGTCGCCGTTGACGCCGGCCACCGCACCCGCCCGCGCGGCCTGCTGCGACAGCGGTGTGCGCGCGGAAACCGTGCCGGGACTCAGGTACGTGGGCTTCAGGACCTTGCTGCCGAGGTCGACGGCGAGGGTGTCACCGCGGATCCAGCCGGCCGGGTCGAACCGGTCGAACTGGGTGAGGTTCAGGCCGGGCGCGACCTCGGTGGTCGCACTGCCGGTGACCAGCCCGTCGTCGGGGTCCGCGGCGGCGAAGGCGGCCGGGCCCTCGTGGGCCGACGACGCGGCGGGCGCGGCCTCGACCGGCGGGGTGCCGAGTGGCGCTTTCAGCGGATCGGCGTGCGCGGGAACGACGAACACGGTCGCGAACAGGGCGACGAACGGCAGCGCGATGCTGCGACGACCGGGGCTTCGCCCCGAGCCGGGGGCTCCGCCACCCGGACCCCTGAAAAGAAATCGTGACTTCTTCACCGGGTACCCCAGTATCGAGTGAGAGCGAGCCGAACCAGCACAGCGCAGTGGCACGGCCGGGGGAAGGCTTCCCGGTGAACGCCGCCTGAATGGTCTAGAACACCATCAAGGGGTCAGCGGTGCGGCGAGGAGCGCTTCCGCGGCCTCGCCGGTGGCGCGCGGGTCCGGCCCGGTGCGCTTCCACAGGCGCAGCAGGAGGTCCCGGGCGGGCGCCTCGATGCCGGCTCCGGAGGCGGCCGGCCCCAGCGCGGGCGGCTCGCCGGGGTGCACGGTCCAGACGTCACCGGTGTCGGTGGCGCGCAGCGTGACGGGCCCGGGCAGCCGCGGCACGGCGTGCCAGCGCGTCACGCGCGGCAACATCGCGCCGAGGACCTCGTCGACGCCGTCCGCGGCCACGGCCGGGTCGAGCGCGTGGTCGCTCCCCGAATCGGCGAGGTGGACGGCGGTTTCGTGGACCTGGCGGCGGAACCAGAACGCCTTGGTCTTCTCGGTGCCGCCGAAGTGCCAGCACGGGTCTTCAGGGGTGGCCGCGGCCAGCGCGTCCAGAAGGATTGCGGCACTCTCGGCGTACCAGGACGCCAGATCGGCCTCCGGGCGCTGCTCGAAGTCCTGCGGGTGGAGTTGACCGGTGGTGACGACGGTGGCGGCCCAGCGGTGCACGTTCCCGAGGTGGGTGCCGAGGTCGGCCAGCGTCCAGCCCGCGCAGTCCGGCACCTTCGCCGCAGGGTCGCCGGTGCGCAGCCGCTCGGCGAAGGCGCTGGTCAGTTCGCGCAGCACCGGCAGGTACTCGCGGGCGGGGAACGGCATCGTCGTCATGGGGTCTCCCGGGAAACCGGGGCCGCGCGGTGCGCGGCCCCGGTGCCGATCACAGGTCGGGGAACCAGAGCTTCAGCTCGCGCTCGGCCGACTCCGGCGAGTCCGAGCCGTGGACCAGGTTGTACTGGGTCTCCAGCGCGAAGTCGCCGCGGATGGTGCCCGGGGTGGCCTTCTCGACCGGGTCCGTGCCGCCGGCCAGCTGGCGGAACGCGGCGATGGCACGCGGGCCTTCGATGGCGAGCGCGACCAGCGGGCCCGAGGTGATGAACTCCAGCAGGTCGCCGAAGAACGGACGCTCCTTGTGCTCGGCGTAGTGCTCCTCGGCCAGCGCCTGCGGAACGGTCCGCAGTTCGAGCGCGGCGAGCTTGAGGCCCTTGCGCTCGATCCGCGAGATGACTTCGCCGACGAGGCCGCGCGCGACGCCATCGGGCTTGACCAGGACCAGCGTGCGTTCAGTCACGACGGTGTTTCTCCTAAATACGGTGGGTTTCGGTGCGCGAGAGCCTAGCCGACCCTGCTCAGCGGCCTTGCGGGTGCAGTGTCTTCGACCACAGGGACGCCCCGGTGGCGTCGCGCAGGTCCACCGTGAGGTCGCCGCTCGCGCCGTCGACGTTCAGCTCGCCGAAGTGCTGGAAGCCGTCGATCGGGGCCGTGTTCGCCGACGGCGGGGCGTGCACGAACACCGCCTGCGGACCGAACGTCGGGTCCAGGGTGTTCGGCCCGAACGCACCCGCGTTCAGCGGGCCGGACACGAACTCCCAGAACGGGTCGAAGTCCTGGAAGGCCGCCCGGTCGGGTGAATAGTGGTGCGCGGCCGTGTAGTGGACGTCCGCGGTCAGCCAGACGACGTTGCGCACGCGGCGGCGCTGGATCTCCCGCAGCACCCAGGCCAGCTCGGTCTCGCGGCCACCGGGTGCGCCCGGCAGGTTGTTCGCGACGGCTTCGATGTCGGCGCCGTCCGGGACGACCAGGCCCAGCGGCATGTCGGCCTGGACGATCTTCCAGGTGGCCGTGCTGCGGCCGAGCGCGTCGGCGAGCCAGCGGGCTTGGGCGTCGCCGAGGATGTGGCCCGGCTTGGTCGGGTCCGCCGTGTTCGCGTTGCGGTAGGTCCGCATGTCCAGCACGAAGATCTCGACGCGGGAGCCGTAGCTGAAGCTGCGGTAGACCCGGCCGTCGACCGCCCGGCGCGAGTCGATCGGGTGCCACTCGTGGAACGCCTGGTAGGCCCGCGGCGCGAGGACGTCGACGCGCTTCTCGGTGTAGGCCGGGTTGTCGAGGATCTTGCCCGGGTACCAGTTGTTCAAGACCTCGTGGTCGTCCCACTGGACGTAGGACGGCACCTGCGCGGCGAAGCGCTTGAAGTGGTCGTCGAGCCGGTTGTAGGCGTGCTGGCCGCGGAACTCGTCCAGGGTTTCGGCGACCTTCGACTTCTCGGGCGTGACGACGTTGCGCCAGGTCCGGCCGCCGGGGAGGGTGACGGTCTCGGTCAGCGGCCCGTCGGAGTACACCGTGTCGCCGCTGTGCAGGAACAGGTCCGGGCAGCGGTCGGCCATCGCCGAGAAGATCGTCATCCCGCCCAAGCCCGGGTTGATCCCCCAGTTCTGGCCGACGACGTCACCCGACCACAGGATCCGCGCGTCGCGGCGGCCCACCGGCGCGGTGGCGAACCGGCCGGTCAGCGGCTCGCTCGTGGCACGCCCGTCGAGGGCTTCGGCGGTGACGCGGTAGTGGTACTCGGTGCCGGGCGCCAGCGCGGGGACGCGCACGCGGCCGGTGCCGCCGCTGTCCGGGCCTGCCGGCGGGCCGGCAACGCGGCGGGCGTGCCGGAACGACGGGTCCCGCGCGATCTCGACGGCCAGGCGTGCCGGCCGGTCGGTGCGGGACCAGACGATCGCCGAGCCCGGCGTGACGTCGCCGGACTGGACGCCGTGGGTGAGCACCGGCCGGTCGCGGCGGACGAGCGGCACCGCGGCGAAGGCCGTGGACGGCACGACGAGGCCGGCGGCGACGGCGGAGGCACCGGTGAGGCCGGCCTTGATGAGCGTGCGGCGGGAGTGTTCGGTCATGGGCGGTTTCTATCCCGCCGCGACCAACGGCGGCTTGCGCGCGGGTGAACGAATACTGGGGTTTTCCCCCATACCCGGCCGTCGTCGCCGTCGGTAGCTTGGTGATCACGGCAAGGGGGTACGCATGACGCACATCCGGAAGGCGCTGGCCGTTTTCGCGGCGGCGCTCTCTGTCACGGCACTCGGCGCCGGCGTGGCGAACGCCGGGGAAGACGGCGCGAAAGCCGTCCTGCGCTACACCGAACACGGCATCCCGCACATCGTGGCCGAGGACTACGCGGGCCTCGGCTACGGGTACGGCTACGCGGCGGCGACCGACAACGTCTGCGAGCTCGCGAAGATCTACGTCACGGTGAGCGCCCAGCGGTCGCGGTACTTCGGGCCGGACGGCGAAGGTTACCCGTCGCTGTCCGAGGCGAAGACCAACCTGCACAGCGACCTGTTCTTCCAGCAGCTCAACGATTCCGGCGTGGTCGACAGGCTGGTCGCACAACCCGCGCCGCAGGGGCCGCGGCCCGAGGTCCGGCAGGTCGTTTCGGGCTACGTCAAGGGGTTCAACGCCTACCTGGCCCGCACCGGCCGGTCCGGGATCACCGATCCGGCCTGCCGCGGCGCGGACTGGGTCCGGCCGATCAGCGAACAGGACTTCTACCGGCACTTCTACTCGATCGTCGTCACCGGCGGCCTCGGCTTCGTCACCGAAGGACTGTTCGCGGCGCCGCCGTCCGGAGCGCCGACGCCGGCTCCGGGCACGCCCGCGCAGCTGTCGGCGAGCCTGCGGGACGGGCTGGGCAAGGGCGGGCTCGGCAGCAACGGCATCGCCGTCGGCGCGGACGGGACAGCGGCGGGCAAGGGCAGCGTGCTGCTCGGCAACCCGCACTACCCGTGGCACGACGGACGCCGGTTCTGGCAGAGCCAGCTGACCATTCCCGGCCGGGTCGACGTGGCCGGGGCGAGCCTGCTCGGCATGCCGTTCGTGATGATCGGGCACACCGCGGACGCGGCCTGGACGCACACGGTGTCCACCCCGGTCACCTTCGGCCTGTTCGAAGTGCCGCTGGCGGCCGGCGACCCGACGACGTACCTGGTCGACGGCAGGCCCGAGAAGATGACTTCCCGCGAGGTCACGGTCCAGGTGCGCCGGGCCGACGGCTCGCTGGAGCCGGTCCGCCGGACCTTCTGGTCGACGCGGTACGGCCCGGTGCTGAACGACGTCGGCGGGTTCCCGGTGCCGTGGACGGCGAAGTCGGTGTACGCCTTGCGGGACGCCAACGCGGCCAACCTGCGCGGGCTGAACACGTGGTTCGAGCTGGACCAGGCTCGCAGCACAGCGGACATCGTGAAGACGCTCGGCAGCACGCAGGGCTTGCCGTGGGTGAACACGATCGCCACCGACCGGGCGGGCAACGCGCTCTACGCCGACATCCAGGTCGTCCCCCACGTCACCGACGAACTGGCGGCGCAGTGCAGCACGCCGATCGGGCGGGAGACGTTCGCCGGCGACGGACTGCCCATTTTGGACGGTGGAAAGCCGTCGTGCCAATGGGGTTCCGACCCGGGCGCGCTGGAGCCGGGACTCTTCGCGCCGTCGCGGCTGCCGCAGCAGCAGCGCCGGGACTACGAGCTGAACACGAACGACAGCGCGTGGCTGGCGAACGCCCGCGCACCGATCACCGGTTACCCGCGGATCGTCGGCGACCAGGGCACCGAGCGCAACCCGCGCACCCGGGAGGCACTGCTCACGGCCGAAAAGGGCGGGTTCGGCACGGATTCCGTGAAGAAGACGTTCTTCGCCGACCACAGCCTGTTCGCCGACCTGGCGGCGGCGGACCTGGCGAAGCTGTGCACGTCGTTCCCGGGCGGGCAGGCGCCGTCGTCGTCCGGCCCGGTGCCGGTCGGGCCGGCGTGCACGGCGCTGGCGAACTGGGACCACACGTACTCGCTCGACAGCCGTGGTTCGCTGCTGTTCCAGCGGTTCGCCGTCCGGCTCGGCAGCCTGCCGCGTTTCACCGTGCCGTTCGACCCGAAGGCGCCGCTGACCACGCCGAACACGCTCAACGTCGGCGACGCGGGCATCCAGCGGGCGTTCGGTGACGCCATCGCCGAGCTGCGTGCGGCCGGCTTGGCACCGGACGCGCGGCTGCGCGACGGCCAGTCCGTCACCCGCAACGGCGACCGCCTCCCGATCCACGGCGCGCAGGGTCTCCTCGGCGTGCTCAACGTGATGACACCGCAGTGGGACCCGGCGCGCGGCAACACCGAAGTCGCGCACGGCTCCAGCTTCATCCAGGTGGTGGGGTTCAGTGGCCGCGGCTGCCCGGACGCCTCGACGTTGCTGACTTACTCGCAGTCGGCCAACCCGGCGTCGCCGTACTTCAGCGACCAGACGAAGCTCTACAGCCGCGGCGAGTGGGTGAAGAGCCGGTTCTGCGAAGCCGACATCCTGCGCTCCCCGGCGTTGCGGGTGGTGGTGCTCCACTAGCAACATATCCGGATATGCGGATATAGTGCGCGCATGCGCGTTCTCGTGGTGGGACACGGCCCGGTGGCCCGGGTGCTGGCGACGTCGCTGGCCGAGAGTCACCGGGTCGGGTTCGCGGTGCGCGAGCGGACCGCGGACTCCCTGCTGGCCGGGACCCGCCGGCTCCGCAGCGTCCGGGGTGCCGGCCAGCGCCGGGTCGACCTGACGACGGCCGCTTCCGGCTGGGACGTGGTGATCAGCACGGCCTCGCCCGCCTCGCCGGGGGTGGCCGAGCTGCTCGGGCAGCCGGCGATCGTCGCCGCGGTCACCCAGGTGCCGTCGGAGGTCGAACTGCTCCGCGCACTGGCCGGCGACCGGCCGTGGGGCCTGGTGGTGCCCGAGTTCTTCGCCGGCGGCGCGGATCCGACGTGGTGGTGGCCGCCCGCGCGGGCGCGGTTCGCGGTTGCCGGTCCGGCGGCGGTTCTTCTCCGGTCCTTGTTCGCCCGCCCGAGGTGGGCGCGGACCGCGCCGCTCGCGGCTCCCCTGGTCTCCGCGGCGACGACGATGCCCGTCGTGGCCGGGCTGCACGCCGCGGGCTTCGACCCGGCGGCCGCCCGGTCGTCGCGGCGGCTCGCGGCGGCCGCGACCCAGGCCCGCAACGCGGTCGCGGCGGAATACGGCGGCCCGAGCCCGCGGCCGGTCCACCCGCTCGCGGTGCGCGCGGCCCTGACGGCGTTTCCGCGGCTGGCCCCGTTCGACGTCCCGCCTTACCTGCGCAGCCATTTCGGCGGGCACGGGCCGCAGACGGTCCGGATGCTGCGGGACTGGGTGGATCTGAGCCGCCGGCACGACCTCCCGGCCGGCGAGCTCGAAGAGCTGCTCGAGCAGGTGCCCGCGTGATCCAGGACGCGCTCACCACCGCCCTGCCCGTGCTGCGGGCGCTCGGCGAAGCGACCCGGGTGCAGATCGTCGGGGTGTTCCTCGACCGCGGTGGATCCGCCACGGTCGGCGAAGTGCAGTCGGCGCTCGGGCTCCCGCAGTCCACGGTGTCGCGGCACCTGCGGATCCTGCTCGACGCCCGCCTGCTGACGGTGAGCAGGTCGGGCCCGCACCGGATCTACCGCCTCGACGTGCCGGTGAACGCCCTGGACGCGCTCGACACGCTCGTCACCGAGGTGCGAGCCTGCCAGGAGGCACCGCACCCGTGAAGCTCACGGCCGGGGCTGCTGGCTCGCCAGCGTCCCGGCCGCCATGCGGCGCGCGACGTCCCGGCGCAGCCACAGCAGCCACAGCCAGACCGCCAGGAAGATCGCCCCCAGCACGGCGATCGCCGGCAGCCAGAACACCAGCGCGATCAGCACCACCTGCAGGGCCAGGATCAGCGGCACCGCCCACGCGCGCTTGACGAACCCGCACGTCACGACCAGCAGGACCGCCACCGCGATGACCGCCCAGCCGGTGCCCGTGGAAATCCCGCCGCCGAGCCTGTTCACCACCGGGAGGGCGAGGGCGACCGTGATCGCCTCCATGATCAGCGTCCCGGACATCACGCCGCGGAAGCCCTTCATCGGGTCCTTCGGCTGGGGCTTCTCCTCCGACGGCGAGGTCACGCCGGCTCCTTCCCGAACAGCGTGCGCGCCTCGCCCACCGTGACCACCGAGCCAGTGACCAGCACGCCGCCGCCCGCCAACGGCTCCTCGGGGTCGTCGTTGGTCTCCACCAGCGCGATCGCGGTCTCGATCGCCGTCTCCAGGTCCGTCTCGGCGACGACGCGGTCTTCGCCGAACACCGAGATCGCCAGTTCGTTCAGCTCTTCCAGCGGCATCGAGCGGGGTGAGGAGTTGCGTGTCACCACGATGTCGGACACCACCGGCTCCAGCGCGTCGAGGATGCCGTGAGCGTCCTTCTCGGCCATCACGCCGACCACCGCGACCAGGCGGCGGAAGGCGAACTCCTCGGACACCGTCGTCGCGAGTGCGCGGGCGCCGTGCGGGTTGTGCGCCGCGTCGAGCAGGACCGTCGGGGCCGAGCGGACGCGCTCGAGCCGTCCGGGCGTCTCGACCTCGGCGAACGCCTCGCGCACCGCCTCCACGACCAGCTGCTTGTCCTTGCCCGCGCCGAAGAACGCCTCGACCGCGGCCAGCGCCAGCGCGGCGTTCGCGGCCTGGTGGGCGCCGTGCAGCGGGAGGAAGATCTCGTCGTACACGCCGCCGAGGCCCTGCAGCTTCAGCAGCTGCCCGCCGACGGCGACCTCCTTCTCGAGCACGCCGAACTCGCTGCCCGCGCGGGCGACCGCGGCGTCGACCTCGACCGCGCGCTCCAGCAGCACCTTGAGGACTTCCGGGTCCTGTTCGGCGATCACCGCGACCGAGCCGGGCTTGATGATGCCCGCCTTTTCGCGCGCCGCGCTCACCGCGTCGGGGCCCAGGTACTCGACGTGGTCGAGTCCGATCGGGGTGATCACGGCGACGTCGGCGTCCGCGACGTTCGTGGCGTCCCAGGCACCGCCCAGGCCCGCTTCGAGCACCGCGGCCTCGACGGGGGCGTCGGCGAAGGCGGCGAACGCCATCCCGGTGAGGATCTCGAACTTGCTCATCGCGACGCCGTCCGCGGCCGCACCGTCCACCATGGACACGTACGGCGCGATGTCGTTCCACAGCTCGGCGTAGCGCGCGGCGGAGATCGGCCGGCCGTCGAGCGCGATCCGCTCGGTGACCAGCTGCAGGTGCGGGCTGGTGTAGCGGCCGACGCGCAGGCCCATCCGGGTCAGCAGCGCGTCGATCATCCGGGCGGTGGAGCCCTTGCCGTTCGTGCCGGCCACGTGCAGCACCGGGTAACCGCGGTTCGGCTCGCCCAGCAGTTGCGTCAGCGCCGAAATGCGGGTGAGCGACGGCTCGATCTTCGTCTCCGGCCAGCGCTGGTTCAGCTCGGCCTCGACGGCCATCAGGTCGCGCCGCGCCTCGGGCCCGTCCGGGTCGCCGTAGGCGGCCTCCTCGCCCTGGTCGTCGAGCTCGTGCAGCTCGACGTCCTCGGGCACGGTGAGGTCGGGCACCGGACCGGTGGCGAGGTTGTCCCCGAGCTGGCCGACCCCGCCGATCCCGCCGCGCGAGCCGCCGCCGGCTTCGAACGCGGTGTCGCGGACGTCCAGTTCCGGGTCGTGGTCGTCGGACTCCTCGTACCCCGACGTCCCCAGTTCGTCGACGCCCGCGAAGCTGTCCAGATCCGACAGGTCCGGCCTGCGACCTGTCTCATCCTGCGGCACTGAATCTCCTCCGGCCTGGGGTTTCGCACTTGCCTTGCGAGTCTACGTGCGTGACGAGTGGCACTCTCGACGCATGCCGTTCAACCACAACGACCACTACCACCCGCTGCTGCTGGACCTGCTGCCGCCGGGGCCGGGGATCGCGCTGGACGTCGGGTGCGGCACCGGCCGGTTCGCCCGGCGGCTGGCCGCGACGGGCATGGCGGTGGAGGCGGTCGACGTCTCGGCGGCGATGGTCGAGGCGGCGGCCGGGCTGGGGTCGCCGGGGCCCGGCGAGATCGTCTACCGGCAGGCCGACGTCACGACCGACACCCTGCCCGAGGGGCACTACGACTACATCTCGTGCCTGGCGTCGCTGCACCACATGCCGTTCGAAACGGTCGCCAAGCTGCGCCGTGCGCTGGTGCCGGGCGGCGTGCTCGTGGTGCTCGGCCTGGCGAAACCGAGCACGCCCGCGGACTGGGCACTGGCCATCGCGGCGGTCCCGGTCAACGCGCTCGCCCGGCTGGTCGTCTACGCCGGCGAGCGCCTGAACGGCGGCCCGGAAGAGGGCCCGAAGGCCCCGGTCGTCGACGACTACCCGACGTTGGCGGAGCTGCGCCGCGAGTCGGCCCGGCTACTGCCCGGCAGCACGGTCCGGCCGTTGCTCTTCTGGCGCACCTTGATCACTTACCGTGAGCACGGCGACGGTGACCCGACTGGCGGGTGAAGTCCGCCCCCGAGCCGTCCGGTGCTCGCTAGATGTGGGTGCAGCGTCTCCGGAACAGAACAGGGGTCTTCATGCGCACCACCCGGCTGCTCGTCGCCGTCCTCTCGGCAGCCATCCTGCTCACCACCACCGCGGCCGCCGCGTCGGCGGCGGGGATCCACCACTACGTCGCGCTCGGCGACTCCTACACCTCGGGGCCGTTCGTCCCGGCGCAGCGGCTCGATCCGCTCGGCTGCGGGCGGTCGACGGCGAACTACCCGTCGGTCGTGGCGGCGTCGCTGAAGCCCGGCGAGTTCACCGACGTCAGCTGCGCCGGCGCCGACACCGGCGCGATGACCCGGCCGCAGAAGGTGCCCTTCAACGGCACCAACGGCCCGCAGCTGGACGCCCTGCGGATCGACACCGACCTGGTCACGCTCGGCATCGGCGGCAACGACTACGGCGTGTTCGACAGCCTGACCGCGACGTGCCCGGTGCTGCGGGCGAGCGACCCGACCGGCAACCCGTGCGAGAAGCACTTCACCACCAACGGCGTCGACACGGTGGGGACGGCCATCACGTCCATCCAGCCGCGGATCGCCGCCGTGCTGGCCACGATCCACCAGCGCGCGCCGGGCGCGCGGGTGCTCGTCGTGGGCTACCCGCGGATCGCGCCGGACGCCGGCTACTGCCCGGACATCCTGCCGTTCGCCGACGGCGACTACGCCTGGCTCAACCGCGTCGAAGCCGACCTGAACCAGGCCCTCGAGGACGCGGCCGCGGGCGGCGACGCGCAGTACGTCGACACCTTCGGCCCGTCCCGCGGCCACGACGCCTGCGCCCGCGGCGGCTCGGCGTGGATCAACGGCAAGGACCAGGACGTCTTCGCCGCGGCCGCCTACCACCCGCTGAAGGCCGGGATGGCCGGCGTGGCGGCGGTGGTGCTCAAGGCGCTGCGCTGACGAAGTCCAGCACGAGCCGGGCGAACTCGTCCGGCAGCTCGGCCGGGGCACCGTGCCCCGCGTCGATCTCGGCGGCGCGCGCGTCCGGGATCGCGGCGACCAGCTCACGCTGCTGGTCCGCCGTGACGATCCGGTCGTGTGCGCTGCCGAGCACCAGCACCGGCGCGGTGATCCGGCCGAGCACGGACCGCAGGTCGACCGCGCGGTCGGCCTCGATCTGGCGGTCCGCGCCGGCCTGGATCACCGTTTCCAGGGTCTTGACGAGCTGTTCGTTGCTCTCCGCGGTGGCCTGCTCCCAGTACCGCGGGCCGAAGGCCATCAGCGGGAGCATCCGGGCGAAGGTCCCGGTTTCGAGCAGGTCCAGCCAGTATCGGAACTCGGCGTCCTGCCGGACGTCCGTCGCGGGCCACGCGGCGTGCAGGATCGCGGACCGGACGCGGTCCGGGCGCGTGCCGGCCAGGTGCGCGGCCACCACCCCGCCGAGCGAGTGCCCGACGACGTGGGCGGTGTCGAACCCGGCGTCGTCCAGGACGGCTTCGGCCTGGGCCGCGAGGGCTTCGACGGTGATCGGGCCGCCGCTGTCGGTGGTCAGGCCGGAGCCGGGGAAGTCCGGGGCCAGGACGGTGCACCCGTTCGCTCGCGCGGTCAGCGGTTCCCACTGTTCGCGGGACGCGGCGGTGCCGTGCAGCAGGAGCAGCGCGGGACCGTCGCCGGTCCGGTCGTAGTGGACGACGGCGTCGCCGTGGGTGACTTTCGGCATTGTTCAGGCAACCTCTCGAAGGACGGCGGTGAAGGCGCGCGGGTTTTCCTGGTGCGGCACGTGCCCGCGGCCGGCGAGCACGTGCACGCGGGCGCCGGGCGTCTCCGCGGCGCAGCCGCGCGACACTTCGAGCGGGATCTGCGCGTCCAGCTCGCCGTGCAGGTAGGTGATCGGGATCTTCAGGTCCTTCAGCCGGGGCCGCGGGTCGTAGGTGGTCAACTCGGTGAACAGCTCGTCGATGTAGGGGCCGGAGTCGAGCAGCTGCCGGACGGTCCAGTCGACGAGCTCGCGCGCGGTGTCCGCGGCGAACCAGCCGGGCGCCCAGCCCGCCAGCGTGGCCGCCCGGTCGTCGACGAGCTGTTCGCGCAGGTCGGGGATCTGCTCGCGCATGCCGGTGCTCGGCCAGTACCCGGGGCTGCCGACCGCGACGACCCGCTCGACGAGGTCCGGCCGGGCGAGGGCCAGCTCGGTGGCGAAGACGCCGCCGATGCTCGACCCGACGACGGTGGGCTTGATCTTCAGCGCCTCGATCACCTGCACGAGGTCGGCGGTGACGCCGGCGATGGTGTTGCCGTCGGCGGGGTGGTCCGACCGGCCGCACCCGCGCCAGTCGAGGGTGACGACGCGGTGGTCGCGCACGAGGTCGGGCAGGCACGAGTTCCAGACGCGGCCGTTGGTGCCCCAGCCGTGCAGGAGCAGCAGCGCGGGGCCGGCGCCGGCGTCTTCGTGGTGGAGGCGGGTTCCGTTGACTTCCAAGGTGGGCATGACTCGAGCTTGGTGCCGCGCTGCACGCTTTTCGATGGGCAGTCCGCTCGTACACTGATCACGAAACCTGATGAATGGGGGCGTGGTGGAGCTGCGTCAGCTGAGGTATTTCGTAACGGTCGCGGAGGAGCTCCACTTCGGCCGCGCGGCGGAGCGCCTGCACATCGTCCAGCCGGCGGTGAGCCAGCAGGTCCGGCGGCTGGAGCGGGCCCTGGGCGTGTCGTTGTTCGAGCGGACGACGCGGTCGGTGGTGCTCACGGAGGCGGGGCAGCGGTTCCTGCCGCAGGCCCGCGCGGTCTTGGCGGCGGCGGAGCGGGCGGTGGACTCGGTCGCGGACTTCCGCGGCGTCCGGCTGCTGCGGCTGGGCACGAGCGAAGGCCTGGGCGACCGCCTGGACGGGCTCCTGGCCGAGTTCACGCGGCGCGCCCCGGAGGCACAGCTGGAGCTGGTCCACGCACCGACGGCGCAGCGCCTGCACCGCGTCCGCGACGGCTCCCTGGACGCCACCATCGTCCGCGGCGACCAGCCCGCGCCCGGACTGGAGTTCAGTCTGCTGTGGACGGACGAGGTGGTGGTGGCCCTGCCGGCCTCGCACCCACTGGCTTCGTCCCCCGTCGTCGATTTCGCTTCACTGGCTTCCCTCCCGGCCCGCTTGAGCGCGCCTTCGCGGAACCAGCCGTTGTACGACCTGGTGATTTCGTCGTGCCGGGAGGCGGGGTTCGAACCCGTGCTCGGCAAGGAGTTCACGACCGCGCAGGACACGTTGGGAACACTGGGGTTCGGTCGTCCACACTGGACGGTGTTCTACCGGGCGCACGCGAACCTGCTGCCGGTGCCGGGCGTGGTGTTCCGGCCACTTCGCGAGCCTTCACCGCGAATGCAGACGTACCTGGCCACCTCGGCCGGCCGTCGGCTGACACCGGAACTGGTGGCGCTGATCGAAGCCGCCCGGGCGACGGCGGCCACCTGAGCACGATCAAGTCCCCGCGGAGGTGCCGCCCGAGCACCGGGAGAGGGCCGAGACCCGGCGCTCCACGAGGGAGCACCGGGCTCGTCGACAACCTCAGGAAGCGGGCAGCGCCGCCAGCCGCGCCGTGATGCGGTCGATGTCCGCCGCCGCCGTTTCCTTGCGGGCCTTGATCTTCGCCACCACCTGCTCCGGGGCCTTCGCGATGAACGCCTCGTTGCCGAGCTTCGCCTCCGTCTGGGTCAGCTCCTTCCGGGCCGCCGCGAGGTCCTTCTCCAGCCTCTTGCGCTCCGCCGCCACGTCGACCGTGCCCGACAGGTCCAGCTCCACCGTCACCACGCCGTCCGCCAAGGCCACTTCCAGCGACGCGCTCGCCGCGAAGTCCTCCGCCGGCTCGGTCAGCCGGACCAGCGAGCGGATCGCCGATTCGTGGCCGCCCGCGTACCCCGCCAAGCGGGACGCCACCTTCTGGCCCGGCTTCAGGCCCTGGTCCGCGCGGAACCTGCGGATCTCCGTCACCAGCTTCTGGACGTCCGCGATCCGGGTGTCGGCCGCGGTGTCGGCGTAGCCCTCGAACGGAACCGGCCAGGACGCGACCACCAGCGACTCGCCGCCCGTCAACGCCGTCCAGAGCTTCTCCGTGATGAACGGGACGAACGGGTGCAGCAACCTGAGCACCGTGTCCAGCACGTGGCCCAGCACCGAGCGCGTGGCGGCGACCCGCGCGTCATCCCCTTGGTACAGCTGGACCTTCGCCAGCTCGAGGTACCAGTCGCACAGCTCGTTCCAGGTGAACTGGTAGAGCGCGCCCGCCACCTTCGCGAACTGGAAGTCCTCGAACAGGCCGTCCACTTCGGACACCAGCGCGCCGAGACGGCCGAGGATCCACCGGTCGGCTTCGGTCAGGGAAGCCGCCGCAGGCAACGGAGAAGCGACCGAAGCGCCGTTCATCATCGCGAACTTCGTCGCGTTCCACAGCTTCGTGCAGAAGTTGCGGGAGCCCGCCGCCCACTCGTCGGCCAGGGCCATGTCCGCGCCCGGGTTGGCACCGCGGGCCAGCGTGAACCGCGTCGCGTCCGCGCCGTACGCGTCCATCCACTCCAGCGGGTCGATCACGTTGCCGCGCGACTTCGACATCTTCTTGCCCTGGGCGTCGCGGATCAGCCCGTGCAGGTACACGTGGTCGAACGGCTGCTTCCCGGCCATCTGGTGCACGCCGAACATCATCATCCGGACGACCCAGAAGAACAGGATGTCGTAGCCGGTCGACAAGACGCTGGTCGGGTAGAACTTCGCCAGGTCCTCGGACGACGACGGCCAGCCCAGCGTCGACATCGGCCACAGGCCCGACGAGAACCACGTGTCCAGCACGTCCGGGTCCTGCGTCCAGCCCTCGCCCGACGGCGGCTGCTCGTCCGGGCCGACGCACACGACTTCGCCGTCCGGGCCGTAGTACACCGGGATGCGGTGACCCCACCACAGCTGGCGCGAGATCGTCCAGTCGTGCATGTTGTCGACCCAGTCGAAGTAGCGCTTGCCCAGCTCCGGCGGGTGGATCTTCGTCCGGCCGTCGCGGACCGCGTCGCCGGCCAGCTTGGCCAGCTCCTCGACCTTGACCCACCACTGCAGCGACAGCCGCGGCTCGACGACCGTGTCGCAGCGCGAGCAGTGGCCGACCGCGTGCACGTACGGCCGCTTCTCCGCGACGATCCGGCCGAGCTCCCGCAGCGCCGCGACGATCGCCGGCCGCGCCTCGAACCGGTCGAGGCCCTCGAAGGGTCCCGGGGCGGTGATCTCGGCGCGCTCGTTCATGATCGTCAGCATCGGCAGGTCGTGCCGGCGGCCGATCTCGAAGTCGTTCGGGTCGTGCGCCGGGGTGACCTTCACCGCACCGGTGCCGAACTCGGGGTCGACGTGCTTGTCGGCCACGATCGGGATGCGGCGGCCGGTCAGCGGCAGCTCGACCTCGGTGCCGACCAGGTGGGCGTACCGCTCGTCGTCCGGGTGGACGGCGACCGCGGTGTCGCCCAGCATCGTCTCGGCGCGGGTCGTCGCGACCACGATGGCGTTGTCACCGTCGCCGTAGCGGATCGACACGAGCTCGCCGTCGTCGTCGTTGTGGTCGACCTCGATGTCCGACAGGGCCGTCTGGCAGCGGGGGCACCAGTTGATGATCCGCTCGGCGCGGTAGATCAGGCCCTCGTCGAAGAAGTTCTTGAACACCGTCTGGACGGCCTTCGAGAGGTTCTCGTCCATGGTGAACCGCTCGCGCGACCAGTCGACGCCGTCGCCGAGGCGCTTCATCTGGCCGAGGATCTTGCCGCCGTACTCGGCCTTCCACTCCCAGACGCGCTCGACGAACTTCTCGCGGCCCAGGTCGTGGCGCGAAAGGCCCTCGCCGGCCAGCTGGCGCTCGACGACGTTCTGCGTCGCGATGCCCGCGTGGTCCATGCCCGGCAGCCACAGCACCTCGTAGCCCTGCATGCGACGGCGGCGGCTCATCGCGTCCATCAGGGTGTGGTTGAGGGCGTGCCCCATGTGCAGCGAACCGGTTACGTTCGGGGGCGGCAGTACGATCGAGAACGGCGGCTTCCCCGACGAGGCGTCGGCCGTGAAGTACCCGGCCGCTACCCAGCGGTCGTACATCGGTGCTTCCTCGGCGGCCGGGTCCCAGGCACCCGGAAGGTCGGTGGTCTGCTGCGGAGCGTTCTCGGTCACAATGGACAAGTCTACGAACCCGTCACGGCGGGTCACCCAGGGGGAAGGCACTCGGGATGACACAGCCTCAGCAGCCGCCGGATCCGGACGACCGGCGCCTCGAAACGCACCCGGACCTGATGAACCCGGACTGGCAGAAGTACGCCGCACGGGACGCCTGGCTGGGCGCGAAGAAGGACCTCAAGAAGCGCCGCAGGCGCGAACGCCGGACCGGCGGCTACCAGCAGCCCGGGCAGAGCCGCTGGCCGGGCGTGCTGGCCCTGCTCATCGTGGTCGCCCTGGTCGCCGCGGCGATCATCGTGCACCAGCTCCAGGGCGTCGGCGTCAACGAGTTCGCGTACTTCGGGTAACGCTCGGCCCCCGGCGTCGATGATCAGACGTCGACCTTGGGGGACGCACGTGGACGAGAACCCGCACCCGGACCTGATGAACCCGGACTGGCGCAAGCACGCGGAGACCGACGCGTGGCTGGGTGCGAAGGACCTCAAGAGGCGCCGTAAGCAGCAGGAACGCGCCGTGCGCGACCCGGGCCGCCACTGGTGGGGCTTCGTCGTCTTCCTGCTGATCCTGGGCGGGACCGCGGCGTCGGTCGTGCTGCTCGGCCGGCACCCCGCCGAGGACGCCGCGCCGCCGAACCCGACGGCGGTGCCGGAGGTCGCCCCGGTCGACCTGGCCCGCCCGTACGCGCACACCCCCGCCGACGTCTGGCCGAAGGGTCTTGACGGCATCACGTCCCCGGCACCCGCCGCGGTCGGCGCTTTCCAGGCGGACGCGGTCGCGGAGGCCTACGCGAAGGCCCGGCAGGCCATCACCGCCGCCTTCCTCGACCCCGCCGTGCTCTACCGCCACGATCCGGCGGGCTACCTCGCCGTGTTCGCCCCTGACGAGCGCGATCAGCTGGCGCCGCGGCTCAGCCGGAAGCCGTCGAAGGACGACCCTGGCTTCCTCTCCTACCTGACCGAGATCGCCGACGGCTACCACCTGCTCGACGCGGGCCCCCGTACGTTCGGCACGCTGACCGCGCGGCCCGGCGACAAGCCCGGCGAACTGGCTGTGGACGCGAAGTACGTGGTCGCCTATGCCTTCGACAGCGCCCACCCGAAGGAGCTGACCAGCCCGCTCGAGATCGTCAGCTTCCGGCGCGTGGACGAGACGTACCTGGTGGTCACCGGCTCGCGCGTCGCGAAGAGCAGCCAGGGCCTGTGGCTCGCCAGCGGGCACAGCGCGCTCTCGTCGGCAGGCTGCGCCGCCGCCAAGGAGGGCTACCTGGCGCCGGGCTACGCGAACCCGCCGTCGGTGGCGCCGCCGACCGGCGACCAGCAGGCGCCGGGCTACTACGACCCGAAGTACCCGGTCCCGACCCTCCACGGCTGCCCGGACTGACTCCAGCCGAGATGCACAGCCTGGACTGCACAGTTAGGCTGTGTACATGGGCGAAGTACCTCCGCACGTGGCCGAGAGCGCCGGGTGGATCCGCGGGGTCGTCGGGCAGCTGCACCGGCGGCTGCGCCACGTCGACAACGCCGGGGTCCTGACCCCCTCGCAGTCCGCGGTGCTCCACCGGCTCCACCGCGAAGGCCCGGCCACGCAGGGAGAGCTGGCCGCCGCCGAGCACGTGCGGCAGCAGTCGATGGCCGCCACCCTCGGCGTCCTCGACGACCTCGGCTACCTCGCCCGCACGCCCGATCCGGCCGACCGGCGGCGGGTGGTGATCAGCCTGTCCGACGCCGGCCGCGACACCGTGCGCGGGATCCAGCAGCACCGCGACGAGTGGCTGGCCCGGGCGCTGCTGGACGAGCTGTCCCCCGCCGAGCTCGACGCCGTCACCCGCGCCTTGCCGCTGCTGCAGCGCGTCGCGCAACACTGAAGGAGCCCCTCACGAGCACCGTCACCGCTCCCGCCGGGTTCGGCGCCCGCCTGGTCACCCCGCTGGTGGCCGGCGCGGTGCTCAACCCGATCAACTCCACGCTCATCGCCGTCGCGCTCGTGCCCATCGGGCAGAGCTTCGGCGCCGGCCCCGGGCAGACCGCCTGGCTGATTTCGGCGCTGTACCTGGCCACCGCGGTCGGGCAGCCGGTGGTCGGCCTGCTGGTCGACCGCCACGGCGCCCGCCGCGTCCTGCTCGGCGGCGCGAGCCTGGTGATCGCCGCCGGGATCGCGGGCATGATCCCCGTGTCCGTCGGCTGGCTGACCGGCGTGCGCGTGGTCCTGGGCCTGGGCACGTGCGCCGGGTTCCCGGCCGCGATGGCCGTGCTGCGCCACCACGCCGAAGCGCACGGCCAGGGCGTGCCCGCGCGGGTGCTGTCGCTACTGTCGATGTCCGCCCAGACGGTGATGGTGATCGGCCCGACGCTGGGCGGGGTGCTGATCGGCCTCTTCGGCTGGCCCGCGATCTTCGCGGTCAACATCCCGCTCGCCGGGCTTTCGCTGGTCCTGGCGCTGCTGTGGGTGCCGAAGGACGACCGCGGCGAGCGCACCGCCACCCGCATCGACGTGCTGGGCATCGCGCTGTTCTCCGCGACCCTGCTCGCGCTGTTGTTCTTCCTGATGAACCCCGGCGCCGGAGTCTGGCTGCTCGGCGTCGTCGCGGCCTTCGGCACCGCCTTCACGCTGGTGGAGCTCCGGCGTGACGCGCCCTTCCTCGACCTGCGGATGCTCGCGGCCAACGGCGCCATCCTGCGGACGTACCTGCGGCAGGCGCTGAGCTTCATGGCCATCTACGCGATCATGTTCGGCTACGTCCAGTGGCTGGAGACCACGCGGCAGCTGTCCGAGGAGGCCGCCGGGCTGATGCTGCTGCCGATGTCCGGCACCGCCGTCTGCGCCGCGGCGTTCTCCGGACGCGCGTCGGGCATCAGGGTGCGGCTGGTCACCGTCGCGGTGGCGCTGGCCGGCGGCTCGGCGCTGCTGCTGCTCGTCCACGACGGCACCTGGACCGGCGCGCTGCTCGCCCTGGCCGCGCTGTTCGGCCTCGCCCAGGGCCTGACCAGCGTCGCGAACCAGACGACGCTGTACCGCGAGGCGCCCGCCGAGCAGATGGGCACGGCGAGCGGCCTGTTCCGCACCGCCCAGTACCTCGGCGCGATCGTCGCGTCGACGCTCATCGCGCTCTGCTACGGCCCGCACGCGGACTCCGCCGGCCTGCACCGGCTGGCCGTCGCGCTGGTCGTCATCAGCGGGCTGCTGCTGGTGGTCACCGTCGCCGACCGCGGACTGCGCACCGCCGAAGCCTGACCCCTGTTAGCGCGCGCGATCATCGAGGCGCACGATGGGCACATGACCCGTGAAGCGCCGGCGCAGGACGTGGACGAAACCCGCCTCGAGGTGGGCAAGCCGAAGAGCTGGGCGGCCGGGATCCCCGGCGTCGCCGTGTCGCTCGCGCGCAGCGTCGAACAGATGGGCACCGGCCGGACGATCAAGGCGCTGCGGCTGCTGAACCAGCGCGAGGGCTTCGACTGCCCGGGCTGCGCGTGGCCGGAACCCCGCGAGGTCGACGGCGAGAAGCGCAAGCTGGCCGAGTTCTGCGAGAACGGTGCCAAGGCCGTCGCCGAGGAAGCCACGAAACGGCGGGTGGACCGCGGGTTCTTCGCCCAGCACCCGATCGGCGACCTCGAAACCAAGACCGACTACTGGCTGGGCCAGCAGGGCCGGATC
Organism: Streptomyces sp. MN03-5084-2B; assembly: GCA_033793495.1. Lineage (GTDB taxonomy): Bacteria > Actinomycetota > Actinomycetes > Mycobacteriales > Pseudonocardiaceae > Amycolatopsis. Next base: position 141,194 of record JARAWT010000005.1, on the reverse strand, counting down.
ACCGAGCCGTTCGTGCTGCGCGAGGGCGCGACGCACTACGAGCCGATTTCCTGGGACGACGCGTTCGAGCTGGTCGCGGGCGAGCTGAAGGCGCTGACCGACCCGAACGAGGCGATCTTCTACACCTCCGGCCGCACCAGCAACGAGGCCGCGTTCCTCTACCAGCTGCTCGTGCGCTCCTTCGGCACCAACAACCTGCCGGACTGCTCCAACATGTGCCACGAGTCCTCGGGCGCGGCGCTGTCGGCCACCACCGGCGTCGGCAAGGGCTCGGTGAGCCTCGCCGACATCCACCAGGCCGACCTGATCGTCGTCGTCGGGCAGAACCCGGGCACGAACCACCCGCGGATGCTCTCGGCGCTCGAGGAAGCCAAGGGCAACGGCGCGAAGATCATCGCCGTCAACCCGCTGCCCGAGGCCGGGCTGATGCGGTTCAAGAACCCGCAGAACGTCCGGGGCGTCGTCGGCAAGGGCACGCCGCTGGCCGACGAGTTCGCCCAGGTCCGCCTCGGCGGCGACCTCGCGCTGTTCCAGGCTGTCGGGCACCTGCTGCTGGCCTGGGACGCCGAAGCGCCCGGCGCGATCGTCGACCGCGAGTTCGTCGAGCGGGTCACCGAGGGCTTCCAGGACTACGCGAAGCACCTCCAGGAGATCGACTGGCCGGAGATCGAACGCGCGACCGGCCTCCCCCGCACGCAGATCGAGCGCGTCGCGCGGATGATCGCCTCCTCCGAGCGCACCATCTACTGCTGGGCGATGGGCCTCACGCAGCACAAGCACGCGGTGCCGACGATCTCGGAGATCGCGAACCTGGCCCTGATGCGCGGCATGATCGGCAAGCCCGGCGCCGGCCTGTGCCCGGTGCGCGGGCACTCGAACGTCCAGGGCGACCGGACGATGGGCATCTGGGAGAAGATGCCGCAGTCGTTCATGGACGCCCTGTCCGCCGAGTTCGGCATCGAGGTCCCGCGCGAGCACGGCTTCGACACCGTCGACGCGATCCGGGCGATGCGCGACGGCCGCGGCAAGGTGTTCTTCGCCGTCGGCGGCAACTTCGCCTCCGCGACGCCGGACTCGGAGCTGACCGAGAAGGCGCTGCGCTCGTGCTCGCTGACCGTGCACGTCTCGACCAAGCTGAACCGCTCCCACGTCGTCCACGGCCGCACCGCACTGGTCCTGCCGACGCTCGGCCGCACCGAACGCGACGTCCAGGCGAGCGGCGAGCAGTTCGTCACCGTCGAAGACTCGATGTCGCAGGTGCACACCTCGCGCGGGCGCCTGACGCCGGCCAGCGAGCACCTGCTCTCCGAGGTCGCCATCGTCTGCCGGCTGGCGGAGAAGCTGTTCGGCGCGGGGCACGCCGTGCCGTGGCGGACGTTCGAGACCGACTACGACCTGGTCCGCGACCGGATCTCCCGGGTCGTGCCGGGCTGCCAGGACTACAACCGCCGGGTCCGCGAGCCGGACGGCTTCGTGCTGCCGCACGCCCCGCGCGACTCCCGCGAGTTCACCGGGACCGCGAACGGCAAGGGCAACTTCACCGTGTCGGAGCTGGAGTACCCGCAGGTCCCCGAGGGCCGGCTGCTGCTGCAGACGATGCGCAGCCACGACCAGTACAACACCACGATCTACGGCCTCTCGGACCGCTACCGCGGGATCGAAAACGCCCGCCGCGTGGTGCTGGTGAACCCGGACGACCTCGCGGCGCTCGGCCTGGCCGACGGCGCCCTCGTCGACCTGGTCTCGGAGTGGCGCGACGGTGACCGCCGGGCGCCGGCGTTCCGGGTCGTCGCGTACCCGACCGCACGCGGCTGCGCGGCGGCGTACTTCCCGGAGGCGAACGCGCTGGTGCCGCTGGACTCGGTGGCGGACAAGTCGAACACGCCGGTGTCGAAGGCGATCGTCGTGCGGCTCGAGCCTCAACCCTGATAGTCGCGCCGCAGGGTGCCGGTCATGTCCGTCATCACGGCCTGCACGTTGTCCAGCGTCGCGGCCGGGATCAGCGCGGCCTCGGTGCCGCCGTCGGCGATGGCCACGCCGAGCACGACGTTGCCGGTGCGCACGGCGGCCCACTGCTCGGAGAACCCGGCCTCGTCACCGATCCCGGTGGCGAGCCGGACGCCCGAGTGGTCGCCGAGCGCGTCGGTCATCAGCTGGCTGGCCTTGGCGGCGGCCTCGTCCGCGTCGGACTGCGTGAACCGCACGACGGCGACCGTGACGAGCCGGTAGTCCTGCAGGTTGGGCTTGCCGCCGCCGAGGTCGCGCGCGAACAGCCGGCGGCAGGTGGTGATCTCGTTGCCCTCGCTCGCGTGGTCCTCCGGGATGACCTTGCCCTCGGCGGCCTTCACCGAGTCGGCCGGGATCTCGACCGTTCCGGGCGCGAGCTGCGCCTGCGCGTTCGGCCCGGGCAGCCGGCAGGCGTCGATCGCGCCCGGGTAGTGCGCCGAAGCGGACGCCGACTGGCACCCGGCACAAAGAACGGCTGAAGCGAGGACGGGCAAGATCCACCCACCCCGGGCGACGCTGCTGCGCATAAATTCCGGACTTTCCGTAATCCCTGAAATCGATTTTCCAAGATCACCCATCGATCGGGTGAACTTTCGCCCGTCACGCGGTCCTGCCTCGGCGACGGTCACCGCACCCTGCCTCACCAGTGCGGCAGCGTCAAGACCACTGACCCGGGTGGTCCGCCGTGGTCCAGTGTGACGGTGGTCGCGGGAATTCCCCGCGCAATTCAGGGATTCGACGGAAAATCCGGAACTTCGCCGTCGATCAATTCCACGGGCGGGTCAGTCCACGCACACCACGCCGTTCGACGTGATCGGATCGTCCGAAACGCCCCCGGGGCCGGTGCCGCCGCCACCCGCCACGCCGGGGCCGGAGTACACCGTCCCGAGCACCACCTCGATGTGCCCCGCCGGCACCGACGCGGACTGCTGCGTCGTCAGCCCGCCCAGCAGCTTCGCCACCTCGGCGCCGCGTGCGGCCAGCGCGGGCCCGAAGCGGACGAGCGAGGTCCGCCGGGTGTCGCTGTTGGCCGTCGCGTTCGACGTGAACCCCTTCTCCCGCAGGACTCCGGCCACGCGTCCCGCGAGCCCCGCCTTCGGGCCCGCGTTGGAGACGTCGACGGTGACCGACGTGGCCGGCACCGAGGTCGCCGGCGCCGAGGGTGCGGCCGACGTCCCGCCGCCGATCAGGCTCGCCGCGAAGGCCTTCACCGCGGCCGGGTCGACCTGCACCGCCGTCGCCTTGGGGTTCGCCGAGTCGTACCGGTAGTCGACGTTGACGACCGGGATGGTCTCGAACTGGATCCCGCCGCCGCTGACCCCGCGCATCTGCCCGACGAAGTCGAGGAGGTTCCACGAGCCGTCCAGCACCACCGAGCGCTTCACGGCGTCGATCAGGTCCGACAGCTTCCCCGGGTCGGCCAGCGTGCCCGCCGAGAGCACCTGGCGGGCCAGCCCGGCGAGGAACACCTGCTGGCGCCGGACGCGGGCGAAGTCGGTGCCCGGAAGCCCGTCGCGCTGCCGGACGAAGGCGAGGGCGTCCGCGCCGGAGACGCGCTGCGGACCGGCCTGGAAGTCCGCGCCCGAGTTCTCGTCCTTCGTGGCCTTCTTGAGGCAGACGTCGACGCCGCCGACGGCCTTGCTGATCTCGTAGAAGCTGAGCAGGTTGACCTCGGCGAAGTGGTCGATCTTCACCCCGGTGAGATCCTCGACCGCCTGCCGCGTCGCCCGCCGGGCCGCGGTGAGCGAACCCTGGTTGATCTTCGCCTTGTCGGTCTCGCCCGCGGTGCGCAGCCGCCGCGCTTCGGCCGCCTTCGCCCGCCCGAAGGCGCCGTTGATCTTGCCCTTCCCGCCGCCCGGCAGAGAGACGTAGCTGTCCCGCGGGACGGAGAACGCTTTCACCTCCTTGGTGCCGTTCGGGATCCGCAGCACGATCAAGGTGTCGGTGAGGTCGTCGCCGTTGGCACCGGCTCGCAGCTCACGCAGCATGTCCGCCGGCAACGGGTTGCCCTGGTTGTCGGAGCGGGCGTCCCGGCCGACGAGGAGGATGTCGAGCGAGCCGTCGGCGGGCTGCTCCCCCGGCTCGGTCCCGCCGTCGCCCTCCTCGTCGATCACGTTGTCCCGCGTCACGCCGTCGAGCGCGCGGAGGTTGACGTACCCGTACGCCGTGCCGCTGAGCACGACGAGGGCCAGCCCGGCGACGACGATCTTCCCCAGTGGATGCACGCCCCTCTGGACGTCCGAGTCCTGGGAACCGCTGCACGAGTGAGAGCTGAGTCACATTCGCAGGTGTGAAGCACCATTGAGATCGAGGATCGCGCCGGAAGCCCAGGTCGCCTCCGCCGAAGCCAGGTAGACGACGGCCGCGGCGACCTCCTCCGGCGTGCCGACCCGCCCGAACGGGCTCTGCGCACGCAGGGTGTCGTCGATCCGGCCGGCCACCCGCTCGGTGGCGGTGAAGCCGGGAGCCACCGACGTCACGGAGATGCCGTGGGGCGCGAGGGAGACGGCGAGCGACTGGCCGAACGCGTGCAGCGCGGCCTTGCTCGCGCCGTACGCGGGGTGGTCCGGCTCGCCCTTGAAGGCGCCGCGCGAGCCGATGTTGACGATCCGGCCGGGTGCGCCGCGCCCGATGAGGTGCCGCGCGACGCAGTAGCCGAGGTTCGCGGCGCCGACGAGGTTGACGTCGACGGTGCGCCGCCAGATCCGCTGCCAGTCCACGTAGGACACCCCGTCGACGGGGTGCGCCGTCTCCGCCGACGTGGCGACGGCGGCGTTGTTGACCAGCACGTCGACCCCGCCGAGCCCGGCCTCGGCCGCGTCGGCGATGCGCCGCACGGCCTCGGGGTCGGCGAGGTCACCGCTGATCAGCACGTGCCCTTCGCCGGGGAGGGCCTTCAGCGTCTCCTCGGCGTCCGCGGCATTGTGTCCATAGTGGACGGCGACGCGGTCACCGCGCGCCGCGAACGCCAGGGCCACGGCGCGCCCGATACCGCGAGACGCGCCGGTGACCAGAACTCCCCTGCTCATCCGAACAGCTGGACCAGCTTCAGGAACAGCTGGTACACGCCGTACCCGAACGGGAGCACCACCCACGCCCAGGCCAGCACGATCAGCGGTACCCGGTTGGGCTTCGTCGACGGCTCGCTCATCACGCCTCACTCCTCACGGCTTCGCGGACCGGCTCGTGGAACTTCTCCTTGACCGGGCGGACCAGCTCGTTGGCCACGAAGCCGACCACGAGCAGGCCGATCATGATGTAGAACGACGTCGTGTACAGGTCCGGGCCGGACTTGCCCGCCGCCTTCTCGCCGTCGGCGATGCGGTTGACGATCAGCGGGCCGAGCACGCCGGCCACCGACCACGCCGTGAGCAGCCGGCCGTGGATCGCGCCCACCTGGTAGGTGCCGAAGAGGTCCTTGAGGTAGGCCGGGACCGTCGCGAACCCGCCGCCGTAGAACGACAGGATCACCATCGCGCACAGGATGAACACGAGCTTCGACGAGTTCTGCGTCAGCGCGATCACCAGGTACAGCAGCGCGCCGACGCCGAGGTAGGTGCGGTAGATGTTCTTGCGGCCGACGAGGTCCGAAGTGGACGACCAGACGAACCGGCCGAGCATGTTGCACAGCGACAGCAATGCGACGAAGCCCGCCGCCGCGGCCACGCCCACCGGCGTCGACGTGCCCTTGAAGAAGTCCTGGATCATCGGCGACGCCTTCTCCAGGATGCCGATGCCCGCCGTGACGTTGAAGCACAGGACCACCCACAGGCACCAGAACTGCGGTGTCTTGATCGCGTTGGCGGCCGAGACGTTCGCCGTGCTGATCATCGCCTTGCCGTGGTCGGTCTTCGGCTCCCAGCCCGCCGGCTTCCAGTCGTCGGCAGGCACCCGCACGAGCAGCCAGCCCATCGACATGAACACCGCGTAGACGACGCCGTGGACCAGGAACGCCGTCGCGATGGTGCTCGTCGTCGGGGCGGTGCCCAGCATCGACGACGACCACGGCGAGGCAATCAGCGCGCCGCCGCCGAAGCCCATGATCGCGATGCCGGTGGCCATGCCCGGCCGGTCCGGGAACCACTTGATCAGCGTCGACACCGGCGAGATGTAGCCGATGCCGAGCCCGATGCCGCCGATCCCGCCGTAGCCGACGACGACCAGCCAGAACTGGCCGGTCGCCACGCCGAGCGCGGAGACGAGGAAGCCGCTGGCGAAGCAGCACATCGAGACGAACATCGCCCAGCGCGGGCCGTTCTTCTCGACGAGCGTGCCGCCGAAGGCGGCGGACAGTCCCAGCATCACGATGCCGAGCTGGAACGGCAGCGAACTCTGCGTGCCGTTCAGGTGCAGGGTCTTCTCGAGCGGGGTCTTGAAGACGCTCCACGCGTAGGCCTGCCCGATCGACAGGTGTACCGACAGGGCCGCCGGCGGCACCAGCCAGCGCGTCCAGCTCGGCGGTGCCACGATCCGGGATCGGTCCAGGAAGCCGAGAGCCATCGGTTCCCTCCGTACTCTGGGGATGATGGTGGGAATGTATTACTAAATCACCGGTGTTGCACCATACGAGTGTCGAACTTTCGGGCAGCGAAGGGTGTGCTGATGGGCAGGGTGACCGTGCGCAGGCCGGTGCGGCGGATCTCCGCGACCGGGGACCGGCGCCGCCCCGACGCGCTGGCGGCCGAAGAGCCCCTGGAGCTGCGGGTCGGCGGCCGGGCGCTGGCGGTCACCATGCGGACCCCCGGCCACGACGTCGAGCTGGCCCACGGCTTCCTGCTGTCCGAGGGCGTGATCGGCGGCCGCGAGGACATCGCGGTCGCCCGCTACTGCGACGGCGTCGACGACCAGGGCCGCAACACCTACAACGTGCTGGACATCGCGCTGGCCGACGGTGTCCCGCCGCCGGACACCGGGGTCGAGCGCAACTTCTACACGACGTCGTCCTGCGGCGTCTGCGGCAAGGCCGCGCTCGACGCGGTCAAGCTCCGCACCCGCTTCTCCCCCGCTTCGGCGGAGTTCGCGGTGAAGAGCGAAACCCTCGCCACCCTGCCGGACGCCCTGCGCGCCCGGCAGAAGGTGTTCGCCAGCACCGGCGGCCTCCACGCGGCGGCCCTGTTCACCCCGGACGGCTCGCTCGACGTCGTCCGCGAAGACGTCGGACGGCACAACGCGGTGGACAAGGTGCTGGGCTGGGCGGTCCTCGACGGCCGGATCCCGGCGCCCGGCCACGGCCTCCTGGTCTCCGGGCGCGCGTCGTTCGAGCTGGTCCAGAAGGCCGCGATGGCGGGCATCGGCCTGCTGGCCGCGGTGTCGGCACCGTCGTCACTGGCGGTGGAGCTGGCCGAGGAGAACGGCATGACCCTGGTCGGCTTCCTCCGCGGCGACTCGATGAACCTCTACACGGGCGATCACCGCATCCTCACCTAGGCCACCGGCACCCAGTTGCCGTGGAAGCCGTTCGGGACGCGGTCCGGCAGGTGGATCGCCGCCACCGTCTCCAGGGTGCCCGCGTCCAGGATCGTCAGGTCGCTGCGCCGGGTCGCCGGGTCGAACACGAACCCCAGCAGGACGCCGTCGTCCTCCGCCGCGTCGTCGTGGCGGGGGACGAACACGAACTCGCCCGGCTGGCGCCCCGCGCCGAACGCACGCTCGTCCCGCGTGCCCGTGTGGAAGTCGTGCTTGTACAGCGAGCCGCCCGGCTCCGCGCCGCCGTCGACCGACATCGCGTAGCCGTAGCGGTGGCGGCGGCCGACCAGGCGCTCGTCGACGCGTGGGAACTCCTGGCCGCGGTCGTCGAGGCGCTCCTCCAGGACCTTGCCCGCGACCAGGTCGACCGTCCAGCGGTCCAGGGTCGGGCCGCCCTCGCCCGGGCCGTGCAGCTCGCGATCGAACATCCGCGGGTGGCGGACGACGTCGAGCACGACGCTGTCGCCGTCGTCGTAGGCGTTGAGCGGGTGGAAGACGTAGCAGGGCTCGACGTCGAACCACCGGACGTCCTGGTTGCCGCCCTCGCGCGGCATGATCCCGATCCGCGCCGGGTACTTCGGGTCCCAGCGGTAGGGCAGGCCGCCGTTCGCGCCGATCTTGCGGGCCATCATCGCGGTCACCGGGTCCGGGACGCGCACCTTGCCGACCATGGCCGACACCACCAGCTTCGCCGGCGTGCGCAGCGCGGCCGGCACGCTCGCGGCGACCGCCATCTCCGCGTTGAACGTCACCGGCAGGTCGTAGAAGACGACGTGGTTCTCGGTCAGGGAGAAGTCGTGCATCATCGGCGACCCGGTGACCTCGACGTCGACCGTGCGGCGGGCGCGGCCGGCCGCGTCGATCACCGAGTACTGGACCTTGTTCCCCATGCCGAAGAAGTACGAGACGGCGTGCAGCTCGCCGGTGCGCGGGTCGCGCTTCGGGTGGGCCGTGTAGCCGCCGGGGAGGGTGCCGTCGAAGTCGCAGCGGCCGACGGTGTCGAGCTCGTCGGTCAGCTCGTAGATCGGCGCGCCCGCCTCGACCAGGGCGAGGGTCTTCCCCGCGTGGCCGATGACGTTGGTGTTGGCGCCGAGCGCGTCCAGGCCGCAGAACCGGCTCGCGTCCTCGCCGTTCAGCGCCGCCTCGACGGCCGGGTTGCGGACCCACCGGTTGCGGTACCACTCGGCCTTCCCGTCGCGCAGGCGCACGCCGTGGACCATGCCGTCGCCCATGAACCAGTGGTAGGCCGCCGGGTCCACCTCGGACAGCGGGTTCGGGCCGTTGCGCAGGTACCGCCCGTCGAGGAACTCCGGGATCGCCCCGGTGACGGCCAGGTCGGTGATCGTGTGCTCCCGGCTGACGGGGGCGAAGTTGCCCTCGAGGAACTTGTTGGCCATGGGACCCCTCCATAACTTGGTTATGGATCCAGGTATAACAGGGTTATGGGATACTGGCAAGCATGAGCCCCAAACCGCGCGCGACCGACGTCAAGGCCCGGCTCGTCGAGGCCGCCATCCGGTTGCTCGACGAAAGCGGCCCCGAGGCCCTGCAGGCCCGCAAGCTGGCGGCGGAGGTCGGCGCCTCGACGATGGCCGTGTACACGCACTTCGGCGGCATGGCCGCGCTGGTCGACGAGGTGGCGCGGGCCGGCTACGTGCGCCTGTCGGAGTGGCTGGCCGGCGTCGGGGTGACCGACGACCCGGTCGCGGACATCTTCAGCCTGGCCCGCACCTACCGGCAGGCGGTCGCCGAGCAGCCACAGCTGTTCGCGGTGACGTTCGGCCAGTCCGCACCCGGCGGCAAGCGGGCGACGCTGTCCGACCTCACCACCGCGGAAGGCCGCGAAGCCGCTCAGGAGGGGCTGGAGGCGTTCGAACACATCGTCCGGGCAGCCGGGCGAGCCATCGCCGCGGGCCGGTTCCGGCCCGCCGACGAGTTCCAAGCCGCCGCCCAGCTCTGGAGTGCGCTGCACGGATTCGTCACACTGGAGGCGTCGGGGCACTTCGGCCCCGGTGAACAGGGCATAGACCACATTTTGGTCCCCCTCGGGATCACCATGGCGGTGGGTCTCGGGGACACTGTGGACAAAGCCGGGCGCTCGGCGGAGGCCGCGCGGGCGGCTTGGCGAGCGAGGACCGGAAACGCCGGGCAGGGTGTTGGCGAATAACCCGGTGAGACCGGACGCGAGGGAACGCGGAGCGGGTGCGCGGCGTCCTTGAACCAGGGGCCAGGGGGATGGAGACAGGGTGAACGAGCAAAACGGGGACGGGGAGCCGGCCGGAGCGGTCGCCGAGGCGGTCCAGGGCGCCCGGCGGTGGGTCGGCCGCCGGTCGGTGCTGATCGCGGGCGCGTCCGGGCTGGCGGTGACCGGGCTCGCCGTCGGCACCGCGACCGGCAAGCTGCCGTTCAGCCAGGCCCTGCAGCGGACCCTGGGCGTGACGTCGTCGAACCCGACGACCCAGCTGGGCAGCACGCGCGTCGAGCGCGTCTACTCCGCCGCCCGCGGCCGGATGGTCGACCTGGTGTTCATCCTGCCGTCGAAGACCCCGCCCAAGGGGCTGCCGATGTCGCTCATGCTGCACGGCCTGCACGGCAACGCCCGCAGCGCGGCGCCGACCGGCACGCTCAAGCAGCTCGCCAGCGACGTCGCCCGCAAGGCGGTGCCGGCGTTCGGCCTCGTGGCCGTCGACGGCGGCGACAACTACTGGCACCAGGTGCACCCGGGCGACGACCCGATGGCGATGCTGCTGGAGGAGGTCCCGCAGTGGCTGCGGGCCCGCGGCTTCGCCGGCCCGACGGGGCTGCCGTTCGCCTGCACCGGCGTGTCGATGGGCGGGTTCGGCGCGCTGGTGTACACGCGCCGCCGGGTCGAGCGGCGCCAGCCGCCGGCCGCCGTCGCGACGCTGGCCCCCGCGCTGATCACGTCGTGGCCGGAGATGGCCAAGCGCCACATCTTCACGGACATCCAGGACTGGACGGCGCTCGACCCGCTGCGGCACATCGACGAGACCAAGGGCGTGCCCAACGGCATCTGGTGCGGCACGGAGGACTCGTTCATCACCGGCGTCCGCCGCTACATCGAGGCGGCCCACCCGGCGGTCGCGCACACCGCCCACGGCAAGCACGGCGACCCGTTCAACCGGACGGTGGTGCCGAGCCTCGTCAGCTTCCTCGGCAAGCACGTCCCCCGCGCCGCTTAGCCCCCTCCCCGGATGTCGTGAAAGAGTCGTTCCTGACGTCCGACGTGGTGAACGACTCTTTCATGACGTCGGGGCTGCGGGTCAGCGGGCGAAGTGGATGCGCGTGGTCGTGCGGCCCGGGACCCAGTACGTGCGGACCAGGTCGGCCAGGCGGTTGACCAGCAGCAGGCCGCGGCCGCCCAGGGTCGTCGCCGACGGCGGAATGCGGCCGGCCAGCGGCTCGGCGATCGTGCCGGCGTCGCTCACCTCGCCGACCACGTGCGACGCCTCCGCCCACAGCCGCAGCACGCCGGCGCCGCCGCCGTAGAGCACGCTGTTCGTCGTCAGCTCGGCGAGCGCCAGCGCGAAGTCGTCACGGCGGGGCCGGCGCAGGCCGTGCCGGGCGGCCCAGATCTCCGTGAAGCCGCGCAACGACGCCAGCTGCCCGATGTCGAACCCGCGCTCGACCGCGCCCGGTGGCGGCTCGAGCGGCCGCGTGAAGGCCGCGCGCACGCCCTCCGGGTCGAAGCGCGCGCTGGTGAACGGCCCGGCCAGGCCCCACATCTCAGGGTGGGTGCGCTCGGCGTCGGCCAGCACCGGCGGCGGCAGCTCCCCGACGTCGTACGGGCAGAGCACCGCCAGGTCACGTCCGGCGAAGGCGGTGTTGATCAGGGCTTCGTGCACCACGCACGCCGGGTACTCCGAGTCCGTGCGGCCGGCCCAGATCGGCTCTCCCACGATGCGCACCGGGCCGGCGTGCTCGCCGGCGAAGGCGTGCAGCACCGACGGCAGGATCGCGCCGGGGTTGCGGCCCGCGCGCTGCATGTCGATCAGCCGGACTTCGCCCGCCCGGTCTTCCAGGGCCTTCTCGATCAGCAGCAGGTTGCGGCCGGGGACGGCGACGGCCGCGGGCTCACCCCGGTCGAGACCTTCGAGGAGGAACGGAATGACACCGTCCAGGTACTCGGTGTCGCCGCGATAGAAGAGTGCCGGATGCCGAAACGGTCCAAGGGCATCTACCACGGAATTGTCTTACCCGACCGGCGACGCCGGCAAACCCTCCGGACGTCGGAACTTCACTCCACCCAGCGGCCGACGACCGCGATCAGCCAGAAGCCGACCAGCGTCGTCAGGGCGAACAGCAGCACCCAGTTGAACAGCTGACGCCGGTCGGTCACGCCGCGGGCCTGCCGCAGCCCGTACGCCGCGACGACGAACAACGGCACCGGGATCAACGGCAGCGGGGACAGCCGGGACACGACGGCGACGACGCACGTGCCGGTGAACACGGCCAGCATGCCCATCAGCACCCGGTGGAGCCACGGGTACCGGTCGGCGACGGACGCGATCACGCGCTCGCTCAGCTCGCGGAACCCCAGGACCGGTCCGGCCGGGGTGGACCCGGCCGGGGTGGTCCCGGCGGGTTCCGGGGCCGGCGGCGCCGGCGCTTGCACGCCGCCGGCGGGAGCGGCCCCGGAACCCGGGATTGAGTCAGCAGTCATTCAGCTTTCCTGTCGGGTCTCCGGGCCGGGCGGCCCGGAGACGCCCGGCGTCAGGCCGACTTCTCGCCGCGCTCGCTGCGCGCGCGCCGCGTCGGCTGCCGGGCGACGATCGTCGGGTTCACGTTCTCCCGGACGGTCTGCTCGGTGATGACGACCTTCGCCACGTCGTCGCGGCTCGGGATGTCGTACATCACCGGCTGGAGCACTTCTTCCATGATCGCACGCAGCCCGCGGGCACCGGTCCCGCGCAGGACCGCCTGGTCGGCGATGGCCTCGAGCGCGGCCTTGGTGAACTCGAGCTCGACGTTGTCCATCTCGAAGAGCTTCTTGTACTGCTTCACCAGGGCGTTGCGCGGCTGGGTGAGGATGTTGACCAGCGAGTCCTTGTCCAGGTGGTTCACCGTCGCCACGACCGGGAGGCGGCCGATGAACTCCGGGATGAGCCCGAACTTGATCAGGTCCTCCGGCATGGTGTCGGAGAACACGTCGCTCTCCTCGATCTCGGACTTCGTGCGGATCTCCGCGCCGAAGCCGAGGCCACGCTTGCCGACCCGCTCGTTGATGATCTTCTCCAGCCCGGCGAACGCGCCGGCCACGATGAACAGTACGTTCGTCGTGTCGATCTGGATGAACTCCTGGTGCGGGTGCTTGCGGCCGCCCTGGGGCGGCACCGAGGCGGTGGTGCCCTCGAGGATCTTCAGCAGCGCCTGCTGAACGCCCTCGCCGGAGACGTCCCGGGTGATCGAGGGGTTCTCGCTCTTGCGGGCGATCTTGTCGACCTCGTCGATGTAGATGATCCCGGTCTCGGCCCGCTTGACGTCGTAGTCCGCCGCCTGGATGAGCTTGAGCAGGATGTTCTCGACGTCTTCGCCGACGTAGCCCGCCTCGGTCAGCGCCGTGGCGTCCGCGATGGCGAACGGCACGTTCAGCAGCTTCGCGAGCGTCTGCGCCAGGTAGGTCTTGCCGCACCCGGTGGGGCCGAGCATCAGGATGTTCGACTTGGCGAGCTCGACGGACTCCTCCTTGGAGTCCTTCGGCCCGGCCTTGTCGTCCGCCTGGATCCGCTTGTAGTGGTTGTAGACCGCCACTGCCAGCGTTCGCTTGGCGTCTTCCTGACCGATGATGTACTGCTCGAGGAACTCGTGGATGTCGGCGGGCTTGGGCAGCTCGTCGAGCTTCACGTCGCCGGCCTCGGCCAGCTCCTCCTCGATGATCTCATTGCAGAGGTCGATGCACTCATCGCAGATGTAGACCCCGGGGCCGGCAATGAGCTTCTTCACCTGCTTCTGGCTCTTCCCACAGAAAGAACACTTCAGCAGGTCTCCGCCGTCACCGATCCGTGCCATGGCCGTTGACCTCGTCCCCTCCGGCGCGAGTTTTCGCGCCTGACGTGTGTTGCGACGGTGCGACCCCCCGGCGCGCTGACCGGGCGTAGCCTCACGCATTGCCACTGACGGTACCCGTCCGATGCCGCGAGCGGGAACACCCACGAGCTCCGGGAGCACGTCAGAGGACGACCCTAAACCAGGATGCCGGTGTGTGTCGTCTTCTCGACACACACCGGCCTGGCGGATCTACAGAGCCGACGCCTTACGGTACGGCAGCACCTCGTCGATGATGCCGTACGCCTTGGCCTCCTCGGCCGTCAGGATCTTGTCGCGCTCGATGTCGGTCCGGATCTGGTCCGGGTCCTTGTTCGTGTGCTTGGCCAGGATGACCTCCATCTGGCGCCGCACCCGCTGGATCTCGTTGGCCTGGATCTCCAGGTCGGAGACCTGGCCGTAGGTGCCCTCGGTGGCCGGCTGGTGGATCAGCACGCGGGAGTTCGGCAGCGCGTAGCGCTTGCCCGGCGTGCCGGCCGACAGCAGCACCGCGGCGGCCGAAGCGGCCTGGCCGAGGCAGTACGTCTGGATGTCCGGGCGGACGAACTGCATGGTGTCGTAGATCGCCATCAGCGAGGTGAACGAGCCACCCGGCGAGTTGATGTAGACCAGGATGTCGCGGTCCGGGTCCTCGTGCTCGAGGTGCAGCAGCTGGGCCATCACGTCGTTGGCCGACGCGTCGTCCACCTGCACGCCGAGGAAGATGACCCGCTCTTCGTACAGCTTGTTGTACGGGTTCGACTCCTTGACCCCGTAGCTGGTCCGCTCCACGTACGACGGCAGGATGTACCGCGACTGGGGGATGCTCGGGCCCTGGAAGTCACCCGGGAGCCTGAAGTTGCTCATCGAAAGTCTCCTTGGTGCTTCGCGCTCAGCGGGAGCCCGGACGGGCGATGTCGGCGGTGAGGACGTGGTCCACGAAGCCGTAGTCCTTCGCCTCCTGCGCGGTGAACCAGCGGTCGCGGTCGCCGTCCTTGATGATCTGCTCGACCGTCTGGCCGGTCTGGTCCGCGGTGATCCGGGCCAGCTCCTGCTTCCACTTGTTGAACAGGTCCGCCTGGATCGCGATGTCCGACGCCGTGCCGCCGACACCGGCCGAGGGCTGGTGCATCAGGATGCGGGCGTGCGGGAGCGCGTAGCGCTTGCCCGGCGTGCCCGAGGAGAGCAGGAACTGCCCCATCGAGGCCGCCATGCCCATCGCGTAGGTCGCGACGTCCGGGCGGATCAGCTGCATGGTGTCGTAGATCGCGAACCCGGCGGTGACCGAACCACCCGGCGAGTTGATGTAGAAGCGGATGTCGGACTCGGCGTCGTCGGCGTCGAGCAGCAACAGCTGCGCGGTGATCCGGTTGGCGATCTCGTCGTTGACCTCGGAACCGAGGACGACGATGCGCTCCTGGAGCAACCGCTCGAACACCGAGTCGGTGAGGGTGAGCCCTGCGGTGCCGGTCCGCGCCTCGGGCGTGTGCTGCGTCACGTCTGCCTGCCTTTTCGCCGGCAGCGGCCCGGTGCTGACGGCCGCCGCTGTCGTTTCAGATGCTTGAGATCTTGTATCCGACCCTAACGAACTTGGGCGGTGCAGAATGCCTGACACCGCCCAAGTTCGCTCACAGCTTCACTCCGCCGGAGTCTTCGCCGTCTCGTCGGTGACCTGCGTCTCCTCGGTTGCCGGCTCGTCGGAGCCGAACAGCTCCGAGAGGTCGACCTCGGCACCGGAACCGTCGGTCACGGTCGCCTTGCGGACGACCGAGGCGAGGGCCTTGCCGCGGCGCACGTCGGCGTAGATCGCGGTCAGCTGGCCGGACTGCTGGGCGCGCTGGACGTACTCGTCCGGGCTGATCCCGAAGCGCTGGGCCTGGTAGATGATCCGCTCGGTGAGCTCGCCGTCGTTGACCGAGACCTCTTCCTTGTCGGCGATGGTGTCCAGCAGCAGCTGCGTGCGGACGGCCTTCTCCGACTCGGTGCGGGTCTCCGCGTCGAACTCTTCCAGCGTGCGGCCCTCGGCCTCGAGGGCCTTGGCGAACTGGGCCTCGTCGTGGTCGAACGGGTGGATCGCGTCGTGCTTGCGGTTCTCGATCTCGCTGTCGAGGACCTTCTCCGGGATCGGCACCTCGGTGCGCTCCAGGAGCTCGTCGAGCACCTTGTCGCGGGCCTGGACGCCCTGCTGCATCTTCTTGACGCGGCCGAGCCGCTCGCGCAGGTCGTTCTTGAGCTCGTCGATCGTGTCGAACTCACTGGCCATCTGAGCGAACTCGTCGTCGGCCTCGGGCAGCTCGCGCGTCTTGACCGACTGGACGGTCACGGTCACCTCGGCGTCCTTGCCGGCGTGCTCCCCGGCGACGAGCTGGGTGGTGAACGTCTTGGTCTCGCCGGCGCTCGCGCCGACGATCGCCTCGTCGATGCCGTCGACGAGCTGGCCGGAGCCGATCTCGTAGGACAGCCCGCTGGTGCTCGCCTCCTCGACGGTCTCGCCGTCGACGGTGGCGGACAGGTCGATCGAGACGAAGTCGCCGGTCTCGGCCGGGCGCTCGACGCCGGTCAGCGTGCCGAAGCGGGCGCGCAGCTCGTCGAGCTGCTCGTCGACCTCGGCGTCGGTCAGCTCGACGTCGTCGACGGTGATCGCGAAGCCGTCCAGGTCGGGCAGCTCGATCTCCGGGCGCACGTCGACCTCGGCGGTGAACTCGAGCACGTCGCGGTCCTCGAGCTTGGTCACGTCGAACTCGGGGTTGCCGAGCGTGCGGACCTCGTTGGCGCGGACGGCCTCGATGTACTTGGCCGGAATGGCCTCGTTGACGACCTCGTCGAGCACCGGGCCGCGCCCGATCCGGCTTTCCAGGACGCGAGCGGGCGCCTTGCCGGGCCGGAAGCCCGGGATGCGCACCTGCTGGGCGATCTTGCGGTAGGCGCGGTCGAAGTTCGGCTTGAGCTCGTCGAACGGCACCTCGACATTGATCTTGACTCGCGTCGGGCTCAGCTGCTCGACGGTGCTCTTCAAGGTCTTCTCCTCGAGCGGTAACGATTGTGGTGGACAATCCTGCGGAAATGGCCCCGCCTCACCTGCAGGCCGGGACGTCCGAGTCTAGGCCAGTGGCCTCCGCCACCGGGCCGGGGGCCACCTGCGCGGTCAGGCGCCCAGCATCCGGCCGATCACCCAGCGCATCTGGCCGCTCGCGTGCGCCACCGACCCGCTGGGCTGCACGAGGTGGGAGAGCAGCAGCCGGACGACCGCCTCGACCGCGACCGTCCACTCCGAGAGGGTCAGCCCGGCCTCCGGGTAGCTCCGGGCGAACTGCGCCGCGACGGTGTCGACCGAGCGCTCGAGCACGCCCTCGGGCCGGGTGGTCAGCAGCGGGAGGAAGTCTTCGCCGCCGCCCTTCGGGCAGCCGAGCGCGACGACGATCAGCGGGTTGGCCTTGGCGGCTTCGAGGGTCTGGCAGAACGCCGCGGTGACGCCGTCGACGGGACGGCCGGGGTGGGCGGCGGCGACCTCGGTCATCCGGGCGGCGAAGCGCTCGGTTTCGCGCAGCACCAGAGCTTCGGCCAGCTCGGCCTTGGAGCCGAGTTCGTTGTAGACGGTCTGCCTGCTGACGCCGACGTGCGCGGCCAGCTTGCCCATCGTCACCGCGGCCCAGCCGTCGCCGGCGATCAGGGCGGCGGCCGCGTCCAGCAGCCGATCCCGGGTGCGTACCGGGGCGGGATGGGTGACAGCCTTCACATGGGCAGCTTACCCACCGCTTGCGTTCGGCTGGCCGGGACCTTTTTTCGAAGCGTGGCGCGACGTTTACAAACCTCCGCGGGTTGTCTACGGTGACTCCCGCCTCGCCAGGAGCTTCTCGACCGAGGAGACCGCTCGATGCCCGTCGTCGATACCCCGCCGCGTGATTCCCGCGCGTCCGGGAGCGTACCGGCGGCCGACGCTCCGGTCCCCCGCTCGGTGCCCTCGCCCCGCATCCCGTTGCCCCGCGTGTCGGTGCCGACGCTCCTGTTGTTCTTCGGCGGCGCCGCGCTGTGGGCCACCGCGACCTGGCTGCTGCTGGCCGGGATCGCGCCGCCGGTGTACACCGTGCCACTGCACGCGATCGTCACCTTCACGATGTTCACCGTGGTGCACGAATCCGCCCACCACGCCGCAGGAAAGCTGACATGGGTCAACGAGGTGCTCGGCCGGCTGGCGATGCCGTTCGTCGCGGCGTACGCGTCGTTCCCACTGCTCCGGTTCATCCACAGTGAACACCACCGGAACACGAATGCGGACTCCCACACGGATCCCGATGCCTGGACGTCTCAGGGAGCCTGGTGGTCGCTTCCGTTCCGCTGGCTCACCATCGACTTCTGGTACGCCCGCTTCTACACCGCGCGCGTGCGCACCCGCCCGGCTCCGGAGCGGGCCGAGGCGATCGTGCTGCTGTCGCTGGCGTTCGTCGCGGTCGCGATGCTGGTCGCCTGCGGCCACGGCCGGGCACTGCTGCTGGGGTACCTGCTGCCGCAGCGGATCGGGCTGGCCGTGCTGGCGTGGTGGTTCGACTGGCTGCCGCACCACGGCCTCCCCGCCGCGAACCCGCGCGACAAGTTCGGCACCACGCGGGTGCGGGTGGGGCTGGAGTGGCTGATGACACCGATGATGCTGTTCCAGAACTACCACCTGGTGCACCACCTCCACCCCGCCGTGCCGTTCTACCGCTACCTGCGGGCGTGGCGGGACAACCGGGACGCCTACCTCGCCCGCGACGTCCCGATCATCACCGCGTGGGGCCGGGAGCTGACGCCGGCGGAGTACCGCGCCTGGCGGCGGCTGGCCGACGACCTCGGCGACCACGAGCCCGGCCCCGAGCCGCCGCCGTGCCCGAGCCGGTTCCACCGGCTGCGGGTGCGGGAGGTCCGGCCGCTGACCGCGGACGCCGTCGCGATCACCTTCGACGTCCCGCCGCGGCTGGCGCCGGAGTTCCGGTTCTCGCCGGGCCAGCACGTGGCGGTCCGCGCGGTGGTCGACGGGCAGTCCGTGCGGCGGACGTACTCGATCTGCGCGCCGGCGGACTCGGGCGAGCTGCGGATCGCGGTGAAGCGGCGGCCCGGCGGGGCGTTCTCCGGCTTCGCGACCACCACCCTGGCCGCGGGCGACCACCTCGACGTCCTGCCGCCGTCCGGGGCGTTCACGCTCACCCCGGATCCGGCGCGGACCGCGCACTACGTGGCGCTGGCCGCGGGCAGCGGCATCACGCCGGTGCTGTCCATCCTGGTCAGCACGCTCACCGCGGAACCACACAGCCGGGCGACGCTGCTGTACGTCAACACTTCGGGCACGACGACGTTGTTCGCCGCCGAACTGACTGCGCTCGCCGAAGGGTTCGGCGGCCGGTTGCACGTCGTCCACTACCGCACGGACGAACGCGACCCGGACCTGCACGTGCACCGGCCGCGGCACTTCGACGCGATCGGCGAGGCGCTCGCCATCTCCCACGAGCGCTACCAGCGCGGGCGGCTCGACGGGACGCGCCTGCGCGCGCTGCTGCAGAACCGGCTGCACCCGGCGAAGGTCGACGAGTGGTTCCTGTGCGGGCCGCGCGGCCTGCTGGACCTGGCCCGCCGCACCCTGGCCGACGCGGACGTCCCGGAGGAGAACGTCCACTTCGAGCTCTTCCGCGGCGCGGCGCCCCTGCGCGACCCGGCGGGCACGCCGGCGCAGGTGGCGCTGACGCTGTGCGGAACGACGACGTGCGTCACGGCCGAAGCCGGGGAGACGATCCTGGACGCGGCGTTGCGGGCGGGGTACGAGGTGCCGTACTCGTGCACGGGCGGGGCGTGCGGCACGTGCCGGGCCACGCTGCTGCACGGCCAGGTGGACATGGACGTCCGGTACGCGCTGACGGAGGACGACGTCGCGGCGGGCCGGATCCTGACGTGCCGCTCCCGCGCGACGACCCCGGAGGTCGCGGTCGACTACGACCGCCGCTGACCTCCGGGACCACCGGCCCGGATGTCATGAAAGAGTCGTTCATGACATCCGGGCGTCGCTCACCGACGCCGGTCAGCCGGTCCGGGTGGGGGCTCCCGAGGGCGGTGTTCCCTGGCCGCCGCCCGGCGCCTGGCCCTGGCCGCCCGACTCGCCGTCCGTCACCGACGTCGCGGTCGCCGTGCTACCGGATTCCGTGGCCACCACCGTGACCGTGTCGCCGGTCGCCAGGCCCGTCGCCTGTTCCGACGTGACCGTGTACGTCTTCGAGAAGCCGTCCTCGCTCTTCGCGGTCAGGGACGTCGCGCTCAGCTCCGTCACCTCGCCGGTCTGCATGATCTTCGTGACGTAGCCGCCGTTGCCGTCGGACGACACGTATTCGCCGTGCAGGGCCGTGCCCAGGCCGCGGCCCGGCATCCCGCCGGGGCCGCCCGTCATGCCGCCCGGTCCGGCCTGGGTGTCGGTGGCCGCCGACGACGACGCGGCCCAGACCGCCGCTCCCCCGCCGGCCACGATCACCGCCGCGACGGCGCCCGCCGCGATCTTCCGGCCCGGCGACCAGGACTGCTTCGGGGTGGGCGCGGGCGTCGCGCCCCACGTGTGGTCCGGAGTGGACGGTGCCTGCGGTGTGGTCATGTGGTGCTCCTCAACGTGATCCTTCGGTGCCGTCCACGGTGGAGCCGCTCGCTGTGCACCGACTGTGCCCGCCGTCAGCCGTTCCTGTGACCGGGAACCGGACATCTCGCAACGGGCCGGTCACCGCACAGCCGCTTCACAGGCAGCGCACAACCAGCACACACCGCGCGGACCGACGCTGGATCCATGGCCGCGCGAACCGTCCCGCCTCGTCCCCACCGGGGCCGGCTTTCGCTGCGCGCGAAACTGACCGGCTCGGTGGTCGTGCTGCTCACCGTGGTGTGCCTGATCGTCGGCGTGGTCAGCGAGTTCGCGCTCGACCTGTTCCTCACCCGCCAGATCGACCAGCAGCTCTCGGCCGCGGCGACCCGTTCGCTGGTGTTCGCGAGCACCATCCGCCCGCCGGGTGGCGGGCCACCGCCGCAGAACCTGGGCCAGCACCCGCTCGGGCAGAACGTCGGCACGGTGAGCGCCACCTTCTCGGGCCGGCGGCTCGTCCGCGACGACAGCATCTCCGAGCACGGCGGCCGCCTCGAGCTGACCGCCGGCCAGCAGGACCTCATGCTGTCGGTGCCCACGGACGGCAAACCGCACACCCTGTCCTTCGACGACCTCGGCGAGTACCGGCTGATGGCGCTGCCGGTCGTGGGGACGTCCGACGTCGTGGTCACCGGCCTGCCGATGAAGCCGGTCAACGACACGCTGCTCACCGTCGGGCTCATCCTGTTCGGCGTGGCCGCCGCGGGCGTGCTCGGCGCGGCCTTCCTCGGCGCGTTCGCGGTCCGCCGCACCCTGCGTCCGCTCGACCGCGTCGCGGCCACCGCCGGACGCGTCACCGAGCTGCCCCTCGACCGCGGCCAGGTGGCGCTGTCCATCCGCGTCCCGGAGGGCGACACCGACCCGCGCACCGAGGTCGGCCAGGTCGGCTCGGCGCTGAACCTCATGCTCGGCCACGTCGCCCAGGCCCTCGAAGCGCGGCACGACAGCGAAATCCGGGTCCGGCAGTTCGTCGCCGACGCCAGCCACGAGCTGCGCACGCCGCTGGCCGCGATCCGCGGGTACGCCGAGCTGGCCGCCCGCGGCAGCGCGCTGGTGCCGCCGGACGTCGCCCACTCGATGAGCCGGATCCAGTCGGAGGCCGTCCGGATGACGGCGCTGGTCGAGGACCTGCTGCTGCTCGCCCGGCTCGACGGGGGCCGTCCCCTGGACGAGCGCGACGTCGACCTCACGCGGCTGGTGGCCGACGCCGTCGGGGACGCCCGGGTCGCCGGACGCGGCCACCGGTGGCTGCTGGAGCTGCCGCCGGCCCCGGTGCTCGTGTTCGGCGACGTCCAGCGCCTGCACCAGGTGCTGGCGAACCTGCTGGCCAACGCGCGCACGCACACCCCGCCGGGCACCACGGTGGTGACGGCGCTGACCCGCTCGATCGACGGCAACGCCGTGCTCACGGTGACCGACGACGGCCCCGGCATCGCGCCGGACCTGCTCCCGGACGTCTTCGAGCGGTTCGCCCGCGGCGACTCGTCGCGCTCCCGCCAGGCCGGCAGCACCGGGCTGGGGATGGCGATCGCGTCCGCCGTCGTCGTCGCCCACCACGGCACGATCGAGGTGCACAGCCGGCCCGGCCGGACGGAGTTCGCGGTCCGCCTCCCCGTGGCCGTGCCCGCACAGCGCGTGCACAGCGTCGGCACAACGCGACCCCAGCTGGAGACCGGAAGCTGAGCACATGACCGTTGTCGCATCCCGCGAACCTGTTCTCTCCCCTTCGATACCCGCTCGCCCGTCGTGGCACCGCCCCGCGTTGGCCGTCCTCCTGCTCGGGACGGCCGTGCTCTACCTGTGGGGCCTCGGCGCCTCCGGCTGGGCCAACGCCTTCTACTCGGCGGCCGCGCAGGCGGGTTCGCAGAGCTGGAAGGCGCTGTTCTTCGGCTCCAGCGACGCGGCCAACGCGATCACCGTCGACAAGACCCCGGCCGCGCTGTGGGTGATGGGCCTGTCCGCGCGGCTGTTCGGCGTCAACGCGTGGAGCATCCTGGTCCCGCAGGCGCTGATGGGCGTGGGCTCGGTCTGGCTGCTGCACGCGACGGTCCGCCGCACGTCCGGCCCGGCGGCCGGGCTGGTCGCGGGCCTGGTGCTGGCCCTGACGCCGGCCGCGGCGCTGATGTTCCGGTTCAACAACCCGGACGCCCTCCTGGTGCTGTTGCTGGTGGCGGGGGCGTACTGCGTGGTGCGCGCCGTCGAGAAGGCGAGCCCGCGCTGGCTGGCGCTGGCCGGGGTCGCGGTCGGCTTCGGCTTCCTGGCGAAGATGCTGCAGGCGTTCCTGGTGCTGCCCGCGTTCGCCGTCGCCTACCTCGTCGCCGCCCCGGTGCCGCTCGGCAGGCGGCTGCTGCACCTGCTCGGCGCACTGGTTTCCGTGCTGGTGGCGGCGGGCTGGTACCTGGTGGTCGTCGCCCTCTGGCCGGCGGCTTCGCGGCCGTACATCGGCGGCTCACAGGCGAATTCGCTGTGGGAATTGATCTTCGGCTACAACGGTTTCGGCCGCATCACCGGCGACGAGGTGGGCAGCGTCGGCGGCGGCGCCGGCCGCGGCTGGGGTTCGACGGGCCCGACCAGGCTGTTCGGCAGCGAGATGGCGGGCGGCATCGCCTGGCTGCTGCCGGCGGCGGTGCTGGCGCTGGGGGCGGGGCTGTGGTTCACCCGCCGGGCCCCGCGCACGGACGCGTCCCGGGCATCCCTGCTGCTGTGGGGCGGCTGGCTGGTGGTGACGGCGCTGGTCTTCAGCTACATGGGCGGCATCATCCACCCGTACTACACCGTGGCGCTGGCGCCGGCGGTGGCGGCGCTGGTCGGTACGGCGGCGGTCCAGCTCTGGCGCCTGCGCGCCCACCCGGCGGCCTCCGGCCTGCTCAGCGGCGGCGTCGCGGTGACGGCGCTGACGGCGTACCTGCTGCTGGGTTCGTCGTGGCAGCCGTGGCTGGCCCCGACGGTGCTGGTGGGCGGCCTGCTGGCGGCGGTGGCCCTGTTCTTCGCCACGCACCTGACCCGCGGCGCGGCTTCGGTCGTGGCGGCCTTCGCGCTGGTCGTCCTGCTGTCCGGCACGGGCGCGTACACGCTGGCGACGGCGGCGACGCCCCACAGCGGCGCAATCCCGTCGGCGGGCCCGTCGTCCGGCTTCGGCGGCCGTGGCTTCGGCGGACCCGGCGGCTTCGGCGGGCGTGGTGGCGGCCCGGGTTCGCTGCTTTCGACGACGTTGCCGGGCGCCTCGCTCACCGCATTGCTCCAGAAGGACGCCGCGCACTACACCTGGACGGCGGCAACGGTGCTGTCGAACGCGGCGGCGGGCTACCAGCTGGCGAGCGGCGCCCCGGTGATGGCGGTGGGCGGGTTCAACGGAACGGACCCGTACCCGACCCTGGCGCAGTTCCAGCAGTACGTGGCGAAGGGGCAGATCCACTACTTCCTGGGCGAAGGCATGTCCATGCAGGGCAACAGCGGTTCGGACGCGGCCCGGCAGATCGCCGAATGGGTGGCGGAGCACTACCAGGCCTCCACAGTGGACGGCGTAACGGTGTACGACCTGACTGCGACCGTGTGAGACACGACGAAAGCAGGGTGTGACGCCGGTCCGGGCCCGGGCAACCTGGTCAAGAACCGGCTCACTCCGGCACACTGGTGGTGCCCAGGCGAACAGGAGTTCCTGCTGATGACCGAGCCTCACGTACGGCCGGCCCATTCGGCAGACCTCGAATCGTTCGCCACCGCGCTCGGTGACCGCGAATTCATCTTCGATCGCTTCGAACGACAGCGGAATCACCGAGGTGAGCTGTTCCTGGGCAGGCTGGGTCTCCGGCCCGCGGGCGCCGTCTACCTGTGGCTCGAAGAAGCCGAGGAACAGCCCATCCGCGAACACCTGCCCGGCGTCCCGCTCATCACGCACCTCGAGGTCCACCGGGACCTGCGCCGGCTCGGCGTCGGCACGGCGCTGGTCGGCGCGGCCGAGCAACGGCTCCTCGAGAAGGGGTGCCACCGGGTCGCGCTCGCGGTCCGGACCGACAACCACGACGCCGCCCGCCTGTACAAGAAGCTCCACTACCGGGACTGGGGCTTCGGCGAGGTGACCTGCTACGCGCGGACGACCGAGCCGGACGGCACCGTGCTGGTCGAGGCGGAAGAGTGCTACGTGCTGGTCAAGGACCTGGTGCCGGTCACACCGGCGCCACGGACCGAGGCAGCTCCCGTCGCCGCTCCGCACGCGTGCTGACCGGTACGTCGACCCCGGCCTGAGCCAGCAGCGGGATGCCCAGCGCTTCGACGGCGTGCCCGACACCCGAACCGCCGCGGTGATCGCGCCGGAGGTCGGTGATCCGCTGCCGCCAGTGCACGCAGTCCTGCTGCCACGCACGGAGGTACCGCAGGCAGAGTTCCGGCGTGATCAGCTCGCTGCGGCCGATCGCGGCCTTGAGCGCGTCGACCATCCGCGCCTGCTGGGCCGCCTCGATCGGCGACTTCTGCACCAGCTTGATCGTGTCCCGGATGATCCGGCGGCGGTCGGCGAGGAAGTCCCGCCAGTACGCCTTGGTGGCCTGCGCCAGCCCGAGGTGGTTGTCGAACAGCCCGAACACGCCTTCGGCAAGGGTGTCGCCCAGTTCCTCGCCGCGGGCGCGGCGGGCGTCCCGGTAGGGGTCGTAGGGCTTCTGGATCGCCATGCCCGTGGTCGCCGACGGCCGCAGTTTCATGCCGTCCAGCAGGAAGAACCAGTCTTCGTTGTAGATGTTCGGGAAGAACGAGCTGAACGCGGCTTCGCCGACCGCGAGCGCGCCGCCGCCGATGAAGGTGTCCTGCTTCTGCCCGGCGTCCCGGATCGCGTGGCAGACGACGGAGTTGTCCGGCATGCCCGCGTTGGCCAGCCCGACCACCGGGTATTCGCCGAGCAGGCCGGCCGCGACGCCGAGGTCCGCGGGGTTCGGCAGCTCGATGTCGTCGTCGAGGAAGAGGATCCGCTTCCAGCCGGCGAGCACCGCGATGAGCAGGCCCAAGTTGCGCTTGTAGCTCGTGTCGGTCTGCCGCCGGAACCGGGTGAAGCGCAGGATCTCGTCCGTGGCGAACGTGGGCACGAGCCCCGGGTTCAGCAGATCGGTGTCGATGGCGAGCGCGCGGACTCCGGCGTTCTTCGCCTCGAGCGCCGCGGCGGACGCGGTGGACCGGAGGCTGCACAGCAGCAGGAGGAAGACGTCGCGTTCCTTGGCCACGGCGATGGCCTGCCGCAGGTAGGCGGCCGGACGTCCGGTGGGCACGATGATCGCGTCCATGGCCGCGCCGGAGATGTCCTGGGTGTCGAAGTGCGCCAGGAGGTCCTGGTGCGACTCGTGCTGCCGGGGGTTCACTCGGCAGCCTCGGGCCACTCGTGCAACCGGTTCTCCTCGAGGGTCCAGTCGGGGGTCAGCCCCTGTCCCCCGACGACAGGCACGCGGCTGATGATGCTGAAGGATTCCACATCGCCGAACCGCTCGTGCACGTACGCGGTGTTACGGTCCCGGAAACGCGCGTCCGTCAGCGCCCGAACCGCTCCGAGGGTGCCACGACCGTACATACCATTGCACACGGTCACAGTGCGCTTTCGGTTGAACGGACTTTCGCCGCGGTAGAAGTGGGCGACGTCCTCCAGGAGGTGTTCCCGCCGGTCGAGCGTGGGTTCGAACAATCTGGGACGTCCGTCCTGCTGTACCCGGAATCCACCGTGCTCGGCGTCGACCTCCCGGCCGACCTGCTCCACCGGGAGGTCCACCCGCTCGATCACGTCCCGGGTCACCGAGTTCCAGTCCACCCCGCCGAGCAGGACGAGATGGCTCGTGTAGTCGTCGGCCGTCAGCTCCTCGCTGGTGCAGAACTTGACGTTGTTGTCGGGGTTGCGCGAGCGGATGTGCCCGAACAGCTCGATCAGCGCATCCGGGTCGGCGTAGGTGTACAGCGAGACGAAGTCGGCGCTCTCCGGGTCCGCATAGGACAGGTGCCGCCGGTACTGCTCGGGTAGCCGGGCGCAGACGATCGTGATGTTCTGGCCCTCTTCGAACGTCCAGATTTCCGCCACCGACTTCGACGTGCCGAGGTTCCGGCCTTCACGCAGCCACAGCAGCTCCTCCAGTAGCTCCTTGCGCCGCGTCCGCTCCCCGTCCGTCAGTTCGTGGACCGGGAAGAGCCGAAGCGTGCCGCCGTCCAACGACCGCCGGGTCGCGAACAGCGTCGCGTAGGCCTCGAGCCGCTTGACCGGCGGCGTGACGGGCTTGTCGGTGTTCTCCCACGACGAGATCAGCGAGATGCTGAGAGGCTTGGTACCGCCGAGCGCCTGGCCGAGCTGGGTTTGGGTGATCCCGACATCCGGCCACAACGACTCGCGCAACGCGCGCAGGCGGCGGGCAAGCGCAGGCCGTGACTGCTGGACTGGGGACACGACTCGGGCCGCCCTTCAGGAAATTTCAGTACTCCCGATGAGGGCACCGATACTACTCCCCGTCACTAGAAGCTCGATGGTCACCCCACCGAACCTGGGACTGAAACGTTACGGGACTTGGAACGTCCTCGCACCGAACAGATAACACCGATTCATCTCAGTTGATCCGGGGTACTTCACGCCTTACAGTCTCCTTGACTGAACTTCAGTTTTGACCTGAAGGCAGGAGCAGGCCATGAGTACTCCAGCGCAACACGTGCCCCTCCACCGGGCCATGGTGGCGGTCGACATCGAAGGCTCGACGACGCGGACGAACCCGGCGAGGGCCCAGCTCCGCACCGTCCTGTTCGAGCTGCTGGACGAGGCCTTCCTGGCCGGGGGGATCACCAAGAAGTTCCGCGACGGCTTCGTCGACCGGGGTGACGGTGCGCTGTGCCTGGTCCGGCCCGTCGACCAGGCACCGAAGCCGGTGCTGCTCACCACCGTCGTCCCGACCCTGGCCGAGCTGCTGGAAAAGCACGCCGAAAGCCATCCCGAGCTCGCCTTCCGGCTCCGGGTCGCCGTGCACGCCGGTGAGGTGCACTACGACAGCCGGGGCCCGTACGGCGAGGACGTCGACATCGTCTGCCGGTTCGTCGACGCGCGGGAGCTGCGGCGGCAGCTGAGTATCACGGCCGGTCCGCTCGTGCTCGTCATTTCGCCGGAGATGCACCGCTCGGTCGTCCGGCACGGCTACCCGGGGATCGACCACACCACGTACTTCCAGACGGTGCCGATCAAAGTCGGCAACCAGCGGCTCCGCGGGTGGATCCACACCCCCGAAGCCACCCGGGGCCAGGAGGACATGACCGCATAGCGCGAAGCGAGGTGGGGACAGTGGAACCGACGGGCTTCTGGGCCGAACTGGCCCCGGCCGATCGCCGCAAGGTGGTGGAAGCCGCCACGCGGCGCTCCTACCGGCGCGGGCAGACCGTGTGCCGGGAAGGCGACCTCTCCAGCGTCGTGCTGGTGCTGCTGTCCGGGCACGTGCGGATCGTCCACGGCACGCCGGACGGGCGCGAGGTCGTCGCCGGGGTGCGGGGTGCCGGTGACGTCATCGGAGAGCTCGCCGCGATCGACGCCCTGCCGCGCTCGGCGACCGTCGAGGCGCTGGACGACCTCGACGTGCTCGAGATCCCGGGCGACCGGTTCACCTCGCTGTGCCGGACGCGGTCGCGGATCTCCTGGGCGCTGGTGGTCGTGCTCTCGACCCGGCTGCGGTCCCTCGGCACGCAGTGGCTGGACGTCGGCGGCGGGGCCACGGCTCGGCGGGTGGCGGCGCAGCTGATGCAGCTGGCCATCCAGCACGGGGTGCCGCGCGGGGACGACATCCGGATCGCGGTCCCGGCCACCCAGGCCGAACTGGCGATGACCGCGGCGATCTCGCGGGAGTCGTGGGCGCGCGCGACGCGCGACCTGCGCCGCCGAGGGGTGATCAGCACCGGCAGAAGACAGGTGACGATCCACCGCATGGCCGAACTTCGACGACTGGCGAACTGATTTCCGCGTTCTGTGTCAGCTGACACAAACGAATCGGTGCGCCGGAGGTTTTCTGGATCCAGGGCAGAGGAGGGCTTTCATGGACCCCTACACCACTCCACCGGGCCGCAGCCGCTGGCGCCGCGGCGTCTACGCGGCCGGTCTCGTCATCCCTTTCACCGCATCGCAGCTCTGGGCGCTGCTGGTGCTGCTGCGCCTCGCCCCGCTCGAAGGGCTGGTGGGGCAGGCCTTCGTCCTCGTCCTGGTGGGCTCCGCCGTCGCGATCTGGGCCGGCTGGCGCTGGACCTGGCAGCTCGGCCGCGACCGCGACGTGAAACCCGAGCCCACCCCGAAGACGCGGATCCCGACATGACGTCCGGGCCGGTCATCGTCGCCGCCCTCGTGCTGGCCGCCGGTGCCGGACGTCTCTTGCACCACCTCGGCGGCCTCCTCCGCCGCCGGCCGACCGAAAGGAGCACGGAAATGACCAGCACGTCCCCGGCCTTCCCGATGCGGATCTACCACTGGCGGTGGGAAATCCTGGCCGTGACGCTCCTCCCCTACGGGCTGGTGACCTTCGCCCTGTGGGCCGGCCCGCTGTGGGCGTCGGCGGTCCTCGCCGCCGCGCTCGGTGTGGCGCTGCTGCGCCGCCGCCAGGTCCGGGCCCGGATCCACGCGATCCGGCTGCAGCACCGGCTGCGGGCGGTGTTCCCCCACCTGCGCCTGCCCGGCGGCCGCCTCCCGGCGATCCTGTGGAGCCGTCCCCGCGGCGGGGACATCGTGGTGTCGCTGTTCGGCCGCGAGGCGTTCGAGCACCTGCACCGCCACCGCACGGTACTGGCGGCCGCCTGCGCGGTCCCCGAGGTGTACGTCGACCGCCACCCGACGTACGCGAGCCTGGTGACGCTGACGATCAGCCCGACGGCCCCGAAGCGGGAACCGGGTCGCGGTTCGCTGCCGAGCAACGTGGTGCCGCTGCGGGTGCACAGCTGAGTGCGGTGCCCGGCCGCGAGCCGGGCATCGCACAGGAACCGCACAGAGAGAACACACGATCACCAAAGCGGCAGCCGCGAACGTGGGGGCATGACAGCCACCGCCCCCGCATCGCGGCCCGGGACCGTGCCGGTCGACCTGGCCGGCCCGCGGCCCGTTCTCGACGTCGTCATCCCGGTCCACAACGAAGAGACCGACCTCGAACCGTGCATCCGGCGGCTGCACGCGCACCTGGCCGAGCACGTCTCCTACCCGTACCGGATCACCGTCGCCGACAACGCGAGCACCGACGCGACGCTGCAGGTGGCCGAAAGACTCGCCAGGGAGTTCCCCGAAGTCGCCGTCCGCCACCTCGGCGAAAAGGGCCGTGGCCGCGCGCTCAACGCCGTGTGGCGGGCCTCCGACGCCGCCGTGCTCGCCTACATGGACGTCGATCTCTCCACCGATCTCGCCGCGCTCGGGCCGCTCGTCGCGCCGCTGTTGTCCGGGCACTCGGATCTCGCCATCGGCAGCAGGCTCGCCCGGGGGGCGCGAGTGGTGCGTGGCCCGAAGCGCGAGTTCATTTCCCGCTGCTACAACCTGATCCTCCGCTCGACGCTCGCCGCGAAGTTCAGCGACGCGCAGTGCGGCTTCAAGGCCATCCGCGCCGACGTCGCCCGCGAGCTGCTGCCGCACGTCGTGGACACCGGCTGGTTCTTCGACACCGAGCTGCTCGTGCTGGCCCAGCGCGCCGGGCTGCGGATCCACGAGGTGCCCGTCGACTGGGTCGACGACCCGGACTCGTCGGTCAACATCGTCCGGACGGCCACCGAGGACCTCAAGGGCATCGCCCGCGTCACCAAGGCCACCTTCACCGGGGAGATCCCGGTCAGCCGGCTGCGCGAGCAGCTCGGCAGGCAGCCGATCGGCGTCGACGCGCCGGGGGTGCCGCCGCGGCTGGTGACGCAGCTGGTGCGGTTCGCCGCGATCGGCGTCAGCAGCACGCTCGCCTACCTCGTGCTGTTCCTCCTGCTGCGCACGGTCGTCGGCGCGCAGCCGGCGAACTTCGCCGCGCTGCTGGTGACGGCGATCGGGAACACCGCGCTGAACCGGCGGCTCACGTTCGGCATCCGCGGCCGCGCCGGTGCCGGGCGGCACCAGTTCGAAGGCCTGCTCGTGTTCGGCCTCGGGCTCGCGCTGACCAGCGGATCGCTGGCCCTGCTCAACGGGTCCACCACCCCCGGCCTCGTCCTGGAGCTCACCGTGCTGGTGCTGGCGAACCTCGCCGCCACGGTGCTCCGCTTCCTGCTCCTGCGCGGCTGGGTGTTCAACCCGCGCCGGCAGGCCACCACCCCGAAGGAGTACTGATGACCGCCGTCCTGCCCGCCCCGGTTTCCGAACCCCGGCACCGCAAGGAAACCGGCGCCCACGCACCGCCGCGCTGGGTCCGTCCGGCGGTGTTCGGCCTGCTGGCCGCGACCGCGGTGCTGTACTTCTGGAACCTCACCGCGTCCGGCTACGGCAACTCCTTCTACGCCGCGGCCGTCCAGTCCGGGACGCAGAGCTGGAAGGCGTGGCTGTTCGGCTCGCTGGACTCCGGGAACGTGCTGACCGTCGACAAGCCGCCCGCGGCGCTCTGGGTCGGCACGGCGTTCGCCCGGATCTTCGGGTTCTCGAGCTTCACCGTGCTGGCGCCGCAGGCGCTGATGGGCGTCGCCTCCGTCGGGATCCTCTACTTGACGGTGAAGCGGACTTCGGGCCCGGTCGCCGGCCTGCTGGCCGGCGCGATGCTGGCGGTGACGCCGGTCGCGGCGCTGATGTTCCGCTTCAACAACCCCGACGCGCTGCTCGTGCTGCTGATGGTCGCGGGCGCCTACTTCGTCGTGCGCGCCACGGAAAAGGCGAGCCCGCGGTGGCTGGCGCTGGCCGGGGTCGCGATCGGGTTCGGCTTCCTGACGAAGATGATGCAGGCGTTCCTGGTGCTGCCGGCATTCGGCCTGGCGTACCTGATCGCGGCGCCGACGTCGCCGGGAAAGCGGTTGCTGCACCTCGGCGGCGCGGTCGTCGCGCTGGTCGTCTCGGCGGGCTGGTTCATCGCGCTGGTGGACCTGTGGCCGGCGTCGGCACGGCCGTACATCGGCGGGTCCGAAGGGGACAGTCTGCTCGAACTAGCGTTGGGCTACAACGGGTTGGGCCGCATCTTCGGCGGCGAGGGCAACGGCGGCGGCATGGGTGGCGGCGGCTTGGGCGGCAACACCGGGTTCGGCGGTTCGACGGGCCTGTTCCGGATGTTCGGCGCCAGCTTCGGCACGGAGGTCTCCTGGCTGCTGCCGGCCGCGCTGATCGGGCTGGTCGCCGGGCTGTGGTTCACGCGCCGCGCGCCGCGCACGGACCGGACCCGCGCGGCACTGGTGCTGTGGGGCGGCTGGCTGGTCGTCACGGCGGCGGTGTTCAGCTTCATGAGCGGCACCGTGCACCCGTACTACGCGGTCGCGCTGGCCCCGGCGATCGCCGCGCTGGTGGCGATTTCGGGCCACGCGCTGTGGCAGGGCCGGGCGCACCTCGCGCCGCGGGCCGCGCTGGCCGGGATGGTCGTGGCGACGGCGGTGTGGTCGTTCATCCTGCTCGACCGGACGCCCGAGTGGTTCCCGGCGCTGCGCTGGATCGTCGCGCTGCTCGGCGTGCTGGTGGGCACGGTGCTGGTGATGGGCGTGCCTGCCGCGCGCCGGGTGGTGCCCGTCGTGGCGGCGGCGGTGGTCCTGACGATCGGCGTGTCCTCCGCGGCTTACGGCGTCGAGACGGCGTCGGTGGCGCACACGGGGTCGATCCCGAACTCCGGGCCGACGTCGAGCGCGATGGGCGGCTTCGGCGGCTTCGACGACTCGTCGAGCGAGGTCGGGAGCTTGCTGGCCCGGACGACGACCAAGTGGGCCGCGGCGACGACGGGTTCGCAGAGCGCGGCGTCGCTGGAGCTGGCGAGCGGCAAGGCGGTGATCGGCATCGGCGGCTGGAGCGGCTCCGACCCGGCGCCGACGTTGGACGAGTTCAAGGCGTACGTGGCGGCCGGTGAGGTCAGGTACTTCATCGAAGGGGGCCGGGGTGGTGGCCCGGGCGGCGGTTCGTCGGAGATCACGGAGTGGGTGACGGCGAACTTCACCGCCACCACCGTCGACGGCCAGACGGTGTACGACCTGCAGAGCTGAGGATCGCGAAGGGGCCGTGGACCCGCTCACGGCCCCTTCGCGCGCAGGTGGTGGCTGACGTCGCCGACGAGACCGACCGTCGCCCGGCGTTCGGTGAACCGCCATCCGCGGCCGGTGCGGGTGAACCGGTCCTCGTACCGGCCCGCCACGATCGTCTGCAGGGGGAACCCGGGAACCGCCTGCAGCACCGTGAAGTACGCCCGGCCCGACGCCGTCGGACCGGACACCTCGAGCGCGATGTTCGTCGTGACGTGCTGGGTCCGCGGTGTCCCGTCTTCGTACACGATCACCGACTCGCGCAGCATCCGCTCGACCTCCGCCGCGCCCCGCACCACGCCGCCGCTGCCCGCGAACGCGCCCTCCGCGAACAACGCTCCGACGCCGGCGAAGTCCCCCGCGTCGACCAATGCCGCGTACGAACAGACCAGGTTCTCCAGCGCGCGGTAGTCGTCCACGGAAAACGATCTTACAGAGAAAGTATAGAAATCTTCCGTACCTTGGCGGCGAACGGCGGCAGGGGGCCGCCGAGCCAGGGGGTACTCCATGACGCTCGATCGCCGTAGCCTGCTCAAGGCCGGGGCCGCCGCCGTGGCCGGGGTTGCGCTCACCGGGGCCGCCACCGGCACCGCGACCGCCGCCACCGCCGTCACCACCGGGCTGCCGCCCGTGCCCGGGATGCTCGGGGACCGCCGGGCCAACGAACTCTGGTACCAGCTCGACGAAATCGCGCTGTACAACCAGTCCCCGGAAGTGCAGGACGCCTACGCCGTGCTCGGCAAGTACATGCAGGAGAACTCTCCGGAAGGCCTGTACCGGAAGTGGCTGGAGCTGAGCGGGGAACCGGCGTACCCGAAGAACTACGCCGAATTCGCCAAGCCGGTCGAAGGGCCGCTGAAAGTCCTCTCGAAGCTGCAGCTCGACAACTTCGATCAGTTCTACCGCGGTGACGAACCCGGTCTGGTCAAGGCCTTCGCCGACTTCGGGCAGGGCGTCCTGTTCGACCCGCGGCGCGCCGCGCAGGAGTCGGAGGTGCACACCATGAACGGGAACCCGCCGAGCAGCTACCACTTCTGGCACACCATCGTGCGCGCGCAGATGGTCCTCGGGATCGACCGGCACCGGTGGGCGCGGATCGACCCGATGATCGGCTTCGCCTGGGGGCTGCAGTCCATCGCGAAACCCGACCACCGCCACGTCAACCCCGGCCTGCCGCGCGAACAGGTCCGCGCGCTGGCCCGGTACTGGCTGCCGCGCTCGGCTGCCGAGCTCGACCGCGACTTCCGGTCTTCGCCCTACCCCGCCTGAGCGTCCAGCACCTGTTGGTACGCCGCCCGCAGGGCGGGACCCGGGGCGATGCCGAGCCGCTCGTCGAGGAGGCGGCGGCCGCGGTGGTACACCGCCACCGCGTCCGCCGGCCGTCCGCTCGCGCACAGCCCCGCCATCAGCAGGGCGCGGGCTCGCTCGCGCAGAGGGTGTTCGAGGACGAACGCGGTCGCGTCGGGCACCGCGCGCAGGTGGTCGCCCGACGCGATTTCGGCTTCGAGCCGGCCTTCCAGCGCCGTCAGCCGCAGCTCGTCGAACCGCGCCGCCTCACCGGCGCGGAGCGGTTCGGCGACGTCGGCGAGGACCGGGCCGCGCCACAGCTCCAGTGCAGCGCGGAACAGCCCCGCCGCCCGGGCCGGCCGGGTCGCGCGCAGCTCGTCGTGCCCGAGGTACGCCAACCGCGAGAACTCCTCGGCGTCGACGGTCCCGCCCGGCGTCAGGAGATAGCCGCCGCCGGTGCGGACGAGCCGAGCCGGGCGCCCGAGGGCCTTGCGCATGCGGGAGACGTACGTGCAGACCTGCGCGTCGACCGTCGAGGGCCGTTCGCCGTCCCACAACAGCGAAATCAGCCGCTCGTCGGGCACCACGCGCCCGCGGGCCAGCAGCAGTGCCGCCAGCAGTGTCCGCGGCTTGAGCCCGCCGAGCACCGCCGGGCGGCCGTCGGCGCGCGACACCGCGAGCGGCCCGAGTATCCGGAACTCCATCCCCACCCCCTTTCCAAGGTACGCGGACCGGCACGCACCGGCACGAAAAGTCTCAGCCGGGGCTCAGTTTCGGCGCGGATCATGGAGGTCAGAGGGGACGAGGAGGCCGCGATGATCACCACACGTCCGGGTTACCCACGCTGGCACACCGCGAGTGCGCAGGGGCCGCGCTCGCTCAACGCCGACGCCGTCGGGGCGTACGCCGCCGCCGGCGGGCCCGGCATCGTGTTCGCGCTCGCCGACGGCGTCGGCGACGACCCCGCCGCCGCGCGCGCCGCCCGCACCGCCGCCGCGGCCGCCGCCCGCACTTCCGTCCACAAAGGACCGGTCGAGGCGGTCCTCGCCGCCCAGCGTGCCGTGCGCGAGCAGACGCTCGGGGACGCGGTCCTGGTGGTCGCGATGCCGGCCGAGCACGGCGGGTACCGCATCGCCTGGGTCGGCGACGCCCGCGCCTACGCCTGGGACGGCACCACGCTGGGCCGCCTGACCACCGACCACACGCTCGCCGAGTTCTTCCGCGCCCGCCACCAGCCGGTGACGCCGCGGATGGAGCACGTCGTCACCACGAGCGTCCGCACCGCGCAGGCGCACGAGATCGGCACGGCGGAAACCACGAGCCCGGGCCTGCTGCTGACCAGCGACGGCGTCCACAAGCCGCTGACCGGCAGCGGCATCCGCGCGGTGCTGGCGCAGCCCGGCACGGGCGCCGCCGAGCTGGTCGAAGCAGCGCTCGCCCGCGGCGGCTCGGACAACGCGACCGCCCTCTACGTCGAACCCGCGGAGGTCGACAGCACGACTGTCCGATTTCCCGTCGCCGCGTGAACCCTAGGCCGCGCGCTTGAGCTGCCGGTACTCCCGCAGCACCAGGACGATGATGATGACGTCGAGCGCGGCGAAGAAGGGCAGCGCGATCGAGTGGGTGTGCACCGCCCGGAAGATCTCGTAGACGACGAAGGCGGCGAGGATGACGGCCGCCACGGGGTAGGCGCGGACGATCTTGCGGGCCAGCGCCCACACGAGGCCGAGCTTGATCAGCCCGTGGGCGAGCAGGTAGGCCACCGCGAACGTCTTGGTGTCGCCGTGGAGGAAGTTCTCCGTGGCCGATTCGAGGTGGCGCGCCAGCGTGCCCGACGGGTCGCCGAGCAGGTCGCGGGTGATCACCGCGTGGGAGAACCCGCTGACCGTCGAGGCCGGGACGAACGCCAGGATCAGCGCCCCGACGACCTGGAGTGCGCCGTCGAGGCCCTTGAGCGCGATCGCGATCCGGAAGAACCGCTCGGTCGCCGTCGTTTTCTGCTCGGACATGCCACCAGCTCAGCAGAAACGGCGGGTCAGTGCACGTGGAGACACTTTTCGCACTGTTCGTGCCGAGCTGTCCGTCCGGTCGGGTCCGTCCCGTAGAAGGGGAAACAGGCCGCGCCGCAGACGGCGAGGAAGATCGGCCCGCACCGGAGGGGGTGCGGGCCGACCTGGTGGGCGACGGCCAGCGCGCGCCGCCGTGCGCCCGCTTCGGGGAGCCAGCCGTGGTCCGGCAGGCCGGCCCGGACCTGGGCGTCCAGCTCGTCGGCGCGGGTGACCAGGTCCGTGCCGAGGTCGGCCAGCCGCTCTCCCAGGTCGCGGAGGATGTCGGGACGAGGAGGTTCCTCCCCGACCGTCCTGGCCAGCCACGCCAGGTCGGGGGTGAGCGAGGTGTGCAGGTCACGGATGCGCTCCAGCAGCCGCCGGTCCCGGTCGGGGCCGGTCAGCACCGCGCCAGCCACGCCGACGAGCACGCGGCGCAGGTCGGGTCGAACCAGTTCCCCCCGAGCTGCGGAACGTCGCACACCGCGACGGTCACTTCTTCCCCGCACAAAGCCACGAACTGCTCCTCCGGACGCGGAGGGAACGGCCCGTCGAGCGCGTGGCGCTTTCCCTCCGCCTGCTGCCACCTCAACATGACGTCCATTCAAACTGTCTCGTTTCGTTGACACCAACACATCGAGGGAGTGACGAACAAGGTTTCCCATAATCGAGTGATGAAACCGACTTCTTCGACTCCGACTGTGGGAGAAGAGTTTACGGCTGCCGACAGTGGCGGACGTGGCACTCATCCTCGGCTTCTTCAAGGTGAACGGCGAGAAGCAGAAGCACCTCCTCGAACTGGCGAGGGCCGCCCGCGAGCGCGACTGGGTCACGGCGGGCTCGCCCGAAATCACTCCTGAATTGTCCGGCCTGCTGGAATGCGAGCGATCGGCCACGAAGATCACCGCATGGGCTTTACCATCATTCCCGGCATCCTGCAGACCCCGGACTACGCGCGGGCCATTCTCAGCAAATCCGACCTGAACCCGGCCCAGGCCGATACCCATCTCGTCACGCGACTCGATCGCCAGCGGATTCTTTCCCGACCGGAGCCGGTCCGGTACCAGGCGATCATCAACGAGCGCGCTCTCCACGAGCCGATCGCGAGCGAGGACATCATGTCCGACCAGATGAATCACCTGCTCGAAGTCGCGAAGCGCCCTAATGTCTCGCTGGGTTCTGACCGCAGAAAGCTCGTACCACCCCGGCATGCTCGGGTCGTTCTTCCTCTATGTCCGGGACAGCAAATCCCCCGCTGCCGGTCAGCTCACCGTCTCGCGTCAGGCCTGGTCGGCCGTTCTCCGCCGGCTTCGCTGAGGTCTCCGACGCCGGCGGGGCCGCGGAACGTCACAGGGCCGGCGGTGCCGCCTGCGTGCCCCACGCCGTGGGGGTGTCACTCAGGGAGAAGCGGATCTTGCCCGCCCGCAGCAGGTCCGCGTGCGAGATCCAGCTGCGGTCGTGGCCGCGGTGTCCGATCTGGACGTCCTTTGTGTACTGGAGCTTCCCCGCGCTCGCGCCCGGGGCCTCGATTTCGATCTTGCGGCCGCCGTCCGGGCGGATCTCGACCTTCTCGAACATCGGCGTGCTGAGCAGGTACGTCCCGGAGCCCGGCTGGGCCTCGAAGACGCCGGCCATGCCGAAGACGAGCCACGACGAGATGGTGCCGAGGTCGTCGTTGCCGGGCATACCGTACGGCGTGTCCGTGAACAGCGTCCGCGCCGCGCAGCACGGCCGAGGTCTTCCACGGCGCGCCCGTCCAGCTGTACATCCAGGGCGCGTGCAGGTCGGGCTCGTTGTTCGGGTTGAAGGCGAAGTTGTTGTGGTAGTCGTAGGCGCCGTGGACCCAGGAGTCCTTGGCGGCCTTCGCCGGGTCGGTGAGCAGCAGCGGCATGTCGAAGAAGGTGTCGAGCCGCTTCTCCGCCTGCGCCGGGCCGCCCATCAGGCCGAACAGCTTCGCGGTGTCCTGCTGGGCGAGCCACTGGTACTGCCACGGCGTGCCCTCGTGGAAGCCGGTCGACTTCGCCGGGTCCGGGTCGCCGACGCCGGTGCCGTCGGCGGCCTTCGTGCGCGGGAACCCGGTGAAGCCGTGGGATTCGACGCTGTTGTCCCACAGTTTCGCGAAGTTGCCGCAGCGCGCCCGCAGGGTCGCGGCCTTGTCCTGATAGCCCAGACCGGACGCCATTGTGGACAGTGCGCAGTCGGCGAGGGCGTACTCGAGGGTGGCCGAGCCGGCCTGGCGCGTGTCGCCGTAGGTGTAGCCCGGCAGGTCCTGGTAGCCGATCCAGCCGTTCTTCACGTAGGACGGGTTGCCGTCGCGGCCGCGGAAGATCGACTGGTCCTGCGGCACTTCGGTGGCGTTGCGCCACAACGCGTCGAACAGCTGACGCGCGGTGCGGTCGTCGAGGAGCCCGCGGCGGTAGTTGTCGACCACCCACGGTGTGACGGGGTCGCCGCTCATCACGTTCGTTTCGCCGCCGGCGAGCGCCCAGCGCGGGACCCAGCCGCCGTCCTGGTGGATCTTCAGGACGGACTTGGTCATGTCCGCGGCCTTGTCCGGGTGCAGCAGCGCGACCAGCTGGTTCTGCGAGCGGTAGGTGTCCCACAGCGAGAACATCTGGTAGTAGGTGTCCCGGCTTCGGTGGACGGCGTCGTCGAAGCCGCGGTACGAACCGTCCACATCGGAGCCGACGGACGGGTGCAGCAGCGACCGGTACAGCGCGCTGTAGTAGGTGCGCTGGTCGGCGGTCGTCCCGCCGGCGACGCGCAGGCGGTTCAACTCGTCTTCCCACGTGTCATGAGCTGCCGTGCGTGCCTGGCCGAACGACTTGGGCTGCTCGGCGCCGCGGTTGAGCCGGGCGCCGTCGATCGAAGTGTAGGAGAGGCCGACCGAGGCGCCGACCTGGTTCTTTTCGGCGCCGAAGGTGAGCCACGCGCCGGTGCGCCGGCTGCCGAGCTTCGCATCACGCTGGTTCGGCGTCAGCTTGCCGTCGGTCCAGGTGCCGAAGCCGGTGAACGTGCGGTCGAACTTGGCGCTGAAGAAGACCTTGTAGCGCTCTTTCTGCGTCTCCCAGCAGAAGTTGCCGCCCTGCAGCCAGCCCTCGACGGTGTCGTCCCCGACGACGTGGACGTCGCCGGCGTAGGTGTAGCCGTTGCTCTCGCCGACCTCGATGAGAACGTTTTCGCTGGTCGTATCGGCTGGGAAGGTGTACCGGTGCTGGCCGGTGCGCTGGGTGGCGGTCAACTCGGCTTCGATGCCGTTGTCGAGCTTCACGCCGTAGTAGCCCGGCCGGCGGGTCTCGTTCGCGTGGCTGAACTTCGCGCCGTACTGGGCGGGGTCACTGCTGGTCACGGCGCCGGTGGTGGGCATGAACCGGAAGTTGCCCATGGTCTGGCAGCCGACGCCGGAGAGGTGGGTGTGGCTGAAGCCGAGGGTGGCGTCCTGCACGTAGTCGTAGGACGCGTACTTCTTGAGCTGGGTGTCCGGGCTGAGCTGGACCATCCCGAAGGGCGTGGTGGCGCCGGGGAACGTGGTGCCGTCGCCGTTGTTGCCGATCGAGGTGTCGACGAGCGTGGTCGGGTCACCGGCGAACCGAGGGCCTCGGGCTTCGGCCGGGGTGGCGAGCGCCAGCATCGTGGCGCCCGCGAGCAGGGTGGCCAGTACCCGCGTCCGGGTTCTCATTCGTGTCCTCCTGACAACGTTGTCACATCCACGGTGGGATCTTTTCCGTTGTCCGGTGGACAAATCAAGCCCCGAAGGTCGGCTACGTGATCGTGAAACTCGTCGCGTCCGTGATCGCGGACGCACCGGCCCCGATTGCGGCCACCACGTCGACCTCCGCGGGATAACCTTCAGGCCGGGTGGGCACCGCCACGACCACCTGCCAGTCGGACGGTGGCCCGATGACGGTCGCCGGGAGCGTGCCGAAATGGATCGTTGCCGCGGAAAGCCCGATTCCGGTCACGGTCACCGCGCTTCCGCTCGGCCCTTCTCCGGGGGTTACGCCGGTGACGACGGGCACCGGCGAAGCGGGCCTGGGAGTTCCGTTTCCGATTCCGGCTTGCGCTTCGATAGCGGTCTGCGCGGTGCGGGAACCGAAGTAGAAACCAATGACCAGGCTCAGCACGGTCAGCAGGGAAGCGATGATCGTCTTGCGCAGATCCCCCGCATCGGCCGCCCCCGAAAAGGCGGTGAGGCCGAACGCGGCGGCGACCAGCGCCATCACGAGATAGGCGATCGTGGGCCGGGCGGTGTTCGCGGCACCGGGCGACCGGGCGAGCAACCGCAGGATCGGCAGCAGGTCGACGCAGTGATGCTTGCAGCTCTTGAGCCAGGCAGTCAGGTCCTTGCGCCACTTGTCGGCCCGGCGCAGGTCGACGGCCATGGGAACGAAGGTCACCAGGAGGAGCACCACCACAAAAGCGGCCACCAAGGAGACCGCGACGACCGGCGTAACCGCGATCAACGGACCGGCCGGCGTGGAAGTGACAGGGGTGGGGACACTCGAGGTCGTGGTTTCGGGCGTATCGAGGTGCGCTCCCATTCCGAACTGATTCACCACAACCACCACCCCTTGCTCACTCGAGCCGATATCCGACCCAAAGCGTGATCCCGGAAAGTCAAGAAGGCGCCATTCATGCCCCGAATCGGATCAATTTCTTTACGGGACCGAAACTTCGACCGGGATTTCCCCGCCGCCCGGCACGCCGGTTCGGGAAAATCCCGCCGGACGACGTGCCGGTCACCGGCTCAGATCTGGTGCGTGACGTGCCCGTCGACGATCGTCGCCGTCACCGGGAGCGCGCGCAGGTCCGCCGGGGACAGCGTCGACGGGTCCGCCGCCGTGACCACCAGGTCCGCCACGTCCCCGACCGACACCCCGCGACGGCCGCCCGACGACGCGGCCAGTGCCTCCGCGAACGGGATCGCCTGCTCCGGGTGCCACGGTGGACGGTCGTCGTCCGTGCGGGAGATCGCCGAGGCGATGCCGTCCCACGGGTCCAGCGGGGCCACCGGGGCGTCCGAACCGAACTCCAGGCGCGCACCGGACTCCAGGAGCGACCGGTAGGGGAACGCCCGCTCCGTGCGGCCGTGCCAGTGGCGGTCGGCGACGTCGCGGTCGTCCGGCTGGTGCGCCGGCTGCACCGCCGCGATCACGCCCAGCGCGGCGAACCGCGGGACGTCGGCGGCCGAGAGCAGCTGCGCGTGCTCGATGCGGCCGGGGCAGCCGACCTCCTCGAACGCGTCCAGCGCGATCGTGTTCGCCCGGTCGCCGATCGCGTGGACCGCCGGGAGCAGGCCGTGGTCGAACGCCCGCTGCATCAACGGGACCAGCGAGGACGGCGGCAGCTCCAGCGAGCCCGGCGAGTCCACCCCCGGGTACGGGTCGTGGCAGTAGGCGGTTCGCGTGTTGAGGGACCCGTCCACGAAGAGCTTGAACGGCCCGACCGTCAGCAGTCCCCCGGAATCCGGCAGGACGTCGCCGGTGCGGTGGCCGCGCTCGATGGCCTGGTCCAGGAGGTACCTGGCGACGACGCACGAGATCCGGGCCGCCGGCGCGCCCCGGCGCGTCCAGTCCGCCACGGTGTCCGCGTACTCGTAGTCGACGATCTGCGTCACGCCCCGCGCGGCCGCCACGGACACGGCTTCCGCCACCCACTGGTCCTGGACGTCGATCGCCGCCGTCGGGAGCTGGGCCGTCGCGCTCATGCAGTCAGCTTCGAGCAGGACGCCCGTCGGGTGGTCGCGGCCGATCAGCTTCAGCGCCGCCGGGCTCAGCCACAGCGTGTGCAGGTCGGCGCTGAACAACGCGACCGCACGCCCGGGCAGCGCGCGTTGCAGCAGGTCCTTGTGCGGCTTGTCGGGCCACAGCCCGTCGCGGAACCCGGCGCCCACGACGAGTTCCGTCTGCGGCGCGGGCGTCGCCAGCAGGTGCGCCAGGAGCAGCTCGATCGCCTCACCCGCCGAGCGGGCGGCGTCCAGGGGGATGCGGCGCCGGAACGTCGCCCACTGCACCACGTGGACGTGCGCGTCGACCAGCCCGGGCAGCACCGTCCCACCGTGGCCGTCGACCACGCGCGCGGCGAACCCCGTCGAGCCCGGTTCGGTGATCGACGTGACCCGGCCGTCGTTCACCCGGACGTCGGCGAGGTCCCCGCCGAGGCCCGGCCGGACCCGGCGGAGCAGGAGATCATCCATGCGGACAACCTTGCCAGCCCCGCCCGTCCGGGTGAAGCACGGCTTGAGATGGGGAACAGCCGGGTATTCCGCTAGCGTTGACGCAGCTGGCAGCCGTCGCCCGCCGAAGGGTCAGGGCCGGTCAGGGGCGCCGCCTTCACAAGCCGCGCAGGGTTCGACTCCCTCGGTTGCCGCCAAGCTGAAGGGCACCTTCCTCGCATCTGACGCGAGGAAGGTGCCCTTCAGCGCGTCTCGCGGGAGGAAGGTGCCCTTCAGCGTCGCTTTCACGTGAAAGCGACGGTTCCGGTGACGGACCAACCGATTAGGCCATTCGGCTCGCAACCAATTGCGGTCTATGGGCTAACTGTCTGATTGCTGACGATGATCCCACCCTGTGTACTGCTCGGACGCACATCTTCATGAAGGGGTCGTTTCAGTGGAACAGCACAGATCGCGCTGGAGACGGCGGGCCGGGATCACCATTCTCGCCACCGCGCTCGGCGCCTCCGT
The DNA here is from genome assembly GCA_033793495.1 of Streptomyces sp. MN03-5084-2B. Classification (GTDB taxonomy): domain Bacteria; phylum Actinomycetota; class Actinomycetes; order Mycobacteriales; family Pseudonocardiaceae; genus Amycolatopsis. The sequence continues at coordinate 98,878 of JARAWT010000005.1, read as the reverse complement.
CCTCGGCGTGGCCGTCCCGGTGGCCTCCGCCCAGCAGGCCCCGCCGACCAACGGCGCGGCCGACGGCAAGACCCTCGACGAGCACGACCGCGCGCTCGTCGCAGAAGCGGAGAAGGCCGGGAAGCCGGACGTCACGCTGCTGATCGCCGCGGAAAAGGGCCAGACCGGCACCGCCGTGAACGAGCTCAAGGCCCTCGGCGGCGTCGTCCAGTCCACCGACACCAAGCTCGACTACGTCAAGGTCAGCATCCCGCCGGCCAAGGCCGAGAAAGCCGCGAAGCTCAAGTCGGTCAACGCCGTCGACGTCGACGGCCTCATCATGCGCGACGACCCGAAGCCCGACGGCGCGACGACTCCGCTGCCACAGCCGGCCCCGGGCAAGAACACCCCGCGCGTCAACCCGTACCTGCCGACCGGCGACACCTACGCCGCGCAGTTCGGCCAGGTCCTGCCCAGCTGGGACGGCAAGGACACCACGGTCGCCGTGCTCGACTCCGGCGTCGACCTCGACTCCCCCGCGCTGGCCACCACCAGCCACGGCGAACGCAAGATCGTCGACTGGTACAACGCCAACGCCACCAACTCCGGCGACGGCACCTGGGTCAAGCAGTCCACCCAGACCTACACCGGCACCTTCACCGCCAACGGCAAGACCTGGACGGCCCCGGCGACCGGCGGTCCGTACACGTTCGGCGTGTTCGGCGAGACCGCGGGCGACCTGGGCGCCGCGGACAGCGAGACCGGCGGTGACATCAACCGCGACGGCGACCGCGCCGACTCCTGGGGCGTGCTGCTCGACAGCGCGACCAAGGAGGTCCGGGTCGACCTCAACGGCAACGGTGACTTCACCGACGAAAAGCCGATGACCGACTACAACAAGAAGTACGACGTCGGCTTCTTCGGCACCGACAACCCGGCGACCGACATCGCCGAGCGGATGGCCTTCGTGGTCCAGACCGACAAGCCGGGCTTCGTCGGCATCGGCATCGCCGGTGCGGAGCACGGTTCGCACGTCGCCGGCATCGCCGCCGGCAACGACCTGTTCGGCGGCAAGATGGACGGCGCCGCCCCGGGTGCGAAGGTCCTGGCGGTCAAGGTCTGCCTGACCAGCGCCGGCTGCACCTCCTCCGGCCTGATCGACGGTGTCGTCTACGCGGCCAGCCACGGCGCCGACGTCATCAACATCTCGATCGGCGGCCTGCCGGCGCTCAACGACGGCAACAACGCCCGTGCGGAGCTCTACAACCGCACGATCGCCGAGTACAACGTCCAGATCTTCATCTCGGCCGGCAACAGCGGCGCCGGGGCGAACACCGTCGGCGACCCGTCGGTGGCCACGGACGCGATCTCGGTCGGCTCGTACATCACCAAGGAGACCTGGCTGTCGAACTACGGCTCGGTCACCAAGAACCCCGAGTCGATGCACCCCTTCTCCTCGCGCGGCCCGCGTGAGGACGGCGGCTTCAAGCCGGACATCATCGCGCCCGGCGCGGCCATCGCCACCGTCCCGCGGTGGGAGCAGCCGAGCCCGGTTCCCGGCACGTACGCCCTGCCCGCCGGTTACGCGATGCTGCAGGGCACGTCGATGGCGGCGCCGCAGGCGACCGGTGCGGCGGCCCTGCTGGTGAGCGCGTACAAGGCCACCCACAACGGCCAGCGGCCGCCGGTGGCGCAGCTGCGGGCGGCGATCAAGTCGACCGCGCGGTTCGTGCCGGGCATCGGCGCGTACGCCCAGGGCGCGGGCCTGTTCAACGTCCCCGCCGCGTTCGTCGCGCTGTCGCTGAACCCGAAGCCGGACGTCGTTTCGACGTCGGTCGAGGTGCACACCGCGCTGTCGGGCCTGCTGGCCAAGCCGAACACGGGCGTGGGCATCCACGACCGCGAAGGCGTGACCACGGGCAAGGCGTACACCCGCACGTACACGATCACCCGCACCACCGGCGCGGCGCACCCGGTGCCGTACTTCGTGCGGTGGGTCGGCAACGACGGCACGTACTCCTCGGGCGCCACGGTGGTGCTGCCGCTGAACACGCCGGTGAAGTTCGACGTGCACGTCAACCCGAAGAGCGCCGGGGTGCACTCGGCCCTGCTCTACCTGGACAACCCGCTGACCATCGGCATCGACGTGCAGACCCTGAACACGGTCTTCGCGCCGCAGGAGTTCGTCGCCGGCAAGGGTTTCCAGGTCGACGTCGCGGGCAAGGCCGCCCGCAACCAGGCGACCAGCTACTTCGTGCGGGTGCCGCAGGGCGCCAGCGCGCTGAAGGTGGACCTGGACGCCGGTGCCGGCGCCCCGGGCAAGGGCCAGGTGCGGTTCCTGCGGTACGACCCGACCGGTGTCCCGGCCGAGGCCAGCACCGCGACGACCGCGTGCTACCTGCCCGACGCGGGTGCGGGCTGCGCCGGCGGCACGCCGACCAGCCGGACGATCGCCAACCCGCTCCCGGGTGTGTGGGAGATCGTCGTCGAAGCGCGTCGGACGTCCGATGTGGACGAAGCGCCGTACAAGCTGTCGGCCGCGGTGCTGGGCACGGCGATCTCGCCGAACCCGGACACCATCGCCTCCGCCACGCTGAACACGCCGATCTCGCGGTCCTACACCGTGCAGAACACGCTCGGCGCGTTCACCGGCAAGCTCAACGGGGCCACGCTGGGCAGCGCGAAGGTCTCGCGGCCGACGATCACCGAGGGCACGCAGCAGCAGTACCAGATCGCGGTGACGCCGGGCTCGACGTCGCTGACCGCCACGATCGGCAACCCCGCCGTCGTGGGCACGGACCTCGACCTGGTGCTCTACAACTGCACGAGCGGTTCCTGCGTGCAGGCGGGCGTCAGCGCGGACGGTGACTCCGAGGAGTCGGTGACCGTGCAGAACCCGGCGGCGGGCATCTGGGTCGCGCTGGTCGACGGCTACGCGGTGCCCGGCGGCACCACGGCCTACGACTACCTCGACGTGTTCACCAACCCGGCGTTCGGTTCGGTCGCGGTGACCGACGCCAACGCCCTGCGCGCGTCGGGCAGCTCGTGGACCGTGCCGGCGACGGTGACGGCCGCCGCCGCCCCGGCCGCGGGCCGGACCCTGCGCGGTCAGCTGACCGTGCAGACCGACAGCGGTGTCACGGTCGGCTCCTCGCTGGTGCAGATCACCGCGGTGAGCTAGTTCGTCAGTTCGTGGAGGCCGCCCCGGGATTCCCGGGGCGGCCTTCACGCTTCTTGGGCCCGGGTGACGAAGGGTGCGGGGTCGGCCAGGACGCGGTGGATGACGCGGCCCGCCGCGCCGAGCGTCGCCGCGTCGCCGCCGAGGCGGGAGGCCGTCAGGAACGGCGGCGTTCCGCGGAGGCCGCCCAGGCGCTTCGCCAGCACCTCCGACACCGGTCCGGACAACCACGGGTACAGCGGGGTGAACACCCCGCCCAGCACGATGCGGTCCAGGTCCAGCAGGTTCACCGCCGACGTCAGCGCGATGCCCAGGGCGCGTCCCGCCGCCCCGCACGCCGCCAACGCCGTCTCGTCGCCGCTTTCGAGCGCCGCCAGCAGGGCCGGCACCGAAGCCGCCTTTCCCGCCGCCAGCAACGCTTCCTGGCCGGCGTAGGTCTCCAGGCAGCCGCTGCCGCCGCAGCGGCAGGGCGCCCCCTCCGGGGCCACGACCACGTGCCCCAGCTCGCCGGCCAGGCCCGTCGCGCCGGAGTACAGCACACCGTCCACGACCAGGCCGGCCCCGATGCCGATTTCGCCGGACACGTAGAGGAAGTCGCGTTCGCCGTCGCCGTACCAGAGCTCGCCGAGCGCCGCGAGGTTCGCTTCGTTGTCCAGCTCGACCGGGACCGGCAGCCGCAGCAGGTCGGCCGGGCGGACGTCCTGCCAGCCGAGGTTGGGGGCGCTGAAGAGCACGCCGTCGCCGACCGGGCCGGACACCGCCAGCACCGCGCCCGCCACTTCGAGCCCCAGGCGGTGGGCCTCGGCGAGCGCGTCGGCGGCCAGGTCCTGCAGCTCGCCCAGGACCTTCTTCGGGCGCGAGCCGCGGTTGTCGCGTTCCCGGCGGGCGGCGACCCGGACTTCGCCGGTGAGGTCGAGCACGCGCACCGCGAGGTAGTCGACGTTGACCTCCAGGCCGAGCGACGCCACCCGCGCCCCGCTGAGCACGACCTCCACCCCCGGCCGGCCGCGTTCGCCCACCCGCGCGGGACCGGTCTCGGCGAGCAGTCCGGCCTCCACCAGGTCGCCGACCAGTTTCGAGACGGTCGACTTGGTCAGGCCGGTGACCTCGGCGAGCGCGGCCCGGGTGAGCGGGCCGCCGCGGCCGACCGCGCCGAGCACGACCTCGAGGTTGCGGGCGCGCATCTCTTCGTGCCGCACGGCCTGCGTCATCGTGTCCTCCCGCGAAGCACTGTAGCCCGGCCTCTTGACGCCGGGGACCCCCGCGGCGCATATTTAGTCTACAACGTGAACTAAATGAAGGGACAGTCATGAGCGACTACGCTCCCCAGCCGGCCGACAAGTTCACCTTCGGCCTCTGGACCGTGGGCTGGCCCGCGAACGACCCGTTCGGCGTCGCGACGCGGGCAGCGCTGGACCCGGTCGAGAGCGTGCACCGGCTCGCGGAGCTGGGCGCCTACGGCGTGACCTTCCACGACGACGACCTGCTGGCCACCGAGCCGGACCGCGACAAGGCGATCGAGCGCTTCCGCAAGGCGCTCGCCGAGACCGGCCTCAAGGTCCCGATGGCGACGACGAACCTGTTCACCCACCCGGTGTTCAAGGACGGCGGCCTGACCAGCAACGACCGTGACGTCCGCCGGTACGCGCTGCGGAAGGTGCGCCGCAACCTCGACCTCGCGGCCGAGCTGGGCGCGGAGACCTACGTCGTCTGGGGCGGCCGCGAAGGCGCCGAGTCCGACGCGGCGAAGGACGTCCGCGCGGCGCTGGACCGCTACAAGGAGGGCCTGGACCTGCTCGCCGACTACGTCGTCGAGAAGGGCTACAACCTGCGGTTCGCGCTGGAGCCCAAGCCGAACGAGCCGCGCGGCGACATCCTGCTGCCGACGATCGGGCACGCGCTGGGCTTCATCTCCCAGCTCGCGCGGCCGGAGATGTTCGGGCTGAACCCCGAGGTCGGGCACGAGCAGATGGCCGGGCTGAACTTCGTGCACGGCATCTCGCAGGCGCTGTGGCAGGGCAAGCTCTTCCACATCGACCTCAACGGCCAGCACGGCCCGAAGTACGACCAGGACCTGATCTTCGGCCACGGCGACCTGAAGAGCGCGTTCTTCCTGGTCGACCTGCTGGAGAACGGCGGCTACGAGGGCCCGCGGCACTTCGACTACAAGCCGATGCGCACCGAGGACGCCTCGGACGTCTGGGCCTCGGCGGCGGCGAACATGCGGACGTACCTGATCCTCAAGGAGAAGTCGGCGGCGTTCCGGGCGGACCCGGAGGTCGCGGAGGCCCTCGCGGCGTCGCGCGTCCCGGACCTCTCGACGCCGACGCTGGCCCCGGGCGAGACGTTCGACGACGTCCTGAACGACGAGTTCGACCTCGACGCGGCGGCGGCCCGCGGGTACCACTTCACCCGGCTCAACCAGCTGGCGCTGGAGCACCTGCTCGGCGTGCGCTGAGAAAGGCTGAAGGGCACCTTCCTCGCATCTGACGGGAGGAAGGTGCCCTTCAGCGCACCAGATGAGACCAAGGTGCCCTTCAGCCCGCGGCGTAGCGGATCGCGCCCAGCAGGAGCGCGCGGAACGCCGGGTCCGCGTACGACTCGGTCGTGTGGCCGAGGCCGGTGTAGAACGCCCGGCCGCGGCCCTGCGGGTGACACCACGTGATCGGGTGGTCCGCCCCCATCCCGCCACCGGCGTAGCTGGACTCGTCGAGCGTCTGCAGCACCTGCACGCGGCCGCGCGGGTTGGCGCGGAAGTCGTACAGCTCGTCGGTCCGGGTCCACACCGGGGGCAGGTGGGCGGTCGCCGGGTGCGTGGCGTCTTCGGTCACGAAGCGGGCCTGCTGGATCTCCGGGTGGGTCCTGAACCGGGCGCCCACCAGCTCTCCGTACCACGGCCAGTCGTACCCCGTGTCGGCCGCCGCGTGGACGCCGACGTAGCCACCGCCGCCCTCCACATAGGACTCGAACGCCGCCTGCCGCGCCGCGTCCAGGACCTCGCCGCTGGTCGACAGGAACACCACCGCGTCGTGAGCGGGCGTGAACGCGTCCTCGGTCGCCGTGACCTCGAACCCGTGCGCCGCACCCAGCTCCCGGATCGCCTCGATCCCGGCCGGGATCGAGGCGTGCCGGTACCCGGCCGTCTTGGAGAACACCAGCACCCGCACGGGAGATCCCTTCACTCGGTGGCCGCCAGCAGGAGTTCCTTGACCTCGGTCGCGTGGATCTTCTCGCGCGCGAACGCCGGGTCCGAGCACAGCAGCACCGGCCCGTCCTCGGGCGAGTCCGGCAACCGGCCGTGGCTGCCGCGGACCGGGGCCGGGTCCAGCGGCACGACCTGCATCGAATACCGCAGGCCGAGCTTCTTGCGGGCGAGCGCCGACGCGGCCTTCAGCTTGACCATCGGGTCGCGAGGGTCGAAGAACAGCTCGGCCGGGTCGTAGCCGGGCTTGCGGTGGATCTCGACGGTCTTCGCGAAGTCCGGCGCGCGGTCGTCGCTCAGCCAGTAGTAGTAGGTGAACCACGCGTCCGGCTCGGCGATCGCGACCAGCTCGCCCGCCCGCTCGTGGTCGATGCCGAAGCCCGCTTGGCCGGAACGGTCGAGCACGACGTCCACTCCGGACAGTGCGGCGACGATGTCCCGCACCCGCGGGACATCGGCCGGGTCGGCGACGTAGACGTGCGCGGCCTGGTGGTCGGCCACCGCGAACGCGCGGGAGGTCCACGGGTCCAGGTATTCCATGCCCGCCTGGACGTACACGTTCAGCAGCCCCTCGCGGCGCAACGCCCGGTTGACGTCGACCGGCCGGCTCGCGTTCGTGATGCCGTACTCCGACAGCGCGACGACGGTGTGCCCGCCCGCCACCGCTTGGTCGAGCAGCGGCTTCAGAGCCGTGTCCAGCTCGCGCGCGGCCGCCGCGGCCCGGGGCGCGTCCGGGCCGAAGCGCTGCAGGTCGTAGTCCAGGTGCGGGAGGTACACCAGCGTCGTGTCCGGCCGGTCCTGGTCCAGGATCTGCCGCGCCGCAGCGATGATCCACTCCGACGACGTGATCGACGCCGTCGGGCCCCAGTAGGTGAACAGCGGGAACTCGCCGAGGTTCCCGACCAGCCGGTCGTGCAGCTGCGGCGGGAACGTGTAGCAGTCCGGGGACTTCTTGCCGTCGGCGTGGTAGATCGGCCGCGGGGTCACCGTGAGGTCGGTGTCGGCGCCCATCGCGTACCACCAGCAGACGTTGGCGACCCGGTGGCCGGGCCGCGCGCGGCGGGCCGCGTCCCAGAACTTGTCGCCCTGCACCAGCTTGTTGTGCTGGCGCCACAGGAACACCTCGCCGAGTTCCCGGAAGTACCAGCCGTTGCCGACGATCCCGTGCCCGGCGGGCTGCAGCCCGGTGAGGAACGTCGACTGCACCGAGCAGGTGACGGCCGGGAACACGGTGTCCAATCGCGCGGTGAAGCCGGGTTCGGCCATCTTGCGCAGGTTCGGCAGGTGCGGGAGCAGCCGCGGCGTGAGCCCGACGACGTCGAGGACGAGCAAGCTCATGCGCACACCTCGCTGACGCTCGGTGCGGCCTGAGCCGAAGGCGCAGTGTTGAATGATTCGGTCGCAAGCTCCCTCATGCGATGACCTCTTCCAGGCCGAGGGCGGTCAGTTCCCGCCGGGTCCAGTCCAGCTCGGCCGCGATCCCCGCGACCAGCCCGGCGTCGTCGGCGGGGGCGTCCGGGAGCACCTGCCAGGTGTAGGTCTCGACCTCGACGTGGTCGGTCCGCGCGGCCGCGCCGCCGAACAGCTCGGCCAGGGTTGCGGTCAGGACCGGCCGCGTCGACGTCAGCGGCGGCGCCGGGGCGGCGTGCAGCGGCACGTGGAAGTGCACCCGCCACGGCGATCGCCCCGGGAGCCCGCCGGCCAGCGCCAGATCGAGGTCGTCGGCACCCGGCGGAGCTCCTTCGTTGCTCTGGTGCAGAAACCGGGGTTCCACAAAGGACTCCAGCGCGGCCCGCGTCCCAGGGTCGGCGGGATCGGCGGCCTCCAGCGCGGCCGACGCCTGGAGCTTGACGACGGCCAGCCCCGCGGCGTCGAGCCGGCCCAGCGCCGCGGCCGGATCCTCGAAGCCGACCGCGAGGTGGCAGGTGTCCAGGCAGACGCCCAGCCAGTCCGTGTCCACTTCGGACAACAGGGAAGCGGCCTGCGCGGTCGTCTCGATGACGCAGCCGGGCTCGGGCTCGAACGCCACCCGCACCGGCCGCTCCTGCCCGGCCAGCCCCTTGGCGAGCACCTCGAGCTGCCCGTCGTCGCCACGCCAGTCCGTGCGCCAGCCGAGCGGCAGCGTCGACACGCTGCCGCGCACGGCGTCGTCCGGCATCAGCTCGGCGAGCAGCCGCGCGAGGTCCAGGGTGTACCGCGTGCGCTCGGGCGCCGCCCAGTCCGGCCGGTACACCTTGTGCTTGACGACCGGGTCGTGGAAGCCCTGGTACGGAAACCCGTTGAAGGTGACGACCTCCAGGCCGCGCACGGCCAGTTCGCGGCGCAGCCGGGCCACCGCGGCCGGGTCGCCGGCGAGCTCCGCGGCCACCGGCCGGGCCAGCCACAGGCCGAGGCCGAGGCGGTCCACGCCCAGGCGTTCGCGGACCGGCTCGCCGAAGCGGGCGAGCTGGGCGAGCACGCCGCCGAGGTCTTCGGCCTGGTGGACATTGGTGCAGTAGGCGAGGTGGACGAGGGTGCCGTCCCGGTGCCGGAACCTCACTTGCGCGCCCCCCGCAGGATCGAGTTGCCCGCGAACTCGGCTTCCGGAGTCGCGCCGTCCAGCGCAAGCCGCCCGCTCTGCCCGTAGAACTCCACCGGGTTGCGCCACAGCACCCGGTCGACGTCGTCCTCGGTGAACCCGGCGGCCAGCATCGCGTCGCCGGTCCTGCGGGTCTTGAGCGGGTCGCTCTTGCCCCAGTCGGCGGCCGAGTTCACCAGTACGCGCTCGGTGCCGTACTCGCGCAGGATCGCGACCATCCGGTCCTCGTCCATCTTCGTGTCCGGGTAGATGGAGAAGCCCAGCCAGCAGCCGGCCTCCTTGGCCATCGCGACGGTCAGCTCGTTGAGGTGGTCGAGCACCACGCGATCCGGCGCGATCCCCGATTCGCGGACGACGGCGACGCTCCGCTCGGTCCCGGCCGCCTTGTCGCGGTGCGGGGTGTGCACCAGTGCCGGGAGGTCGTGCGCGATCGCCAGCGCGAGCTGCGCGGCGAACGCCTCGTCCTCCTCCGCGGTCATCGAGTCGTAGCCGATCTCGCCGACCGCGACCACGCCGTCCTTCTCCAGGTACCGCGGCAGCAGTTCGAGCACCGGGACGCAGCGCGGGTCGTTGGCCTCCTTGGGGTTGAGCGCGATCGTGCAGTGGTGGGCGATGCCGAACTGGCTCGCGCGGAACGGTTCCCAGCCGACCAGTGCGTCGAAGTAGTCGGTGAAGCTGCCGACGTTCGTGCGGGGCTGGCCCAGCCAGAAGGCCGGTTCGACCAGGGCACGAACGCCCGCCACGTGCATGGCCGCGTAGTCGTCGGTGGTCCGCGAGCTCATGTGGATGTGGGGATCGAAGATGCGCATCAAGCCTCCTGTTCGTTCAGCAGGGCACGGAGGTCGGCGGGGACTTCGCGGCCCGCCGCGGTGCGTTCGGCGGCGAAGTCCCGCAGCATCCGGAGCAGCTCTTCGTCGGTCCGGCGATCGAGGCCGGCCACGGCGTCCAGGGGGATGCCCATGAAGACGCACTTGAGGACGCCGTGGCGGTACGCGGCGGCGTCGAGGTGCGTGGCGGCGTACTCGCCCATCGCCGCGGTCACCAGGCGGGGGTCGTTGGTGCGGAGCGCGTCCGCGACCAGCTCGATCCCGGCGTCACCGATGTCCACAACGGAGAGTCCATACAGGACCGCACGTTTCTCGGCCGCGTCGCCGTAGCGGTAGAGCTCCGGCATCTCCGCCGCCGCGCCGGGGGCCGCCTTGAGCAGCTCCACGCGGGCAGCGTCGGCCGCCGCCTGGCCGACCCGGCGGCCGACGGCGGGGAACACCGTGCGCAGTACCGTCGCGTCGGCGGCCACCTTCCTCGAGGCTTCGTCGAGCCAGGCGTTCACGACGTCACCGCCTTCCGCAGGAACTCCAGGGACTCGCGGGCGATCCGCGGCGCCGCGTGGCTGTCGCGCGGCAGTTCGACGGCGACGAGCCCGGCGTACGGCTCGAGTGCGGCCAGGACCGGCGTGAAGTCGATCTCGCCCTGCCCGAACTCCAGGTGTTCGTGCGTGCCGCGGCGCATGTCGTCGATCTGGACGTTCACCAGCCGCGGCAGGGCCCGGCGGACGCAGTCGGGCACGGACGCGGACTCGTTGCAGCGGCAGTGCCCGATGTCCAGCGTCAACCCGAACCGCTCTGGGTCGCCGAGTCTTCGCGACAGCTCGAAGTACCCGTCGAGGTCTTCGACGAGCATCCCTGGCTCGGGTTCGAAGCCGAGCCGGACGTCGTGCTCGTCGGCGGCCTCGAGCACCTCCGCGCAGCCGCCGACCAGGTACGCCCAGGCGCTCTCGGGTTCGAGGTCCGCGGGTTTGTTGCCGCTCCAGAAGGACACCGCTTCGGCGTTCAGGTCCGCGGCGATCGCCACCGCCCGCGTCAGGAACTCGACGCGGCGCGCCCGGTCGGGGTCGAGGAACGTCGGCGCGTGCTTGCGCCACGGGTCCAGCAGGAACCGGGCCCCGGTCTCGAGCACCACGGCGAGGCCGAGCCGCTGGAGGTCGGCGGCCAGCGAAGCGACGCGGCGGGCGAGGTCCGGTCCGAACGGGTCCAGGTGCTGGTGGTCGAGGGTGAGCGCGACGCCGTCGTACCCGAGGTCGGCGAGCACGCGCAGGGCGTCGGAGAGCCGGTGGTTGGCGAAGCCGTTGGTGCCGTACCCGAACCTCATGTCGGCGACACCTTCCGGCCCAGCGCCCGCGCGAGCGGGAAGGCGGCGGCCACGGCGAGCGCGGAGCGCCACGCGCCGGCCCGCGCGATCAGCCCGGCCTGCAGCGGGATCATGCCGTGGATCCCGGCCCCGACCGCCCGCCGGATCTTCGGCGCGGCCGGGTCGCGGACGGCGTCGAACTGCGCCCCGCCGGTGGTCACCACGTACGTCCCCAGCAACGCCGAGGGCAGCAGCCCGCCCCGGCCGGCGGCGACCCCCACGCCGGCCGTCGCGGCCAGTGCGGCCGCGGGCAGCACGGGCGTCGCACCGTCCACTTCGGACCTCGAGAGCGTGGTCACGGCGTACGTGTGCGCCCCGACCGTCAGCGCGGCGGGCAGCGCGGCCCGCGTCCCGCCCGCCCCGAGCAGGACGTCGAGGGTGCGGGCGGCGGCCATCGCGGCCGGGCCGAGCACGGTCTTCTTGAGCGCGAAGTCGTAGGCCCACACGGTCGCGGCCAGTGGCAGGGCGACCCGCAGGGCCCGCCGTCCCCCGGCGGCCGCGGCGATGCCCAGGCCGCCCGCGGTCAGCCCGGTGGCGACGCCGAGCGCCGTTCCCGGGCTGATGCGGCCCGACGGGATCGGCCGTTCGGGGCGTTCGACGGCGTCGAGGTCGCGGTCGGCGTAGTCGTTGAGCGCCATGCCCGCCCAGTAGAGGCAGACCGAAGCGGCGGTCAGGGCGAGCGTGCGGCGGCCGAACGGCCAGCCCGACGCGGCGGCCCCGGCGACGGCGTCCCCCGGCACGGTCAGCGCGGCGGGCGCGCGGACGAGCTCGGCGAGCGCCTTCACCGGTGCGCCCACTCGCGCAACGCCGTGTACTGCGACGCGAGATCGGGCGGCCCGTCACCGACGGGATCCTTGAAGAAGAAGCCGAACTCGGCGATCGGCCCGGCCACGCCGTCGCGGCACGCCTTGCCGGTCAGCCGGGCGAGGTCGAGCACCAGCGGCGCGGCGAGCGCCGAGTCGCAGCCCTGCCAGGTGAGCTGCAGGGTCATGCGCGCGCCGAGGAAGCCTTCGAACAGCACGTGGTCCCAGGCCGTCTTCCAGTCGCCGAGGGCGGGCACGTAGTCGATGTGCACCTCGCCGTCGACGTCCCGGCCGAGGTTGCGGGACAGCACCTGCCGCTTGGACGCGTTCTTGCTCGACGCGGCCCCGGGGTCGGCCAGCGTGGCGCCGTCCCCGCCGCCGAGCAGGTTCGTGCCCGACCAGGCCAGGACGTTCAGCCCGCGCTGGGCGAACATCGGCGCGAGGACGGACCGCAGCAGCGTCTCGCCGGTCTTGCCGTCCCGGCCCGCGTACGGCTGCCCGGTGGCGCGGGCGAGTTCGTCGAGCGCGGGCAGGCGCGCCCCGGTGGACGGGGTGAAGTCGACAAAGCCACAACCCGCACGGAAGGCGGCATAGGCGTAGCGCGAACTCGCGGGCAGGACGTCTTCATCGGTCTCCAGGGCAGCCAGCGAAGCGTGCGCCGGGTGCGGTGGACACGGTGGTTCGGTGGAGGCGACGTTGAGGACGACGACGTGGTCGAGCCCCTCCCGGAACTCGGCGAGGTCCGCGAGCACCTGCTCGATCGCCGCGCGGCCGCCCCCGGTGGGCGCGGGCCGCAGCCGGGCCTCGGCCGCGTCCAGCTCGGCCGCGACCGCGCCGGGCAGCGTGGGCGGCAGCACCCCAGCGGCCCCCAGGTGTTCGGCGCGCTTGACCAGCGGCGTGTCGACGACGTCGTGCCCCCCGAAGACCAGGTCCCCCCAGCCGGGCAGCGCGGCCCCGGCGAAGTCCGGCAGTTCGGTCACGCAGCCCGTTCGTTCCGCCAGCCCGGCCCGCAGGGCGGCGGCCCCGGCGATGGCGGTGGTGGCCACCGAGCCGCGAGCGCCGATCAGCCAGACACCGATCTTCCCCATCGTTCCCTCCAGTTCCCCATCCAGCCCGCAGCGCCGGCCATGACTCCGGTCGGCGCTGCGGTACTGGGTTCTGTTGCCTGGTAAGAACTTCACGACCGACGACGTCGGCCCCCCGGGTTTCACGATACCGGCAGAAACGCCCATACCGGGCCGATCATGCGGACAACATGGCGGACAGCACGCGGCCATCCGGCGACGTCAAGGCCCAGTGACTGACTCAGTCACGGCATCCGGAACGCAAGCCTTCGGTCAGGCGGAGGCGGTCCCGCGGAAGCTGAGGGCGCCGAGGGCCCCGACCAGCGGAGCCAGCTCCGGCAGCGTCTCCGCCTCGGCCAGCGCCTCCGCCAGCGCCGTGTCGTGGGTCGGACGCGCCGCCGTCAGCAACGCCTGGCCCGCCGGCGTCACCTCCGTGTAGATCCCCCGGCGGTCGTCCGCGCACAGGTACCGGGCCAGCAGTCCCCGGCCCTCCAGCCGGGCCACCAGCCGCGTCGTGGCCGACTGGCTCAGGACCACCGCGTTCGCCAGCTGGTTCATCCGCAGGTGGAAGCCGTCCTGGCGGGCCAGCACGTCGAGCACCGTGTACTCGCTCACCGAAAGCTCGTGGTCGCGTTCGAGGGCGCGCTGCAGCCGGTCCTCGATCCGCGCGTGGAGCGCGGCCAGCGTGCGCCAGCCCTGCGCACGGGCTTCGACGGCGTCGTCGTCCAGTGACACGGTTCACCTCTCCCCGGCTTGCGCGCACAGCCCGCCAAGTCGCAAGCTTGTGCAATATGCGGCGTCTGCAACTATCGCGGACGCTTGTAGTTTCCCCCGCAGTCTACTCCCGGAAGAAGGAAGTCCATGCCCGCCGCTCTGCTCGCACTGGCGATCAGCGCTTTCGGGATCGGCACCACCGAGTTCGTGATCATGGGCCTGCTGCCCGAGGTCGCGGCCGACTTCGGCGTCTCGATCCCGTCCGCAGGCCTGCTCATCTCCGGCTACGCGCTCGGCGTCGTCGTCGGCGCCCCGGTGCTCACCGCGCTGGCCTCACGGGTCCCGCGCAAGACCGTGCTGGTCGCCCTGATGGGCCTGTTCATCGCGGGCAACGTGCTCTCGGCGCTCGCGCCGAGCTACGCCCTGCTGATGACCGGCCGGGTCGTCGCGGCGCTGAGCCACGGCGCGTTCTTCGGCGTCGGCTCGGTCGTCGCCGCGTCGCTGGTCGCCCCGGCCAAGCAGGCGAGCGCCATCGCGCTGATGTTCACCGGGCTGACCGTGGCGAACGTCCTCGGCGTGCCCGCCGGCACCGCGCTCGGCCAGGCCTTCGGCTGGCGCTCGACGTTCTGGGTGGTCAGCGCGCTCGGCGTGGCCGGCGCGCTCGGCATCCTCGCGCTCGTGCCGCACCAGGCACCCGAACCGGGCGCCGGCCTGCGCGGCGAGCTCGCCGTGTTCCGCCGCCCGCAGGTGTGGCTCGCGCTGGTGATGACCGCACTCGGCTTCGCCGGGGTGTTCGCGTCCTTCACCTACATCGCCCCGATGATGACCGAGGTCGCCGGCTTCTCCGGCGGTGCCGTCACCTGGCTGCTCGTGCTCTTCGGCGCCGGCCTGTTCGCCGGCAACCTGCTCGGCGGCCGGGCCGCGGACCGCAGGCTGATGCCCAGCCTTTACGTCATCCTCGCGGCCCTGGCGATCGTTCTGGTCGTGTTCGTGTTCACCGCGCACGCGAAGGTGCCGGCCGCGATCACGATCGCGTTGTTCGGCGCGGCCGGGTTCGCCACCGTGCCGCCGCTGCAGGCCCGCGTGATGGCCAAGGCCGAAGGCGCCCCGGCCCTCGCTTCGGCAGCGAACATCGCCGCGTTCAACCTCGGCAACGCCGGTGGCGCGTGGCTCGGCGGCCAGGCCATCGACGCCGGCCTCGGCTACACCGCCCCCAACTGGATCGGCGCCGCGCTCGCCGCGGCGGGCCTCGCCGTGGCGCTCGTCTCCGGACTGCTCGACCGCAGGACTCCGGCTAGTTTCGAAAGCGGAGAGCGGGTACTCGCCCGATGAACCACCCACCGAAAGGACCCCTCGTGACCAGCGTGCCCGTCATCGAACTCACCAACGGCGTGCGGATGCCGCAGCTCGGCTACGGCGTGTTCCAGGTCCCGGACGACGAGACCGCCACCGCCGTGAAGGCCGCCCTCGAAGCGGGCTACCGCAGCATCGACACCGCCGCCGTCTACGGCAACGAAAAGGGCGTCGGCCAGGCGATCGCCGAGTCCGGCATCGCGCGCGACGAGCTGTTCGTCACCACGAAGCTGTGGAACTCGGCCCAGGGCTACGACTCGACGCTCAAGGCGTTCGACGAGAGCATGGCCAAGCTCGGCCTGGAGCAGCTGGACCTGTACCTGATCCACTGGCCGACCCCGGCGCGCGACAAGTACCTCGACACCTGGAAGGCGTTCGAGAAGCTGCACGCCGACGGCCGGGTCCGCGCGATCGGCGTCTCCAACTTCCAGCCCGCGCACCTCGAGCGCCTGCTCGACGCCGCCGACGTCGCCCCGGCGGTCAACCAGGTCGAGCTGCACCCGTACCTGCAGCAGCGCGAACTCCGCGAGTTCGACGCCAAGCACGGCATCGCGACCGAGGCGTGGAGCCCGCTCGCCAAGGGCGGCAGCCTGCTCGGCGACCCGGTGGTCGCGGAACTCGCGGTGAAGCACAGCCGCACGCCCGCGCAGATCGTGCTGCGCTGGCACCTGCAGCTGGGCAACGTCGTGATCCCGAAGTCCGTCACGCCGTCCCGGATCGAGGAGAACTTCGACCTGTTCGAGTTCACCCTCACGGAGGAGGAGATGGAGTCGCTGACCCCGCTGGACCGCGGCGAGCGCACCGGCCCGGACCCCGACACCTTCAACGCCGCCTGACGCCACCAGCCCTCGCCGCAACGCCCCGATGTGGCCTTGGTTGCGTTCAACGCACCGAAGGCCACATCGGGGCGCTTGGGGCTGAGGTCACTGCTTGCGGGCGACTCCGCCCAGCGTCAGGAAGTTCAGCTCGCCCAGCGGGTGCAGCCGCGGGCCGTCCGGCCACCATTCGTGCAGGTAGACCAGCCCCGGCCGGAGCAGTTCGGTGCCGTCGAAGAAGCCCGCGATCTGCTCGCGCGTCCGGTACACGCTGCCCAGCCCGGTGCCCTGGAAGCTGGTCTCCAGCAGCCGCGCCAGCTCCTGGCGCGGGGAGTCCTCTTCCGGGTCGAAGTGGTGGGTGAGCAGCAGGAACGAGCCGGGCGCGAGCGCGTCGACGTACTCCGCGACGATCGCCTTCGCACGGTCGTAGTCGTCGATGTGGTGCACGATCGAAGTGAGGATCAGCGCCACCGGCCGGGTGAAGTCGAGGTACTCCGTGACGACCTCGTCGGCGAGGGTTTCGGCCGGCCGCGTCAGGTCGGCGCCGGTCACGTGGGTCAGGTAGTTCTCCTCGAGCAGCGCCCGCCCGTGCACCTGCACCACCGGGTCCTTGTCGACGTACACCACCTGCGCGTCCGGGTTGTACCGCTGCGCCACCTCGTGGGTGTTTTCCGCGGTCGGCATGCCGGAGCCCAGGTCGAGGAACTGGTCGATGCCGCGTTTGCCGGCGAGGAACCGCACCGCGCGCACCAGCCATTCGCGGTGTTCCTTGGCCATCGCCGTGGCACCGGGCGCGATGGCCAGCAGCCGCCGCATCGCTTCGCGGTCCACCTCGTAGTGGTCGTGCCCGCCGAGGAGGGCGTCGGACAACCGGGCCAGGCTCGCCTTGCTGAAATCGAGGGCGGCCGCACCGGCCTCGGTTCCGGACCGCAGGTCGCCAGGCGTCATCGGCTGCTCTCCCACTCTGCGCGTGGTGACGACACCCCTGCCCGGGTTCGCTCACCGTGTCCGGCAACGGACAGTGCTCAGGTTACGACATGGGGTTCACCAAGTGAACCGGGCACAAGGGCCCTGCCTGCCAGGGAGAACTACCCGAAACGCAGTTCCCGGCACGACTTTCCCCCATCCGTGGTCCGGTGCCCGGCCGGGGCTTCGGCGCCGTGGACACCCGGTCCCGCCGCCGGGTCCTGACGATCAACCACCGAAAGGCAGTGCCCGCCACGACTTTCCCCCGTCCGTGGTCCGGTACACGGCGGAGCCGCCATCGGCATCCGGCTGCCCGTCGACGACCACGCCCGTTGCCCGGCCGGGGAAGTCGAGATCCGTCAGCGCGAAGCCGCGGTCGGGCAGCGCCAGCGTCGTCCAGGTGCGGCCGCCGTCGGACGTGTGGTGCAGGAAGCCGACGCCGCCGCCCACCGCCGCCACCGTCGCGGACGTCGGGGAGGCCGCGGCGAAGCCCTGGTTGATGCCGGCGAACGGCGCCGCGTCGTCCCCGCTGAACCGCGCGCCGAGCTGCGGTGCGTGCCGCAGCTGCCGCTCGGTCGAGCCCGGCTGCGGCGAGCCGGGGCTGCCGCTGCACAACGCCACGACCTGCCGATCGCGGACCCCGGAGAGCGAGGCGACTTCGCCGGCCGGGCACGGCGGATCCGCCGGCGTGAACCGGATGCCGTCGCGGGAGGTCCAGTACTGCTCGGTGCCGTAGTCCGCGCCGAGCGCGACCTGCAGCCCACCGCCGGCGGCCAGGTCGCCGTAGGTGAGGCCCCCGCTCACCGCGAACCCGGGCACCGGGGCCAGCACGGGCGAGCCGGCCGTCCCCGAGTACAGCCGGGTCGAGCCGCGGCCCTCGCCGTAGGTGGTCAGCATCGCGAAGACGCGGCCGCCGGTTTCGGCGATCTTCGAGAGGTAGTACGGCTCCTGCGCCCCGGCCAGGACCACCGGCTGCCAGGTGGCGCCGCCGTCGCGGGTCGTGCGCACGTGGACGCCGTCGCTGACGTAGGCGACGCGGTCGCCGAAGAACCTCAGCGCCACATGGTTGTGATTGTCCGGCAGCGCGACCGGCGGCGCGCCCAGCCGCCGCCAGTGCCGTCCCGCGTCGGTGGTGCCCAGCAGCGCGGGGCACCACGACTTCGCGCACGGCGAATACCCGAGGACGTACCCGGTGTCCGGGCCGGTCCAGCTCGTCGAAGCGGGCTGGAACCCGGCCGGGACCACGGACTCCGCCGCGGCGGGCGCCGCGAACGCGACCAGGAGGGCGAGGACGGGCACCAGCAGCGCACAGCGCCGGGGAAGTCTCATGATCACCTGACGTCCCGCGCGGGACGGCGGTTGCCCACCCGCGCGGCAGTTGCGCCGCCCGGCTCAGCGCCGTGCGGCCGGCCGGGCGTGGCGCCGGTCGATCACGATCGCTCGCCTTCCAGGAATTCGACGGCGGAGGCGGCCCAGCCGGGAAGGAAGTGCCCGGCGTCCTCGGTCAGCCGGACGTCGGCGTCCGGACGTGCTTCCCGCAGCTTCGCCGCCGCCTCCCGCTGGTCGAGGAGGACGTCACGGGCCCCGAAGTGCGCCTGCACCGGCATCACCAGTTCACGCAGGCGCTCGGCTCCGAACACCGGGATCGCCTCCAGCCGCGGCTTGAAGTGCTCGAACGTCGCGAGGGTGAACGCGCCCAGCTCCGGGTCGGCGGGGGCGCCCCGGGCGACCATCGCCAGCGACCGGCGCCTGCCCCAGCCGCCGAGGAGGCCGTACCCCGCGAACTTGAGCAGCGGCGAGATCCGGCGCCGGCCGATCCCGGACGGGTTGACCAGCACCAGGGCACCGGCCCGCTCGGGCCGGCGGAGCGCGTGGTCCAGTGCCCACCAGCCACCCAGCGACGTGCCGAGGAAGGCCGGGCGCGGCAGTTCCAGCTCGTCGAGGACGTCGTCGAGCCAGTCGGCGTAGGCCGGCGACCCGAGCGGGGGCCGCGCCTCGGCGGTCCGGCCCGGTTCGCCGGGTGCGTCGACCGCGTGCACCCGCAGCCGCCCGGCCAGCGTGGCGATGTCCGGCAGCCAGTGCGCGGCGGTGCCGCCGGAGCCCTGCAGCGCGACGACCGGCGGCGCGTCCGCCGGGCCGGACACCACGGCGAAGGTGTCCCCCAGCCGGGTGGTCAGCGTGCGCCGTTCGGACGGCACCGGCCAGCGGTCCAGCAGCGCGTCGTAGCGTTCGCGGACCGCGGCCGCCCCGGCCGCCGAACGGTAGATCGCGGTCACGTCAGGTTCTCCGCCACCGAGGCGACCCAGCGCAGCAGGTCGGCCCCCGCGGCCAGGTCGCCGAGCACGATGATCTTCATGGTGGCGCGCTCCCCGTCGTGGATGGTTTCGACGCGCAGTGGCCGCTCGCCGTCGTCGCGCGGCCCGTTCACCGAGGCCACGACCATGGTCGAGATCCGGTCGGCCGCCGCGCGGTCCACGCCGGCGAGCTCGACCACCGCGGAAAGCTCCGCGGGCGAGGCAATGGCCCGTTCGGCCACCGGCAGCCCGGTGAAGGCCGCCAGGTCCGCGGCCGTGATCCGGTACTGCTTGCCGATCCGGACCGCCTTCAGCCGCCCGTCCCGCACGTAGTTCCGGACCGTCCGGACGTGCAGGCCGAGCTGCGCGGCGACCTGCTCGACGGAAAAGACGTCCTGCGCCATGACCCTCCCCGCATTCCCCAAAGTACCCTATCACGCACTTGTCAGGGAAGTTTAAGGAACTTCCGGTTCGCTCGCCCGGGTGACGGGTATTCCCGAGTGTTGTTCCTGTTCGCCCAGATACGTCCACATCGGACAGTCGAAAGGACGGCGCCGACGATGCCGTATCCCCCGCCCCCGGAGCCGTACGGAACGCCGTACGAGCCCGCCCCCACCGAAGAGATCGTGGAGCGCACCCACCCGCGCATCCGGGTCGTGCGCACGGTCAACGCCCTCATCCACCTCGTCTGCGCGGTGTTCGCGCTGGTCCTGGCCGTGCACATCGTGCTGGTGCTGGGCGGGGCGAACTCGGCGAACGGCTTCGCCCACCTGATCTCGGAGTGGTCGGCGGGCGTGTCACTCGGCCTGCGCAACCTCTTCACGCCGGACTCGGAGGGGCTGCGGACGTTCCTCAACGACGGCCTCGCCGCCGTCCTCTGGCTGGTCCTCGGCGCCATCCTGACCGACGTCATCACGCGGATCGGCGTACCCGGCCCGCGGCGCGTCTGGTACCGCCGCAGCTACCGCTGACCAGGACACGAAGAAGGCCCCCGGACTCCGGGGGCCTTCTTCGTGGTCTTCAGCGTTGCGGCTGTTCGGCACCGGGTTGAACGGGCTCCGGCTCGGGCTGCGGCAGGGCCTGCTCGGCGGGCTCGCCGCCACGGGGTGCGGGAACGCCCTCGGCGGCGATCGCGTCGAAGTGTTCACGGCACCAGCGGCCGTAGCGCCTTGCGTGCACAGTCATCGCGTCCACCTCCTCTCACGGGAATTCCTCGCAACACCTTCAGCGTCCTCCGCCGCGGTGCCGAAAGCCAACAGATTTAAGCGGGACTTAACAGACACGAACGGGTGAAGTCCCTGCAGGACAACGGTTAGGCCGCGAACTCCTGCACGACCGTCCGGCAGAAGGCCGGCAGGTCGTCCGGGTTGCGGCTGGAAACCAGTCCGTTGTCCACGACAACTTCTTCGTCGACAACCGTGGCACCGGCGTTACGCAGATCCGTCCGGATGCTCGGGTACGACGTCAGCGTGCGGCCACGGACGACATCCGCTTCGACGAGCGTCCACGGGCCGTGGCAGATGACCCCGACCGGCTTGCCGGCCCGCACGAAGTCGCCGACGAACTTGACCGCGGCGGGGTCCGTGCGCAGGTTGTCGGGGTTCATCGTGCCGCCGGGCAGCAGCAGCGCGTCGAAGTCGCCGATTTCGACGTCGGCGACCTTCCGGTCGACCGCGAACCGGTCACCCTTGTCGATGTCGCCGTTCATCGCCTGGATTTCGCCGGTGTCCAGCGAAACCAGCTCCACGGTCGCGCCCTCGTCGAGGACGGCCTGGCGCGGCTTTTCCAGCTCGACCTGTTCGACGCCGTCCGCGGCCAGGATCGCGACCCGGCGTCCTTGCAATGCGTTCGCCATGGGGCTCCTCCGTCGGAAAACTGAGTGCACCGGGGTAATTACCCCCTCGTCCCGGCGTCAAACTCAGTCCACTGAGGACGGTGGAATCAGTCCGCACATTCCACGGCGAGCACGGCGATATCGTCATGCGCGGAGCTGCCGAGCCAGTCGCGGACGGACTGACGCAGCTGCCGCACGACCTCCCGGGCCGGCTCGCCCGCGGCAGCGGCGAGCACGGCGCGCAACCGGTCGTCTCCGAAGAGTTCCGTCTGCTCGTGGCGGTTGCGGGCCTCGGTGATGCCGTCGGTGTACAAGAGGCAGACGTCGCCGCGCTCCAGCCGGACCTCCGCCTCGGCGAACCGGGCCTGCGGCGAGATGCCGACCAGCGTCCCCGGCACCGTGACCTCCTCCACCACGCCGGAGCGGCGGACGATCAGCGGCGCCGGGTGGCCGCCGGAGGCCAGCGTCAGGCCGACACCGCCCTCGGACGGCCGGGCCGTGCCCAGCACGAGGGTGGCGAACCGGCTGCTGCCGCCGGCGATGAGCAGCTCGTTGAGCAGCCGCAGCAGCGTGCGGCCGTCGCGTTCGACCATGGCGAGCGCGGTCAGCGCGTGCCGGACCCGGCCGGTCAGGGCCGCGGCCTCGGGGCCCTTGCCGCAGACGTCGCCGAGCACCAGGAACGCACTGCCGTCGTCGTGGGGCAGGACGTCGTAGAAGTCGCCGCCGACGGTGAGGACCCCGCCCGCCGGCTCGTACCAGGTCTCGAACCGGGCGCCGTCGAGGCCGGGCGGGTCGATCGGGCGGAGGGTCGTCTCCAGGCCGCGGGTCGCCTCTTCCTGCCGGGCGTAGCGCTGGGCGTTGGCCAGCGCCGTCCCGGCCGCCGCGGCGAACTCGGCCACCGCGCGGGACTGCTCGGCGCCGAATTCGGCGTCGCCGCGCCGGCCCAGCAGCAGGGCGCCGGTGACCCCGGCGCTCGCGCTCGGCCCGAGCGAGACGACCGAGACGTCCGTGTGCCCGGCGAACCGGTCGGCGACCACCGACGGCAGCGTGGCGACCTCGGGCGCGGGCACGAGAGCCTGCCGGGGCGGCCCGGTGGCCCCGAACGTCGCCGCCAGCACCGGCGCGACCTGCGCGGGCACCCGCCGGATCCGGCCGTGGCCCTGCGCGGCCGGCCGCTCGCAGCTCCACCACTCCCACCGGCCGCGGGTGGTCGGCAGCAGCACGAAGACCGTCTCGGCCAGCGCGGACGCGGCCAGCTCGGTGATCACCCGGGCGGTGCCGTGCCGCCCGCGCGCCGCGGCCAGCCGGGGACCGGCCTCGGCCAGGAAGTCACCCACGTGCCGCTGCGGGACGTCGCCGGTGGCGACGGTCCAGGCGTGCCAGCCGCCGGGGAGGGCGCGGATCCGCGCCGGACGTCGCTGCCCGGCCGCTTCGAGGTGCCCGGACGTTTCCGAGGCGGCGTGCAGCTGCGGTCCGGCGTCCCCGGTCAGCGCCCGCGCCGCGGGGTTCGCCCAGCGCACCGCACCCGCCGCGTCCTGCAGGAACACCGCGTCGCGGACGTCTTCGAGGGCCGCCCGCGCGAAGGCGTCGATGCCCGGCGGCCCGCCGTCACCGGTCATCGGCGGCAGGGCCGCCGAGGCCGGGGCCGGACGTGACACCATGCACGGACCTCCTGCCTCCGGACTGCTGTCGCACGGCTACCGCGTGAGCGGGCGGGCTGGCTCGAAGTGTAGGGCGAAGCATGGCACGCTGGGTCGACGACCATGGCTGGCGCATGCGTGGTGGAGAGGGTCGGCACACATGACAACGGAATCCCAGAGCGAAGCGGCCGCGCTGGAGCGGGTGCTCGTGGCGGTGCGGGATCTCGGGGACGGCAACTTCCGCCGGCGGCTCGTCCCGCACGGCGACGGCATCTCGGCGCAGCTCGCGGTCGCCTTCAACGACATCGCCGAGCGCAACCAGCGGCTGGTCAGCGAGCTGCTGCGGGTCCGCAGCGCCGTCGGCCAGGAAGGCCGGCTCAGCGAGCGGCTCGAAGGCCAGGTCGGCCCCGGTGGCTGGACCACGGCCGTCGACGCCGTCAACGGCCTGGTCGAGGACCTCACCCGGCCGGCGATCGAGCTGGAGCGCGTG
Organism: Streptomyces sp. MN03-5084-2B; assembly: GCA_033793495.1. GTDB lineage: Bacteria > Actinomycetota > Actinomycetes > Mycobacteriales > Pseudonocardiaceae > Amycolatopsis. The sequence continues at coordinate 75,781 of JARAWT010000005.1, read as the reverse complement.
CTCGGCGGGGTCGCCGACGGCGACCTGTCCCAGCCGATGACCCTGACCCTCGACGGGCGTCCGCTGCAGGGCGCGTACGCCACGCTGGCGAAGACGGTCAACGGCCTCATCGCGCAACTGTCCCGCTTCGCCGCCGAAGTGACGAGGCTCTCCCGCGAAATCGCGGGTGAGGGACGTCTCGGTGGCCAGGCGGTCGTCCCGGGCGTGTCGGGCACCTGGCGCGACCTGACCGACTCGGTCAACTTCATGGCCGACAACCTCACCGAGCAGGTCCGCAACATCGCCCAGGTCACCACCGCCGTCGCGCGCGGCGACCTGACCCAGAAGATCAACGTCGACGCCCGCGGCGAGATCCTCGAGCTCAAGAACACCATCAACACGATGGTCGACCAGCTCTCGGCGTTCGCCGACGAGGTCACCCGCGTCTCGCGCGAGGTCGGTTCGGACGGCAAGCTCGGCGGCCAGGCCCAGGTGCCGGGCGTCGCCGGGACCTGGCGCGACCTCACCGACTCGGTCAACCTGATGGCCGACAACCTCACCGACCAGGTCCGCGGGATCTCGCAGGTGGCGACCGCGGTGGCCAACGGCGACCTGACGAAGAAGATCGACGTCGACGCCCGCGGCGAGATCCTGCAGCTGAAGAACACGCTGAACACGATGGTCGACCAGCTCTCGGCGTTCGCCGGCGAAGTCACCCGCGTGGCGCGCGAGGTCGGCAGCGAGGGCAAGCTGGGCGGGCAGGCCGAGGTGCCCGGCGCGGCCGGGACGTGGCGCAGCCTCACCGACTCCGTCAACCAGATGGCCGACAACCTCACCGACCAGGTCCGGAACATCTCGCACGTCACCACGGCGGTGGCGAAGGGCGACCTGACGCAGAAGATCACCGTCGACGCCCGCGGCGAGTTCTTCGAGCTCAAGACGACCATGAACACCATGGTGGATCAGCTGTCCGCGTTCGCCGACGAAGTCACCCGAGTGGCGCGCGAGGTCGGCACCGAGGGCCAGCTGGGCGGACAGGCGCAGGTCCCCGGCGTGGCCGGCACCTGGCGCGACCTCACCGGCTCGGTGAACTTCATGGCGAACAACCTGACCACCCAGGTGCGCAACATCGCCCAGGTCGCGACGGCCGTCGCCCGCGGCGACCTGACCCAGAAGATCGCGGTGGACGCCCGCGGCGAGATCCTGGAACTCAAGACCACGCTCAACACGATGGTGGACCAGCTGTCCGCCTTCGCGGACGAAGTCACCCGAGTGGCGCGTGAGGTCGGCACCGAGGGCAAGCTCGGCGGCCAGGCCGCCGTGCCCGGCGTCGCCGGGACCTGGAAGGACCTCACCGACAACGTCAACTCGATGGCGAACAACCTGACCGACCAGGTCCGGAACATCGCCACGGTGACGGCGGCGGTCGCGAAGGGCGACCTGACGCAGAAGATCACCGTCGACGCCCGCGGCGAAATCCTGGAACTCAAGACCACGCTCAACACGATGGTGGACCAGCTGTCCGCCTTCGCGGACGAAGTCACCCGAGTGGCCCGCGAAGTCGGCACCGAAGGCATCCTCGGCGGCCAGGCGCGCGTCCGCGGCGTCGCGGGCACGTGGAAGGACCTCACCGACAACGTCAACGTCATGGCCGACAACCTGACCGACCAGGTGCGCAACATCGCCACCGTGGCGAGCGCGGTGGCCAACGGCGACCTGTCGAAGAAGATCCGGATCGAGGCCCAGGGCGAGGTCGCGGCGCTGGCCGAGACGCTGAACGGGATGGTCGGGACGCTGCGCGCGTTCGCCGACGAGGTCACCCGCGTCGCCCGCGAGGTCGGCACGGAAGGCATCCTCGGCGGCCAGGCCCGCGTCCCCGGCGTCGCCGGGACCTGGAAGGACCTGACCGAGAACGTCAACTTCATGGCGCACAACCTGACCAGCCAGGTGCGGAACATCTCGCAGGTCACCACGGCGGTCGCGAAGGGCGACCTGACGAAGAAGATCGACGTCGACGCCCGCGGCGAGATCCTGGAGCTCAAGACCACGATGAACACGATGGTCGACCAGCTCTCGGCGTTCGCCTCCGAGGTCACGCGTGTCGCCCGCGAGGTCGGTACCGAGGGCAAGCTGGGCGGCCAGGCCGAGGTCGACGGCGTGTCCGGCACCTGGCAGCGGCTCACCGAGAGCGTGAACCGGCTGGCCGGGAACCTGACCACCCAGGTGCGCGCGATCGGCCAGGTGGCGACGGCGGTGACCGCGGGCGACCTGACCCGGCACATCACCGTCGAGGCGAACGGCGAACTGGCCGACCTCAAGGACAACATCAACCAGATGATCGCGAACCTCAAGGAGACGACGAGGACCAACCGCGAGCAGGACTGGCTGAAGACGAACCTCGCACAGCTGTCTGGCCGGATGCAGGGGCACCGGGACCTGGTCTCGGTCGCGGCGCTGATCCTGTCCGAGCTGGCCCCGCTGGTCCGGGCCCAGCAGGGCGCGTTCTTCCTGGCCCGCGACGACGACCGCGACGGCACGGTGCTGGAGTGCATCGCCGCGTACGGGCTCGCGCAGTCCCGCGCCGGGCTGCGGTTCGCGATGGGCGAGTCGCTGATCGGCCAGGCCGCCGTTGACCAGCGCACGGTCCTGGTGCACAACGCGCCGCCGGAGTACGCGCTGATCTCGTCCGGGCTCGGCTCGGCGGCGCCGGTGAACCTGATCGTGCTGCCGGTACTGTTCCAGGGCGAGGTGCTCGGGGTGCTGGAGCTGGCCTCGGTGAACGAGTTCAGCACGGTCCACCAGGACCTGCTGGAGCAGCTGCGGCACACCATCGGCGTCAACGTGAACACGATCCTGTCGAACTCGCGGACCGAAGCGCTGCTGACGGAGTCGCAGCGGCTGGCCCAGGAGCTGCGGGCGCGGTCCGAGCAGCTGCAGGCCCAGCAGGGCGAGCTGCGGCGGTCCAACACCGAGCTGGCCGAGAAGGCCGCGCTGCTGGCTCAGCAGAACCGCGACATCGAGGTCAAGAACAGCGAGATCGAGCAGGCGCGGCAGGAGCTCGAGGAGCGCGCCGGGCAGCTGACGGTGGCTTCCCAGTACAAGACCGAGTTCATGGCGAACATGTCGCACGAGCTGCGGACCCCGCTGAACAGCGCGTTGATCCTGGCGAAGCTGCTGTCGGAGAACCCGGAAGGGAACCTGACGGAGAAGCAGATCCAGTTCGCCAGGACGATCTACGCGGCAGGCTCCGACCTGCAGCAGCTGATCAACGACATACTGGACCTGGCCAAGGTCGAAGCGGGCCGGCTCGACATGCAGATGACCGACATCACGCTGCCGGAGCTGGTGGACTACGTCGAGTCGCTGTGCCGGCCGCTGACCGCGGACAAGGGCCTCGAATTCGCCGTCCACATCGACCCGCCGGTGCCCGGCAGCGTCCACACCGACGAGCACCGCCTCCAGCAGATCCTGCGCAACCTCCTGTCGAACGCGGCCAAGTTCACCGACGAGGGCCGCGTCCGGCTCCACATCCGGGCGGCGGACCCGGCCGAGGTGGAGCAGGAGGCACTGCGGAACGCGCCGGGCATCATCGCCTTCGCCGTCGAGGACACCGGGATCGGCATCCCGGAGGAGAAACTGGCGGTCATCTTCGAGGCGTTCCGCCAGGCCGACGGCACCACGAGCCGCAAGTACGGCGGCACCGGCCTCGGGCTGAACATCAGCCAGCAGCTCACCGAGCTCCTCGGAGGCGAGCTTCGCGTGGTCAGCGAGCCGGGCGTCGGATCGACGTTCACCCTGTACCTCCCGGTCGCGGCGGCCAACCTGGTGGACCCCGCCCTGACGGCCCTGTCCTCACCCCGGCTGCCGGCCGTGCCCAGCACCGTCCTCGTGGCCGCCCCCGACGTCACCCCCAAGCGCTTCCACGGCGAGAAGGTCCTGATCGTCGACGACGACCTTCGCAACGTCTTCGCTCTGGCAGCGGTGCTGGAGCAGGCGGGCCTGGAGGTCATCTACGCGGAGACGGGCGTCGACGGCATCCGGGCCCTCGAGCGCAACGAGGACACGGCGCTGGTCCTGATGGACGTAATGATGCCGGAACTCGACGGCAACGCCACGATCGCGGCCATCCGAGCCGAAGCGGCCAACGCGGACCTGCCGGTGATCGCGGTGACAGCCAAGGCCACGGCGGAGGACCGGGCCCGGACCCTGGCCAGCGGCGCCGACGACTACATCACCAAGCCGGTGGACACGGACAAGCTGCTGGACGTGATCGCGGCGTCCTTGGAAGCGGACGCCGCGTCATACGGTGGAGCGGGTGACGGGAATCGAACCCGCGTAGCTAGTTTGGAAGACTAGGGCTCTACCATTGAGCTACACCCGCGTGCCCCCGAGGTACCCGGGTGCGCGGCTAGCTTAGCGTGACCCGCTAGGCTGATCACACACCCCCCTGGGGGGTGTGCCGGGATGTGGCGCAGCTTGGTAGCGCATCCGCTTTGGGAGCGGAGGGTCGCAGGTTCAAATCCTGTCATCCCGACCAGATATGCCTGTTTCACACCACGCCCGACGAGCAGACGCTCGCTGCCTGCAACAGCTCCCGGCCAGTGCGGGCAAGTCGGTCGGCCAGGGTTTCCGGCATCTTGGGTTCCTGCTCGTCGGCGTGCGCGACGAGCAGTCCCGCCAGACCTTCCAGGAGCCCGGCGAACTCCCGCTGCTTGGCGGCGGGCATTGTTCCGGCCAGCAGTTCGGTGGAGATCCGCGGCACGGGCTTGGTCACGGCCGCGAGGGCGCGGATCAGCTCGGCGGTCTGGCGCTTCATGACTCGCTCACCGCCTCGAACCAGTCCGGCTGCGTCTGCCGCGTCGTGACGACCAGTGCTTTCGCCGCGAGCGGCAGCGAGGCCAGCGTCGCCAGATAGGCCCTGCGCTCGAACTGACCCTGCTCCGTCAGGCGAGCCCAACCCTCTTGGCCACGACCGCGCCGGGTTTCGACGTAGCCGTGAGAGCACAGGACGAAGAAGTGCCGCTTCAGCCTGTCCTGCGGAATGCCCACCACCTCGCACAGGAAGCAGAACCGACGCCACTCGCGCGCATCGAGCAGGCACAGCAGCTGCAGCCGCAGGGGGTTCGGCAGCACTGGCGGATCGGTGGCCAGCAGGGCGGTCATGACGCCGCTCCCGCGAGCTCGTCTGCGAGCACGCGCACGGACGCGCCAGTGCGCTGGATCTGCGCCATCATCCGGGCGACGTCCTCGGGCCTACGGCCGAGTTGCTTCGTCTCGACGATGACGGCGAAGGCCGCTTCGGGCAGCCGCAGAACGTCGAGCAGACCGGTGAAGCCGGGCCGGACAGCCTCACCGGAGCCCACGCCCACGTCGCGAAAGACGACGCCGAGGTGCCAGCCGCGCGATGCACTCCACCAGGTCAGAAGGTCCGAGCAGGCGTTGGCGTAGTCCGGTTCCGGCTCGGCCGTGCGGACATACCCGTACACCAGCGGCGGCAAGGCCGGCGGGGCGATGACAGGTGCCGTCTTCAGCCAGTCCGCGAGCTCCTGCAACTCGGGGTAGACGCTCACGCCAGCGCCTCCCCAGTCCGGCGCCCAACGGCGTGAACCTCAGCGCGCGCTTCGAGGGCGAGCTGCTCGCGCATGGCCGTCTGGAGTAGCTCGTTCAGCGCCAGATGCTTCAGGCTCGGGACCACAACGTGACGCGCGTCCGCCCGGACCAGTTCGGTGATGAGTTCGTCGAAGCCTTCGCGCGAGCCACAGTCGAGTTCGAAGAAGAAGCTGACGAAGTAGAGGCCCTTCGACTCCGCGAACCGGACAACCGCCTGTTCAACGCGGCGCACCCGGTGGTCCGGTACGTCGGCCGGAACCCGCATGTAGCCGTAGGCCAGCGGCGTGGTGACGAGTCTGGTCGGCTCATCGTCAAGGAGCGGCGGCGGTTCGGCGAGGAGTTCGGCGGTTAGCGTCATGGGTTCACGTCCCGGTCGTTTGCGACAAGTGGGTGACACTCCCAGCGGTCGGGACCACGTCGGAACGGGCCTGGAGGGTGGTCCGCGGGCGGTTCGACCGGCCGCCGGGGTGCCATGAGCGACCTTCGTTCGGGCGGGTTCGCCAAACCAGAGCGGGAAAAACGCGATAATGACGCGCGGGTGATGCACGCGGCGGCCTGACCTGCGGTAACGTGACGATCTCGCGTCGTAACCGAGGGGATGAATCATGGCCGCCAAGCGGACACGCCTGGCCCGCGCACGCAAGGCGGCCGGGTACACGCAGGAAGCCTTGGCCGAGGTCCTCGAAACCGACCGCAGCACCATCGTCCGCTGGGAAGCGGGCGACACCGAGCCGCTGCCCTTCAAGCGGCCGAAGCTAGCCCAGGTACTGGGCGTCACCGCCGCCGAGCTGGAACAACTGCTGGCCGAAGGTCTCACTCCGCCCGCCATACCTGAGCAAGACGGCGTGCTCACTGAGCCAGAGGTACCGTCCGATCCCATGAAGCGACGGACGCTGATGAAGTGGGGCGTAGCCGCGACCGCCGCCACGGGGATCGGTATTGACGTGTTCGGCAGCATCGGCATGGCTGACGTGCGGCGGCTGCAGCGCACCACCGATCGGCTCTGTAACCTCGACCACCGCCACGGTGGCGAGACGCTCTGGCAGGCCGGAGTGGCGACCGTGCGCGAGGCCAACGTCATGCTTGAACAGGGCAGCTACAGCACGAGCGTCGGGCAAGCGCTGCTTGAAGCCACCGGCAATCTCCAGATTCGAACCGGCTGGTTGGCCTGCGACGCTGGTCAACACGAGGTCGCTCGATCCAGCTTTACCGACGCCCTGACCGTGGCTCGCCAGGCCGGCGATGCCGAGATCGAGACCCGCGCGCTGGCTGGCCTGGGCTTTCAGAGCAACCTGGTCGGCCGCCCCCGTGAGGGCCTGCGTTTCTCCCGCGCGGCCGAAGACGCCGTGCGCAGCCTTGGGCCTTCGTCGCGGATGACCGCCGTGCCGCTGTTGCACCTGGCGGTGGCCAACGCACGTAGTGATGACTTCAGTGACGCCCAAGCCGCCATCACCCGCGCCCGGAAAGCCCTCGATGCAGATCGGGGTGATGAGGCCGCCAGCTGGGCGGCGTTCATGAGCCCGATGGAGATCGACGCCGTTGAGGCCACCTGCGCGGTTGAGGTTGGCAAAGCCGAACGCGGTGAGAAGCTCCTGGAGCGGGCCATTGCCGGGTACGGCGACGGCTTCGCCCGCAACGTCGCTCTCTACCGGGTGCGACTCGCGTCAGCCCGTGTGGGCTCCGGCGCTGTTGATGGAGCGGTTGAAGCGGCCGACGAAGTCCTCGACGCTATCGCCGAGGGGCTCGACAGCTGGCGCGTCGCCATGGAGCTGGGCCGAGTCATGCGCGTCATCTCGACCTACCAGGCTCCCGGCGTTGACGAGCTCACCGAGCGTTACGCCGAGCTGGTCTCGTGATGACGACTCCAACACCCCCGCTCGTTCTCCACGACCACGACGCGGCCGGCATGCACGAGCTGCGTCCCCTGCTACTGGCGGTGTACACCGAGGTCTATGTCGACCTGCTCGGAGATCCGTTCTTCGCCCCCGACCGGTTCTGGGAACGCCTCGAGGCCTACGCCAAGTGGCCGGGCTTCGAGCTGGTCACCGGCTGGATTAATGACCAGCTCGTCGGTTACACGCTGGGCTACACCTTGCCGAAGCGCTCCAACTGGTGGCGCGGCTTCCGCGGGGACGTGGCCCCGCTAGTACTCAAAGAAGATGGCGAGCGCACCTTCGCCGTCACTCAGCTGATGGTGCTCCCGGCCTGGCAGCGGCGCGGCTACGCCCGCCAGCTGCACGATGCCCTGCTGGCCAACCGGCCCGAAGAACGGGCCACCTTGCTCGTCAAGCCGGACAACATCCCGGCTCGCACCGCGTACCTGTCGTGGGGCTGGCAGCTCTTTGGCCAGCTGCAACCGTTCGACGACGCGCCGGTGTACGACTCGCTGATGTACGACTTGGAGAAGCTCCAGGCTAGCGCCGCTGACTAATCGGAGGACGCGACGTCGCTTAGCCAACCGGCGGCCAGCCGTTGAAGGAACTACTTGTCTCGGGTTACGCAAGGCAGCCCAACAGCAAGCATCAGGGCAGTAGTCAGCGCTCCGGCCCATCGCTCCGTTGGACATGGCCATGCACGATCCACATCAGGTTGCGAAACCCAGCCCTTACTCCCTATCCCGAGCACGAGACCCGCCTTCAGGATCGAGAAGGCGGGTCTCTATGTTGTCGCTTAACGCTAGCCCTTGCGACGCCGAAAGAAAAACTCGAAGACTGCCGCGATCACCGCGATGAGCGGCGATAGCAGCAGCGCGAAAAAGTCGCGAACTTGCTCCGACGTCAGCGCGTGAAAAATAAATGCGACCTCGATACCGAGGATCACGACACCCACCAGCACGAGAAGTCCGATAGCTAACTGCCGACGCGTCCGATCTTCAGACCATTCAGGATCATCATCTCTACGAATACGTGTATGTCTCACGTCGATGACATTAGCCGCAACCAGGACGGCAATGCATTGTCGCTACAATGCGCTATTGTAGCGACAATGCATTACGCACAACCGCATGAGGATCGTTTTCCTGCGGAATCCGGATCAGAATTCCGCCTAAACGACCGGATCGGCAGCCATGAACCCAGGGGCATGTGACGAAGGTCACGAAGATTTAGACCGGTCTTCTAGTCGGCCAACCCGCCACAGCAGGCGGCCGACGCCGCTCACGCTGAGTTTGCTCTCCTCATCCAGTCGCCAAAGCGGGCGTGCCAGCTTCGAAGGCGGTGACACTCCTTGCGCCTGAGTGTTGATCGGCCCAGATCTGAGCGCCGGCATCATGGCTAGCGATCAGCAATCAGGCAACCTCAACGGCGACAGTAGAAGGCGCACACCTGCAAAGCCTGCGTCCCCTATCCGAGAGCAGCCTTTGACAACCCCGACCAGGCTCGTTGTTAACCCAGAACGCCGACGAGGCCCTAGGGGGAGTTGGAAATCCTGGCGGCGATCTTGTCGAGCATCCGCATTAGCAAACTTGCGGTCATGACGGCCTCGGAAGCCTCCGTCACGTCGTCGAAAGAGACCTCTCGATGCCCGGATGGGTTGCGAAGCACAGCGTAGGCACCGCGAAACAGGGCCATCGTGCCCTCCACCTCGCCCGCTGGTGCTGTTGGATCAGCCAGCGGTCCGCCGGCCTTGAAAGCCTGGGTCATCATGGGAACACCGATCATCTCGTCGCCGTAGCCGCCGAGCTTCCTGACTCTCACCTCGATAGCCTTGAGCGCGACGAAGATGGCGTTCTCGTACTCGCCTAGCAGGAACTGGCGCCGCACCTTGCGGTCGATCAAGGGGTGCAGGTTGACCTGGATTCGATTCACTGCTCGAATCTCGGCCAAAGACTTCTCCAACGCCTGATGCCCCCATCTGGTCACAAAGATGGCGGCATCGGCCGAGTGGGCAGGCGCGCGAGCGATCATCCCTTGAGATCGAAGCCAGCCCATTGCCTCCGAGATTGCCTGCTGTCCTTCGATATTATCTAGGTAGCCCAATTCAGCCCGGTCAGCATGACACGCAACGAGGTAGTTATATTCGTTCCACTCCCTCGTCTTGACAAGATCAGCTAGGACAACCAGGGCCAGCTCATCGACTGGCATCGCAAGCGCTTCGGATGCTGAAATGTCTATCATTCCGGCATCATGTCACGACCAACTCAACACAGCCAGTCGCGAAGCGGAGATGGCACGTAGCTTGTATAGTATTTCAATGAAGCAAGAGCCCCAGCGTGCCGCAAGTGGTTCGAGTGAGCCAGGATCCTTATCGTCGCTCGCCGCAATATCGATGCCATGGGTGTTTACGCAGCGGAACCCCCTCAAGCTGGGCGACTTCATCAGCGAGGCCAAGCGGAGAGGCTTCGACCTTGATGTTCCAACCATGCGCGAGTTATACCGGCATGGCCTACTTGTGCCGTTCGTTGCGATCTACGGCCGACGCGTTCCGGGCCAGCCTGACCTTGAGGTCCATGAGCCCGCAGGCAGTGCTGGCACGTTGCTCCAGCAAGTGCGGAAAGCCCGCAGTAACGGCCGGATCGAAGACTTGGCGCTGACGCCGTTTAAACCGCATCTTCCGTTCGAGCGAGGCAAGCAGAAGTCGCCGCACTGGTGGAACGGGCTGATCTATTCTTGGTATCAACTCCAGTTCCTACCTGAGTTGCGTGAGACTCTCCAAGCTCGACGACGTGTTGTCCGCGGCCAACGCACCAGTGTAAGGCTGCCGGTTCCCGATCCATATCTACTTGAGCAGGCAGCCAGGTCCAGAAGAATCGCCATCGTGGCTACTGCCCTCGAAGCCCGCTATCTGCCAAGCCTCGACCCCGAGTGGACTCGGGTCCACAACGTCAAGTCAGATGTCTGGGATCAGTACCGCAGCGACTTCGACCCAGCGCGCGTCAGCAACCAGCTCTCCTACTCGGGTGCACAGGCGGACGAAGATGCGGTGCACCTCCTGTCCCGAGTGCGTCGCATCGACCCGGTTGGCGGACGATGGAGCAAGCTCATACGGCGTGCGCCCCGTTCCAAGTGGGGTGACCTCAAAGATGCGGCACTCCTGGCTATGGATATGCGCGAAACGGCCGAGATCCTCCTGCTGTTCTACCAAGACCTGGCCGCTTTGCAGGTGGTGGAGCCGCTACCAGAGATACCGCCGATGAGCTGGCATCCGCTGCGCGAGCGGCTGAGCGATCGCGAGGGGACGCTTGATCAGGATCTCATGAACGTCGGCCTGTCTCCGCATCCCCGCGTTGTGCTTGCGGTCGAGGGCGAGAGTGAAGAGGTTCACGCACCTAGGGTTTGGAAGGCGCTTGGCTATCCAGACGCACCGGAGCTGATGCGCTTCCTCAAGCTGGGCGGTGTCGATAAGAACCTTCAGAAGGTAGCCGCCTTAGCTGCGGCTCCGCTGATCGCCGGCCGCAAGACCGAGGACACCTGGGAGCTCATCAAGCCGCCAACCTGCCTCATGGTTGCAGTTGACCCAGAGGGTCGGTACTTCGCACCGAACAAGGTGGATGCGACACGCCAAAGCATCCTCAACGAGATCAAGAGTGTTCTCAAGGCTCAAGGAGCAAAGACGACCGACAAAGAACTGGATCATCTGGTCAAAATTCGCACCTGGTCGGAGTCTTGCTATGAGTTCGCTCATTTTACTGATGATGAGCTCGCAGATGGCATCAGGGTCATACATCAAACGAGCAATAACCTTACTCGCGACGAACTCATAGCCAGCCTTGCCGAGGTACGCGCACGCCGCGGCACTAAGAATGAGAAAACCGATATCAAGGCCGTCTGGGAGCGCTGGAGCTATAAGCCGAGTAAGGTCGACCTCGCACGTGAGCTATGGCCAGTCTTGCAGCGCAAAATTGACCAGCTACAAGCTGGCGAGAATGTGACGCCCCCTGAAATTGTCGAGGTGGTCGAGCAAGCCTACTTCACAGCCCAAAGCTGGCGGCACGAAACCTTCGTGCTCACAGCGTCTTGATTGCGAATACCGCGACGCGTCAGGCAAAACCCCGAGCACGTTGTCGACCAAACGCCCGCGATCACATCTCTGCTTGGACCTTGCCGACACCTCCGTCCAGCTCGCCAAGCTGGACCAAAAGAGCTCGCATCTCCTTCATGTTATCTTCGTTTTCTACCTTATGAATGAACTCCCGCTCCCTATCCATAGCCTGAGACCATACCTGTGACAGAAAAGCGCCCAAGCCGAAGAGTGCCCCCACAATGAGAGCAACACCAAGGCCTCGATCGTCTTTCCACAGGAGCGTGACCAAAATTCCCGCAAGCAAGGCCGCGACATGCCAGATCAATACAGTCTTAGTGACGAAACCACTGCCGAACTGCTTTCTCATCTTCCATGGGCCGATTGTCCAAGTCCAGGTCTGAATTTCAGCATAGAGGTCATTGTATCGCTTTATCAGGCGATCGCGCTCACTTACCCCTTCCGCTTCTCCTTGCATACCTTCCATTGAATCATCGCCAACTGACATTTTCGCTCCCTCCGCCGCATACATACTTATCAGTCGCACTTAGGGAACGTTTGTTACACATCCAGCCCAGATCGACCGAGCCAGTAAGACAACACGCGACCCACGCTCCTATCATCCCTGCTTGCACCCCGACTTGCGAGCCAGTTCTATGGCCAGCTTGATAAACACTCATCCTCAATGTTCTTGCCCGCGTGTAGGTCAAGACGAAGCCGCTCGGCAACGTAGGGACGTGCCATGAGATAATGACCACATGAGAGCCGCCGACTTCTTTAGGGCTGATGACCCTAGAGACCCCGAATCGCCCATCCAACCACGGGTTGACCTCCTGGAGCGACTTCGACGAGGCCGTCTTTCTTTTGCTGACGATCGCGAGGCAGCGGAGGCGTTAACGCGGCTCATCCACCAAGAGCTTGAAAGCTACTCAACGGGGAATAGTTGGCGGCTATCAAATGACAACTTAGCACTATCGCTCAAAGCGCTGCGCGCGACACTGCGCCGCATTAACCTGCCAATGCTAGATGTACCTTTCCGAGATTTTGCAGAGTACGACAAGTTCTGCAAGCGCGAGGGAATGAAGGGCGGTGGCTCATATGACAAGCGCCGTGCTTACTTGGATGCCATCTTCATGCCTCTACTTAATCGGCTTGACGAACTGGAGGAACAGCAGCACGAAAGCCATCTGGCGATCGCGGTATCACCACGTTCCTGCCTGGGTTGGCCCGCGATTGACGACGAGATTTCACAACTTCGCCGCCGCTTCGGGAGCGCTACCACCGAGCAGGACTATAACGCGGTTGGCGTAGCCTGTGTACGCATCTTGGAGTCACTAGGCGATGTCGTTTACGACCCAGAAAAGCACCTGCGCGACGGCGAGACACCTCCGCCTCGCGACAAGACCAAGAATCGGCTTGACCGCTTCATTGAGGTGACCCTGCCGGGCGCAGGAAACGAAGAGCTGCGAAAGCTAGCCAAGGCCACCGTGGAGACCGCCCATCAGGTTAAGCATCGCGCAACACCAAATAGGCAGACAGCAGGCATCGTGTCGGATGCAGTTATCCTTCTCGCGAACATGCTGCGTCGACTTACTGATTCCGAGTAGACCAAGACTTGTGACGCGCAGCGCGATTGATGTACTTGCACACGAGCCTCGGCCCATCGCTCCGCTGGACATGGCCATGCACGATCCACATCAGGTTCATGGATTCGACTCCGCGGCCTCAACTCGCCTGACGAGGCGTTTCCCTGTCGGGATATTACAACTCATCCCACTCTACGGCCGGAAGACCGTCTTGCGCTCGCACGCGATCCGTCACCTCGCGATACTCGCGGCCGAGCTTGTTCAAAATCTCATCCCAAGGCGACGGGTCGAAGATCTGTCTTATGCAAAGGACGGCTTCAAGAAGGTTGATGGCTGCGAAAGGCACCTGCCATACTGTGTCACGCGATTCTGGGAGCGGCTTGCCATTCGAGAGGTTGACGTAACAGATAGCTGATTCGTAGCCCGGGTGGATACGTGAGCATTCAGCCAGATAGCCAGGGAGGGTGTGCACGTCACCATACTTGGTCAACCGCTGAGCGAAGTGAAGCAGGTAGTCACCGCTCTTGTCGCGACTGTCTGGGTCGATACCGGCAATGACGGCCGCAATCTCTGCGGGGTCAACTGAGGTCCAGCCAGCGCCGGTTACGGCCTCCTTGCGTCGTTCAGCGTCACGAGCGTGGCCGCGCATGAGGGTGTCGTTTATACGGTCCCCTTCGGCCGCCAACCACTTAAGTGCAACAACATGCTCAATAACTGAACGTCTGATTCCTGAGGCTTCTTCGGCGTATCCGGCCTCGTCGAGGAGAAGGATGGCCTCGACACCACGATGGCAGCGCATGTACCAGCCGTGAGCGATGTGAGCGACTTTCCGGTAACCGACTCGAACGGTGTTTTTGGTATCACGCGCGATGTAACTGGGGTAGAGCTTGATGAGCTCTTCGAGGATGGGAGCGTAGCCTGCTCGCACGTCAGTCATGGTACTAGCATGCCAGCAGCCTGCACATTTCTAGCGCAGGTCAACTCCGCAATCATCTACCGGTAACGCTTTCGAGCACGCTCTGCGAACCTCCTAACACCAGTACCGTTCATCCGCCACCTCGCCATCTCGACACTCACATTGAAGTGGGTTGCCACCTCGTCGTCGGTCCACCGCTTGAAGGCCGCCCACCTCGCCCCCTCCCAAGGAATGAGCAGCTCACCGGAAAACTGGGCCGCCTCCTCTTCAGCAACCGAAGACGATGAGCGGCAACCATTATCGTCGGCAATCAGAAGCTTGAACTCGTGTTCCAAGAGCACGTGTGCCATCTCGTGAGCCATCGTAGAGCGCCGTCGGCACAGGTTATGAGTATGGTTTTCAATGACATAGCAGCCAGTATCGATCGGCACGAGAGCAGCTGAAAACTTCGCTCTACCCACCGTCGTGAAGTAGTCAACGGCCTCGGCGGGAAGGCACGACTCCGCCAACGTGTAGACGTCGACGCCGTACAACTCGGCGAGAGCGTATGGGTCGATCTGCTCGTTTGGTCCCAGGTCGAGCTCTTCGCGCACTTCAAGGGCCAGCCGCTTGGCCTTCGCCTTAAAGCCGTGCTGCAGTGCCACTTACCTCTCCCGGCGGTCCGCTCGGATCTTCTTCATCGTCGCGGTCACGATGTCCATCAGGTACTCCTGTTCAGCCTCATTGAAGTCACTCCTAGCTCGAAGGAGCGGCGCGAACTGGGCCTCAAACTCGGGTTCCGACTTAGCCTCCTCCCGCCCCGGCTCGACCATGAAGCTTTCAGCCGGCAACCCCAGCCACTGGACGAGCGCAACAAAACCGTCGAGATCGGGGCGGTGTTTGTTACCCATACGGCTGAGTAGCGAAGGGCTGACCCCTGCCTCAGTCGCTACTTGCCGCCACGAGAGGTTGCGCGCTTGCCGCTGGCCATCGAGGGCGTTGTACAGGCGCCTGGTGTCAATGCGTCCACTCATTACTACCTTCCGTCACCTGGGAGTTGCAGCCTGACATAGGTGTGTCGGTACTGCAACATCGTGTGTTACCGTCTCGACTGACACGGTGTTGCAGTACTGCAACACCGTCATCAAGTTGATCTAGGAGGCCAGTATGGCCACGAACACGGGGCGCGGCTCCCGAGTAGGTGCAGTTCGCCGCCGGAGCCAGACCCAGAACCCCCTCACCCGCCTCTGGACCAAGCGTGGCCAAGGCGGCCAATTCATGAGCGGCAAGAAGACGCCCTTCAAGGGCGTTCGAAAGGAGCACTAACCCATGACCATCCGCATCACGGCCATCCGCCTCTCCGGCGGTCAGGGCCACGAGCACATCAGCCACCTCTGGTGGACCAACCCCGCCGACGGGAGCACGGGCGACAACACGCGCGCCGGGATCGTCGACTGGATCGAGAACAAGAACGGCAAGGCGTACGTCGAGGACGCCCAGAGTCACCGGGCTAATGTGGCGGTCCGCACGCCGGCCCACGGGTCGAAGTACCTGCAGACCCACGCCGACGGCGTGTGGACCAACAACCTGCTGGCGCTGCCGCAGAAGTAGTTGGCTGAGGCCGAGACGAAAGAAGGACCACACCGTTGCAGTCGGCGTGGTCCTTCTTTCGTCAAGCTAACGATCCATGTCAACGTTATCAGGTTGCAGTGAAGCTCGGAAGTTACGACCCCTGCGCCCATAGCGCTCAGCCTTCGGGACTCCCGCCCGATGAAGCCGGTCGCGCACGGTCGTCTCCCCCACTCCGAACTTGACCGCGATCTGGGTATAGGTCCAGCCCCGCCGATACAGCTCAATCGCAGCAGGTATGTCGTCAGGGCTAAGCCCAGGGCTCGCAGTGACGACACCGCGAGCCTGGAGATGCTTGCTGACGGTGCCCCGATGAACACCGAAACGGTCAGCAAGTCGCGCGACCGACTCCCCTGCTGCGTGAGCAGCTACCAGCGCATCTACATCGGAGGAGTTCAGCTGGCGGGCAGTGCGACCACGTTTGGTGTTACGGTTACTACCGTAAGTGATCGACTGCCAAGCATCAGCCATCCTGACGAGGCGCTTTACCTGATGAGAAGGCCTTGAAAAGGCCTCAATCACCCCGACTCGATTCGGGGGTGGGCTCGCGCTGGCGCGCTCGCCCCTCCCCCTTCATCTCACTCCTTGTACCCGGGGGGCCGCCCCCCCCGTTACCTTTTTCGTGGCTCCCGGCCAGGGAGTTGTGGTCGCCAGGCCTGGCATGACTTGCGCCCCCAGTCGAACCCATGATCCGGGGGGTGGTGTCACCGGGTCTGGTGGCATCGACCGACCGCTGATAGGGACACGGCCACCATTGGGTAGGTCTCGTCGTAACGTGGGTGCCGGCGCTCGATGCCCAACCCGGTGACCACATTGCGGCGAACGAACGGCATGGTGGATGAGCAGCACTTACAGCGTGTTCCTCGGCCTGGACGTCGGCAAGGACACCCACCACGCGGTCGGTCTCGACCCCGACGGCAAGCGGCTGCACGACGGGCCGCTACCCAACACCGAACCGAAGCTGAGAGCACTTTTCGACAAACTCGCCACCCACGGAACGCTGCTGGTCGTAGTCGACCAGCCCGCCACCATCGGAGCACTGCCCGTCGCGGTCGCCCGCGCCGCCGGGCACCAGGTCGCCTACCTGCCCGGCCTGGCGATGCGCCGCATCGCCGACCTCTACCCCGGCCGCGCCAAAACCGACGCCCGGGACGCATTCGTCATCGCCGACGCCGCCCGCTCCCTGCCCCACACCCTGCGGCCCGTCGATGTCGGTGACGAGGCGTTGGCCGAACTGGAGGTGCTGGTCGGGTTCGACGACGACCTCGCCGGTGAGGCCACCCGGATCAGCAACCGCATCCGCGGACTGCTCACCGGCATCCACCCAGCCCTCGAACACGCCATCGGCCCGCGGATCTCGCATCCGGCGGTGCTGGAAATCCTCTCCCGCTGCGGCGGCCCCGCCGGCATCGCGAAGGCTGGCCGACGCAAGCTGACCGCGATCGCGAAGGTTCACGCGCCCCGCATGGGTGAGCGGCTGGTCGAGGCGATCATGACCGCGTTGGGCGAGCAGACGGTCACCGTCCCGGGCACCGCAGCCGCGGCTGGCCGACAGCCTGAAAACGGTTCTCCAGCAACGGAAACAAGTTGCCGAGCAGGTTGAGGGGATACTTGATGCGCACCCTCTTGCCGGGGTCCTGACCTCGATGCCCGGCATCGGCGTCAGGACCGCAGCCCGCATCCTGCTCGAAGTCGGCGACGCCTCCAACTTCAAATCCTCGGCACATCTCGCCGCCTACGCCGGCATCGCCCCGGTCACCCGCAGCTCCGGCACCAGCATCAAAGGCGAACATCCGGCCCGGACCGGCAACCGCCAGCTCAAACGCGCCTTCTTCCTCGCCGCCTTCGCCGCCCTGTCCGACCCGACCAGCCGGACCTACTACGACCGCAAGCGGGCCGAAGGCAAGAAGCACAACGCCGCCCTCATCTGCCTCGCCCGACGCCGCTGCGACGTCCTCTACGCCATGCTCCGCAACGGCACCCACTACCGACACCCCCAACCAGCCCCCGCCGCGGCTTGACAACCACATAGGGACCCCCCCGGCTCCCGGCGGTCAAGGCGCGCTGGGACCCCCACGACGTGTTCCGGCACGCGCTCTCCGCACGACGAGCGTGGTCAGAGCGCCGGCTTGCCCGGCTGGTAGAGCCAGGTCCGGAAGAACGAGCCGAGGTCGCGGTGGGTCAGCTGCTCGACGAACCGGGTGAACTCCCGCGTCGAGACGTTGCCGTACCGGTGAGCCGCGGGCCACTGCGTGAGCACGTCGAAGAAGGCGCGGTCGCCGATCTTCGCGCGCAAAGCCTGCAGGGTCATCGCGCCGCGGTTGTAGACCAGGTCGTCGAAGATGTGATCACGTCCCGGGTCGGCGACTTCGCCGCTCCAGTCCTTCTCGTCGGCGTAGGCCTTCGCGAAGGTCTGCTGCACCGGAACGCCGTTGAACTTCTCCTGGTAGAGCCACTCCGAGTAGGTCGCGAAGCCTTCGTTGAGCCAGATGTCCGACCAGTGCACCGGGGTGAGGCTGTCGCCGAACCACTGGTGGCCGAGTTCGTGGGCGAGCAGGTCGCCGTCGACGTCGCTGGTGCGCTGGTCGTAGACCGGCCGGCTCTGGGTCTCGAGCGCGTAGTGCACGCCGACGTCGGCGAGGATGCCGCCGGTCGAGCCGAACGGGTACGGCCCGTACATCGAGGACTCCCACTGGACGATCTGCGCCGTGGTGTCGTTGAACACCTTGCCCTGACCGGGTTTGGTGTCGATCGACTTGCCGATCGCGGTGATGTCCGGCAGGCCACCGGCCGCCACCCCGCGGGTGACGTTGTAGTCGCCGATCGCGAGCATGCTCAGCTCGCTCGCCATCGGCCGGTTCATGGACCAGCGGAAGGTGGTCCGGCCACCGTGCGTGGTGGTGGGTCCGGGTTCGCCGTTGGCCAGCACGGTGAGCCCGGCCGGCACGGTGACGGTCTGCGTGTAGGTCGCCTTGTCCTGGGGGGTGTCGTTCACCGGGTAGTAGGTGGCCGCGCCGATCGGCTGGTTGAGCGCGACCGCGCCGTCCTTGGTGGCGACCCAGCCGGAGACGCCCAGCGCCGGGTCGTCGATCTTCTGCGGGACGCCGGCGTAGGTCACCGAGACGACGAAGGGGCTGCCCTTCCGCAGGCCGTAAGGCGGGGTGATCACCAGTTCCTGGGCGCCGCTGCGGGTGAAGGCCGCGTTCACGCCGTTCACCGACAGCCTGCTGATGGTCAGCGGTCCCTGGAAATCCAGGTCGAAGCGCGAGAGGTTCTGCGTGGCCGTGGCGAGGATCGTCGTGGTCGCGTCGATCGCTCCGGTTTCCGGGCTGAAGGCCAGCCGGATGTCGTAGTGGCCGACGTCGTAGCCGCCGTTGCCCATGTCGGGGAAGTACGGATCGCCGGCGCCGGGCGCACCGGGGGAGTACAGCGGCGCCGCCTCCGCCGCCGGGCTCGTCGCGGCCAGCAGGCCGGCGGACAGGACGCAGGAAACGACCACCAGGTGGCCACGGTGGCGGTTCGCGCCTCGCATCGGTCCTCCTAAGCAAGCATCGACGCTGAAGAGTAGGTCCCATCCGACACGCGGATCAAGCCGTTGCAGGGGCAGAGAAGTCCGGTTCGGGCGGTTCCTGTGCCTTCGTGCCACTGGGAATTCGGTGGCTGCCGGGCACGCGCTGACCCACACTGGCGGACGATGACCGACGAAACGGACGACTGGTACTACGCGTCCGCCAAGACGTTGCCCGGAGCGCTGCAACGCGGCTCGGGTGCGGCCGGCGCCTGGGTCGCGACCCACCCGGTCGCGCCGGAGCTCGTGTGGGACTGCGTGCGCCGGGACTACCGGTGGGACCGGCAGGTCGACGAGCGGACGACCTACCTCGCCCGGCTGGTCCTCGACGCGGGGCTGCCCGTCGACCCCGTCGTCGAGCAGCTGTGGCGAGCCGGGCGGACCACCGGGTACGACGGCAACCGGTTCGGCCAGTGCGTCGACGTCCTGGCCGCCCTCGCCCGGACCCTCGTCCCCGCGGCGATGGACGCACTGCGCCAGTACGTGTGCGAGGGTGAACGCTGGGTCGAGGTCCTGGAGACCGTCGCCGATACCTGGCCCGCCGAATGGTGGGACGACCTCGCCCCGATCGTCGCGGGCCGAGTGGGGCAGACCTCGCCGGAGGAGATCTTCGCCGGTCGGGAACCGTGGTCGAGGTGGGCGGGCCGGGACCGCCGGATCGACGCCCTGATCGAGCGTGCGCAACCGTCCTGTACCTGGCGGTGTCCCAGCCTGCCCCACCGTGGAACGCCGGTGGCCGAGTTGCTCGGCCTGCTCGTGGATCCGGACACCCCAGCCGGACTGCTTTCGGACGTGCTGCACGAGTTCGCCCGCCATCGCGACCCGGAGCGGCGGTTGCTCGACGTCGCCGACCGGCTGGCCGCCCGCCCCGACGTGCTGAGAGGCGATTTGTTCCAGGTGCTCACCAACCTGGGCCCGCAGACCGTGGACCACGCTCGCCGATGGGCTCGCAGTGCGACCCACCCGCTGCGGTGGAGAGCGGTGCTGACGCTGACCGAACACGGGGAAGCTGCCGACGTTCCCGCCTTGCTGGACGCTCTCGGCCGCCTGGACGGTGACAAAGACGACTGGTGCGGCTACGACGCACTGGCCCGTGGCTTCGCGCGCCTGGGCGTCACCGAGGTCGTGCCGCGGTTTCGTGCGCTGTGGTACCGCACTCCCCACTCCTACGAGCGGGCCGCTTACCTGGAAGCGTTGCTGACACTGGATCCTGACGCCACGCGGCACCTGCTGCCCGATGCGCTCGCGGACTGCGAGGGCGACGTCCGGGTGGTGGCGGCACGCCACGCGCCGCTCACCGGCGAGGTGCGCCGCAGGCTGGGCCGCCTGCGTCTTTCTCCCATCGAGAGAACGGACGTCCGCGAGGCGGCCGTCGACCGCCTCACCTCAGGGTAGGGCGACCACCAGGCGCCCGTGACCGTCCGGGTTGGCGGTGACGGTGCTCTCGCCGTGGTGGGCGGTCACCACGGCGCGCACGATGGACAGGTCGAGCCTCGCTCCGCCGTCGGTGGGCGTGCGGGTGCCGTCGCCGCGGTTCCAGCAGCCGGTCGACGTGCGAGGCCTCGGCAACCGGCCGGATGCGGCACTGCCGATCGCCGCCCTGGCCCGCGGGCTGATCGTCGCCGGGCAGGCCCAGCCGGGTCCGGTCCGCCCACCGGGCGGAAATGGTGGACTCGATCGGGCCATCGGTACGCTGCGCGCAGCCGATCCGGCGGAGAGCCGGGATGACCCCCGCCGGGGAGCCGAGCAGACGTGCTGTGAAGGCGACTGGTTCACGGTTCCGCTTCGGGACGGCGGTACGCCATCGGACTTGTCGCCCGGACCACGAAGAGGTCGCCATTCTCTTCGGGTATTTTCGGGCTCCCGCGTGATGTCGCACCGAGCCGGCGGACATCGCCGGGCTCCGGCCCGGGGCTGCGGTCTTGGTGCAGAAGTTCGGAGCTGCCGCTCTTCGCCGGAACTCGGCCGGTGTTCGGGCAGACGCCGGGCCGCGTGACGCGTGGCCGATGCCGGGTTTCGTGCAAAGGACTCGCTGGTGCCCGGTCGTTACACGCGGCGGGACCGCCCGGGTGCGGGCCCGGTCGAAACCCGGATCGGGACGGACGAGATCGCCGCACTGGTCGAAGACGGTTTCGCCGGTTCGGGTTTCGTCGAGCAACGCCTGACCCGGTTGCTAGCCTGGCCGGCCGGCACTGCCCTTCCCTCGGCCCGGCCTCGGCTGCCGAACGGGGCCGCCGCCGTTTGCACCAGCCAGGTCACCCTCGAGTGGCCGTCGCCGGGGCGCTGGAATCGCGACACGATAGGACCCGTCGAGACGGCGGATCCTGGAGCGACTCCGGAGGCGAGGCCCATGAAACAGATTGTCCTGGCCCTGGTGCTCAGTCTGGCCGGAGTCGGCTCGAGCGCACCCGCACCCGCACCCGCCGAGCCGCGGTTCGACGGCGTGCGCGTGTGGAACGAATTGGCCCTGGCCGCGGTCCGCGCTACCCGGGCCACGGACGCCGACGCCGCCCGCACCTACGCGATGCTCAACGTGGCCGTCTACGACGCCGTCAACGGGCTCGCCGGCCCGGCGCGCGCCCCCGCGCTGGTCCCCGGCCCCGGCCCGCGCGGTGCCGATCCCCGTGCCGCCGCCGTCGCCGCGGCACACGCCGTCCTCGTCCAGGTGGACCCGGATCGAACCGCCGGTTACGACAGCCGGTTCCAGGCCGACCTGGCCGGCCTGCGTCCCGGGCGTCAGCGCGACGCCGGGGTGCGCTGGGGAACCGAGGTCGGCCGGCGTGTGGTGGCCGCCCGCGCCGACGACGGCTCGGCTCCGGTGCAAAGCCAGCCCGCCGGCTCGGGCCCCGGAGTGTTCCGGGCCGAGTGGTCCGGCGCGCAGTACCGCGCCGTTCGCCCGTTCGCCGTCGTCGACCCCGCCCGGTACGTCCCGGGGCCGCCTCCTGCCCTGGACAGCTTGGACTACGCCGCCGCGTTCGCCGAGGTCGCGCTGCTCGGCGACGCCGGGATCCCGGCCCCCGACAAGCTCGCCACCTTCCAGTTCTGGTCCGTGCCGGCCGGCACGGACCAGCCCGCCGGCGAGTGGGTGAAGATCACGCTCACCGTGTCACCCGACCTGTCGCCGGCCGATTCGGCGCGCCTCATGGCCTTGCTGACGATGACGCTGGCGGACGCCACGGTTCCCACCGTGGGCACCAAGTTCACCTACCGCCATTGGCGTCCGGCCACGGCGATCCGCGAGGCGGAGACCGACGGGAACCCGGCGACGCATTCGAACCCGAGCTGGGCGCCGCGGGCCGGCAGCACCGGCGGAACCCCCGAATACCCGTCCGGGCACAGTTCCTACAGCGGCGCGGCGGCCACCGTGCTGGCCGGGTTCTTCTGCACGGACGACATCCGCTTCACGCACACCACGGACACCGCACCGGACGGCCGGGCGCGCACGTACCCCAGCTTCTCCGCGGCCGCCGCCGAGGCCGGCCGGTCGCGGGTGTTCGGCGGGCAGCACTTCGAGTTCAGCGACCAGGCGGGCCTCGCCATCGGCCGCGGCGTCGCGACCGAAGTGCTCGCCACCCGGCTGCTGAAGCGAACCGGACCCACCCACCACGGCAGTTGTCCATTGTAGACGGTGACAGCCGTCTGAGGTACGTGCGGGCGCAGTCGGCGCCCGGCTCCGGGATCGAGTGGCTGCCGTGGCCGGGCGCGGGCTCAGGACTTGCGTGCCACGCCATCGTTCCGCAGCAGGTCCACGATGCGGTTGTGCGCCCGCAGCGGCGCGCGACGTGCAGGGTCAGCACGAACAGGTGCGAGTCGTTGCGGGGGGCGCCGATCAGAGCCACCCCCTGCCGGTTCCTCGGCGCGTCGTCGCCGCGGCCGAGCGGGAACTTCGCGGGATCGCTGGTGTCGTAGAGGAAGGGGGCTCCGACGGGGCCGTCGGAGTAGCGCGTCTCCAGGTCGAGTTTCGGCGCGCCCCTGGGGGCAGGCCACCGGTGAGGGAAGAGCGATCGGCGGTGTCGTGCGCGATCAGCAACCGCCCGGTCCGGCCGGCGCCTCGGCGGTGGCTGCCACCGACGCTCACGGAATCCTCCTGTCCGCCGGACATCGTCGTGATCCCGGCGTCAGTGAAGACAAGACGCCTGTGACAGCCCGGCGCGTCACAAGTCGCGCTGCTGTCCGGTCCTAGCGGGTGTACCCGTTCGTCGAGGAGGCCTTTCGATGTCATTGACCGTGCTACAAGAGGCGAAACCGCCCTTCGTGCCGGAGGGGGCGCATGCGATGACCATCGTCATCGAGTACCCGCCGGGCGATGCCGGCACCCCGCCGCACCGCCACCCCGGTCCGGCCTTCGGCTACGTGCTGGAGGGCGAGATGGTGTTCGAGCTCGAAGGTGAGCCGCCGCGTGTCGTGCGGGCCGGCGAGGCGTTCTGGGAGCCGGGCGGTGACGTCATCCACTACCAGGACGGCAACAACCGCGACGACATCCCGGTGCGGTTCACCGTGACCATGCTCTGCGAACCGGGCAAGCCGATGGTCGACCTCGTGGCCGAGGAAGAACTCCGGGCGAAGGGATGGTCGAGGAAATGAAGATCGCCGTCATCGGCGGGACCGGGCTCATCGGCTCCCGAGTGGTCACGATCTTGAACGAGAACGGCCACGAAGCCGTCCCGCACTCGCCGTCCACCGGACTGGACCTGCTCAGCGGGCACGGCCTGCCCGAGGCCCTTGCCGGAGCCGACGTCGTCGTCAACCTGACGAACTCGCCGACGTTCGACGACGCCTCGCCCGCGTTCTTCCGGACGACCATGGACAACCTGCTGGAGGCGGCCGGCGCCGCCGGTGTCGGTCACGCGGTCGTCTTGTCGATCGTGGGCGCCGACCAGGTGCCGGATCTGGTCTACTACCGCGCCAAGGTGCTGCAGGAGGACATTCTCAAGGCCGGGCCGCTGCCGTACTCGATCGTCCGCGCCACGCAGTTCTTCGAGTTCATGGCCGCGACGATGTCCTGGACCTCCGACGAGAGCACCGTCCGCCTGCCCGCGACGCGCATCCAGCCCATCGCCGCGGACGACGTGGCCCAGGCGGTCGCCGACGTCAGCACGGGCGACCCGCTGCGGGGCACCCGGAACATCGCCGGACCGGAGGTGTTCACCCTCGACGAGCTGGGCAGGATCACGCTGGCCGCCCAGGGTGACCCGCGTCCCGTCGTCACCGACGACCGGGCCGGCCTGTTCGCGGCAGCCTCGGGGGACGCCCTCATCGCCGAGGACGGTGCCGTCATCGCGAAGACCACCTACCGGGAGTGGCTGAAGCGCTGAGGCGGCCGGGCTCGCATCGCCGGCGCGGTGCGGGCCCGGTCAACCGCGGTGCCAGCCGCTCAGCCTGGCCGGGTCGAGCACGATCCAGAGCGCGGTGACCTTGGCCCCGGCGGTCTGGACGGCGACGACCGCGACGGCGCGGGCAGCGCGGCGCAGCGCCAGCCCGGCGCGGCCGTTGACCGACTCGACGGTCAGCTCGCTCCCCGCTTGCCCGCACAGCGAGGTCATGACCAGCCGGGCGACCTCCCCGGCACCGTGCGCGGGCGCGGTTCCTCCGGCGTCACACGTGGCGGTCGCATCGACGTCCAGGACCGCCGCCAACGCGGTGCCGTCTCCCCGGCGGCACGCCTCGGCCAGCCTGCGGATGACCTGGTCATGCCGGTCGAGCATGCTCGGTCCCGACGGACACCGCCCGGTTCTTCCCGGGGTTGACCAGCCACAGCACCTGGTCGATGCCCTCGGTGGTGGCGCTGACGGTGAGCAGGCCGTACACGGCGCCGTCCTTGAGGAGCACCGCGGACGTCTGCCCGTTCGTGCTCGCCCACCGCACTTCGACACCGTCCCAGAACCAGGTGGAGATGGCCAGCAGGAACTTCGCCACCCGCGCCGCGCCCACGACCGGCGTGCGGGCGACGCCCTTCCGGCCGTTGCCGTCGGACAGGCTGGTCACGCCCGGCGTGAAGAGCCGTTCCAGTGCGGCCATGTCGCCGGAGCGGGCGGCGGCGAGGAACGCGGTCAGCAGCTGCCGCTGGCCGGCCGCGGGCACCGGCGTGCGGCGTTCGCCCGCGATGTGCTTGCGGGCGCGGCTGACCAGCTGACGCACCGCGGGTTCGGTCGAGGACAGGATGTCGGCGATCTGCGCGTACGAGTAGTCGAAGGCTTCCCGCAGCACGTAGGCGGCGCGTTCGTTCGGGGTGAGCTTCTCCATCAGCAGCAGCGCCGCGAACTCCAGGGCCTCACCGCGCTCGGCGCCCAGGTACGGGTCCGCGCCGGTGTCGACCGGTTCGGGCAGCCACGGCCCGATGTAGGTCTCGCGCCGCTTGCGCGCCGACTGCAGGACGTTGATGGCCAGCCGGGTGGTGGTCGTGGCCAGGAAGGCCTCCGGACCGGCCACTGTGGACCGGTCGTAGGTCTGCCAGCGCAGCCAGACCTCCTGCACCAGGTCTTCGGCCTCGGTGACGCTGCCGAGCATGCGGTAGGCGATCCCGAACAGGCGCGGCCGCACCTGCGTGAAGGCGGCCACGGCCGCCTCGAGCCCGTCCTCACCGCCGAGTTCGGCACCCACCCCGGAATCCGCCACCGCACGCTCCATCGTCGAATTGCGAGCCACTCTACGAGATCGGCGGCGGGTTCAGCGGGAGCCAGTCGGCGAACCGGGTGGCGGACAGCTGCGCGCCCGGGCCGGGCAGCAGCATGTCCTTGTCCAGCAGGGCACCGAAGTAGCGGGCTTCCGGGTCGGTGACGACCTCCCGGGGGTCACCGCGGAAGGCCAGCCCGGTGCGGATCAGCTCGGCGAGACCGAACTGCTCGGGACCGGCCACCTCGAGGGTGCCGTTCACCGGCGTGCCGGCCGCGACCCGGCCGACCGCGGTGGCCACGTCTTCGGCGGCCATGGGCTGGATGCGGGCGTCCGAGAGGCGCACGGTGGTCCCGTCGGTCGCCGCCTGGGCGATGCTGCCCACGAACTCGAAGAACTGCGTGGCGTGCACGATCGAGTACGGCCGTCCGGAGTCCTTGATGAGCTTCTCCTGCGCGATCTTCGCCCGGAAGTAGCCGCTTTCGGCGAGCCGTTCGGTGCCGACCACCGACAACGCCACGTGGTGCCCCACCCCGGCCTTCTCCCCGGCGGCGAGGAGGTTCCCGGTGGAGGTGCGGAAGAAGTCCAGCACGGCGTCGTCGGCGAACGAGGGCGAGTTCGAAACGTCGACGACGACCTGGGCGCCGTCCAGTACCCCGGCCAGCCCTTCGCCGGTCAGCGTGTTCACGCCCGAGCCGGGTGACGCGGGGACGGCTTCGTGGCCGTGTTCTCCCAATTTCCGGACGAGCTTCGAGCCGATCAGCCCGCTGCCACCGATCACGACGATCTTCATGGGGTGCCTTCTCCTCCCGCGTCCCGGCCGATCCGGAACGCCGCTCTCCAACCAGGACAGGACAGGCCGCCGGTTTGTGACAGCCCCGATGTCACAAACCGCGACGGTGTCCGGTCCTGGCTGGCGACACCGGCCGACGAACCGAGGTACCGCATGGACACCAGTGGCGCCCACGCCATCGAAACGATCGACGATCTCCGCCGCCACCTGCAGTGGGCGATCGAACTCGAGCACGCGACGATTCCGCCCTACCTGTGTGCGCTGTACTCGCTGGACCCCGCCCGAAACCCCGAAGCCACCCAGGTCGTGGGCACCGTCCTCGCCGAGGAGATGATCCACCTGGCGCTGGCCGCGAACCTGCTCAACGCCGTGGGGGGAGCACCCAGGCTCGACACACCGGAGCTGCTGCCGCAGTACCCGCATCCGCTGCCGCACGGCGACCGGTCCGTGCACGTCCACCTGGCCCCGTTCGGTCCCGAAGCGCTCGAGCTGTTCCTGCGCATCGAGCAGCCCGCGTCGGCGGACGCGCCGCCGCAGACCGACGAGTACCGGACGATCGGGCAGTTCTACGCCGCGATCGAGGCCGGCTTCCGTGCCCTGTGCGACAGGCTGGGCGAGGAGCAGGTGTTCAGCGGCGACCCGGCCCGGCAGATCGGTGAGTTCCACCTCCGCGGCGGGGGTGGCGCGGTGCTGCCGGTCCACGACCTGAAGTCGGCACTGGCCGCCCTGGCGGAGGTCGTCGAGCAGGGCGAGGGCGCCGCGCGCACCGACGTGTGGGACGGCGATCGCGACGTCTTCCACCCCGAGCGGGAAGAGGTGGCGCACTACTACCGGTTCCAGGAACTCCGGCTGGGCCGCCGCTACCGGACCGGTGACACACCGCGGTCCGGCCCGACCGGCGAGGAGATCGCGGTCGACTTCGACGGCGTGCTGCCGATGCGGCACGACCCGCGGACCGCCGACCATCCGGAGGGCAGCCCGATCCGGGTCGCCCAGGAGGAGTTCAACCAGACCTACAGCCTGCTGCTCCACCAGCTGGAAGAGACCTTCAACGGCAACCCGGGCGGGATGACGGACGCCGTCGGCACGATGTTCGCGCTGCGCCGGCAAGCACTGGCGCTGATGAAGATGCCCACCGGCGACGGGACGACGACCGCGGGCCCGACCTTCGAGTACGTGCCGCCGGAGCGGCGGAACTGAACCGGCGCCGGCCATGGCTCGAGCTCGCTGCCGGTGTAGCGCGAGCCGTTCGTCATGGACGACTCGCGCTACACCGGCTCTTCGGTGTCCGTGCCACGCCCATGCGCTGCACCGGCACGGGCCGACCGCTCAGTCTTCGGGAAGCTGCTTGTTGGAGTAGTAGGGCTGCTTGAACGGCAACTCGGTCATCCACTGCTTCAACGCGCGGTACACCTTCTCGTAGTACCCCTTCTCGTAAGCATCCGGGGTGACCCACCAGCTGACGTCCACGTCGTACCCGAGCAGCTCCTCGGTCAGCTTCGTCCGCCGCCCCATGGGGTAGAGGTAGCAACACCCGAGATACCGGTTTTCCGAGTCCCAGATGCAGTAGGCGAACGACCCCATGTCCCGGAACTCGCACTCGTGCCAGACGAGATCGACGTAGTTGAACTCCTCGGTGACGGCCTCGGTGGGCCACTTCCCACCGCGGGTCTGCCGGATGATGTCCAAGCTGGCGTTGATCCCGCGCACGTCCTCGGACAGGTCCGCGCGGGTGATCGCCCGGACCTCGATGTCCTCGAAGCCCAGCTTGGCCGGCACGGACCCGTCCGGTACATCGAAAACCTTGACGAACTGGCGGTAGTCCACCACATCCCCCTTCAGGGCAGGTCTATCGGGATCTCGAGCCCATCATGCGCGTGCGCACACCGGCAGTCCTCCTGCGCACCCAGTGAAGCAACAGTGCGCAACACGAGCTCCCGCAGCCGGGAGATGTTCTCCGAGAACACCCGGAACACCGACTCCTGCTCCACCGCACTCTCCTCGTCGAGCCCGGCGTCCAGATCGGTGACCAGCGCGACAGACGTGTAGCACATGGCCAACTCGCGCGCCAGCGCAGCCTCGGGCAAGCCGGTCATGTTGATCAGCGACCACTCCTGCCGAGCGTAGTAGACCGACTCCGCGCGGGTGGAGAACCGCGGCCCGTTGATCACCACCATGGTTCCGCCGTCGACCACGGCCTGGTCCAGCTCGCCGGCGGTCTTCACCACGGCCGCACGCCCGTCGGGGCAGTACGGGTCGGCGAA
The DNA here is from genome assembly GCA_033793495.1 of Streptomyces sp. MN03-5084-2B. GTDB lineage: Bacteria > Actinomycetota > Actinomycetes > Mycobacteriales > Pseudonocardiaceae > Amycolatopsis. The sequence goes on along the minus strand of JARAWT010000005.1, from coordinate 46,887 downwards.
CCCGACGTGCACCGCGCCGGTGTCGAAGTACGTCGAGACCCGCCCGGAAGTCCGGTCGACCACCTGGTCCGGCACGACGAAGGTACCCGGGCCGAGCGAGGCCCGGAGCGACCCGACCGCGCAGGGCCCGAGCACCTGCCGCACCCCGAGCGACCGCAGCGCCCACATGTTGGCCCGGTAGTTGATCACGTGCGCCGGATGCCGGTGGCCGCGCCCGTGCCGGGGCAGGAACACCACCTCACGCCCGCCGACCGCCCCACGCACCAGGGAGTCGGACGGCTCCCCGTAAGGCGTCGAGACGTCGACGAACGAGGCGTCCTCCAGCAGTTCGTAGAGTCCGCTGCCACCGATCACCCCGACTGGCGAGTTGCCCATCACGCCGCTCCTTCCCGATGTGTGTTGGCGGCGAACCCGGCCAACCTGCCGGCCGCGGTGGCGATCACCGCGGGACTCTTGCAGAACGCGAAGCGGACGAGCTCCCGCCCGCCCGCCGGATCGGCGTAGAACGCCCCGCTGGGAATGGCGACCACCCCGGCCCGGGTGGCCAGGTCCTGGCACAGTGCCGTGCCGTCGCCGTAACCGACCGACCTCGTGTCCACCTGCAGGAAGTACGTCCCCTGGCACGCGAAGCACCGCCAGCCGGCCGAGGTGAGCGTGTCCCGCAGCGTGTCGCGGGCGGCGGTCAGCCGGGCACGCAGGCCGTCCAGCCACCGGTGCCGGCCGGGCAGCACGGCCGCGACGGCGTGCTGGAACGGCGTGCCACCGGCGAACGTGAGGTACTGCTTCACCGTCCGCACGGCCGCGACCATCGGCGCCGGCCCGCAGACCCAGCCGATCTTCCAGCCGGTCGTGTTGAAGGTCTTGCCGGCGGAGGAGATGGTGAGGGTCCGTGACGCCATCCCGGGGAGCGAGGCCAGGGGCACGTGCCGGACCCCGTCGAAGACCAGGTGCTCGTAGACCTCGTCGGCGATGGCGATCAGGTCGTGCCGCTCGCAGATCCCGGCGATGACCGCCAGCTCGGCGGCCGACAGCACCGTTCCCGTCGGGTTGTGCGGGGTGTTCACCAGGATCGCCCGAGTGCGCGGCGTCACCGCGGCGGCCAGCTCGTCGGGGTCGAACGTGAACCGGTCGCCTGCCGGGCGCAGCCGCACGGTCCGGCGGACGGCGCCGGCGAGCGCGATGGCCGCGCCGTAGGAGTCGTAGTACGGCTCGAACACCAGCACCTCGTCACCGGCCGGGACCAGTGCGGCGATGGCGGCGGCGATCGCCTCGGTCGCGCCCGCGGTCACGAGGATCTCGGTGTCGGGGTCGTACGGCGTGCCGTAGTCGGCGGCACGCTGCTCGGCGACGGCGATGCGGAGCGCGGGCACGCCGGGCAGCGGCGGGTACTGGTTGTGTCCGGAGCGCACCGCTTCCACGGCGGCGGAGAGCAGCTCCGGCGGCCCGTCGCTGTCCGGGAACCCCTGGCCGAGGTTGATCGCGCCGGTGCGGTGGGCGAGCGCGGTCATCTCGGCGAAGATCGTGCTGCGGAACGCGGCGAACTTTCCGACGAGCGGGTCCTCGCTGATCATGACGCCGCCTCCCGTGTGGTGCCGAACTCGGTGAAGTCGGCGATCGCCCGGTGCGAGCCGAAGTCGGTGGTGCAGCCCGGCCGGCGCACGCCGACGGCCTCCCAGCCCGCGGTCCTGGCGGCGTCCAGCTCGGCCCGGCTGTCGGACAGGAAGAGGACGTCGCGGGCCGGTGTGCCGATCGCCCGCCCGATTCGCTGGTAGGACAGGGGATCCTGCTTCGGTCCGCCGGTCGTGGTGTCGAAGTGGCCGGCCAGGTAACCCCCGAGATCCCCCTGGTCACTGCGGGAGAACCACAGCCGCTGGGCGAGCACCGAGCCGGAGGAGTAGATCCAGCACCGCGTCCCACGCCGGCGCCATTCGGCCAGCGCGGGTGGCACGTCCGGGTACACCACGCCGGACAGCTCGCCACCGAGGAAACCCCGTTCCCAGACGAGCCCGTGCAGGGTCTTGAGCGGACTGTGCTTCGCGTTGGCGTCGTGCCACTCGAGCAGCGTCCGCACCACGTCGTCGAGATCGGCGTGCTCGCCGAGCACCGCCCGCACCCCGTCGACGACGGCCTGCGCGCCGGGCCGGTCCTGGCGCACCCAGCTCTCGAGGCGTTCGCGCGCGTAGGGGAACAGCACGTCGTGCACGGCCGACAGCGGGCTGACCGTGCCCTCGATGTCGAGAACGACCGACAGGGTCACGAGCGCGGTTCCGGTGCGACGAGCTCTTCGAGCGTCGGCATCGTGGCGGAGATCGGGTTGTCGGTGAAGCCGGCGACCCAGCCGTCCTCCTCCTGGAAGAACCGGATGGCGCAGAAGTACGGCTTGGTGCCCATGTCGAACCAGTGCGTCGTGCCGGCCGGCACGGACATCAGGTCGCCGGCGGTGCAGACCACGGCGTACACCTTGCCCGTGAGGTGCAGGTAGAAGCACCCGCTGCCCTCGACGAAGAACCGCACCTCGTCCTCGTCGTGGGTGTGCTCGTCGAGGAACTTGGTCCGGGCCGCCTCGGCCTTGGCGGGCCACTCCGGATCGGCGTCGTCCGGCACCATCCGCACGACGTCGACGAGCGGGTACGGGCCTTCCGCCGACACACGCTCCACTTCGGACGCGTAGGCGGCGAGCACCTGTTCCTGCCCGGCGTCGTCGGCGAGCGGCACGGTCGCCCACCGCTCGAGGCGGATGCCGTGCGGTGCCAGCTCCGCGGCGATCTCGGTGATGTCCTCGGTGCGCACCAGCACGTTCGCGGCGTCGTCCGCCGGCATGACCTGGAGCAGGGTCATCGTGTTCTCCTTGTCACGGGGTGGTCCGGTCGACCAGCAACGTCAGCCGGCACAGTGCTTCCAGGCACTCCATGCGGTTGCGGGCGACGTCCAGCGTCGGTCCCCACGTGGTCGCACCGTGGTTGCCGATGAGCATGACGGGCGGCGCGTCGGCCGTGAGCCGCTCGGTGACGTCGTCGGCGATGCCGGGCACGTGCGCGTGGTTCTCGAACACCGGAACGACCACCTTGGACGGATCGGTCAGCCCGAGCCCCTTGATGATCTCGAAGTCGGTGAACGTCACGGTGCCGGCCCCGCGCCGCGCGGCCAGGATCGCGATCGCGGTGGCGTAGGGCGGGTGCGCGTGCACGACGGCGTGCGAGCCGGGCGACAACCGGTACAGCGCCGTGTGGATCGTGGTCTCGGCGGACGGGCGCGGCGCGCCTTCGCGCACCGGCCGCGAGTCGGCGATGCCGACCTCGACCACGTCGGCCGCGGTGATCTTGCCCTTGCTGACGCCGCTCGCGGTGATCAACGCGCTGTCCTCGGACAGCCGGACCGACAGGTTCCCGGCAGTCCCTTCCAGCCAGCCGCGTGCGTAGAGCCCGGCCGCGGTCTCGGCAAGCTCCGCGCCGCTCACGACGCCCGCTCCTCAGCCGTCCCGAGCGGGCGGAACAGGCCGGACTCGGTGACCACGGCGGTCACCAGCTCGGCGGGCGTGACGTCGAACGCGGGGTTGAACACCCCGGTGCCCGGCGGGGCGACCTCGACACCGCCGAACGCGGTGACCTCGGCCGGCGAGCGCTCCTCGATGACGATGTCCGCGCCGCTCCGCAACGTCGTGTCCAGAGTGGACTCCGGGGCGACGACCACGAACGGCACCCCGGCCCGCGACGCGGCCAGCGCCAGCGAGTAGGTGCCGATCTTGTTGGCGACGTCGCCGTTGGCGCACACGCGGTCGGCGCCGACCAGCACGCAGTCGACCATGCCGGCGGCGAGCGCGGCGGGCCCGGCGGAGTCGACCAGCATCCGGTGCGGGATGCCCGCCTCGGCCAGCTCCCACGCGGTGAGCCGCGCGCCCTGCAGCAGCGGCCGGGTCTCGCCGAAGAGCACCTCGGTCACGTGTCCTTCGCCGGCCAGCAGGCGAATGGCGCCCAGCGCGGTGCCCCAGGCGACCGTGGCCAGCCTGCCGGTGTTGCAGTGGGTCAGCAGCCGCAGCGGCCCCGGCCCGCACAGCCGCCGCACGAGGTTCGCGGCCTCGCCCGCCGCGGCACGGTTGCGTTCCTCGTCCTCGACGAGGATGGCGCAGGCTTCGGCGAGCACGGCGTCCGCGCCGCCGTCGAGCTGGTCGACGACCCGGCGCACCGCCCAGCTCAGGTTGACCGCGGTCGGCCGCGCGTCGGCGATCCGCCGTGCCTCGGCGCGGACCGCGATCTCGTCGCAGACGCCGTCGCGGGTGTGCGCACGGGCCGAGAGCGCCACGGCAAGGGCGCCGGCCACGCCGATGGCGGGCGCGCCCCGGATCGCCAGGCGCTGGATCGCGTCGATCACCTCGTCCACAGTGGATAGGCGCAGCGTGCGGTACTCGTGCGGCAGCGCGCACTGGTCGACTGCCTCGATGGCACCGTCCTGCCAGGCGATGGAGCGCGTCATGCCGCCCAGCGTCGCAGGCCATCGATCTTCCGGGCATCTCCAGCCGTGCGGGTCGTCATCGCTTCTCCGAGCATGCGCTCCTGGTCGCAGGCCCTCGCCCGGGATGCCGTGCGGGCCTACCTTCGGGTGAGGAATGTTCGCCGCACGGAGGAGCTTCGATGACGCTCGCCCGGAACCTTGAGGCCCAGCCTCATCCCCCCACGGTGTTCGACACCGAAGAGTGGCTGGACGCGTGGACGCGGGCGACCATCGAGCGGCAGCGCGTGATCGACCCCGGCCGCGCGCCGCGGTACCTGCTCGAGCACTCCCCGTTCTGGCAGGGCTACGAGGACGAGACCGGGAGCGGGCCGGTGTTCGACCGCCCGGTCCTCACGATCGGCTCGGTCTACTCGGTCTACGGCCCCGCGTACCTGGCCGGCGACAGTACCGCCGTGGCGACCCTGGTCGACGACGCCCGCGCGCAGGCACGGGACCTGGGCGCGGCCGGGGTGCTGGTGTTCAACCTGCCGCCCGAGCCGGCCCGCCAGTGGGCCGCCGTCCGCCGGCCGGACGTCTTCGCGCGGCTGGACACCGCGTACTACAAGAACCCGGGCAGCGGCCCGGACCCGGTGATGGGCGCGGTGCCGACCAAGAAGCGCACCGACTGGCGCCGCCGCTGGCGCCGGGCCACGGAGAAGAACGTCAAGCTGGTCGAGGAGACCGGCCCCGCCGCGATCGCGCACATCGACCGGGTGCTCGAGCTGTGCAACGGCTCGGCGGTCAAGCACGGCTGGCCCGGGCTCTACGACGCCCCGACGCTGGCGGCCGTGCTGGCCACGCCGTACGCCAGCGTGCTCCGCGCCGAGTGGGAGGGCGCCACGATCGGCGCGTTCGTCACGCTGGAGTACGACCGCAGGCTGTACCTGTGGGCCGGCGGCACGGACCCGTCGGTCTACGGCGAGGTCAGTGCGTACCCGTTCATGTTGTACGAGATCCTCGCGCAGGGCGTCGACCGCGGCTGGGACGTCATCGAGTTCGGCCGGGGCAACGACCGGTTCAAGAAGCAGCACGGCTTCGGCGGCCTCCACCTGTGGGGCCTGTGGTACTCGGCCGAGCCGGGCGACGTCGAGGCCTACGGCCCCCGGCTGACGGCGGTGCACGACGGCCTGGTCACCGCGGCCGGTTATGAAGGGCTGGCGCAGCGGCCGTGACCGCGCCACGGCAGTCCGGAATAGCGGCCCTGCTGCTGTCCGCGGCGATGATGAACGTCGCGTACACGATGCTGGTGCCGCTGGTGCCCGAGCTGACCGGCCGGTTCCAGATGTCGGCGCTGGAGGTGGCCGCGGCCTTCAGCGGGTTCGCGCTGGCCAAGGCGGTGGCCCAGCCCATCGGCGGCATCCTGGTCGACCGCGCGTCCCGGCCCCAGTTCATCGGCTTCGTCGGCCTGACGCTGACGGCCGTGACGGTGGTCGGCCTGGCCTTCGCCACCGCGGGCTGGCAGGTGCTGAGCTGGCGGCTCGCCTGGGGCGTGGCCGAGGGCATCACGATGCCGGTGCTGTACCAGCTGGCCAGCTCACTGGGCGCCGGTTCGCGGTTCGGCACGGCCAGGGTGATGGGCTGGTTCGGTGGCTGCTGCACGGCCGGCATGGTGCTGGGGCCCGCGGTCGTCGGCCTGCTGCACCCGTTCCTGGGTTTCACGGGCGTCTTCCTGGCCGGCGCGGCGGTGACCATGACCGGCGGCGTGCTGTTGCTGGGGCTGCGGGTCGCGTCGGAGCCGGTGGCTTCGCCGCCGCCGCCGGTCTCGGTCGACCGTGGTCGCGCCGTGCGGACGCTGGTGGTGCTGGTCGGCCTGTTCGCGGTCGTCGACCTGGTCAACAACGCGTTGTTCGCGGCACTCGAGCCGGTGGTTCCCCTGCACCTCGACGACGTGACGGGCAACGGCGTCGCCTACACGTCGGTGATCTACACCGCCGGGCTGGCGGTGTTCATGACCGTGGCCATGACGTGCGCCCGGTTCGTCGAGTCCCGGCCGCTGCTGGTGATCTCGGCGTACGCGTTCGGCGCCGAGGCGATCGGGCTGACCGCGGTCGGGCTGTTCGACGGCGTGGTGGCGATGTGCGCCGGGCTGCTGCTGTTCATGACGGCCCAGCCCGTGCTGTACCTGGTGGCCCGGCAGGGCGTGAACCTCGTGCCGAGGCACCAGCTCGGGCGGGCGTTCGGCGCCTTCGGCCTGGTGTCCGACATCGGGTTCATCCTCGGGCCGGTGCTGGGCGCCGTCGCGTACGCCGGCCTCGGCACGCCCGCGTTCCTCGGCATGGCCGTGGTCGCGGCCGTCTCGGCCGTGGGCGTCGCCCTGCTGCGGAGGCTGCCGAGCAGGTTGCTCGTCGCCCGCGAGCCCGTCGACGCCTGACTGTCCTGGAGGGACTGAACCGTTCTCAAGATGTCGAAAGGGGCGCTCACCAGACGGTGGGCGCCCCTTTCGGCACCGTGGCCGTTCAGCCGGCGATGGCCGAGGCGATGGCGTCGGCCAGGCCTTCGAGCTGGATGGCCCGGTCGCCGATGTAGAGCCGGAGGAACAGCGGCTCGTCGTCCGTCGCCGGCACGTACTTGCGCTCCGCCTCGGTCGTCCCCACGTCCTGCGCCCAGACGCGCGGCACGGAGTAGCCGAAGCTGACACCCTTGGTGACCTGCACCCCGGACTGCTGCGCGTGCACGAGGATCTGGTCGACCACCGCGTTGAGGTTGTTCCAGTCGTTGCGGTCCCGCTCGTGGTACAGGAACGTCACGATCCCGCTGCCGTAGGGCAGGCTGTGCGCGAGCCGCACGTCCGGGTGGTGCGCCAGCGCGGGATGGTGCACCTCGCCCGCCGCGGCGACCCGCGGGTCGGCCAGCAGCAGCTGGGCCAGCCGCTCGGCGTTCGTCCAGATCCGGCTCATCCGGCGCCGGTGCAGGGCGGTCTCGTACCGGGGGAACAGCTCGGCGTTGTGCCGCGCCAGGACCGCGCCGGTGTTGCGGCGGAGCATGTCGAACAGCTCGGTCAGCTCCGTCGGGTACACCACGAGCCCGCCGAGGGCGAAGTCCATGCCCAGCTGGAGGTACTTGGTGCAGCTCTCGTAGTAGATGATCTCGAGCCGGTCGTCGCTCGCGAAGAGCTCCGTCTGCAGCGACGCGCCGATCATCGTGCCGTCGACGACGACCGTGAGGCGGTCGGTCACCACCTCGCGCAGGCGCCGGTAGAGCTCCGGCAGGTCGAACATCCGCTGCCGCACGTTGTTGGCCAGCGGGTCGACGAAGAGCACCTTGGGCCGGTGGCGCACGACGTCGGCGACGATCTCCTCGACCAGGTAGCCGCCGGCCCGCTCCGACCTGATGTGCGGCAGCGCGGTCAGCTGCTGGGCCACCTCGTAGTAGATGTAGGGCGCCAGGAGGATGCTGTCGCCGGCGTTCAGCCGGTACCGCAGCAGGAACGCCTCGATCCACGTGAACGCCGCCATGCCGGACGACGTGACGCCGATGCCGTGCTCCTCGCCCGACAGGCCGAGCACGTCCAGCAGCTGGCGCTCCACCCGGGTGACCGACGCGTGCGAGCCGTTGCGGTCGTAGTTCATCGTGGGCCAGCTTTCCTGCTGGGTCCCGAAGAACTGCACCTGCCGCGACTGGCCGTAGGCCTTGGCGGTCCACTCCAGACCGTTGCGCAGGTAGGAAAGCGTGGACAGGCCGAACCGCAGCACCGCCTCGGCGGCCGACAGCTCCGCCGCCGAGTCCGCGATGGACACTTCGTCCAGGATGCGCTGTGCTCGGGTGAGCCGCAGCCAGGCCTGCTCCGCGGACGTCGTCAGGTGCGCGAGCACCGGAGCGTCCACGTGCAGCTCGTTCTGCACGCAGTACGCGGCGTAGGCCTCGCGCTCCCGCCGGGTGGCACGCAGCTCCTTCAGGCAGGTGTCGAATCCCTCCCGCAGATCGGCGACCTGCGTCGCGACAACGTCTTCGATCGACTCCGACAACGCGGCACGCCATTCCGGCGCGTCGATCGCGTTGGACGGGAATTCGCCTGGCTCAGTCATGGTGCTCCGTCTAGGCGCTGGTTTCGTGTCCCGGGCTCGCGTGGTGCTCGTCGACCACCAGAGTGCTCTGCACTGTTTGCGGCAGCCATCTCAATATGTGCTCTTCCGGAACGGCAACGTGCGAGAAGTCCGCTTCGCCGCGATGCCGGGATACTGTGCTGTGCGCATCGACACGGACCACCACCGGCGACTGGCCGGTCTGACCACGGCGGCATGGGACGGCTTCGCCGGGTCTCGGTTCTATTCCTCCGCCGGCTGGCTCGGCTTCTGCGCCGCCGACTTCGGCGGGGAGAGCGCCGCGGCGGTCGCCTGCCGCGACGGCGAGCCGGTGTGCGTGGTTCCTTACGCGCGCACGAGCGAGACGCTCTTCGGTTCCTACCGCTGGCAAGACCGGCTGGCCGCCGCCGGTCTCCCGGCGCCGGACGGGGACGGCGTTCTCGTCGGGCCGCGCGAGGGCTACCAGACCCACTTCCTCGGCGCGGCCACGGCAAGCCCGGACGAGCTGGCCGACGTCGTGGCCCGGCTCAGGACGGCGGCCGGCGGAAAACCCTGCGTCGCCATGTACGTCACCACGGACGACGTGCTCGCCTTGCGTCGTGCCGGCGTCACCACGACGCCGGTCCTGCTCAAGGCGGACGCGTGGATCGAGCTGCCGGACAGCGGCTGGCCGGGGTGGGAGGCCGGGCTGTCGAAGAACCGGCGCAAGATGGTGCGCCGCGACGTTCGCGAGTTCCGGGACGCCGGCTACCGCGTCGAACAGGTGCCCCTGACGGAGTGCTGGGAGCGGCTGGGGGAGATCGCCAGTGCGACCCAACGGAAGTACGGGCACCACACCACCCCCGACATCGAGCTGAAGTCGCTGCGCAACCACGCGGTCCGGATGGGGAGTGCCGCCCGCACCGTGCTCCTGTACAAACCGGACGGTTCACTCGTCGGGTTCTGCCTCTACTACCTCTGGCAGGGGACGGCCTTCCTGCGGTGGGTCGGCCTCGACTACGAGCGGCTCGTCGGCGGCCGCGAGTACTTCTCCCTCTGCTACTACGCGCAGATCGAGCGCGCCGCCGAGCTCGGCATCCGGTGGCTGCACGCGGGCGTGGACGCCGAGGAGGCCAAGGCGATCCGCGGCGCGCGGTTTCGTCCACTGTGGCTGGTCGACCTCACCGAGGACAGCGTGCTCGCCGGCGCCGGCGAGGCGATCCGCGCCCACAACACCGGCGGCTACGCGAAGCTGAAGGCCAATCCGGTGACGGCGGAAGCCCTCGACGAGGACGCCTGGCTGCCGTTTCTCCGGCCGTGATCGAGCACGCTGGGAGAACCGGCACCGTGCCCGGCGGACAATAATTCCCGGATGCGATTGGATCGCGCGACTCGTGCGTACCTGACGGCCGCGGCCGAACCGGGATCCCGGCTCGGGCAGGCCGTGGATCAGGTGCGGAACGCGGCCTCACTGGCCGCCTGGGGTGGAGAGTTCCTCAACCGTCCGCTGTTCGTCGACGGGGCCGAGCTGCGGGCGTTCGGCGACGACCTGCAGAGCCTGCTCGGACTGCTGCTCAGCCTGCCGGAGCGGCTGTTCGGCGGTGACCTCGAACGGTTCGGCGCCGCCGTCGGCGTGGACGGGGAGCGCAGCGCGCTCATGCGGCGCCTCGGGGTGACCCCGCCTTCGGTCGGGCGCGCGGACGTCTACCACGACGGCGATGCCTACCGCCTGCTGGAGTTCGGCATCGGCAGCGACCACGGCGGCTGGGACCGCAGCGGCGAGGTGCCGCGGGCCTTCCTGCGGGACGCCGCGTTCGCGGCGTTCGCCGAGGAGCACGGGCTCGGCTACACCTACAGCCCGGCGGAGCTCGCGCGTGAGCTGCGCCGGATCGCGGGCGGCGACCCGGTCGTCGCGCTGGTCGAAGGACCCGGCGCGCTCGCCGAGCTGAACGGCGCCTGGCAACCGGTGCGCGACGCCCTTCGCGGGTGCGGGATCCGCTGTCACCTGGGGGAGCTGGGCGACCTCAGCGTGCGTGACGGCCGGTTGTCCATCGAGGGTGACCGGGTCGACGTCGTCTACCGGTGCTTCGACACCGACCAGATCATCGACGACCCGGACGCGCTCGCGCTGGCCGAGCGGATCTTCAAGATGCACGAGGCCGGCGACGTGGTGCTCTGGACTCCGTTGGAGACCAACCTCTTCGTCGAGAAGGGGTGCATGGCACTGCTGTCCGACCACGACCCGGCCGCGTTCTCGGCGCCGGAGCGGGCCCTGATCGACCGGGTGATCCCGTGGACGCGCCTGCTCAGCGAGCCGTCGCTGCGGGCGGACCCCGACCTGCTCGACCGGTGCCGCGCGGAACGGGAGCGGCTGATCCTCAAGCCCGCCGGCCTGTTCGGCGGGCACGGGGTCGTTCCCGGCTGGGAGACGCCGGAAGACGAGTGGGCCGAGGCACTCCGCGCGTCGGCGTCGACGACCGCCATCGTCCAGCGCAGGGTGGTGCCCCGGACCGAGCCCGTCGCCGACGAGACGTCCGGCGAGCAGCTGCCGTGGCACGCCGTGTACGGGTTCTACTACACGCCAACGGGTTTCGCGGGCATCCACGCCCGGGTCGCGCCGGTCGAGCGCAGCGCGGTCATCGGGCTCACCACCAACCGGAGCGTCCGCTCCGCGGGTGTCTTCCACACCGAGGAGACCTCATGACGCAGACGTCTCCTCGGCCCGGCACGAAGACGAGGCTGCCCGGCCAGTTCCACTTCCTCTGGTCGGCCAGTCTGATCGCGACCCTCGGCGACGGGGTGCTGCTGGCCGCGCTGCCCCTGCTGGCCAAGTCGCTGAGCGACGACCCGCAGCTGATCGCCGGGGTGGCCACCGCGGGCACCGTGCCGTGGCTGCTCGCGCTGGTGGCCGGCGTCGTGGTCGACCGGCACGACCGCCGCCTGCTGATGAACGGCGCGCAGCTGGTGCAGATGGCCCTGGTGGCCCTGACCGCCGTCATCGTCACGACCGGGGTGACCGAGCTGTGGATGCTGTACCTGCTGGCGTTCGGCATCGGCGCCGCCGAGGTGCTGTTCACCGCGTCGAGCCAGGCCTTCGTGCCGACGGTCGTGGGCCGGGAGCACCTCGAGGCGGCCAACGGCAGGCTGATCACGACGCAGACGGTGTCCAAGCAGTTCCTGGGCCCACCCATCGGCGGCGCGTTGTTCGCGTTCGCCGTGCCACTGCCGTTCTGGCTCAACGCCGTGACGTTCGGCGTCTCGGTGCTGCTGATCTCCCGCATGCGGCGGGTCGGCCCGCCGACGGCCGACGGCCCGCGGCGGTCGATGGCCCACGAGATCGGCGAGGGCCTGCGCTGGCTGGTCCGCCACCGCCTGCCGCGCGTGCTCACGCTGAGCGCCGGCGCCGGCAACTTCTGCGAGTGGATGGCCCTGTCGGTGCTGGTCCTGTTCTCCGGCCAGGTGCTGCACCTCGGCGACCGGGGCTTCGGGCTGCTGCTCGGCGCCATGGCGATCGGCGGCGTCCTCGGCGGCCTGCTCAGCGGGCGCGTCGTGCGGTGGTTCGGCGCCCGCCAGGTGGCGATCGGCGCGCAGGTCGTCTGCCCGGTGGCGTGGATCGCCATCGGCACGGTGGGCCGGGACCCGGTGACGGTCGTGCTGCTGTTCACGGCGTTCTCGATCGCGATCTCCCTGTGGAGCGTCGTGGCCCTCTCGGCGCGGCAGCGGCTGATCCCCGACTCGCTGATGGGCCGGGTGACCAGCGCCAGCCGCATGCTGACGTTCGGCGCCATCCCGCTCGGCGCGCTGTGCGGCGGCTTCATCGCGAAGGAGTTCGGCCTGATCGCACCCTGGATCGTCGGTGGCGTGCTTTCGGCACTGGTCACACTGGCGACACTGCCGGCCGTGCTGCGTTGGGACGAAGAAGGATAGAAAAAGTCCTGTCGGGTGCGTGTCCCGCGCCTCGACCTGGAACGCACTCCGATCGGTCACGAAACCGCCCTACCGGCCGTACAGCGCACCGGAACTCATACCGTGCGGCGGTCGAATGAGGCCGGACCGTGCCGAGTAGCCGGCCGCTCCGGCTCGCCTGCTCATTTGAGCGGGATGAACACCTGAGGTAGTGCACGAGACGAAGTCCGCTCGGGCAAGCCGGCAAGGAAAACGGGCACGTCTGGTCGGTTGCCGGTCCTTTTCGGTGCGTCGCGGCCGCGGTCGGCGATAGGGTGCGATTACCACGCAGCCGGAGTGCATTTCCCGTCGGTGACAAATGGAGTTCGCATGCTGTTCAGTGACGGGAAAGTGCGCGCCGAATACGCCGATTTCGTGGACCGTCAGATCGCTGCTGTCCGTCGTGTCCACGCGGGCGAAGAGGACCTTCCCGCCTTGCACGCGGACAAACTCGTCCGAACGCTTGTCGCCGCCGCGGATTCCCGGCAGTTCGGAAGTGCGCTCGCCGGTTGGCGGGACGAGGAGACCGTGGTGCAGGCGCGTGCGGACGAGCCGCAAGTCTTCGTCGAGAAGACGCTGGCCGACCTCGCTGTCCTCGGCCAGGCGGAGTTCCGGTCCGGCTCGAGCGCGGTGTTCACCCGCCCGATAGGCGAGTTCTTGCACTACTACGAATCCTCGGGGACCACCGGCGACCCGGTGGCCGCGCCCAAAGCGCTGGACGACCTCGCCGCGAACACGATCAACATCGGCGAGATGTGGCGTCGGGTGCTCACCCCGGCGGACTCCGCGCTGATCCTGATCAACGGCCCGTTCGCGCCGGCCGGGTACCAGTTCGAAAAGGTCATGGAGTACCTCGGCGTGCTCTCGCTCCGCTTGTGGGTCGACAACGTCACCGGCGACTACACCCGGATCCTGCGGTTGCTGCGTGAACTCTCGGTCAGCACATATGTGGGTTCGCCATCGCGTCTGCTGGAAATGCTGCATTTCGCGTACCGGCACGGAGAGCCTCTGCCCCGGTTCCGCCGGCTGCTGCTCATGGCCGAGCAGGCCGGCCCTTCGCTGCTGCGGCATCTGGAGCGGCTGACGGGGGCGAAAGCCTTCGTGGGCAGCTTCGGCTCATCGGAGACGGGCACGACGGCAGCCACCTGTGAGCAGGGCAGGTTGCACCTCCAGGTGCAGAGCTACCTGTTCGAGCTGGCCGGCTCCCAGGGGATCCGGCCGGTCCGCGGCGATCACGACGAAGGCGAACTGGTGGTCACCTGTCTCGACCTGCGCGCGCGTCCCCTGCTGCGCTACCGGACCGGTGACCTGGTCGAGGTGACCGGAACGCCCTGCCCGTGCGGGGTGGCACTCCCGGTGGTGCGGACGCTGGGCCGCGCTCACGACGTCGTGCGCCTCGGTGGCGACGGTGTCCGCCAGGAAGACGTGGAATCGTTTCTGTGGGCGGAAAACAGCTCCGAAGCCGGGCACTTCACCGTCCTGAACTACATGCTCGTCCTCCGTGGCTCCGACGTCGTGTGCCTGCTCACCGCCGATCGCGAGCCGGAGGCGCCCGGCCTCGACGCGGTACGACGGCGGCTGGCCGGCCTGTTCGGCGGCCGCACTCTTTCCGTACGGACAGTCCCGGCCCTGCCGCCACTGGCTTCCCTCGGTTCGTACCTCGGCTGGAAACTCTCCCGGCTGGTCGATCTGGACGACCCCGCCATGACCGACCGGCTTCCTCCGCCCATCGCGGAGGTCGTCCGCGTCTCGCTCGCCGAGATCGAAGCCACCACCGGTTTGCGACCGGCGGCCCACCTGACAGAAGGAGCCCGATGAGCTCTCCCGAACCGGGAACCGCCATGACCGACGCGGAGAAGGCCCAGTTCGTCCTCGGCGTCTACTTCCGGACACAGGCGTCGATCGAGAAGTACCTCGGCGCCGACGGGCTGCCCGCGTGGACCGACCAGGTGGCCACCATCAACTCCGCGGCCATGCTCGAACGCATCGAGGACCCGGCCGACCGCGCGCGTGATCTGCTGACCGGGCTCGCCACCATGCTCGACGTCTACGGCTCCGACACGGTCCGGACCGACGAGCCGCGCAGCACGTCGCTCGCCGTCCGCCGCTGCGGTATCTACGACTACCGCGAGCGCGCGCAGGCGCAGGGCGTCGAATTGACCCTGCGGCGACCGTGTGAATACTGCGTCGATCTGCATCGCCGGACGGCGGACAAGCTCGGCGTCACGGTCGCGCACGAGCTGGGGGAGCGCAGCTGCCACTGGACCGTGCAGGTGCCGGAAGCCGGACCTGGGAACGACCTCCCGTGACCGCGGCCGACACCCTGCCGCTGCCGTACCGGCGTGCCGCGGGATGCCCGTTCGACCCGGATCCGGAATTCGCCGGACTCCGCACCACGCGGCCGGTGTCCCGGGTGTCGATCAACGGCGGCGACGAGGTCTGGCTCATCACCCGGTTCGACGACGCGCGCCAAGTGCTCGGCGACGCCCGGTTCAGCAGTGAGCTGACCCCGCTCGGGATCGTGCTGCCGAAGCCGGAGGACCGGACGTTGGCCGACGAGCTGCGCTCGCAGCAACCGGGGACGTTCATCGAATGCGATCCGCCGGAGCACACCCGGCTGCGGCGCATGATCGCGGGCGAGTTCACCGAGAAGCGCATGCGCGCCCTCCGGCCGAGATTCACCGAAATCGTGGAGGAGCGGCTCGAGGCGATGGCCGCCGCCGGACCGCCGGTCGACCTGGTCGGCTTGTTCGCCCTTCCGGTGCCCTCGATGCTCATCTGCGAGCTGCTCGGTCTCGACGCGGACGGGTTCGACTTCGCCGGCCTGACCAGGATCATGACCGACGTCATGTCGCCCCTCGAGATCCTGATCCCGGCCCGGGACGCACTGCGCGCCGGGATGCGCGCGCATGTGGTGGCCACCAGGGCCGACCCCGGAGACAACCTGCTGGGGAGAGTGATTCGGCGGTATGGCTCGGAGGTGACCGACGAAGAGCTCGTGGGGATCGGCAACCTGTTGCTGGTAGCCGGCCACGAGACCACGGCCAACATGCTCGGAATCGGCACGTTGGCCCTGCTGCGCCACCCCGCGCAGCTCGCCCGGCTCCGCGACGATCCGGCCATCGTCCAGTCCGCTGTGGACGAACTGGTCCGGTACGTCTGCATTCCGCACCACGGCGAGATACGCACGGCCACCGCCGACGTGCTGGTGAACGGGACGGTGATCCGCCGTGGCGAGCAGGTGCTCGTGTCGCTGCCTTCGGCGAACCGCGACCCGGCCAGGTTCGTGCGACCGGACGAGCTGGACTTCGACCGGCCGTCACGGACCCACCTCGCCTACGGGTACGGCATCCATCACTGCGTGGGCCTGCCGCTGGCCAGGATGGAGCTGCACGTCGCGTTTCCCGCCTTGCTGAAGAGGTTCCCGTCGCTGAACCTGGCGATCGGCTTCGACGAGGTGTCCTACCGCCGTTCCAATGTGACCTACGGCGTCCATTCGCTGCCGGTCACCTGGTAGCGCGGTCACGATGACAGGAGCAGCAGTGCCCAACATCGCGAAGGTGCTGGCGCGGGTCGTGGTGGACGACCTGGACCGGGCGATACCGCTCTACCAGGCGCTTTCCGGTGCCGAGGAGGTGCAGAAGTTCGGTCACGGGACCGTGGAACTGGCCAGTGTCGGCCCGTTCCTGCTGCTGCGGGCAGAAGGTGCCGAGGGCTACACCGATCGGACCGCGACCATCCTCGTGTTCGATGTCGCACCCGTCGTCCGGGACATCGAACGGGCCGGCGGCGAGATCATCGAGGGGCCGTCAGCCGGCCCCAATGGGGAAAGGCTGGTGGCAAGGCATCCGGATGGTTCCGTCTTCGAATACATCGCCGTCCCGAGGGCCTGAGGGCAATCGATCGGTGCCGGCTGCCCTTGTCCGAAGGACCCCTCCGACCTGCCGGAACGGCATGACCGAAGCCGCGACGGCCCGGCCGGTACCCGAACGACCAGCACCGGCCACACTGCTTCCGTCACCGGGGCCTCGGGAGGGGAAGAGGGCGCCGGCGGTCAGCTGCCCGTCGCCGCACGGATTGCCTTGGCCTTCTCCTCGGTGAACGCGCCGCTGTCGAGGAGGGAAAGGATGGACAGGACGCCACCGCTCGCACCCCAGCTGCCCTCGTCGATGACCCGGAAGTTGACCCACCAGGCCGGCGATGGCTCGGTGAGCCCGCAAGCGTCGGCCATCGCGGCGAGGACGCGCTCGATGACCTGGGTGCGGACCTCCTGGCGCCAGTCGGCGTCCATGACCGCCACGTCGATCACCATGACGTCGGGTTCCGGCCCGGCGTCGGCCAGCAGACGGCCGCCGATGGCCATCATATCCGGCTCCCGTTCGACGAAGTGGACCTGGAAGCCGGGACGTGCGGCCGGTGCGAACTGGCCGATTTCGGGCACCAGTACCGCGTCCGTCAGCGATTCGGCCAGGGTGCGGCGTTGCTCGCGGCTCAGGCGATCCTTCTTGGTGTTCACGGTGATGACGGTCATGGCTACCTCCTGGAAGGGTTTGGTGAGGCTTTGGGGGTGAAGTAGTCGCGGAGTTCGGCTGGGACGGCGTGTTCATCGGGCGAGCCGGTCGGGGGTGAGGGGGTCGCGGCGGAGGACGACCTTGGTGGTCCTCGCGGCGTAGGCGGCCGGCGCGTCGTCCCACGGTGCGTCGAGGGTGGTGACGCGTTCGGCGGGGAAGCCGGTGCGAGCAACGAAGTCCAGCAGGCGGGGCAGTACGGCGCGGCTGTGGGAGACGCCGAGGTGCAGTGTGACGTCGGTGGCGTACATCCGCATCAGCGGCACGCGGGTGCCGGTGGCCAGGTAGTAGCCGACCGCGGTGCACACCCCGCCCGGCGCGAGCGCCCGCAGCGCGCGCCGCAGCCCAGCGGGACGCGAGGTGGCTTCCACCACGACATCGTGGCCGCCGAGTTCGCGGCGCGCGGGATGCGCGCGTGCGCCGAAGGATTCGGCGATCGAGCGTCGTCCGGGATCGTCGTCGACGTAGTCCACGGTGGACGCACCGTGCGCGGCGGCGAGCCCGGCCGCGTAGAGCCCGATGCTCTTGGCGCCGCCCCCGAGCACGAGCACCGAGCCGCCTTCGCGGGCGGCCAGCGGCGAGGCGACCGCCCTCCAGGCGTCGGCGACGTTGTCGCCGGCCGCGGCGACCCGTTGGGGTGGGATGCCGGCGGGGACCGGGACGAGCATGTGCTCGGCGAACGGCACGCGCAGTGCGTCGGTGACCATGCCGCCCCACGGGCCGCAGGCCGGACCGAATCCGTATGCCGCGAGCACGCCGTCGCGGGCCGTCGTGGCGCACTTGGCCGTCAAGCCGTGCCGGCATTGCGGGCAGGTACCGCAGGACACGGCCCATGGCACGATCACCCGCTGCCCGACCCGCAGGCCCGTCACCGCTGTGCCGAGCGCGACGACCTCGGCGACGCATTCGTGGCCGATCGCGAACGGCCCGCGGAACGGGACCTTCCCGCAGATGCCACCGACGACCGGATCGACCAGGCCCAGCGCCACGCCCGCCTGTAACGCCCGGGATACCGGCCGGTGGATCGGCAGGGTGTCGCCGTCGCACCGCGCGGCGACGTACGGGCGTACGATCGCGTCACCCGGGTCCATGAGCGACGGCTCGGCGCGTTCGTGCCAGGCCAGCCGTCCGCTGCGCTCGAACCGCAGTTCACGCACCGGTGAGTCCTGGCAGGTCGCGGACGAAGACCGGTTTCAGGTGGCGCTCGGGCAACGCGTCGGGCAGCTGTTCCCAGTCGAACACGTCCGACACCACCCGTCGCGGGTCCACCCGGCCGCTTTGCGCGAGGGCGAGCGCTTCGGGGAGGTGCGCGCGCACGTTGTCCCGGGCGATGCGCATCGTGACGCCGGTCAGGTACATCTCCAGCAGCGGCAGTTCGCCGGGCCGGAAGTGGTTGCCGGCGCTTTCGCAGAAGCCTTCCGGGACAAGGGATCGCAGGGCGATGGCGAGTTGGTCGACCCGGCCGGTGGACTCGATCGCGAGGTCGAAGCCGTGGTGGATCGGCTCGATCGCCTCGGCGGTGCGTGCGCCGTAGGTTTCGGCGATCGCCCGGTGGGCGGGGTCCGGGTCGACGTGGAGCACGTCTGACGCGCCGAGCGCGCGGGCGATGTCGCACACGTAAAGGCCGATGCTGCCGCGGGCGATGACCAGCACCCGCGCCCCGGGCCGGTCGCGCAGGTGCGGGGCCACGAGCCGGTAGGCCAGCGACCAGTTGTCGCTGGCCGACGCCATCGCCACCGGGTCCGAACCGGACGGTAGCGGCACCAGCATCGCGTCCGCCCACGGGATACGGACGAGGTCGGAGAGCAGCCCGCCCCAGCTGCCGCCGATCGGGGCGCCGAACATCGCCATGTGCGGCACCGACGTGCAGTGCGTCGGCAATCCGGCGCGGCACCGGTCGCAGTCGCCGCAGGAGATCGCCCACGGCACGACCACCAGATCACCGGGCGACACGTGGCTGACGGCGGCACCGACATCGACGACGCGGGCGACGCACTCGTGCCCGATCGCGAACGGCGCGGGAATCGGGGCGTGCCCGGCCAGGATCGCCGAATCGACGTCGCACGAGGTCGCCGCCACCGGCGCGACAACAGCGTCACGATCCGACTCCAGCTCCGGGGCGGGCACCTCCCGCCACTCGACCGTGCGCTTGGCGACGTAGGTCAGCTCACGCACCGGCCGCCTCCCGCGACTGCTTCGCCAGGGCGACCAGCTCGGCGTAGCGGACGATCCTCCCGCCCGCACCCCACGTCCCTTCGGCCTGCTCGTGGATCAGCACCCACACCCGCAGCGCGTCGGCCTCGGCCAGCCCTGCAGCCTTCAGCACGGTCTCGGTCGCGCCGTTGACCAGCCCCGCCTTCCGGCGATCCGACACCGCGCCCTGCGGCACGGTGACGTCGATCAGGAACCGCGGCGCGTCGTCCTCGGCCGTGACCTGCGCGCCCGCGGGCAGCTCGTGCAGGTAGCTCCACGCCTGCGCGCGGAAGAACTCAGTGTCCGGCGCGCCCTCCCAGCGCAGCAGCACCGCCGCGAGCTCACGCCGTACGCGCTCCCGCCCCTCCGCCGTCAAAGCCCCGGCGGGAACGGTCAACTGGATCATCGGCATGGCACTGCTCCTCGTCCACCACGGCCTATAACACTCGTTATAGCCAGGCGGACGCTACACTATGACGAGTGTTATAAACAAGGAAGGACGTCGATGAACGAGTCGACCCCGCCGTCGCGCCGGCAGCTGGTCGCAGGCGCGGCGGACATGATCCGCCGGCGCGGGCTCAACGCCACCAGCATCCGCGAGGTCGCCAAGCACGCCGGGACGCCGCTGGGCTCTACCTACCACTACTTCCCCGGCGGGAAGCAGCAACTGGCCACCGAGGCGGTGCGCTTCGCCGGTGACACCGTGGCCAGGATGCTCGGCAAGCGACTGGAAGCCGGGCCGGTGGACGGGCTGCGCGCCTTCCTCGGGCTGTGGCGGGAAATCCTCACCAGCACGGACTTCCATGCGGGCTGCCCGGTGCTCGCGGTGTCCATCGAAGAAGCCGCGGACGGCGAACGCCACGCGGTCCTCACCGCTGCGGCCGAGGTGTTCGCCGGCTGGGAGACGATGCTCGCCGGATCGCTGCGAGAGCACGGCGCCGGTTCCCCCGAGGCCGAGCAACTCGCCACACTGATCGTCGCCGCCACCGAAGGCGCCGTGGCCATGTGCCGCGCCCAGCGCAGCACTCAACCGCTCGACCGCGTCGCGGCTCAACTGGAAAGCCTGCTCACGACGACAGCCGACAACTGAAAGAGGCGGGAACTCCTTGCCCCGAACCCGTGGGCGATCGATGGTGGTGTTGTGGGGTGCAGTGGTAACCGGCGGTTTGCTCCAGCATGCGGTCGGCACATGACAGTGGGCAAGAGCCGGCCGAGCGGGATCAAATCGAGCAGCGCCGTCACCGAATCCAGTGCCAATCCCCACCGGGCTCGAAGCAGCGCAGTCCCGCCCTGCCGATCGCCGCGCCCATCGGTAGGGGCGGTGCGATGAGTGTCATGGTGTGGGTGCCGGGTATGCCACCGGTGCGGGCTTGGTCCGGAAGACCTGGCGCAGCAGGCCGATCCGCCACAGGAACGTCAGCGCGATGACCGTCGGGTTCTCCAAGAACAGCAGGACGGCCAGGTTCGTTGCGAACAAATGTGTGATCGGCACGCAACCCCGGAGCATGGAGCCAGTCGAGTAGCACCGAGTCGAGCGGCGCCGGGCGGCCGGAACTCGCACTGACGAGCGTTGAGCCGCCGAGCACCGCTTGCCGAGGCGAACGCTCTGCGGCAGCTGGGGACGTTCGGGCGGTAGCGCTGGCCAATCCGCCGACCGCGGACGATCGACGCTCAGTGCCCCCTCGAACACCGGCTGCACCTGTTGGGTCAGGTCGCTGCGAAATTTCGCGAACGGCGAGGCAACGCAGCCCGCTATATATCGTCTTCTGATATATGTGGACGCATGGCGGAGCGGAGCATGTCCGAGCAGATGTTCTTGGTGCTGGTCGCGCTGGCGGACGAGCCTCGGCACGGCTACGGAGTCGTCCAGCGGGTACAGGAGCTGTCCGAGGGACGGGTGCGACTGCGGGTCGGCACGCTCTACGGTGTGCTGGACCGGCTGGTCGCCGACGGCTGGGCCGAGCACGACCGGGAGGAGATCCACCAGGGCAGGCTCCGGCGCTACTACCGGCTGACCGGGGCGGGCAGCACAGTACTGGCCGATCAGACCCGGCGGCTGGCCGCGAACGTCGATACCGCCAGCAAGGTGCTGCGGGCCCGTGGCCAGTGGCCCCAGGCGGGGGAGCTGCGGGCATGATCGACGCCGAGACCCAGTACCGCACGCTGGTGCGGGTGCTCCCGGCCTGGTATCGCGCCGAACGCGGCGACGAGATGGTCGGCACCCTGCTCGACCTGCACGGCGAGCGGGCCCGCGCGGCACTCTGGACCGAGCTGTGGGCCCTGCTGGCACTGGGTGTGCGGACGCGGCTCGCGGGCCGGGCGGCACCTGCCCGCACGGTCGCACTGGGTGATCTGGTGCGGGCGGGTGTGCTCCTCGGCCTGCTCTGGGGTGCGCTCAAGTCCGCGGGCCACCTCGGCAACGAGCTCCGGCTCGTGATTGAGCATCCTGGCGACGAGCTGTCCCCGCTCATGCACTCCGCGCTGAGGTCCTACCTGATCAGGCGCCTTGTCCTGCTGGCGGCCGGCCTGGTCCCGCTCGTTCTGTTGGTGGACGGGTGGCGTCGCGCGGCGCGGATCGCCGCCGGGGCGATTCTGGCCGCCGGGGCGCTCTGGGGCTTGACCAGGTACTCGCTCAGCCTCGGCCCGGATCTGGTCGTGAACTACGCCCCGCAGTGGCTTCCGCTGGTGCTGTTGCTGCTGGCCTTCCACGCCGACGCCCCGTTGCCGCCGGCGCGCCCGTGGTGGTGGACCATCGGCGGAAGCCTGGTCGCCGCCGTGACAACCGGGTACGTCTTCGCGTACGGCGTCGGCAGGCTTGGCGGGCTGTCCCCGCTCCTCTGGCTGTGCACGATGGCCGGTGCCGGATACCTGCTGCTCCGCCGCCGCACCGAACAGCGCGCGGCGGCGTCGACACTGGCGCTCGCCGTGTGCCTCGCGCTGGTGGTGGCGCAGACCCTGGTGGAGAAGCGCGGGTTCCTTTTCGACGCGCTTACGATCGCCCAAGTCAGTCTGGCCGGACTGGTAGTGGTAGCCCTGACCGTCATCGGAATCCGTGACTACCGCCGGACCGTCGTGAATCACTGAGAATTCTCGATACCTTCTATTCCCGGACAAGGATTTCTTGTGGACACCATTCCTGTCGCGCCCTCGCGCGCCCTTTTGCCGTCGCTCGACGTACCACGGTCGCGGGCGAGAATCCGCTGGAACGGCCTGCTCGCGCCGGCCGCGGCAGTGCTCATCGCGGTCCTGGGCTATCTGACTCGCTGGATCTGCGACGACGCGCTGATCTTCACCCGGATCGTCGAGCAGATCCTGTCCGGGAACGGCCCGATCTATTCCGCGGGCGAACGCGCGGAAACTTCCACGAGCGCGCTCTGGCAATGGCTGCTCGCCCTCGCCGGATTCGTTTCCGGGAACACCGACACCTCGGCGATCTCCTGGATGCTCGGCCTGGCGCTGACCGCGGGCGGATTCGCCCTCGCGGTGGCCGCGACCCGGCGCCTGCACGACCGGCCCGGAACCTGGCTGCTGCCCGTCGGCGTCCTCATCCTGCTCGCGCTGCACCCGGTCTGGCAGTACGCGACCTCGGGCCTGGAGACCGGGCTCAACACGTTCTGGATGGCGGCGTGCTGGTGGCTTCTGGTGCGGGCGCGGGGAAACACGTCGGGCAAGGCGATCACCGGCGCGGCACTGGTCATCGGGCTCGGCCCGCTCGTCCGGCCGGAACAGGCGCTGGTCGCCGCGGTGTTCCTGGTCGCGCTGTGGCTGCTGGTGCGGCCAGGCCGACGGGTGACGCTCGCGGCGGCCGGGGCGGCGGCCGCGCTGCCGCTGGGTTACGAGATCTTCCGCATGGGCTACTACGGCGTCCTCGTCCCGATGCCCGCGATCACGAAGAACGCCGACGCGTCGAGGTGGGCCCGCGGCTTCACCTACCTCACCGACTTCGCGGACCCGTACCTGCTGTGGATCCCGCTGGTACCGGTCACGGTCGTGCTCGCGCGGCTCCTGCGGCGGTCGCGCGCGGACCGGAGCGGCCTGCTGGTGACGCTGACCCCGGCGGTGGCGGGCCTGCTGCTCCTGGGGTACGTGCTGAAGGTCGGCGGCGACTACATGCACGCGCGCATGCTGCTGCCGTCGCTGTTCCTCGTGCTGCTGCCGGTCCTGGTGCTCCCGCGTTCGCGGACCACGGGGGTGCTCACGCTGGTCGTCGTGGTGTGGGCGCCGCTGTGCGCCGGGCTGGCCCGGTACCGGGAGGAGCCCGCCGCGGTGCGCTCGATCGACGACGAACGCGCCTACTACCAAGCGTGGACCGGCCGCGAATACCCGACGGATTCCACGGACTTCACGCCGAGACAGCGGAACCTCCAAGACGCGGTGGCCGACGCGGTGAACTCCGGCAGGCGGGTGCTGATCTACCAGGGACCGCACAACGAGATCATCACCGCCCCGTTGCGCGCGGACCTGCCGGGGAAGGCGGCGGTGCTCGGTGTGTACCTCGGCACGGTCGGCATGCTGGCACCCGTCGACGTCGGGATCGTCGACTTCTGGGGGCTGAGCAACCCGATCGGCGCCCGGTTCGACTTCCCGGAGGGCAAACCCGGTCATGCGAAACCGCTGAGCAACGCCTGGCTCGTCGCCGACTACGCGGCCCCGGAGGCACCGACCTCGCCCGCGGGCAACTTCGTTTTCCGCGACGAGGTCACGCCCGCGCAGGTGGCCGCCGCCCGGCACGCACTCAACTGTGGCGACCTCGCGGAAGTCCAACGTTCGACGCGCGAACCGCTTACGTTGAAGCGCTTCTGGGCCAACCTGACCGGCGCGTGGCACCGGACCCAGGTCACCATCCCCCCGGATCCCTTCGAAGCTGAGCACAAATTCTGCGGACGACCGTGAACCAGGAAGCAGCACCCGAGCCACCATCCAGGAGCCTCGCCGGAGGTGCGTGAGCACGGTCAATGTCGCACGCGATCGGCATGTGCGCGCGTTCGGCCAGAACCGGCGGTGCGCAACTGTATGGCGCAATGATCCGGCGGGCACCGGATCACAAGGTCCACTGGAGTGGTGCGGTGGATCGGGTGTGTACGAGCAGTAAGTACCCGTGTTGACGGCTTTGCGCAGATGCCCGGCCAGCACGGGGTCGTGTTCGGCGTCCGAGCCGGGTTGGCGGTCGCAGCCGCCGAGGTCGACCGCGGCGGTCAGCTGATCGGTGAGTGCTTCGAGTTCGTCTCAGTCCGGCCTTGGTCGCCGAAGGACTGGGCTTCCTGCAAGTCCTCGGTCAGCTCGGCCAGTCTGCGGCGGTACGCGACCGGGCCGCTGCAGCCCACGCCGAGCTGGTTGACCCGCAGCAGATACGGCGCGTGCGGCAGCAGCAGGTCGTAGAGGATCTCCGCCCGGCGCCGGAGACCTGCGCAGAGCGAAATCATCGATCCCAGTACCCGAGGCACCGCGCGATCCGGCAAGGGGATGCCCAGCAAGACCTTTACAGCAGTATCGCGCCCGACCGCGATCCCGACTTTGGGCAGCAACCGGGCCGAGGCCCTGCCGGCCGGCTCGCGCACGACAGCACAAACCTGCTCGCCGAGCCGAACGGTGCGCCGCTGATATCACTCGATCAAGCCCGGCACTTGCTCCCGGAAGGTCTGGCGCGCGCACTCGGCCACAGGACACCGCATCCGGCGCATCCGCAGCCTCACCAGCACCCGGCGTCCATCAACCGGCACATCCGCAGGGACCCGCTCATGGAAGGCATGAACCCGGCCCGGCGGATATCGGTGCGGGATCACCGGGTCAGGACGAGAAGTTCGTCGATTGCTTGTTTCGGACCGTCGTGGGTGAGATGGGCGATGGCGAACATCGGGGCGATCACCCGGCTCCAGGCGTAGAGCCGGTCCCCGTCGAGCCCGCACGCGATCGCCACCCGCTGGCAGCGGACCTCGACGCCCTCGTGTCCGGCGCCGGCCACCACGTAGTCGACGGCGTCGAAGCAGGGATCGCCGATACACGCCTTGGGATCGATCGCGACCAGGCCGCGCGATGGGCCGCCGTCCAGGACGTTCCCGAGGTGCAGGTCGCCGTGCAGCAACACGAGGCGGGCCTGGGTGTCCAGCAGCGCCGCAGCGCGCTCGGTCGTCCGCCGCCACGTGGCCTCGTCGATCCGGGCGCCGATGGCCGGCTCGGCCAGCCGCCGGCCGATCCGGGCGATGGCCTCGTCACACCGGCCACGCAGATCCCACGGCCAGCGCGCGGGCGGGGCCACCCCGTGCAGCGCGGCGAGCAGCCCTCCCCACTGCTGCGGCAACGATGTCTGCGGAAGGTCTTCGGCCACGGTGCCTGGGCGGACCTCTTCCAGCACCATCGCGCCCGCCTCCGCGTCCGCGGACAACACGGCCGGCACCCGGCCCGATGACGCGAACACGCGCAGCATCTCCACTTGCTTGGTCAACAGGGCCCGATCCGGACTGAGCTTGAGTACCGCCGGCGTTCCGTCCGGCCATTGACATCGCAGGACGACCGAGGATGCTCCACTCTCGAACAGGTCACCGAGCACCAGGCCCCACCGGGAGGCCAGCCGCGCGGCGAGGGCCGGGACCTCATCGAGCCACCCCCCGGCCTCGGGACCGAACCGACTCACCAACAGTGCACGAGTTTCTTCGATGTCCACGTCGGCAGTTTCGCAGCCGCCAGCCGGGGCCGGATGTGAGAAGGTCGGAGGGTTGCGAGGACTGCTGTGGAGTTCGACCGCTGGTATGCGGATCGGGTCGAGTCGCCGGTGGCCGATGAGCTCGTGCGGCGGGTGCTGGGTCTTCCGCCGGGCCTGCAGTCGACCAGCCTGCTGGGCGGCGCCGGACTCGACGAGGTCGTGACGGGTGTCAACCGAGGGCCGGGTGGCGCGTCCTGTGAGTGTGATCAACGGCGGTGAGCTGACTTGGGACGGGTGCGTCAATGTTCGTGATTTGGGCGGGCTGGGACGGGTGAAGCCACGCGCCGTCGTCCGGATGGAGGCGCCGACGCGCCTGACCGCGATCGGGTGGGCCGAGGCCTGGGGCCACGGCGTCCGCACCATCGTGGATCTACGCGACTCCGATGAGGGTGAGCCGGATGGCACACCGCGGCCGGCCGGGATGACGACCGTGCGAGTACCGCTGGACCCGGTCGGCACACCGTTCTACGAGCACTGGCAGAAGATCGACAACTTGGCCTCACCGCTGTACTTCCCGGCGATGCTCGCCGAACACCCCGGGCGAATCGTTACTGCCGTGCGCGCGATCGCCAACGCCGCTCCGGGGTGTGTGGTGTTCCACTGCGCAGGCGGCAAGGACCGGACTGGGCTGATGGCCCTCGTGTTGCTCACGCTGGCCGAAGCGACACCGGAGGAGATCATCGCCGACTACCTGCTGAGCTACCACCGGCTGAAGCAGCGATATGACGATCTTGGCGCTCGCGACCAACTCATCGCCGTGACCGAGCTTCTCGCGACCCACAACACCAGTATCGAGGCGGCGTTGACCTCGGCGGTTGAGTTGGTGACGATGCCCGGCTTCCTCCTCGACCACGGTATGTCCGATGTCGAGCTCGCCGCCCTGCGTGCGCGTCTGATCACGTAAGGAACACGTGCACGGCGGCAAGAGTCTGCGCGAGTAGAGCTGTCAACGTCCGCTCGTCGGCAGAAGCCGATATCGACGGTGTCTGTCAGTGGAGATCCAGCAGCGTCTCGAAGCGAGCGGCAAGCACGTCGTCTACCTCACCATCGATGATCATGCTCAGGATTCCGGCGCCATGATCGCGTGCGATTCGAAGGGTGAGGTCTGGGGCTCCGGTGACCGGATACTCGAACCACGTGTCGGGTGGAAGGTCTGCGTCCGTCTTCGGGATACCGGCTTCCAGCGCGCCGTCGTCGAGCTCGTCCCAGCTGTAACCGACGAGCGCGGCGATGTACTCCACGACCTTGGTCAGGTTGTCCTCGAAAATCCAGCCGGCTACCGGAGGCATGCCGGGGATCATCCTCGCTCGGCCTTCGTCGTGCACCGCAATTCGGCTACCGGACGTGAACGCTCGACCAGCGGCTACTTAAGACTGGCGGCAGGACCGTCGTCTCGGTCTGCGCATCTGGGATGCTGGCTGGCGCCTGCATCGTTGCTGAGGGCGGACGCTGGAGATGCTTGCGCCGGGGAACTCCACCGTTGGGGCCAACGCCTCGTTGGTCTCAGCCAGGTGTGGAGGTCGTTGTGGCGTGGGTGGAGCAGTGCGGCAGCAGGTCGTGGCGCGGGAGGTATCGGCGGCCAGGTTTCGGTGTTCGTTCGGTGTCGGGGTTCGGTTCGCGGCGTGATGCTGTGGCCTATGCCGCCGGGTTGGAGGTGGATCAACGTCGACGGGTGTGGATTTTCCGGTCGCTGGATCTCGATCGGCGGATGATCGAGAGCTATCGGAGTCGGCTGCGGTGTCATGTCTTGCCGAGGTTCGGGGAGCTGTCGTTGGGTGCGATCACGGCGTTGGGGGTGACCGAGTGGACTCGGGAGCTGGAGCGAGCAGGATTCGCCCCGTCGACGGTGAGCTCGCAGCTGAACCTGTTGTCGATGCTGCTGACCGACGCGGCCGATGAGCGGCTGATCCCGTTCAATCCGGTGCGTCGACGGCGGCGCAGGGGCCGGCGATCGTGGCGGGCCGTGGCGGAGCGGATCTGGGCTACTCCGGAGCAGGTGGTGCGGATTGCCGAGCAGGCCGGTGTTCTCGGTGGGCCGATCGCGCGGCTGCTGGTGATCACCGCGGCGTGGACCGGTTGCCGGTGGGGCGAGCTGGCCGGCTTGCATCGGGACAACGTCGATCTCCGACGCGGGGTGATCATGATCGATCCGTTGGTGGGGGCGTTGATCGCCCAAGCCCGTCGGCTCGGGCACCACCTGGACAACCGGGTCATCGAGACCTACTCCCACGTCGCCCCGGAGGTCGAGCAGCGGCTACTCGACGACCTCGAGCACCGCTGGCACAAGGCGGCGCCGCCACCGCCACACCGTCACCGAGTGTGGTCGACGGTGGGCGGGTGGCGCCGGTTGTCCCCCTCTTCGCCACGGTGGGGTCACCCGCCGGACGGGCCCGCGAACAGCAGGAACACCGCGCCGACGCCATATCGAGGGTGGGGTCGTGCTCCAGTTCTGCCCCAGCAGGAGCAGAAGATCACCGCGCAAGCCCGCCACTGCTGATCGAACCCGGAACGCAGAAAACCCCTCCGACCAGCCCGTGAGGCTGAAACGAAGGGGTTCCTTACGATGTGGAGCTAAGGGGACTCGAACCCCTGACCCCCTCACTGCCAGTGAGGTGCGCTACCAGCTGCGCCATAGCCCCGAGGCGAAGGTGAACTCCGCATCTCGTATGCCCATACAGTACACCCCGCCCAGAAGGCCTCCACGCGGGGGTCCCCGCCGGGTCCTCAAGTGATCCACAACCCGCTGACCAGGACATTCACACCTTATTTTTAGTCCTGTATTGACGCCCCACTGTGGCCGCCGTTACATTTTGCGCGGTTGTGACGCCGAGGTCCCCGCCCGCTACGCCGCGTCTCCAACACCGGGCACACCTCTCGATGACGCCGCGTGCGCGGCAGAGGAGGCTTCGATGACGAGACGGCGGGTGATGACGCTGCTCGCGGCAGCGTCGGTGCTGGTCGGAAGCATGACGACGGCAAGAGCTGAAGCCGCGGTGACCCCGGACGGGTGGTACACCGTCGCCGCCGTCAACAGTGGCAAGTGCGTCGATGCCCGGGCTGCCGGGAGTGCCGACGGGACCGTGGTCCAGCAGTACAGCTGCAACCAGACCGCCTCGCAGCAGTGGCAGTTCCAGGCCACCGGGGACGGCTACTTCCGGGTCAACGCCCGCACCAACCCGGCCGCCGCCTGGGACGTCAAGGACGTCTCCACCGCCGATGGCGGCCTGCTCCAGCTCTGGACGTACGGAGGCGGCGCCAACCAGCAGTGGCAGGCCGTCGACGAGGGCAACGGCCGCTACCACTTCGTCAGCCGGAACAGCGGGAAGTGCCTCGACGTCCCCGGCGCCTCCACCGGCGACGTGCAGCTTCAGCAGTACACCTGCAACGGCACCGCCGCCCAGTCCTTCATGCTGACCCCCGTGAACACCAGCCAGCCGGGACAGCCCGACTTCGGCCCGAACGTGGTGATCTTCGACCCGTCCATGCCGAGCTCGACCATCCAGAGCCGGCTCAACAGCATCTTTTCCCAGCAGGAACGCAACCAGTTCGGCAGCCAGCGCTACGCCGTCATGTTCAAGCCCGGCACGTACGCCAACGACGTCAACGTCGGCTTCTACACGCAGGTGCTGGGCCTCGGCCTCAGCCCCGACGCGGTGAACATCAACGGCGCCGTGCGCGTCGAGGCCGACTGGTTCCCGCCGCAGAACGCCACCCAGAACTTCTGGCGGGGCGCCGAGAACCTGTCCGTGACGCCGAACGGCGGCGCCGACCGGTGGGCCGTCAGCCAGGCCGCGCCCTACCGCCGCATGCACGTCCGCGGCGACCTGCAGCTCGACGACGGCGGCTGGGCCAGCGGCGGCTGGATCTCCGACACGAAGATCGACGGCCAGGTCCGCTCCGGCTCGCAGCAGCAGTGGATCTCGCGCAACTCGCAGTTCGGCAGCTGGAACGGCTCGAACTGGAACATGGTCTTCGCCGGGGTCCAGGGCGCGCCCGCCAACACCTTCCCGGCGCCGCCGTACACGACCGTCGGCCAGACGCCGGTCGTGCGCGAAAAGCCGTTCCTCTACATCGACGGCGCCGGCAACTACCAGGTCTTCGTCCCGAGCGTGAAGACCAACGCGTCCGGCACGACCTGGGCGAACGGCACCGCGCCGGGCACTTCGCTGCCGATCGACCAGTTCTACATCGCCAAGCCCGGCGCCACCGCCGCGGACCTGAACGCCGCTCTCGCCGCGGGCAAGAACCTGCTGGTCACGCCCGGTGTGTACCACCTCAACCAGACGCTGCGCGTCACCCGGCCGGACACCGTCGTGCTCGGCCTCGGCATCGCCACGCTGGTCCCGGACAACGGCATCACCGCGATGACCGTGGACGACGTCGACGGCGTCAAGCTCGCCGGCCTGCTGGTCGACGCCGGCACGACCAGCTCCACCACGCTCATGCAGGTCGGCCCGGCCGGTTCGGCCGCGAACCACGCGGCGAACCCGACGTCGCTGCACGACGTCTTCTTCCGGATCGGCGGTGCCGCCGTCGGGAAGGCGGCGACCAGCCTGGTCGTCAACAGCAGCAACGTGATCGGCGACCACATGTGGATCTGGCGCGCCGACCACGCCGAGCGCGACGAGTACGTCGGCTGGACGACCAACACCGCCGACACCGGACTGGTCGTCAACGGCAACGACGTCACGATGTACGGCCTGTTCGTCGAGCACTACCAGAAGACGCAGGTGGTCTGGAACGGCAACGGCGGCCGGACCTACTTCTTCCAGAACGAGATGCCCTACGACGTCCCGAACCAGGCGAGCTGGATGAACGGCTCGACCCCGGGCTACTCGGCCTACAAGGTCGGCCCGAACGTCACCAGTCACGAAGCGTGGGGGCTGGGCAGCTACTGCTACTTCAGCACCAACCCGTCGGTCGCCAGCGCACACGCGTACGAGGCGCCGAACACACCGGGTGTCCGGTTCCACGACATGGTGACCGTGTCGCTCAACTACCAGGGCACGATCACGCACGTGATCAACAACACCGGCCCCGCGACGCCGTCCGGGACGAAGGCCGTCAACCTCGTGAGTTACCCCTGAGCAACCGGCGTGCGCCGCGGTGGCGGCCGCGGCGCACGCCGGTCCTTTGTGGATACGCCCGAACGGGGTGTTCCGGGCGCCGGACGGGGTAACTGTCGCAATACTGGGAGTCCCTAGAACCGGGAGCGGCAGATGACCTCTTTCGCAGCGTTCACCGTCGTCGAACCCCGCAAAGCCTGGCCGATCGCCGCCGTCCGCGGCGTGTTCGCCGTGCTCTTCGGGCTCTTCGCGCTGATCTGGCCCGGCGCCACCGTCCTCGTCCTCGCGATCCTGTACGGCGTGTACGCGATCGTCGACGGCATCGGCGGCCTGATGCAGGCGTTCCGCCCGGGTGACACCGCCCACCGGGTGGCCTACGGCGTCCTCGGCGCGCTCGGCATCGTCGCCGGGATCCTCGTCCTGGCCTGGCCCGGCATCACCGTCCTGCTGCTCGCCCTGCTGGTCGGCTTCTGGGCGATCATCACCGGCATCGCCGAGATCGCCGCGGCGGTCCGGCTGCGCAAGCAGATCCAGGGCGAGGCGTTCCTCATCGCGGCCGGCGCGATCTCGGTGCTCGCCGGCGTCCTCATCGTGATCAACCCGATCGCCGGCGCGTACGGCATCGCGCTGCTCGTCGGGATCTACGCCCTGCTGTACGGGATCGTGCTGTCGGTACTCGCGTTCCGCCTCCGGAAGCTCGCCGCCTGAGTACCGTGCGGGGGTGTCGACCCGCGAACTGGTGGTGCTGGGCACCGCGTCCCAGGTGCCCACGCGCCACCGCAACCAGAACGGCTATCTCCTCCGCTGGGACGGTGAGGGCATCCTCTTCGACCCCGGCGAAGGCACCCAGCGCCAGATGCTGCGGGCCGGTGTCGCGGCCACGGACATCACGCGGATCTGCATCACGCACTTCCACGGCGACCACAGCCTCGGCCTGCCCGGGGTGATCCAACGGCTGTCGCTGGACAAGGTCAGCCACCCCGTCGACGCCTGCTTCCCGGCGTCCGGCGCGCACTACTTCGAGCGGATGCGGCACGCGACGGCGTTCTACGAGCAGGCCGACCTGCGGGAACACCCGATCACCGAGGACGGCCCGATCGCCACCGGCAAGTTCACCCTCGACGCGCGGCGCCTGAGTCACCCGGTCGAGGCGTTCGGCTACCGGCTGACCGAGCCCGACGGCCGCACGATGCTCCCGGAGAAACTGCGGGAACGCGGCATCGCGGGCCCCGACGTCGGCCGGCTCCAGCGGGAGGGGCGCCTGGGGACCACGAGGCTGGAAGACGTCAGCGAGCCGAGGCCCGGTCAGCGCTTCGCGTTCGTGATGGACACCAGGCTCTGCGACGCCGTGTACGCCCTCAGCGAAAACGCCGACACCCTCGTGATCGAGTCGACGTTCCTCGCCGAGGACACCTCCCTGGCGACGGACTTCGGTCACCTGACCGCACAGCAGGCCGCCCGCGTCGCCGCCGAGTCCGGCGTCCGCCAGCTCGTCCTGACCCACTTCTCGCAGCGCTACCCCGATCCGGAGCGCTTCGAAGCGGAGGCACGGGCCGAGTTCGACGGCGAGATCGTCGTGGCGCAGGACCTGGAGCGGGTCCAGGTGCCGAAACGGCGTTCTCTCCCAACGGCGCAAGAAGCGCCGTAGGCTGCATCTCGTGAGCCAGCCGATCCTGATGACCGTCGACGACGATCCCGCCGTGTCCCGCTCGGTCGCCCGTGACCTGCGCCGGCGCTACGGGAAGGACTACCGCGTCATCCGCGCCGACTCCGGCCCGGACGCCCTTGACGCGCTGCGCGAGATCAAGCTGCGCGGCGACGCCGTCGCGGCGATCCTCGCCGACTACCGGATGCCGCAGATGGACGGGATCGCCTTCCTCGAGAAGGCGATGGACCTGTTCCCGCACGCCCGCCGCGCCCTGCTGACCGCCTACGCCGACACCGACGCCGCGATCCAGGCGATCAACGTCGTCGACGTCGACCACTACCTGCTCAAGCCGTGGGACCCGCCGGAGGAGAAGCTCTACCCGGTGATCGACGCCCTGGTCGAGACCTGGAAAGCCGTCGGCGACCGGCCCGTCGAAGAGGTCAAGCTGATCGGTCACCGCTACAACTCGCCGTCGTTCCACCTGCGCGACTTCCTCGCGCGCAACGCGGTCCCGTACCGCTGGTACTCGGTCGACGACGACGAGGGCTGCCGGATCCTGCAGGCCGCGGAGGCGACCGACAAGGACATCCCGGTGGTCGTCACGCCCGATGGGACCGTCCTCAAGAACCCGAGCGGCAGCGAGATCGCCGACGCGGTCGGTTTGTCGACCCGGCCGGCGCAGGAGTTCTACGACCTCGTCGTGATCGGCGGCGGCCCGGCCGGCCTCGGCGCCGCGGTGTACGGCGCTTCCGAGGGCCTGCGCACGGTGCTCGTCGAGAAGAAGGCCACCGGCGGCCAGGCCGGCACGAGCTCGCGCATCGAGAACTACCTCGGCTTCCCGGACGGCGTGTCGGGCGCGCAGCTGACCGACCGGGCCCGGCGCCAGGCGCAGAAGTTCGGCGCCGAGGTGCTGACCGCGCGGGACGTCGTCGGCCTCGAAGCCCGCGGCTCACAGCGGGTGATCACCTTCGGCGACGGCAGCGAGATCGCCGCGCACTCGGTGATCCTCGCCAGCGGCGTCAACTACCGGGCGCTGGACGCCGACGGCGTCGAGGAGCTCACCGGCCGCGGCGTCTTCTACGGCTCGGCCGCGACCGAGGCGCCCGAGTGCAAGGGCGAGCACGTCTACATCGTCGGCGGCGCCAACTCCGCCGGGCAGGCCGCGGTGTTCTTCGCCAAGCACGCCAGCGACGTCACCATCCTGGTGCGCGGCGAATCGCTGGAGGCGTCGATGTCGCACTACCTGATCGAGCAGATCGCGGGCATCGGGAACATCCACGTCCGCACGCACACCACCGTCAAGCAGGTGCACGGCGACGGCCACCTCGAGCGGATCACGCTGTGCGAGAACGGTGTCACCGAGACGGTCGAGAGCGGCCACCTGTTCATCTTCATCGGGGCCGCCCCGCGCACCGACTGGCTCGGCGAGGCCATCCACCGCGACGACCACGGCTTCGTGTGCACCGGGCCGGACCTGCTGAGCGCCGGGCAACGCCCCGCGGGCTGGCCGCTCGACCGTGACCCGCACTACCTCGAATCGTCGATCCCGGGCGTGTTCGTGGCCGGCGACGTGCGGTCCCAGTCGGTCAAGCGGGTGGCGTCCGCGGTCGGCGAGGGCGCGATGGCCGTGACGCTGGTACACCGGTACCTGGAGGAACAATGAGCGCACTGCCGCGGGAAGAGCTTCGCGGCCTCTTCCTGTTCGAACACCTTTCCGAAGACCAGCTCGACTGGGTCGCCGCCAACGCCGTACTCGAGGAGTACGCGGGCGATTCGTTCGTCATCCGCGAGGGTGACGAAGCGACCTGCTTCTACGTGATCCTGAACGGCGCCGTCCGGATGACGCGGCTGGTCAGCGGCACCGAAGTCGAGACGAACCGGTCCGACCAGCGCGGCGCCTACTTCGGCGCGACGCAGTTCTTCGTGCACCAGGACGCCGAGCACCGCTACGGCGCTTCGGTGCAGGCGCTCAGCGACGTGACGCTGCTCGCGCTGCCCGCCGCGGAGTTCTCCGTCGAGTTCCGCAGGTGGTTCCCGATGGCCACGCACCTGCTGGAGGGCATGTACCTCGGCTGGCGCAACAGCGACACGGTGATCGGCTCCCGACGGCGTCTGCTGGCACTGGGCGAGCTGTCGGCGGGTCTGACGCACGAGCTGAACAACCCGGCCGCGGCTGCCGTCCGGGCGACGGCCGCCCTGCGCGAACGCGTCGCCGGCATGCGGCACAAGCTCGCCTTCCTGGCCAAGAAGGACATCGACCCGGAGCTGCTCTACCAGCTCATCGACGTCCAGGAACGCCTGGTCAAGCAGGTCGCGCAGGCCGAGAAGCTGACGGCGATGCAGCAGGCCGACCGCGAGGACGAGATCGGCGACTGGTTCGACGAGCGCGAGATCGACGGCGGCTGGGACCTCGCCGACATCTACGTCCGCGCCGGGCTGACCACGGCCGACCTGGACCACGTCCTGGAGCAGGTCGGCGACACCTTCATCGACGGCGCCGTCCGCTGGCTCGCCTACGCGCTCGAAACCGAGATGCTGATGGGTGAGATCGAGGACTCCACCACGCGCATCTCCGCGCTGGTCGGCAAGGCCAAGCAGTACTCGCAGATGGACCGGGCGCCGCACCAGTGGGTCGACGTCCATGACGGCCTCGACTCCACGCTCGTGATGCTGTCGGGCAAGATCGGCGGCGGCGTCCGCGTCGTCAAGGAGTACGACCGCAGCCTGCCGAAGATCCCCGCGTACCCGGCCGAGCTGAACCAGGTCTGGACCAACATCATCGACAACGCCCTCGGCGCGATGAAGGGCGAGGGCACGCTGACGCTGCGCACCTGGGGCGAGAACGACCAGATCCGCGTCGAAATCGGCGACACCGGACCGGGTATCCCGGCGGACATCAAGCCGCGGATCTTCGAGCCGTTCTTCACGACCAAGCCGGTCGGCGAGGGCACCGGGCTGGGCCTGGACATCTCGTGGAAGATCGTCGTCGAACGGCACCAGGGCGACCTGCGCGTCGAATCCGAGCCCGGGAACACCCGGTTCGAGGTCTGCCTGCCGACGGTCGAGCAGGCCTCGCTCTGATGGCTTCCGTCCCGACGGTCACGACCGAACTCGGGGCGCTGGTCGGACTGGCGGGCGACGGCGTCCGCGTCTGGCGCGGGATCCCGTACGCCCGCCCGCCCGTCGGCGAGCTGCGGTGGAAGGCACCGCAGCCGCCGTCGCTGTCCGGTGGGGTGCACGTGGCGACCGAGTACGGCCCGCACGCGATGCAGTCGCCGGACCCGATGAACCCGGCCGCCGTGTGCGACGAGGACTGCCTGTACCTCAACGTCTGCACGCCCGAAGGTCCCGCGCCCGAAGGCGGTTGGCCGGTGCTGTTCTGGCTGCACGGCGGCGGGTACCGCGTCGGCCACGGCGAACAGCTGGGGGACGGTGAGGAGTTCGCGCGCGCCGGGATCGTCGTGGTCACCATCAACTACCGGCTCGGCTCGCTCGGCTTCCTGCACCTTTCCGGCATCTTCGGCTCGGCCGAAATGGACGCCGGCGTGTGCGGGTTCCTCGACCAGGTCGAGGCCTTGAAATGGGTGCGCCGCAACATCTCCGCGTTCGGCGGGGACCCCGCGCGGATCACCGTTTACGGCGTGTCGGCGGGCGCGAAGAGCGTCGGGAACCTGATGGGCAGCCCGCTCGGCGCGGGGCTGTTCGCGCGGGCCATCAGCAGTTCCGGCGGCGCCGATCACGTGGCGACGCCGGAGGCCGGGACGGCGCTGGCGCGGCGGCTGCTGGACGAGGTCGGCTGCCACGACCTCGCCGGGCTGCGGTCGCTGCCGGCCAAGGAGTTCGTCGAGGCCCAGGAACGGGTCCTGAGCGGCTTCCAGGCGTTGTGGCTCTGGCGCCCCACGCTGCACCCGCGCGTGCTGCCGGAGGTGCCGATCGGGCCGATCCGGCGGGGGAGCGCGGCGGGGATCCCGCTGCTGGTCGGCTGCAACAGCAACGAAGGCAGCACCTACGCGATGATGCTCGGCGACGACGTCGCCACCGCTCCGGCTTCCGGTGTGCTCGCGGGCATCCTCGGCGATCCGGGTGCTTCCGCGCTTCTCGAGACCTACCTTCGCCGCGTCCCCGATCTCCAGGCCGCTCGGATCGCGGCCATGGGTGACGAGCGGTACGGCATTCCGACGCAGCGGCTCGCCGACGCCCAGTCCGCGCACGCTCCCGTTTACCGGTACCGGATCGACGTCGCCGCGCCCGGGGTGCCCGAGCAGCTCGACGGCGGTCACGGGACCGAAACCACGATGGCGTGGAAGGTGCCGCTTCCGTTGGCCGCGCAGGGAACCGCGGTGAATCCGGCGCGCGAGCGGGCGGCCCTGCTCATCCACCGCTGCTGGGTGGGGTTCGTGCGGGACGGCGTCGCTTCCGCCGACGGGCCCGAATGGCCGTTGTACGGGCCGGAACTGCGGCCGGTCATGGTGTTCCGTGAAGACACGGACCTGGTGCTCGATCCTCGTGCGGAGGAGCGGAAAGCCTGGGGCGACACGGAATGGGCGTCCGGGACGTGGTTTCCGGTGTCCTGAGCACCTCTACCCTTGTGAGTGATGATGTTCGAACACGTGTGCTAGTAACGTGGTCGTTGTCCGGCTCGGCAAGGGAGGCAGGTCATGGACGCGTACCGAGTTTCGGCAGGGTCAACGTCATCGCGGCGGTCGTCAGCCAGCTCAGCAGATCGGCGAGGGGAATGCGCGAAAGCCGTTCCGGCCATTCCTCGGCCACCGCGTGCAACACGAGTTCGTCGTGCCGTGGCTCGACCTTCGTCAGTCTCGTCCCCGGTGGGAGCTCCGGCAGCGGCAGCTCGATGGGCCGGAACCGCTTCGGTGCCCGCAGTTCCTTCTGTCCGATGTGGAGAGTCTGGGGCAGCAGCACCACGGCGCCGTCCGTCACCTGGGGCCGCAGGGTCAGGTGGCCCCAGTGCGGGTGCTTGGCCCAGTGGATCCGGAGCAGCCCGTTCCCGGCCGGGGTCGCGACGATCCCGGGCCGGACCGTCGCCACCCGCTCGCGCAGCACTTCCGCGGAAACGGCGATCTGCAACCGTACGCGGGCGGGAATGGCGGCCGGGGTGGGCAGGGAGCGGAGGCGGACGTCTTCGGCGATCACGATGACCCGGCGCAGCGGAATGCTGCCGTCGTCCGGTTCCGGCTCGGGCCAGTCGACGTCTTCGGCGACGATCCGGACGTCGCCGATGCGTCCGGTGGCCAATCGGAGGCTGTCGGCCGGGTAGTCGAGCTCGGCGAGGGTGAGGCCGACTTCGCGGTCACCCACCTTCGCCGTCAGCCTGCGCCCGACGAGCTGTTCGGTGACGGTGCGCGCCAAGGCGGCCGGCGTGACCGGGACGTTCGGCAGCAGCGAACGCCCGGCCGCGGCCAACCCGGCCAGCTCGGGCCACGGCGACCAGCCGTCGAACCACCTGCCGTCGCTCATCCGTCCAGTGTCGCCCACGGACACCGGCGGCGGCGACGGCGGGTGGTTCCCGGGTGGGCCAGCGGATCGCCGCCGGTCACCGGCCCGCGAAGCGGGCGATGATGCCGGTGACGACCAGCCAGAACACCGCGGCGAGGCCGAAGTCGAGGATCACGGCCAGGCTGGGGCTGTCGACCGGGAACAAACCGGGCCAGAACAATGCGAGAGGAACCGCCAGTGACTTGATGAACTGGAAGAAGGCATTGCCGGCATTCGCGCCGGCGAGCACCATGATCATGTAGAGAACTTCGATCCCCGCGAAGATCGCGCCGATCGCCGTGATGACCCGCACGGCCGTGTTCCGTCTGGTGGTGGTTCGCCAAGGAGACATGCCGCGAAAATTCCCTAATCGGGTGACCGATCAAACGCTCCGGGCCCCAGATTGCGCCGTT
Source organism: Streptomyces sp. MN03-5084-2B (assembly GCA_033793495.1). Classification (GTDB taxonomy): domain Bacteria; phylum Actinomycetota; class Actinomycetes; order Mycobacteriales; family Pseudonocardiaceae; genus Amycolatopsis. The sequence goes on along the minus strand of JARAWT010000005.1, from coordinate 8,372 downwards.
TGGCCGCTTCCGTTGCTCTCCGCGACCCTCCGGCACAGCTGGTGAGCAACCGGTGGCAGCTCCCTGCCGGGCTGTGCCCGGGCGCCGTCATCGACCTGCACGTCCCGCGAATCCCCGGTCGGCCACCACCCCCCAGCCGAAACCCGAACCAACCACTACGCCCCAAATCCCAGCGTCCAAGTGCCGTGTCGGCCCCGCCGGCTCGCCCTACCCGCGCCGTCGCACCGCCTCGCCGAGCAGCCGGGCGATGGCCCAGTCCTGCACGGCGAGCCCGACGGACTTGAACACGGTCCGTCCCTCGGCCACCGGCGGCCGGTGCAAGGCCGGGCCCAGCTCGATCAACCGCTCACGATCGAGAAACCCACCGTCAACGGCGTGGATCACCTCTCCCGCCTCCGCCAAAGCAGCATCGACCTGATCCACCACCACACACCCCGCGGACCCGAGCAACTCCGCGGGAAGCTCCCGCATGGACGGCAGATACGACCCGATCGCGTTGACATGAACCCGTTCCGGCAAGTCGTCCACACCGAAGAGAGGAGTACCGGATGACGTAGCGCAACAGACGACCTCGGCATCGGCCACCGCGTCCGCGGCGCTGGCAGCCACTCGCACGACCACCTCCGGGAACTCGGCCCGCAACCGCTCCGCCAACGTCGAAGCGCGCACGTGGTCGCGGCCGGACACCGCCACCCGACGTACCGGCCGCACCGCCGCCACGGCTCGCACCTGGTCGGCGGCCTGGGCGCCGGTGCCCAGCAACGCCAGCCGGCTCGCCGAGGGTGGGGCGAGCAGGTCCGTGGCGACGCCGGACACGGCGCCGGTGCGCAGCGTCGTGACCTCGACGGCGTCGGCGACCACCTGGCCGTCGGCGGTGTTCCACACCAGCGTGCCCAGGATCATCGGCGTCCGGCCGGGGGCCAGGTTGAGGGTCTTGACCACGGTCGTCGCCGACGGGGTGTGGCAGGCGGTCATCACGAGCGTCGTGGCTGCGGCGAAGGACAACCGTTGCGGCACCACGAAATGTCCGGCGGCGAGGTCGAGGAACGCCTCGCGCACCGCGTCGACCGCGGCCGGCATCGGCACGGCTCTCCGGACATCGTCGGCGTCGAGCATGGGCGGCCCCTCCGGCGTCGGATCTGCCGCTAGCCTGGCGGCATGCCGGAGGCCACGCAAGAGGATCAGCGGTTCTTCCGCGACGACTGGTACGGGGAGGAGATCACCGGGCGGCACTACGTGCGGTGCGAGTTCCACGAGACCGACTTCTCGGAAGCGGTCACCCGGAACTCGGTGTTCACCGATTGCGTGTTCGGCAACGTGCGCTTCAACGCGTCGCGGCACACGGACTCGGCCTTCACCGGCTGCGCCTTCAAGCGGTGCAACTTCTTCGACGTCGAATTCACCGGGTGCAAGCTCGTCGGCGCCACGTTCACCGAGTGCGAGCTGCGGCCGTTGCGGGTCACCGGCGGGGACTGGTCCTTCGCCGGGCTGGCGGGCGCGGACCTGCGAGCCGTCAGCTTCCAGGGCGTCCGGATGCGGGAGGTCGACCTCACCGGGGCGGACTGCGCCGGTGCGGTGTTCGCCGACGTCGACCTGTCCGGGGCGGCGCTGCACGCCGTCAAGCTGCCGAAAGCCGAGCTGCGGGGCAGTGACCTTTCGGCGCTCGACCCGCTGAACGCCGAGCTGGCCGGGGCGATCGTGTCGCCCGAACAGGCTGCGGTGCTCGTCACGTCGCTGGGGTTGCGGGTCCGGGCGTAGGCTCGTCGAGATCGGGAAGGGAGCGCCGCATGGGTGTCGTGACACCGGGTTTCCAGGGCCGGGCGCGCAGTGGCAACCCGCGGCTGCCACCCGGGCAGTACCTGGCCGAGGACTTCCCCGTGCTGTCGGCGGGGCCGACCCCGCGCGTGCGCACCGAAACGTGGGAGTTCACCGTCACCACCGAGGCGGGCGAGAAGCACACCTGGAGCTGGGCCGAGCTGATGGCGCTGCCCAGCGAGAAGCCCACTGTGGACATCCACTGCGTCACCCAGTGGTCCAAACTGGACACCCGCTGGCGCGGCGTCTCGATCGACACGCTGGTCGGCGGGCTCGACACCGAGGCCGACTACGTCATGGTCCACGCCTACGGCGGGTACACGACGAACCTGCCGCTGGCCGACCTGCTCGACGGCCAGGCCTGGATCGCCTACGAGTACGGCGGCAAGCCGCTGACCCCCGAGCACGGCGGCCCGGCGCGGCTGCTCGTGCCGCACCTGTACTTCTGGAAGTCCGCGAAGTGGGTGCGCGGGCTGGAGCTGAAGACCCGGGACGAGCCGGGCTTCTGGGAGAACGCCGGCTACCACGACTACGGGGATCCATGGCGCGAACAGCGGTATCAGGGCGACTAGCGTGGCGGGTCGCCCGCCTGGCCGAAATCCGCGACGAGACGCCGACGGCGCGCACCCTCGTCTTCGACCTGCCCGGCTGGCCGGGGCACCTGGCGGGCCAGCACGTCGACGTCCGGCTCACCGCCGCCGACGGGTACCGCGCGCAGCGCAGCTACTCCCTCGCGGCGCCGGCGGACGGCGACCGCGTGGAGCTGACGGTGCAGCGCGTCGCCGACGGCGAGGTGTCCGAGCACCTCACCGGTCCGTACGCGATCGGCGACCCGGTCGAGATCCGCGGCCCGATCGGCGGCTGGTTCGCCTGGCGCCCGGCGGACCCGGCGCCGGTCCTCCTGATCGCGGGCGGCTCCGGCATCGTCCCGCTGATGGCGATGATCCGCGCCCGCCGCGCGGCGGGCGTCCGCACGCCGTTCAAGCTGATCTATTCGCTGCGCACCCCGGCGGAGCTGTACTACGCGGACGAGCTGCGCACGCCCGTGGCGGGTGTGGACGTCACGTACGTGTACACGCGTGAGCTGCCCGAAGGCCGCCCGGGCCTGCCCCGGCGCATCGACGTGGCGACGATCAACACGGCAGGCTGGCCGGCGGAGTTCGGTGCGTCCTGCTTCGTCTGCGGCCCGACGGGCTTCGTGGAAACGGTGGCGGACATCCTGGTCGCCCTGGACCACGACCCGCACCGGATCCGCACGGAACGCTTCGGTCCCAGCCGCGACTGACCGGCGCACAGGCATCCGATGAATAGGTGATCGGTTGCCCCGCTGAGCGGGAAATTGTCGACATCGCGTTCGAGAGATCCTATGTTTCCCTCATGCTGACCAAGTGGGGCTCGACGCGGCGGCGCACCATGGTGACCGTCCTCCTGAGCGCGGGCGCGCTGCTCGCCACGACCGGTCCGGTGGCCGCGGCCGGCCCCGAGGCCGCCGCCCGGGACGTCTACGTTTCGCCCGACGGGTCCGATCGGGCCCCCGGTACCGCCGGGCACCCCGTCCGGACGCTCGACCGGGCCCGCGACCTCGTACGCCAACGCGCACCGCACCTCACCCGGGATCTCACCGTCCACCTCGCGCCCGGCGTCTTCCGGCTGACGGCCCCGCTGCGGCTCGACGCAAGAGACTCCGGCGGCAACGGGCACCGCGTCATCTGGCAGGGCAGCAATGACACCGAGCTGAACGGCGGCGCGCGGGTCACCGGCTGGCGGGCGGTGCCGGGCCGGCCGGGCCTGTTCGCCGCGCCCGCCCCCGCGGGCCTGGACAACACCCGGCAGCTCTACGTCGACGGCGTCCGCGAGCAACGCGCCCGCGGCCCCCTGCCGGTGACCGTGAAGGCCACCGCCACCGGCTACACCGCCAGCGCCGACACGCTCTCGCACTGGCGAAACCCGAAGGACGTCGAGTTCGTGTACGTCTCGGGCGAGGCGCTGTGGAACGTCCAGCGCGACGGCCTCGGCCAGTGGACCGAACCGCGCTGCCCCCTCGCCGGCGCCGACGGCACGACGATCACCATGGCCAGCCCGTGCTGGGACAACTCGACGAAACGCGTGCTGTTCCCCGACATCCCCGGCCGCAGCGTCAACATGGTCGGCCCGGCCGACCTCACCAACGGGCGGCACCCCACCTACGCGGAGAACGCCTTCGAACTGCTCGACACCCCGGGCGAGTGGTACCTGGACCGGTCCGCCCACGTCGTCTACTACCTGCCGAAGCCCGGCCAGGACCTGCGCCGCGCGGACGTCGAAATGCCCGTGCTGGAGAAGCTCGTCGACGCCCGGGGTATCCAGGACGTCGCCTTCCGCGGCCTGCGCTACTCCTACGCGACCTGGCTGACGCCGTCGTCGCCCGAAGGGTTCTCGGAAATCCAGGCGGGGTACACCATCACCGGCGCCGACGGCTGGGCCGTCCAGGGCCTGTGCCAGTTCGTGCCCGGCGGCACCTGCCCGTACGCCTCGTGGACGCGGGAACCCGCCAACGTCTCCGTCTCGCACGGCCGGCGCGTCGAATTCAGCGACAGCGTCTTCGCCCACCTGGGCGGCGCCGGGCTGGACCTGATCGACGGCACCAAGGAATCCCGGGTGCGCGGCAGCGTCTTCACCGACATCTCCGGCAACGGCGTGCAGATCGGCGGCGTCGACAAACCCGTCACGGACACCGACGCCGACGTCGTGCGGGACGTCCAGGTCACCGACAACCACCTCTACGGCCTGCCGCGCGAGTTCCACGGCGGCGTGCCGATCGTCAACGGCTACACCGTGCGGAACACCATCTCCCACAACCAGATCGACCACGTCGGCTACTCGGCGATCTCCGTCGGCTGGGGCGGCTGGCCGGACAAGATCAAGCGGCCCGCGACACCGAACCTGTCGCACGACAACGTCGTCTCGGACAACCTGATCTTCGACTACATGCAGATGCTCGACGACGGCGGCGGCGTCTACACCCAGGGCATCACCGGCAGCTCCCTCGACGACGGCGAAAAGGTCACCGGCAACGTCATCCACGACCAGTGGGGGCTCGGCAAGGGCGTCTACACCGACAACGGCAACACGTACGAGACGATCCGAGGCAACGTCCTCTACGGGATGGCGTACTTCAACGTCGGCACGGTGCACGTCGACTACCGCGACGACCTCGGCAACAACGACCCGACGCTGACCGAGGGCAACTACTGGGAGCAGGGCGACCGCGACAAGGTCGACAAGGGGGCCATCACCCGCGGCAACCACCTCCTGGCGAACCCGGCCGACGCGCCGGCCGCGATCGTCGAGAACGCGGGCCTCGAACCGGCCTACCGCGGGCTGCTCACCTGCCAGGTCGGCGGCCGCGCCCCGGCCGAAGCCCCGTCGCGCGTGGCCACTTTCGCCGTCGCGGGCAAGCTTTACGCAACCTGGAACCCGACGTTCGCCTTCAACAACGCACCGGTGACGTCCTACGTGGTGACGGCGTCGGGCGACGGCCGCACGCACTCGACGACGGTGACGGCCGCCGACTTCGCGAAGCGCGCGTACGCCGAGGTGCCCGGGTTGACGGACGGAACGCCGTACACGGTGACGGTCGCGGCGCGCAACGCGTTCGGCACGAGCGAGCCATCGCTGCCGTCGGCCCCGGTGACCCCAGGGCCGAAACCGGCCGCGCCGCCGGGAATCCCGACGAGCGCGCGGGCCTTGCCGAGCCCGACGGCGGCCTCGATCCGCTGGAACCCGCCGGCGGCGGCGGGCGACACCCCGGTCCTGGGCTACGTGATCACGGTGTCCGACGGCCGCACGATCCCGGTCCAGGGCCGCGACGCCCTGGTCACCCAGCCGACGGTCAAAGGCATGACCCGGGTGGTGGACGGCCTGCATCCGGCGACGGCCTACACGTTCACGGTCGCGGCGGTGACGGCAACGGGAACGGGCCCGGCAGCCACGTTCACCGCAACGACACCGGCGACCTGAGCCGGTTCGCCGGAGCTGTCCACAACCCGGCCGTGCTGTGGACAGCTCCGGCGAACGAGCCACAATCTGCCGCTTCCGTCGGAGGCGGCAGATAGACTGGACTTGGGCACGCCCCAGGGAGGGCGGGGGAGTTTCCGAGGCCGGCTACCCCGCGTCCGGCCGGGCGAGGAGCTCCCGCAGCGTCGCCAGCAGCTCCCGCCGGTCCGTCGCGCCGAGCTTTCCGCGGATCCGGGCCATGTGGTGCTCCACCGTCTTGCCCGAGATGAACAGCTTGCTGCCCGCCTGCTTGTACGTCAGCCCCTCCACGATCAGGCGGGCCACCTCCAGTTCGCGCTCGCTCAACGCCGCCAGGCCCGCTCCCGCCGCCGGCTCCGAGGAGGCGCCGGGTTCGCGGCGGGCCGCCGTTCCCTGGAACTGGCGGGCCGCCTCCAGGAGCTGGACCATGGCCTTGCGGTCGGACGTCCTGATCGCCGCCTGGCCGGCCAGGCGGGCCGCGTCCCAGCGCAGGCCCAGGTCGTGGAGCTCGGCCGCCGCCGCCGTGATGGCGTCCGGGTCGAAGGTGCCGCCCAGCACCGCCAGCCAGCCCTGGGCCGCCGTGGCCAGGGCGCGGGGGTGGCGGCCGCAGTGGGCGTGCGTCGTCAACGTGGCCAGGTGGGCCTTGACGGCGTCCGCGTCCTCGAGCGTGATGGCCGCGTGCAGCTCGTGCCAGACCAGCGAGACCGTCCACAGTGGAGGTTCGCCGAGCCGGGCCAGGAGGCCGTGGGCGCGTTCGAACTGGCCGGAAAGCTTGGCGAACGCGCCGGTGCGGGCCGCGGCGATCGCCAGCTCGCCCAGCGGCAGCAACGAGAACAGGTCCGTCTGCTGCCGCATCGACGCCTGGTACGCCCGGTTCCACGACCGCTGCAGCCCGACCAGGTCGCTCGCCCGCCGCGCCAGGCCGAGCTCCAGCGTCGCGAAGAACAGCTCGTCGCGCGCTTCCAGCGGCCGGCCCGCGACGGCGTCGCGGTGTTCCGCGGCCGCCGCCAGGTCGCCCGCCGTCATCGCGACCCAGCCCAGCAGCAACCGGTGCCGCACGGCCAGCAGCTCCCCGCCGGTCCCGCCGTCCAGCGCCCGGCTCAGCACGGACTCCGCCAGCGCCAGCTCGCCCGTGTGCAGGGCGACGAGCGCGGCCAGCGCCGCCGGGCTGTCCGGCAGCAACGTGCCGCCCAGCGCCGGCTCCAGCATCGTGGCCGCGCCGAGCAGGGTCGACAACGTCTCCGTCGCGCAGCCGGACACCGAATCCACGATGCCGCGGGCCATCCGGGTGGCCGCGCCGGCGAACAGCGTCGGTGCGACGCCGGGGGTGGGGGAGTCGAGGAGGCGCCGGGCCCCTTCGAGGTCGCCGGTACCGACCAGGGCCGTCGCCGAGAAGGCGTCGGCGCGGCCCGCCCAGTGGTACAGCTCGGCGCTGCGGGCCAGCTCGCCGCGGTGGGCCAGGACCGTCGCCGCGATCTCCGCCCCGGCCGCGCGGGTTTCCGCGTCGGCGGCGCCGAGCATCCCGTCGCCGAGCCGCAGCGCCGTGTCGAGGTCGCCGGACAACGCGGCCGCGCGCGCCCAGCCCGCCGTCACCGCCGGGGAACGGTCGCCCGCTTCGGCCGCGGCTTCGAACAGCCGCGTCGCCAAGCGCGCGTCGGCCGGCAGCGCTTCGTCCGCCGCCGCGGCGAACGCGGCTGCCGCGGACGCGCCGGAACTGCCCGTGCCGAGCAGCGACCGGGCCAGGTCGAGCACCGGCAGGCCGTTCGCCAGCTGCAGCTCGACCAGCCGCTGCACCGTCGTCAGCCGGCGGGCGGGCGGCCCGAAGTCGCGGACGGCGGCCGCGGCCAGCGGCAGCAGCGTGTCGTCGGGGGCGAGCAGGCCGGTCGCGCGGGCGCCCTCGACGATCGCGGGCAGCCGGTCGGGACGGCGGTCGAGCAGCGCGCACAGCAGGTCGAGGTTGCGCCCGGCCCCGGCTTCGGCCGCGATCAGGTAGCGGAGCACGTCGTCGTCGAGCTCGTCGAGCTCGGGCCGGAACTCCTCCAGCCGCCCGAGCAGCGCGCGCTCGGCCAGCCGCGGCACCCCGCCGCTGCGGGCGTGCAGCTCGGCCGCGGCGGCCGGGTCGGCGGGCGCCCCCGTCGCCGCGGACATCAGCCGCGCGACCTCCTCGACGCCGAGCGGGCCGAGCTGCAGCAGCGTCCAGCCGGGCGCCACCGGGGCCGGCCGGTGCGCGACGACGATCGGGCCGTCCGCCCCGGCGAGCAGGTCCTCGAGCTGGTCGGGGCCGAGCCGGTCGGCGTCGTCGACCAGGACGGCGTCGACGCCGGCCGCGCGGTACTGGCGGTCGAGCGCGGCGAGCAGCACGCTCTTGCCGTAGCCGCCGGGGGCGACGACGGCGAGCCGCAGCGGGGCGGCCGGCTCGGCGGCGACGCGGTCGAGCAGCTGCCGTGCCGCCGGGTGCACGGGAACCGTGTGCTGCGGGGGAACCTGCGTGAGCAGAGTGTTCAACAGTGACCTTCACCGGAGGGGGCGCAGTGGGTGGGGGC
>JARAWT010000059.1:0-65700 GCA_033793495.1 Streptomyces sp. MN03-5084-2B | reverse complement strand
GGGTGGGGTGCCGGTGATGCCGCTCGGTCCCGTTCGGCGTGCGAAACGCGCCCTTCGGGCACGAACCGACCCTCCAGGTACGCGAACCGACCCTCCAGGTACGCGAACCGACCCTCCAGGTACGCGGGCCGACTGTCTGGGTACGCGGGCCGACTGTTGGGGTGCGTCGGCGGGAAGCTGGTCGGGAGGCCGGGTCCACCCCGACGGACCCGACCTCCCGGGGAAAGCGCCCGAGTGCGTGCACACTCGGTTGCGAGGCCTGCGCCGGCACTTCGAGGCTGTCGTGACGCAGGTCATAAGTCAACGCCGCCGAACGGGTGCTGGCGGAGGGTTGCTACCCAGGCCCGTGAAGGGCGAAACCCGGTTTTCGTGGAAAATTTTCCCGCCCGGCCGAATGCCTGGTCACCGGGTTGCGGAAATGACCAAGGGCGGGTGCGCAGCGCACCCGCCCTTGAGCAAGAGAGACGATCAGCTGGCGTACGCCCGCAGCCGGTCCGCGCGCTCGCCCTGCCGCAGCTTCGACATGACCTCGCGCTCGATCTGGCGGACGCGCTCGCGGGACAGCCCGAAGTGCTTGCCGATCTGGTCGAGCGTGCGCGGCTGGCCGTCGTCGAGGCCGTAGCGCAGGCGGATCACGTGCTGCTCGCGGTCGTCCAGCGTCGCCAGGACGCGGCGCAGGTCGTCCTGCAGCAGGCCCGAGATCACGGCGCTCTCGGCGTCGGTCGCCTCGGAGTCCTCGATGAAGTCGCCCAGGGGGGCGTCCTCCTCGGTGCCGACCGGCATGTCCAGGCTTACCGGGTCACGCGAGTGGTCGAGCAGGTCCGAGATCTTGTGCGCCGGGATGCCCGACTCGGCCGCCAGCTCCTCGTGCGTGGCGTCCCGCCCGAGCTGCTGGTGCAGGTCGCGCTTGATGCGGGCCAGCTTGTTCACCTGTTCCACCAGGTGGACCGGCAGCCGGATGGTGCGCCCCTGGTCGGCCATGCCCCGGGTGATGGCCTGCCGGATCCACCAGGTGGCGTACGTCGAGAACTTGAACCCCTTGGAGTAGTCGAACTTCTCCACCGCGCGGATGAGACCCAGGTTCCCCTCCTGGATCAGGTCGAGCAGCGGCATCCCCCGGCCGGTGTAGCGCTTGGCGAGCGAGACCACCAGGCGGAGGTTGGCCTCCAGCAGGTGGTTCTTGGCCACGTGGCCGTCGCGGACCAGCGCGGCCAGCTCGGTGCGGCGCTTGGCCGTGAGCGCCTCGGCGGTGTCCAGCATGTGCTGGGCGAACACGCCGGCTTCGATGCGCTTCGCCAGCTCGACCTCGTCGGCCGCGGACAGCAGGGCCGTCTTGCCGATGCCGTTGAGGTAGACGCGGACGAGGTCGGCGGCGGGGCTCTGGGCGTCGAGGTCGGCGTCGGTGAGCGTCCCCACGCCCAGCGTCGTCGGCTCCTCGGTCGTCTGAGCCGGGATGCGCTCGCGAATCCCGCGCGACTCGCGTTCGAGAGTCTGGACTGACATTCTGCCTCCCCGGTCACGGGCTGAACGTGCTGCTGCGGTCGTCCACCGGGTGCGTACCCGCGAACCGGGGCCTGTGGATCCCGGTACGCCGGTCCGGCCGGCTTGGCTGGACGTCTGGTGCAACGCTCCGGGTTCCCAAAACGTTCCCGGTCCGTCATAGGAGAAGACGGATGCGGGAGCGATCCGGTTGCTGAATCAAGGCTGAGCTTTTCCTGAGAACGTTCCGTGACCGAGGAACCTGAGAATTCCATATGAATCGGGTCAAGAAGTGAACCATCCATCCATGCCCCCGCCACCGCCCTCAACGGAGGCGCTGCGCGCCGCAGTGTTTTCCCGGTGGTCTAAACCTCCACCAAAACCGTGAACGGACCGTCGTTCACGCTGGAGACCGCCATCATCGCGCCGAACCGCCCCGTCGCCACGGTGGCACCGCGGCCGCGCAGCTCGGCCACGACGGCGTCCACCAACGGCTCGGCGACCTCCGGCCGGGCCGCCTGAGTCCACGACGGCCGACGGCCTTTCTTCGTGTCGCCGTAGAGCGTGAACTGGCTCACCACGAGCAGCGGCGCATTCGCGGTGGCGCATGATTCCTCGTCGCGAAGCACGCGCAGTTCGTGCAGTTTGCGCGCCATCGTGGCGGCCTTCGCGGTGTCGTCGTCGATGTGGATTCCCAGCAGCACAAGCAAACCCGGCTCGTCGATCGCGCCGACGACCGCGCCGTCGACCGTCACGTCCGCCCGCGTCACGCGGGCCGCGACCGCCCTCACCGGTCCGCCGGGACGAGCATGCCGTGCCGGACGAGCTCCCGGACGACGGGCAATGCGGTGGCCGCGAGCTCGGAAGCGTCGAGCCCCTGCGCGGCCGCGAGCAGCTCGATCAGGTCCTCCAGCGGCAATGCGCCGCGGCAGCCCGCCAGCAGCCGCGTGGCCAGTTCGTCGACCTCGTGCTGCCAGCCCGGACCGTCCGTGCGGTGCAGCCGCCGGACGGTCGTCGCCCAGCCTTCGTCTCCGGGTTCTTCGACGCTTTCGAGCAATACCGTGTCCGGCACCACAAAACGGACATCGAGTAATGAATCCCCCGATTCACGCAGCCATTCCACGCGGTCGAGCCAGCCCGCCGCTTCCGGGCCCAGCGGGTCGTCGTAGGCCTGCCGCAGGTCTTCGCACACCACCGTCGGCGTCCGCCCGGCCGCCCGCCGCAGCGTGACGAACCCGAAGCCGATGCCCCGGACGTCGTTGGCGGCGAACCAGTCCAGCCACGCCGCCGCCTTCGCCCGGCCCTCGGGCGAACGCGGGTCGAGGCCGGCGTCCCGCAGCCACGTGCCGACGTACAGCGCCGGATCGGCGACGTCGCGCTGCACGAACCAGGCGTCGGTCTCGGCGGGCAGCCAGCGGCTCACCCGGTCGGACCAGTCCTCCTTCCCCGTGTGCAGCCACGAGGCGAGGAGGTGGCCCGTGCCGCCGTCGTTGAGGAAGCCGGGCAGCTGCCGCACGACCAGCGCGCTCGCGTCGTCGCCGGCCAGCCCGGAGTCGCGGTAGGTGTAGTCGACCCGCGCCGGGCCGACCACGAACGGCGGGTTGCACACGACCTGGTCGAACTTCCGCCGCGCGACCGGCGCGAACCACTCGCCGCGGACCAGCTCGACGTCCAGCTCGTTCAGCCGGAACGTCGCCGCCGCCAGGGCCAGCGCCCGCTCCGAGACGTCGGTGGCGGTGACGCGCTCGGCGTGCCGGGTCGCGTGCAGCGCCTGCACGCCGTTGCCGGTGCCCAGGTCGAGCAGGGTGCCGACCGGGCGGCGGCCGGTCGCCCGGATCAGCGACAGCGACGCGTGGCCGACGCCGAGCACGTGGTCCTCGGGCACGGTGGTGCCCAGCACGTCGGCGTCGAGGTCCGACACGACCCACCACGAGGATTCCTCGTCGCCGTGCGGCCGGATGTCCAGCGCGGCCCGGTAGCCGCCGTCGGCGGCCGACAGCACGCCGGCGGAGACGGCGTCCTCGACGGTCAGCGGCGCGAAGGCCGCCTTGACCGCGGTCTCCGGCTCGGTGCCGCCCAGCAGGAACAGCCGGATCAGCGTGCCGAGGTCGCCCGCGTCGCGGGTCGCGCGCTCGGCCGGCACGGGCTCGCCGCGGCCCAGTGCCGCGTGCGCGGCCCCGCCGAGGGCGTCGACCACGCCGTCGGCGTCGTAGGAGGTGCGCCGGAAGGCCTCGCGCAGCCGGGCGCAGACGTCGTCGGACAGGTCGGGCAATCCACTTCGCGTGCTCACGGTGGGTAATGCTGCCACGATGGCCTCCGTGACCCCTGAACGCGTCCTCGCCCCGCTCGACGCGGCGCTGCCCGAACTCGAAGCGCTGTACATCGATCTCCACCGGCACCCCGAGCTGTCCTTCGCCGAGACGCGGACGGCGGCCGAGCTGGCCCGGCGGCTGGAGTGCGACGGCTACGAGGTGCACACCGGCATCGCCGGCACCGGCGTGCTGGGCGTGCTGCGCAACGGCGAGGGGCCGGTGGTGCAGCTGCGGGCCGACATCGACGCGCTGCCGGTCGAGGAGAAGACCGGGCTCTCGTACGCCAGTACCGCTCGCGGCACCGACGAGCACGGCCACGACGTCCCGGTGATGCACGCGTGCGGGCACGACATGCACGCCACCTGGCTCTCCGGCGCCGCCGCGCTGCTCGCGAAGGGCCGCGACACCTGGGCCGGCACGCTGCTGGTGGTGTTCCAGCCGGGGGAGGAGAGCGCGGGCGGCGCGTCGGCGATGGTCCGCGACGGCCTCTTCGACATCGCCGGGAGGCCCGACGTCGTGTTCGGGCAGCACCTGGTGCCCGGACCGGCCGGCTGGGTGCTCACCCGGCCCGGCGTGATCATGGCCGCCACCGACACGCTGCGCGTCACCCTGCACGGCCGCGGCGGGCACGGCTCGCGCCCGGAGACCACCGTCGACCCGGCCGTGCTGGCCGCGTCCGTGGTGCTCAAGCTGCAGACGATCGTCTCGCGCGAGATCGCCGCCACCGATGCGGCCGTGGTCACCGTCGGTTCGCTGCACGTGGGCACCGCGAGCAACGTGATCGCCGACGACGCCGTCCTGGAGGTCAACGTCCGGTCCTTCGACCAGGCCGTGCGCGAGCGGGTGCTGGCCGCGGTCGAGCGGATCGTCCACGGCGAAGCGGCCACGGCCGGCGCGCCGAAGCCGCCGGACGTCGAGCGGTCCGGCGCCTACCCGGTCACCGAGAACGACGAGGCCGCCAACGAGGCCCTCACCGAGGTCTTCCGCGGCCACTTCGGCCCCGACGTGGTGCTGCCGGCGCCGCTCGTCACCGGCAGCGAGGACTTCAGCGAGTTCGGCCGGGCCGCGGGCGCGCCGTCGGTGTTCTGGCTGGTCGGCGGCTTCGACCCGCAGACGGTGATCACGGCGATGACCGAGGGCCGGTTCGAGCGCGACATCCCGTCGAACCACTCGCCGCGGTTCGCGCCGATCCTGCACCCGACCTTGCGCACCGGCATCGAAACCCTCGTACTGGCGGCGTTGAGCAAGTTGCGTCACCCCGGTGTCGGATGAACCGCGCAGGTGGGACGATGGACGGTGGAGGTGGTGCAGTGACCACGCCCGCCAAGGACTCGGACCCGGTGCTGATCACCGGGGCGGCCCCGTCGTACGAAGAACAGTTCGCCGCGCGCAAGCGCAAGTACGTGATCATGATGGCCTGCCGGATCCCGTGCCTGATCCTCGCCGGGCTGACCTACCACACCTGGTGGCTCGCGCTGGGGTTCCTCGCGATCTCCGTGCCGCTGCCGTGGATCGCGGTGCTGATCGCCAACGACCGCCCGCCCCGCAAGACCGAGAAGATCTCGCGGTACGAGCACGAGGCGAAGGCGATCGAAAGCACCACCCACCGCGTCATCGACGGCTGAGCCCTACCGCGGGTCGTGAGTGGTGAGGCGGGTTCCCACCCGCCTCACCACTCACGACGGCTGGGGGCCCACCTTGCCGACGGCCAGCGCGCCCAGCCGGGTTCCGTGCCGCAGGACGTCCACAATGGACTCCCCGGCCAGCCAGCCGGTGAGCACGCCCGCATCGAAGGCGTCGCCCGCGCCGGTCGAGTCGATGCAGTCGGCCTCGACCGCGGGCACGCTGGTGACGCCGTCCGCGTCGACCCAGCTGGCCCCCTCGAGCCCGGCGGTGACGACCACCGCGCCGACCGTGCCGAGCAGCTCCTTCGCCGAGGCCGGGTCGGCCGAACCGGTCAGCGCGACCAGTTCCTCGGTGTTCGGCATCAGCAGGTCGACCCCGCGGACGTCGTCGAGGAACGCGGCCGGGTCGGTGATGTGCGCGGCGGCCTGCGGGTCCACCGACGTGGTCAACCCCGCCGCGCGAGCCGCCGCCAGCGCGGCGAGACCGGCCGCGCGCGACGGCGGGTCGAGCAGCACGTACCCGGACAGGTGCAGGTGGCTCGCCCCGGCGAGCGCCGCCGGGGTGACGTCCTCGGGCACGAACCGCTGGTTGGCGCCTCGGTCGGCGAGCATGCTGCGCTGCCCGGAGCCGTCGACCATGACGACGACGCAGCAGGTCGGCGCCTCGGGGTCGACGGCGAACGCGCACCGCACGCCCGCCGCCTCCAGCTCGGCCCGGATGAGCCGGCCGCCCGGGTCGTCGCCGATCCGCGCGACCAGCGTCGTCTCCGCGCCGAGGTGCCGCAGCCACAGCGCCGTGTTGGCGCCCGCGCCGCCGCCGGTGAACCGGATCTTCGCGCGGGCGTCGCCGCCGTGCGGCAGCGGCTTGTCGTGCCGGGCGATCACGTCCAGGGCGGCGTCGCCGACCACCACGATCCCGCTCATGCCAGCGCCACCGCGACCTCGGTGGCCAGCTTGGCGTTGTTCAGCACCAGTGCTTCGTTCGCGTCGATGCTCACGCCGCCGCTGGCGGTGTGGAAGTGCTCCAGCAGCACCGGCGTGACGTCGGCGCCGTGCACGCCCTGCTCCTCGACGAGCGCGAGGCCCTCGGCGAGCAGCCGGTCGTGCAGCTCCCGGTCCATTTCGGACGCTTCGGGGATCGGGTTCGCCAGCAGGACACCGGAACCCGCGTACGCGCGGTGCGCGTCGATCACGGCCGCGGCCTGCTTCGGGTCGTCGACCCGCCAGCCGACCTGGTGGCCCGACGAGCGCAGGTAGAACGCCGGGAAGTCGGCGGTGCGGTAGCCCAGCACGGGCACCGAATTCGTCTCCAGCACCTCGAGGGTGGCCGGGATGTCGAGAACCGACTTCACGCCGGAGCAGACGACCACGGTCGGCACCTTCGCCAGCACGCCGAGGTCCGCCGAGACGTCCCAGGACTGCGCGGCCCCGACGTGCACGCCGCCGAGCCCGCCGGTGGCGAACATGCCGATCCCGGCCGCGGCGGCCAGCGCCGACGTGCTCGCCACGGTCGTCGCGCCGGAGCGGCCGAGGCCGACGGCCGGGCCGAGGTCGCGCAGCGAGAGCTTGTCCAGGCCGGCGTCCGGCGCGCAGACGCGCTCGAGCTCGGCGGGGGAGAGGCCGACCACGACCCGGCCGTCGAGCACCGCGATGGTGGCCGGGACGGCGCCGCCGTCGCGGACCACGCCTTCGAGCCGGCGGGCGACGTCGAGGTTGCGGCCCGGCGGCAGGCCGTGGGACAGGATGGTGCTCTCCAGCGCGACGACGGGGTGCCCGTCACGCAGCGCCGAGGCGACCTCTTCGTGCAGCGAGAGTGCGGTAGTCACGAGTGACCATCATCGGTGATCGCCCCGCGCGCGGCGCCAGTGGGTCAGCTCGGCGGTCAGGTTCTTTTCGGCGGCGCTCGCCCAGCGTGTCCGGGCGGCTTCGCTGCGGTAAAGCTCTCTCGCGAGCATGCGCTCCAGGACGGCGATGCGCCCTTCGCGCCAGACCTCGTCGGGGTACTTCGCGTACTCCTCGCGCACTCCGCGGGCGTACACCGCGTACTGGTCTTCGGGCGCGCCGAGGACGGCGAGGTCGGCGTCGAGGAGCGCGGTCGCCAGGAGGTCGTCCGGCGGTGCGTCGTGCCCGATCGTGGCGAGGATCAGGCCATCGACGCGGTCGACGTGGGCCTCGGCCACGCCCGCCAGGGCTTCGCGCGCCCAGGCGGCGCTGGCTCGTTCGTCTTCGCCGGGCTTCGCGTCGTACACGACGTCGTGCGTCCAAGCCGCGACGGCGACGATCGCGCGGTCGGTGTCGCCGAGGCCTTCGGCCAGCCAGGCGGAGTCGCGCGCGACGGCGGCCGCGTGGTCCAGGGTGTGGTAGCGGCGGTGGGGCTCGGTGTAGCGGGCCTGCAGCCGCGGCCAGGCATCGGACGTGCCGCCGAGCGCGGCGACCGCGTCGGGCCACTCCATCAGTCGAAGATCCCGCGGGGGCGGGCCACCTGGTCGAGCCAGTCCTCGAGCTGCTTCTCCCAGTTGACGTCCGGCTTCACGGTGAACATCCCGAGGAAGTCCTGGCCGCGGCCGCCGAAGCCGCCGGTCTTGCTCACCCGGACCCGCTTGGTGACCTCGAGCACGACGTCGGTGCGTTCGGCCGAGGTCAGGAAGGTGACCGCGACCTGGGAAAAGACACTCGCGAAACGCGGCGAAGGCGTGAAGCGGACTTCCTGGAAGAACGGCAGCTGCTGGCGGGCGCCGTCGACCCGGCCCTGTTCGAGAACGGCCTCGCGGAAGGTGAAGCCGAGCCGGCTCAGCGCGTCGAGGATCCGCTTCTGCGCCGGGAGCGGCTCGATCGCGACGGCGTCGGCGTCGAACGGGTCGCTGACCGCGGCGGCCAGGTCGAGCTCGGCCCGGACGCCGACCGCCATGCCGGCAAGCGGCTTGGCGTAGACGCTGGTCACCGGCGTTTCCCAGGGCAGCGGCACCTCGAACGGCACCCGGACCTGCTGCCCGGCGCGGATGACTTCGCCGCCGACCAGCTGCTGGGTGCCGAAGGGGAGGTCCTCGGTTTTGCCGTCGGGCATCCGGACACGGGCCAGCAGCGTCACGGCGAGGCCGTTGATCTCCTGGTCGACCTCGCCGCCGAGCAGCAGGACCTCGCCGTGGAGGGGGCGGCCGGGGGTGGCGGTCCGGTCGAGGAGGCGGGCGTCGATCCGCGCTCCGCCGGAGCCGAACGTCGCGAGCACCTTCTGGAACATGCGGCAGATCCTGCCAGGCCGAAGACCTTTCGCGCGGGGAGTCGGGCACAATGGCCGGGTGAGCACCGAGACGCTGACGAAGCCGGAAACCACGCCCGAGGGCACGGACACCACCGACGACGACTCGCCGAAGATGTTCCACTACGTGAAGAAGAACAAGATCGCCGAGAGCGCGGTCATGGGCACTCACGTGGTGGCGCTGTGCGGCGAGGTCTTCCCGGTGACGAAGTCGCCGAAGCCCGGGTCGCCGGTCTGTCCGGCCTGCAAGGAGATCTACGACAGTCTCCGTCCGGGCAAGTAGCCGGGCCTGAACCCCGGCGGGTGTCCCCGCCGGGGTTTCGTGCTGTCCGGAATCGGACAGATCGTCGAACAAATGTGAAAAACCTTCATTCGGCGGGTGTGCCGGGTGCGGGAGTCCTGGTAAATCCAGCGGGCCAGGTCCCTCTCACCCACCGGAGCCGCACATGCGCAGAACCGGGATCGTGCTCACCCTCGCCGCCCTGCTCGCCGTGGTCTCGCCCGCGCTCGCGCAGGCCGTCACCGGCTGGACGGAGGTCGGGTCCGACAACGCCCGGGCCCTCGACGAGAGCCAGGGCCTCGCGACGATCGTGCGTCCTTCGGGGACGACGATCCGCTACACCGGGATCGGCACCATCCCGGCCGACCTGAACTCCCAAGGCTGGAACCACGTCGGCGACCCGGGCTCGGCCCAGGGCTGGTACGTCGAGCCCTACCAGCGTGACGACCGCGGCGCGAAGCTGTTCCGCGTCCAGGCTCCGGACGGCTCGTGGGCCAACTACAAGCACACCCTCGAGTCGTGGGAAGCGAACAACAACTCCTTCGCCGCGGTGTCGCCGGACGCGCGCTGGCTGGTGGCGGGGGAGTGGGGCACGATGACCCGGCTCCTGGTGCACCCGATGCCCGGCGTGGTGGCCAAGGACCCGGCGCAGAACCTGCCCTACGCGGCGGCGATCCGCCTGGACCACGCGGTCCGCGACGTCCAGGGCTGCGACTTCCAGACCGCGACCCGCCTGCTCTGCGCGTCCGACGACCCGGACGGCAGCCTCTTCGGCACGACGAAGCCGCTCCTCCAGGTCGACCTGGCTTCGGCGTTGAACGGCTCGGACGTCACCGCCCACGTCACCTCACTGGGCCAGCTCCCGCTCCGCAGCGGCTGCTCGGGTTCGTTCGAGGTCGAAGGCATCGACTTCGACGAGCGCGACAACACGCTCCGCGTCGTCGTGATGTCCCCGAGCATCTGCATCCTCTTCGACAGCAAGACCTACCGCTTCCGCCAGTAACCCGTAACCCGCGTGATCAGACCCGTCATCCGCGTGACGGAAGCCGTGACTGACGTGATTGGGGCCGTAACTCGCGAGTTACGGCCCCAATCACGCGAGATCCGGCTCAGATCACGCGAGTTCCGGGTTGAGGGACTCCGATTCGGGGGCCTCGTGCGGGGTGTGGCGGGCTTCGCGGCGGGCCCGGCGGCGTTCCTTGCGGGTCTCGACCATCGTGTAGAGGGTCGGGACCAGGACCAGGGTCAGCAGGGTGGAGCTGACCAGGCCGCCGATCACCACGATGGCCAGGGGCTGGCCGATGAACCCGCCCTGGCCGGTGATGCCGAGCGCCATCGGGACCAGGGCGAAGATCGTCGCCGCCGCGGTCATCAGGATCGGGCGCAGCCGGCGCCGGCCGCCTTCGGTGACGGCGTCGGCGACGCTCATTCCCTCCGCGCGGTACTGGTTGACCAGGTCGATCAGCACGATCGCGTTGGTCACCACGATGCCGACCAGCATCAGCATCCCGATCAGCGCCGGCAGGCCGAGCGCGGTGCCGGTGGCCAGCAGCAGCCCGATCGCGCCGGTCGCCGCGAACGGGATCGACACGAGCAGGATCAGCGGCTGGATCAGGCTCCGGAACGTCGCCACCATGATCAGGAACACGATCGCGATGGCCGCGAGCAGCGCCAGGAACAGGTTCGCGAACGCCTCCTGCTGGTCCTGGCTGACGCCGCCCAGCGAGTACGCCGCGCCGCCGGTGAACGTCAGGCCGTCCAGTTTGGACTTGATGTCCGCGGTGGTCTTGGTCAGGTCGTCCCCGGTGTTCTTGGCGGTCACCGTGGTGCTCAGGTCGCCGCCGGTGCGGTGCACCGACGCCGGACCATCCACAGTGGACACCTTGGCCACCTCGTCGAGCCGGACGACGCCGGCCGGGCCCGGAATCGGCAGCCCGCGAACCTGGTCGACCGTGACCGGAGCCGTGCCGGCGCGCAGGACGATGTCCGTGCGCTGCCCGCCGACCGGCAGCTGGGTCACCGTGCGGCCGGCGATCGCCTGGTTGGCGATCTGCCCGATGCTGCTCGCCGACAGCCCGCGCGCGGCGGCCGCGGCGTCGTCCACCTCGACCTGCACCCGCGGCGAGCCGACGGCCAGGTCACTGCTCACCTCGGTCAGCCCGGCCACCCCGCCCAGCGCCTGCACCACCTGGTCGGACGCCGGTTTCAGCGCGGCCTCCGACGGCGCGGTCACCGTCACCGAGACCTTGTCGGAGTTGAACCCGGACGCGTCCGCCCCGATCTTGATCTCGCCCAGTTCCGGCCGCGACGTCAGCTTCGCGCGCAGCCGGTCCGACAGCGCGTCGAGGTCGGTGTCCTTGGCGACGGTGACCGAGATGTTCGTCGAGGTGTTGCTGCCGAAGCCGAACGTCCCGCCGCCGCCGATGCTGACCTGGTAGGTCTGCACCGCGGGCTCGGCCGCGAGGGCCTGCTCGACGGCGATGCCCGCCTTCTCCTTCGCCTCGATGCTCGTGCCGGCGGGCAGCTTCTGCGTCATGTTCAGCGTGGTGCCCCCCGACTGGTCGAGGAAGTTCGTGTTGAGCCGCGTCGCGAGCCCGACCGTGCCGGCGAAGATCAGCAGCGCCAGCAGGACGACGGTGAGCCGCCGCCGGGTCGCGAACCGGATCACCGGCAGGTAGGCGCGCTGCAGGAGGCTGCGGCGTTCCTTCGCGACGGCCAGCTCCCGCGCCCGTTCGGCCTCGACGGCGTCGGCCGGGACGACCGGCGGCTTCAGGAACCAGTACGCCAGCACGGGAACCACGGTCAGCGACACGAGCAACGAGGCCAGCAGCGCCACCGTCACGGTGATGGCGAACGGCGAGAACAGCTCGCCGACGAACCCGCTGACGAACGCGATCGGCACGAACACCGCGACCGTCGTCAGCGTGGACGAGGTCACCGCGCCGGCCACCTCGCGGACGCCGTCGAGCACCGCCCGCTGCTTGGCTTCCCCGTAGTTCAGGTGGCGTTTGATGTTCTCCAGCACGACGATCGAGTCGTCGACCACCCGGCCGATCGCGATGGTCAGCGCGCCGAGGGTGAGCAGGTTCAGGGAGAGGTCGCCGGTCCACAGCGCGATCAGCGCGACGACCACCGACAGCGGGATCGAGACCGCGGTGACCAGGGTGGACCGCACCGACAGCAGGAAGAGCAGGATCACCACGACCGCGAACGCCAGGCCCAGCAGGCCTTCGACGGTCAGTCCGTGGATCGCGTCCTTGACCGGCGTGCCCTGGTCGAACACCACGTTCAGCTCGGCGCCGGTCTTCTTCGCCAGGTCGGGCAGCTTGTCCCGCACCGACTGGGAGATCGCCACCGCGTTCCCGTTCTCCACCATGGTGACGGAGAGGCCGAGGCTGGGTTTGCCGTTGGTGCGCGTGATCGACGTCGGCGGCGCGAAGCCGGTCTGGACGTCGGCGACGTCACCCAGCTTCACCGGACCGCGCGCCGGGGCGCCGGGCCGGGACGCCGAAGCCGCGCTCGGTGTCAGGTAGAGGTTGCGGATCGTGTCCACTGTGGTCTGTCCGCCGCCGACCTGGACCGACAGCGTCTTGCCGTTCTCGGTCAGCGTCCCGGCGGGCACCGCGGCGCCGGCGGTCTGCAGCGTGGTCGCGATCGAAGCCGGGTCGACCCCCACCGCGGCGAGCTTCGCGTAGTCGAGCGCGATCGTGACGCGCGGTTGCTGCACGCCGCTGACGGTCACCGCGCGGACGCCGTCGATCTTGCGCAGCTCCGGCGCGACCTGGTCGGTCAGCGCGGGCGCGAGCCGCTGCGGGTCCCCCGTGGTGCCCGCGGCGACCAGCACCACCGGCAGGTCGTCGGTGCTGCCCGCGGAGACCGCGGGCTCGGAGTTCTGCGGGAGCCGCGGCCGGACCTGGTTCACCACCTGCTGGATCTGCTGCACGGCGGCGTCGAGGTCGGTGCCGAACTCGAACTGCGGGATGACCAGCGAAAGGCCGTCCGAGGACGTCGAGTCGATCTCCTTGAGCCCCTTGAGGCCCTGCAGCGCCCCCTCCAGGGGCTCGGTGACCTGCCGGTCGACCGCGTCCGGCGCGGCACCCGGGTACTGCGTGACGATCTTGGCCTGCGGGAACTGCAGCGACGGGAACAGCTGCTGTTTGAGCTGCGGCAGCGCGAACGCGCCGAAGCCGACGACCACCAGCGCGAGCAGGCCGATCAGGCTTCGGTTGCGCAGGCTCAGTCTGGCCAGCACGGACATGACGTGGAAACCCCCTCGGAAACGACGCGGCCGGTGCCGCGCGTCAGTGACCGGAAGAGCCTTTCACGCCGTTGCTGAGGAGCGACTCAGTCTGAGGGTGGATTCCGGGTGGTCCCCGGGGAGGAGACGCGCCCCTGAGCAGCGCTGGGTGCCGGCTCCGGTGCGCTCGGTGACGAGCCGTCCTCTTCGGACGGCTCGGCCTCGTCGGCGGTGTCTTCGGCGGGCGGGCGCCGCGGCGGCGTGGCCGAGCGGTCCCACAGCTTGCGGCCCTCCTCCGAGCGCAGCCGCTCGGAGGCGCGTTCCATCTCCAGCCGCCGCCACCGGCGCCGCTGTCGCCGGGTCGCCTTCGCCGGCCACAGCTCCTGGATCGCGCTGTTGAAGTACGCGCCGCCGACCACGGCCAGCCCGATGAAGAACATCAGCAGCAGGAACGCGATCGGCGCGGCCAGCGCGCCGTAGGTGTAGCCGGTCTTGGTGATCCAGTTCAGGTAGACGCGCAGGCCGACCGAGGACAGCAGGAACACGACCATGGCGAGCACCGCGCCGGGCAGGCCGCGGTGCCACGGCAGCTTCCGCGGCAGGGCGAGCTTGTACAACGTGGTCAGCGCGAGGGTGATCATCACGCCGAGGGTCGGGAAGTACAGCGCGCTCACCCAGGACGTCACGGTCGGCCGCCAGGCCATCGGGAAGAACTCCGGCAGCAGGTCCGGGCCGATCGCCAGCAGCGGCAGCCCGACCACCAGGATCACCAGGCCGCACAGGTACAGCAGGAGCGCGAAGATCCGCTGCCAGACGTCGTTGCGGACGCCGTACTGGTCGTGCGCGACGGTGATCGCGTCCACGAACGACGACATCGCCGACGAACCCGCCCACAGCGAGATGAGGAAGCCGACCGAGACGATCTCGCCCTTGCCGACGGTGAGGATGCTGTTCACGGTCGGTTCGATGATGTCCTGGACGGCGTTCGTGCTGAACACCGTCTTGCAGAAGCCGATGATCCGGTCGTGCACCGCGGTGACCACGTCCTGGCCGAACCACTCGCCGACGAAGCCCAGGCTGCCGAGCAGACCGAGCAGCAGCGGCGGCAGCGACAGCGTCTGCCAGAAGGCCGCCTCCGCCGCCTCGGAGAAGACGTTGCCCTCCCAAGCCTTGGCGAACGTGCGCGTGACGAGCCGCCACGGCCCCTTGCGGGCCACCTTCGTCGCTGCGGACGGCTGCACCTCACCCATGACGTGTCCAGCATGGTCCATCGGTGCGGATTTGGCTCGTCACACCCCCTGCGGCCGGGCGTGTCGGGGGACATCACCCGTGCCGGTGCCGGGAACTGTCGGACCCGGCCGGTAGACTCGCTCCAGTGCCCTCACCGCAAGTCGCCGGCCGCCCGATGCAGCAGCAGTCGGTACCACAGTGAGGGTTTTCGCACGTCAAAGCACTTGAGCGAGGGGGGACCGGCATGACGGAGACGCAGCTCGGGGCGCCTCCCGCGGAGAAGGACTCGACCGCGCGCCCGCTGCGGGCGTGGCAGCGGCGGGCGCTCACCAAGTACCTGACGCAGAAGCCGAAGGACTTCCTCGCGGTGGCGACGCCCGGCGCCGGCAAGACGGTGTTCGGCCTGCGGATCGCCGCCGAACTGCTGAGCGACCGCACGATCGAGGCGGTCACCATCGTGACCCCGACCGAGCACCTCAAGCACCAGTGGGCGGCCTCGGCCGCGGCGGCCGGCATCGCCATCGACTCGAACTTCCGCAACACCACCGGCGTCACCTCGTCCGACTACAACGGGGTCGCGCTGACGTACGCGCAGGTCGCGGCGCACCCGACGCTGCACCGGGTGCGCACGGAGAACCGCAAGACGCTGGTGATCCTCGACGAGATCCACCACGGCGGCGACGCGAAGTCCTGGGGTGACGCGATCCGCGAGGCGTTCACCCCGGCCGTCCGGCGTCTGTCCCTGACCGGGACGCCGTTCCGGTCCGACGACTCGGCCATCCCGTTCGTGACGTACGAGCCGGACTCGGGCGGCTTCCAGCGCAGCAAGGCCGACCACGCGTACGGCTACGCCGACGCGCTGGCCGACGGCGTGGTCCGGCCGGTCGTGTTCCTGGCGTATTCGGGCGAGGCCTCCTGGCGCACGAGCGCGGGGGAGGAGTTCACCGCCCGGCTCGGCGAACCGCTGACGGCGGAGCAGAACGCCCGGGCGTGGCGCACGGCGCTCGACCCGGCCGGCGAGTGGATCCCGGCGGTGCTGCTGGCCGCCGACACGCGGTTGTCGCAGGTCCGCCAGAGCGTGCCGGACGCGGGCGGCCTGGTGATCGCGACGGACCAGGAGTCGGCGCGGGCGTACGCGAAGATCCTGGAGCGCATCTCCGGGGAGACGCCGACGCTGGTGCTCTCGGACGACCCGAAGGCCTCGGGGCGGATCAAGGAGTTCTCCGAGACGAACGAGCGCTGGATCGTGGCGGTCCGGATGGTCTCGGAAGGCGTCGACGTCCCCCGCCTGGCGGTGGGCGTGTACGCGACGAGCGCGTCGACGCCGCTGTTCTTCGCCCAGGCCATCGGCCGGTACGTGCGCGCGCGCAAGAAGGGCGAGACGGCGAGCGTGTTCCTGCCGTCGGTCCCGGTGCTGCTGGAGCTGGCCAGCGAGCTGGAAGCCCAGCGCGACCACGTGCTCGGCAAGCCGCACCGCGAGAAGGAAGGCTGGGAGGACGAGCTCCTCGCCCAGGCCAACCGCACCGAGGACGAGCCGGGCGAGGAGGAGAAGGCGTTCACCTCGCTGGGCGCCTCGGCCGAGCTCGACCAGGTCATCTACGACGGCAACTCGTTCGGCACGGCGGTGTTCTCGGGGTCGGACGAGGAGCAGGAGTACCTGGGCCTGCCGGGCCTGCTGGAGCCGGACCAGGTGCGGGCGCTGCTGCGGAAGCGGCAGGAAGAGCAGGTCGCGGACGAGAAGCGCCGCAAGCCGGCCAAGGAAGAGGCAGCCCCGCCGACGGCCCGCCCGCAGTCGGTGAGCGAGCGGCTCGGTGCGTTGCGCAAGGAGCTGAACGCGCTGGTGGGGATGTACCACCACCGGACGAAGAAGCCGCACGGCGCGATCCACAACGAGCTGAGGCGCGTCTGCGGGGGACCGGTGACCGCGATGGCGACCGTCGAACAGCTCGAAGAGCGGATCGTCACCCTGCGATCCTGGTGATCCGCCCCGGCGTCGTCGAAACAATCGATTCTTCGCGCTGACCTACTTATGGCGGTTGATCGCGGACGGCGATCTCGCGGAAACTGCTGTTCTGTTTTCCGGTTCCGGCAGTGATCCGCGAAGGAGAGATGTGGGTATTCGCCGAGTATTGACGACGGGAATGCTGCTGGCGGCGGTGGCGGGCGGAACGGCGTTCGCCGTCGCGCCGGCGGCCGGAGCCGCAACCCCGGCCGGTGTCGCGGCACACGTTGCCGTGGTGGGCGGGCCGGTCGAGGGGCCGTTCGCCACGGGTGCGGAGTGCTCCCCGCGGGCGCACTACTACACGGACACGACCAATTTTTATCACTTCTGCAGGTACAAGGACGGTTCGGACGGCCTGGCCAAGGGCTGGTGGGTCTGGTTGTACGGCTGAGTCGGTCGCAGTCGCGGATTCTTTTCCGCGATGCGGTAATCGGGCGGTCCTGCCATTCATGGCGGGACCGCCCGGTTTTGTTTCGGGGTGCTTTTCGGGGAATTGCCGCCCGCGCTGCGCCTCGGCGGCAGGGCCGGCCCGCCACCCGGACCTCTCCCGCGTCGCGAGCCGTCGACCGCCTCACCCCGCCGCCCTCGCACCCGTCCCCCGAGCCGTGTCGCCCAGGAGGCTGAAGTTCGGCCATCACTGTCCGTTCCATCCCCACGTCCGAGGGACCTTCCACACTCCCGTGACGGTGCGTGCCCGTGGGGTAGCCCATCACCTGCCCGTCCATCCCTCGGCGAGGGGCCTCCCGGGCAGCGGGACCGGCGAAGTCCGCAAGGCGGCGACCAAGCGCGCCACCGGGTCGTGGATTCGCCACGGGTTGCGCTGGGTGCACACGACCGGCCTAACGTCACACCTCGATGAAACCTCGATGTAACTAACCGTGAGTGCTGGCGATCACATCGTCAGCGGATCTACTCTTTCCGGGCGAGCTTCAGCCTGTGTTGCCGAACCGTGTCCAATTGGTGTCATTTAATCGATCCAGCTATCTTCCCCGCAGCCGCTCAGCGGCATATGTTGTCGCCCACAACATATGCGCGACGGTGCGCCGGGCCTCCCCGGATCGCCGCCTCGCTGGCCCGAAGCACACGCCGACGGCCGCTCGTCACCAATGCTTGGATCCGGAAGGAACGAGGATGCGCAGCAGAACCCTTACCCTCCTCGCCGCGACGGTGAGCGCCGGCCTGGCGCTGACCGCCTGCGGTACCAACAGTTCGAACAGCGGGGGCACGGGGAGCAACTCCGCTTCCGCGCCCGCCCCGGCCGGTGGCGGCGCCAGCGGCAAGGTCGGCGTCATCCTGCCGGAGACCGCCAGCTCGGCCCGCTGGGAAGCCTTCGACAAGCCGATGCTGCAGGCCGCCCTCGCGGCGCAGGGCTTCGACGCCGACGTCCAGAACGCCCAGGGCGACGCCCAGAAGTTCTCCACGCTGGCCGACGGCTTCATCAGCTCCGGCGTCAAGGTCCTGATCATCGCCCCGTCCGACCCGGCCGTCGGTGCCGCGGTCGAGGCCAAGGCGAAGACCGCGGGCATCCCGGTCATCAACTACGACCGCCCGAGCCTCGGCGGCAGCGCCGAGTACTACGTCTCGTTCGACAACGAGAAGGTCGGCCAGCTGCAGGGCCAGGCGATGGCCGACGCGCTGAAGGACAAGAAGGGCGCGGGCGTCGTCCAGATCGAGGGCGCCCCGACCGACAACAACGCCACGCTGTTCACCAGGGGCCAGGACTCCGTCCTCGAGCCGCTGTTCTCCTCCGGCGCGCTCAAGCGGATCCAGAAGCAGCCGATCAACGACTGGGACAACCAGCTCGGCGGCACGACGTTCGAGCAGATCTTCCAGGCCAACGGCGGCCGGGTCGACGGCGTCGTCGCGGCGAACGACGGCCTGGCCGGCGCGGTCATCACGATCCTCAAGAAGAACGGCCTCAACGGCAAGATCCCCGTCACCGGCCAGGACGCCACCGCCGACGGCCTGATGGCGGTCATGCGCGGCGAGCAGTACATGACCGTGTTCAAGCCGATCAAGGAAGAGGCCGAGGCGAGCGCGAAGCTGGCGGCCGCGCTGGCCAAGGGCGACAAGGCCGGTGCGGATGCCATCGCCAAGGGCACGCTGCACGACCCGACGGGCAACCGCGACATCAAGTCCGTGCTGCTGACCCCGACGACGATCCTGGCGAAGGACATCAAGACCGTCGTGACCCAGGGCTACGTGAAGGCGACCGAGATCTGCGGTGGCGACCTCGCCGCCAAGTGCACCTCGCTCGGCATCTCCTGAGCCCCCGCACCACCCCATGAACAGCCGGGCCGGGACGCGCACCCCGACGGCGCGTCCCGGCCCGGTCCCCACCCCTCGCTTCGAAAATCGGCGGAGCCGATTGCGGCGGAGGCGAAGCCACCCGACGCAGTCGGGTCCTGGCCCACGGGGCGCAAGGCCCGTCGCACACCTGACCCGAGCGGCGGCACAGGGAAGAGAAATTCGGAGAAAGCCCATCCATGAGTGAGCCCATTCTCGAGATCAAGGGCCTGAACAAGAGCTTCGGGCCGGTCCACGTCCTCCACGACGTGGACTTCGACGTGCGTGCGGGCGAAGTGACCGCACTGGTCGGCGACAACGGTGCCGGCAAGTCGACGCTCGTCAAGTGCATCGCCGGCATCCACCCGTACGACTCGGGGGCCGTGCGGTTCAACGGGCAGGACGCCCACATCCGCGGTCCGCGCGACGCCGCCGACCTCGGCATCGAGGTCGTCTACCAGGACCTCGCGCTCGCCGACAACCTCGACATCGTCCAGAACATGTTCCTCGGCCGCGAACGCGGCAGTTCCTGGAAGCTCGACGAAGCCAGCATGGAGAAGGCCGCCCGCGAAACGCTGGCCTCCCTCTCCGTCCGGACCGTGAAGTCGGTCCGCACGCCGGTTTCGTCGCTGTCCGGTGGCCAGCGGCAGACCGTCGCCATCGCGAAGTCGGTGCTCTGGAACAGCAAGGTCGTCGTGCTCGACGAGCCGACCGCCGCCCTCGGCGTCGCGCAGACCCGGCAGGTGCTCGACCTGGTCCGCCGGCTGGCCGAGCAGGGCCTGGGGGTCGTGCTGATCAGCCACAACATGGCCGACGTGTTCGAGGTCGCCGACCGCATCGCCGTGCTCTACCTCGGCCGGCTCGTCGCCGAGGTGCACACGAAGGACGTCACCCACGGCCAGGTCGTGGAGCTGATCACCGCGGGTCGCTCCGGTGACCTCGGCCTGGCCCGGCCCGAAGCCGTGGTCCTGTGAGCGGGAAGAAAGAACCGGAAATGACTGAAACCCCTGCCAAGCACGAGGTCGACACCCCGGCCGCGGAAGCGCTCGCGCAGACCCAGGCCCCCGCCGGGGCGATCTCCGACTTCGGCATCGACACGACATCGATGTCACCCGGCGAAGCGATCCGCGACTACTTCGCCCGCCTGCGGGCCGGTGAACTCGGCGCGCTGCCGTCGCTGTTCGGCCTGCTCGTGCTCGTCGTCCTGTTCAGCGCGCTGTCGGACAACTTCTTCACCCTGGCCAACATCGCGAACGTGTTCCCGCAGGGCGCGGGCGTCATCATCATCGCGATGGGCATCGTCTTCGTGCTGCTGCTCGGCGAGATCGACCTCGCCGCCGGTGTGGCTTCCGGTACCGCCGCGTCCGTGATGGCCCTGCACTACGTGCATGCCGGGAACCTGCTGGGCTCCTTGGGGACCGGCGTGTTCGTCACGTTCATCGGCGTCCTCGCCGTGGCCATGCTGCTGTCGGCCTACCAGCGGATCTGGGCGGGCGCCGCGCTGTCGCTCATCGGCCTGCTGATCGTCGCGATCGGTGTCCCGGCCAACGCCTGGCTCGAGATCCTGCTGGCCATCTGCGTCGGCACCGCGATCGGCTGCATCACCGGCTTCCTCGTGTCGAAGATCGGCATGCCGTCCTTCGTCGTGACGCTGGCGCTGTTCATCGTGTGGCAGGGCGTCCTGCTGCAGTTCATCGGTGAAGGCGGCACGATCGGCATCAGCAACTCGGACGTCCTGTACAAGATCGCCAACGGCAACCTGAACATCCTGGGCAGCTGGATCTTCTTCGTGGTCGCCGCCGGCGGGTTCGCGGTGATCACGCTGACCAGCCACTTCAAGCGGCTCAAGCGCGGCCTGGTCGTCCAGCCGACGGCGCTGGTGATGGTCAAGGTCGGCGCGCTCGTCGTGCTGTCGGCGGTGGGCACCTGGCTGCTGACGATCGACCGCTCGCCGAACAAGACGGTCGTGACGATCCAGGGCGTCCCGTACGTCATCCCGATCATGCTGGCGCTGCTGGTGGCCGGGACCTACGTGCTCAACCGGACCCGGTACGGCCGGTACGTCTACGCGGTCGGCGGCAACAAGGAAGCCGCCCGCCGCGCCGGTATCGACGTGCCGAAGATCCGGGCGAGCGTGTTCGTCATCGGCTCGGCGGTCGCGGCCATCGGCGGCATCGTCGCCGCGTCGAAGGTCGGCTCGGTCAGCCCGCAGTCCGGTGGCCTGAACACGCTGCTGTTCGCGGTCGGTTCGGCCGTCATCGGCGGCACGTCGCTGTTCGGCGGCAAGGGCCGGGTGTCCGACGCCGTCGTCGGTGGCCTCGTGATCGCCGTCGTGATCAACGGCCTGGGCCTGCTCAAGCAGCCGGCCGCGGTGGTCAACATCATCACCGGTCTGGTCCTGCTGCTCGCCGCCACGGTCGACGCGCTGTCCCGGCGCCGAGCGGCTGCGTCGGCGCGCTGAACCAGCATGGAATGATAAGGCCCGTGACCAGCACGCCCGTCGCGCGACCGGACGAGGTGCGCCGGCACAACCGCACGACCCTGCTCCGCCTGCTGCACGTCGGCGGGCCGAGCACCCGGGCGACCCTGGCCACCCAGCTGGGGCTCAACCGGAGCACGATCAAGACCCTCGTCGACGGGCTCGCCGAAGCCGGCGTCGTCGAGGAAAAGGTGCCGAGGCCGGGACGAGGGGCGGGCCGCCCCTCGCTCCTGGTCCTGCCCCAGCCCCACGCGGCGGTCGTGCTCGCGGTCGACCTGCAGGTCGAGCACGTCGCGATCGCCCTGGTCGGGCTCGGCGGCCAGATCCTGGGCCGCAACAGCTGGAACCTGCGGGGCCGGATGGGCCAGCCCGACGAGGTCATCACCCACGTCATCGAGTCGACGGCCATCCTGGCCGGCGACCTCGGCGTGACCCCGGTGGCGGCCGGGGTGTCGGTGCCCGGTGTCGTCCGGCGCGCGGACGGGCACGTGCACGAAGCCCCCAACCTGCGCTGGACCGACGTCGCGCTCGGCGAACGGCTCGGCAGCGTGCTCCAGATCCCGATCCTGGTCGGCAACGACGCCGAGTTCGGCGCGGTCGCCGAGCACCTGCGCGGGGCGGCCCGCGGGGCGTCGGACGTGGTGTACATCTCGGCGGACGTCGGGGTCGGCGGCGGCGTCATCGCCGAAGGGTCGGCGCTGCGCGGCGGCTCGGGCTACGTCGGCGAGATCGGGCACATGGTCATCCGGCCGGACGGGCGGCCCTGCTACTGCGGCAGCAGCGGTTGCTGGGAGACCGAGGTCGGCGAAGCGGCGCTGTGCCGGGCGCTCGGCCTGGCCGAGGACACCCCGCGCGGGGCGATCCTGTTCGAGCTGCGCGAGCTGGGCCGCGCCCCGGAGGCGGCGCTGACGCGGCTTTCGGAGTTCGCGGAATGGCTGACGCTCGGGCTGATCAACGTCGTCAACCTGCTCGGGCCGCAGCTGGTCATCCTCGGCGACCTGCTGACGGTGCTGCCCGAGCCGGTGCTGCGGCACGTCGGCGCCGAGGTGCGCCGGCGCAGCCTGGTGAGCCGGGCGGTCGGGGGCACGCGGATCGTCAGCTCGGCGCTGGCCGCCGACGGGAAGCTGCTCGGCGCCGCGGAAGTGGCGTTCGAAGTGGTGCTGGATTCTGTCTGATTTTCTGTCTGCTTTCGTGTCCGGAATCACGACGGTTCGCAGCCATACCGTGATATCGGACACGCAATCTGCAAGATGCAGAAAGGCGGCCGGCGCCTGTGCGCACCGGCCGCCTTTCGCTCGTCTCGGGTTACCGCTGGATGTCGGCGGACAGTTCCTTGAGCTTGGCCTCGTGCTCGCGGGCGTGGTGCCCGCAGAAGAGCAGTTCGCCACCTCCGGAGAGGATGGCACGTACCTGAGCTGCTGCTCCGCACCGGTCACAGCGGTCGGCGGCGGTCAGTTCGGGGCGGGTGAGCGTCGGCGATGTCATGGGGGTCTCCCTCCGTCCCGGCACCGGTCGCCCGGTGCCATCGATCCAGCTACGCCCACTTCGGGACTGCTACCGGTGGCGGCGATCGCCTCCGGCTCCGCGTGTTCGTGCTTCTACTGTTCCAGACGTTTCGCGGCTCGCAAGTGTTCCCGCGCCGGTGGGACCTGAGTCACGTCGATTTACCCCGGATGTCGTAGCGGCATCCCGCATTCCAGGAGACGATTACCCGGAGAGTTACGTTTTCCGTGGTCAGGCACCATGGGTCGGTGAGTTCGGTGACTTCCCCACGACGGCTTTCCGGGGTACCCGCCCCGCTCGTGTTCGTTCTCAGCGGAATTTCGATGTACGCCGGAGCGGCGGTGGCGGTCGACCTTTTCGGCCACGCGACCCCGGCGGGGGTGGCCTGGCTCCGCTGCCTCGGCGCGGCGGTGGTCCTGCTGGCCTGGCGCCGCCCGGGCCGCGCGGCCTGGCGGGGCAGGCGGCTGCTGCTGGCCGTGGTGTTCGGCGTGGTGACGGCGGGCATGAACGTGCTGTTCTACGAGGCGATCGCCCGCCTGCCCCTGGGCACGGCGGTGGCGCTCGAGTTCGCCGGCCCGGTGGTGGTGGCGGCCCTGGGGTCCCGCACGCTGCGCGACGTACTGGCGTTGCTCCTGGTGGCGGCCGGGGTGGTGGCGATCGCGGACGTCCGCCTCGGCGGGAGCTTCTGGGGGGTGGCGTTCGCCCTGGGCGCGGCTTTCGCCTGGGCGGGGTACATCCTGCTGGGCAAGAGGGTGGCGGTGGGCGGCGACGGCATCGACAGCCTGGCGATCGGCTTCGCGGCGGGGACGCTGGTGTTGTCGCCGCTGGCGCTGGGAACGGGCGAGGTGTGGTCTTCGCCGCGGTTGCTGCTGCTGGGAGTGGGGGTCGGGGTGCTGTCGACGGTGGTGCCGTACGCGCTGGACCAGGTGGTGCTGCGCCGGGTGGGCCAGGCCCGGTTCGCGACGCTGCTGGCGCTGCTCCCGGTGACGGCGGGCGTGATGGGGTTCGCGCTGCTGGGGCAGGTGCCATCGGTGCCCGAAGCGGTGGGAACGCTGGCCGTGGTGGCCGGCGTGGCGTTGCGGAGCCGGGACGGGGCGGGGGAGCGGGCGGTCGAGCCGCCGGGATGAGGTTCCGGCCGGTGCGGCCGCGGGGTTTCGTGCGTCGCGAATGACTCATGGGGGCCGCTGACGTCCCGGATGAGTCATTCGCGACGTCAGCGGCAGTTCGCGGGCTCTCCGGCCGCGGGCGCCTCCGGGCCGGATCGTGCTGGCCCGCGTCTGCCTCGCCCGGGATACTGAGCGCGGGCGGCAGGAAGCGGGTGGCCATGACCAAGGCGGCGTCGGCCGCGGCGAAGGACTTCGCCGCGGCCGGAGTGGGCGGGGTGCACCTCGCCTGGGCGGACAACAACGGCATCCCGCGCTCGCGGATCGTGCCTGTGGCCGGGCTGGCCGATGCCGCCACTCGCGGGGTCGGGGCGACCTCGCTCTTCGCCGTCTTCGACAGCCACGACTCCATCACCTACCGGCACGAAAAGCTCTCGACGCCCTCCGGGGACATCCGGCTCGTGCCCGTCGTCGAGCGGCTCCGGCGGCTCGCCGGGCAGCCCGCGCTCGCCTGGGCGCCCGTGCGGCAGCTCACCCGCGACGGTGCTCCCTCGCCCTACTGCCAGCGCGCCGTCCTCGAAGCGCAAGTCGCCGAAGCGGCGAAGCGCGGGCTCGAATTCCGGGCCGGCTACGAGCTGGAGTTCGCCGTCACCCCGGCCGGCAGTCCCGACGTGCTGGCCGCTCCCGGGCACCCCGGGCCCGCCTACAGCCCGCACGCCCTCGTCGGGCTCGACGGCTTCGTCGGGGCCCTCCTGCACGACTTCGCCGCCAACGGCCTGCGGATCGGCCAGCTCCACGCCGAGTACGGCGTCGCGCAGCTCGAGCTGTCGCTGGCCGCCACCGACCCCGTCTCCGCCGCCGACGACCAGCTGCTCGCCCGGCAGACCATCCACGCCGCCGCGCGCGTGCACGGCCTCGCCGTCAGCTTCGCCCCGGTGATCGGGCTCGACGCCGCCGGCAACGGGTGGCACCTGCACACCTCGGTTCGCCGCACGGGGCGCAACCTGCTCGACGGCGACGGCCGCCCGGCGGAGGAAGGTGCCGGCTACCTCGCCGGGCTGCTGCGCGACCTGCCGGCCTTGACCGCCATCACCGCCCCGAGCGTCCCGTCGACGCTGCGGCTGCGGCCGGGCTACTTCGCCGGTGCGTACGCGTTCTGGGGCGTCGAGAACCGGGAGGCGCCGCTGCGGTACGTCCCCGGCTCGGCACTGCTGGGCGACGGCCACGCGAACGTCGAGCTCAAGACGTCCGACGCCTCGGCCAACCCGTACCTCGCGCTGGCCGCGGTGCTCGCCGCCGGGATGGCCGGCCTCGAGGACGCGCCCACCCTGCCCGAGCCGATCGGCGAGGACCCGGGCGGCTGGACGGACGGAGAACGGGAGGCCCGCGGGGTGTGCCGGCTGCCGGCGAACCCCGCCGAACAGGACGCCGCGCTCGTGGCGTCGCCGCGGATCGCCGGCGTGCTCGGTGACGAGCTGCTGGGCGCCTTCCGGGCCGTCCGGGCCTCGGACGCGGCGTGGGCGGCCGACCGCACGGCCGACGAAATCGTCGCCGCCCACCTTTGGCGCTACTGAGAACCTTATTCTGGTCAGGACGGCGCTACGGACCGCAGGTCATCCGCCTGTGGTGGCACTCGCGCCGGCCGACGGCAGAAGAAGGTTCTGAGGGACCGATGACTTCGGGGATCGACGGCGGGCAGCTCGACCTGTCCGGGGTGCGGTGGCTGCCGGGCGGGGCCCGGCTGGCCGCGGTGGCCCAGGCGGAGCTGCCCCAGAAGGACGGCCTGGCCGCGGCGTTCTGCGGGCTCGCCGCGCTGCGGGCGGCCGGGGTCGACGTACCCGATCAGGACGCCGTCGCGGCGGCAGCGGGCACCGTCCGCGGCCCGGCCGTGCGCCCGCCGGGGGAGCCGGGCCGCCGCGGCTTCCGGCTGCCGCTGCCGGTCGTCGACGACCCGGCCGCGGCCGGCACCCGGGTCTCCCGGCTGGCGGCGGCCGTCGGGTCGCTGTCGCGGGGCGCCCTCGCGGCGGTGCCGGTGACCGGGGAGTGGACCACGGAGGCCCTGTTCGACCTGCTCGCCGGGCTGTGGGACGTCCCGCGCGTGGCGGTGCTCGCCCGGATCGACGGCGCCGAGCTCGGCGCCCACGACACCCCGGAACGCGCCCTGCTCGACTACCTCGACACCGGCGTCCCACCACTGTGGACGTCCCGCTGGCGCCCGCCCGGCGGCCACTTCGTGCTCCTGGCGGCCATCCGCATCGGCGCCGAGGGCACCCTGCTGTCCGTTGTGGACACTTATCCGTCCCTCGGCGGCAACGGCCGCCACGACCAGCCGGTCGAATGGGTGACGGCGGCGCTGGCCGGGCTCGGCGTGCTCGTGGTCGTCGACGCCGATCAGGCGGCCGTGGTGCGCCGGGCGGCGCGCGACGCCGGGCTCAGTCCGTCCTACTGGGACTGACCGGCGTCCGGCTCGCGAAGCGGGAATGGCGGCGGCCGTAGGCGAAGTAGATCACCAGGCCGATCACCAGCCACGCGGCGAACCGGAGCCACGTCAGCACGTTCAGGTTGAGCATCAGGTACAGGCACGCCAGCGCGGCCAGGGCCGGGACCACCGGCGAGAACGGCACCCGGAACGGCCGGTCGAGGTCGGGACGGCGGCGGCGCAGCACCGGGACCGCCACCGCCACGATGATCATCGCCGACAGCGCGCCGATGCTCACCATGTCGGCCAGCTCCGAAATCGGGATGAACGCGGCCAGCACGGCGATCAGGGCGGCGCCGCCGATGGTCATCCGGTGCGGGGTGCCCCAGCGCGGGTGCGTGCTGCCGAGCGCCTTCGGCAGCAGGCCGTCGCGGCCCATCGCGAACCCGATCCGCCCGATCGTGACCAGCTCGACCATCATCACCGACGTCAGCCCGGTCACCGCGCCGAGCGAGATCAGCGCGCCCACCCAGTGCTGGCCGACCCGGTCGAACGCGTCGGCCAGCGGCGCGCCCGTGTCGATGTCGGTGAACGGGATCATGCCGGTCAGCACGATCGAGACGCCGATGTAGAGCAGGGCGCACACGCCCAGCGCGCCGAGGATGCCGACGCGCAGGTCCTTGCGCGGGTTCAGCGTCTCTTCGCCGAGGTTCGCGAGCGCTTCGAACCCGGTGTAGGCGAAGAAGACCACGGCGGCGGCGGTGATCATCCCGGCGATGCCGTAGACCGACTGCTCCAGCCCCAGCACCGCCTGCACCGCCGGTTGCTCCAGCACCGTCGAGCCGGCTTCGGGTGCCTTCGCCGGCGGGATGAACGGCGTCAGGTTCGCGCCCTTGACGAAGAACAGCCCGACCGCGAGCACCAGCACGCAGACGGCGACCTTGACGCACACCAGCAGGTTGGTCAGCCAGGCCGACTCCTTGATGCCCAGCACGGCGACCACGGTCAGCACGGCGATGACGAGCACCGCGCCGATGTTGACCTTCGCGTCTTCGCCGAACCACTCGGGCGACAGCCCGAGCAGGTT
Organism: Streptomyces sp. MN03-5084-2B; assembly: GCA_033793495.1. Taxonomy (GTDB): domain Bacteria; phylum Actinomycetota; class Actinomycetes; order Mycobacteriales; family Pseudonocardiaceae; genus Amycolatopsis. Next base: position 38,402 of record JARAWT010000059.1, on the reverse strand, counting down.
CGCCAGGTACCCCGACCAGCCCCGCGACACCACGGCGGCGCCGAGCGCGAACTCCAGCAGCAGGTCCCAGCCGATGATCCAGGCGAACACCTCGCCGAGGGTGGCGAAGGCGTAGGTGTAAGCGCTTCCGGCCGTCGGGACGCTGGAGGCGAGCTCGGCGTAGCACAGCGCCGCGAGCCCGGCGACGACCGCGCCGAGCACGAACGACAGCGTCACGGCGGGCCCCGCGTGGGTCTTCGCCTCGACGCCCGCCAAGGTGAAGATGCCGGTGCCGATGATGATCCCGACGCCGAACCCGACCAGGTCGCGTCCGCGCAGCCGCCGTTTGAGCTCCCCGGAGTCCTGGCGTTCCAGGACCTCGTCCACGTTCAGCGTTCGCCGCTCACCCATGAGGAGAAGTTAGAAGGTCACGGGTCTTCCCGCAGATCGACGCCGGAGTTCTGCCGGGTCAGGCCGTTTTCCTGGGCCAGGATCGCGGCGTGCACGCGCGAGCGCAGGCCGAGCTTGGCCAGCACGCGCGAGACGTGCGTCTTCACCGTCGCCTCGCCGATGTACAGGCGGGTGCCGATCTGGGCGTTGGACAGGCCCTCGCCCAGGCAGCCGAGCACCTCGCGCTCACGGTCGGTGAGGTCGCCGAGGCCAGGCGGGAGCGGTGCCCGTTCCGGGGCCGACGCGGCGAACGCGGTGATCAGCCGCCGCGTGACCTGCGGGGCGAGCACGCCGTCGCCGGCCGCGACGAGCTTCACGGCCTCGATCAGCCGGGGCGCTTCGACCGATTTGAGCAGGAAGCCGGCCGCCCCTGCCCGCAGCGCGCCGTGCACGTACTCGTCGAGGTCGAACGTGGTCAGCACGAGCACCTGCGTGAGCCCCGCGGACACCAGTTCCCGGGTGGCGGCGATGCCGTCGGTGCCCGGCATCCGGACGTCCATCAGGGTGACGTCCGGCCGCAACGCCCGCGCCTGGCGGACGGCGGCGGCGCCGTCGGCGGCCTCGCCGACGACCTCGATGCCCTCGGCGTGGCTCAGGATGGTGGTGAGGCCGAACCGGATGGCGCTGTGGTCGTCGGCGACCAGGACCCGGACGGTCATCCGCCCACCGGGAGTTCCGCGCGGACCACCCAATGCCCGTCCGCCGGGCCGGCGGTGAGCTCGCCGCCCACCGCGTCCGCGCGCTCGCGCATGTTCAGCAGGCCCGTCCCGCCGGCGCCCTGCGGGCCGTGGACGTCGTTGCGGACCTCCACCGCGAGGACGCCGTCGCGGCAGTGGACGGTGACGTCCACCCGCCCGCCCGGGGCGTGCTTGACGGCGTTGGTCAGCGCCTCCTGCGCGATCCGGTACGCGGTCAGGTCGACCGCCGCCGGCAGCGGCACCCGCGGGTCCACAGTGGACTCCAAGGTCACTTCCAGTCCGCTGGCCCTGGCCGACTCCGCCAGCCTGGCCAGGTCCGCCAGCCGGGCGGGCGCGGTCGTCTCCGCGTTCCCGCCGTCGGCCTTGAGCAGCCCGATCATCGCGCGCATCTCCTCCAGGGCGCCGACACTGTTCTCCCGCACCGATTCCAGCACCGCCCTCGCCAGTTTCGGGTCCGGCAGCGACAACGCCGCCGCCGACTGGATGGCGATGGCCGACAGGTGCCCGGCGATCACGTCGTGCAGGTCGCGGGCCATCCGCCCGCGTTCGGCGGCCACCGCCGCCCGCCGGTCCAGTTCCGCGATCTTCGCCAGCTGCTCGGCGTTGGCCCGCTCGGTCTCGGCGATGTCGCGCTGCTGGCGGACGTTGGCCGCCCACCACACCGGCGTGATGACGAACGGCAGCACGCCCAGCGCGGTCACCGTCGCCGTGCGCCACTGGTGCACGAACACCAGCACCGCGGTGAGCACGGCCACCACCGACAGCCCGGCGAAGCCGATCATCACCCGGCTCGTGCGCCGGGAGCCGTAGAGCGTCGCCGAGTACAGGAAGTCGGTGTAGATGACCATCACCGGCAGCGACGGGCCGAGCCGCAGGTCCACCGCGAGCACCACGGTGGCCAGGGCGAGCCCCACCGGCACCCGCCGGCGGAGCGGTTCGAGCCCGGACAGCGCGGTCAGCTCCAGCAGCCGCACCCAGAGCGGCGCGTGGTCGGCTCCGCTCAGCAGCCGGTGGAGGCCGGTCGCGTAGACGAGGAAACCGATCAGCCAGGCGGCCAGCGCGATCAGGCAGTCCTGCTGCCACACCGGGAGCGAGCGCACGCGGGGCAGGGGCACCCGATCATCCCAGCACATCGCGCGCCGGGCCCGCGTCCTACGAAGTGATGACGCCCGGTCACTCCATCCGCCGACGCGGCCGGGCGCACGGACGCGCGAGCGTGGCGGTGTGGAAGAGATCCGGAAGTTCTTCGCGGAGAACCCGATGGCCGCCGTCATCGCGGCGGGCGAGATCGGGTTCTGGGTGTTCATCGCGGCGGGGCTCGCCGTGCGGTACGTGCTGCGTGCGCGGCGGGCGTCGGCGGTGGTGCTCGCCATGGTGCCGCTGGTCGACGTGGTGGTGCTGGTGGCGACGGTCATCGACCTCGCGGGCGGGGCGAAGGCGAACTTCACCCACGGCCTCGCGGCGGTCTACCTGGGGTTCAGCGTGGTGTTCGGGCCGGGCATGGTCCGGTGGGCCGACGAGCGCTTCGCCCATCGGTTCGCCCACCGCTTTCCGGGGGTTCCGGGTGGCGGAGCCCCCGGCCCGGGGCCGAGCCCCGGTTGTCACAGCGGGCCGCCACCGCCGAAGCGGGAGGGACGGGAGAAGGCGCGCCACGAGTGGCGTGAGTGGGGCAAGTGCCTGCTGGCCTGCGGCCTCGCCGCGGTGGCCCTGCTGGCGGCGATCTTCGCGATCGGCGACCCGGACCGCGTCGCACCGCTGTGGGGCTGGCTCCCGCGGCTCGGCGGCGCGTCGGTGGTCTGGCTGGTCACGGGGCCGCTCTGGGAGACGCTGTTCGGCAAGCGCGAGGAGGCGCGGCGGTGATCGAGCTGTGCTTCCCGGAAATGCCGGGGTGACGTGGCTCGCGCAGATGGCGGGAACGGCCGGGCACCGGAATGCTGGTGCCGTGCCCGAACAGATCCCCGCCCTGCACGAGCTCGCCGCCCACCACGGTGTCGCCACCCGGTACCAGAACGCCGACCGCGCCTGGGTCGACGTGGACGACGACGTCGTCATCGCCGTCCTCGGCCAGTTCGGTGTCGACGCGACCAGCGACCAGGCCGTCGCCGCCGCTCTGGGCGCCGCGCGGGAAGCGCCGGCCGCGCTGCCGCCGACCATCGTCGTGCGGGAAGGCACCGGCCGGGAGCTGGGCGTCGAGGCCGAGGTCGTCCTCGAAGACGGGACGCGGCGGCGGGCCGAGGGCCGGCTGCCCGCCGACCTGCCGCTCGGGTGGCACCGGGTGGTCACCGCCGACCAGGACGTCGTGCTCGCCGTCGTGCCGGCGAAGCTGCCGCAGGTGCGGCCCGCCTGGGGGTGGATGCTGCAGCTCTACTCCCTGCACTCGGCCGGCTCCTGGGGCATCGGCGACTACGCCGACCTCGCCACCTTCGCCGCCCGGTCGGCCTCCGAACTGGACGCCGGCGTCGTGCTGGTCAACCCGGTCCAGGCGATCAGCCCCGCCCACCCGATCGAACGCTCGCCGTACTCCCCGGCGAGCCGGCGGTTCGCCAACCCCGTCTACCTGCGCGTCACCGCCATCGAGACCTTCGAACGGGCCGACGCCGCCACCCGGGCCGCCGTCGAGTCCCTGGCCCCGGACCGCGAAGGCGAGCTGATCGACTACGACGCCGTCTGGACGGCCAAGCGCGCCGCGCTCGAGCTGCTGTGGCCGCACCGCGTGGAAGACGTGCCCGAGGACGGCGACCTGCTGGACTTCGCCCTCTTCTGCGCCCTCGCCGAGCAGCACGGCGGCGACTGGCGGGACTGGCCGGAAGACCTGCGCGACCCGGCCGGGCCCGCGACGGCGAAGGCGCGCGACGAGCTCCAGGACCGCGTCGCCTTCCACGCGTGGCTCCAGCACCTCTGCCGGGTTCAGCTGGAAGCCGCGCGGACGGCCGCGCGGGAGGCCGGGATGACCGTCGGGATCGTGCACGACCTGCCGGTCGGGGTGCACCCCGGCGGGGCCGACACGTGGGCGCTCGAGGACGTCTTCGCCGCCGATGTGCGGGTCGGGGCCCCGCCCGACGCCTTCAACCAGCAGGGCCAGGACTGGAACCTGCCGCCGTGGCGGCCGGACAAGCTGGCCGAGGCCGGGTACGGGCCGTTCCGGGACGTCATCCGGGGCGTCCTGCGCTTCGCCGACGGCATCCGCGTCGACCACATCGCCGGCCTGTGGCGGCTCTGGTGGATCCCGCCGGGCGAGCCCGCGCACCGCGGCACGTACGTCCACTACGACGCCGAAGCGATGGTCGGCGTGCTCGCCCTCGAAGCGCACCGGGCCGGCGCCGTCGTCGTGGGGGAGGACCTCGGCACCGTCGAGGAGGTCGTCACCGACACCATGCACGAACGGGGGATGCTCAGCTCGGCCGTGCTGTGGTTCGAACGCGACTGGGACGCCCCCGGCCAGCCGTTCACCCCGCCCGGGAGCTGGGATCCGGACGCGATGGCCAGCATCTCCACGCACGACCTGCCGACCGTCGAAGGCTGGCTGAAGAGCGAGCACGTCCGGGTCCGCGCCGAGCTGGGCCTGCTGGACCGCACGGCCGACGAGGAAGAACGGACCGCCGCCGGCGAGCGCACGGCGTTGTTCGAACTCGTTGCGCGGGAAGGGATTCCGGACGACGACCCGGTCGTCGCGCTGCACACCCTGCTGGCGAAGGCCGCGTCACGGCTCGTGCTGACCTCGCCGGCCGACGTCGCGGGCCAGGTGCGGCAGCCGAATCTGCCCGGAACGGTCGACCAGTACCCTAACTGGCGGATTCGCCTGCCCGTCAGCGTCGACGGCTTCTTCACCGCGAAGGGGGTCCGCGCCGCGGTCGCACCGCTGGCGGCGGCCCGGCCGCTGCCCCGGTAACGACCACCCCGTCGCGCGCGACCCCCGGTGATACGCCACCGGCACGACCAAGCTCGAGGAGAAACCCAGTGCGGCCCTGGCCCGGAACGCCCTACCCGCTCGGCGCCACCTACGACGGAGTCGGGACGAACTTCGCCCTGTTCTCCGAGGTGGCCGAGCGCGTCGAACTGTGCCTGTTCGACGCCGAGGGCAAGGAGACGCGCTACGCGCTCGAAGAGGTCGACGGCTTCGTCCACCACGGCTACCTGCTCAACGTCGGCCCCGGTCAGCGCTACGGGTTCCGCGTGCACGGCCCGTACGACCCGAAGCGCGGGCAGCGCTGCAACCCGAACAAGCTGCTCATCGACCCGTACGCGAAGGCCGTTTCGCACGGCGTGAAGTGGGACGAGTCGCTGTTCGGCTACAAGTTCGACAACCCGGACGAGCGCAACGACGACGATTCCGCCGGCCACGTGCCGTATTCGCTGGTGGCGAACCCCTTCTTCGACTGGGGCAACGACCGGCAGCCGAAGCGGCCGTACAACGAGACGGTCATCTACGAGGCCCACGTCAAGGGCATGACCGTGCATCACCCGTTCGTGCCCGAAGCGCTGCGGGGCACGTACGCCGGGCTCGCGCACCCCGCCGTCGTCGAGCACCTGCAGAAGCTCGGCGTGACCGCGGTGGAGCTGCTGCCGGTGCACCAGTTCGTCACCGACCACGGCCTCGACGGGAAAGGCCTGACGAACTACTGGGGCTACAACACGATCGGGTACTTCGCGCCCCACGACTCCTACGCGGCGATGCCCGGCGAGGGCGGCCAGGTCCAGGAGTTCAAGGGCATGGTCAAGGCCTTCCACGAGGCCGGGATCGAAGTCATCCTCGACGTGGTTTACAACCACACGGCCGAGGGAAATCACCTCGGGCCGACGCTGTCGATGCGGGGCATCGACAACGAGGCCTACTACCGGCTGGTGGAGGGGGAGCCCGAGTACTACATGGACTACACCGGCACCGGGAACTCCCTCAACGTCCGCAACCCGCACACCCTGCAGCTGATCATGGACTCACTGCGGTACTGGGTGACGGAGATGCACGTCGACGGCTTCCGGTTCGACCTCGCCTCGGCCCTGGCGCGCGAGTTCTACGACGTCGACCGGCTGTCGACGTTCTTCGACCTGGTGCAGCAGGACCCGATCGTCAGCCAGGTGAAGCTGATCGCCGAGCCGTGGGACGTCGGCCCCGGTGGCTACCAGGTCGGCAACTTCCCGCCGCTGTGGACGGAGTGGAACGGGCAGTTCCGCGACACCGTCCGCGACTTCTGGCGCGGCGAGCCCTCGACGCTGGGGGAGTTCGCGAGCCGGATCACCGGTTCGTCGGACCTCTACCAGGACGACGGCCGCCGCCCGTTCGCGTCGATCAACTTCGTCACCGCGCACGACGGCTTCACACTGCGGGACCTGGTTTCCTACAACGAAAAGCACAACGAGGCCAACGGCGAGGACGGCCGCGACGGCGCCGACGACAACCGGTCGTGGAACTGCGGGGTCGAAGGCGAGACCGACGACCCCGAGGTGCTGACCCTGCGCGCGCGGCAGCAGCGGAACATGCTCGCGACGCTGATGCTGTCCCAGGGCGTGCCGATGATCCTGCACGGCGACGAGTTCGGCCGCACCCAGCAGGGCAACAACAACGTCTACTGCCAGGACTCGGAACTGTCCTGGATGGACTGGGAACTGGCCAAGCAGAACGCGGACCTGGTCAAGTTCACCGCCGGGCTGGCCGCGCTCCGGCACCGGCACCCGGTGTTCCGGCGCCGCCGCTTCTTCCAGGGCGGCCCGGTCGGCAAGGGCGACAAGCTCGGCGACATCGCCTGGTTCACCCCGGCCGGCGAGGAGATGACCGAGCAGAACTGGGACGACGGCTTCGGCAAGGCGGTCGTCGTCTTCCTCAACGGCAAGGCGATCCCCGACCTCGACCAGCGCGGCATGAAGGTCGAGGACGGCTCGTTCCTGCTCGCCTTCAACGCCCACTACGAGGACATCGAAACCACGCTCCCGGGCAACGGCTACGGGGAGAGCTGGACCGTCGTGGTCGACACCGCGACCGGGGAGGTGGAACCCGCCGACGTCAAGCCGATCGAAGGCGGCGGCCGGCTCACCCTCCCCGCCCGGTCCCTGATCGTGCTGCAACGGACGGAGACGGAATCCGCATGACGGTGCCGGAGTCGACCTACCGGGTGCAGCTGCGCCCGGAGTTCACCTTCGCCGACGCGGCCGGCATCGCCGGCTACCTGCGCGACCTCGGCATCGGGGCGCTGTACGCGTCGCCGGTGCTGGACGCGGCGCCCGGCTCGACGCACGGCTACGACGTCGTCGACCCGACGCGCGCGCGGCCCGCGCTCGGCGGCGAGGCGGCGCGCCAGGAGCTGTCCGCGCTGCTGAAGGAGCTCGGGCTGGGCCTGGTGGTCGACATCGTGCCGAACCACATGTCGGTCGAGGTGCCGAAGGCGAACCGCTGGTGGTGGGACGTCCTGAAGCACGGCCGCGACTCGGAGTACGCGTCCTTCTTCGACGTCGACTGGGAGCGCGGCCCGGTCCTGCTGCCGGTCCTCGGCGACGACGACGCAGTGGGCGAACTGACCGTCGAGGGTGCCGAGCTGGTCTACTACGACCACCGCTTCCCGCTCGCCCCTGGCACGGAATCCGGGACGCCGCAGGAGATCCACGAGCGCCAGCACTACCGCCTGATCGGCTGGCGCCGCGGCAACGCCGAGCTGAACTACCGCCGCTTCTTCGACATCACGAACCTGGCCGCGGTCCGCGTCGAAGACCCGAAGGTGTTCGCCGAGACCCACGGCGAGGTGCTGCGCTGGGTCGCCGACGGCGACGTCACCGGCCTGCGCGTCGACCACCCGGACGGCCTCGCCGACCCGGGCGGCTACTTCCGGCGGCTGCGGGAGAACGCGCCGGACGCCTGGATCGTGGCCGAGAAGATCCTGCACCCGGGCGAGCCGTTGCCGCAGAGCTGGCCGGTCGACGGCACCACCGGCTACGACGCCCTGCGCGAGATCGCCGGGGTCTTCGTCGACCCGGCGGGCGAGCCGGGCTTCACCGCGCTGGCGGACGAGCTGGGCGTGAAGACCGGCTACCACCGCGTCGAGGCCGAGGCTCGGCGCCTGGTCACCGACCGCATCCTGGTGGCCGAGGTCCGCCGGATCGCGGCCCTGCTGCCCGGCGTCGACCCCGAGCAGGCCCGGCAGGCGGTGGCCGAGACGATGATCGCCTTCCCGGTCTACCGCTCGTACCTCCCCGAGGGCGGGGCGCACTGGGCGGCCGCGATCGCCGGGGCCCGGCAGGCACGGCCCGACCTCGCCGACGCGCTGACCGTCCTCGACGCCTCCCTGCGCGAGAACCCCGAGAGCGAGCTGGCCACCCGGCTCCAGCAGACGTCCGGCATGGTCGTGGCCAAGGGCACCGAGGACACGACGTTCTACCGCTACACCCGCTTCGCCGCGCTCAACGAGGTCGGCGGCAACCCGGACCGCTTCGGCCTGGACGTCGAGGAGTTCCACCGGCTCGCCGCCGAGCGCGAGGCCGGGTACCCCGCGGCGATGACGACGCTGACCACCCACGACACCAAGCGCTCCGAGGACACCCGCGCCCGGATGGCGGTGCTCGCCGAAGTGCCCGGCGAGTTCGCCGAGGCCGTCCGGCGGTGGACCGCGCGGCGGGGGATCGACGAGCCGTCGCTGAACCTGCTGGCCTGGCAGACCCTGGTCGCGACCTGGCCGATCGAGCCCGCGCGGCTGCGGGACTACCTGGACAAGGCGGCCAAGGAGGCCAAGCTCCGGACCAGCTGGACCGACCACGACGACGCCTTCGAAGCCGACGTCGCCGCGTGGCCCGAAGACGTCGTGAACGATGCCGAGCTGGCCGCCGACATCGAGGCGTTCGTCAAGCGCATCGAGGGACCCGGCTACGCGAACTCCCTCGGCCAGAAGCTCGTCCAGCTCACCGCCCCCGGTGTCCCGGACGTCTACCAGGGCACCGAGCTGTGGGACTTCTCCCTGGTCGACCCGGACAACCGCCGCCCGGTCGACTACGTCGTGCGCCGCGAGCTGCTGGCCCGGATCGCCGACGGCGAGCTGCCGGAGATCGACGCCTCGGGCGCGGCGAAGCTGCTGGTCGTGCACAAGGCGTTGCGGCTGCGGCGCGAGCACCCGGCGCTGTTCCGCGGCTACCGGCCGCTGCGCGCCGAGGGGCCCGCGGACAAGCACCTGCTGGCCTACCAGCGCAGCGCGGACCTCGTCGTCGCGGTGACCCGGCTGCCGGTCGGCCTCGAAGCCGGCGGCGGCTGGCGCGACACCGTGCTGCCGCTGCCCGCCGGGGTCTGGACCGACGTCCTGACCGGCCGGGACGCCCCCGGCGACCTGGCCACCCTGTTCGACCGCTATCCCGTCGCGGTGCTGGTGCGAGGAGACGCATGAAGTTCAGCGTGTGGGCCCCGGCGGCCCGCCGGGTCCGGGTGAGCGTCGACGCAGGCGTGCACGAGATGACCGAGGGCGACGGCGGCTGGTGGCACGCCGACGCCGACGGCGTCAACTACGCCTTCCTCCTGGACGACGACGAGAAGCCGCTGCCCGACCCGCGGTCGCGGTGGCAGCCGCACGGCGTCCACGCCGAATCGCGCGTGTACGACCACAGCGAGTTCGCCTGGACCGACGACGCCTGGACCGGCCGTCAGCTGCCCGGCGCGGTCCTCTACGAACTCCACATCGGCACGTTCACCGAGGGCGGCACCTTCGACGCGGCCATCGACCGGCTCGACCACCTCGTCGACCTCGGCATCACGCACGTCGAGCTGCTGCCGGTCAACGCCTTCGACGGCACCGCGGGCTGGGGCTACGACGGCGTCCTGTGGGGCGCGGTCCACCAGCCCTACGGCGGGCCGGACGGGCTCAAGCGGTTCGTCGACGCGGCCCACGCGCGCGGTCTGGCCGTCGTGCTCGACGTCGTCTACAACCACCTGGGGCCGTCCGGGGCCTACCTCGACAAGTTCGGACCGTACTTCGCCGGGCAGAACGACTGGGGGCCCGGCCTCAACCTCGACGGCCCCGGCTCGGACGAGGTCCGCCGGTACGTGATCGACAACGCGCTGAGCTGGCTGCGCGACTTCCACGTCGACGCCCTGCGCCTGGACGCCGTCCACGCCCTGCTCGACCGGCGCGCGGTCCACCTGCTCGAACAGCTCGCCACCGAGGTCGACAGCTTGTCGGCGGCGCTGAACCGGCCGCTGACGCTGATCGCCGAGTCCGACCTCAACGACCCGCGGCTGGTCACGCCCCGCGAGCGCGGCGGCTTCGGCCTGCACGCCCAGTGGTCGGACGACCTGCACCACGCCCTGCACGTCAAGCTCACCGGCGAGGCGACGGGCTACTACACGGACTTCGCCGCGCCGGACGCCCTCGAGCGGGTCCTGCGCGAGGTTTTCTTCCACGCGGGCTCCTGGTCGTCCTTCCGGGAGCGGACCCACGGCCGCCCGGTCGACACGCGGACCGTCCCCGGCCACCGCTTCCTCGGCTACCTGCAGAACCACGACCAGATCGGCAACCGCGCCACCGGCGACCGGCTGTCCGCGACCGTCTCGGCGGACCGGCTGGCCTGCGGCGCGGCGATCCTGTTCTGCTCGCCGTACACGCCGATGGTGTTCATGGGGGAGGAGTGGGCGGCGAGCACGCCGTGGCAGTTCTTCGCCTCCTTCCCGGACCCGGAGCTGGCCGAAGCCGTCCGCACGGGCCGCCGTCGCGAGTTCTCCCGGCACGGCTGGGGCGAGTCCGAGGTGCCGGACCCGATGGACCCGGCCACGGTCGACCGCTCGCGGCTCGACTGGACCGAGCCGGAGCGTCCCGGTCACCGGGACATGCTGGAGCTGTACCGCGCGTTGATCCGGCTGCGCCGCGAGCGGCCCGAGCTGGCCGACCCGTGGGTGGCGGACCTGCGGATCGACTCCGCGCCGGACGGTTCCTGGCTCGTGCTGCACCGCGGCACGCTGCGGCTGGCGGTCAACTTCGGCGTCGGCCCGGTCACACTCCCGCTCGGTGCCACCGAAACCCTGCTGACCTGGGCGGACGCCACTGTGGACGGGGGTGCCGCGCAGCTGCCGCCGGATGGTTTCGTGCTGGTCGAGACGAAGTAACCGTCCGGCACACCGCGCACGAAGCACCCCCGATCTGGGACGATTCAGGAATGGCCACACGACCCTCCGCCGATCACGTCCTCGCCGGCCGCCCCTTCCCCCTCGGCGCACACCCCGAGGCCGGCGGGGTGCGGTTCGCGATCACGTCCGCCGTCGCGGACGCCGTCGAGCTGTGCCTGATCGACGCCGACGGGTCGGAACGCCGGATCGCGCTGACCGAGCGCACCTTCGGCGTCTGGCACGGCCTGGTCCCCGGGGTGACGCCGGGGCAGCGGTACGGCTACCGGGTCCACGGCCCGTACGACCCGGTCCGCGGCCTGCGGTGCAACCCGCACAAGCTGCTGGTCGACCCGTACGCCCGGCAGATCACCGGCGGGCTGACCGATCTGGCCGCGGCCCAGGGCTTCACCGGCGACCCGGAGCGCGGGCCGATGTCCACTGTGGACTCGCTGGGCAGCGTGCCGCTGTCGGTGGTCACCTCGCCCGGCGGGCCCGACACCGGGACCAAGCCGGAGGTGCCGTTCGAGGAGGCGGTGGTCTACGAGCTGCACGTCAGGGGCTTCACCCGGCAGCACCCGTTCATCCCGGAGGCGCTGCGCGGCACCTACCTCGGCCTGGCCCACCCGGTGGCGATCGAGTACCTGACCCGCCTCGGCGTCACCTCGGTCGAGCTGCTGCCGGTGCACGCGTTCCTCGACGAGCCGTCGCTGGTCCGCGCCGGGCGGCACAACTACTGGGGCTACTCGCCGCTGGGCTTCTTCGCCCCGCACGCCGGCTACGCCAGCGAACCCGGCCACGAGGTCGAGGAGTTCCGGCTGATGGTGGCCGCGCTGCACGCGGCCGGCATCGAGGTGATCCTCGACGTCGTGTTCAACCACACCTGCGAGGGCGGGCCGGACGGGCCGACGCTGAGCTTCCGCGGGCTGAACGCGCCGGTGTACTACCTGCACACCGAGCGCGGGCACATGGCCGACATCACCGGCTGCGGCAACACCCTCGAGGCCGGCTCGCCGACGGTGGTCCGGCTGGTGACCGACTCGCTGCGGTACTGGACGCAGGAGATGGGCGTCGACGGCTTCCGGTTCGACCTGGCCAGCACGCTCGGGCGGCCGCGCGGCGGCGCGTTCGACCCGGCGTCGACGCTGCTCACCGCGATCACCACCGACCCGGTGCTCTCGCGCTGCAAGCTGATCGCCGAGCCGTGGGACGCGACCGGCGAGGGCTACCGCGTCGGCGGCTTCGGCGCCCAGTGGGCGGAGTGGAACGGCCGCTACCGCGACACCGTGCGTGACTTCTGGCGCGGCGCGACCGGCGTCCGCGACCTCGCCTACCGGCTGTCCGGTTCGTCGGACCTGTACGACCACAACCTCCGGCGGCCCTGGCAGTCGATCAACTTCGTCACCGCGCACGACGGCTTCACGCTGCGGGACCTGGTGTCCTACAACGAAAAGCACAACGAGGGCAACGGCGAGGACAACCGCGACGGCACCAACGACAACCGCTCGTGGAACCACGGCGCCGAGGGCGACACGGCCGACCCGGCGATCCGGCAGCTGCGGACGCGGCAGGCGCGCAACATGTTCGCCACGCTGCTGCTGTCCACCGGCACGCCGATGCTGACGGCCGGCGACGAGTTCTGGCGGACCCAGCGCGGCAACAACAACGCGTACTGCCTCGACGACGAAACGTCCTGGTTCGACTGGACGCCGGACGACCCCGAGGCCGAGGGCATGCTCGCGTTCGCCCGCCGAGTCGTGCGGCTGCGCGCGAACAGCCCGGCGCTGCGGCAGCCGGAGTTCTTCGAAGGCCGGACCACGCCGACCGGCAAGCCGGACCTGGTCTGGTTCCGCCCGGACGGCGAGGAGTTCGGCGAGAGCGACTGGTTCGAGGACCGCCACACGCTCGGCATGTGGATCGACGGCTCGAACAGCCAGGCCCGCAACCGCGAGGGCGAGCTGGTGCCCGACCACTCGTGGTTGCTGTGGCTGCACGCCGGCGACGGCCCGGCCGAGGTCGTCCTGCCCGGACGCGAGTACGGCGAGACGTTCAAGCCGACCCTCGACACGAGCACGGCCGACGGCAGCCCGGCCAACCCGGGCCCCCTCGAAGCCAAGAGCCGGCTGACGCTCCAGTCCCGCTCCCTGCTCCTGCTCCGCGCCCCGCGCCTGGCCGCCGAACCCCAGCCCGAACCCTACTGACGCGTACCCGGAGGGTCGGCCCGCGTACCCAGGGAGTCGGTTCGCGTACCCGGAGGGTCGGCTCACCGTCCGACCCTCCCGGTACGCCGTCCGACCCCCTGGGTACGCGAACCGACCGCCTGGGTACGAATCGTCCGTTGGGGTACGGGTTTCGGCCGTTCGGGTTTGCGTGTCGTACCCGCGCGGGCTGGTGCTCGGCGTGCGCTCGGCCGTAACCTGCCGGACACGTGCGCGGAACTCGTTGCGCCGAAAGCGTTTCACCTGATCCAGTTTGGGTACAGGGATAGAGAACCCTGCCTCGTGGGCGCTTGATCGAGTCAGGCAGACTGTCGCCGTCTGCGTCCAACCGACATATCGAAGGGCGTTGCCCATGACCGGCCGGCTCGGCATCGACGACGTCTCCCCCAGCGTGAGCTGCGGCCGGTATCCGGCCAAAGCCGTTGTGGGGGAACACATCCCGGTCTTCGCGACCGTCTGGCGCGAGGGCCACGACGCGGTCGCGGCCACCGTCGCGTGGCGCGGCCCGGAAGACCGGCTCACGCGCCAGACGCGGATGGTGCCGCGCGGTCCCGACCACCCGGACGAGTTCGCCGCGGTGATCGCGCCGGACACCACCGGCCTGTGGACGTTCCGGATCGACGCGTGGAGCGACCCCTGGGCGACGTGGGAGCACGCCGTCGAGGTGAAGGTCGCCGCCGGGCAGGGGCCCGAAGACCTCGCGAACGACATCGAGAACGGCGCCCGGCTGATCGAGCGCGTCTCCCGCCGCCCGGACCGCCGGGCCGAGAAGGCGCTCCTGGTCGGTGCGGTGAAGGCCCTGCGCGACGAAGAGCGCAGCCTCGCCGAGCGCGTCGGCCCCGCGCTCTCGCCCGAAGTCCGCCAGGTCATGCACGAGTTCCCGGTGCGGGAGCTGATCACCAAGGGCAAGCCGCACCGGATCTGGGTCGACCGCCGCCGCGCCGCGTACGGCTCCTGGTACGAGCTGTTCCCCCGCTCGACCGGCGGCCTCGACGCCGAGGGCAAGCCGGTCCACGGCACCTTCGCCACCGCCGCGACCGCCCTCGACCGGGTCGCGAAGATGGGCTTCGACGTCGTCTACCTCCCGCCCATTCACCCGATCGGGCGAGTCAACCGCAAGGGACCGAACAACACCCTCGACGCCAAGTCCGACGACGTCGGTTCGCCGTGGGCGATCGGCGCCGACGAGGGCGGCCACGACGCCATCCACCCCGACCTCGGCACCTTCGAGGACTTCGACGCCTTCGTCGCGCGGGCCGGCGAGCTCGGCATGGAGGTGGCGCTCGACTTCGCGCTGCAGGCCGCGCCCGACCACCCGTGGGTCCTCAAGCACCCCGAGTTCTTCACCACGCGCCCGGACGGCTCGATCGCGTACGCGGAGAACCCGCCGAAGAAGTACCAGGACATCTACCCGATCAACTTCGACAACGACCCCAAGGCCGTCTACGAAGAGATGCTGCGGGTCATCACGGTGTGGATCGACCACGGGGTGAAGATCTTCCGGGTCGACAACCCGCACACCAAGCCGCCGGACTTCTGGGCCTGGCTGATCCAGTCGGTCAAGGACGCCCACCCGGACGTGCTGTTCCTGGCCGAGGCGTTCACCCGCCCGGCGCGCCTGTGGGGCCTGGCCCGGCTCGGCTTCACCCAGAGCTACACCTACTTCACCTGGCGCACCGGCAAGCAGGAACTGATCGACTTCGCCATCGACCTGCGGGAACACTGGAACGAAGGCCGGCCGAACCTGTTCGTCAACACCCCGGACATCCTCCACGAGTCGCTGCAGCGCGGCGGCCCCGGCATGTTCGCGCTGCGGGCCGCGCTCGCCGCGACGATCTCGCCGACGTGGGGCGTCTACTCCGGCTACGAGCTGTTCGAGCACGTCCCGGTCCGCGAAGGCAGCGAGGAGTACCTCGACTCCGAGAAGTACCAGCTGCGCCCGCGCGACTTCGAGCGCGCGGTCGCCGAAGGGCGTTCGCTGGAGCCGTGGCTGGCGAAGCTCAACGCCGTCCGCAAAGCACACCCCGCGCTGCAGCAGATGCGCACCCTGCACTTCCACCACGTCGACAACGACGCGCTGCTGGCCTACTCCAAACAGGACCCGGCCACCGGCGACACCGTGGTCACGGTCGTCACCCTCGACCCGTACGGGTCCCAAGAGGGCACCCTCTGGCTCGACACCGCGGCGCTCGGCTTCGAAGCGCACGAACGGCTCATCGCCCACGACGAGGTCACCGGCGACACCTGGGACTGGGGCCCGGCGAACTTCGTCCGGCTCGAACCCTGGCGAGCGGTGGCGCACGTGGTCTCGGTGAGACGACGGCTGGCCGGCTGAGGTGGAAGGACAGAACTCGAGGGACGAGGTGGAGTAAATGGCGGAAGAAGCCCGGCCCGACGCGGCGTTGGGGCTGGACGGTGTGCCGCACACCGGTGAGGCGATGACCGCCGACGGCATGCTGGTGGAGCCGCAGGCCGGGGACTTCCGGTCGGCGCAGCAGGCGCCGAGCAACCCGGAGTGGTTCAAGGGCGCGGTGTTCTACGAAGTGCTGGTGCGCGCGTTCGCCGACTCCAACGGCGACGGCACCGGCGACCTGCGCGGCCTGGCCGGCAGATTGGACTACCTGGCCTGGCTCGGCATCGACTGCCTGTGGCTGCCGCCGTTCTACGCTTCGCCGCTGCGCGACGGCGGGTACGACATCAGCGACTTCCGCGCGGTGCTGCCGGAGTTCGGCAGCGTCGAGGACTTCGTCTTCCTGCTCAACGAGGCCCACCGGCGCGGCATCCGGGTGATCACCGACCTGGTGCTCAACCACACCTCGGACGCGCACCCGTGGTTCCAGCAGTCCCGCAGCGACCCCGACGGCCCGTACGGCGACTACTACGTGTGGAGCGACGACGACTCCCGCTACGCCGACGCGCGGATCATCTTCGTCGACACCGAGACGTCGAACTGGACCTACGACCCGGTGCGCGGCCAGTTCTACTGGCACCGGTTCTTCTCCCACCAGCCCGACCTGAACTTCGAGAACCCCGACGTCCAGAACGCGATGATCGACATCCTGCGCTTCTGGCTGGACCTGGGCATCGACGGGTTCCGCCTGGACGCCGTGCCGTACCTGTTCGAGCAGGAGGGCACCAACTGCGAGAACCTGCCGCGCACGCACGAGTTCCTCAAGCGCTGCCGCAAGGTCGTCGACGACGAGTACCCGGGCCGGATCCTGCTCGCCGAGGCCAACCAGTGGCCTTCGGACGTCGTCGAGTACTTCGGCGACCCGCAGGTCGGCGGCGACGAGTGCCACATGGCGTTCCACTTCCCGCTGATGCCGCGGATCTTCATGGCGGTCCGGCGCGAGTCCCGGTTCCCGATCTCGGAGATCCTCACCCAGACCCCGGAGATCCCCAGCGGCACCCAGTGGGGCATCTTCCTGCGCAACCACGACGAGCTGACCCTCGAGATGGTCACCGACGAAGAGCGCGACTACATGTACGCGGAGTACGCCAAGGACCCGCGCATGAAGGCCAACATCGGCATCCGCCGCCGGCTGGCCCCGCTGCTGGACAACGACCGGAACCAGCAGGAACTGTTCACCGCGATGCTGCTGTCCCTCCCCGGTTCGCCCGTTCTGTACTACGGTGACGAGATCGGCATGGGAGACAACATCTGGCTCGGCGACCGCGACGCGGTGCGCACACCCATGCAGTGGACCCCGGACCGCAACGCCGGGTTCTCCTCCTGCGACCCGGGCCGCATCTACCTGCCGGTGATCATGGACCCGGTGTACGGCTACCAGGGCCTGAACGTCGAGGCGCAGTCGAACAACGCGTCTTCGCTGCTCAACTGGACCCGCCGGATGATCGAGGTGCGCAAGCAGCACCACGCGTTCGCCGAGGGCGAGTTCGTCGACCTCGGCGGGTCCAACCCGAGCGTGCTGGCCTACAAGCGCCAGTGGCGGCGCCCGGACGGCGGCGAAGACGTCGTGCTCTGCGTGAACAACCTCTCCCGGTTCCCGCAGCCGGTGGAGCTGGATCTGTCCGCGCACCGCGGGTGCACGCCGGTGGAGCTCACCGGCGGCGTGCGGTTCCCCAGCATCGGGGACCTGTCGTACCTGCTGACGCTGCCCGGGCACGGCTTCTACTGGTTCCAGCTGACGAGCCCGGGAGACGAAGGCGAAGCGAGGTGAGTCCCTTGTCCGACCCGCGTGAGCTGGTCGACGACCTGACCGAGGACCTGAAGCGCTGGCTGCCGGAGCAGCGCTGGTTCGCCGGCAAGGACCGGCCGGTGACCGGCGTCCGCCCACTGGGCGTGACCGAGCTGGTCTCCGGCGATCCGCAGCTGCTGCACGTCGTCGTCGAGGTCGTCCAGGACGACCGGCGCGAGCCCTACCAGCTGCTGGTGGGCCGGCGGACGCACCCGCCGGAGATCGCGTCGACCAGCTGGATCGGCGCCGTCGGCGACCTCAACGCCTACGAGGCGTCCGGCGACCTGGACGTCACCGGCGTGCTGCTGGACCTGATGGCCCGCGAGGAGCAGGTCGGCGCGCTCGTCTTCGAGCACGAGCCCGGCGTCGACCTGGACACCGGCCTGCGGGCCCGGCCGATCACGTCGGAGCAGAGCAACACGTCCCTGGTCTACGGCGGGCAGTACATCCTCAAGCTGTTCCGCAAGCTCACGCCGGGCAAGAACAAGGACCTGCTGCTGCACCGGGCGCTGCAGGGCGTGGACAGCAAGCACATCGCACCGGTGCTCGGGTCGATCACCGGCGACCTGGCCGGCGAGCCGACCACGGTCGGCATGCTCCAGCAGTTCGTCTCGGACGCGGTCGACGGCTGGGCGATGGCCACCACCAGCGTCCGCGACCTGATGGCGGCGCCGGAACTGCACGCCGGGGAGGTCGGCGGCGACTTCGCGGGCGAGGCCGAGCGGCTCGGGCGGGCCGTCGCCGAGGTGCACGCGGACCTGGCCGAGGCCCTGGGCACCGAGCCGGTCGACGCCGACGAGCTGGAACGCTCGGCGAAGGCGATGCTCGACCGGCTCGACACGATCGCCGCGCGGGTGCCGGAGCTGGCCGCGCACGCCCCGAAGCTGCGGGCGGCGTTCGAGAAGCTGCGCGCCCTGCCGCTGGACTCGGTGGCCATGCAGTACATCCACGGCGACCTGCACCTGGGCCAGGTGCTGCGGACGGTCGGCGGCTGGCTGCTGATCGACTTCGAGGGCGAGCCCGCGGCCCCGGTCGAGGAACGCCACGCTCTCCGCTCGCCGTTGCGCGACGTGGCGGGCATGCTGAGGTCGTTCGACTACGCGGCCCAGCAGATGCTGGTCGGCCAGCCGGACGAGCCGGCGCTGGCCGAGCGCGCCCTCGAATGGTCGGAGCGCAACCGGGCGGCGTTCTGCGAGGGCTACGCCGCGATCGCGGCGGACCCGCGGGAGCAGGGCGAGCTGTTGCGCGCCTTCGAACTGGACAAGGCGGTCTACGAGGTGGGGTACGAGCACGCGAACCGGCCGGACTGGCTGGGCGTGCCGCTCGCCTCGATCGCCCGGATCACTAGTGGAGGGACGACACCGTGAACGCGGTCCCCGAAGGCCTCCCGGCCGCGGCCCCGCCGGCCGCGGACATCGACCGGCTGCTCGCCGGCTCCCACCACGACCCGCATTCGGTGCTGGGTGTGCACGCGGTGGGCAAGGGCTTCGCGGCCCGGGCGCTGCTGCCCGGCGCGAAGGGCGTCACGCTGTGCGCGGGCGGCGAGAAGTACCCGATGGAGCCGGTGATCGACGCGCTGTTCGCCGTCGCCGTCCCCGAGCACCCGGGCGACTACCGCCTCGAGGTCGAGTACGACGGCCACACCGCCACGGCCGACGACCCCTACCGCTGGCTGCCCACGGTGGGCGAGCTGGACCTGCACCTGATCGGCGAGGGCCGGCACGAGCGGCTGTGGGAGGCGCTCGGCGCGCACGTCCGGTCCTACGAGACGCCGGGTGGCGTCGTCGAAGGGACGTCGTTCGCGGTCTGGGCGCCGAACGCCCGCGGCATCCGCGTGATCGGCGACTTCAACGGCTGGGACGGGCGCGGGCACCCGATGCGCTCGCTCGGCTCGTCCGGCGTCTGGGAGCTGTTCGTGCCCGGCGTCGGCGCGGGCACCTGCTACAAGTTCCGGATCCTCGGCGCCGACGGCAACTGGCGCGAGAAGGCCGACCCGATGGCGTTCGGCACCGAGCAGCCGCCCGCGACGGCTTCGGTCGTCACGCAGTCGGCGCACCTGTGGGACGACGACGAGTGGGTCGCGAAGCGCGAGGCGACCCAGTGGGCCGCGGCGCCGATGAGCGTCTACGAGGTGCACCTCGGCTCGTGGCGGCCCGGCCTCGACTACCGGGAACTGGCCGACCAGCTGGGCGACTACCTCGTCGAAACCGGTTTCACGCACGTCGAGCTGCTGCCGGTGTCGGAGCACCCGTTCGGTGGTTCGTGGGGCTACCAGGTGACGTCGTACTACGCGCCGACGTCCCGCTTCGGCTCGCCGGACGACTTCCGCTACTTCGTCGACCGCCTGCACCAGCGGGGGATCGGCGTGCTGGTGGACTGGGTGCCCGCGCACTTCCCGAAGGACAGCTGGGCACTGGCGAAGTTCGACGGCACCGCGCTGTACGAGCACGCGGACCCGCGTCGCGGCGAGCAGCCCGACTGGGGCACGCTCGTGTTCGACTTCGGCCGCAACGAGGTCCGCAACTTCCTGGTCGCCAACGCGCTGTACTGGATCGAGGAGTTCCACCTCGACGGCCTGCGCGTCGACGCCGTCGCGTCGATGCTCTACCTCGACTACTCCCGCAACGAAGGGGAATGGCTGCCCAACCAGTACGGCGGCCGGGAAAACCTCGACGCGGTGAAGTTCCTCCAGGAGCTGAACGCGACCGTCTACAAGCGACACCCGGGCATCGTGATGGTGGCCGAGGAGTCGACGGCGTGGCCGGGCGTCACGCGGCCGACGCACCTGGGCGGGCTCGGCTTCGGCTTCAAGTGGAACATGGGCTGGATGCACGACACGCTCCGGTACCTGTCGCACGAGCCGATCCACCGCGCGTACCACCACAACGAGATGACGTTCTCGCTCGTGTACGCCTGGAGCGAGAACTTCGTGCTGCCGCTGTCGCACGACGAAGTGGTGCACGGCAAGGGATCCCTGTGGGGCCGGATGCCGGGCGACGCCTGGAACAAGGCGGCCGGGCTGCGCTCGCTGCTGGCGTTCATGTGGGCGCACCCGGGCAAGCAGCTGCTGTTCATGGGCGGCGAGTTCGGCCAGCCGGGGGAGTGGTCGGAGTCGCGGTCCCTCGACTGGCACCTCATGGACGAGCCGCTGCACCTCGGGGTGTGGGAGCTGCTGCGGTCGCTGAACACGATCTACCGTTCCTCGCCCGCCCTGTACAGCCAGGACACCTCACCGGACGGCTTCGCCTGGATCGACGCGAACGACTCGAGCGGCAACGTGCTGAGCTTCCTCCGCATCGGCGCCGACGGCTCCCGCCTGGCCTGCGTGGCCAACTTCGCCGGCGTCCCGCACCACGACTACCGGGTGGGCCTGCCCGCGGCGGGTCGCTGGCGGGAGGTCGTCAACACCGACGCCGAGGCCTACGGCGGCTCCGGGGTCGGCAACATGGGCGCGGTCGAGGCGACGGAGGAGCCGTGGCACGGCCAGCCGGCCTCCGCCGTCCTCCAGCTCCCCCCGGCCGGCGTCCTCTGGCTCGCCGAAGAACCCCCGGAGACCCCCGAACTCCCGTGACCCGAGCCGGATCCCGCGTGCTGGGGGCCGGAACTCGCGTGATTGAAGCCGTGACTCGCGAGATCCGGCCCCCATCACGCGAGTTCCGCGTTCAATCACGCGGGTCCCGGCTCTGATCACGCGAGATGCCCCTCCAATCACGCGAGATGCCTCCCCAATCACGGGCGATGCCCGGGCAATCACGCGAAAAGACCTCCGCCGGGTGGGCGGTGCGGGCTTACCATCGGAGGATGGGTGGCACCGGTGGCCTCCTCGCGAACCTGATTCTCTTCGCCGTGGTCTGTATCGCGCCCACGGTGCTGTTCTGGTGCGCGCTGCAGGTCCCGAAGCTGCTCGGCTGGATCCGGGAGAAGCGCGCGAAGCCGGCACCCGAAGGGCCGCCGATCGAACGGGTCGTCGCCGACCTGCGGCGGGTGCACCGGCTGCTCGCCGGCTACCCGTCCGGGACACCCGCCGCGCGCCGGCTCGGCACGCGGCAGGCGTACGACGAGCTCCTCGCCGTGGCGTGCCGCCAGGTCGACGTCCCGCACCGGCTCGGGGAGCTGCCCGAAGGGATGGACCGCGAGATCGAACGCCTGCGCGTCGAGCAGTCGCTGCGGGAGCGCGGGCTGGCCGTGCCCTGACCCGTCCCGCGGCGGCGAGCTTCCCCGTCCATCCTTTGCAGACGGTGCTTACCGGCCGGGCGTGACGATGTCCGCGAGGCGGGCGATGTCGTCGAGCTCGTCGGTGGCGGGGTTGAAGATCAGCTCGTCCGCACCGATGTCACCGAAGGCCGTGACCGCGTCCCGCACGGCTTGCGGGGTGGTCCGCACGCCGGAAGCGATGAAGTCGGCCGCGTCGCCCATGTTGCTGTAGTAGTCGCGGACCTTCTCGCGGCCGGTATCGGGCTCACCGAGGGCGAAGTAGGCGATGGCGACCAGCCGCGGCTCGCCCGCGCGCCCGGCGTCCCGCCACGCGGCGCGGGCCTGGTCGAACGCCCCGGCGACCATCTCCGGTGGCACCGAACCGCCGACGTACCCCGCGCCCCACTTCGCCATCCGGGCGAGGGCCTTCGGGGCGAACCCGCCGAACAGCAAGGGAACCTCGCGGGTGCCCGAGGGCACCGCGGGGTTGTCGCCGCCGCCGACCGGCTTGCCGTTCCACACGTCGCGGTAGACCTCGAGGTCGGCGTCGATCCGCTTGCCGAGCCCCTTCGGGCCGAGCCCGTCGGCGACGAAGTCGTCCTCGCGCCCGCCGATCCCGATGCCGAGGGTGAGCCGGCCGCCGGAGACACCGTCGATTCCGGCGATCTCCTTCGCCAGCAGCACGGGCGGCCACACGGTGCCGAGGAGGACGTTGCTGATCAGCCCGATGCGGCTGGTGGCGCCGGCCGCGGCGGCGAGCGCGACGGTGTCCATCACGCCCGGGTAGGCGATCCGGCCGACCGTGCCGAGGGTGGAGAACCCGGCTTCCTCGGCTCTCGCGGCCCAGGCGGGGATGACGTCCGGACGCATGTCGCGGACCTGGTTCGGCAGTCCGATGCCGATCTTCATGAAGGCTCCTGGAAGAAGGGGGTGAGCTCCTTCCAAGATCCCGGGAAAGGGAAAACCCCGCCACCAAGGTGGCGGGGTTTTCCCTTTCGTGCCAAAAAGTCAGTCCAGGTAGTCGCGCAGGACCTGGGACCGCGACGGGTGACGCAGCTTCGACATCGTCTTCGACTCGATCTGCCGGATGCGCTCCCGGGTCACCCCGTACACCTGGCCGATCTCGTCGAGCGTGCGCGGCTGGCCGTCGGTGAGGCCGAAGCGCAGCCGGACCACGCCGGCCTCGCGCTCGGACAGCGTCTGCAGCACCGACTGGAGCTGGTCCTGCAGCAGCGTGAACGACACCGCGTCGACCGCGACGACCGCTTCGGAGTCTTCGATGAAGTCGCCGAGCTGGCTGTCGCCCTCGTCGCCGATCGTCTGGTCCAGCGAGATCGGCTCACGCGCGTACTGCTGGATCTCCAGGACCTTCTCCGGGGAGATGTCCATTTCCTTCGCGAGCTCTTCCGGGGTCGGCTCGCGGCCGAGGTCCTGGAGCAGTTCGCGCTGGATGCGGCCCAGCTTGTTGATGACCTCGACCATGTGCACCGGGATGCGGATGGTGCGCGCCTGGTCGGCCATCGCGCGGGTGATCGCCTGGCGGATCCACCACGTGGCGTACGTCGAGAACTTGTAGCCCTTGGTGTAGTCGAACTTCTCCACCGCGCGGATCAGGCCGAGGTTGCCCTCCTGGATCAGGTCCAGGAACGCCATGCCGCGGCCGGTGTAGCGCTTGGCCAGCGAGACCACGAGCCGGAGGTTCGCCTCGAGCAGGTGGTTCTTGGCGCGCTCGCCGTCACGCACGATCCACTTGAGATCGCGGCGCATCTGGGTGACGAGCTTCTCGCCCTCCTCCTCGGCGGTGCGCACGCGCTCGGCGGCGTAGAGCCCGGCCTCGATCCGCTTGGCCAGCTCCACCTCCTCCTCCGCGTTGAGCAGCGCGACCTTGCCGATCTGCTTGAGGTAGGCACGCACGGAGTCGGCGGACGCGGTGAGCTCGGCGTCCTTGCGCGCCTGGCGCAGCGCCTCGGACTCCTCCTCGTCCCAGACGAAGTCCGGGTTGTCGGAGCTCTTCGCGGCCTTGTCGGCCGCGGCGCCGCGACGACGCTGGGCCGGCGTCTCCTCGTCGGCTTCCTCGTCGTCATCGTCGTCGTCGGCCGAGTCGGCGTCCGGCTCGTCGTTGACCGTTTCGTCGACGACGTCGACCTCGACCTCTTCGAGGTCCGACAGGTCGGGCGTACCCAGTTCGTCGTCCTCGAGGTCGGCGGGGCCGTCCGGCTCGCCGTCTTCGGTCTTGGCGCCCTTGGTCACGGCCTTCTTCGCCGGTGCCTTCTTGGCCGGTGCCTTCTTGGCGGTGGTGGTCTTGCGGGCCGCCGGCTTCGCCGTCCCGGTGGCTGCCTCTTCGGCCGGCTCGCCGGCTGCGGTCGCTGTCTTCGTCCCGCCTCGGGTTGCGGTTCTTGCGGCTGCCACTTACGCCCTTTCGCAGCGGTCGATCACGACGAGCAACGGCCTGGGGCCACTGCTGCCTCACATTCGGGGATCACGCCTCGGCCTGCGGTTTTGACCTCCGCAGCCGTGGGCCGTGTTCCATTGTAACGACGGTACGCGCATGCGGTGCGAAGCGATCACCCTCAGAGCCGATTCAGTGCTGGATGCCCTCCGCCGCGGCGGCCGCGGCGCCGACGATCCCGGCGTTGTTCTGCAGGCTCGCCACCAGCACCGGAGTGCGGATGTCCAGCAGCGGCACCCATTTCTCGGCCTTCTTGCTGACCCCGCCGCCGACGATGAACAGGTCGGGCCAGATCAGGTTCTCCAGCACGGTCAGATAACGGTGCACGCGCTTGGCCCATTCGGGGTAGGAGAGCCCCTCGTTGTCCTTGACCGAGGCGGCCGCGCGCTTCTCGGCGTCGTGGCCGTCGATCTCGAGGTGGCCGAATTCGGTGTTGGGGACGAGCTTGCCGTCCTGGAAGACCGCGCTGCCGATGCCGGTGCCGAAGGTGAGCAGCGCGGTCACGCCCTTGCGCGCGACCGGGTCGCCGAACCGGATCTCGGCCATGCCGGCCGCGTCGGCGTCGTTGAGCATCGCGACCTGGTCGACGCCCCGGCCGAGCCGCTTGGCGAACAGCGCGTCGGCGTCGGTGCCGATCCACTGCTTGTCGATGTTGGCCGCGGTGTGCGCGACGCCCTTCTTGACGACCGCGGGCAGCGTGACGCCGACCGGGCCGTCCCAGCCCGCCTGCGTGACGATGTCGTGCACGACGTCCGCCACCGCCGACGGCGTGGACGGCTTCGGCGTCTCGATCCGGACGCGGTCGCCGATGAGCTGCCCCTTGTCCAGGTCGACCAAGGCGCCCTTGATCCCGCTGCCGCCGATGTCGATGCCGAAACCTCGGCGGGTCGCCTCCACCACGGACGTGGTCCCTTCTCGCACGATTCAGAAGCCTGCCTCGGAGACTTTAACCGGATGTGGTGACATGTCGGACGTGGGAGTTGACGAGTCGTTGCTGAAAAGCGTCGCGGTGCAGGTCGCGACGGAAGCGTCCGCGCTGGTCCGCGAGGCCTGGGAGGGCATGGCGTCCGGCCGCGAGGTCGCCGTCGGGACCAAGTCCGGGGCCACCGACGTGGTGACCGCGGTGGACCACGAGTCGGAGCGGCTCGTGCGGTCGCGGCTGGCCGCGCTGCGGCCCGGGGAGCCGGTGCTGGGCGAGGAAGAAGGCGGTGCCGCGGGCGACGGCGTGACCTGGGTGGTCGACCCGATCGACGGCACGGTCAACTTCCTCTACGGGCTGCCGTGGTTCGCGGTGTCGGTGGCCGCGCAGGTCGCCGGGGTGTCGGTGGCCGGCGCGGTGGTCGAGCCGGCGAGCGGCCGCGTCTGGTCGGCGGCCCGCGGGCAGGGCGCGTTCCTCGACGGACGACGGCTGGCCGTGTCGGCGCCTTCGAGCCTGGAGGTGACGTTGGTGGGAACCGGTTTCGCGTACTCGCCTTCGCGGCGCACGCGGCAGGCGGAGTTCGCGGCCTCGCTGCTCGGGCGGGTGCGGGACATCCGCCGCAACGGGGCGGCGTCGCTGGACCTCTGCGCGGTCGCGGCGGGCTGGCTGGACGCGTATGTGGAGCACGGGCTCAACCGCTGGGACTGGGCCGCGGGGGCGCTGATCGCGGCGGAGGCGGGCGCGCAGGTCGCCCTGCCGGGGTCGGCGCCGGACCTGGGCGCGGACGCGACGTACGCGGCGGCGCCGTCGATCGCGGACCCGCTGCGGAAGGTCCTGTCCGACTGCGGCGCGGCGGAGGTCTGAAGCTCTTCCGCCGAGGGGCCCGGGAGGTCGCGGCTCTTCCGCGACGGGCTTCGGGAGGTCGCGGCTCTTCCGTGAGGGGCTTCGGGAAGTCCCGAATGAGTCATTCGCGACCCTCGGCGACCAGGGCTCCGGGCTGCGAGGGCTGCCTCGGGCGACCGAAAGTGTCGGTGCCGTCCGGTAGCGTGGAAAACGGGGGGCGCCCCGCGGGCCGGGGTGACTTGCGAACGGTCAGCAGGCCACGTCGCGGGCCGAGGCCAGCAGCGTCTGGTCGACCACCGGGGCCTTCGCGCCCGCGGACTGCTCGTTGCCGCCGCCGCCCTGGTGGGCCTTCGACCAGTCGGCGAGCTGCGTGATGATCTGGCGGGCTTCGGCGCGGGGCCTCAGGTCGCCGAACAACGTGCCCGTGACCACGTCGACGCTCGCGTCCTTGCGGTTGTCCTGGACCAGCTCGGCGCACGGCACCACGAGGCTGAGCGTCCGGGCCGCGGTGACGCCGTTCTCGCCGAAGCGGATCTGGCCGCGGCACTTGGCCTCGCGGTTCTCGTACGCCGGGTCGTTGGCCGGGTCGGCGGCGCCGGAGAAGCCCAGCTCGCGCAGCGCCGTCGTGGTGATGCCGCCCTGGCCGCGGCTGCCCGAGGCGTTGAGGACCCGGTAGGCGACCTTGTCCGGCGGGATGGGAGCGCGGTCGTCGAGCGCGTTGTGGGGCAGGCTGCTGAACGTCACGCCCGGCGGCGGGCTCGCGGGCGGGGCGCACTTGACCGCCTCGTCTATGTCGCCCTTGCCGACGGCCGCGTTCACCCAGACGACGATGGCGCCCACGGCGAGCACGCCGATGACGATCAGCGCCGGCAGTGGCTTGTGCTTGCGATACGGCCGCGCCCCACGGTCCCCGATGCCGTTCCCCGACGCCACCTGCCCGTCCCTTCCCGAACACCGAAACCGGCCGTGCTTACCGGGCACCGCCGAGGCCGATCAGCCTAGGCGCTGCGACCGGCACACGTGGTCCCGGGTCACCCCGTGGGTTCCCGTGTCATTCTTGCGGTACCGGGCCCCAGCCGGACCGATCCCCGTGGCAGCGATCGCACCACGGCGGGCCCGGCCGGGGCAAGCGGACACGGGCCGCGCGTGAACTTCTCCACCTCCGCGCAACCCGAACGGACGACAACGCGTCTTACCTGCGGGTTCCCCCTGTCGGGTGACGATTCCCCGGCAATGTCTGACTCGTTGCAGAAGCCGGACGGCGGTGAGCTACCCTTCCCGGGCTCCGGCCGCAGGAAGAGGCCCAAAAGAAGAGACCTCGGTCACTTCGGCCGTCGGGCACAAACGAGGGCCCTGGAACGTTGACCAGCGGCACGGCGGACTCACGGGCGCATCCGGGGGTCCGGGAAAACGACTACACAAGCTGATCGCAGGGGTGAGGGACACATGGCTACCGACTACGACGCTCCGCGCCGCAGCGAAGCCGACGAGCTGGCCGAAGACTCGTTGGAGGAGCTCAAGGCCCGGCGGAACGAGAACCAGTCCGGCGTCGTCGACGTCGACGAGGACGCGACCGCCGAGAACTTCGAGCTGCCGGGTGCTGACCTCTCCGGGCTTTCCGGTGAGGACATGACCGTGAAGGTGGTGCCGAAGCAGGCGGACGAATTCACCTGCTCCGTGTGCTTCCTGGTGCACCACCGCAGCCGGCTGGCCGAGGACAACGGCGGACGCCTGATCTGCCGCGACTGCGCCTGACGAGCGCAGAGGGGTTCTCGGACACAGGGGACGAACAGACGCGACGGAGAGCCTCGAGGGAACGGGGAAGGCTCGAAGCGCGCTGGGGACAAGGGGGCCGGCCGGCTGGCCGGCCCCCTTCCACATGTCCGCGTCAGGCGCCCTTGAGCAGCTCGGCGACCTTTTCCGGGTGCCGGGTGCTGAACAGCCAGTACGGTGTCGGGTCGTTCGCGTCGGTGAGGTGCACCTTCACGACCGGGCCGACCCAGCCCCGGTGCAGCACGTAGGCGGCCGGGTCGCCGTCGCGGCCCAGTGCCTTGCGCTTGGCGTCCTTGTCGAAGATCTCCACCTCGCCCGCGTAGCGCAGGGGCAGGTGCGCGTCGCCCACCCACAGTTCCGGCTCGTCACCGCCGGTGATCCGGACCTTCGACCGGCCCAGCGACAGCAGCAGCGCCGCGACGACCGGCAACGCGATCACGTACGGCAGCCACGCCCGGATCCCCGGGTACCCGAGGTCGATCTCGGCCGCGAGCAGGACCGCCCCCAGCACCGGCAGCGGCCAGCCCCACCACGGGACGTACAGCCGTTCGGAGTGCCGGACCGTGGCGTTCGCGGCCGTCTTCGCTGATTCACCCACGGGAACAGAGTAATCTCGCGGCCCGTGTCCAGCGTTCAGGTACTCCTCTCCCGGCTCGATCCGGATGTCCCGCTGCCCGCCTACGCCCGACCGGGCGACGCGGGCGCCGATCTCGTCACCACCTCGGATATCGTCCTCGGACCCGGGGAACGCGGGGTCGTCGGCACCGGTGTCGCGATCGCGCTCCCGCCCGGGTACGCGGGGTTCGTCCACCCGCGGTCCGGCCTGGCCGCCAGGGTGGGCCTCTCGGTGGTGAACACCCCCGGCACGATCGACGCGGGCTACCGCGGGGAGATCAAGGTCTGCCTGATCAACCACGACCCGGTGCACCCGCTGGAGCTGACGCGCGGCGACCGCATCGCCCAGCTGGTCGTGCAGCGGGTCGAGCACGCCGAGTTCGTCGAGGTCGCCGAGCTCGACGCGACCGAGCGGGGCGACGGAGGCTACGGCTCGACGGGTGGACACGCCACACTGGGAGCACCGGCGCTCGCCGCGAGCGCCGCCACGGGGGAAGGAACGGAGAAGTAGTGGGGATTTTCGGACGCAAGCGGCGGACCGAGGGCGGGTCCGCGGGACGGCACGCCGCGCCCGAGGCCGACGACACTTTCGAGGACGAGGTACCCGACGAAGACGGGCCGGAGCTGTCGGACGTCTCCGACGGCCCGTTCGACGTGGCCGACTTCGAGGACGACGGCATCCCGCGGATCGACCTCGGCTCGGTGAAGGTGCCGGTGCCCGACGGTTCCCAGGTCCAGGTCGAGATGGACCCGGAGGCCGGAGGCGTGCGCGCCGTGCACGTCGTCACCGAGCAGGGCCAGATCACGGTCAGCGCGTACGCCGCGCCGCGCTCGGGCGGGCTGTGGCGGGAGGTCAGCACCGAGCTGGCCGACCAGCTGCGCACCGACGGCGCCAAGGTCACCATCGGCCGCGGTGTCTGGGGCCTGGAGATCTCGGCCATCGTCGGCGACGTCGCCCTGCGCTTCGTGGGCGTCGACCGGCCCCGCTGGATGCTGCGCGGCGTCATCGCCGGCCCCCAGTCGGAGGCCGCGGCGGCGGTCGAGGTGCTGCGCGAGATCGTCCGGCGGACGATCGTCGACCGCGGCGACGCGCCCATGCCGGTCCGCACCCCGCTGACCATCACGCTGCCCGAGGCGGTCGCCGAGCACATCGCGGCCCAGCAGCAGCAGGGCTGAGCGGCACCCGAAGCTCGTGAAGGCCACCTTGAGGAAGTTCAACTTCCTCAAGGTGGCCTTCACGGCTTTTCCAGGGCTCTCAGGAACGCGAGGACGGTCGCCCGGCCGAGGGACTCGCGGTCCGCGCCCAGCGCCGTGAGCGTCGTCTCGCCGAGGGCCGCGCGGGGGAGTGCGCCGGCCCACTCCGCCGCGACTTTCGTCGGGTGTACCGGGTCGTCGGTGCAGGTGCCGATCCCGGCGGGGACGGTCAGCGCCGCCAGCTCGTCCAGGGTCGGTGCCGGACGGCCGGCCGCGACGCGCAGGCCGTCCGCCAGGCCGTCGCCGTGCCGGCGCCACGCCCGGTCCAGCTCCGCCCGCAGCCAGTCCGGGCTGCCCGCGGTCTGCGCCAGTGCCGCGTCGACGCCGGAACCGGCCACCAGGTCCGCCGTGAGCGTCGCGGTCAGCGATGCGGGTGCCGGGCCCGGCGCGCCGTTCCAGGCCGGGAGCGCGGCCAGCAGGCCCCCGCAACGGCCCGGGTTGCGCACCGCCCACTCCGCGGCGAGGTGGGCGCCGAAGGAGATGCCGCCGACGAGGAGTTCGCCGTGCTCGTCCGCGAGCGCGTCCAGGGCCGCCAGGTAGCCGTCGGCGAGCGCCGCGCCTGGGGACGGCGGTGGCGCGACCAGCGGGACACCGAGGGCGCGCAGGGGCCGTTCGAAGACGGCCCGGACGAACACCTCGTCCGAGCCGGTGCCGGGCAGCAGCACCGCGGCGGGAACTCTGATTGCGGACGTCACGTTGCAATCCTTGCGCAAAGGCGTTTCCCTGGCGGGGACCGCAGCTACGCTGGAATCGCACGGGCCGCAAGCACCACGTCGGGGGCCCCGGAGCACAGGAGCACCTATGTCCGCCAAAGACGGCGGCTACTTCAGCCGGTTGGTACGCAAGCTGACCAGCGACGTCGAGGATCTCGACGCCGACGAGATGTCGATGAGGTCCGGCGCCGAAGGCGCGCAGCGGGCCTGTGACTGCCGCTCCGGCGAAGAGGTCACCGTGATGGGGCGGCTGCGCAGCGTCGAGCTCTGCCCGACCAACGAGGCCGCCACGCTGGAGGCCGAGCTGTTCGACGGGACGCAGGGCGTGACGCTAATCTGGCTCGGCCGCCGCCGGATCCCGGGCATCGAGCCTGGCCGGACGATCAAGGTGCGCGGCCGGATGGCCGAGCGTGATGGCCAGAAGGTGCTGTACAACCCCTATTACGAGCTCCAGAGCCCAGTGAGTTGATCACCCATCGTGACTGAACCCGCCCCGAGCGAGAAGAAGACCGACGGCGAAGAGCCGCAGCCGACCCTGCTGGAGCAGATGGGCGGCGTGTCCGGCCTGATCTACTCGTCGGTGCCGGTGATCGTCTTCGTGCTGGCGAACTCGTTCTTCGGCCTGACCGCGGGCATCTGGACGTCGATCGGCAGCGCGGTGGCCATCACGGTCGTGCGCGTGGTCCGCAAGGAGCCCCTGCAGCCGGCGATCTCCGGGTTCTTCGGCGTCGCGATCGCGGCGTTCATCGCCTACCGCACGGGGTCGGCGAAGGGCTTCTTCCTGTTCGGGATCTACGCGAGCCTGATCTACTGCGGCATCTTCGTGCTGTCGGTGGTGGTGCGCTGGCCGATCGCGGGCGTGGTCTGGAACATGCTCAACGGCACCGGCCAGGCGTGGCGGCGCGACAAGCCGTCCCGCTACGGCTACGACATCGCGACCCTGGCCATGGCGGCGATCTTCGCGGCGCGGTTCGTGGTGCAGCGGTGGCTCTACCAGGAGGACTACACCGGCTGGCTGGCCTTCGCGAAGATCGCGATGGGGTACCCGCTGTACGCGCTGGGCCTGCTGGTGGTCGTGTGGGCCGTCCGGCGGTCGGACAAGCGCCTGAAGGCGATGGCCGAGGAGGAGCCCGCGCCGGAGACGGACGCGGAGGCCGAAGCCCGGCTGCGCGAGAAGTACGCAACTCCGGAAGCCTGACCCGCGGGGGCGCCCCCCGTTTCCACGCTACCGGCAGCCACCGACAGTTTCGTCACGCCCACGGCGCCCGCTCACCAACCCTCCCACCCACCGAGCCCAGCCGCGAAAAAGGCCCCCGGCGAACCCCGCCGAGGGCCTTCTCCGGCCGCCTCAGTACCCGAGCGCCGTCCGGATCTCCGGCTCCACGTCCGCGGTCGCCACGAACAGCAGCTCGTCGCCCGGCTCCAGGGGGTCCTCCGGCTGCGGGACGATCACCCGGTCGCCCCGCAGGATCGTCACCAGGGCCGCGTCCCGGGGCAGGGTCAGCTCGCTCACCGGCTTGCCGGCCAGCGGCGTCTCCGCCGGCAGCGTCAGCTCGACCAGGTTCGCGTTGCTCTGCCGGAACGTCATCAGGCGCACCAGGTCGCCGACGCTGACCGCCTCCTCGACCATGGCCGCGAGCATCCGCGGGGTCGAGACCGCCACGTCGACGCCCCAGGCGTCGGTGAACAGCCACTCGTTGGCCGGGTTGTTCACCCGGGCCACCACGCGCCGGACCGCGAACTCCGTCTTCGCCAGCAGCGAGACCACCAGGTTCGCCTTGTCGTCGCCGGTCGCGGCGATGACGACGTCGCACTGCTCGATCCCGGACTCCTCCAGGATCGACACCTCGCAGGCGTCGCCGAGGACCCAGTCGGCCTGCTCGACCGCGTGCGGCTCGAACTGGTCGGCCTCGCGCTCGATCAGCATCACCTGGTGCCTGCCGTCGATCAGCTCGGCGGCGATGGAACGGCCGACCGCCCCGGCGCCCGCAATCGCGACCCTCATGCCTCGTCCTCCGGTTCGCGGTGGGCCACACTGGTCACGTCGGTGACGGTGCCGGACCGCGCGGCCACCCACACGACGTCGTCGGCCTGCAGCACCGTCTTCGTGTCGGGCAGCACCGCGGTGCCGAAGCGCATGATGAACGCCACCCGCGCGCCGGTCGCCTCCTGCAGGGACTTCACCGAGTGCCCGACCCAGCCCTCGTGCAGCGGCAGCTGCAGGAGCGCGACGTTGCCCGACGGGTCACGCCACGCCGACGCGACGCCGTCCGGCAGCAGGCTGCGCAGGAACCGGTCGGTCGTCCACGGCACGGTCGCGACCGTGGGGATGCCCAGCCGCTCGTACACGGCCGCGCGCTTGTGGTCGTAGATCCGCGCGACGACGTGCTCGACGCCGAAGTTCTCCCGCGCGACGCGCGCCGAAATGATGTTCGAGTTGTCTCCGCTGGACACCGCCGCGAACGCGCCGGCCCGTTCGATGCCGGCTTCGATCAGCACCCGGCGGTCGAAGCCGACGCCGACGACCTGCTGGCCGTGGAAGTCGCTGCCGAGCCGGCGGAACGCCTGCTGGTTCTTGTCGATGACGGCCACCTCGTGGCCGAGCCGCTCCAGCGCAGCGGCCAGGGACGCGCCGACCCGGCCGCATCCCATGATCACCACGTGCACGCCCTGCCTCCTCCTCGGCGGTTACCCGTCCGTACCTACCCCTATCTACCAGCGCCGAACCTACCGTGCCCCTCGCCCGTTACGCTTCCGTGGTGTCGAAGTTCCCGACCGTGCTGAAACGCCTGGTCCTCGGACGTCCGTTCCGCAGTGACCGGCTGTCCCACACGCTGCTGCCCAAGCGCATCGCGCTGCCGATCTTCGCGTCGGACGCGCTCTCGAGCGTCGCCTACGCCCCGGAAGAAATCTTCCTGACGCTGAGCGTCGCCGGGCTGTCCGCGTACGCGCTGGCGCCGTGGATCGGCATCATGGTCGCCCTGGTCATGCTGGTCGTCGTCGCCTCCTACCGGCAGAACGTCCACGCCTACCCCAGCGGCGGTGGCGACTACGAGGTCGCCAACACGAACCTGGGCGGCAAGTTCGGCCTCACCGTCGCGAGCGCGCTGCTGGTCGACTACGTCCTCACGGTCGCGGTGTCCACTTCGTCCGGTGTGGCCAACATCGGCTCGGCCGTCCCGTGGGTCGCGCAGCACAAGGTGCTCGCCTCGATCGTCATCGTGGTCGTGCTGACGTCGCTGAACCTGCGCGGCATCCGCGAGTCGGGCAAGGCCTTCGCAATCCCGACATACGGGTTCATCATCGGCATCCTCGTCATGGTCGCCTGGGGCCTGGTGCAGGCGGCCACCGGCACCGAGATGAAGGCCGAGAGCGCCGGGTTCACGCTGACGGCCGAAGGCACCTTCGCGGGCGTCGGGTACGCGTTCCTGGTGCTGCGGGCGTTCTCCTCCGGCGCCGCCGCGCTGACCGGGGTGGAGGCGATCAGCAACGGCGTCCCGGCGTTCCAGAAGCCGAAGTCGAAGAACGCCGCCACCACGCTGCTGCTGATGGGCGTGCTCGCGGTCACCATGCTGGTCGGCATCATCACCCTGGCCACGATCACCGACGTCAAGTTCGCCGAGGACCCGGCGCGGCAGCTCGAGGGCGCGCCCGCCGGCTACGAGCAGAAGACGATCGTCGCGCAGATCGCGCACGCGGTGTTCGCGGACTTCCCGCCGGCGTTCTACTACATCTCCTTCTCCACCGGCATCATCCTGCTGCTGGCGGCGAACACCGCGTTCAACGGCTTCCCGGTGCTGGGCTCGATCCTGGCGCAGGACCGCTACCTGCCGCGGCAGCTGCACACGCGCGGCGACCGGCTGGCCTTCTCCAACGGCATCCTGTTCCTGGCCGCCTTCGCCCTGGTGCTGATCATCGCCTTCGACGCCGAGGTGACCCGGCTCATCCAGCTCTACATCGTGGGCGTGTTCGTGTCGTTCACGGTCAGCCAGGCGGGCATGATCCGGCACTGGAACCGGTTGCTGGCCAGGGAAACCGACCCGGGCGTGCGGCGGCGGATGCGGCGCTCGCAGACGGTCAACGCGATCGGCCTGACCATGACCGCCACCGTGCTGGTGATCGTGCTGATCACGAAGTTCCTGCTGGGCGCGTGGATCGCGATCGCCGCGATGGTGGCGATCTACGTGCTGATGACGGCGATCCGGCGCCACTACGACCGGGTCGCCGACGAGCTGAAGGAACTCGGCGACACGCCCACCGTGCTGCCCTCGCGCAACCACGCCATCGTGCTGGTGTCCAAACTGCACCGGCCGACGCTGCGTGCGCTGGCCTACGCCAAGGCGATGCGCCCGGACGTGCTCGAGGCCGTGACGGTCAATGTGGACGACGCCGACACGCGGAGGCTCACCGCCGAATGGGACGCCCACAACTTCAAGGTGCCGCTGAAGGTGGTCGAGTCGCCTTACCGCGAGATCACGAAGCCCGTTCTCGACTACGTGAAGCGCGTGCGCGGTGACAACCCGCGCAACGTGGTCACCGTGTTCATCCCGGAGTACGTGGTCGGGCACTGGTGGGAGCAGGTGCTGCACAACCAGAGCGCGCTGCGGCTCAAGGGCCGGCTGCTGTTCCAGTCCGGCGTGATCGTGGCGAGCGTGCCGTGGCAGCTGGAGTCCTCGGCCAAGGCGGCCGCGCGGGTCCGGAACGAACGCCCGGCCGCGGGTGACGTCCGCCGCGGGTTCTCGCCCAACGGGAAGCCGATCGCGGCGCCCAAGCCCAAGGAGCCTGCCGAATGACCAGCTGGCTGGGCCGCGTCCTCGAGGTCGAGGTCGGCGCGGTGGCGCACGGCGGCCACTGCGTCGCCCGCGCGGAGGGGCGGGTCGTGTTCGTGCGGCACGCGCTGCCGGGCGAACAGGTCCGCGTCGAGGTCACCGAGGACAACGGCGGCTCGTTCTGCCGCGGCGACGCCGTCGAGGTGCTTTCCCCGTCCCCGCACCGGGTTCCGCCGCCGTGCCCGCTGGCCGTGCCGGGTGGCTGCGGCGGCTGCGACTGGCAGCACGCCGACCCGGACCACCAGCGCTCGCTGAAGGCGGCGGTGGTCGCGGAGCAGCTGCAGCGGCTGGCCGGGATCGAGCGCGAGGTCGTCGTGGAGGCCCTCGACGGCGGGCCGCTGGACTGGCGCAGCCGGGTCCGGCTGGTCGCCGGGCGCGACGGGCGCGCCGGGCTGCGCGCGCACCACAGCCACCGCGTGGTGGCCCTGGACGACTGCCCGATCGCCGTCCCCGGCGAGCTCGACGACGTCCTGGCGCGGCGCTGGCGGCCGGGCAGCGAGCTGGAGGTCACGACCGACGGCGACGGCGGGATCCACGTGCGGGAGCTGTCGACGGTGCGGGGGAAGGTCCGGGCCCGGCAGCTGACCGGCGGGGTCGCGGTCCAGCACGCGGCGGGCCGCGACTGGCGTCTCGACGCGCACGGGTTCTGGCAGGTCCACCCGGCGGCGGCCTCGACGCTGGCCGCGGTCGTGGGGGAGTGGGCGGAGGCTCCTTCCGGCGGCACGGCATGGGACCTCTACGCGGGGGTCGGGCTGTTCGCGTCGGTGCTGGCGGGCCAGGTGGGGCCGGCGGGCCGCGTGCTGGCGGTCGAGTCCGGCCGGCGCGCGGTCGCCGACGGCGAGCGCAACCTCGCGGACCTGCCGCAGGTTTCGTGGCGCGCGGGGCGGGTGGAGCACGAGCTGGCGTCGGCCGAGAAGCCCGTCGACGTCGTCGTGCTGGACCCCCCGCGCAAGGGCGCGGGCAAGGCGGTCGTGGAGTCGATCGTGGCGGGTTCACCCGATCGGATTGTGTACGTCGCGTGCGACCCGGCGGCTCTGGCCCGTGACCTGGCGTTCTTCGGCACGCATGGATACTCGCTGACCGATCTGCGGGCCTTCGACGCCTTCCCGATGACCCACCACGTGGAGTGCGTGGCGCTGCTGTCGTGAATTTTTGTCGGTGGTGGTCGGCACACTGCGCCCATGACTGCACTCGACGACTTCGACCTCGCGGCTTCGACGGTGACCGGCCTGGTCGCCGCGGTCCGGGCCGGCCAGTGGGCGCTCCCTACGGCGTGCCCGGACTGGGACGTGCGCGCGGTGGTGAACCACCTGGCGCACGGCAACGCCAAGGTGGCGTTCTGGGCGGGCACGGGCCCACCGGCCCCGGACGGCGACTACCTGGGTGCCTCGCCGGCCGAGGCGTTCGCCGCTTCGGTGGCGGCGGCCCGGGCGGTGCTGGCCACGCCGGGGTTGTTCGCGCGGCAGGTGACGACACCGCTCGGTGAGGTGCCCGGGGTGTTCCTGGTGCACATGCGGGTGAACGAGTACCTGGCCCACGGCTGGGACATCGCGGACGCGACAGGACAGCCGACGGACCTGGCACCCGAGCTCGCATCGCGGGCGCTGGAGCAGTGGCGCTCCCGGTTCGGCGCGACACCCCGGCAGCCGGGCGGGCCGTTCGGGCCGGAGGTCACGCCACCCCCGGACGCGACGGCGGCCGGCCGGCTGGCGGCGTTCCTCGGCCGGAAGGCGGTGAACGGCTAGACCCGCGCCCGCGAAGATCGTGGCAGCCAGAGCAGCACGACGACGGCGACCTGCAGGGCGGCGGCCACCGGGATGACGGCGTGGAACATCGGCGAGGACGACCAGGAGACGAAGCCGAAGACCACGGACAGCAGCTGGGAGACGGTGGTGAGCTGGCGCGTCCACGGACGGTCCGTGGCGAGCTTGACGGCGAGGAGGACACAGAGGACGAACAGAACGCCGTGGAAGACGGCGCCGGAAAGCACGGCGACATCGGCTGAGCGCGCGACCGCGCCGGTGCCGAAGTCCGGGTGCTGCGCGGCGATCTGATCGCGCAAGGCGTCTTCCCGAGCCGCCATGACGACCGGGACGAGGAGGTGGCTGAGCCCGACGAGGGCCAGCAGCACCCGGGCGGCCTGGACGGGCTTCGGCCGGTTCGGCGGTACCACGGTCATGCGTCCTTACCGCGAGCCCGCTGCCAGCGCGGGACGGCGGGCGCCGAGGCGCTGTCGTGGTGCCGGGCCCAGGCCTCGTTGAGCCGGCTGACGAGGACGCGCGCGGCGGCGACGTCTTCGTCCGGCCAGTCGGCGATGACGCGCGCGAAGACGGCGGCACCGGCTTCGACGGCGGCGTCGGCACCGGCGCGGCCGTCGGCGGTGACGCCGGCGAGGAAGGTGCGCGAGTCGTCCGGATCCGGTTCGACGGCCACGGCCCCTTCCCGCTCGAGCGCGGTGAGGTGCCGGCTGGTGGCGGAGGCGGTGAGGTCGAGTGCGGCGGCGATGTCCCGCGGCCGCATCGGGCCCTGGGCGGCGAGCAGCCCGGCCACGCGGAGCCGGGTGAGGTCGATGCGCCGCGAAATCCGCCGATGCCCGTGGTCGATGAGCTCCATGACGGCCCGGGCGAGTTCAGCGGCTTCGTTTCGTTGCGGCATGAAACGAGTTTAGCAGCTGCGGGCAGTCCTCGACCGCCTCCGGGGACAGGCGGGGAGGTGGTCGCCACGCGAGCGCGGCGGCCCACGGGCGCCTCGCCACGCCGAGCGTCTTGACTGACTCCTCCAAGACATCGAGGGCAGGCGGGAGGCGGCCGCTCAGCCTGCTCGGCGCACCGCGAACGCCGCCGCGAGACCGGTCGCCGTCATCGCCACGCCCGACACCAGCAGCACCCACGCCCCCGCGCCCGGGACCACCCGCGCCGCCGGCTGGATGCGCGTCACTCCGGGCAGCGTCACCACCAGGTGCCGCAGGATCACCCCGGTCACCACGATCCCGGGCAGGCACGCCATGGCCAGCGGCTCGTCCTGGTGGCGGGCGAACGTCAGGTACGCCAGCGTGAGGGCGATCAGCACCGCCGCCGCGCACACCAGGCGCAGGCCCAGTGCCAGCTCGGGGTCCGGTGTTCCGGGCGGCAGCATCCCCGGGTGATCGGCCGTCCGGAACACCGGACCCCGAGCTGGCACTGGGCCTGCGCCTGGTGCTGTCTCG
>JARAWT010000058.1:0-65956 GCA_033793495.1 Streptomyces sp. MN03-5084-2B | reverse complement strand
GGCGGGGGCGGGCACTACCCTGTGCGACATGAAGACGGAGACCGTGGCCGCCCGGGGTTCGGGCGCCGTCCGCCGGGTGCTCGAGGCCGAGCTGAAGGCCGCCCGCGCCCGGGGCGCCGAGCACCCGAGCGTCGTCGACGTGGGCGGCGGCAGCGGTGGCTGGGCGGTGCCGTTCGCGGCCGCGGGCTGCCGGGTGACCGTCGTCGAGCCGAGCCCGAACGCGCTGGCCACGCTGCAGCGCCGGGCCGAGGAAGAGGGCGTCTCCGAGCTGATCACGGTGGTCGCGGACGACTCCGACGCGCTGGGCCGGTACGTCGAGGCCGGCTCGGCCGACCTGGTGCTGGCGCACGGGCTGCTGGAGATCGTCGACGACCCGGCGGCGGTGCTGTCGGCGCTGGCCACGGCGGTCGCGCCGGGTGGCGCGGTGTCGGTGCTGGTCGCGAACCGGCACGCGGCGGCGTTCCACCGCGCGCTGGCGGGCCGCGTCGGCGAGGCCCGGCAGCTGCTCGAGAGCGCCGACGGGGTCGTCCCGGGCGACACGGTGCTGCGGCGCTTCTCCACCGCCGGGTTGCGGGCCGACCTGGAGGCCGCCGGCCTGGAAGTCACCCTGCTGCAGGGCGACCGGGTGATCTCGGACCTCGTCACCGGCGACGTCCGGGACGACGAGCTGGCGGAGTTCGAGCGGGTGGCGGCGGGGACGCCGGCGCTGCGGGACGTCGCGGGCCGGCTGCACGCGGTGGCGCGCCCGGCCTGACCTGGGTCTTCGCCGGTCGTCCGAAACTGTCGGTGGCTCGCGGTAGCGTCCTCGTGTGGGACGAAATGCCGAGTTGCCGGGCGGGATGGGCCGGTTCCGCGTCCGGCCGGGAGAGCCGGCGCCGGACGACACCGGGTGCGGGCTGCTGCACGTCGACATGGACGCGTTCTTCGTGTCGGTGGAGCTGCGGACCCGGCCCGAGCTCGCGGACAAGCCGGTCGTGGTGTCCGGGGGCGGGCCGCGGGCCGTCGTGGCGGCGGCGAACTACCCGGCGCGCAAGTTCGGCGTGCGCTCCGCGATGCCGTTCTCGACGGCGAAGCGGCTGTGCCCGCAGCTGATCAACATCCCGCCGACGTCGGGGCTGTACGGGTCGGTGTCCCGCGGCGTGATGGGGATCTTCCGCGAACTGACGCCGCTGGTCGAGCCGCTCAGCCTGGACGAGGCGTTCCTGGACGTCAGCGGGGCGTTGCGGCGGCTGGGCGCGACACCGGCGTCGCTGGGCGCGGAGATCCGCTCGCGGGTCGCGGCCGAGCACGGGATCACCTGCTCGGTGGGGGTGGCGAAGGTCAAGTTCGTCGCGAAGCTGGCGTCGGGGATGGCGAAGCCGGACGGCATGGTCGTCGTGCCGGCGGCGGAGACCCTGGCGTTCCTGCACCCGCTGCCGGTGTCGGCGCTGTGGGGCGTCGGCGCGCGGACCGAGGAGCACCTGCGGCGCCTGGGCCTGGCCACGATCGCCGACGTCGCCGCGTTCCCGCCGGAGCGGCTGAAGAAGTCGCTGGGGGTGGCGGTGGGCGAGCACCTGTACCGGCTCGCGCACGGCGTGGACGAGCGGTCGGTGGTGGTCGACTCGCCCGAGAAGTCGATCGGCGCGGAGCACACCTTCGACGTCGACCTGCACGACCGGGCCGCGCTCGGGCTCGAACTGCTGCGGTTGTCTTCGCGCGTGGGGGCGACGTTGCGGGAGCGGGGCGTGCGTGGCCGGACGGTCTCGATCAAGGTGCGGTTCGCGGACTTCCGGACGATCACCCGGGCCCGCACGCTGGTCTCGCCGACGGACGTGGCGCGCGAGATCCACGCGGTGGCCGTGGCGCTGCTCACCGAGCACGCGCCGACCGGGGCGGTGCGGCTGATCGGCGTCCGCGTCGAAGGGCTCGACACGGGGGAGGCAGGGGAGCAGCTGGTGTTCGACTCCCCGGCACCGCGCTGGCGGGACGCGGAGGTGGCGGCCGACGTCGCGCGGTCGAAGTTCGGTTCAGCGGCGGTGCGGCCCGCGTCCTTGCTGGGACCGCGGGAGGGGTGACGGTACGGACGGTGATCTTGGACTCGGCGACGTTCCCCCACAACGGCGGTGGAGCGGAAAAACGGTCACGATCGGCGACGGTGACCGTCCGCAACGCCCTCCGGGCGGGATTTAGCCCAATTCGATCCCTTCTGGATGCGGGATCGGGTAGTCGTGCGGGCGCGGGCCTCGTATCCTGGACAGTGCCACCCCGCCTGGGGTTGGCTGTTGGGTCCAGGACGTTGCGCGGCCCGGCGCCCGCGACAGCTGTGCCGGAGGAGGAAAGATGCCACTCTCCGAGCATGAGCAGCGGCTGCTCGATCAGATCGAGCGCGAGCTCTATGCCGAGGACCCCAAGTTCGCATCCACGGTGCGTGGCACCCGGTTGCGTCGCCCCGCTCGCCGACGGCGTATTCAG
Source organism: Streptomyces sp. MN03-5084-2B (assembly GCA_033793495.1). Lineage (GTDB taxonomy): Bacteria > Actinomycetota > Actinomycetes > Mycobacteriales > Pseudonocardiaceae > Amycolatopsis. The sequence continues at coordinate 63,505 of JARAWT010000058.1, read as the reverse complement.
GGCATCGCCCTGTTCGTAGTGGGCGTGGCCCTGCTGGTGCTGGGCGTGGTGGTGCCGCAGTTCCGGGTGGCCGACATCCCGCTGATCAGCGTGCTCGGGTTCCTCGTGATGTTCTTCGGAGTCATGATGGCCGTCACATCGATTCGGCACGGCGCCGACGGAGACGGCAAGGCCGGTGGACCAGGGACCCGCGGCGGCAAGCCGTCAGGTCGCCGGAGTTCCTTCACCCAGAGGATGGAGGAGCGCTTCCGCCAGCGCTTCGAGGAGCAGTAGCGCCGCAAGACCACGAGATCCGCGTCCCGCCGACCAGGCGGAACGCGGATCTTCTTGTGTGCTCATCGGCCTCACAGCCCCCTGTCCGCCTGCGGTGACAGTGGGTGACCCCCACACGGGTGACCCCGCTTCCACCCCGAGCCGTGGACCCCTGCGCACGCGATCAGCTCCGGAACTCGGGTGACGGAACCCCGAACTCACGTGATCGAAGGCGGAACCCACGTGATCGAAGGCGGAACCCACGTGATCGAAGGCGGAACTCGCGTGATTGGAGGGGCATCTCGCGTGATCATCCGGGCATCGCCGTGATGCCCCGCTGGTCACGTGTGATGCCCGCCTGATCACGCGTGATGCCTGCCTGGTCACGTGAGATGCCTGGTGGGGCACCGGCGATGTGTCGGTGAGTGAGCGGTGGGTCAGTCGCGGTTGCGGAAGACCGAACGGGGGAACAGCTTTCCCTTCCAGGAAAGCGGCGCGTTGCGGCGGAGGCTCCGCCGCAGGCCGTCGAAGGACGGCGAGAGCTCTGGCTGCGGCGTGTCGTCCTCGCCGTACCACGACCGCTCCAGCACGCCGATGACCGTCCGGAGGCCGGCCCGGCCCTCGTCGTCGAGGTGGTGCTTGGCCGCCAGCTTCTGGCCTGCCACGCGAACCGTGTCGCTGCTCGGGATCGGGAGCCCGCGGTCCGCGCACTCCGCGCGCAGCTCCGCCCACGCCGCGTCCGCCGCGCCCGGCTGCTGCTGGACGATGCGCTGCAGACGTCGCCGGCGGAGGACCTCGCGAGCCAGCGCCGGGCCCGCCACCAGCAGCTGCAGGAGCACCACCAGCACCCCGAGCCACCAGGCCACCGTGGCCGCGAGCAGGCCCAGTGCGGTGATCCAGAGCGCCACCCCCAGCAGCGGCAGCCAGCCGAGCAGCGCTTCGAACCGGGACGGCGCCGCGACCGGCGCCGGCGCTCTCACCAGCAGCGCGCCTTCGCTCCGGTCACCTTCGGCAGGCCCGTCCGCCGGAGCACCGCCTCCCGGCCGCGGACGCCTGCGGTTCAGCAGCCGCCGCAGCACCGCGCCGGCGACCAGCGCTCCCGCACCCAGTGCGGCGAGCGCCAGCGCGATGGTGAACAGCCAGTCGTCGCCGCTCGAAGCGTTCTGGGCCTTCTGCTCCGGGAGGTTCGGCTGGTTGTCGCGCGGGGCGCCGGTCGGCGCCGCGCTCGACTGGACCGTGCTCGGCGCCACCTGGGTGTCGTCCGGCTGGTTGCCGTTCTGCGGGCCGGCCTGCAGGTACGACGGGGTGATGCCGCGGCCGTCGGACAGCGGCGTCGGGTCGAACGTCACCCAGCCCTTGCCACCGAAGTAGGCCTCGACCCACGCGTGCGCGTCCTGGGTGGTGATCGACAGGTAGTCGTTGACCTGCACGCCCGGCGTGAAGCCGATCGCCACCCGCGACGGGATACCCGCCACCCGCAGCATCACGGCCATCGCCGACGCGAACTGCTCGCAGAAGCCGCGCTTGCCCTTGAGGATGAAGTCGGCGAGCGCGTCGGGGTCGTTCGCCGGCGAGGTCTTCGTGTCGTAGACGAACCCGTTCTGCGCCGTGAAGTAGCGCCAGATCGCCGTGGCCCGGTCGAAGTCGTTGGACGAGCCGGTGACCAGCTGCTCGGTCTTCGCGCGGACGCGCTGGTCGACCTGGTCGATCTGGAGGTAGCGCGGCGGCAGGTCGTCGACGCGCGGTGTCACCTTCAGCTCCGCGGCCGTCGGCTCCTTCAGCGACGCGTATTCGGTGTACGCCGGCGGGGCCTCGCTGCGGGTGGTGAACACCGTGCCGCTGACCTGGTCGTAGAGGTAGCCGGTGCCCGCGCCGTCGATCATGCGCGGCGCGCCGTACATCGGCAGCCAGTTGTCCCGCCAGCTGGCCGGCTCGATGTCGATCCGGCGTGCGGTGCCGGTGCCGTCGTCGCCCGGGGCGGGCGGCAGCTGCGGCCCGACCGGGACGCCCTGCTGCGAACGGCCTTCGTCGTGCAGGCCCCAGCCCTTGTTGGGGTAGTAGGTGTCCAGCGTCATCGCGCGCAGCAGCCGCCGGTCGGTGCCGAGGCCGCGGACCTTGAACAGCTCGCGGTTGGCGCCTTGGTCGAGCATGCCGCGCAGCTCGGTGAACGGCTGGATGCCGAAGCCGCCGGAGCCAGCCCCGGGGCCGTTGCCGCCGTCGCCGAACGGCATCCGCCCGACGGTGCCGACCCAGGTGATCGCCCCGCCCAGCAGGCCGAGCACGATCGCCGCGCAGACGACCGCGACCGGCGCGGACAGCACGCCCGGCTTGCCGCTGCGTCCCGGCGCCTCCCGGGTGCGCCAGCGCCGGTGCCGGTGGTTGCCGTCGACGGCCAGCAGGCCGGCGAAGGCCGCCCCGCCGAGCAGGAACGTCCACCACGGCAGCATGTCCTCGCTCAGTGCGGCCGGCACGGCGTAGACGCAGAGCAGCACGAGCCCGGTCGCGGCGGGCGCGGCGGCGGCCACGGTCAGCGTGTCGACGAGGACGGCGACCAGCCCGATGAGGATGGTGACGAGGCACAGGATCGGCTGGCTGCCCTCGACCGGAGGCAGGCCGACGCGGATCTGCTCGGCGGCGCTCGACAGCGTGGTCCCGATCTCGGAAAACGCTTCCGGGCCGGGGATGACCTGCAGGATCCCGTGCGTGGTGAAGGCGCCGGTGATGAGGAAGAGCAGGACGAGCAGCTGCCCGAAGCCGACGAGGACGGTCGGCACCTGCAGCGAGCGGAGAGCCAGCCCGGCGGCCCCGATGAGCAGGACGGCGACGAACAGGTACCCGAACCAGGCCAGCCCGGAGACGACGCTGGTCACCGAGGTGGCGGCGCAGAGGGTGGCGATGCCGGCGGCGACGGGGGCGAGAACGCTGCTGCGCCAGGCGGAAAGCGGACGTTCCGGGCGCGCCGAGGGCTGCTCGAACTTGCGCGGCGGTGCGGCGGTGCTCATCGCGGGCCCCCGATCAGCGTGCCGCGGCGGGCAGCGCTGCGGCACAGCTCCGCCCACACCTGGGGCATCGGCGAGCCGGGCCCGGCGATGATCACGCCCCAGCCCGCCGCGCGCAGCAGCGCCGCCGAGTCCTCCGTCGCCGCCGCTCGTTGCTCCGGGGCGCTCACCCCCGCCGACCACGTCGGCGTGTCCAGCAGGACCGCCAGGCTCCTGATGCCGCGCGGGCGGTACTGGGTCAGCTCGTGCACCGCCTCCGTGCTCACCGTGCCGAGCACCGCGATCAGCTCCTGCCCCTCGGCCGGGTCGCCGGCCAGGGTGATGTCGCGCTGGTGCGCCGGCTGCAGCGCCGCCAGCGCGTCGAGCACGACGTGGTCGTAGTGGTCGCCGCCGTCGCCCGGGGTGTCCGCCAGCGTGACGCCGTGCTCGCTCACCAGCCGGACGCGGTGGCCCGAGCGGCGCAGGTGCAGCGCCGCCGACCCCGCGAACGACACCGCCCACTCCAGGCTGGCCGCCGGGCCGGTGCCGTGGTGGGCGGCCGCCCGGTGGTCCAGCAGCACCGTCGTGCCGCCGCGCCACGGGCGTTCCTCGACGCGGACCATGATCTCGTCGCGCCGGGCCGTCGACCGCCAGTGCACCTTCCGCAGGTCGTCGCCCTGGCGGTACTGGCGGACGATCACGTCGGCCTCGCCCTGCCCGGCGTGCAGCCGGACCGTGCCGTCGTCGCCGACGCCGATGCCCGCGCCGCTCGGCAGGCCCCACAGCGACACCACGCGGGGTACCACGACCAGCCGCGTGTGCCCGATCAGCTCACGCTCGAACTCGCACAGGCCGAACGGGTCGGTGATCGTCGCGCGCAGCGGCCCGACCTGCTGGATCCCGCGCAGCACCGGCTGCAGCGGGTAGCGCAGGGCCACCCGCCGGTCGTGCGGGAGCCGCTCGACGACGAACCGCGGCCGCGAGCCCAGCGCGTACGGCACGCCGTCCTCGAGGAGGATCTCGCCGGCGGGCAGCCGCCCGCTGCGCCACAGCTCCAGCTGCACCTCGCTGTTGCCGCCGACCGCGACCCGTTGCGGGCGCAGCGCGCGGGTGGCGCCGATGCGCAGCCGCGTCGCCGAGATGAACGCGGCGACCAGCAGCGGCAGCGCCACCACGAACACCGCGACCCGCAGCAGGTCGCGTTCGTTGAGCACGAACGAGCACACCGCGGCGGCGATCCCCGCGGCCAGGAGGCAGCGGCCGCGGGTGGTCAGGCCGGACAGGGCACGCAGCATGCCGTTCTCTTCCCCTTCGGCGCCAGAACAATTCTTCGGGGTTCGGGTGGCGAAGCCCCGGATGTCACCGGCTAGGGCCGGGTGCCCTGCGGCACCGGCACCCGGTGCAGCACCGCGCGCACGACGTCGGTCGCCGACCGGCGGGCCGCGTGGGCCTCCGTGGTCAGCACCAGGCGGTGCGCCAGTACCGGGACGGCCACCGTGTGCAGGTCGTCCGGCACCACGTAGTCGCGGCCCGACAGCGCGGCCTGCGCCCGGGCCGCGCGGACGAGGTGCAGCGTGGCCCGCGGGGAGGCACCGAGCCGGATCTCCGGGACGCCCCGGGTGGCCGCGACGACGTCGACGGCGTACCGGCGGACCTCCGGCGCGATGTGCACGGCGCGGACCGTCTCGATCAGCCTGTGCACGGTCTCGCCGTCGGACACCGGCTGCAGGTCCTCGAGGGGGTTGTGGCCGGCGTGCTCGTCGACCATGGCCAGCTCGGCCTGCTGGTCGGGGTAGCCGATGGAGACGCGCGCGGTGAACCGGTCGCGCTGGGCCTCGGGAAGGGCGTAGGTGCCTTCCATCTCGATCGGGTTCTGGGTCGCGATGACCATGAACGGCTGCTCGAGGCGGTAGGTCGAGGTGTCGACGGTGACCTGGTGCTCTTCCATGCACTCCAGCAGCGCCGACTGCGTTTTCGGCGACGCGCGGTTGATCTCGTCGCCCACCACGATGTTCGCGAACACCGGGCCGGGCCGGAAGTCGAACTCGCCGGACTGGCGGTTGTAGATGGAGACGCCGGTGACGTCGCTCGGCAGCAGGTCGGGCGTGAACTGGATGCGGCTGACCGTGCAGTCGATCGACCGGGCGAGGGCCTTGGCCAGCGACGTCTTCCCGACCCCGGGCACGTCTTCGACCAGGAGGTGGCCTTCGGCGAGCAGGGTGACCAGCGCGATCCGGATGACGTCGGGCTTGCCGACCAGCACGCGCTCGACGTTGGCGGCGATCCGCCGGGCGGTGTCGTGCAGCTCGTCCAGCGGCACTCTGCCGGCGTGACCGTGGACCCGGCCGTTGCCCGCGGGCTCCGCCGGGTAAGGCGGCCGCCCGGATGCCTGCTCGCCCGATCCGGGCGCGGCAGACTGGATTCTCGACGTCACTCGACCTCCTGGTGGCGCATGGCCGCGCGCATTGTGCGCCCGGCCGGGCCGAACGGCCCCCTCGCTGCTGTCCGCGCGCAGCGACCAGCCTTCCACCCAGTGTGTCAAACCCGGGCGAACCGGGGGGTGGAACCCCGCGATGACACTGCGCAAGCAGCGACGATACCCCGAACGGGTGGGTATTCACCCGATTCTGGGTGCTCCCGCTGACACCCCGCTCTGTCGTATGCTGCGGTTCGAGGTCGCCCGGCTACGGAGAGGCGTAACCGCTTATGAGCGAGGTGCTGCCCTACGACGCGCGCGGCTTCGCGGTCGCGCCGGAGCTGGCCACGGACGCCTACGCGAAGCTCGGCCGGCTGCAGGACGTCGTCGGCGAGATGGTGCGTGAAGCCAAGGTGCTCGGCCGGACCGTGCCGCTGGGCGGCGGATACGCCGGGGAAATCGGCGAGTTCATGGCGGAGTACGGCATCGGCGGCCAGGGCTCGGCGGTGCAGCAGCTGACGGCGTTCGGCCGGGAGCTGGAGACGCTCAAGCGGCGGATCGGCGAGGCGCTGGCGAAGTACCGGCACGCGGACGAACAGGCGGCCGAAGGCGTGGACTGCACCGGTGGGTGAGCGGCGGCGGGCGGTCCGGTGGCTCGTGCCCGTCCTTCTCCTTGTTCTCCTGACCGGTGGCTGCGGCCGGCCCCCGGCCGCGGAGCCGGCCTCCGCCGGTCACTCGTCCGTGTCCGCCACGGTCCCACCCCCGCCGGTCGCCTGGACCGGCCTCGCCGCGCTCGACCCCTGCGCACTGCTCGGCCCGCAGGACCGGTCGACCGCCGGGATCAGTGTCCTCGGCAAGCCCAAGGAGATCGCCGGCGCCCGCGCGTGCGACTGGAGCGTGCCCGGCACGTTCGGTGTCACGGTGACCCTCAGCGCCACCGACGGGCTGGCCGATCTCGACGTCGCCAAGAAGAACGTCACGAAGACCACGGTCGGCCGCCACCCGGCGCTGAAGGTCGCCGACAAGAAGGCCGCCGACGGCACCTGCGCCGTGCTCATCGGGGTCGGCGACGGAGCCAGCGTGCAGATCGACGTCAGCAACACCGGCTTCTCGGACACCCCGCTCGCGTGCCGCCGCGCGGGCACGGTGGCCGGGCTCGTCGAACCCAAGCTGCCCTGACCCTGACGAGGAGGTGCGCCGTGCCCGAACCACCCGTTGCCACCGCGCGGTACGAGGCCTACAGCCACGAGGCGATGGCCGCGGAGGTCGTCCGCGGCAACGACCCGGTCGCCGCGGGCGAGGCGGGCGCGCGCTGGGACGGGCTCGCCAAGCGGCTGCAGGAGTCCACCGCCGACGTCGCCGCGCTGGTCGCGTCGTCGGACGAGCACTGGCGCGGGCAGGCGGGCGACGCGGCGCGGGCGGCGCTGGGCCGGGCCGCGCAGTGGCTCTCGCACTCCGCCGCCGTCTCGGCGTCGGTCGGCCAGGCGGTCGGGGCGCAGGCGGAGGTGGCCGCGCGGGCCCGGGCCGACATGCCGCCGCCGGTGACCTACGACCCGGCGTCGATGATCCGCGACGCGGCGTCCAGCGGGAGCGTGTTCGTCCTGGCCGGGCTGGCCGGGGCGATGGCGGCTCGCCGCGCCGAGGCGGAGGCCGCGCGGCAGAAGGCCATCGACGTCCTCCGGACGCGGGACACCGCGCTGCGCGGCCACGTGCCCGCCGAGACGTTCCCCGCCCCGCCGGCGCTGGGGCGGGCTTGATCCGGGTTTCGGCGTCGGCGTTCGACATCCTCTGGACCGACCTCGGCCACGACCGCCCGCCGGAACCGCTGAGCGTCCGCAGCGTCGGCGTGACCGACGCCGAACGCGCCGAGGTGCGCAAGGCCGTCTACGACAACCTGGCCTCGCGGGGCCTTTACGACGGGTCCCGGCTGGAGCCGGCGCTGGCTTCGCGGCTGGAGCTGCTCGCGGACGGGGACGTGTTCGTCGCGTGCGAAGCGCTGGCGGACATGACGGCATCCGTGCCGTTCCGAGCGGTGACGGCGGTCCGCGGCCGTCGTGGGGTGCTGGCGACCCAGCCGGAGCAGACGATCGCCCTGGACTCGATCCGCGAGGGCGAGCTGGGCACGGCGATCGTCGACGTCCTGCCGGAGCTGGCGGCCGGCCCCGGGTACGGCATCAGCCTCCCGGCGTCGACGCTCTCTTCTTCCTCATCGGGCACCGCTTCGGGCACCGCCTCGGCGCAGCTCGAGGAGGTCCGGGCGATCCAGGCGCGTCCGGTGTACGCGGCGGGGCAGTTCAGCGTGCGCCGCCGGTCGGCGTCGGGCCGGGTGGAGCGCGTGGGCGGCTTGACGTGGTTCGACACCGACGTCGGCGCGTACTGCGCGACGAAGACTCCCGGCCGGGGTGGGCAGGAGTGGGTGACGGTCAGCCCGGTCGACAGCACCCGCCTCGCGACCCGCGTCACCGCCCTCCTCGCCCCACCGGACTGACGCAGGGTCGGCCGGGTTCCCCACTTTGGGCCACCTCCGCCCCCCACTGGGCCCCACCGGGGCGCGAGAGGGTTCTTTCGCGGCCGTTATGCGGACGTTCGGGGTACAGCTGAGGTTGCTCCGGACCTCGGTGCGGGGGATCTTGACCACCGTCCCCCACCACACCCCCTACCTGGCCCCACCCTGCTGACCTGCGCAAACGGAACACACGACGGAGTGGTCTGCCCGTTTGTCGCGTTGACTGTGGTGAAAAGTGGGGTACGGTGGTGGCCAGTGGGGCGGAAGGGAAGCCCCGTGGCCGTCCGGGGTGGTTCGCCACCGTGGACGGTAGGGAGGTGGAGGCCGTGTTCCTCGGCACCCACACCCCGAAACTGGACGACAAAGGGCGGCTCGCGCTGCCCGCGAAGTTCCGTGACGCCTTGGCGGGTGGGCTGATGCTTACCAAGGGGCAGGACCACTGCCTCTTCGTCTTCCCCCGCGCCGAGTTCGAGCAGATGGCGCGCAAGGTCGCCGAGGCCCCGTTCACGAACGAGGCGGTTCGGGCCTACCAGCGCTACCTGTTCGCCGGCACGGACGAGCAACGTCCGGACGGCCAGGGGCGCATCACCATCGCGCCCGAGCTCCGCCGCTACGCGGGGCTCACCAAGGAGTGCGTGGTGATCGGGGCGATCACCAGGCTGGAGATCTGGGACGCCCAAGCGTGGCAGGGCTACCTGGAGGAGCACGAAGACAGCTACGCGAAGGCTCGAGAGGAAGTACTGCCGGGCGTCTTCTAGGCGTGCGGTCGGGGTGCACCTTCGTCGTCGGGGGACGAGAGGTTCGCCGCCGCCCGCACCGACGGGGGAAGCCCACCCGGATGCCGTGAGGCCTCTGTCCGCTCAATGGCCCTGGTGCACCTTCCCCGGTACCAGGTCAGCAGCGGGCGGACAGGGACCTGACGGCATCCGCCATATTTCCCCCGGGCCGCCCAGGCGAGAAAGGGGGAGGGAACCATGACCGAGCACGTCCCGGTACTGCTCGAGCGCATCGTCGAGCTGTTCACTCCCGTGTTCACCGACCGCGACGGCGTCCTCGTGGACGCGACCGTCGGCCTCGGCGGGCATTCCGACGCCCTCCTCGAGGCCTTCCCGCGGCTTCGGCTCGTCGCGCTGGACCGCGACCCCGCCGCGCTCGAGAAGTCGAAAGAACGCCTGGCCCGCCACGGCGACCGCGTCGACTTCGTGCACACGGTCTACGACGGGCTCCCGGAAGCCCTCGAAGGGCTGAAGATCGCCAAGGCCGACGGCATCCTGTTCGACCTCGGCGTCTCGTCGATGCAGCTGGACCGCGCCGAACGCGGGTTCGCCTACGCCAAGGACTCCCCGCTCGACATGCGGATGGACCCCACCACCGGGTTCACCGCCGCCGACGTCCTCAACACCTACGCGCCCGGCGAGCTGATCCGGATCCTGCGGGACTACGGCGAGGAGCGGTTCGCGCAGCGAATCGTCAAGAGCATCGTCAAAGCTCGCGAACAGGAGCCCTTCACGAACAGCGGGCGCCTGGTCGAGCTGCTCTACGACGCCGTCCCGGCCGCCACCCGCCGCACCGGCGGGCACCCGGCCAAGCGCACGTTCCAGGCGCTGCGGATCGAGGTCAACGGCGAACTCGAAGTGCTCCGCCGGGCCATGCCCGCCGCGTTGGGGGCCCTCAAAACCGGGGGCCGGATCGTCGTCGAGTCGTACCAGTCCCTGGAGGACCGGCTGGTCAAGCAGGCGCTGGCCGAGCTCGCCAAGTCCCGCACCCCGGAAGGGCTCCCGGTGGAGCTGCCGGGACACGGACCGGAGCTGAAGCTCCTGACGCGCGGCGCCGAAAAGGCCGGCGAAGAGGAGATCGAACGGAACCCGCGCGCCGCCTCGGTGCGGCTGCGGGCCGCAGAGAGGATCGGAGAGCCGCGATGACCGCTCCCGCGAAGTCCTCACGCCGCCGGGCCGCGCCGGCGACGGGGGGCCGCCGCACCGAGGCCGCCCGCACCTCGACGGAAGCCGTCGAGCCGGACCAGCAGCCGACGCAGGCCCCGTCGCGGCGGGGTTCGCGCGGCCGCACGTCCGCGGCCGAGCGCGCCTACGCGCGTCGTGCCCAGCGCGCCGACCTGCTGAAGGAGCGCGAGGCGCGCCCGGAGCCGAAGGCCCGGCCCGCCGAGCCGCCGCAGAAGCCGAAGCTCAAGCTGAAGCTGCTGCTGCCGAAGTCGCGCGCGTCGTTCGTGCTGATGATGATGGCGCTGCTGGCCGCCGGCGTGGCGACCACGCTGTGGCTGACGACGCAGGCGATCGCCGACTCCTACCGGCTCGAGCAGCTGCGCACCACCAACGGGAAGCTGGCCGAGCAGAAGGAACAGCTGCAGCGCGACGTGGCCAAGGCCGAGTCGCCGGCGTTCCTGGCTCCCGCGGCGCAGCAGCTGGGCATGGTGCCCGGCGGTGACCCGGCGCGGATCGTCATCGGTCCCGACGGGAAGACCTCGCTCGTCGGCGAGCCCAAGAAGGCCAAGGCGGACACGCCGGTGGTGCCGGCCGCGCCGCCCGCCGCACCCGCCGCGGGCACGCAGTCGCAGCAGGGCGCGCCGATCGAGGGCGACCAGCCCGCCGTGCCCGCCGAAGAGCAGCCGCCGGCCCAGCCGGGAGGCGGCCAGTGATGGCTTCGGGCCGCAGCCAGGTCCGCGCCCGCGCCGCGGGCAGCGCGCGCCGGACGTACGCCGCCGGAACACGCAGCGCGGCCGCGCGCCGCGGCAACGGCGGGCACCGCAGCCGGTTCTCCGCCGTGCGCCTGCTGCTGGTCGCCGTGCTGCTCGTCGCGGGCGTGAAACTGGTGCAGGTGCAGTGGTTCGACGCCGCGGCGCTGTCGGCCGCGGCCGAACGGCAGCGAGCCCAGAGCATCGACATCCCCGCCCAGCGCGGATCCATTGTGGACCGCAACGGCGCGAAGCTGGCGTTCAGCGTCGAGGTGCGCTCGCTGTCGGTGAACCTCAAGGCGCTGCACAAGAACATGGACGACTACGTCGCGAAGAACCCGGCCACCAAGAAGACGTTCGACAGCGAAACCGCCGCGGCCGCCAAGTACATCGCCGCCAAGGTGCCGAACCAGCTCACCGAGCAGCAGCTGCTCGACCTGTTCCGCAAGCAGGCGTCGTTCACCTACCTGGAACACAACGTCGAGCCGTCGGTCGCGGCCGACATCAAGAAGAACTTCCCGTGGGTCGAGGTGGAGAAGCGGGCGCTGCGGGAGTACCCGGGCGGCAACCTGGCGGCCAACATCGTCGGCGCCGCGAACTGGCGCTCCGAAGACCAGGACGTGTCGAAGCACAACCTGCACGGCCTCGTCGGGCTCGAGCTGATGCGCGACAACGACCTGGCCGGTACGCCGGGCCGGATGATGGTCAACACCAAGAACGGCAGCGACAACGTCGTCATCCCCGGCACCGAGCGTGACCTGCAGGCGGCCGTGCCCGGCTCGGACCTCGAGCTGACCATCGACTCGGACCTGCAGTACGAGGTGCAGCGGCAGCTGTCCGACTACGTCCAGCAGTCGCACGCCAAGGGCGGCCAGGCCGTCGTCATGGACGCCAAGACCGGCGAGGTCTACGCCCTGGCCAACGACAAGACCTTCGACCCCAACGACACCCCGAGCGACTGGTCGCCCGACGACCTGGGCAACCCGGCGGTCACCACGCCGTTCGAACCCGGGTCGGTCAACAAGCTCGTCACCGCCACGGGGGCGATCGAGTACGGCATCGCGACGCCGGAGTCGACGATCGAGGTGCCCGGCGCGCTGCAGGTGGCCGACAAGACGGTGCACGACGCCTGGACGCACGGCACGCAGACGTTCACCACCACCGGCATCTTCGCCAAGTCCTCCAACATCGGCACGCTGCTGCTGGCGCAGAAGATCGGCGAGGAGCGGTACGCCAACCTGCTCAAGTCGTTCGGCCTCGGCCAGCGCACCGGCGTCGGCCTGCCCGGCGAGAGCGCGGGTTCGGTGCCCGCGCGCAGCCAGTGGTCGGCGACCACCTTCGGCAACCTGCCGATCGGGCAGGGCCTGTCGATGACCATCCTGCAGATGGCCGGGATGTACCAGACGATCGCCAACGACGGCCTGCGCGTCGAACCCCGGATCGTCAAGGCCAAGGTGAACCCGGACGGCACGACCGTGCCCGAGCCGGCCCCGAAGTCGGTCCGGGTGGTCAGCCCCGAGACCGCCAAGACGGTGCGCGACATGATGCGCGCGGTCGCCCAGAACGGCAAGGGCCTGCAGAAGGGCACCGCGCCGACGGCGGCGGTCGAGGGCTACCAGATCTCCGGGAAAACCGGCACCGGCCAGCAGGTCGACCCGCGGACGCACGCCTACAGCGACCACCTGTACAACATCACCTTCGCCGGCATCCTGCCCGCCGACCACCCGCGGTTCGTCGTCGGGATCCGGCTCGACGCGCCGGACACGACGCTGCCGGTCGGGCACTCCGCCGCGCCGCTGTTCCACACCATCGCGTCGTACGTGACGCAGCGGTACCAGATCCCGCTGTCCGACGGTCCCTCGCCCGAGGTCCCGCTCATCATCGCCCCGTAGCCAGGCACCCCTCGCCCGGCCGGTCGTGAGTGAGAAACAGCGTTAGAACACTGTTTCTCACTCACGACCGGCCGCGGCAGAGTGTCCACATCAGCTGGTAGCTGGGAAACCGTTGTGGGGCAACGGGGTCGGGATCGGCGTTTAGCACATGTGCCCGGTTCGCACGCAATCGCCGTACCGCGTGCGGGTGCCGGAACCGGCCGCCGGTAGCCTCTTGGCCGTGTCCGTGTCCTCGTCCAGTTCCCAGGTGCCGGAAAGCCCGGTGAAAGCGGTCCCCGCGCCGCCCCGCCCGGCGCGCATCGTCCCGGTCCCGCTGGCGACGCTGCTCGCCAGGGCGGACGCCCGCCTCATCGCCGGCTCGCCCGACGCGGCCGAGCTGACCGTCACCGGCACCACGCTGCGCGCGCAGCACGTGCTGCCCGGTGACCTCTTCGCCGCCCTCCCGGGTGCCCGCGCCCACGGTGCCGACTTCAGCGACCAGGCCGTCGCGGCCGGGGCCGTCGCCGTCCTCACCGACGCCGCCGGCGCCGAGCGGCCCGCCCTGCGCGACGCCGGCGTGCCGATCCTCGTGCACGCGGACCCGCGCGCGGCACTGGGCGAGATCGCCGCCTGGATCTACGGCGAGCCCTCCCTGAAGCTGGCCGTCCTCGGCGTCACCGGCACCTCCGGCAAGACCACGACGTCCTACCTGGTCGACGCCGGGCTGCAGGCCGCCGGGCTGACCACCGGCCTGATCGGGACGGTGGAGACCCGGATCGTCGGCGAACGCCTGGTCAGCGGGTTCACCACGCCGGAGGCGCCGGACCTGCAGGCGCTGCTCGCGGTGATGCTCGAGCGCGGCGTCACGCACGTGCCGATGGAGGTCTCCAGCCACGCGCTCGCGCTGGGCCGGGTCAACGGCACCCGGTTCGCGGTCGGCGCCTTCACCAACCTCTCCCAGGACCACCTGGACTTCCACAAGGACATGCAGGAGTACTTCGCCGCGAAGTCCCTGCTGTTCGACGGCCGCTCGACGCACGAGGTCGTCGTGGTCGACAGCGCGTGGGGCCAGGCCCTGCTCACGCCGCAGACGATCACCGTGACCACCGACCCGGGCGCCGAAGCCCTGTGGAAGGCCACCGACCTGGAGGCCACTCCCCAGGGCGAGCAGACGTTCACCCTGCACGGCCCGGACGGCGCCCGCGCCGCGGCCCGGATCCCGCTGCCCGGCGAGTTCAACGTCGCCAACGCCGTGCTGGCGGCCGCGATCCTGAGCACCGCCGGCGTGTCGCTGGAGCACATCGTCACCGGGCTCGCCCGGGTCCAGGTGCCCGGCCGGATGGAGCGGGTCTACGTCGGCCAGGAGTTCACCGCCGTCGTCGACTACGCCCACAAGCCGGCCGCGGTCGCCCAGGGCCTGGACGCGCTGCGGGCCCGCACCGAGGGGCGGATCATCACCGTGCTCGGCTGCGGCGGCGACCGGGACACCGCCAAGCGCCCGATGATGGGCGAGGCCGCGGCCCGCCGCAGCGAGGTCCTGATCGTCACCGACGACAACCCGCGCTCGGAAGACCCGGCGGCGATCCGCGCCGCCATGCTCGCCGGCGCCCGCGCGGTCGGACCCGCCGAGGGCGGCGAAGTGATCGAGATCGGGGACCGCCGCGAGGCCATCGCGCACGCCGTCGCGCTCGCCGGGCCGGGCGACATCGTCTTCCTCGCCGGCAAGGGGCACGAGTCCGGCCAGGAGGCCGGTGGCGTCGTGCACCCGTTCTCCGACCGCGACGAACTGGCCGCGGCCATCCGCAACAAACTCGAGGTGAGTGTGTGATCGTGCTCAGCCTGGCCGAGATCGCCGACGTCGTCGGCGGCCGGCTGCACCGCGCCGAGCCGGGCGCGCAGGTGACCGGCACCGTGGAGTTCGACACACGGAAGCTCGCCCCCGGCGGCCTGTTCGCCGCCCTGCCGGGCGAGAAGGTCGACGGCCACGACTTCGCCGCGCAGGCCGTCGAGGCCGGTGCGGTGGCCGTGCTGGCCGCCCGCGAGGTCGACGCGCCCGCGATCGTCGTCCCGCCGCTCGCCGCGGGCGAGGCCCACGAGCGGTCGGTCGCGCTGACCGGCGACAAGGACGGCTCCGGCGCCGCGGTGCTGGCCGCGCTGGCCAAGCTCGCCCGGCACGTCGTGCAGCGCCTCGCCGAGGGCGGGCTGACCGTCGTCGGCGTCACCGGCTCCTCCGGCAAGACCTCGACCAAGGACGTCATCGCGCAGCTGCTCGAGCCGCTCGGCCCGACGATCGCGCCGCCCGGGTCGTTCAACAACGAGCTCGGCCACCCCTGGACGGCGCTGCGGGCCGACGCGCAGACCCGGCACCTGGTGCTGGAGCTGTCCGCGCGGGGCCCGGGCCACATCGCCCACCTCGCCGAGATCGCGCCGCCGAAGATCGGTGTCGTGCTCAACGTCGGCAGCGCGCACGTCGGCGAGTTCGGCTCGCGCGAGGGCATCGCGAAGACCAAGGGCGAGCTGGTCGAGGCCCTGCCCGCGGACGGCGTGGCGGTCCTGAACCTCGACGACCCGCTGGTCGCGGCCATGGCGAGCCGCACGAAGGCCCGGGTGGTGTTCGTCGGCGAGAGCGCGTCGGCCCAGGTCCGGGCCGCGGACATCACGCTGGACGACGAGGCCCGCGCCTCCTTCCGGCTGATCACCCCGGCCGGCGAGGCCGACGTCAAGCTGCCGCTGCACGGCGAGCACCACGTCGGCAACGCGCTGTCCGCCGCGGCGGTCGCGCTGGAGCTGGGGGCCACCCCGGCGGAGATCGCCGCCCGGCTCTCGGCCCTCGAACGGCGGTCCGCGCGCCGCATGGAGGTCGTCACCCGGGCCGACGGCGTGACGATCCTCAACGACTCCTTCAACGCCAACCCCGAGTCGATGCGGGCCGGGCTGAAGGCCCTCGCCGCGATGACGCGGGAGACCGGCCGCCGGTCCTGGGCCGTGCTCGGCGTGATGGGCGAGCTCGGGGCCGACTCGGTCACCGCCCACGACGAGATCGGCCGGCTCGTCGTCCGGCTCAACATCGCCAAGCTCGTCGTCATCGGGCCCGAGGCGGCGGCCATGCACCAGGGCGCGCACCAGGAAGGCTCCTGGGGCGAGGAATCCACTTTGGTACCCGACGTCGAGGCCGCCGCCGCCCTGCTGCATGATCAGCTCCGCCCCGGGGACGTGGTGCTGGTCAAGGCCTCCAAGGCCGCCGGCCTCTGGCGGGTCGCCGAAGCTCTGCTCGAACCCCGGGAAACCGACAACTCCGAGAATCGCTCGAACGGTGGTGACGCGTGATCAGCATCCTGATCGCGGCCGCGGCGGGCCTGCTGGTCTCCATCATGCTGACGCCCTACCTGATCCGGGTCTTCTCCCGGCAGGGCTTCGGCCAGGAGATCCGCGAGGAAGGCCCCCAGGGACACAAGTCCAAGCGCGGTACCCCGACCATGGGCGGTGTCGCGATCATCATCGCGATGGTCGTCGGGTACTTCGCCGCGCACCTGATCAACTGGATGTTCAACTCCCGCAGCGGCGCGCCGACGGCGTCGGGGCTGCTCGTGCTGATGCTCGCGGTGGGGCTGGGGATCGTCGGGTTCCTCGACGACTTCATCAAGATCCGCAAGCAGCGCAACCTGGGGCTGAACAAGACCGCGAAGCTGGTCGGGCAGCTGGTCGTCACCATCGCGTTCGCGGTGCTGGCCCTGAACTTCCCGAACCAGCACGGCATCACGCCGGCGTCGGAGAGCCTCTCCTACGTTCGCGACCTCGCGCTGATCACCTTCCCGTCGGTGATCTTCGTGATCTTCTGCTACGTCGTGATCTCCGGCTGGTCGAACGCGGTGAACTTCACCGACGGCCTCGACGGCCTGGCCGGCGGCGCGGCGGCGATGGTGCTGGCCACCTACGTGGTCATCTCGTTCTGGCAGGAGCGGCTCTCCTGCTCGAACGCGCCGGCGGCCGCCTGCTACGACGTCCGCGACCCGCTGGACCTGGCCGTGGTCGCCGCCGCGGCGACCGGTGCCTGCGTCGGGTTCCTCTGGTGGAACGCGGCCCCGGCGAAGATCTTCATGGGCGACACCGGCTCGCTGGCCCTCGGCGGCCTGGTCGCGGGGCTCTCGATGACGACCCGCACCGAGCTGCTCGCCATCGTCATCGGCGGCCTGTTCATGGTCGAGATGATCTCGGTGGTCGCGCAGATCGCGGTGTTCCGGACGACCCGGCGCCGGCTGTTCCGGATGGCGCCGTTCCACCACCACTTCGAGCTGGCCGGCTGGGCCGAAACCACGGTGATCATCCGGTTCTGGCTGCTCTCGGCGATCTGCTGCATGTTCGGGCTCGGCCTGTTCTACAGCGAGCAGCTGGGGCTCGGCGGCTGACATGGAAGACATCGCCGGTCGTCACGTTCTCGTCGCCGGAGCCGGGGTCACCGGGAAGTCCGTGGTCCCGGTGCTGGTCGAGCTGGGTGCGCGCGTCACCGTCACCGACGGCAACGCCGACCGGCTGGCCGAGCTGGACGGCCTCGGCGCCGAGCTGGTGCCCGGGCTGACCGAGCCACCCGAGGGAACCGCACTCGTCGTCACCAGCCCCGGCTGGCGGCCGACGTCGCCGCTGCTCGTGGCGGCGGCCGAAGCCGGGGTCGAGGTCATCGGCGACGTCGAGCTGGCCTGGCGGGTCGGGCAGCTGCGCGAGCACCCCCCGGCGTGGCTGGTGGTGACCGGCACCAACGGCAAGACGACCACCGCCGGCATGCTCGAATCGATCCTCAAGGCCGCCGGCAGCAACGCGGTGGCCTGCGGGAACATCGGCTACGCGGCGCTCGACGCGGTGCGGGCGGGCTACGACGTGCTGGCCGTGGAGCTGTCGAGCTTCCAGCTGCACTGGTCCTCGACGCTGGCCCCGGACGCGGCTGTGGTGCTGAACCTGGCCGAGGACCACATCGACTGGCACGGCTCCATGGACGAGTACGCGGCGGCGAAGGGCCGGGTCTACGCCCGCGCCAAGGTCGCGGTGCACAACGCCGACGACGACTGGTCCACCCGGATCGCCGCCGAGCACGCGCCGGAGAGCGCCCGCCGCGTCGGCTTCCAGCTCGACACCCCGCGCGCCGGGGAGCTGGGCGTGGTCGAGGACCTGCTGGTCGACCGGGCCTTCGTCGCCGACCCGGCGAACAGCGCCGAGGAGCTCGCCACGCTGTCGGACGTCCGCCCGGCGGGCCCGCACAACGTCGCGAACGCCCTCGCCGCGGCCGCGCTGGCCCGCGCCCACGGCGTCTCGGCCGACGCCGTGCTGAAGGGCCTGCGCGAGTACCAGCCGGCCCCGCACCGGGCCGTCGAGGTCGCCGAGGTGGCCGGGGTGCGGTACGTCAACGACTCGAAGGCGACCAACCCGCACGCGGCCGCCGGGTCCCTGCGCGCGCACGCGAGCATCGTCTGGATCGCCGGGGGCCAGCTCAAGGGCGCCTCGGTCGACGAGCTGGTGAGCAGCATCGCAGGCCGCCTGCGCGGAGTCGTGCTACTCGGCGTGGATTCACCCGTGATCGCCGCCGCGGTTGCGCGACACGCGCCGGATGTCCCGGTGAACAGCCTCCGTCCGGGTGACGATGAACCCATGACTGCGGCGGTGAGTGCGGCCAGCGCGATGGCCCGACCCGGTGACGTGGTGCTGCTGGCACCCGCCGCGGCGTCGTTGGACATGTTCTCGAGCTACGGCGAGCGCGGCGACGCGTTCGCCGCGGCCGTGCGTGTCCTCCGCGACGACGCGGCGGGGGAGCCGAGTGACGACAGCTGAACCGAAACCTGCACCGCCGCCGAAGCGGCCGCGCCGCGAGCGCAAGGAGAGCGGCTTCGTCGCCGTCCGGACCGCGCTGACCGCGTGGCTCTCGCGCCCCCTGGCGTCGTTCCACCTCGTGCTCGCCCTGACCGGGGTGCTCACCGTCATCGGCATCGTGATGGTGCTCTCGGCGTCGTCGGTCACCTCCTACAACCCGAAGACCGGCAGCGGCGTGTACGCGCTGTTCGTCAAGCACCTGGTGTTCGTCGCGCTCGGCTCGTTCGTGTTCTGGCTGGGCCTGCGGGTCAAGCTGGAGCGGATCCGGCGGATGTCGGCCACCGCGACGGTGATCTGCCTCGCCCTGCTGGTGCTCGTGCTCACCCCGCTGGGCTCGGAGGTCAACGGCTCGCAGGGCTGGTTCAAGATCGGCGAGTTCACCTTCCAGCCGGTCGAAGCGGCGAAGGTGGCGCTCGCCTTCTGGGGCGCGCACATCCTGGTGATCAAGTACAACGTGATCCACCAGTGGCGGCACCTGCTGGTGCCGGTGGTGCCGATCGCGCTGCTGATGTTCGCCCTGGTCATGCTCCAGCCCGACCTCGGCGGCACGGTCACCCTCGCCGTCGTGCTGCTCGCGCTGCTGTGGTTCGCCGGCGCCCCGAAACGGCTCTTCGGCGTGATCCTCGCCGGGGGCCTGGCCGGCGTGCTCGTGCTCGCCGTCATCGCGCCCTACCGGCTCGACCGGGTCATGTCGTTCCTCTCGCCGGACGCCGACACCAGCGCGGGCGGCTTCCAGGCCAACCAGGCCAAGCTGGCGCTCGCCGACGGCGGTGTCCTCGGCAAGGGCCTCGGCCAGGGCGCGGCCAGCTGGAACTACCTGCCGAACGTGCAGAACGACTTCATCTTCGCCCTGATCGGCGAGGAGCTCGGGCTGATCGGCTGCGTCGTCGTGCTCGCCCTGTTCGGCGGGGTCGCGATCGTGGGCCTGCGGATCGCGACCCGCAACATCGACCCGTGGATCCGGATCGTCTCCGGCACGCTGACGGTGTTCCTGGTGGCCCAGGCCGGCATCAACATCGGCTACGTCGTCGGGCTGCTGCCGGTCACCGGCGTCACGCTGCCGCTGATCTCCTACGGCGGGACGTCGCTGGTGATCACCATGCTCATCATGGGCGTGCTCGCGAACGCCGCCCGGCACGAGCCGGAGGCGGTGGCCGCGCTGCGCACACAGGGGCCGGGTAAATTCGGGCGTCTGCTGCGGCTGCCCGCGCCCGACCCGTACCGCCCGCCCGCCACGCGCAAGGGGGCGGGGCGCAGTGGGGCGAAGGCGGCCAGGCCGGCGCCCCGTGCGGCCCGGCCCGCCCCGGCACAGGAACGACGCAGGTCGGTCCGCGAGCCGGTGCGCCGCAGCGCGGCACGGACGAGCACGGCCACGTCTCGCGGCGGGGCCGCGCGGACAACAGCGAGCCGTGGTACCCGGAGTACCGCGAACCGGAGAGGTCATAGGTGAGTAAGCCCGTCAAGGGAACCGAGCGAGCCGCCACGGGCAAGGGGCCCGTGGTCGTGGTCGCCGGAGGTGGCACCGCAGGACACATCGAACCCGCCCTCGCCCTGGCCGACGCCGTCATGCGGCTGCGCCCGGACGCGACGGTGGTCGCGCTCGGCACCGAGCGCGGCCTGGAGAACAAGCTGGTCCCGGCCCGCGGCTACCCCCTCGAGCTGATCCCGCCGGTCCCGCTCCCGCGCAAGCCGACCCCGGAGCTGGTCAAGCTGCCGCTGAAGGTCCGCGACTCGGTCCGCAAGACCCGCGAGGTGCTGGAGCGCGTCGGCGCGGACGTCGTCGTCGGCTTCGGCGGGTACGTCGCCTTGCCCGCCTACCTGGCCGCGCGCGGGCGCGTCCCGATCGTCGTGCACGAAGCCAACAAGTCGGCCGGCCTGGCGAACAAGGTCGGCGCGCGGTTCGCCAAGCGCGTCGCCGTCGCCGTCCCGGGGACGACACTGCCGAACGCCGAGGTCGTCGGGATCCCGCTGCGGCGGTCGATCACGACCCTGGACCGGGCCGCGCTGCGGGCCGAGGCCCGCGAGTTCTTCGGCCTGGACCCGGACGCGCCGACGCTGCTGGTGTTCGGCGGCTCGCAGGGCGCGCAGTCGATCAACGCCGCGGTGTCCGGCGCGGCGAAGGACCTCGCGGACGCCGGTGTCGGCGTCCTGCACGCGCACGGGCCGAAGAACACGCTGGTCGTGCAGGAGTTCCCGGGCAAGCCGGCGTACGTGCCGGTGCCGTACCTGGAGCGGATGGACCTGGCGTACGCCGCCGCCGACGTGGCGATCTGCCGCTCGGGGGCGATGACCGTCGCCGAGGTGACCTCGGTCGGGCTGCCCGCGGTGTTCGTCCCGCTGCCGATCGGCAACGGCGAGCAGGCGACCAACGGCCGCCCCGCCGTCGACGCCGGGGCCGCGCTGATGGTCGACGACGCCGACCTGAGCCCGGCCAAGGTCGCCGAGCTGGTCGTCCCGCTGGTCACCGACGCCGACCGCGTCGCGAAGATGGGGGCGGCGGCGGTCGGCATGGGCCACCGCGAAGCCGACGAGACCCTCGCCCGCATCGTCCTGGAGGCTGCCCGTGCTTGAGTTGCCCGAAGAGCTGCGCCGGGCGCACCTGATCGGGATCGGCGGGGCCGGGATGTCCGGCATCGCGCGGATCCTGCTGGCCCGGGGCGCTTTCGTGTCGGGCTCGGACGCCAAGGAGTCGCGCGCGGTGCTGTCGCTGCGGGCTCAGGGCGCGGAGCTGTTCGTCGGCCAGAGCGCTTCGAACATTTCCGCGCTCTCGCAGCCGCCGTCCGCCGTGGTCGTCTCGACCGCGATCAAGGAGACCAACCCCGAGCTGGCCGCGGCCCGCGCGGCGGGCATCCCGGTGCTGCACCGGGCCGAGGCGCTGGCCTGGCTGATGGAGGGCCACCGCGTCGCCTGCATCGCGGGTACGCACGGCAAGACGTCCACGACGTCGATGCTCACCGTCGCGCTGCAGCACTGCCGGCTCGACCCGTCGTTCGCCATCGGCGGCGACCTCAACGAGTCCGGGGCCAACGCCCACCACGGCGAGGGCGGCATCTTCGTCGCCGAGGCCGACGAGAGCGACGGCTCGTTCCTGACGTATTCGCCGTCGGTCGCGGTCGTGACGAACGTCGAGCCCGACCACCTGGACCACCACGGGACGGCCGAGGCCTACACGAAGGTGTTCACCGACTTCCTCGACCGGCTCGATCCGGACGGACTGCTGATCGTCTGCGCCGACGACGAGGGCGCCGACGCGCTGGGCGACGCCGCCGCCAAGCGCCGGATCCGGGTGCAGCGGTACGGCTACCGGGTCAGCGGGCCCGACGACGCCAAGGTCATGTCCTACGAGCCGCGGCCCGACGGCGGTCTCGTGCGGATCTCGTTGAAGACCAAGCTGATCGACGTCCCGGTCGCGGTGCCGGGCGACCACATGGCGATGAACGCGCTCGCGGCCCTGCTGGCCGGGATCGAGCTGGGCGCGCCGGTCGAGGGCATGGTCGAGGGGCTCGCGGCGTTCGGCGGCGTCCGGCGTCGGTTCGAGTTCAAGGGCCGGGCCGGCGACGTCCGCGTCTACGACGACTACGCCCACCACCCGACCGAGGTGTCCGCGCAGCTGCGCGCGGTGCGGACGGCGGCCGGGACCGGGCGGGTGATCGTGGTGTTCCAGCCGCACCTGTACTCGCGGACCAAGACGTTCTCGGCGGAGTTCGCCGAGGCGCTGTCGCAGGCCGACGAGGTCGTCGTGCTGGACGTCTACGGCGCGCGCGAGGAGCCGGAACCGGGGGTCACCGGCGCGCTGATCGCGGACCGGGTGACCGCGGCGGTGCACTACGAACCGGCGTTCGACGTCGCCGCGCCGCTGGTGGCCGGGCTGGCCAAGCCCGGCGACCTCGTGGTGACCATGGGTGCCGGCGACGTGACGCAGCTGGGGCCGGAGATCCTCGCCGAGCTGGACAAGCGCTGAGGCCATGAGCCCGACCGGGGAACGCCGCACTCCGTCCGCCGCCTCCGCCGAGGAGACGCCGGACCGCGCCACCCTGGCCCGGCAACGCCGGGGGCGGCGCTCCGAGGAGGAGCGCCGCCGGACCCGCGCCGCCGCCGCGCGTCCGTCGCCGCGCAACCGGCCCACCCGGCAGGCGGAGATCCGCCGCCGGTGGGTCGCGCTGCTGTCGGTGCTCACCGTGGTGGCCCTGGTCTACCTGCTGTTCTTCAGCTCGATGCTCGGCGTGCAGGACGTCTCGGTCAGCGGGGCCCGCACGGTGCCCGCCGACCAGATCCGCGCGGTGGCGGCGGTGCCCGCGGACAAGCCGATGCTGCGGCTGAGCACCGACGAGGTCCGCGACCGGGTGGCGGCGATGCCGGGCATCGCGACGGTCGAGGTGTCGCGCTCGTGGCCGAACACCGTCGAGATCACGGTGACCGAGCGGACGGCGATCGCGTTCTTCGACAGCGGCCCGGGCGGCGACGGCGTCCACCTGGTCGACGGCGGCGGCGTGGTGTTCAAGACGGTCTCGGCGCGGCCGCCGGGCCTGCCGGAGCTCAAGCTGCCGAAGGTCTCGGCGAACGACCCGGTGACGCGCGCGGTGACGGCGGTCCTCGGGGTGATCCCGGAGCAGCTCCTCAAGCAGGTCACGACGGCGACGGCGAAGACGCCGGCGAGCGTGGAGTTCACGCTGGCCAACGGCAAGGTCGTCCGCTGGGGAACCGCGGAGCAGACGGACCGCAAGGCCAAGGTCCTGGCGGCCCTGCTCACCCAGGACGGCAAGGTCTACGACGTCGCGGCACCCGAGCTGCCGACCATCACCTCCTGAAGTTCGATTTCCCGTGCACCCAGGTTCTCGTATGCCGTACGATCTCGTACGACATACGAGAATAGGAGGACGCTCATGACGATCCTGGTGACGGGGGCGACCGGCAGCGTCGGCCGGCTGGTGGTCGACGAACTCGTCGCGGCGGGCGTGCCCGTGCGGGCGCTGACCGTCGACCCCGAACGCGCGCAGCTGCCGGCTGAGGCCGAGGTGGTCGTCGGGTCGCTGGCGAGGCCGTCGACGCTGCCGGTGGCGCTCAAGGGTGTCTCGGCGGTGTACCTGGCGCCGATGGCCCGGACCGTCCGGCGGTTCTGCGAGCTGGCTTCGGACGCCGGCGTCGAGCGGGTCGTCGCGTTGTCGGGCAGCAGCGTCGGGGACGAGCACGAGGGATCCAGTGGTCACGAGTACGCCGCCGTCGAGGCCGCCGTCCAGGAGGCCGGGTTCGCGTGGACCCTCCTGCGGCCCGGTGTCTTCATGAACAACACGCTGGACTGGGCGCCGATGGTCCGGGCGGGCGAGGTCGCGATGGCCTACGGCGACGCGACCCAGACGCCCATCGACCTCGGTGACATCGCGGCCGTGGCCGCGCGCGTCCTGGTCTCGGACGGGCACGCCGGCCACACGTACGTCCTCAGTGGACCGGAGGCGATCAGCCTGCGCGGGCAGGTCGAGACACTGGCTTCGGTACTGGGCAAGGACATCCGGTTCCGTGAGCTGACCCCGGCCGAGCAGCGCGCGCAGTGGATCGGCTACGGCGTCCCGGAAGAAGCCGTCGGCTGGCTGTTGGAAGGTTTCGCCGAAACCCTGCGGCACCCGCAGGTGCCGACCGGCGTCGTCGAGGAGCTGCTGGGCCGGCCCGGGACGACGTATGCGGAATGGGTGGCCGCGCGGGGCGAGGTGTTTTCCTAGACGCGGGTACGGGTCATCCCGGCCAGGCCGAGCAGCGGGAGCACGCCGGCGAACACGACGACCGCCGTCCAGCCGCCGAGGTGGTAGGCGATCGAGCCGGCCTGGGAGCCGATGGCGCCGCCGATGAAGAACGTGCCCAGGTAGACGCTGTTGACGCGGGCGCGGGCCGACGGGTCGAGCTGGTAGATCACGTGCTGGCCGGTCACCAGTGTCGCCTGGACCGCCGTGTCGATGGCGATCGCGGCGATCGCCAGCAGGATGACGTTGTGCGCGCCGAACCCGGCGAGCGCGAAGGCGGCGGCGCAGAGCACGAAGGCGCCCGCGGTGAGCTGCCGGCCGTGGCCGTGGTCCGACCACCGGCCGGCCAGCGGCGCCACCGCGGCGCCGGCCGCGCCCGCCAGTGCGAAGAGGCCCACGCCGAGCTGGGAGTAGTTGAAGGGCGGCGCGGTGAGGACGAACGCGATGGTCGTCCAGAACGCGCTGAACGCACCGAACATCGCCGACTGGTAGAGGGCGCGGTGGCGCAGCGGCGGGTGTTTCCGCGCCATCGCGAACGTGGAGCGGAGCAGCTCGCCGTAGCGGACGTCGGTCTTGGGCGCGCGCCGCGGCAGGATGAACCGCAGCACGAGGGCGAGCGCCGCCATCGCCCCGGCCGAGATCAGGAACACGACCCGCCAGCCGGTCACCTCGGCCAGCAGGCTGGCGACGACCCGCGAGAGCAGGATCCCGAACAGCAGCCCGCTGACGACCCGCCCGACGATCCGGCCGCGGATGGCGTCGGGGGACAGGTCCGCGGCGAACGGGATGAGGATCTGCACGACGACCGACGCCGCCCCGACGGCCAGCGAGGCGATGAGCAGCACGGCGAACCCGGGCGCGATCCCGGTGACGACCAGCCCGGCGGAGGCGACCGCGAGCAGTGTCGCGACGAGACCGCGGTTTTCGAGCCGGTCGCCCAGCGGCACGAGCAGCAGCATCCCGGCGGCGTACCCGATCTGGGTGGCGGTGACGACCCCGCCGGCGGCGGCCTCGCCGACTCCGAAGGCCTGGCGCAGCTCGGCGAGCAGCGGCTGGGCGTAGTAGAGGTTCGCGACGGTCAGTCCACAAGAGACGGCCAGCAGCAGCACGAGCCAGCCGGGTGGGGCCTTCTGCTCGGTCTCGGTCATGCGCGCCCCCTGATGGAACCGGTTTGATCGGTTCCCGACGGTACCAGTCAAACCGGTTCCGGCGTACTGTGACGCGTATGACGGACAGATTCCGCGCGGGAGCGGGCCGCCGGTGCCTCGACTTCGTCCGGACGCTGCGGTACCGGGCCACCCCCGCGGAGACGGAGGAGCTGCCGGACGCGTCGGCCTGGGGCGCGTGGATCGACCGGTTCGGCCCGTTCGCCACTCCGGTCCGGCCCGAGTCGGCCGGCGAGGCGCGGGCGGTCCGCGAGGCGATCCACGAACTGCTGACGGCCTCGGCGCGCCCGGCGACGCGGCAGCGGCTGAACCGGGTCGCGGCGCTGCCGGTGCCGGCACCTTCGCTGACGCCGTCGGGCGAACTGCGCTGGCAGGCCGAGGATCCCGCCTCGGCGATGCTGGCGTTGCTGGCCCGGGACGCGCTGGAGCTGGTGACGTCACCGGAGTTCGCGCGGGTCCGGCGGTGCGAAGGGGCCCGGTGCGGGGCGTTGTTCCTGGACACGTCCCGGCCGGGGACACGGCGGTGGTGCTCGATGGGGGTGTGCGGGAACCGGGCGAAGAAGTCGACTTATCGAGCCAAGGTGGGCTAGCTGCGCGGACGGACGGCTAATTCGATTGTCCGGGGACGGCCACCGGGGCGATCATCGGCCGGTGTCCGGAGACGTGCGGTTCGAAGAGGTGAAGGCCGGGTTGCGCCGCGCCTTCGCCTGGCGCGGGGACCGCACGGACGAGTACCGCTACGCCGACATCACCGGCTGGTGGCGCCGGCCCGACCTGCTGGCCGGCGTGGGGCCCGCGCTGGCGCGGCTGTTCGCCGACCGGTCACCCACCGTCGTGCTCGGGCCGGAAGCGAGCGGGTGCCTCCTGGGGCCGCTGGTCGCGCTGCACTTCGGCGTCGGGTTCGTCGAGGTGTGCAAGAACCGGGGGACGTCGGTCGACAGCGACGCCTGGCTGCGGCGGACCACCCCGCCCGACTACCAGGACCGGCACCTCAGCCTCGGCTTCCGCCGTCGGCTGGTCGGCAGCGGCGACCGCGTGCTGTTCGTCGACGACTGGATCGAAACCGGCGGGCAGGCCGACGGCGCCCACCTGCTCACCCGGGACGCCGAGGCGACCTGGCTCGGTGCCGCGACCGTGGTGGACGCGCTCGGCAGCAGCCAGGTGCGGCGGCGCCTGAACGTCCGGTCACTGCTGCACGTCAGAGAACTCTGACGCGCGCCGCGTGGTGAGTCTGGCTAATGGTTTCGCCGTAACATCAGCTTCCGTGATGACAGATCTGCCGCTGGACCACGTCCGGACGCTGCTCGCCGTCGTCGACGCCGGCACGTTCGACGCCGCCGCGGCCGTGCTGCACGTGACGCCGTCGGCGGTGAGCCAGCGGGTCAAGGCACTCGAGCAGCGGACCGGGAGCGTCCTGGTGACCCGCACGAAACCCGTGCGGGTCACCGGCTCCGGGGAGGTGGTGGTCCGGTTCGCCCGGCGGCTCGCGGCCCTCGAACGGGACGCGCGAGCCGAGCTGGGCATGGGCGGGGAGCCGGTCCGGGTCCCGATCGCGGTCAACGCCGACTCGCTGTCCACCTGGTTCCTGCCCGCGCTCGCCGGCGTGGTCGCGGACCCGCCGATCTGTTTCGAACTGCACCGCGAGGACCAGGAACACACCACCACGTTGCTGCGGGAAGGCCGGGTGATGGCGGCGGTGACGTCTTCGGCCACTCCGGTGCAGGGCTGCTCCGTGCGCCCGCTCGGCGGCCTGCGCTACCTGCCGCTGGCCCAGCCCGCGTTCGTGGCGCGGTGGGTGACCGGCGCGCTGCGGGAGGACCTGTCCGCGGCGCCGGTCGTCGTGTTCGACGACCACGACGACCTGCAGGACGCGTTCGTGCGGTCGCTCGGCGGGGCCGGCGCGAGCGCGCTGCGGCACCACGTCCCGGCGTCGGAGATGGTGGTCGCCGCGGTCGAAGCCGGCCTCGGGTGGGGGATGGTGCCGGAAGTGCAGGCGGCGCCGGGGCTGCGGGCCGGCACGCTGGTTCCGCTCGTGCGGGACCGCCCGGTGGACGTGCCGCTCCACTGGCAGCAGTGGAAACTGGACCTGCCCGCGCTGTCCACAGTGGCCGAAGCGGTCATGGCCGCGGCGTCGTCCTCGTTGCGCGCCCCCGGGACGTCATGAACGACTCTTTCCTGACGCCGGACGTCAGGAAAGAGTCGTTCATGACATCGGGGCTCGCACCCGATTCCGCCGGCCGCCTGCCCCTCCCCGGCGAGACGAGCGCCGGACGTGCCGTCGCCCCCGGGCCGGAGACCAGCCATAGCGGCGGCGGTTCCGGCAACGGCCGACGGGCCGCCACGCGGCCTGACGCTGCCCGTCGTCGGGGCGGCCGGAAAAATCTTCGGCGTCGCCGGGGAGAACCGCCGCCGCCACGCCACGAACCGGCTGTACCGAGAAGGGAGCAGCCGATGCTGAGTGTGGGGTCGAGGGGGCCGGTGCACCGGTCGATCGTGGTGGTGGACATCGCGGGATCGTCCCGCTGGGACAATCCCGCCCAGCTCCGGGCGCGGGCCGCGCTGGCGCGGATGATGCGGATCGCCTTCCGGGCGGCCGGGATCGCGTGGTGGCGGCTGTTCACCCAGGACCGCGGGGACGGGCTGCTCGTCATCGTCCCGGCGGCCGTGTCCAAAGCGGACCTGCTGGACCCGTTCGTGCCGCGGCTCGTCGCGGAACTGCGGGCGTACAACTCCGTCGTCGCGCCGGCGTGGCGGATCCGGCTGCGGCTGGCGGTGCACGCGGGGGAGCTGCTGCGCGCCGGCGCGCGGTGGGTGAGCGAAGACGTGAAGCTCGCCTGCCGGCTGGTCGACGGCGAACCGCTCTACGAGCTGCTCGCGCGGTCCGGCACCGACCTGGCCGTCGTGGTGTCGGAACGGATCCACGACGGCGTCGTCCGGCACGGCTACAAGGGCATCGACCCGGACGGCTACGCGCCG
Organism: Streptomyces sp. MN03-5084-2B; assembly: GCA_033793495.1. Taxonomy (GTDB): domain Bacteria; phylum Actinomycetota; class Actinomycetes; order Mycobacteriales; family Pseudonocardiaceae; genus Amycolatopsis. The sequence goes on along the minus strand of JARAWT010000058.1, from coordinate 35,063 downwards.
GTCCGGATCAGGGTCAAGGAGGTCGACGCACTGGCGTGGCTGCTGGCGGACCCGGCCCGGGCGGGCCGGGCCCGCCTGCCGGTCAGCCGGGCGGGCGGAGCGTGAGCGTCGTCCCGTCGCGGCCGGCGAACACGCTGTCCAGCGCGGCGTCGTACGCGACGCGGCCCGCGCTCGTCACCGTGAAGGGGAACCGCCGCCCGCTCGGCGCCGTCACGTAGTGGGTGCCCGGCAGGAGCCGCACGACGCGGGGCTGCCGGGCATCCCACCAGCCGACGCCCTCGACGCCGAACTGCGGGTACCCGGACCCGGTCGCGTCGACCGCGATCGGGAACCCGTGGACCGCGAGCGTGCGGCTGCCCTCCCCGCCGAGGAGGCCCCGCAAAGCCGGGTCGTAGCCCACGAAACCGCGGTCGTCGACGGTGAACGCCACCGTCGGGCCGCCGTTGGTCACCACGCGGTGGGCGCCGGGGAAGACCCGGAGCGTGCGGACCGGCCGCGGCGGCCCGAAGGCGACGCCCTCGATCGACGCGTTGGCGTAGCCCAGATCCGTGACGTCCAGGGTGACCGGCAGGCCGTGGACGGCCACCACCGTCCCGCCGGCGGCGACGAGCGGGCTGTCCGAGCGCACGAGCCCAGCGGCGGTCACGGTGAACGGCACGGTCAGCCCGTCGTGCGCGACCACGCGGTGGGCACCAGGCAGGAGCCGGAGCGTGCGGACGGCCTGCGGTGCGCGCCAGCCCGTGCCGCTCACGGTCGTGGTGTCGTAGTCGACGTCCGTGGCGTCCAGCGTGACGCGGAAACCGTGCACCCGCAGGGTTTTGCCGTCTTCGGAGCTGGTGAACCGGTCCGTGGCGTACGTGACGGTCCCGTCCGCGGTCACGGTGAACGGGACCGAGTTCCCGTTGGCCGTCACGACGGAGTGCGTACCGGGCAGCAGCCGGAACGTGCGGACCGCCTGCGGGGCCGGCCAGCCCGCGCCGCTGACGGTCGTGTTGGCGTAGTCGACGTCGGTCGCGTCGAGCGTCACCGGCAGGCCGTGCACGGCGAGGACCCCCGACCCGTCCCAGGTCAGCAGGTGGTGCGGGTCGTCCGGGAAGGTGATCCCGCCCGAGGCGGTGACGGTGAACGGCAGCGAGTTCCCGTTGGCGGTCACCACCCGGTGCGGGCCCGGCAGCAGCTCGAGGTGCCGGACCGGTTGCGGCGCCGGGAAACCGGTGCCGCCGACGGCCATGGTGTAGTAGTCCACATCGGACACGTCGAAGGTGATCCCGTGTCCGCGCACGACGAGCGCCGAACTGCCGTCACCGGTCAGCGTGCCCGCCCACGCCGGGTCGAAGCCGACGGTGTAGTCCGGGGCGACGCGGAACGGCAGCACCTGGCCGGCCGGGGTGGCGAGGGTGTACGGGCCGGGCGCGAGGTCCAGGGTCTGCACCTGCCGGGCGTCGCGCACCCCGACGCCGGAGATGGTCACCGTCGTGTAGGACAGAGCGGTGACGTCGATCGAGATCGGCTTCGGCCGCGGTGCGGTCGTGGTGGGCGGTTCCGACGTCGGCGGCGGCGTGGGTGTGCTGGGTGGCGCCGTGGTCGGCGGCGCGATCGTGGATGTCGTGGCTGTCGGGGGAGGCGGGGCCGTCGCGGGTGTGGACGGAGGTGGTGCCGCGGTGGTCCGCGGAGCCGGGCGGGCCGCCGCGGACGAGCCGGGCGGCGGGGGCGTGGCCGGCGGAGTGCTCTCCGGGATCCTCACGGCCACCGGCACCGCGGCCGGAGCGCTCACCGTGGGCGCCGCGGTGGCGGGCGCGGCCGTCCCCGGCCCGTGCGGCGAGTCCGCCACCGGCGGCACGCCACCGCCGTCGGAACCGGCCAGCACCGCGGCCACGATGGCCGCGGCGGCCGCGAGCCCGCCCGTCGCCGCGGCCACGATCCGGTGCGCCACCTCCGGGTTGTCCCGCGCGAAGCGGGTGACCCCGTCGACCTTGCGCAGGAGCGCGGGCCGGGACGTGAGCAGCCGGCCCGGGAGGTTCGCGGGCCCCGCCAGCGGCACCGGCACGGCCAGCGCGGCCGCGGCCGGCACCTGCGCCGGCGAGATCCCGCCCTCGCCCAGGCGATCGAGCAGCGCGACGAGCGCGCGGCGGCGTTCCTCGTCGTCCTCGGCCAGCTGCAGCAGCCCGGGACCGAGGGCCCAGCGGCTGTAGTCGCGGGCCTCGTCGACGCGCAGCGAGCACGCCGCGCAGCCGGCGGCGTGCTTGAGCACCGCGCGCGTCTGCTCCGGGTCGAGCAGCAGCCCGCGGCCCGCACGCAGCTGTTCGGTGTCGAGCAGCTGAGCCAGCCCGGCGCAGTCCGCGCGGCCGGTGCGGGCGAGGACGAGCGCCGCGATGGCGTCGAGCATCCGGAGGCGGGACCGCTGCAGCTGCCGGTTCACGATGTCGACCGGCCGGCCCAGCTCCGCCGCCAGTTCCGCGCCGACGACGTGGCGCCCCCGTTCCACGGTGAGCCGCAGGTGGGCCTGCATGATCGCGGCCAGGCCGTCGCCGAGGCCGCGGGTCGCCGCCCCGAGCGTGGCCCACAGCTGCCGCTTGCCGAGCACGACCTCCCACTCCGACGGCAGGTCCGGCAGGTCGGTCCGGGCCAGCTCCAGCTGCGGCTCGGCCGGTTCCTGCGCGAGTTCGCCGGGCAGTTCGTGCGCACGCTCCTTGGCGGCCCGGTAGCGCTCCTTCAGCACGTTCTTGGCGATGCCGACCAGCCAGGCCTCGAGCACCTGCGGTTCGGCGCCCTTGCGCAGGCCTTCCAGTGCGCGGACGACGACCTCGCTCACGCAGTCGTCGAGGTCGGACGCGTCGGGCACGTGCCGGCGCAGGTAGGCCCGCACGCTGGTGCGGCAGTGCTCGAAGATCTCAGCCTCGGTCATCGCGCGGCCCTCCGGGTGGCGAGGCGGGTGCCGGTCTCCAGCAGCCACTCGCGCGCGGGGCAGCCGCACGGGCAGGGCAGGTGCCCGACGAACTGCGCGAACGTGTCGTGCGTGGTTTCCCACGACACGGTCCGTTCGCGCAGGATCCGCCAGCAGCGCTGGAAAACCGGACGGGCGTACCGGCCGTAGAGCACGTCGAGCGCGCTCCAGTCACCGTCGTGCAGCCGCGCCACCAGGGCGCGGTCTTCTTCCTGCTCGGTGCGCAGGACGTCCATGGCATTCTCCCGAGGTCGGCAACCGGGTCGCCTGGCTCGTGGCGCACCGGGCCGGTTTCTCCCCGCGTGACGCGAACTTCCCCGGCCATTTTTGCGGGCGGAACCGGTACCGGGAAGGCGCACGGCCCGGCTGTCCGGCTTTTGTCCCGCTTTGCCCGCCCGCCGAGAGCGCCGTAACAAAACCCCTCGAACGACGACACAAGCAACGACCCGGCCGGAGGAAAGATCGAATCAGGAAGTCCCGTCATGACGATTTGGATCGCCACTGCCTGCGGAGGAGTGGGTGGGTCGATCCGTGGCATTCTGGCCCTGTACCGGGGAATCGCCACGTGGTTGCAGCAACGCAGGACCCTGCACGGCTCTCCGCTCGGCCGGCCGCGGCTCGCCGAAGCCGCGGATTGGACCGCCGAGCTCGTCGGAATGGCTGCCCAAATCGTCATCGGCGCCTTGGTCGGATTCTTCCTCACCAACTCCGGCACGGTCACCGGCGTCTCCGGAGCAATTCTCGCCGGCGTTTCCGCGCCGGCCATCCTGGCTCAGCTGGGCGAAGTCCGGTTGACGCAGCACCTCGTTGCCGGGGTACCCGACGACCAGGCGGCACCGGCGGCGGACCGGGTGGACCACGGCGGCGACGAGCGGGTACCCCATGGCGAGTGACCCCCTCTGGAAGAGGTCGCTGGTCGTCCTGCTGAGTGCCGGCCATCCGGTCGTCGACGTCACGGTGGAGACGATCCGGGCGCGGCACCCCCTGCCCCGCCGGGTCGCCGCCATCGTGCTGGGGGTGGACCTGACCGGCCGGCCGCCGTCCCGGTCCCGGAACCGCCGGCCGGCTTCCGCGCGGGTACCTCGGCTGAGCTCCCTGGTCACCGCGGCGGCGGTGTCGATGGTGCTCGTCGGGGTGCTGGCGATGGTCGTCCCGCTCCTCCGGACGACGCGGGGGGTCTCGAGCGCGCAGCAATGGCCCGCTGCCACCACGGTGTACGCCACGACGGCACCGCCCTCGAGCACCGTTCCGGTCACCGACATCAACGCACCGGGAACGGAGCTCGAGCGGCAGGTCGTCAAGGACCGTTCCGCGGTGGAGGCGCTGCTCGGGTCCTGGGTCCCGGAGGTGTCGGCGAAGAAGGCCGGGCTCGTCGCGGGCGGGACCACCTTCGACGAGGCCGCAATCCTGGCCGAGTACCGGCAGCTCGCGGCGAGGTATCCCCAGGCGTTGCTGCTGAAATCCGGGGACTACGCGACCTTCCGGCTACCGGGCTACTGGGTCACCGTCGTCGCGATCCCGTTCACCAACGCCGAGGACGCCAACGCCTGGTGCGACTCCATGGGCATCGGTCCGAGCGACTGCCTTGCCGCCAGGCTGACCCATACCGCGGGCTCGCAGGGCAACACGGTGACCCGGAACCGGTGAGCCTCCCCGGTGACAGTTGCCGGGCTTTCGTGTTCTGGGGTGCGGACAGTGGGTTGGATCTTCTGCCCGATCGAGTGATGAACTCGTGTTCGATGATCGGTAACTTGGAGGCATGACCGATGACGCGGGTTTCTCTTCCGAGGCGGTGGCTCTGGCCGACCGCATCGGCGAGTTGCTTGCGCGTAAGCGGTCTGCCGAAGCCGAACTCGGTGCCCTGCTGGTGGAAATCGAGCAGCGCGGAGTGATGGAGCTGTTCGGGTATCGTTCCGCCGCCCGGCTTTACGAACAGCTCGCCGATGTCTCCCGGCAGGAGGCGGCGCGGGTGGTGAAACGCGCCCGGTTGGTGAATCCGGGCCGGAACCTTGATGGCAGCCCGATTCCCGCTCTCGCGCCCGCTACCGGTGCGGCTGCTCTTGACGGGCGGTTGAGCACCCCGATGATCGATGTGATCACCGGTGTCCTGGCGGATGTTCCTGTGGAGCACCGGGAGAGCGCCGAAGCGAACTTGCTGACTTTCGCCGAGGAGGCTGGGCACAAGCAGGTTGCTGCGTTGGGTGCCCGCATCCTCGCCCACCTCAACCCCGACGGCCCCGCACCGGACAACACCGAACCCGCCGCTCCGGCCCGGGAGCTGTTCCTGCGTCGGAAAAGAACCGGGGTCTGGGAGCTGAGTGGCCGGTTCGACGACGAGACCGGCACCCGAGCCAGCGCGCTACTGGATGCCTTGGCCGAACGTCGCACCGGGGATGAGGGCCCGGATTTCCGGACTTTGCCGCAGCGTTTCGGTGATGCGTTCTCCGATGCGGTGGATCTTGCGTTGAATTCTCCGGATCTGCCGATGCAGGCTGGGGAACGAGCCCACGTGATGGTCGCGGTGTCGCTGGAGGACCTGAAGACCGGGATCGGTCACGCGACCCTCGGCGACACCGGCACGATCTCGGCCGCCGAGGCCCGGGTGCATGCCTGTGATGCCATGATCATCCCCGCGGTGCTGGGTGGGAAGAGCGAACCGCTCAACCTGGGGCGCCTGCGCCGCTTGATCTCCGCGGGACTGCGCCGGGCGCTGTTCCTGCGCGACCGGGGTTGTGCGTTCCCCGGCTGTCATCGGCCACCACGGCACTGTCAAGGTCACCACATCCGACACTGGGCAGAGGGCGGCCCCACCGAACTGGGCAACCTGGTGCTGATGTGTGCTCACCACCATCGACTGCTGCACCGTTCGGGCTGGGAAGTCCGCATCGCCCCCGACGGCCTCCCGGAGTTCCTTCCACCGGTGTTCCTCGACCGGCGCCGAAAACCGAGGCGGAACAACCTCCACGAACCGCTGCCCTTCGCAGCCTGACCACGGGACAGGCCCGCAGCCAAGGCTGCGCCCGCGGCTCAGCGCGTGAGATCGAGCTCGGCCCAGACCGTCTTCCCGGTCGGACGCTGCCACTGTCCCCATGACACGCTCATGGCGGCGACCAGGTTGAGCCCGTGCCCGCCCTGGGACGACGGCGGTCGTGGGCAGGCGGGGTCGATGCAGGCGTCGTCGACTTCCACGGAGAGCCACTCGGGCTTGCGCAACAGGCGGACCTGCCGGGGTGGCTTCCCGTGCCGGAGAGCGTTGGAGGTGAGCTCGTCGACCACCATGAGCGCGTCGACTCGCTGGTCTTCGGGCAGGTCCTGCAGCAACCGGTCGGCCCAGGACCGGACCCGGGCGAGCTCGGCGAGGTCGTCGGCGACCTCGAGGGCGACCACGCGCAACGAGTCGTCGTGGTGCGTCGTCTGCTGTTCGGTCGGCATCGGGGCGGGACCCCTTCCTGATCCGCGACTCCGCGGCCGGCCCGGGGAGTCGATGTCGGGGGTGAGTACCCGGTTGCCGAGGTGCTGAACATGCTCGATCAGGGTTCGGTACCCCAGGCGAGCGTTCCGGACTGGTACGCGGTGGCCGTGGCGAGGTCGGTGAACGAGGCCGCCGCGCGGTAGCTGTAGTCGTCGGCCTGGTTGAACGACGACCAGTCGGCCTTGGCGACCCGGACCTGGACTTCGCCGGTGTTCGCGCCGGCAGCGAGGGTCCCGCCGGTGAAGGCGACCTCCACGTAGGCGTCGGCCCCCGGCCGTGGCGTACTGAGCTTCACGACGCGCAGGGTGACGTTGCCGCAGCCGACAACCGCGTAGTCGCACCAGATCTGGTAGCCCTGGTTGGTGCCGTCACCGGTGAACCAATAGCGTGCGGTGACGCTGTTCAGCGCGACCGGTGTGCTGCCCCGGTTGACGAGCTGGAGGCTGGTGCGGATCTGGTTGTCGGTGACCCCGCTGCCGGAGCGCTGCTGGACGGCCAGCGAGCCGGTGCCGGGGTTGCCGCCGCCGGTCGTGGTCGTGACCGATACCGGGCCGGTGGCCGGTGACTGGTTCCCGGCGGCGTCCCGGGCGCGGACCGAGAACGTGTACGCGGTGCCGGGGGTCAGGCCGGTGACCTGGTAGCCGGTGCCCGTCGTGCTGCCGATCGTCGTGCCGGCCGAGTTCAGCACGTCGTAGCCGGCGACGCCGACGTCGTCGGTGGCGGCGGTCCAGCTCAGGGCGACGGTGGTGCTGCCCGGGGTGGCGGTGAGTCCCGTGGGGACCGTCGGCGGCGTGGTGTCCGCTGTGGACGGTCCGGGCGGGGTGCCCCAGAGCACGGTGGCGCCCTGGGCGAGCACCAGCCGCGCGGCGTCCGCGGGCGCGGTTCCGCTGGGCGACAGGCCGGTGTGCGACCAGTCGTTGGCGGGATCCCACGTGCCGGTGCTGCTGATCCGGAACTGCACTTCCTTGCGGTAGCGGGACTGCCCGCCGGGGGCGACGCCGCCCGAGCACGTCACCTCGACGTAGTAGACCGCTCCGGAGAACGGGCGGATGGCCGGCGCGTCGCACTGGTTGTAGGCCGAGGTGACCGAGATCTGGCCGGGCGTGGTGGCGCCGTCGAGCGTGAAGTAGTAGCGCAGCGAGCCGGTGAACGTGCGGGCCGGCCACGCCGACTTGTTGAGCACGTACGCCTTCACCTCGGTGAACGTGCCGCCGTCGGGCTGGTTGAGGGCGCCCTGCGCCAGGATCTCCGGCCCGTCCGGGGTTTCCCTCGGCGGGAAGGCGGCCGGCGGGGTGCCGCCGTACTCGCCGTAGAGACGGGCCAACGCGCTGGTGAAGCCGGCGTTGTAGTCGAGGGCCACCTCGTTCATGGTGTAGTTGCTGCGGTCGTCGGTGTAGGCGTCGTTGGCCGAGCTGGGACCGCCGACGAGCGCGCCGTAGAGGGTGTGCCGGCTCTGCGCGGGCTCGGTGATGTTGTCGGCCCAGGAGCCGTGCGCCGTGCGGTGGTGCGGGTTGCGGGGCGGGTTGACGCCGAACCCGACCTCGAAGCTCGCGCCGCGCGGGTTGTCGCCGAGCGCGTAGTCGATCTGCCGCACGCCGAAGTCGTGGTAGGTGGTGGCCCGAGCCGGATCGCTGGCCCGCAGCCAGTCCGAGTAGGTGAGCGCCACGAAGGCCGTGTTCGCCGCGTAGCGCAGCGAGCCCCACTGGTCGAGCACGGCCTGGCCGCCGGGCGAGTAGGGCACGCGCTGGCCGTTGACGCCGGTGGTCCACCAGTCCAGCCAGCGGTTGGCGTCGGTGACGTACTCGGCGTCGTGGGTGAGCTGGGCGAGCAGGACGTAGGCACCGTAGGACTTGTCGTCCCAGGCCAGCGTCCAGCGGTAGGAGCGGGTGGTGGTCTGGGGCTCGGTGGACAGTTTTTCGTACTCGGCGCGCGCCTTGGCCAGGTAGCTGCTGTCGCCGGTGGCCTTGTAGAGCCAGATCGCGCCCCACACGAGCTCGTCCTGGTAGCCGCTCCAGGACTTGTAGAAGCTCTGGGCGTCGGTGATGCAGTTGGAGTAGACGCCCCGGTGGTTGTCGGCGAACGAGTACAGCTGCTTGGCGTGGGTGAGCAGGGTGGCCGCGTAGGTGGGATCGCCGGCCTGGAACACCATCGAGCCGGCGGCCAGCTGCGCGGCGGCTTCTCCGGCGAGGTCCGAGCCGGGACAGGAGTCGTCGATGCGGTAGGCGGGCCGGGCCATGGTCATCGTCTCCGCGGGCCCCCACCACTTGTGGTCGTCGTCGCCCTTGCCGACCTGGCCGTAGAGCGCGTCGGGCTGCGGGTGCGCCTTGATCAGCCAGTCGGCGCCCCAACGGAGGTTCGAAAGCAGGTACGGCCACTGGCCGGAGTTCTGGTAGGCGGCGCGGTTCTCCAGCGCACCCCAGGCGAGCATGGTCATGCTGGCCTCGAACGGCAGCCCGAACTTGACGTGGTCACCGGCGTCGTAGAACCCGCCGGTGAGGTCCAGGCCGACGTCCTTGCCGTCGTCGAGGGCGGACGGGCCGCGCCAGGAGACCCGGTTGCCGGCGGGCAGCGCGCCGGAGCGCTGGGCGTCGTAGAACCAGACGGCCTTCTGCAGTGCGTCGCCGTAGTTGAACTTCCCGGCCGCGGCGCGAGCGGGCAGTCCGGGGACCACCAGGGCCAGCCCGAGCACGAGCAGCGCCACCATCGCCTGGGACATCGCCTTCGCCGCTGAAGTGCGCACTCCGCCTCCTCGATTCTGGGAGCGCTTCCAGAGCGAAGGGTAAAGAGCCGGAGCGGACGTGTAAAGCGCCGGAATTCGCGGTAGGCGGTTCGGTGGCGTCGCGCGAGGCCATCCGGCGGCCGGCTGTCCCTTGTGGACCATGGGCTGCCGCACGGTGATCCGCTCGCGCACCACTTGACGGAAACCAGGCCCGCGTGGCCGACCTGGACAACCGGCAACGGCTCCAGCCGGCCGTAACGGGGGCACCACCCGCTGCGTCGCCGGTCGCCCCGGCACCCGCGAGCGAGGTTCGCGAAATTTTCTCGCCGGCGCGTGTCGAGAACGGGCGGCCGGCTCCGACTGGGGGTGTCGGCGGCCGACGGGGCCGCCACCACGAGCGGAGCGCGAACGATGACCAAGGTGACCGCCCAGATGTCGGTGTCCCTCGACGGCTGCTACACCGGGCCGCGGGACACGCGGGGCGAGCAGGACATGAACGGCTGGACGCGGGGCCCCGAAGCGCCCGGCTTCTTCCGGGTGACGCGGTGGGCCGTCGACGCCATGGCCTGGCGGGAGCGGCAGGGGTTCGCCGGCGGCGAGCGGTCGGTCGACTCGGAGATCGTGGCGGAGACGTTCGCCGCGGCCGGGGCCTACGTCATGGGGCGGCGCATGTTCGACGCCGGCGAGGTGCCCTGGGGCGAGGAGCCGCCCTTCCGGGCTCCGGTCTTCGTCGTCACCCACCGGCCGCGGGAGGTGCTCGAACGCCGGGGCGGCACCTCCTTCACCTTCGTCACGGAGGGACCCGAGCGGGCCGTCGAGCTGGCCCGGGCCGCCGCGGGGGAGAAGGACGTGGCGGTGGCCGGCGGCGGGGAGCTGCTGCGCCAGGTGCTGGCCGCCGGGCTGCTCGACCAGCTCGAGCTGCACGTCGCGCCGGTGCTGCTGGGCGAGGGCCAGCGCCTGTTAGGCCCGGAGCTCGGCCTCGGCGCGGACGACGGCATCGAGCTGGTCCCGGTCCGGGTCGTCGACACGCCCGGCGTCACCCACCTCCGCTACACCGTCACCGGGCGGTCGAAACTGGTGCTGGACGATCGCGGCGCGAGCGGCGACCTGGTCGGACCGGCCAAGACCGGGCAGTGAGAGAGGACCGCGCCATGAAGTACATGCTGCTGATCTACGGCAACGAGGAAGCCTTCACCTCGATCGGCGCGGCGGCCCTCGCCGAGCTCATCCGCGAAACCGACGCGCTCAACCAGGAGCTGTTCGAGTCGGGCGAGCTGGTCGGCGCCTACGGCGTCGCCGACCAGGAGAACGCCAAGATGGTCCGGGTCACCGGCGGGACGCCGGTGGTGACCGACGGCCCCTACGCCGAGGCCAAGGAGTTCCTGGGCAGCTTCATGATCGTCGACTGCGACGGCCTGGACCGGGCCCTGGAGATCGCGGCCCGCGCCCCGTCGGCGCGCTACTGGGGGGTCGAGGTCCGGCCGCTGATGCACGAGGCGAACGTCGAGCCGTGACCGGCTGGCAGGCGGTCCGGCGGCTGGTCCCGGAGGTGCTGGGCGTGCTGGTGCGCCGCTACGGCCGGTTCGACGCCTGCGAGGACGCCGTCCAGGAGGCGCTGGAGGCGGCCGCGGCCCAGTGGCCGGTGGAGGGGTGGCCGGAGAACCCCCGGGCCTGGCTGGTGACGGTGGCGTCGCGCCGCCTCGCCGACCAGGTGCGGAGCGACGCCGCCCGCCGACGGCGGGAGGAGGCCGATGCCCTCCGGACCCCTCCGCCCGCCGGTGAGGACGTCGGAGCCGGTGACGACACCCTGACGCTGCTGTTCCTGTGCTGCCACCCGGTGCTGACGCCGTCGTCGCAGATCGCGTTGACGTTGCGGGCCGTCGGCGGCCTGTCGACCGCCGAGATCGCGCGGGCCTTCCTGGTGCCCGAGGCGACCATGGCCCAGCGCATCAGCCGGGCCAAGCACCGCATCAAGGCGGCCGGGGCCGGCTTCGAGCTGCCGCCGCCTGCCGAGCAGGCGGCTCGGCTCGGCGTCGTGCTCCACGTGGTCTACCTCGTCTTCAACGAGGGCTACACGGCCACGTCGGGGACGCGGCTGGTGCGGGCGGAGCTGACGGCGGAGGCCATCCGGCTGGCGCGGGAGCTGCACCGGCTGGTCCCCGGTGACGGCGAGGTCGCCGGGCTCCTGGCCCTGCTGTTGCTGACCGACGCCCGCCGCCCGGCCCGCACGGCCCCGGACGGGTCGCTGGTGCCGCTGGCCGAGCAGGACCGGACGCTCTGGGACGCCGAAGCCATCGCCGAAGGCGTGGCCCTGGTGACCGGCGCCCTGTCCCGCGGCCCGGTCGGCCCGTACCAGTTGCAGGCCGCGATCGCCGCGGTGCACGACGAGGCACCCACCGCCGACGTCACCGACTGGCCGCAGATCCTGGCCCTCTACACGGTTCTGGAGCGCGTGGCCCCCAACCCGGCGGTGACGCTCAACCGGGCGGTGGCGGTGGCCGAGGTCCACGGGCCCGCCGCCGGGCTGGCCGTGCTCGACACCCTCGCCGCCGACGAACGCGGCTCCGCCTCCCACCACGTCGTGTCGGTGCGGGCCCACCTGCAGGAGATGGCCGGCCACCACGCCGCGGCGCGCGCCGGCTACCAGGAGGCGGCCCGGCGCACCACCAGCGAACCGGAGCGGCGCCACCTCCTGGCGCGCGCCGCCCGGCTGAAGTGACCTCAGCGGCTGCGCGCGACCCGGCGTTCGTCCCAGACCGGTTCCGGCGTCTCGCGCACGAAGCCGTCGGCGCCGAACACGAGGTAGCGGTCGAACGACTTGGCGAACCAGCGGTCGTGGGTGACCGCCACGACGGTGCCTTCGTAGGCTTCCAAGCCGTCCTGCAGTGCTTCCGCGGATTCGAGATCCAGGTTGTCCGTGGGCTCGTCCAGCAGCAGTGCCGTGGTTCCGGCCAGCTCGAGCTGCAGGATCTGGAACCGGGCCTGCTGGCCGCCGGAGAGCTTGTCGAAGACCTGGTCGCCTTGGTGCTCGAGCTCGTAGCGGCGCAACACGGCCATCGCGGCGCCGCGGTCCTTCGCGTGCTCCGTCCAGAGGATTTCGACGAGCGTCCGGCCGATCAGCTCCGGGTGGGCGTGGGTCTGCGCGAAGTGACCGGGGACGACCCGGGCCCCGGACTTCCACCCGCCGTCGTGGGCGACGTCCTCGCCGGCCAGCAGCCGCAGGAAGTGCGACTTGCCGGAGCCGTTGGAGCCGAGCACCGCGACCCGCTCACCGAAGTAGATCTCCAGGGAGAACGGTTTCATCAGCCCGGTGAGCTCCAGCCGCTCGCAGGTGAACGCCCGAACCCCGGTCCGGCCGCCCTTCAGCCGCATCCGGATGTCCTGCTTGCGCGGGGGTTCGGGCGGCGGGCCGAGCTCTTCGAACTTCCGCAGCCGGGTCTTCGCCGCTTTGTAGCGCGACGCCATTTCGTCGCTGCGTGCGGCGTACTGCTGCATGTCCAGTACCAGCCGCTTGAGCTGGGCGTGCTTCTCCGACCAGCGCCGCTTCAGCTCTTCGTACCGGAGGAACCGCTCTTGCCGCGCTTCGTGGTAGGAGCCGAAGCCGCCGCCGTGCACCCACGCGTCACTGCCGGCCGGGCCGGGCTCGACGCTCACGATCTTCTCGGCGGCCCGGGCCAGCAGCTCCCGGTCGTGGGAAACGAAGAACACGGTCTTGCGGGTGGCGTGGAGCTGCTCCTCCAGCCACCTCTTGCCCGGCACGTCGAGGTAGTTGTCCGGTTCGTCGAGCAGCAGGACCTGGTCCGGGCCACGCAGGAGCGCCTCCAGCACCAGCCGCTTCTGCTCGCCGCCGCTGAGGGTGCGTGCGAGCCGCCACTGGGCCTTCTCGTACGGCACGCCGAGCGCGGCCGTCGTGCAGACGTCCCAGGTCGTCTCCGCCTCGTATCCGCGCGCGTCGGCCCAGTCGCTCAGCGCCTGGGCGTACTTCATCTGCGCGGCTTCGTCGTCCACGGTCATGATCAGCTCTTCGGCGGCGTCCACCGCCCGCGCGGCCGCCCGGATCTGCGGCGAGGCCACGGAGACCAGCAGGTCGCGCACGGTTCGTTCGTCGCGCACCGACCCGACGAACTGGGCCATCACCCCGAGCCCGCCGGAGACGGTCACGGTCCCTTCGTGCGGCTGCAGCTCGCCCGACAGCAGCCGCAGCAGGGTCGTCTTCCCCGCGCCGTTGGGCCCCACCAGCGCGACCACGGCACCGTCCCCCACGCGGAACGAGACGTCGCTGAGCAGCGCCCGCCCGTCCGGGAGGTAGTAGTCGAGGTGCGCTGCCTCCAGGTGCCCCATGGTGGGAAGCGTACGGGGCAGGGGGTAACGGTTTTCGCGACCGGAACCGCGCCGCGGTGACGCGGGGTCAGCGGACGGACACGCGATTTCGTACACTTCCGTGGTGGGCGAGGGGCGAGTCGTGGCCAACCGCTACCGGCTGGAGGAGGAGCTCGGCCGGGGTGGCATGGGCGTCGTGTGGCGGGCGGTCGATCTCGAGCTCGGCCGGCAGGTGACGCTCAAGCGGGCGCTGGGCGAGGACGCCGGGCAGATTCGCCGTGAGGCGCGGATCGGTGCCGGGCTGCTGCACTCGAACGTGGTCACCGTGTTCGACACGGTCACCGACGGCGACGCCCAGTGGCTGGTCACCGAGTACCTGGCCGCCCGCAGCCTCGAGGAGCTCGTCGACGAGGAGGGACCGCTGCCCGGGGACCGGGTCCGGCGGATCGGCGCGCAGCTCGCCGCGGCGCTCGCGGACATGCACGCCCGCGGCATCGTCCACCGCGACGTCAAGCCGGGCAACGTCCTGGTGACCGCGGACGACGTCGCCAAGCTCACCGACCTGGGCATCGCCCGCTGGACCGAGGTCACCCGCACCGGCGGCGCCCAGCTCACCGGCACGCTCGGCTACGTCGCGCCGGAGGTGGCCGACGGCGCCGAAGCCGGCCCCGCCTCGGACGTCTTCTCCCTGGGGGCCACCCTCTACGCCGCGATCGAAGGCCGGTCGCCGTGGGGCTCGGGCGAGGACGGCCCGTTCGCGCAGGTGCGCCGCGCGGCCGCCGGACGGCCAGCGCCCACCGAGCGTGCCGGACGGTTCGCGCCGGTGCTCGCCGCGCTCATGGCCCGGCACCCGGCCGACCGGCCCGCCGCCGCCGAAGTCGTCACGCTGCTCACGGCGGACGCGCCCGTGCCCCGGCGGCCGCGTCGCCTCCTGCGCCGCCGGGTGCTCGCCGGAGCCGCGGTGGCGGCGGTGGCCGCGCTGGTGGCCGGGTTCGTCCTCGCCCGGCCGCTGTGGACCACCACCACCACCGGAACCGCCCCGACCGGCGCGAACACCCTCGGCGCCGACCCGGCCGGGACGGACCCGTGCGCGGCGATCTCGCTCAACTCGCTCACCGGGTTCGGGGAGCCGTTCGTGGACCCGGAGGTGCTGAACTTCGGCACCTGCGTGGTCACGACCACGCTGCCCGAGAAGGCCGGGAAGGTGCAGACCCGGCTCGACCTGACCGGTCCGCTGCGGTACCCGCCCCGGCCACCGGTGCCCGGCAAGATGGGCGAAATCGAGTACCCCGAGATGCACGACGGCTCGTGCGAGCGGGCCATCTCACTGGCCGACGCCAATCGGATCGTCGTCACCTCACGCGCCATCGAACGCGCGCAGGACGCGCCGGTGTGCTCCTACTCGGACTCGGTGCTCTCCGGCGTGCTGAGCAGGCTCGCCAACGGGCCCTTGCCGCGGCGCGACCGGCTCCCGGAGCGGTCACTGGTGCACGTCGACGCCTGCAAACTGCTCGACGACGCCACGACGACCGGCGTGCTGGGCCGGGCCAAGGAACCGGACCGCGCGTTCGGCGGCTGGGGCTGCACCTGGGAGCACGATCCGCGCACGATCAGCGTGGAGTTCACCCGGGAATGGCCGATCGAGGGGGACGAGGACGTGCCGGGCGACCGGATCCGCATCGGCACCCGCAACGCCGTCGTGGCACCGGTGCCGGGCGGGCACCCGGAGTGCGCCGTCAAGGTCGTGCACCGCCCCTACACCCCGGCCCTGCCGGTGCTGGAGGGCACTCCGCAGGATCGGGAGGAGGTCGCCGTGGTCACGGTCGAGGACACCGCCGCGGCCGGTGGGGACGCGCTGTGCGCGACCGCGCGATCGCTGGCGGAGGTCCTCGTCCGGCGGCTGCCGTGAACCGGGGACCGGTCCCCGGCGGTCCCGGCTAGAAAGGGAGGGCCGAGGCCGGGTTCGCGGGCCGGAGGAGACGGGACGGGAAGTGGCGATACGGGTGCTGGCCGGTGTGGTGTTCCTGGTGGTGGCCGTGGCCGGTCCGGCAGCCGAGGGGGCCGCCGGACCGGTTCCGCGGACCTGGCACGTCGGGCCGCACGGGAAGTACGCCACGGTGCAGGCCGCGGCCGACCTCGCCCGGCCGGGCGACACGGTCGCGATCGAGGCCGGCACGTACCCGGGCGGGCTGACCGTCCGCCGCGACGGCGCCCCGGGCCGCCCGATCCGGTTCGCCGGCACCGGCGGCACCGCGGTGCTGACCGGCGCGGCCGGCCTGGTGGTGGGCGGGCACGGATGGCTCGAGTTCACCGATGTGACCGTGTCCGGCTCGAGTCGCTTCGGCGTGTACGCCGACGGCGCGCACGACCTCGTGTTCGACCGGTTCGGCGTCGACGGCTCCCGCGACGGCGGGCTCGTGCTGGTCGGCACCCGGCGGGTGCGCGTCACGCGGTGCGACATCCGCGGCACCAACGCCCGCGGTACCTCGGCCGACCACGAAGCGCTGAGCATCGCCTCCGGCTCGTCGGACGTCGAGGTGTCCGGCTGCCACGTGCACGACAACGGCGAAGAAGGCATCGACGTCAAGTACGACGACGCCGCCCGGGTGAAGATCCACCACAACGTCGTGACCGGCAACCGCGGGCCGGACGTCTACGTCGACTCTTCGTCCATTGTGGACGTCTACGCCAACGTCGTCGGCGGGACCCGCGCGGCCACCAAGGCCGGGATCGGGCTCGCCGTCGAGGACTACTCGGAAAGCCGGCTGCTGTCGCGGGTCCGGGTCTTCGACAACCTGTCCACCGGCAACGCGCAGGCCGGGCTGAGCCTCTGGGCCGAGTCGACCGGCACCATGCGGGACCTGACGATCGTCAACAACACCTTCGCCGGCAACGCCCGCGGCTCCCTGCTGATCGACGCCGACCGGTTCGCCGGGACGAACATCTTGCGGAACAACGTGTTCGGGGACGGTCCGGTCGACGCCGGGCCGTTCGCCGCCGACCACAACTTCGCCGGGGACCCGGGGTTCACCGACCCGGCCCGCGGCGACCACCACCTCGCCGAGGACTCGCCGGCGGTCGACGCCGGCAGCGCCGAGGACGCGCCCGCGTTCGATCTCGACGGCGTCGCCCGGCCCGCCGGCGCGGGCTTCGACATCGGTGCTTACGAACGGAGGTGGCCGTGACCACCGGACGGCTCGACCCACACCAGCAGCGCAGCCTGCGGCACGGCGTCGCCGGCACCGTGCCGGGCACGTTGAGCGCGCTGACCGTCACCGGCGGCGTCGCGGTGCCGCCGTCGCCCGGGAGGCGGGTGAGCTTCGGCCGCAACCGGCTGGAGGTCGACGTCTGCGTCGGGGAGGAGGACGTGCGGATCAGCCGGGTCCACGGGCTGCTCGTGCGCGAACGGGACCGGTGGTGGCTCAGCAATACCGGCCGCTCGCCGATCCGGCTGTCCGACAACGTCCTGCTGCACCGCGACGGCGAACCGCTGCCGCTGGCCGACGGCTACACCGCGGTGTTCCTGCGCGGCACCCGCGAGCACGTGCTGGAGCTGCTCGTCTCCGACGGCGAGGCCGGCGTCGCGACGCGCCGCCCGACGCACCCGACGGCACCACCGAAACGCTGGCGGCTGTCCCCGGAGGAGCACCTCGTGCTGGCGGTGCTCGGCCAGCGCTACCTCGGCTACGACCCGCACCCGCTGCCGCTGTCCCGGCAGCAGGTGGCCGCCGAGCTCGCCGAGCGACGGCCCCGCGAGAACTGGACGGTCAAGCGCGTCGAGCACCTCGTTTCCCGGGTCCGGCAACGGCTTTCCGACGCCGGGGTGCACGGGCTGCGCCGAGAGGAGGTGGGGGAGCCGGTGGGGCTGACCCTGACCGTGAACCTGCTGCGCGAGCTGGTGCTTTCGACGACCCTGGTGCCGATGGACCTCGAATGGCTCGAGATCCCCGATCCGCCGCTGTTCCCCGGATGAACAGCGGGTTGCCGGACTGACGCCGGGCCCGGAATGCGGCAGGATGTCCGGCATGACGCTGCCGGTTCTGCCCGAGGAGTCCTTCCGCCGCGTGCTGTGCGTCGTCGCGCACCCCGACGACATGGAATACGGCGTGTCCTCGGCCGTCGCGCGCTGGACCGCGCGCGGCATCGAGGTCGGCTACCTGCTGCTCACCCGCGGCGAAGCCGGCATGCCGAACCCGCCCGAGGAGACGGCTCGCCTGCGCGTCGCCGAGCAGCGGGCCGCCTGCGCCGCCGTCGGGGTCGAGCACCTGACCGTCCTGGAGCACCCGGACGGGGTGCTCGTCCACGGGCTCGACCTGCGCCGGGACATCTGCCGGGAGATCCGCCGGTTCCAGCCCGACGTCGTCTTCGGCAGCACTTTCGAGGTCGAGACGCCGTACGGCTTCGACCAGGCCGACCACCGCGCGGCCGGGCTCGCCACGCTCGACGCGATCCGGGACGCGGGCAACCGGTGGGTCTTCCCGGAGCAGATCGACGACGAAGGCCTCGAACCGCACTCCGCCCGCTGGTACCTCACCCCGGGCCTGACGAACGCGACCCACGGCGTCGACGTCACCGGGGAGCCGCTGCGCCGCGGCGTCGCCTCGCTGGAGGCGCACGCGGCGTACCTGGCGGCGCTCCCGGACCACCCGGCGCCGGCCGACTTCATCCCCCAGTTCGCCGCGATGAGCGGCAAGGCC
The DNA here is from genome assembly GCA_033793495.1 of Streptomyces sp. MN03-5084-2B. Lineage (GTDB taxonomy): Bacteria > Actinomycetota > Actinomycetes > Mycobacteriales > Pseudonocardiaceae > Amycolatopsis. The sequence goes on along the minus strand of JARAWT010000058.1, from coordinate 16,911 downwards.
ATGGGTGTCGAGCACGCCGTTCTCTTCCGCGCCCACGATCTGCAGGCACCGCCGGAGCCCGCCATCGAAGTCACCCAAGACTGACCCGAGTCCTGCCGCCGGGGCCCACGCAAGGCGCCGAAGGGGGCTCCGCACTCGGTGGCGCGGCTCCATCCAGGGTCGCTGCCGCGCTGATCATCGGTGCGCCGGCGCAGGTCTTGAATTAACCCGCTGCGGGCGAGACGTGACTTCTGCGTCCGAGTTTCACTTCTGTGTCCGGACTTCGGCCCAGTGACAGGAGACCGACGAGTGAACGAATACTCCGACCACGACCTCGGCGCCGCGTGGGACGTGCAGGATCGGGATCCGGGTGTCGACGTCGCCGACAGCCTCGGGCCTCCCGTGAGCGGAGAAGCAGTGGACAACGCCGACCGGTACGTCGTGCTGCAGCGGAAGAGCCAGCTGTTCCCGGCGGTCGTGGCCGCGGCGTACCGGCTCCGGTGCTTGCCGGTCTGGAGGGGCCGCGACGCGGTCGATCCGTTCCCGGAGTCGGAGACGGTCGAAGAAGCGGTGCTGCAGCTGGCGTTCTTCTGCGACAGGCAACTCAACGCCACCCTCGATCGGGTGCTTGCCGCGGTGCACGACCGCGTCGAGACGGTCCGGCAGATCCACGCGGGCAGCCGGCCGGGTTTCGGTGGCCGGGTCGACGAGAAGTTCCGTGCGGACGACGAGGCCGGCCGGCGCCGGTTGGACCACGCGATCACGGTCTTCGTCGACGCCGCTCGCGCAGACCTGCGTATCCGTGGCGCGTGGGTTCCCCTGCGCCCAGCCAAACCCTGAGTGTGCTCAGGACTGGAGGTTCGGCCGGGTATCGACGAGGTCGACCTTCCTCGTGCTGCGTACCGGGGGCGCCGACCGGCGTCCGGGGTCTATGGGGTGGTGAGGATGGGTGCGGTCGCTCCGCGGTTCCAGGTGATGGTGCCGTGTTGGAAGTGGTGGGTCCAACCTTCGGGGGTGGGTTGTTCGTCGGAGATCGGGAAGCCGAAGCGGCCTTGCGCCCCGCCGTTCTGACGCCAGGCTTGCCGGATGGAGCCTTGCACCGAGTGGGCCTGTCCGGTCTGGTCGCTGAAGTAGATGGAAACGTTGGCCGGACCTTCGGGATCGGCTTGATTGGCCTCGGTGGGCTGACCGAAGTGCACGTAGGCACCCGTTCCGTTGGGACCGTCGGGGATGGGAGTGAGGTTCGTCAGGGGCCGGCCCGGCCAGGCAGTGCCGCCGAGTGAGACCCATTTTTCCCAGATGGGCCCGTACAACGCGTGCCCGCGGAAGGCGTTGCTGGGGGCGCCGATGTCGGGGTTCCAGTAGATGTGCCCTCCATGGCCACCGCCGGCGGCGGGATTGCCGGTGAAGTCGACGGACCAACTGCCGTCCGCGGCGGTTTCCTGACTGGTGGTCGGGTAGCCCAGCGGACCGGCAGGACCGCCGATTTCCATGTACCGCGCGAGAATTCCGCCGTAGATTGCGCGGGCGCCGGTGGCGGCGGTGTAGTAGATCGCGCCGAAGTCGTAGTACTGCACCCAGCCGACGTTGTCGGAGGCTTCGGCAACGGCCGGGTTGGCCCGATGCACGTTTCCGACGGATTCACCGAGGAAGAAGTCCGCTCCGGCGTCGGCGGCGAGCCGTTGCCGCTCGGCGGTGACCGCGGCGTAGCCCCGTGCGGTGGCGGCGCTGATCAGCCGCAGGGCGGACGCTGCCGTGTGCTCTTTGCCGGCCCCGACCGAGGTCCAGCCGCCGAGGTTGATGTCGACGGCACCGGGGGCACCGGAGCCGTCGACGAGGGTGACGGTGATCGGGTGGGCGTTGTCCCCGGCGAGGAGGTAAGCGCCGGGGACGTCCACCGCGTACTCGCCGAAGTCGTCCGGGATCTCGAAACACACCGGCCGCCCATCCCCTGCCGAGGACTTCACCCGCACGACGTCGGTGCGCCCGGCGCAGCTCACCGGCTCCAGTGGTACCGGATCCGCGACGGCCGTGGCCGGCACGCTCAGCCCCATCAGGACACAGACGGCGGCCATACCGATCCGAGACACGCGCAACACCATTTCCCCTCAGCAATGCAGTCAATCGGGCCGGCGTCACCGGAATCACGTACGACAGTCCGCGAAAACCCGGCCGTGCCCGCGCGCCACCTTAGGGCGCCACCGGTCCATCGAAAGCGGACGGATATCTGTTACACCCTTCGCTCCAGCCTCTTGAATGTGAGGATGATTACAGATCAAGATCATTGTTCGGCGCGACACGTACACTCCGTCCGCCGGGACTGGGTGGCCGGAAATCGTCGAAAAGTGTGCTTTTCGAAACTCGCGCGGTGAGCATTCTGCCCGTGCTGAAACTGTGTGCGTCTGTTTCTGAGGGGTTGACGGGGAAATGCGGACATCGTGGAGAGCTCGTGCCGGGCGCGGCGGCGCTGCCGGGCGTGTGCTGGCGGGCGTGCTGACACTGGCGGTCGCGGCGGGTTTGGTGGGCGCGCCGCCGGCGTCCGCCGATCCCACGCCCCCGGCCGGGTCCACCGCATCGGATCGGGAGCGGGTGCTCGCGGTGTGGAAGGACGGCGGGCCCGCGGTGCAGATCGCGGCGGGTGCGGCGTTGACCGGCACCGACGCGCAGGTGAAGGCGTTCCTGGAAACCGGTCGGGCCACCGCTGAGCAGGAGGACGTGCGCAGCCAGGTGGAGCAGTTGGCCGCCGGTGGCGGCCCGGTGGTCCGTGAGCGCGCGACGACGGCGCTGGCGGGGTCGCCCCAGGCTGTTGAGGCATACCTGGTGTCCGGCTGGATCGATGCGCATCTGCAGGACCTGCGCAGGCAGGTGGACGAGGTTCGTGCGGCGGCCGCGGAAGGTTCCGAGGTCCGGGCTCGCGCCCAGCGGGCCCTCGATGCGGGCACCGTGGAGGCGCTGCGAGGCTTCGTGGACAGCGGGCGGGCCGGCGCCGAGATCGTGGACATGGAGATCCGGATCGCCCGGATGCTGGACGTCGCGCCGCAGGGATCCGCTGTCTACCAGGCCATCCAGGTCGCGCTGGACGGCACTCCGGAGGAGGAGCGGGAGTTCCTGGACTTCGGGTACCCGCTGGCCGTCGCACGGGACAACGAACTGCTCTCGGTCCAGACCCTGGCAGAGCAGGCCCAGCAGGCGCGGCAGCGGGCCGCCGAGGAAACGCAGACTGCCAAGGACGCGTCGGCCCGTGCCATCAGGCTTGCCGACTCCGCGGCGTGGCTCGCGGATCGGGCCGGAGAATCCGCCGGGGCGACAGAAGAGATGGCCGGGTTGGCCGGCGGCCAGGCCGCCCGCGCCGCCGACTTGGCAGGCCAGGCCGCGCAAGCCAGTCAGCAGGCCGTGGCCTCTTCCCGCGCCGCCGCGGCAGCGGCGCGCACCGCGATGTCGGCGGCTTCGAAGGCCGCGGCGGCGGCAGCGGTCGCTTCGCGTGCGGCCGGGCAGGCCGCCCGTGCCGCGTCGGCGGCGGCGGGGGACGCGCGCAAGGCGGCCGATGCCAGGATTGCGGCCCAGGCGGCCCGCGACGCCGCGTCCGGCGCCCGTGTCGCCGCGGACGCCGGTCGGGCCGCGGGGGCGGCGGCGGTACAGGCCGGCCTCGCCGCGTCTGCCGCGGCCGGAGCCGGTGAGAAAGCCGCCGCGGCCGCCGCGTTGGCGGCAAAGGCGGCGCGCGCGGCGGGCACGGCGTCCGCGCACTACCGGCAGGCAGCACGAGCCGCCGCGCGTGCGCAAGCTGAAGCGGCTCACTCCCGGGCCGCGGCGAACACCGCGACGAACTTGGCCGCGCAGGCCGACTACGCCGCCCAAGAGGCCGCGAACAGCGCTGTGTACGCGGCCAACAACGCCGAGGTGGCCGCGAGCTTGGCGGAGAACGCGGCCGACATGGCAGGACGCTCCGCAACCGCGGCCCAGGACACTGTCACAGCTGCGAAGGCCGCTACCACCGCAGCTGATGCCGCACGCGCGGCGGCGGACAAGGCCCAGGAGATCACCGACCACACCCGGCAGGCCGAGACCGAGCTGCTGGCCGCCGAGCACGCGCACAAACTCGCCCTCGCCCGCGCCGCCGCCGATCTGCCGGACCCTGATCACCCCGACGAGCCCGCCAACGACCAGCCCGCCGCAGGGCCGGAAACCAGCCGGTGGGACTCGATCACCCAGGAGCGGCTCGCGGCAGCCCGCGATCCGCGCACCGCGCCGACGGCGCGAGCCGGGCTGGCACGACAGGTGGCGCTGCGGCTGGCCGGGAACCCCACCACCGGGCCGTGGACCCAAACGGTCGCCGAGGCCGCGCTGGGTGGTGACGACGCCGCTGCCGAAGGGTTCGCGCGTGCCGGGCTTGACGCCGCGGCCGAGGCCGACGACCGGGACCGGATCGCTGTCCTCGCTGCTCCGGCGACCGTCGTGCCCGACTCCGGGGATCCCGCGAAGCTCCGGGCAGCGGCCACGACCGCCGCCGCCGGCACGATCGAGCAGATCCGCGGCTTCCTCGCCGACCCCACCTATCCCGGCCGTGACGCCGACGACCGAGCAGCCGCCCAGGCGGTCCTGGAGACCGCCCGCACCGCCGGGCAGCAGGCCCTTGCCGACGCCGCGACCACAGCGCTGGCCGGGACGCCGGCCGATGTGCGGGCGCTGCTGGCCCGCACCCAGGCCTATCGGCAGCAGCGCGACGACGTCCTGACCGTCGCCCGTGTCCAGACCGAGGCCCGCACGAACAAACAGCGGAACCTGGCCGATGCCGCCGAAGAAGCTCTTGCCGGGCCCGCCGCCGGGATCCGGGACTTCCTCGACCGCAGCCAGCACCTCGCCGTCGCCAAAGACCAGGTCACCGCCGCCCACGTCGCGAGCGTCGAGCACTTCCTCACCCTCGCCCGTGAGGCTGCCGCGCTCGCCGCCCGCGAAGCCGCCGACGCCTGGGACGCCGTCGCCCCGGCACTGGCTGCCGCGAACAAGGCCGCGGAACAGGCCGCACGAGCCCGTGGCTACGCCAACCAAGCTGTCGGCTACAGCGACCAGGCCCGTGCCGCTGCCCAGCGCGCCGCCGAGTCCGCTACCCAGGCCGCGGCCTCGTCACAGAAAGCCCGCGCCGCCGCCGATCAAGCCGGTCACTCCCAGAACATCGCCACCTCGGCGACCTGGCGTGCCTATCGCTTCGCCGTCACGGCCCGTGTATCGGCGCAGCAGGCTGCCGGCTCCGCCGCTCGCGCCGCCACCGCCGCGGCGAACGCCGCCGGCGACGCCGCGGCAGCCCGCGACGCCGCCGACACCGCCTACCGCACCTACCTCGCCAAACTCGCCGCCGAAACCCGTCTCAACCGGGCCAACCCCGAAGAGCACAACACCGCCGAAAGCGGCGCCAGTACCGCGGACGACCTCACCCAGCCCGCCCTCGGCCACGACCTGTCCGACGAACGCTACGAAGCACTCCGCGGCATCGGCTACACCGGCTCCCGCCACTTCACCTGGCAGGAAGCCCTCGACTTCGCCGCACGCGGCCCCTGGCCCCAAGCCGAAGTCTGCTTCGCCCTCGGCGGTACCGCCGATCAATGCCGCCCCGACGGGCCCCTCGGAGGCTTCGCCGGCTTCATCTACGACGTCTTCCTCTCCGACATCAAAGCCTGCGCGCTCCTCGACGCCAAAGCATGCACCGCCATGGCCGCCGGCGCCGCCGGACGCGGCGCCAAAATCATCCGCGAAGCAGGCAAAATCGGCGAAGGAGCCGCCCGCGTCGTCCTGCCCAAAATCGGCGATAAACCACGGAAAGTCGTCAACACTGAAGTAAGGCACCTCGGCGAAGACAAGCGTTGGGAACGCGGAGGATTCGCGGACGAGAAATCAGCGCGAGAAGCAGTGCAGGGGCTCGGGAAGTCCATCGAACGTGACGGTATCCCCAAGGGAACTATTCCGGACACGGCCCGAGTCGACCGGCTGCTGGTGCCACTGAACGACAAGGCCTATGCTGTCTATCAGATCAAGCCCAACGGGAATGCCGTCTTCAAGACCATCTTGGAAAAGCGAGGGTAAGTGACCGCAGAGCAGAGTGAGCCGGCGGTGGCCGCGTTCTGGCGTTTCGAGTCCGATGAGGAACGTCGCATCGTACGCGATGTGCTGTACCGCCGGTTCCCCCGCTTGACAGGTCTTCTCGCCGACTGCTTCACCACGGTATCCACCTACGACATCGCCCACCCGGGAAACCCCGACGGCGACAATGACGCCATCACGGAGACCCTCGCGCTCCTGGCAGATGTCAACGGGAACCTCGGCCGGGTCCCCGCTGGGCGGCTGAACGACATCCTCGGCGAAGGCATGTCCCGAAGTCTCGGCCACGCACCCGAACCCCGCCTCGTGCAGGAAGCAACCCGGTTGGTCGGCGCCAAATCCACGACCATCGACTGGGAAGCCATCGTCTGGGTGGAGGCGACCGATTTCGACGGATCCGTGATTCCTGAAGAAATTCGACCGCTCAGCGCGCCGTTTTGGACGCTGCAGACGACGAGAGAGCGCACGGCCGTCAACACGGTGTTGGCAAGACGGTTCCCGCACACGTCGGCAGTCCTTTCAGACTGCCTCGAGGAAGCCGACACTCAAGACATCGTCTACCCCGACCAGAGTCCCGAATACACGGAAGTGGTGCGCGAGATGCTTACGCTGTTGGCCGACGTCTACGCCGATCTCAGCCGTGTCACCCTGGAACGACTCGAGCACGTCCTGTGCGAAGCGCTCGCTCGATGCTTCGGCGAACCACCCGAGGAACACCGAGTTGCCCACGCGATCAGCCTCATCACCGAGCACGTGACGCTCCGCAGCAGCTGACCAGCACAAAGCCGGCACCTGTTCGACTCGCCCATAACGGGCGGCGTCCAGTTCGCTGACGGCAGCCCGGCGCGTTCCGGTACCTGCCCGGCCAATCCGGCTGCAAACGCCGCCTGCGCGCCGCGTCGCCGTGGGCGAGCACGTGATGCGCTGGCCGGCCGTCGACACCGACCGGTGGACTCCAAGGATCCTGCACTCGTGCGCTGACGCCAGGGCTCTGCTGACTCCCACGGTGAAAGGAAGCTGCCTCCCTGCGGACTGGTCGAACCCAGGAGGGATGTCTTCCCGTTCGACCAATGCAGAAGGTCGCAACATGTTCACATCCTTTTGTGCGAGGAGATTAGCCCGTCTGGACGACCTGCAAACGGGGCTTCACTATCTGTCATGTATTTGTCCAGAGGTGCTTGATTCTTGCTGGTAGGTGCCACCTGACTCGTTGACCTGGGTAAATAGCGCGCCACCCTTGACCCATGGCCAGGTTGCGCAAATCGCAACATGCAGAATCCGTCGAATGCCGTACTCGATCTGTAGTTGCTCGGCTACGGTGGCTTTGCGGTTGTACGGTCCGGCCGATCACTCCTTGATCGGCTCGGCCGGTCAGCCGGGCCGATCTCCGGGCTTGTTGGGAACTGGGGGTCGTGGGCACGCAGCGATGAGCGGGAGGGGTTCACGCGGCCGTGGCACAACCACACACTGGCGTCGATCCGTGGCTGGCGGGTGTCGACGTGGAGATCAGGAACAGTGGCAGTACTGAGGCGTCCGCCGCGTCCGGTGCGGGGTTCAGCCTCTCGGTCACCGAGGCGAACGCGGTGCTCGCTCAAGCGCAAAGCACGCTGGAGAAGCTCATAGAACTGCAACAGCAGACGGAGCTTCTGAAGCAGGTGCGCCCGGCGGCGCATGATCCGGCAAGCATCGCGTACAACGCGCAACTGGCGAGCGGCCGAGGCGTCTTCGACGCGGCCGGGCGCCACGTCGGCACGGAAGTCGCGTACCTGGGCGAACTGATCGACAAGATCGAGGAAGCCTTTCGAGCGACCACCGGGTATGAATCCGAGGCGGCGCACGATCTCGCCGCGAAGCCACGCGGAGGTGTCGCGGGATGAACCGCTGGCGCGTCCTTGCTGTGCTTTCCGTTCTCGGCCTGGTGGCTTCTTGCTCCTCGGGCACCGGAGATGGTGGCGGTACGTCGGGGAGTGCGCTTCCCGTGTCGCCCGGGAGAAACGCCTCGTCGTCCGGCTTGCCCTACGCGGGGGCTCCCAAGGTTCCCGACCCGTTGCCCATCTCCGTTCTGTCCGGAGATCCGTGTACGGATGCCCTGACGCCCGAGCAGGTTCTGGCTGCGGTGGGGGTCGAGGTGCCGGGCAAACGTGGTGACCTGGCGCAGATCGGTCCGGCGTGTACGTGGTTCAACCGCGACACGGGAGGAGCGGTGGGAATCTCGTACACGGTCAACACGCACCTCGGACTGAGTGGTGTCTATGCCAACACGCAGCCGCAATCCGCGGTGTGGAGGGAACTGCCACCAGCTCAGGGTTTTCCTGCGGTGGCACACGCCGGCAGCAAAGGAGGGGCTATCCCGGAGGGTTTCTGCCAGGCGAGCGTCGGCCTGGCGGACAGTTTCTCCATCGATGTCAGCCTCACGTTGGGATCGAGCAAGAAACACACAGAGGACGCGTGCAGCCTGATCACTCAGATCGTTGACATGACGGTCACGACTCTGAAGGCAAAGGCGGGTTCCTGATGTTCCCCTTCGACGAGCTGGGACGCGCCGCAAGCGTCTTGATCCGTGAAGCCGAGCAGGCGGGAACCGCGCTCGTGCACTCGGTCGAGGATGCACTGGGTTGGGCCGCCGACCTCTTCTCCGGTGATGTCGGTGTCCAGGCCATGCCGGTCGCGGACGTGGTCAACTACGTCATCGACGGTGACAGCACAAGCTGGGTCGACAACGGCACCAAGTCCGGAACGATCGGCGCCGATCACCACGAAATCGCCGGCGACTTGACGGCTGTGCTGAACAACCTCGAGCCGACGTGGACCGGTGAAGGAGCGGATCGTGCGCGCGAGCGGATCAAAGCCTTCAGCGATCTCATCAGCACGGCTGCCACGACCTTGAGCTCCAACGGCGGCAACGTCACTGACGCCGCCTACGGATTCGAGCTGGCCAGACGCTCGATGGAGCCGATGGGCGCTCCGCCCGACAAGAGCTTCTTCGACGTCGCGGCTCCCTGGAACACCGACACCGAAGAAGCCATTGCGGCCTATAACGCGAAAGCGGAGAAGAACCTCGCTATCTACAACGCCTATGCGACGCACCTGAACGGCCAAGGTCAGGGACTCTCCGGTGACTACGGTCGGCTGGCGCCCGATCAGACGGCCGGTTCAACCGACAGCCTCCGCGTGACAGGCGAACGAGACGTCGTCAACCCGGATCGTACGCAGGTGGACAAGACTTCCCCGGACATCCGGTCTGAAGAACGTGACCACACAACCGACGAGGTCAAGCCAGGAGAGACCGCGATCCGCGGCACGGCGAAGGACATGCGCGAAGAGACGCCGGACACGACCGTCCCGCGACCGCCCGATCAGACGACCGCTGCCGGGTTCACACCGTCATTGCGTGAACCGGGTTCTCCGGCACCGGCTGAACCCGGCCCGACGCTACTCGGGCGAGGCACTGAGGCGCAGGTTCGCGACCCGGCAGAGCCACGGCTCCTGGCGGTTCCACCCGGTTCGGTTCAGGGCTCACGGGGCGGTGAGGCGGGTGAATACGGCAAGAGGGCCCGCCGCGGAGCCGGACTGCCCGGCGCCGCCGCTCGCGGCAGCGCAAGCAAGGAAGTCGTCGGCAGCCGGGGTGCGCCCGGAGCAACGGGCGCGGCAACCCCGAACGGACGTGGTGCTGCTGAGGACAGGGAGCACAAGCGCAGGTACATCCGCGACGACAACAGCGTGTTCGCCGACGCCGTCGACGAATTGGTCGATCCCCGCACCGGCCTCCCGCCGACACAGCCGACCATCGGTACCTGACGCCTCCGTGCACGTCGGCCATGGCCTTCCCCGCCCTTGTCGTCCCGCATCACGGAGTGTGTTTCGTGGCTGTCATCGACAGACCTGTCGTCCTGCCCAAACTCGCCTTCCTGACGGCCTGGAGGATGTTCGATGTCGGGGAGATGCCGCCGGCGTTCGGCACGGATCTGCAGCACTGGACCAGTGCGGACGGCCGTCGCGAGCTCGAGTCCAGGACCATGGCAGCCTTGGCCGGTCTCGGTCTGGCGCGCAACAACCGGCTGAACGAACTCTGGCGATCGACTGTCACTGTCCTTGCAGGGGCAAGCCGCGAATACTACGCATTCAGCAACTTCGCCGGTGGGCGAGCCTGCTCCGTTCTCGTTGCGGCCGGGGATGGCGACGCGATTCGCGCGATTGTCGACGGCAATGTCGTCGCGTTGGAACCCATCGAGAACAAGTGGTTCGCGTCTGCGCTTCTCGACACCCTTCCCGACGTTCCCGGCGCGCTCATCCGCCGGACCGTCGCAGCGCACGCTGATCTCGACGCGATCGACGAGCTGATGCGGCGACCACGTCGCGCTGTTCACCAGATCTACGTCGCGCGTCGCGACTCCGACGGCGAACGCTGCCGGAGCACGCCGATCAGCGCCATCGACCTCGAAGAGTCCGGCCGCGTGCTCGTGTACACCGACGGCGAGGACAACCTCGTCATGATCCCGGGAAGCGGGAGGGAGTTCGTCCTGGCGCTGAACAACACTTACGAGGGACTCGCGGAACCTTGATGGTGAACCTCAGCGCTTGAGAGCCGCCAGGACTCCCTCGGCGAGTTGCCGTGCCTTGGCACACGAAGTGGCGATCGGCTCGCCGGCGGGGCCGTTGAAGAGCGTGCCCAGTCCTTGTGCCTGTGCGATGTCGACGATCACCTGGCACGAGGTGAAGCTGCCGTCGGTGCCGGTGCTGAGCACCCATTCACCGGCCGGGTAACCGGTCACGACCGTCGGTTTGACCTGGCTGCCCGGTCCGGTGACGAGCGGAACAGGCCTGGCCTTGGGGTAGAATCGAACCTCGGCTGCGGCGGACAGTGGTGGCCCGCTCGACAACCGGCATTGCGACTGATCGCCCGCGCCGACCAGGACGGTCTCGTGGGCGTCTTCGTGTTTCGGGAGACCGAGCTGAGCCGTGACGTCGGCGGGCACTCCCGAGCAAGGGTTGGCCAGATAGCTGGAAACGTCGATCGGGGGTGCGGTAATTGGCGCCGGGGTCGCCGAGCTGGGGGGAGGCATCTCTTCGGGGTCAGTGCAGCCGGCCGCGAGCAGGGCAATCGCGAGACTGCTCAGGGCGGCGCGGCGAATCTTGTCAGCCATCGAGGCGCCTCTGGATCGGGGTGTCAGCACCTGTAACGCCGGTAGGAGCGTGCTGTTCGACCAGCTTCCGGTGTTCGTGCTCGACCTTGGCTCCGAAACCGGAGATCGGGCGGTCGCCAGAAGAGAAGTCCTCATAACGGAACGACGGGGAGTTGACCGTGATGCTCGGTGGCATGGGAGCGAACAGCTCGTTCTTCTCGCCCAGAAGCTCCCGCTCGGCACCCTGGACCCGGCCGAGCGCGTTGCGAATGGTGTCCTGACAGCTCGTCAGAACCTGGTTCTTGCCGGCGTTGTAGCCGGCCGCGACCTCGGCGAACTTGTCACCGTCGACGATCAGCTGCAGGCCGGCGGAGGAGGCGCCGATGACGACGCCGGCCGTGGCTGTGAACCAGGCGCCGCCGGTGGCGATGCCGAGCACTGCGGAGACGACGCTCGCACTGACCGAGATCACGATCTTCGTGTCCGCTTCGTCGTGCTGCTTGAGAGCTTTGGCAACGGCAGCGCTGGTGGCATCGGCGACCGCGACGTAGTCCCGTCGCGCCTGGACCGACGCGGCCAGCAGAACGGCCAGCGACTCGACCGTTTTGGCCAGGTAGTAGGTCTGCTGGCCGAGGAATGCCTGGATCATCGAGATCTGGCGCCGGAATGCGTCGGCCCCGCCCCCTTCCCAGTCCTGCACCGAGTAATCGATCTTCCGGAACGCGTCGATGATGTCGGACGAGGTCTCCTTGTCCAGGGCGCGACCGACCTTCTTCATGCGCTCGAACTCGTCGATGATCTTCTGCGGATCGAGGCTGAGCACGTCGTCGGCATCGCCGAGCAGGCCTTGCAGCAGTACAGCGCCACCGCCGTTGGGGTAAGTCTCCGGAGAGCCGAGCCATTTGCCGTCCGGCTGCTCGTCGTCGAAGAGGTCGATGAGCCTGCGAGCGGCGCGGTCGGCGGCAGAGCGGACCTCGTCATCGCTCTTCCAGTCGCCCACCGCTAGACCTGCCCATCGGCGCGACGGTAGAGCGCGACGATCGCTTTGGCCGCCTCCGCAGTCGCATCGACGACTTCGGTTCCGTGCTTCTGACGGGCTGCGATTTCATCGGTGAACCGGGCATAGGCCAGTTGGAAATCGTTGACCGAGTCGAACGTCCCCGAGCCCGCCAGACCCTCATGCGCGTTCAACACCGGAAGCTGGGCGTTCATGATGTCGCGCAACGTCGGCAGCGCGCTCTCGCCGACGCGTTGCAGCTCATCCAGCGCAACCTTGAAGCCATTCCCCACGGGGCCCTCCCACCCTCGTACGGAGCATCTGCTACCTAAGATAGTCGACCAGTTACCCTTGGCAAGGGGCAAAGGGCGGCACTCTCGATATCAAGAGCAGCCGGATTTCCCTGTCCCGATTGTCCGGTATCGCGGCTCAACGACAAGGCCGCGCTTCGGGAAGTGCTGGAAGCGCTGTCGCTCAAGCTTGACGGAAAGCGGGCTGCGGCGAAGACCGTCAACCGAAAGCGTGCAGTTCTGTTCAACGCGCTGGAGTATGCCCACGAACTGAAGCTGTTGACCGCAAATCGACTTTCCGAGGTGAAGTGGACGGTCCCGAAGTCCGTGCGGGCGATCGATAAGCGCGTGGTCATCAATCCGCGGCAGGCGAAGAGTCTGCTGTCCGAAGTGGAGGCCCAGCGGATCGAGGGTCAGCCGCGCCGGTCGTCCGGCCGACGCTGGTCGCGTTCTTCGCCGTCATGTACTACGCGGCTCTCCGATCACCGGCGCAGCCTGGACAGACAGCGGAGAACGAGGGACCGCCGACAGCTCAAGCAGCGGGGCAAGGGAGAAATCGCTGTCCTGCACCAGATCTACGCCAAGGTCATCGCCAGCCTGGAGTCGGCGGCTCACGACCGGATCGAGCGTGCTCTCGGCTGGGAGAGCTGACGGCCGGTAGCTGGGGGCGCATGGGGAGTGGAGGGCCGTAAACGGCCGGACAGCCCCGGACACAGCCGGACCGTACAATAGCGGCCCCTGCCCAGGTTCTGCCTGATCAGGGGCCGTTTCTACAGGTGATCGCCAGTGCCCCCCCCCGGTGAGATTCCCGCGGCAATCACCCCATCGCTCTGCCCGACGGACTGCTGATCCGGGTCGCCGTGCGGCTGGTTATGGAGCGCCGCCCGCGGGGGGAGTGCGCGGTGAGCGGGGTGGACAGGTCGGAGCTTTCGGCAGGGCGCCGCCCAGGCGGTGTCGCCGCTGACCAGGAGAGCGGCGGCCTGGATGCGGTGACGTCGACGACGAGGAAACCAGGGCTGCTGTCGGTGAGGGTGGAGATGACGCAGTCCGAGTTCCTGCCTCCCAGTTCGGCCCCGGTCGGTGTGGATCCCACCGCGATTTCCTGACCCGCGCCGTGCGGTTCCTGGCCCGCCAGGCGAAGATCACGCAGTTCCTCGACGGCTGTTGCGCCACTTGCCGGTGCACTGCGGTTCTCTCCCCTGAACGGCCGATGCAACGGCGCGAAGCACCGCCAGACGGCGGATCGCGTGCCGGCTCGAGACCGCGAACTCGCGCGCTACGGGCCATTGGTGACATCAGAGGAGCCGAAGGCGTAAGCGGAGCACGGCGGTGAGACACGGGCGATCCTGCAGGCGTGGTCCTTGGACGATCGATGAGCGTTACCTTGGTGGTTTCGGTGGGGCCGAGGCTGTTGCTTGTGTGTTCTCGGAGCCCGCTGCCCAACACCACTCAGCTGGATGGCGACGCGTCTCGGGGATGAGAAGCTGCTGCGACGACGAGCAGCGACAGTCCGCAGGCTGCCACGAGCCAGCCGGGGTAGATCGCGCGAGTGAACGCTTCGGATCGCGCGCCGGCGACCAGTCCGCCGGCGATGGCGATGCCGACGGCCGAGCCGACCTGGCGTGCTGTGGAGGTGATGCCGCCGGCAACGCCGGCACGTTCTGGTGGCAGTCCGCTGACGGCGGTGTTGGTGATCGGTGCGTTGGCGAAACCAACCCCGATGCCCAGGAGCAGGTAAGCCGCCAAGAGCACCGCGGTGATCGTGCTCAGTGTCAGGGCCGCCCACAGCACGCCACCCCCGGCGGCGATGAACACTCCGGCAAGGACAAGGGGGACACGTGGCCCCAACCGGCCGGTCAAGATGCCCGACAGCGGGGCGCACACGGTCGCACCGACCGCCAGCGGAAGGACCGCCGTACCCGCGGCCAGCGGTGTCCAGCCGCGACCTTCCTGAAGGTAGAACGTCGTGAACAGCACGGTCACCGACAAGGCGACGAACACGGCGACCGCGCCCAGCACCGCCGCGGCGAAGGGCGGGCGCCTGAACAACCTCGGATCGATCAGGGGCGCCGGCCTGCGCAGCTCGACCCACGCGAAGGCGAGCGACATCGCCGCTACACCGGCGTATCCGCCGAGAATGATCGGTGAGGTCCAACCCAGCGCAGGGGCCTCGATGAGCAAACCCACGACCAGTGCGAGGAGCCCCGCCAGCAGCACCTGGCCGACCGGATCGAGGCGCCGTGCGTGGCCACCGCGCGACTCCGGGACGACTTTCGCCACGAGCACCACGGCGGCCGCCACGAGCGGAACGTTGATCCAGAACACCGATCGCCAACCGAATCCGGCCAGCAGGGCTCCTCCCGCCACCGGGCCGGCGGCCATGCTCAGGCCGAACACCGAAGCCCACACGCCGATCGCACGGGCCCGCTCGCGGGGGTCAGGTGTCGCGTTCACGACGATGGCCAGCGCCACCGGGCTGAGCATCGACGCCGCCACGCCCTGGACGGCCCTCGCGGCGATCAGGGCACCCACCGAAGGGGCCGCCGCGCACGCCACCGACGCGAGCCCGAAGCCCACCAGACCGAGCTGGAAGATCCGACGGCGACCGAACCGATCGGCCAGGGCCCCGGAGGTGATCAGCAAGCTCGCGAACACGATGGTGTAAGCGTCGACGACCCACTCCAGGGCCCTGGTTCCCGCCGCGAGGCCGTGACCGATCCGAGGCAGGGCGACGTTGACGATGGTGGTGTCAAGCCCGACCAGAAACAGGCTGGAGGCACAGATCACCAAGATCGCCCAACGCCGGGCAGCGGTCAGCACCGGAGACATGGGCGCAGAGGTCGTGGTCAAGTGATGGCTCCCCGGGGTCGGCGGCAAGGTCAAGGACAGCGTGCACACGACCCGGCGTGGTTCCCCAGCATCTTTGCGGAAACTGCAAAAGACGGTGCCGTCATGGTGCAGACTCCGCGGCATGGACGCCGAAACCGAAGAGATCCTCAACGGGATCGCGCCTCGCCTGCGCGCGATCCGCCAGACTCGACGCCTGTTCCCTCGAGACGGTCGCGGCGGAGACCGGGATCTCGGTCAGCACCCTCTCGCGGCTGGAGTCAGGCAAGCGCCGGCCCACGCTCGATCTGCTGATACCCCTCGCCCGCGTCCACCACGTCGCGCTCGACCAGCTCGTCGCCCCGCCGGCGACCGGGGATCCGCGCGTCCACCTCAAGCCACACCGTCACGGCCAGGGCAGCATCGTCGTCCCCCTCACTCAGTACCCAGGCCGCATCCAGGTCTTCAAGCAGGTCCTGGCGCCCCGGGAACCGGAACTTGTCACCCACGAGGGCTACGAATGGCTCTACGTCCTCGCCGGCACGGTCCGCGTCATCATCGGGGAACGCGAGTTCACCTTGACCCCCGGCGAAGTCGCCGAGTTCGACACGGCGGAACCTCATTGGTTCGGGCCCGCCGCCACCCACACTGTCGAGCTACTCCACCTCTTCGGCCCACGCGGTGATCAAGCCGCGGTTCTCGCGCATTCGTCAACAAGGTCCTGACGCTCGGCGCACCCGGTCGTCCGTCCTCGCTCCGTTGGGGGAGGGCTCCACCCTGGACCTGCGCCTTCTCATCGACCGGAACTGCATGAGATCGAGGAAGGCCGGCCTCGCCTGACTGCGTGGCAGACGAGCACACGATGGACAAGTCGCCGATCGGCGCGGGTCTCCGGCCGGTCTGGGCGATTTTCCGGCCGGAACTGCGCGAGGAGACGCGCCGCCGAACCAAGGTGATCCGCAACCTGCCGGAGTCGGTCTGCCCGGACAACAAGGTCACCCCGGAGTTGGCTGCGCGCAAGGATTTGCGGCTCGCGCCGATCGTGGTCGGGGGTGGACGAGTGCCAGGTGTGGTTCGAGCACCCCGAGCACGGCGAGGAGCTGGAGGAGATCTGCACCGACCTGGTAAGCGCGGCCCGCCTTGGGGATCACGCTGATCCTGGCCACGCAGCGCCCGGACGCGAAGTCGCTGCCCACGGGCATTTCCGCCAACGCCATCCTGCGGTTCCGCCTCAAGGTCATGGGGCAGTAGGCGAACGACATGGTTCTCGGCACCAGCCAGTACAAGTCCGGTGTCCGCGTGACGATGTTCGCCCGCTCCGACCGGGGCATCGGCTACCTCGCCGGCGAGGGCGACGACGCGCAGATCGTGCGCAGCGTCCACAAGGACGCCAAGAAGATCGCCGCCGGTGCCCACGGCGGCCCACGATCGCATCGAACGGACTCTCGGCTGGGAAGGCTGACGGCCGGTAGCTGGGGGGCGTATGGGGGGTGGACTGTCTCTGATACCCAGCTGACGCTGCCGACGCTAAGGTGCGGCTATTAGTAGTGTCTACGACGGTGACTGAAAGATTACGACATACATAAGAACCGCTACACTACACGCG
>JARAWT010000057.1:0-66919 GCA_033793495.1 Streptomyces sp. MN03-5084-2B | reverse complement strand
CGGTCGGCCACCACACCCCAGCCGAAGCCCGAAACAACCACTACGCTCAAGCACACGCTGCCTAACAACCCCGTGTCCGCCTCACCGGGGCAACTCCACGTGATTGGAGAGGCATCACGCGTGATGCCCGCCCCAGCACGCGAGATGCCCCTCCAAACACGGGTGATGCCTCGCGGGACACGGGTGATGCCGTTTCCGTCACGGGCAATGCCTCTAGCGAGTTGTCTTCCGTGAAGCCACCACGGTTCCGGTCAAGCGGCCGATAAGGTCTCCGGATGGACGACGACGGTGTCAGAGTGGAGCTGCGGCCGGTGGCCGAAAGCGATCTCGACCTGCTGGAACGGCTGACCAACGATCCCGTCGCCGCCGGCGAGCACCAGTGGTTCGGCTGGCACGACCCCGGTTACCTGCGCCGCCGGTGGCTCGAGACCGGGATGCTGACCACCGACTCCGGCATGCTCGTGCCGACGCTGGACGGGCGCGTGCTCGGCCTCGTCTCGTGGCACCGGACGCGCACCGGGCCGATGTCGTACTGCTGGAACATCGGCCTGGTGCTGGCCCCGGAGGCCCGCGGCCACGGCTACGGAACCGAGGCCCAGCGCCTGCTCGTCGACTACCTCTTCGCCCACACCCAGCTCAACCGGGTCGAAGCGACGACCGAGGCAGGCAACCGCGCCGAACAGCGCTCGCTCGAGAAAGCCGGCTTCACCCGCGAAGGCGTCCTCCGCGGGTACGACTTCCGGGACGGCGAGTGGCGCGACCACGTCGTCTACTCGGTCGTGCGCTCCGACCTGGTGAAGCCTTAGGCGATCGCCCCCGCCGAACGCAGGGCTTCGAGATCCGTGACGCCCAGTTCGGCGAGCACCGCTTCGGTGTCGGATCCCTTGGCCCGCGGGGCTTCCGGCGTCGACGGCGGGGTCCGGTCGAACCGCGGCGCGGGGGCCGGCTGGACCATGCCGCCGATTTCGACGAACGTGCCGCGTGCCGCGTTGTGCGGGTGGGACGCCGCCTCGGACGGCGACAGCACCGGCGTCAGGCACGCGTCGGTGCCTTCGGCGCGCGCGACGAGTTCGTCGCGCGTGTGCTTCGCGATCGCTCCCGCCACGATTTCCCGCAGCCGGGGCCACTGCGTCTTGTCGACGTGCAGCGGCAGCTCCGCCGGGTCCAGCTCGAGGACCTTGACCAGATCACCCCAGAACCGCATCTCGATCGCGCCGACGGCGACGTACTTCCCGTCCGCCGTCTCGTAGGTGTCGTAGAACGGCGCACCGCCGTCGAGCATGTTCTCGCCGCGTTCCTCCGACCACAGGCCCGCCGCCTTGATGCCGTGCAGGCTCGTGGTGAGCAACGCCGCGCCGTCGACCATCGACGCGTCGACGACCTGGCCGCGGCCGGACGTGGTCCGCTCGTACAGCGCGGCCAGGATGCCCATCGCCAGCAGCAGCCCGCCGCCGCCGAAGTCGCCGACGAGGTTCAACGGCGGTACCGGCCGTTCGCCCGCGCGCCCGATGGGTTCGAGGGCGCCGGCGATGCCGATGTAGTTGATGTCGTGCCCGGCCGCCGTGGCCAGCGGGCCGTCCTGGCCCCAGCCGGTCATCCGGCCGTACACCAGCCGCGGGTTCCGGGCGTGCACGACGTCGGGGCCGAGCCCGATCCGTTCGGCGACACCGGGCCGGAAGCCCTCGATGAGGACGTCGGCGGTGTCGCACAGCTTCAGCACCAGCTCGACCCCCTCGGGCGTCTTGGTGTTGATGCCGACGGACCGGCGGCCGCGGGCGAGCGGGTCGGTCCCGATGCCGAGGATGTCCTCCCCCGGCTGCGCGCGGTCGACGCGGACGACGTCGGCGCCGAGGTCGGAGAGGATCATCGTGGCGAACGGCCCCGGCGCGAGGCCGGCGAGCTCGACCACCTTCAGGCCGCTGAGCGGACCCCCCTTCTGCGGGGGGTCCAGGGGGGCTTGTCCCCCGGCTGGGGTCTGGGGCTCGGCCCCAGAGGACACAGTCATGACCGAGGTCCTTTCAGAGCGAGCGGGAGATGATTTCCTTCATGATTTCGCTGGTGCCGCCGAAGATCCGGGAGATACGGACGTCGGCCCAGGCACGCGCGATGGGGTACTCGGTCATGTAGCCGTAGCCGCCGAAGAGCTGCACGCAGTCGTCGATCACCTTGTTGACGCGCTCGGTGGTCCACAGCTTCGCCATCGCCGCGCCCTGGACGTCCAGCTCGCCGCGCAGGTGCCGTTCGATGCACTGGTCGAGGAACGCCCGCGCCACCGCGGCTTCGGTCGCCGCCTCGGCCAGGGTGAACTTGGTGTTCTGGAAGGAGAAGATCGGCCGGCCGAACGCCGTGCGCTCCTTGGTGTACTCCAGCGTGAGGTCGACCGCCGCCTCCAGCCCGGCCACCGCGGTGACGGCGATGATCAGCCGTTCCTGCGGCAGCTGCAGCATCAGCTGGACGAAGCCCTGGCCTTCGGCGTCGCCGAGCAGGTTGGCGGCCGGCACGCGGACGTCGTCGAAGAACAGCTCGGCGGTGTCCTGCCCCTTCATCCCGACCTTGTCGAGCACGCGGCCCCGCCGGAAGCCCGGGGTGTCGGTCTCGACCACGATCAGCGAGACGCCCTGCGCGCCCGCGTCCGGGTCGGTCTTCACCGCGACGACGACGAGGTCGGCGTGGAGCCCGTTGGTGATGAAGGTCTTCGCGCCGTTGAGGACGTAGTGGTCGCCGTCGCGGACCGCCCGCGTCTTGATGCCCTGCAGGTCGGAGCCGGTGCCGGGCTCGGTCATCGCGATCGCGCCGACCATTTCGCCACTGGCCAGCTTCGGCAGCCACTCGCGCTTCTTCTCTTCCGCGGCGTAGGCGAGCAGGTAGTGCGCGACGATTCCATTGTGGACGGTGACGCCCCACGCGCTGTCGCCGGCGCGTGCCTGCTCTTCGTAGAGCACGGCTTCGTGGGCGAAGGTGCCGCCACCACCGCCGTACTCCTCGGGGATGGACAGGCAGAGCAGGCCGACCTCGCCCGCCTTCGTCCACAGCTCGCGGTCGACCTTCTTCTCCGCCGCCCAGCGTTCCTGGTGCGGGACGGCTTCCTTCTGCAGGAAGGACCGCGCGAGTTCGCGGAGGTCGTCGAGCTCGGTCGTGCTCCACGAGCTCTTCGGCAGTTGCAGTGGCACGGGGACCCTCCTGCTGGAAAACATGACGATCAGCATGTAAGTTCTGATCGGAATGTACCTCCGTACCGGCCCGTAGGTAAAGCAGGGAGGCCGCGGTGACCGAGACGACGCACCGGACCCAGGCGCAGCGGCGCGAGCAGACCCGCACGGCCCTGCTCGACGCCACCATCGACTGCCTGGTCGAGGTCGGCTACGCGCGGACGTCGGTGCAGGAGATCTGCGCCCGCGCGGGCGTGTCGAAGGGTGCGGTGCAGCACCACTTCACCGCGAAGGCCGAGCTGATGGCGGCCGCGGTCGAGCACCTGACGACGAAGCTGCGCCGCCAGCTCGCGGCCTCGCTGGACGACCTGCCCGGCGGCGGCAACGGCGTCGCCGCGGCCATCGACCTGCTGTGGGCCGGCTACTCCGGCACGCTGTCGACCGCCGTCACCGAGCTGTGGGTCGCCGCCCGCACCGATCCCGAGCTGCGCGCGGCCATCCGCCCGGTCGACCGCGCGCTCGGCCGCGCCACCCTCGAGCACGTCACCCAGGTCGCCGGCGAGCTCCCGCCGGAACGCGCGGAGATGCTGTTCTGGCTCACCGTGAACCTCACCCGCGGGCTGGCGCTGGACGCCGAGCTCGGCGGCGACCCGAACCGGCGACGGCAGCTGCTCGACGAGTGGAAGCGCATCGCCGTCCTGCTCTACCAGGACGCCGCCGCTGCGCCGAGCTGACCAGCGCGGCACCACCAGGGTGCTTTGCCCCTTATCCGCAGGCGGATTTCGTGGTCCAATCCCCTCCGAACGAGGGGAGTTCCGATGACCGCCGCCCCGTACCCGTACTCCTACGGCCCGCCGCCGGCACCGCCGCCTGCCGACCCGGGCGCCGTCTTCCGGCTGTTCGCCGGGATCCTCGGCGTCCTCGCCGCGGCGCTGGTGATCGCCGGGTCGTTCCTGCCGCAGACGTCGTTCGAGCAGGTGGTGGACGGCAAGACCGAGAGCGACCAGACGGTCAGCGCCTGGTCGCGCTCGTTCGCGGTCGAGCCCACCGGCGAGGCGAAGAAGTTCTACGACCAGACCCACGTCGCCCGGTACGGCATCCCGCTCACCGCCGCCTCGGTCGTCCTCCTGGCCGGAGCGGGGCTGGCGTTCGCCGGCGCGCGCCGCTCGGCGGGGCTGGGCCTGCGTTCGGGCGCCCGGACAGCCCTGGTCGCGGGGGCCGCGGGGGTGACCGCGGCGGTCTGGATGCTCGGCATGGACGTCTCGGCGACGTTGACCTACGAGACCGACGAAGGAACGATCAAGTCGCACTACACGACCGGGATCGGGTTCTGGCTGCTGGTCGGCGGCGGGATCGTCGCCCTGATGGCGCTGGTGTCCGCGGCACTGGCCGGGCGGCGGGCACCCGCCGCGGCCCCGGCCGGGCCGCCACCGGGGCCGTACCAGCAGCACCAGCAGTCCCGCCCGTACCCGGTGCCGCCGCAGCAGTTCGCGCAGCCCCATCCGGGGTACCCGCCGTCGCAGCCGTTCCCCGCCCAGGCGCCGCCGCAGACCGGCCCGCAGCCGCCGCCCTCCTTCGGCGGCCCGGCGTCGCAGCCGTTCCCGGCGCAGCAGGCCGACGATCCCTACGGCGGCGTGACGCAGGCCCAGCAACATCCGGCCCAGCAGCACCCGGCGCAGCAGGAGCCGACCGAGCCGAACTACCAGCTGCCGCCGCTCCACCCGCCCAATACGTGAATCTTATTCACATCACGCTGGACATCTGACGTACCGACGGTATGGTGTACTCGTCGGTAACCCCTGCGCGACGTCGCGCGGACTCCGCCGGAACGGAGACGTCATGACCAGCACGACCCCCGCGAACGCAGTCGAAGACACCTCGTTGCCGCCGACCGTCGGCGGCATCGCCGGGGCGCCCGGCTCGGCGCGGGCGGCCCGGCTCGTCGCCCGCGTGAAGGGCGGCGCGGACTCCGCGCCGGTCCGGATGCGGGCGCCCTTCACCGGGTTGCCGATCGCGACGCTGCCGCAGGCCACCGACGCCGACGTCCGCGCGGTGTTCGCGGACGCGCGCACGGCCCAGACGGCTTGGGCGGAGCGCTCCCCCGCCGAGCGCGCCCGCGTCCTCACCGGCCTGCACGACCTGGTGCTCGCCCGGCAGGACGAGGTGCTCGACCTGGTCCAGGTCGAAGCCGGCAAGGCTCGGCTGGACGCGTTCGACGAGGTCAGCGCGACCGCGCTGGTGGCCGCCTACTACGGCAAGCACGCGGCGAAGATCCTCGCGCCCCGCCGGGTCGCCGGCGTCATCCCCGGCCTGACCCGCGCGGGCGAGATCCGTCACCCCAAGGGCGTCGTCGGGATCATCTCGCCGTGGAACTACCCGCTCGCCCTGACCGCGATGGACGTCCTGCCGGCACTGGCCGCGGGGAACGCCGTCGTGCAGAAGCCGGACAACCAGACCGCGCTTTCGGCGCTCTGGCTGCACGAGCTCGCCGAGGAGGCCGGGCTGCCCGCCGGGACGTGGCAGATCGTGCTCGGCCGCGGCTCGAAGATCGGCACCGCGCTGGTCGAGGAGTCGGACTACCTGTGCTTCACCGGGTCCACGCCGACCGGCAAGGAGCTGGCCGGCCAGGTGGCGAAGCGGCTGACGTCGTACTCGCTGGAGCTCGGCGGCAAGAACCCGATGGTCGTGCTGCCCGACGCCGACGTCGCCAAGGCCGCGACGGGCGCGGTGACGGCGTGCTTCTCCTCGGCCGGGCAGCTGTGCGTGTCGGTCGAGCGGATCTACGTCCACGAGGACATCCGCGACGAGTTCACCCGCGCGTTCGTCGCCCGGACCGCGGCGCTGCGGCTCGGCGGCGCGCTGGACTACCACGCCCAGATGGGCTCGCTGACGTCGGAAGACCAGCTCGCCGCGGTGTCGAAGCACGTCGAGGACGCCCGCGCGAAGGGCGCTTCGGTGCTCACCGGCGGCCGCCCGCGGCCCGACCTCGGCCCCCTGTTCTACGAGCCGACGGTGCTGTCCGGCGTCACCCCGGACATGCTGCCGTTCGCGGAGGAGACGTTCGGGCCGGTCGTCTCGATCTACGGCTACACCGACGTCACCGACGCCATCGAGCGGGCCAACGACACGCCGTTCGGGCTCAACGCCAGCGTCTGGTCCCGCAACGGCCGCGCGGGCTGGGAGGTCGCGGCGCGCCTGAAGGCCGGGACGGTCAACGTGAACGAGGGCTACGCGGCGACGTTCGGCAGCGTCGCCGTCCCGATGGGCGGGATGAAGGAGTCGGGCGTCGGCCGCCGCAACGGCGCCGAAGGCCTGCTGAAGTACACGGAGTCCCAGTCGATCGCGCTCCAGCGCGGCCTGGCCCTGCGCCCACCCCGCGCGGTCCCGGGCTCCCTGTGGTCCCGAGGCATGACGTTCGGCCTCAAGGCCCTCCGCCGCCTCCCCCGCTGACGTACCCGGACGGTCGGTCCGCGTACCTGGACAGTCGGCTTGCGTACCTGGAGGGTCGGTTCACCATCCGACCCTCCAGGTACGCGGACCGACCCTCTGGGTACGCGAGCCGACCGTTTCGTTACGCGTGTTCGGCGGTGGGGGACGTCAGCAGGCCGCGGTCGTAGGCGATCGCGACTGCTTCCGCGCGGCGGCTGGCGCCCAGCTTGGCCATGACGCGGGAAAGGTGGACGCTCACCGTTTTTTCGCTGATGTAGAGCTCTTCGCCGACCTGGCGGTTCGTGCGGCCCAGTGCCACGCGCTCCAGGACGTCGCGCTCGCGGTCGGTCAGCGGGTCGGTGACCGTGCGGGCCGGGGCCGCCGGTTCGACGCCGTCCAGCTCGACGCGGGCGCGGTGCGCCAGGTCCCGGACGGCGTCGCGCAGCGGGATGGCGCCGAGCCGGACCGCCACCGCGTGGGCCGCTTCGAGGGCCGTGCCGGCGTCGGCGTCCGTGGCCAGCCGGACCTCGGCTTCGTGCCAGCGGCTGACCGCCTGCTCGTAGACGGCGCCGTAGCCGAACGCCTCCGCCGCGGCCGCCCACATCTGGGCGTCGCCCTTGCCGGACAGGCAGGTCGCCGCCGCCTCCAGGCGCGCCAGCCACGCGCGGCCCTCCGGACCGAGCGTCCCCGACCGCGGCTGGCCGACGACCGAGCACATCCGGCCGTGCGCCAGGAACCGCTCGCCGGCCGCCACCGCCGCGGCGGCCGCGGCCTGGTCGCCGTGGACGCGGGCGCCGGCGGCCAGCTTGGCCGCGGCGGACACGCCGAGGGCGGCCACCCGGATGCCGGCCAGCAGGCCGGGTTCGATCCGCTCCAGCCAGCCGATCAGGTCTTCGGTCTGGCGCACGGCTTCGGCGTAGTCGCCCCGCCAGTACCCGAGTTCGATTTGGGCGCCGCCGGCCGACAGCGGGATCTGGATGTCCGCCGTCCAGTGCTGCCGCAAGCCGCTGAGCAGCTTCGCGGCCTCGTCGAGCCGGCCGCGGGCGACGACGAACAGCGACCAGATGGCCAGGATCCGGGCGGCGACGGCGTTGGACACCCCGCGCCCGGCGCGCCCGGCGCTCTCGTCCGGCCAGTCACCCATCAGGTAGCGCAGCGTCAGCTGCCGCGCCCGCAGCTCCAGCCCGTAGACGCTCCAGCTCAGCCCGGCTTCCTCGGCCCGCGCGACGCCGTGTGAGGCGTGCTCCAGCGCTTCGGCGAACTCGCCCTGATCATCGTGGCTCAACGCCAGGAAGTAGGTCGCACGGATCTCGGTGTTGTACGCGCCCACGTCACGCGCCTTGCGCTGGGCCTGCCGCAGCCGCTCCCGGGCCTCGGCGGCGTCGCCCCGCGAGTCGGCCAAGGTGCCCAAGGTGACCAGCGCCGACGCCTCCGCGCCCGCCGCGCCCACCGCCTGCGCGTCGGCGACCGCGGCGAGCGCGCTGTCGAGCGCCGCCTCGGGCTGGTCGAGGATCCGGAGGAACCCGGCCCGGCTGGCCAGCACCCACGCGCGCGCCGAGCTGGGCTCGGTGTCCTCCACCAGGCCCCAGGCCGTGTCGATGGCGGCGACCGCCTCGTCGAGGGTGCCTTCCAGGGCGAGCAGCGCGTCCGCCAGCCGCCGCCACACCTTCGCGGCCCGGTCGTTCGGGATGTCGGCGGTCAGCGCCTGGGTGGCGGAGCGGGCGAACGCGGCGGCCCGCTCGGGCTCGCCGGACGTCCCCGCGAAGTACGACGCTTCGTACAGCAGCTGCAGCTCGTCGAACCCCTCCGGCCGGTCCTCCGGGGTGACGGCGTCCCAGATGGACAGTGCCTGTTCGACGTGCTGCAGCGCCGACCCGGGCGCGCCGAGCTTCTCGGCCTCGCTCATCGCGCGCAGCAACGCCGGCAGCGCGGTGGCCAGATCGCTGCTCTGCAAGGAGTGGTAGGCCAGCTTCGCGTCGTGCCCGCGGCCCTGGGGACGCACCTTGATGCGGGCGGCGTAGGCCGCGTGCGTACGCGACCGCTCTCCCGGCAGCAGGTCGCCGTACACCGCTTCCTGCAGCAACGCGTGCCGGAAGGTGTACGAGCCGTCCGACAGCACCACCAGCACGTGGTGCTGGACGGCTTCCCGCAGCGCTTCGTCGAGCTCCAGCTCCGCCAGCCCGGAAACCTCGGCGAGGGCGGCGTGCATGACCGGTTCGTTGGCCACCGAGATCGCGCGCGCCACCCGGCGGGCGTCCGGCGAGAGCCGCTCGAGCCGGGACAGCAGCACCTCGGCCAGCCCGGCGGGCAGGTCGTTGCACTCGGTCTTGGTGGCGAGCAGTTCCTCGGCGAAGAACGGGTTGCCCTCGGACCGGCTGACGATGTCGGCCACGACGTCGGCAGGCAGGGGCTCGTCGGCCAGCGCCTCGACGAACTTGCGGGCGTCGGCGGCGCCGAAGGGGTGCAGGTCGACGCGCTCGACGGTGGCGAGCCGGACGAGCTCGGAAAGCAGGCCGCGCAGCGGGTGACGCCGGTGGACGTCCTCCTCGCGGTAGCTGCCCACGACCAGCAGCCGCTGCGCCCGCAGCCTGCTGAGCAGGAAGGACAGCAGGTTGCGGGTCGAGGCGTCGGCCCAGTGGAGGTCCTCCAGGAGGACCACCACCGGGCGCGACTCGGCGATCTCGGTCAGCACCCCCAGTACCGCGTCGAACAATTGCAGCTGACCGAGATCCTGCTCGGGCCGGGGACGCACCATCGTCTCCCGGTCGTTCGAGGTCATCGGCGGGTGTTCGGCCGCACGGGGCTCCTCGACCCCCTGGCCCTGCGGCAGCAGCCGCCCGAGCGCGGGCCGGGCCCGCACCGCGGCGGTCACCGCCGGGTCCGCCGAGCTGCCCAGCGGGGCGAGCGCTTCGGCGAACGGAAGATAAGGGAGACCGCCCTCGCGGACGTCGATGCAGCGGCCGGTGAGCACCAGCGCACCGCACGCCGCGACGTGCTCGCCGAGCGCGGTCAGCAGCCGGGTCTTGCCGACCCCGGCGTCCCCCGAGAGCAGCACCGCGCCGGCTTCGCCACGTTCGGCCCTGGCGAAGGCGGCGCGGAGCCGCCGCATCTCGTGGGTACGGGCGACGAGCGGGATTCCGGAGCCGAGTCTGGGCACGAGGAGCATTCTGACCTACCGCACCGACAGTTTCCGACCGCTTATCGCCTTCGACACCATCCCGCTGCCCCTACCGGACGGTTTCGGCGGTCGGCCGCGTCGCCTCCCGGCGCTGCTGTGCCGGTACCTCGACATCCGTCCTCGTCGCCCTGAAGTGGCGGGCGGCGCGGCGGGCGCGGCCGGCCCAGGCGCTGCGCCCGGCCTTCCGCAGTTCCTCGGCCCGGTACGCCGCTTCGGCACGGACTGCGTCGAGCATCAGATCGCTGTGCATGGTGTTCCCCTGTTCCTGAGTTCTCCGTTTCGGTAACACTCAGGTTCGTCCTGAGGGGGCACCCCGGGCATCGGGTGATCACGTACGCCTGACGCGAAAAGACCCCTTACTCCCGGCCGAGCCCAGCTCGGCGGGGGTAAGGGGTCTTCCCGGAGCGCCTCAGTCGTGCGCCGGGCCGCCGGTCCGCACCGCGGCCAGCAGCCCCCGCCAACCCGACGCGGGCAGGCGGAACGCACCCCCTTCGGGGTCCTTCGAGTCGCGCACCGCGGCCCCATCGCCGACGAACGCCACCTCGACGCAGTCGTTGCCGCCACCGCTGTGGCTGCTCTTGCGCCACCGCGCCCCGGAGAGTTCTGCTTCCATGGTCCCCACTCCCTTACTGTGTCCTCGGTTCCGGATGGTGCACCGGACCCGGTACGGCCGCCTGTTCGGCGAACCGCCCGGCCGCCTCGGCGATCAGGTCCACCGAGTCGTCCGGTTTCAGTGCGGCGGCGCGCAGATGGTCGAACATCAGCCCGTAGCGCCGCACGTCTGTGGGTTCCTCCAGGTAGAGGCCGCTGGACGTGCTGTCGTCGACGTAGACGACGTCCGGGTCGGCCTGCTCGGGGAAGCCCATGATGAGGAAGGGACCTTCCATGCCGGGGTGCGCGCCGGCCCCGAACGGCACGACCTGGACGGTCACGTTCGGCTTCTCGGCGACGGCGACCATCCGGTAGAGCTGCTCGGCCATCACCTCGGGGCCGTCGACGACGCGGCGCAGCACGGCTTCGTCCATCACCGCCCAGTACTCCGGCGGCGGGGTCTCGGACAGCAGTTCCTGGCGGGCCATCCGGGCGGCGACGCGGCGGCGGACCTCGGCGTCGTCGGCATCCGGTCGCAGCGCGCGGATCACCGCGCGGGCGTACCGCTCGGTCTGCAGCAGTCCGGGCACCAGCAGCGCCTGGAACGCGCACAGTGAGCTGGCGTCGGCCTCGAGTCCGACGAAGGTGCCGGTGAAGACCTCGTTGTACGCGTGCCACCAGCCGCGTTTGCGGGCCTCCCTGGCCAGCTGGACGAGCGCTTCCTGCTCGTCGCCGGTGATCCCGTAGAGGGCCAGCATGTCCCGGGCGTCACGCGGGGTCACGCCGACGTGGCCGGTCTCGATGCGGCTGATCTTCGAGGCGGAACACTCGAGCTTCTCGCCCACCTCGTCGATGGTGAGGTCCGCGGCCTCGCGGAGCCTGCGCAACTCTCCCGACAGTCTCCGTCGGCGAACCGTGGGGCTCTGTCCCCTTGCCATCGCGGCACCTCCGGATGTCGTGCTACCTGTGTCCGACCAGCCGGGCGCGGGCTTCGAGGGACTTTGACGCGGGGCCCATTCCGGCACCGGATCTGCAAATTGCAGAATGCCCTTGTATCCTCGCACCCTGCACTGCTGCGGGCGCCTTGCAGTCGGCCCGCTGTGGCTTCAACCGGCCTCTGAGCAGGGTAGACGATGAGCGCGCGAAGTGCCGCGTGATCATCACGCGGAGGGGTCCGGGGCCGTCCCCCGATCGGTCCCGGCCCCCTCACCCGAGCCGAATGCCCTTTTCCGGCGACGGATATTCGGGCTATTCGTCGCCCGTGAGGGTGATTTCCCGGCGAACTTCACAGGACGCGCAGGAGTCCTTCTTGGACGACCGTCGCGATCAGCGTGCCGTCCTGGGCGAAGAACCGGCCGGTGGCGAGACCGCGGGCACCGGACGCCGTCGGCGAGGCGCTGTCGTAGAGGAACCACTCGTCGGCGCGGAACGGCCGGTGGAACCACAGCGCGTGGTCGAGGCTGGCCCCGAGCACCTTGTCGGTGTCCCAGTAGACGCCGTGGCGGGCGAGCACCGAGTCCAGCAGCGTCATGTCCGAGGCGTAGGTCAGCACGCAGACGTGCAGCAGCTGCTGGTCGGGCAGCTTCCCGTCCGCGCGCATCCACACCTGGTTGCGGGCGGGCAGCTCGCCGGTCTCCCGGGTGACCCACGGCGGCTCGTTGACGTACCGCAGGTCGATCGGCCGGGGCCGGGCGTGCGCGCCGATCGCGTAGCCCTCGGCGCGTTCCATCAGCGTCGGCAGCGTCTCCGGCGCCGGGATGCCCTCCGGCATGGTTTCGGCGTGCTCGATGCCCGGTTCGTCCGTCTGGAACGACGCCGAGAGCGAGAAGATCGCCTTGCCGTGCTGGATCGCGACGACCCGGCGGGTGGTGAACGACCGGCCGTCGCGGATCCGGTCGACCTCGTAGACGATCGGCACGCTCGGGTCGCCGCCGCGGATGAAGTACGCGTGCAGCGAGTGCACCCGGCGTTCCTCGGGGACCGTGCGCCCGGCCGCGACCAGCGCCTGGCCGGCGACCTGCCCGCCGAACACCCGCACCGGCGAGTGGGCGGGCGAGACGCCGCGGAAGATGTTCTCTTCGATCTTTTCCAGGTCGAGCAGCGCGATCAGGCGGTCGAGCACCGGCTGGCCGCCACCGGCCAGCTCCGGTTCGGTGGCGGCCGTCCTGGCCATTTCAGTCATGACCAGGACTTTACGTGCATACTGAGCGGTCGGTCTCTCAAGCGTGGTCGTCTTCACCGAGGCGGTGCACGCGGATCAGGTTGGTCGACCCGACGGTGCCCGGCGGGGAACCGGCCACGATGACGACCAGGTCGCCCTTCTGGTACTTGCCCATCTCCAGCATGGCGTGGTCGACCTGCTGGATCATCTGGTCGGTCGAGTCCACGAACGGCACGATCCGGGTGGTCGTGCCCCAGGTCATCGAGAGCTGGCTGCGGACGCTCTCCTCCGGCGTGAACGCCAGCAGCGGCAGCCGGGTGTGCAGCCGCGCGAGGCGGCGCACGGTGTCACCCGACTGCGTGAAGGCGACCAGGGCCTTCGCGTTGAGCCGCTCGCCGATGTCGCGGGCGGCGTAGGAGATGACGCCGCGCTTGGTGCGCGGGACGTGCGTCAGCGGCGGGACGACCGGCGAGTCGGTCTCGACCGCCTCGATGATCCGGCCCATGGTCTCGACGACCTCGATCGCGTACCGGCCGACCGAGGTCTCGCCGGACAGCATCAGCGCGTCGGCGCCGTCGAGCACCGCGTTCGCGACGTCGGAGGCCTCGGCGCGGGTCGGCCGGGAGTTGTTGATCATCGACTCGAGCATCTGCGTCGCGACGATGACCGGCTTCGCGTTCTCGCGGCAGATCTGGATGGCGCGCTTCTGCACCAGCGGGACCTGCTCCAGCGGCAGCTCGACGCCGAGGTCGCCGCGGGCGACCATCACCGCGTCGAAGGCCAGCACGATGGCTTCGAGGTTGTAGACGGCTTCGGGCTTCTCGATCTTGGCCACGACCGGCAGCCGGCCCTTGCCGACCCGGTCCATCACCTGGTGGACCAGGTCGATGTCGGCCGGCGAGCGGACGAAGGACAGGGCGATGAAGTCGACGCCCAGCTCGAGCGCGAACTCGAGGTCCTCGATGTCCTTGTCGGACAGCGCGGGCACGGAGACGTCCATGCCGGGCAGCGAGACGCCCTTGTTGTTGCTGACCGGGCCGCCTTCGGTGACCTCGCAGACCACGTCCGGGCCCTCGACGCCCTTGACCACCAGGCCGACCTTGCCGTCGTCGACGAGCAGCCGGTCGCCGGGCTTGGCGTCCTTCGCCAGGCCCTTGTAGGTGGTGGAGACGCGGTCGTGGGTGCCGGCGACGTCCTCGACGGTGATCCGGACGATGTCGCCGTTGTGCCACTCGACCGGGCCGCCGGCGAACGTGCCCAGGCGGATCTTCGGGCCCTGCAGGTCGGCGAGGATGCCGACCGCCCGCCCGCTCTCCGCGGCGGCAGCCCGGATCAGGTCGTAGACCTGCTTGTGGTCGCTGTGGCTGCCGTGGCTGAAGTTCATTCTGGCCACGTCCATGCCGGCATCCACCAGGGCCCGCATCTTCTCCGGGGTCGCGGTGGCAGGGCCCAGGGTACAAACGATCTTCGCGCGTCGGCTCACGTCCACATAGCGTAGACCCTCTTCGCGCGTTCGTCTGTACCGATCCCGAATGTTCAAGAAAGTGTTCAGTAACCTGCGTCGTCAGATCACCCTAACGACGTGGTTGCTCACTCGGGCCGACTCGGTCGCGGGCCCACTCGTTGAACTCGCGGAGCTGCCGCCAGGCCTTCCGGACCCGGTCGAAGGCACCCCGCTCGTGGAGGACGTCGTCGGGCTCCCAGCCGCGGACCGCGTACACCGACCGGTAGCGCAGCAGGTCGAGCCGCGGGTGGTCCTCGGCGAACCCCCGCGGCTTCGACTTCAGGCGGTCGCCCTTGACCTCCCAGCCCGCGCGCTCCAGCTTGGCGAGGATTTTCTGCAGCGCTTCGCCGTGCAGGTCCGTGTCGACCGCCTTGCGGAACCGGGCGATCTGGTCGGACGCGAGGTGGAAGCAGCCGCCGCCGACGCGCAGCCCGTCCGGCCCGACCTCGACGTAGTAGGCGCCGCCGCCGCGGCCCTGCTCGATCACCCCGCCGCAGTGGGTCTTGTACGGCGTCTTGTCCTTGGCGAAGCGCACGTCTCGGTACGGGCGGAACACCTTGGGCTCGCCGAAGCCGTCGGAGAACTCGGGCGCCAGCTCGGCCAGCAGCGCTTCCATCGGGGCCCGGACGTCGGACTTGTAGGTCTCGACGTGGTCGTCCCAGTAGGGCTTGGAGTTGTCCTCGACGAGCCCGTCGAAGAAGTCGACGGCGTACTCGCCGAATCCGCTGAACTTCACGCCCGCGACGATAAACGGGGGCACCGACAACTTTCGCCGGTGCCCCCGAGGGCGTGTGCTACTTGGCGACGGCGGTGATCAGCTCGCCGTTGGTGGTGTCACCCGAGAGCTCCCAGAACATCGCGCCGCCCAGGCCCTGGGTCTTGGCGTAGGAGATCTTGCCCGCGATCGTCGACGGCGTGTCGTAGCTCCACCAGTTGCCGCCGCACTTGGCGTACGCGGTGCCGGCGACGGTGCCGGTCGCCGGGCAGGACGTCTTGAGCACCTTGTAGTCCTCGATGCCCTGCTCGTACTTGCCCGGCGCCGGGCCGGTCGCCGTGCCGCCCGGGGCGCTCTGGGTGACGCCGGTCCAGCCGCGGCCGTAGAACCCGATGCCCAGCAGCAGCTTGCTCGCCGGGACACCCTTGCTCTTGAGCTTCTGGATCGCCGCGTCGGAGTAGAAACCGGCGGTCGGGATGCCCGAGTAGGACGTCAGCGGCGAGTGCGGGGCCGTCGGGCCCTGGGCCGCCCAGGCGCCGAAGTAGTCGTAGGTCATCACGTTGTACCAGTTGACGTACTGGGCCGCGCCGCCGTAGTCGGCCGCGTCGATCTTGCCGCCGCTCGTGCCGTCGGCGGTGATCGCCGCGGTGACCAGCTTCGAGCCGAACTTCGCGCGCAGGGCCTGCACGAGGTTCTTGAACGCCGCCGCGCCGCTGGTGTCACAGGAGAGCCCGCAGGCGTTGGGGTACTCCCAGTCGATGTCGATGCCGTCGAAGACACCGGCCCAGCGCGGGTCGTTGACGAGGTTGTAGCAGGAGTTCGCGAACGCCGTCGGGTTCTGCGCGGCCTGACCGAAACCGCCCGACCAGGTCCAGCCGCCGAAGGACCAGAGGACCTTCAGGCCGGGGTGCTTGGCCTTGAGCTTCTTGAGCTGGTTGAAACTGCCGGCGAGGGGCTGGTCCCAGGTGTCGGCGACGCCGTCGACGCTGCCCGCGGCGTCGTAGGTCTTCTGGTAGTCGGCGTAGGCATCGCCGATCGCGCAGCCGCCGTTGGTCACGTTGCCGAAGGCGTAGTTGATGTGGGTCAGCTTGCTCGCCGAGCCGGACGTCTCGATGTTCTTGACGTGGTAGTTGCGGTCGTAGACCCCCCATTCGGTGAAGTAGCCGACCACCTTGCCGACGGAGGCTTGTGCGGTCTCGGTCGCGGCGGTGGCGGCCGGGGCGCTCACGCCCCCGGCGACGAGCCCTGCGGCGGCGGCCACGGTCAGCAGGGCCGACCAGCTCTTCCTGCGGAAACGGGACATGCGTTCTCCCTCCGGGGAATTACTCACGGCCACGGTGCCGGAGTGGTGGGGACCACACTTACCGTAAGTGGACTAGACCACTAGGTCAATGGTTCAGACCATGGCAGATCCACATTCCTTGACAGTAATATGCCCGGCGGAGCACATTTCACGGGTGATGCAGACTTTCGATGTCCTAGCCGAACCCCGGCGCCGGACCATCCTCGACCTGCTGCGCGACGGCGAGCGCTCGGTCGGCGAGCTCGTCGACGAGCTGGAGCTGAGCCAGCCCGCGGTGTCCAAGCACCTGCGGGTGCTGCGGGAGGCCGGCCTGGTGACGGTCCGGGTCGCGGCGCAGCGGCGGTGCTACGCGCTGCGCCCGGAGCCCCTGGCCGAGGTCGACGCCTGGCTGGCGCCCTACCGCCGGTTCTGGTCGGACCGCCTGGACGCGCTGGAACGCCGTCTCGACGAGACCGACCCCGCCTGACCCGTGCCCAGCCGCGCTGAAGGGCCCCTTCCTCGCATCTGGTGGGAGGAAGGGGCCCTTCAGCGCACCAGACGGGAGGAAGGGGCCCTTCAGCCCGCGCTCGGTGGGAAGGTGATCCCGCGCTCCGCCGCGCGGCGCTCGCCCCACTCGTACAGGGCCGTCAGCGCCGGGCGCAGCTCCTCCCCCACCGGCGTCAGGTGGTACTCGACGTGCGGGACGCGGCCGTCGAACTGCTCGCGGCGGACGAGACCGTCGGCCGCCAGCTCGCGCAGCTGCTGGGTCAGCATCTTCTCGCTCACCCCCGGCATGCGCCGCCGCAGTTCGCCGTAGCGGTGGGCGCCCTCCTTCAGGTGCGCCAGGATCACCGGCTTCCACTTGCCGCCGATCAGGTCGACCGCCAGCTCCGTCGCGCAGTGGTACCGCTTCATCCCACTCCCCCTACGCACCGGAAAGTACGTGGTTGCCCGCCCGGCGCGCCCCTGGTTGCCTGACCGGGTGATCGTGCCAGAAACCCCCACCCTCCACGACTGGGCCGGCGGCCACGAGGCCCTCGTGAAGCTGCTGACGATCTTCTACGGCCACGTCCTGGAAGACCCCCTGCTCGAACCCGTCTTCCGCGGCATGGACCCGGACCACCCGAAGCACGTCGCGGTGTGGCTCGGCGAGGTCTTCGGCGGGCCGGCCGAGTACTCCGCGAGCCACGGCGGGCACGCCCACATGGTCGGGCGCCACCGGGGACGCGGCATCACCGAAGAGCAGCGGCGCCGGTGGGTGACCCTGCTGCTCGACGCCGCCGACGAGGCCGGCCTGCCCGGCGATCCCGAGTTCCGCGCCGCCTTCGTCGGCTACCTCAAGTGGGGCAGCCGCCTGGCCGTCGTCTTCTCCGCGCCCGGCGCCGAGGCCGACCCGCACGAACCCGTCCCGCGGTGGGACTGGCCGGTACCGCCCTGGCAGCCGCCGGCGTCCTAGCCGCATAGTGAGGGCAGCCGGAAGGAGGGCTGCCGTTGATCCGGGTGGACGGCCGGACCCTGCGGTGCGCGGACGTCGTGACCGCGGCGCGCACCGAGGGCCCGCTGGGCATCGACGTCTCGATCGCCGCGCTGCGGGGAGCCGAGCACGCGTGGAAACTCGCCGAAGAACTGAGCACGCGCCGGGTGGTCTACGGCCGGACCACCGGCGTCGGGGCCAACAAGGACGACCCCGTCGAGAGCTCCGTGGAGCACGGCCTGCGGCTGCTGCGCAGCCACGCGGGCGGCAGCGGGGACGAGCTGCCGCCCGGTCAGGTGCGCGCGATGCTGCTGATCCGGCTCAACCAGCTGCTGTCCGGCCGGTCCGGGATCAGTCCCGAGCTGATCGGCGCGCTGGCCGAAGCGGTCCGCACCGGCGCGTTGCCGCTGGTGCACCGGCTCGGCGCGATCGGCACCGGTGACCTGGCGCCGCTGGCCGAGGCGGCGCTGGCGCTCACCGGCGAACGCCCGTGGGTCACCGGGCACGTCCCGCCGGTGCCGATGCGGGCGGGCGACGCCCTGGCCTTCATGAGCAGCAACGCCGCGACGCTCGCCGAAGCGACCCTCGCGGCGATGCGGCTGGACACGCTGACCCGCGCGAGCCACGCCGTCGCGGCGCTGACGTACGTCGCGCTCGACGGCAACCCCGAGGCGTACGCGACGCCGGTGCACGAAGCGCGTCCGCACGCGGGGCAGGTCGCCTGCGCGGCCGAGATGCGCCGGCTGCTGGGCATGCACCAGACGCCGAAGCCGGGGCGGCGGATCCAGGACCCGTTCGGGCTGCGGGCCTTCCCGCAGGTGCAGGGTCCGGCGCTGGACGCGATCCACTACCTGCGGGACGTGCTCGCCGTCGAGATCAACGCGAGCACGGAGAACCCGATGATCTCGACGGTCCACAACGACGCCTACCACCACGCGCACTTCCACACCGCCTACGTGTCGACGGCGCTGGACCAGGCCAGGGCGACCGTGCACCAGGTGGCGGAGCTGTCGGTGGCGCGGCTCGGCGACCTGGTGGAGCCGGAGTTCACCGGGTTGCGGCCGTTCCTGGCGGCGGGGCCGCCGGGCAGCTCGGGCGTGATGATCCTGGAGTACGTGGCGCACGACGCGCTGACCGAGCTGCGGCAGGCGGCCCTGCCGGCCACGCTCGGCACGGCGGTGGTCTCCCGCGGCATCGAGGACCACGCGAGCTTCTCGACCCAGGCGGCCCGCGCGGCGACCGCGGCGTGCTCGGCCTACCAGCAGGTGCTGGCGTGCGAGCTGGTGGCGGCGGTCCGCGCGCTGCGGATGCGGGAGGCCGATCTGGTGGAGCTGCCGGTGCGGGACGCCTTCGAAGCGGCGTCGGCAGTCCTGGCCGAGAGCCTCGACGACCGCCCGCTGACCGGGGACATCGCCGCCGCCGTCGGCGTCCTGGAGGAGCTGGCCCGCATCTAGCGTGAACTCGATCAGCCCGTTCCGCCAACAACGGGGCAGATGGCCTCACGACAGGCAGGCGGTTCCTTGAGTTCACCAGCTGAAGCCGGGGACGACGCGGAAGTGATCACCGCGTCGCTCCGGCATCCGGAGCGGTTCGCGGTGGTCTTCGACCGCCACGCTCCGCACATCCACCGCTACCTCGCCCGGCGGCTCGGCGGTCAGGCCGCCGAGGACCTGATGGGCGAGACGTTCCTGATCGCGTTCGACGCCCGCGCCCGCTACGACGCGGCGTTCCCGAGCGCGCGGCCGTGGCTCTACGGCATCGCGACCAACCTCGTCGGCCAGCGCCGTCGCGAGGAGGCCCGCGAATACCGGCTGCGAGCCAGTCTCGGACCGCCTGCCGAGCAGGTCTCCCACGCGGACCGGGTCGCCGAGCGGGTGACGGCGCAGGCGATGAACGGGGCGCTGGCCGGGGCCCTGTCCGGGCTGGCTCGCCGGGACCGCGACGTGCTGCTGCTGATCGCCTGGGAAGGCCTGGCCTACGAGGAGGTCGCGACGGCGCTGGGGATCCCCGTCGGCACCGTCCGGTCGCGCCTGAACCGGGCCCGCAGGAAGGTCCGCGCCGAACTGGCACCCGAGGAGGTCTCGAACCATGGATGAGCTGCAGCTGCTGCGCGACTTCGC
This sequence comes from Streptomyces sp. MN03-5084-2B, assembly GCA_033793495.1. GTDB lineage: Bacteria > Actinomycetota > Actinomycetes > Mycobacteriales > Pseudonocardiaceae > Amycolatopsis. The sequence continues at coordinate 47,316 of JARAWT010000057.1, read as the reverse complement.
CGGACCCGCCGAGCTGCCGGCGCGCGAGGACCTGGCCCGGAAGCGGGCCGAGCTGCTCGCCGCCACGGCGTCGGTTCGCCCCCGGCACCGGCGCGCGCTCTGGGGCGGGGTGACCGCGGCCGGGCTCGCCGCGGCCGTCGCCGCCGTCGTCGTGCTCGCACCGACGGACGAGGTTGCCCGGCCCATCCCGGCTCCCGAGCCCGAACCGGTGCGCATCCTGCACGCCGCGGCCGCGAAGGCACGCGCCCTGCCGGACGTCACCCCGCGGCCCGACCAGTTCGTCTACACGAAGACGCGGCTCGCGGACGGCCGGGAGAACGAGACGTGGGCGTCGGTGGACGGCACCCACGACGGACTGTCGTTCCTCTTCGGCCACGAGACCTTCGTCGCGGGCTGCCACGGCGAGAAGAGCCGTTGTGCGCCGCACCCGGCTGCCCCCGCGGACCTGCCGGCGGACGCCGACGCCATGCTCGCGTACCTGCACAAGAGCACCTACGGCGAGGGCGACACGCTGCACGACCTCGGCCGCGAGGTCGTCGACCTGGCCGGCGGCTGGCTGCGCCCGTCGGTGCGGGCCGCGCTCTACGAGGCCGTGGCGAAGGTGCCCGGCCTGGTCGCCCGCACCGACGCGAAGGACGCCACCGGCCGGACCGTCCTCGGCGTCACCTGGAACAGCACGTCCGAGCACGGGATCGGCAACCAGGACGAGTTCCTGTTCGACCCGGTCACCTTCGCCTACCTCGGCTCCGGGATGGGCGCGGTGGTCAGCCAGGGCATCGTCGACGCGGTGCGGCAGCGGCCCTGAACGCGCGAAGGGCCGCCCCGGGATTCCCGGGGCGGCCCTTCGGCGGGAAAACTCAGCCGAAGAAGACTTCGGCTTCCTGGTAGCGCTCGGCCGGGACCGTCTTCAGCTCGGCCGTCGCCTCGGACAGCTTCACGCGGACGATGTCCGTGCCCTTGAGGGCGACCATGACGCCGAAGTCGCCGTCCGCGACCGCGTCGACCGCGTGGAGGCCGAAGCGGGTGGCCAGGACGCGGTCGTAGGCCGTCGGGGTGCCGCCGCGCTGGACGTGGCCCAGCACGACCGCGCGGGACTCCTTGCCGGTGCGGTGGGCGATCTCGTCGGCCAGCCAGGTGCCGATGCCGCCGAGGCGGACGTGCCCGAAGGCGTCCTTCTCGCCGGTCAGCAGCTTCTCCTCGCCGCCCTCGGGCAGCGCGCCCTCGGCGACGACGATGATCGGCGCGAACTCCTTCTCGAAGCGGCGCTCGACCCAGGAGACGACCTGGTCGACGTTGAAGTGCCGCTCCGGCACCAGGATGACGCTCGCTCCACCGGCGAGGCCGGAGTGCAGTGCGATCCAGCCGGCGTGCCGGCCCATGACCTCGACGACGAGCGCGCGGTGGTGCGACTCGGCCGTGGTGTGCAGCCGGTCGATCGCCTCGGTCGCGATGGAGACCGCGGTGTCGAAGCCGAACGTGTAGTCGGTGGCGCCGAGGTCGTTGTCGATCGTCTTGGGTACACCCACGACGCCGACACCGTCGTCGGTCAGCCGCTTCGCGACGCCGAGGGTGTCCTCGCCGCCGATCGCGATCAGCGCGTCGACGCCCTGGTCGGCGAGGACCTGCTTGATCTTGTCGACACCGCCTTCGACCTTGTACGGGTTCGTGCGCGAGGACCGCAGGATGGTGCCGCCGCGGGTGAGGATGTCCTCGACGTCGTTCAGGCCCAGCGGGCGGCTGTCGCCGGTCAGCGGGCCGTTCCAGCCGTTGCGGAAGCCCACGAAGTCCCAGCCGTGCACCTCGATGCCCTTGCGCACCACCGCGCGGATCACCGCGTTGAGCCCCGGGCAGTCGCCGCCGCCGGTCAGCACACCGACACGCATGAGAAGCCTCCGTCTGTTCTCGGGAGATGACAGTCACATTTCGTCAGTCGTCAGAGTAGCGGCTCACGTCTTGATCGGTGCAGCCCCTACCACCTGCCGCATCCGGTCCGCGGGACGCCTGTGCTAGGTTGACCCCGTGCAGCGCTATTTCTGGTTTACGAAGCCGGCCCCGGGTGGGCACGGCGGCGTGAACCTGCGCTGACTCCCACCCCCGAGCCGGATTTCGAAACCGGCTCGGCGAGTCCCTCGCGGGTCGGTGTCCACCAGGAAGGAACACCCCCGCCATGACGCTCTCCGCCGGACCGGCCACCATCGGTGACCTCGATGCCGCCCGCACCACGTCAATCAGTCCGCTCATTTCGCCCGCACTGCTGCGCGAAGACCATCCGGTCGACGCCGCCGTCGCGAAGGTGGTGCGGCACGGCCGCGCCGAGACGGTCGACATCCTCGAGGGCCGCGACGACCGGCTCCTCGTCGTCGTCGGCCCCTGCTCGGTCCACGACCCCGAGGCGGCGCTCGACTACGCCCGCCGGCTCGCCGCGAAGGCCGAGGAGCTGCGCGGCGAACTGCACATCGTGATGCGCGTGTACTTCGAGAAGCCGCGCACCACGCTGGGCTGGAAGGGCCTGATCAACGACCCGGACCTCGACGGCACCTTCGCCGTCAACAAGGGCCTGCGGATGGCCCGCAAGCTGCTGCTCGACGTGTCGGAGCTCGGCCTCCCGGTGGGGTGCGAGTTCCTGGACCCGATCACGCCGCAGTTCATCGCGGACATCGTCACGTGGGGGTCGATCGGCGCCCGCACGGCGGCCAGCCAGGTCCACCGCCAGCTGTGCAGCGCGCTGTCGATGCCGGTGGGCATCAAGAACTCCACCGAGGGCGACGTCCAGGTGGCGATCGACGCCACCCGCGCGGCGGCGGCGAGCCACGTGTTCCCGGGCATCAACACCGACGGCCTCGCGGCGCTCCTGACGACGTCGGGCAACCCGGACTGCCACGTGATCCTGCGCGGCCACAACGCCGGGCCGAACTACGACACTGCCACGGTCGCGGACACGTTGGCCCGGCTGGCGAAGTCCGGGCTGCCGGAGCGGGTGATCATCGACGCGTCGCACGGGAACAGCGGCAAGGACCACGTGCGGCAGGGTGCGGTGGTTTCCGAGCTGGCCGCGCGGATCGGCGGCGGCGAGCGCGGGATCGCCGGGCTGATGATGGAGAGCTTCCTGGCCGGCGGGCGGCAGGAGCTTTCGCTGGGGCACGCTTCGGAGCTGACCTACGGGCAGTCGATCACCGACGCCTGCCTGGCGTGGGACGACACCGCGCCGCTGCTGGACGAGCTGGCCTCGGCGGTGCGGGCGCGCCGCTGAGAGGTCCCCGGCCTGGGGGTCCCCCGGTTTTCACGTTACCGGGCACCCCCGACAGTTTCCGGGCTCGTCGCCGGGCCGAACGTCGTGAACGAGTCGTTCATGACGCCTGATGTCATGAACGACTCGTTCATGACGTCAGGTGGGGGTCGGCAGACTGGCCCGCGGCCGGGACCGGGGCCGGGTCGGCAGGTCCGCCTGGCTGCCGCGGCCCGGCCGCCGCGGTCCGGGCGACCGGAGGGCTGCCGTGGCCGGGCGGCTCGAGGGCTGACTGCCGTGGCCGGGCCGCTGGAGATCCGGCTGCCGGGGCCCGGCGGCTCGGGGCCCGGCTGCCGCGAATGACTCATTGGGGACGTGTGAGGTCCCGAATGAGTCATTCGCGACGTCCGGGCTGCGGCAGGCTCCCGGAATTGTCGGTGCCTCCCGGTAAAGTGGATAACGGGGGGCGCCCCCGCGGCCGGCAGGTCAGCGGCGGCTCAGTGGCAGGTCAGCGGCGCGGGAAGTACTCTTCGATGACTTCCCACCGCGCCAGGTTGTGCTTCGCGTCCGCCAGCGCGTCGTGCTGGTCGGTCGGCGCCGCCGGGAGCTTCGGCTTGCCGGCGTCCTCCCACCGCTGGCGCAGGTCGCGGGTGAACCGCGGCAGCTGCCGGGGCAGCGCCGGCATCGGGCCCCACAGCTGGGCCAGCGCCACGTGGTCGTACGCCGCGAACCAGGCCCACAGCTCGATCCCGCCCGGCGGCTTGCCGAAGAACTCCAGCAGGTCGTTGCGGATCTTCTCCCTGCTCCGCCACGCCCGGTCGGCCGGTGAGGGCAGCTTGTCCAGGACGTTGTCCCGGACCCACGGCCCCGCCTTCGAAGGGTCGAACTCCGTCGAGACCGCGTAGAACTCGCGGCCCCGCTCGTCCACCACCCCGATCGACACCAAATCGATGGTCACGCCGTCTTCGATGAACTCGGTGTCGTAGAAAAAACGCACTTCGGGAAGGTAGCAGCGGCGCGAAGCGCCTCCGTTGAGGGTGGTGGTGGCTCAGCCGACCTTGGAATCCGGCACCCGGGCCGCGTCCCGCGCGGACGGCTGGGTGGGCACCGCCGGCTTGACGCCGGCCGCCTCCGCTGCCAGCAGCTCCTTGGCCTTGGCCGCGTAGATGTCGACGTACTCCTGGCCCGAAAGCTCCATCAGGGCGTACATGATCTCGTCCGTGATCGACCGCTCGATGAAGCGGTCACCCGAAAGACCCTCGTACCGGGAGAAGTCCAGGGGCTTGCCGAACCGGACCTCGAGGCGGCGGGGCCACCACATCTTCGAGCCGATGGGGTTGACCTTGTCCGTGCCGACCATCGCCACCGGGACCACGACGCCGCCGGACTCCAGGGCGATCCGGGCCACGCCCGTCTTGCCCTTGTACAGGCGCCCGTCCGGGGAGCGGGTGCCCTCCGGGTAGATGCCGAGCAGGTGCCCCTCGCGCACCAGGCGGATCGCCGTGTCGAGGGCGGCCTGGGCCGCGTTGCCGCCGGAGCGGTCGATCGGGAACTGGCCGACACCGGTGAAGAACCACTTCTTGAGCGTGCCCTTGAACCCGGGCTCGGTGAAGTACTCGGACTTGGCTGGGAAGGTCACCTTGCGCTTGACCCGCAGCGGCATGAAGAACGAGTCCGCGACCGCCAGGTGGTTGCCGGCCAGGATCGCGCCACCGGAGTCGGGGATGTTCTCCGCGCCGACGACCTTGGTCGGCCAGAGCGTCTTGAGCAGCGGTCCGAGGAACACCCACTTCATGAGCCAGTACAGCACCGGTGCCTCAGTCCTCCATCGCAGCCGCAGCCCCTGTCCACCCGAGACGAACAGCCTACGAACACCGGCCGCCGCCGCACAACGCAGACCACCCGGTTACCACTTCGGCAGCGATCGATCTCACAGCGAATTCGGGGCACGGGCGGACCCCCACAAGGTCCGCCGGGCGTGAGAGCATGGAGGGACTGCCCCGCTGACACGGAAGGCGATCGCATGGGCGTGCTCGCCGGCGCGGAACCGTTCGGCCACACCGGTTCGGCCGAAACCGGGTTCCTGCTCTGCCACGGGTTCACCGGTACCCCGGCGAGCATGCGGGCCTGGGGTGACCACCTGGCCGGGGCCGGGTTCACGGTGCGCTGCCCGCTGCTGCCGGGCCACGGCACCCGCTGGCCGGACCTCAACCGCACGACGTGGGAGGACTGGTACGGCGCCGTCCGCGAGGCCCTGCTCGCGCTGCTGGCGACGTGCCGGACCGTCTTCGTCGGCGGTCTCTCCATGGGCGGCACGCTCACCCTGCGCCTGGCCGAGGAGTTCGGTGACCGGATCGCCGGGATCGTCCTGGTCAACCCGTCGGTGACACGGCTGAAGTGGGACACGAAGCTGCTGCCGGTGCTGGGCCGGGTCGTGCCGTCGGTGCCGGCGATCGCGAACGACATCAAGAAGCCGGGCGAGACGGAGCTGGCCTACCCGCGGACGCCGGTGCGCGCGGCGGCGAGCCTCGCGAAGCTGTGGGCGGTCGTGCGCGCCGACCTGGCCAAGGTGACGCAGCCGGTGCTGCTGCTGCACTCGTCGGTCGACCACGTCGTCGAGCCGGTGAACTCGCAGCTGGTGCTCCAGGGTGTCTCGAGCACCGACGTCACCGAGGTCGTGCTGGAGAACAGCTACCACGTGGCGACGCAGGACAACGACGCCGAGGTGATCTTCACCCGCAGCGTCGAGTTCGCGAAGGCGCACGCCGCCCAGCCGGAGGGGTCCGCATGAGCCGGGGGAAGGACGGGCCGGAGGACGTCGACGCGACGTTCGCCGAGATCGTCGCCGACCTGCGTGCCGGCGGGTTCGGGCTCCCGGAAGAGGACACCGCCGAGGCCGCCGGGACCGAGTCGCGCAAGACACCGGAGCGGCCCGCCGACCCGCCGGCCGTGGAGGCCCCGCCGGAGCCCGGCTGGCGGTCCGGGGGCACGTCGTGGGACACCACGATGTTCTCCGACGACCCGGCGGACGACGAAGAGCACTACGTCCCGCCGGAACCGCCGCCGCTGCCCCGGCCGAAGATGGGCGCGTTCCTCATCCTGCTGCTGTTCCTGGCCGGGCTGTTCCTGCTGATCCTGCCCGGCGCGATCGGCGTCGGCCCGACGGTGGCGACGCCGCTGGGCATCCTCGCGCTCGCGACGGCGATCGCGTTGCTGCTGCTCCGCGTGCGCCAGGGCCCGCCGCCCGGCGCGGACCCCAGCAACGGCGCCCAGGTCTGACGGACGGCGATGCGCATCGAGTTCAGCCCTTCGCGGCGATCGACCGTCGGCGCGGAGTGGGAGCTCGGCCTCGTGGACCGCCGCAGCGGCGAGCTGTCCTCGGTGGCCGAGCAGATCCTCGAGGCCCTCCGGCCCGACGGCCAGGCCGAGCACCCGAAGATCAAGCAGGAACTGCTGCTCAACACGATCGAGATCATCACCGGCGTCTGCGACACGATCGCGGAGATCAAGGCCGACCTGAACGACTCGCTCGACGTCGTGCACGGCGTCGCCGACCCGCTCGGCGTCGAGATGTTCTCGGCCGGGACGCACCCGTTCTCGAACTGGTACCAGCAGAAGGTCACCGACAAGGAGCGCTACGCCAAGCTGATCGACCGCACCCAGTGGTGGGGGCGGCAGATGCTGATCTACGGGGTTCACATCCACGTCGGCGTCGACCACCGCGAGAAGGTGCTGCCGGTCCTCGACGCGCTGCTCAACTACGCGCCGCACCTGCAGGCCCTGTCGGCGTCGTCGCCGTACTGGGGTGCCGAGGACACCGGGTACGCGTCGAACCGGGCGCTGATGTTCCAGCAGCTGCCGACGGCGGGGCTGCCGTTCCAGTTCCGGAAGTGGGCGGAGCTGGAGAGCTACGTCGAAGACATGTTCACCACCGGCGTGATCGACAGCTTTTCGGAGATCCGCTGGGACATCCGGCCGTCGCCGAAGCTCGGCACGATCGAGATGCGCGTCTGCGACGGCCTGCCGACGCTGGAGGAGGTCGGCGCGATCGCGGCGCTGACGCAGTGCCTGGTGGACGACTTCGTCGAGCGCCTGGAAGACGGCGAGATCCTTCCCACGCTGCCGCCGTGGCACGTCCAGGAGAACAAGTGGCGCGCGGCCCGCTACGGCACGGACGCGATCGTCATCCTGGACGCGGCCGGGCGCGAGCGGCTGGTCACCGACGACGTGGCCGACCTGCTGGACCGGCTCGAGCCGGTGGCGCGGCGGCTGGACTGCGTGGCCGAGCTGCGCGACGTCGAGACGATCCTGCGCCACGGGCCGAGCTACCGGCGGCAGCGCGCGGTCGCGGCGGCGCACAAGGGCAGCCTCAAGGCGGTGACGAGGTCGCTCGTCGCCGAGATGCGCGACGGGATCCGGAAGGACTAGAGCCGGTCGAGCCGGGTGCGGAGGGTGCCCGGGCCGAGAATCGCCGCGCCGTGGGCTTCCACGCGGCGGCGGAGTTCGCGGTCGGCGGTCGCCACCAGGACCTTCGCGTTCTGCTGCGCGACGACCTCGACGATCTTGGAGTCACCGTCGGTGTCGGCGGCGACGACCTCGACGCCTTCCGTGGCCGTGACGTGCTTCGCCTTGCCTTCGACGACCAGGATGATCCGCGGCCACCAGGTCACGGTGGGGTCGTCCGGATCCGGGACGCCGGCTTCGGCGAGCTTCGCGAGCTGGTCGCGGAGGCGCTCGGCGGCGCCGTGGCGGTCCCGCCACCAGCCGTCCGGCCGCGAGCCGACGACGTTGGCGCCGTCGACGACGAGGACCAGCTCCTGCCCGACGCGGTCGCGCAGGTCCGGCCAGGCGGCGGCGAAGTCGCGGTGCAGCCGGTACCCGGGGACGTCGTCGGGGTCCACCCAGCGCACCTCCGCACTTTCGGTGTTGGCGACCCGCGCCTCGGCACCCTCGGCGAGGGCGAGCACGGTCGTGTAGCTCCACTCCCCATGGTCCACCACGGACGCCGAGACCGCGCGGAAGGACTCGGCGGGGACGGAGGCTTCTTCGAAGGCTTCCCGGGCCGCGGCGCCCCTGGCGGTCTCGCCCGCTTCGATGGCCCCGCCGGGCAGCGCCCAGGTGCGGCCGTGGTGCACCCACCAGGCGCGGCGCTGCAGGAGGACGCCGCGGGCGGGATCGACGAGCAGCAGCCCCGCGGCGCCGTAGCGGCCCCAGTGCACGTGCCCGCGGGAACACTGGACGAAAACGCTCGCGGGCAGGTGACTCACGTGTCCAGCGTGTCACACTCGCGGGCGTGACCCCGTTCGATCGGCTCAAGCCCGGCTTCTGGGACGCCGGCCCCGGCGAGCCGCTGAGCACCCGCACCTTCGCCCACGCCGGCCGCGAGCTGGGTGTCCGGCTTCCCCGAGGAGTGAGCGCCGACAACCGCGGTCAGGAGGATGCCCAGGGTGAGGCCACCGAGGATGATCACGGCGAGCACGGGGCCGGGGACGAGGGGCTTGAGCAGGAACTGCGCCGCCAGCGTCCAGCCCGCTGTCACGACGAGGGACGCGGCCACCGACACCCACCGGCTCCGCGACCTCCAGCGCAGGGCGGCCGCCGCCAGTGCCAGCAGCACGCCCCCGAGCCCGATCGCGATCCCCATGCCGGCGGGATACCCGGCATGCGGTGGGCCGACACCGTCGCGGGCCCGCCCCCGATCTCCACGCTACCGGGAGCCACCGACAGTTCTGCCCGCTCCACGCCAGGAAAGGGTCGTTCAGTGCGCCCGACGCCAGGAAAGAGTCGTTCATGACATCCGGGCCGCGCGTCACATCCGGGCCGCGCGTCGCGAAGGACTCATTCGGGACGTCGGAGGTCCCCCATGAGTCATCGGCGACGCTCCGGGGCCGCGTCAGACCGGGGTCTTCGCCGCCTCCAGGGCCAGGGCCGCCGCGCCGACGATCGCCGTGTCGTCGCCCAGGTGGGCCGTGCGGATGCGGGCCAGCGGGCGGTGCCGGGCCCCCGTGATCGTGCCCGCGTAGTGCTCTCGGGCTTCGTCCAGGAACAGCGGTGCCGACTCCGACACCCCGCCGCCGATCACGATGATCTCCGGGTCGAACACGTCCGCCACCAGCGCCAGGCCCTCGCCCAGCCACTTCGCCAGCTCGGCCATCGCCAGCTGGGCGATGGGGTCGCCGTCGCGCGCCGCGCCCGCCACCCGGCGGCCCGTCACCGAGCCCGGGTCGCCCGCGACCTGCGGGGCCAGCACCGTCGAGCGGCCCGGGTGCCGGGCCAGCAGCTCCACCGCCGTCGCCGCCAGGGCCGTTCCGCTGCAGTAGCGCTCCCAGCAGCCGTACTTTCCGCACGGGCACGGCCGGCCGCCGCGGACCACCGTCAGGTGCCCCAGCTCCGGGGCCACGCCATAGGCGCCGCGATACAGCTTGCCGTCCAGGAGCAGGCCCGCGCCGATCCCCGTGCCCAGGGCGACCAGCGCCGCCACCTGGGCGCCGCGGGCCGCGCCGAAGCGGTGCTCGCCCACGATCGCCGAATTGACGTCGTGCTCCAGCAGCACCGGCAGGCCGACGCGCTTCTCGATCCGGTCCGCGACCGGGGCGCCGCGCCACGCCAGGTGCGGGGCGAACATCACCGAGCGGCGGTCACGGGCCACGAAGCCCGCCACCGCCAGCCCGACCCCGGCCACGTCGTGGCGATTGCGCAGATCCTCGACGACGCTCGCGATGGCGTCCTCGAGAGCACCTTCCTCGGTCGGTGTCGCGACCCTGGCCGTATCGAGCAGGGAGCCGCGTTCGTCCACCACGCCGGCCCGGATGCTCGTCCCGCCGACGTCCACCCCTATCGTCCGCACTCAGCTCTCCCACTCGTCACGCCGGCGGACGGCGATGTGCTGCACCCTGGCCGGCCCGGTGGCGTCCGCCGCGGGCCGCGGCGCGGGCCGGAACCCGGGCATGTGCACGCCCTCCTCCGGCTCCCAGCGGTCCGCGAGCACCGCGCGCAGCAGGGCGACCAGCTGCGCGAGCTGCTCGGCCAGCCGCGCGACCAGCTCCGGCCGTTCACCCCGCACCACCGCGACGATCGCACAGAGCGGACACCAGCCGCACGCCGAACCGTCCGGTTTCGCCTCGTCAGGGGTGCTGTGACCATCGGGGCTTCGCCCCGGGCCGGGGGCGCCGCCACCCGGAACCCCCGAAAAGAAGGTGCCGTGGCCGGCCGCGAGCACCCCTTCGAGCCACGGCGCCGCCTTGTCGGCGACCAGCTCGGCGAGCAGGCGGATCTCCTCCGTCAGGCGCGGCCCGTGTTCCTCTTCGCTCACCCGCGTCCCCGGTTCCCGGCCAGGTGCACGACCAGGCCGTCGGCGTCGGATTCCGCGCCGGTGATCCGGCACGGCCGCAGCGGCTCCGGCAGGGCGATGAGCCTCCGGAAGCCGTCCACGGTGATCGCCAGGTCGTCGTCGACGCGGGCGAGGTCGACCTCGGCGTCCCGCGCGAGCGGGAGCGCGACGCGCAGGGTGTACCCGCCGGTGGCGGGCCGCACCCGCAGCAGCGGGGTGACGGGCCTTCCGTTGCCCGTCAGGGGGTCTTCGCCGCCGTAGAGCTCGGCGGCGATCTCCAGCAGCGCGGGCAGCCCGACCGGCTCGACGGCCCGGTGCTCGACGCAGGCGATCGGCGCGATCCCGGCCGCGGCGAGCTCGGCGAGCACGGCGTCCTGCTGCGTCCGCCGCGTGCGCAGCCAGGACGCGGCGCCGCCGCGCCAGATCCCGGGCGCGGGCATCAGGCGGTTGGCGATCAGGCCGTCGACGGCGATGCCGCGCAGGGCCAGGGAGCTGAGCGTGCGCCGCGCCTCGGCGACGACCACCCGCTCCGGCGTGAGGACCAGCCGGACCGTCGTCACCGCCGGGTCGGTGAGCAGGGCGCGCAGGCCGTCGAGGTGGGCGCCGAGGCGCCGCACCGAACCGGTGACGCGGCCGCGCGGCCCGAACACGCGGGTCAGGTAGCCGGAGACGGCTTCGGGGAGGGCGAGCAGCCGCAGCGTCTCGGCCGTCGGCCCGCAGTCGACGACGACGGTCTCCCACGGCCCGTCCTCGGCCAGCCGGCGGACCTCGGTGAGGGCGAGCAGCTCGTCGACGCCGGGCAGCACGGTGAGCTCTTCGGCGTCCAACGTGTCGAGCCCGGCACCGGCCAGCACCGCCCGCAGCTCACCGCGCAGCTGCTGCCAGGTGGCGTCCACCAGGGTGCGCGAGTCGAGCTGCACACCGGACAGCAGCGCGTCCACTTCGGACGGTTCCGCCCCGAGCGGGCTGCCGAAGGCGTCCCCGAGCGAGTGCGCCGGGTCCGTGGACACGACGAGGGTCTTCCTGCCGCGGGCGGCGAGGGCGGCGCCGGTGGCCGCGGCCAGCGTGGTCTTCCCGACACCCCCCTTGCCGGTGCACAGCAGGATCCGCACGGGCTAGCCCTCGGCCCGCTTCTTGAGCTCCTTCAGCGCGGTGTCCATGACCATCTTCTCGGCCTTGCGGCGGAGCAGGCCGATCATCGGCAGCGCCAGCTCGACCGACAGCGTGTAGGTGACCCGGGTGCGGCCGCCGAGGTCGGCCAGCGCGTAGCGGCCGTTCTGCGCCTTCTGCATCTGGCCCTTGACCAGGTGCCAGCTGACGCCGAGGCCGTCTTCGTCCCAGTCGTACTCGAGGGTGTAGACGTCCTTGATCGGGCCCGCGTCGAGGGTCAGCTTGACCTGCTTGGCCCGGCCTTCGGCGTCGGCGTCGAGGACCTCGGTCTGCCGGACGGCCTTGGCCCATTCCGGGTAGGCGGGGAAGTCGGCGATCACGGCCATCACCCGGCTGGGCTCGGCGTCGACCTCGATGGACTGTGTGGACTGCTCGGCCATGGGTCGAAGCGTAGCCGCCGCGCTTGGTCACCAGCGCAGCACGTAGGGCTGCCCGGTCTCCTTGAAGTGACCCACGTTACGGCACTCGGTCAGGCCGACCCGGGCGCGGGCGGAGAGGGGCTGGTGCACGTGCCCGAACACCGACCAGCGCGGCCGCTGCGCCCGGATCAGCTCCAGCAGCGCCGCCGAGCCGATCTCGCTGCGGCGCGCGACGACGTCGTAGGTCAGCTCCGGCAGCGCCGGCGGGCCGTGCGTGCAGAGGACGTCCACCTCGGTGAGCGAGGCCACGCTCCGGTCGTAGTCCGCGCGCTCCCGCAGGTAGGGGCGCCAGGCAGCGCCCTTGCGGGGCCGCGGGACGACGCCGTCGGGCAGCAGCGCGCCGCCGACGAACCCGAACCGCAGGCCGCCGATCTCGGCCACCTCGCCGTCGAGCACCCGGACGCCCTCGCCGGCGAACTCCGGCCAGATCGCCGGGGTGTCGACGTTGCCGGGCGTGGCGTAGGTCGGCGCGGTCATCGCCGCGAACAGCGTCGCGTACTGGGCTCGGATCGCCTCGTCGACCGCCGCCGCCGGGTCTTCGAGGGTCGCCCAGAGCGTGCGGGAGAAGGCAACGGTTTCGTCACGGGTGCCCTCGCGGCGCAGGCGGGCGAACTCGCCGACCTTCTCCGGGCCGAACAGGGCGCCCATGATGCCCTTTTCGTAGTCGTGGTAGTCGACGAAGTCGATCAGGTCGCCGAGCACGACCAGGGCGTCCGCCCCGTCGCCCGCCCGCTTCAACGCGTCCGCGTTGCCGTGCACGTCCGAGACGACGTGTACCCGCACCCTGCTCCCCTAGCTCTCGCCGCGCGGAGGGACGCCGGGCTCGCGCCCGTCCTCCAGGATCTCCTTGAGCCCGAGCGCGATCCCCTTGGCCGCGCGGGCCCGCCGGTCGAACTCCCGGCGCAGGTCGCGTGGCGTCAGTTCCCGAGGCGTCCCGGCCGCGTCGGCGGGGGTCGCCCGCAGGAAGTAGTGCAGCAGGGTGCCGTCGAGCACCGGCTCGAGCCAGACCTCCATCGTACCGACGAGCGCACCTGTCACGGTCCAGCGCAGGCCCTTGTCCCCCCGGTCGGTGTAGACCTCGAGGACCAGGTCGGGCCAGTAGCGCCGCCAGGAGGCCGGCTCGGCGAAGACCGCGGCCACGGTGGCGGGCGGAACGGCGAGGAACGTCTCGTCGACGATGTCGAGTGAGGGTGGCGCGTTCACGTGCGAAGAATGTCACGCCCTCGCCTCGCGGCGGCGATCAGCATGGTCTTAAGGTGCTCACCACGCTAAGTTGACTGGCGGGTAACAGCGGTGTCACCTGCCGCACGCGTTGAACACGGAGGTCCACGTGCGCGAATACAGCGCTCCCGCCGGCAAGCCGGTGGCCGACGACGAAAACATGTCCGACGTCGTCTGGGCGAACGCCGAGCGGTTCTCCGACGTGGTGAGCTTCCGCCGCCAGGTCGAGGGCAGCTGGCTGGACGTGACCGCCAAGGAGTTCGCGGCCGAGGTGCTGGCCGTGGCGAAGGGCCTGGCCAAGGCCGGGATCGGCCGTGGCGACCGCGTCGCGATCATGTCGAAGACCCGCTACGAGTGGACGCTGATCGACTTCGCGATCTGGGCGGCCGGCGCGGTGACCGTCCCGATCTACGACACGTCGTCCCCGGAACAGGTCCACTGGATCCTCTCCGACTCGGCTGCGAAGGGCGTGTTCGTCGAGACGAACGGCCACGCCGCGGCGGTCGAGGAGATCCGCGACCGGCTCACCGACCTGGCCAACACGTGGCAGATCGAGGGCGGCTCCCCCGCCGTCGAAGAGCTGTCCGCGCTCGGCGCCGACCTGTCGGACGACGAGCTGCACGACCGGCGCCGCGAGGTGTCCGCGGACGAGCTCGCCACCATCGTCTACACCTCGGGCACCACCGGCCGCCCCAAGGGCGTCGAGCTGACCCACCGGAACCTGCTGGCCGAGATCCGCGCCGACATCGAGGCGTTCCCGCAGCTGATGGAGCAGGGCAACTCGCTGCTGTGCTTCCTGCCGCTGGCGCACGTGCTGGCCCGCGCGATCGCCGTGACCGCGCTGAGCGCCCGCGTCACCCTCGGGCACACCCCGGACGTCAAGAACCTGGTCGCCGACCTCGGCACGTTCCGGCCGACGTTCGTCGTCGCCGTGCCGCGCGTGTTCGAGAAGGTCTACAACTCGGCGAAGCAGAAGGCCCACAGCGAGGGCAAGGGCAAGATCTTCGACGCCGCCGAGGCCACCGCCGTCGCCTACAGCGAAGCCCAGGAAAAGGGCGGGGCCGGGCTCGGGCTGAAGCTCAAGCACCTGGCGTTCGACAAGCTGGTCTACGGCAAGCTGCGCGCGGCCCTCGGCGGCCGCTGCGTCGCGGCGGTCTCCGGCGGTGCCCCGCTCGGCGCGCGGCTGGCGCACTTCTTCCGCGGCATCGGCGTCCCGGTGTTCGAGGGCTACGGCCTGACCGAGACGTCCGCGGCGGCGAACGTCAACACGCAGACGGCGTTCCGCGTGGGCACGGTCGGCAAGCCGGTCAACGGCACGTCGGTCCGCATCGCCGACGACGGCGAGGTCATGCTCAAGGGCGACGTCGTGTTCCGGGCGTACTACAACAACCCGCAGGCCACGAAGGAAGCGCTCACCGACGGCTGGTTCCACACCGGCGACATCGGCGAGCTCGACGCGGACGGCTTCCTGAAGATCACCGGCCGCAAGAAGGAGATCATCGTGACGGCGGGCGGCAAGAACGTCGCCCCGTCCGGCCTCGAGGACACGATCAAGGCGTCCCCGCTGGTCAGCCAGGCGATGGTGGTCGGCGACCAGCGCCCGTTCATCGCGGCACTGGTGACGGTGGACGAGGAGTACTTCCCGTCGTGGAAGTCCCAGCACGGCAAGCCGGCTTCCGCCACGGTGGCGGACCTCGCTGCGGACGCCGACCTGCTCGCGGAGATCCAGGCCGCGGTGGACGAGGCGAACAAGTCGGTGTCCAAGGCCGAGGCGATCAAGAAGTTCACCGTGCTGGCGAACGACTTCACCGAAGCCGGTGGCGAGATCACGCCGAGCCTGAAGCTGAAGCGCAACGTGGTCACGAAGAACTACGCCGACGACATCGAAGGCCTGTACAAGAAGTAAGCGCCCCAAGGCCACATTGGATGCGTTCAACGCACCCAATGTGGCCTTCGGTGCGTTCAACGCACCGAAGGCCACATTGGGGCGCTTCAGGCCCGGGTGAAGCCGCGGCTGCGCTCCACCTTCGCCACGTGCAGGGTGTAGCTCTCGTACCACTCGGCCCGGCCCCGTTGCCGGGCCGAGCGGTGCTCGGCGTTGCTCCGCCACTGCGCGAGAGCGTCGGCGTCGCGGAAGTACCCGACGGTGATGCTCAGGCCGCCGGGGGTCTGGGCGTGGTCCATCCCCAGGTAGCCGGGGACGTCCTTGACCAGCTCTTCCATCCGGGCGGCGGTTTCGGGGTAGCCGGCCTGCTCGGCGGTGCGCACCGAGGTGAAGACCGCCACGTAGTAGGGCGGCTCGAAGGCTTCGACCGGGACCGCCGGGTGATCGCTCATGGCGTCACCGTAGGGCGGCCCCGGCCCGGTGATCCAGCGACTTTCTCAGGGCGTCCGCTGGGCCGCGACGAAGTCGCGGTACCAGCGGTAGCTCGACCTCGGCGTGCGCCGCTGGGTTTCGTAGTCGACGTGGACCAGCCCGAAGCGGTGCTTGTAGCCGTGCGCCCACTCGAAGTTGTCCAGCAGGGACCAGCAGAAGTACCCGCGCAGGTCCACCCCGGCCGCGGCCGCGGTGCGGGCCGCCTCGATGTGCTCGCTCAGGAAGCTGATCCGCTCGTAGTCCGCGTAATCGCTCCGGTCCGCGTACACGCACCCGTTCTCCGTGACGTACACCGGCGGCAGCCCCGGGTACCGGTTGTGCAGGCCGACCAGGGCTTCGGTGAGGCCTTCCGGCTCGACCGGCCAGCCCATGCCGGTCCGCGGGACGTCCGGCAGGCGCGTGGTGTCCACCCCGATGTCGGCCACCGTCCGCGCCGCCGGGTCCGGTTCGCGGTGCGGGGCGTCCGCGACGTGCAGCCGGTAGTAGTAGTTCACGCCCAGGTAGTCCAGCGGCGCCCCGATGATCTCCAGGTCTTCGTCGTGGCGGAACGAGAAGTCCGAGACGCCGTCGAACATCGCCGGCAGGCCCGGCGCGTACCGGCCGCCGAACAGCGGGTCGGTGAACTGGCGGCGCAGCAGCGTGTCCTGGCGGGCGGCCGCCGCCGCGTCCGCCGGTGAACCGGAAACCGGGACCGCCGGCGACTGGTTGAGGACGATGCCGAACTGGTGCGGCAGCGCCGCCCGCTCGCACATCGCCCGGACCGCCAGGCCGTGGCCCAGCAGCAGGTGGTGGGCGGCCGCCAGCGCGCCGTGCCCCTCCCGGGCTCCCGGCGCGTGGCGGCCTTCGCCGTACCCCGCCACCGCGCACGGGTACGGCTCGTTCAGCGTCGTCCAGAAGTCCACGATGTCGCCGAGCTCCTCGTGCACCAGCGCCGCGTACTCGGCGAACCGGAACGCCGTGTCGCGCGACCGCCAGCCGCCCGCGTCCTCCAGGGCCTGGGGCAGGTCCCAGTGGTAGAGCGTCAGGAACGGCTCGATCCCCCGCTCCCGAAGCCCCTCCACCAGCCGCCGGTAGAAGCCGAGACCCCGGTACTCCACGCGGCGGCCGTCAGGTTGGATCCGCGGCCACGACACCGAAAACCGGTAGGCGTCGACGCCCAGCTCGGCGAGCAGGTCGAGGTCGGCACGCCAGCGGTGGTAGTGGTCGGCCGCCGGTTCGCCGGTGTGGCCGCCGGCGACCGCGCCGGGCACCGCCGAGAACGTGTCCCAGATGGACGGTCCACGGCCACCCTCGGCGGTGGCGCCCTCGATCTGGAATGCCGAGGTTGCTACGCCCCAGCGGAAGCCGGGTGGAAAGCTCGTTTTTCGGGGGTCCGGGTGGCGGAGCCCCTGGCCCGGGGCGAAGCCCCGGTTGTCACTGGAGGTCACGGTGAGCTCCCGGAGGGTCAGCCCTTGAGCGCGCCCTGCATGATGCCGCCGACGATCTGGCGGCCGAACAGCAGGAACACGATCAGGACGGGGACGGTGCCGATGGTGGCGGCGGTGAGCACGAGCGTGTAGTCGGTGGTGTAGCCACTGGCCAGTGTGGACAGTGCGGTTTGGACGGTCGGGTTCTCCGGCACCAGCACCACCAGCGGCCAGAAGAAGTCGTTCCAGGCCTGCATGAAGGTGAACAGGCCGAGCACCGCCGCGGCCGGGCGGGCGGCGGGCAGGGCCACGTGCCAGAACAGCCGCAGCGAGCCGCAGCCGTCCATCCGCCCCGCCTCCAGCAGCTCCAGCGGCAGCGCGCGCTCGAAGTACTGGCGCATGAAGAACACGCCGAACGCGGTGACCAGGCCGGGCACGATCACCGCCTGCAGCTGCCCGGCCCACCCGAAGTCGGCCATCATCATGTACAGCGGCACGACACCCAGCTCGGTCGGGATCGCCTGGGTGGCGACCACGACGAGCAGCAACGCCGTCCGGCCGCGGAACCGCATCTTGGCGAAGGCGAACCCCGCCAGCGTCGAAAACAGCACGACCGACACGGTGATCGTGCCCGCGACGATCAGCGAGTTGCCCAGCGCCAGCGCGAAGTCCGTCTGGTCGAAGACGCGGGCGATGTTCTCGAACAGGTGCCCGCCCGGGACGAGCACCGGCGGGACCTTCCCGACCGCCTCCGTCGTCTGCGAAGAGACGACGAACGACCAGTACACCGGGAACGCCGAGCCGGCCAGGATCGCGATGAGCGCGGCGTAGGTCCACGGGCTCGCGATCCGCCTGGAGATCCGCCGCAACCGCCCGGGCGAGGCGGCCGGCGGCGCGGGCGCGGCCGGGGTCAGCACGGAAGTCATGTCGCTCCTCAGTCCGTTTGGATCCGCCGGGTGACCAGGTATGACAGGCCCGCGACGAGCATCGTGGCCACGGCCAGGATCAGCGCGATCGCCGAGCTGTACCCGAAGTCGTACTTGGTGAAGCCCTGCTCGTAGAGGTAGAGCGCGGCGGTCTGGAACTGCCGGTCCGACCCTCCGGTGGCGGCGGCCGTGCCGGGGTTGAACAGCAGCGGCTCGGCCAGCAGCCGCATGTTCCCGGTCGTCGCGATCACCGTCGAAAAGATGATCTGCGGCCGCAGCAGCGGCACGGTGATCCGCCAGAACTGCTGCCACCCCTTGGCGCCGTCGAGCGTGGCGGCCTCGTACATGCTCGACGGGATCGCCTGCATCGACGCCAGGAAGATCAGCGCGTGGTAGCCGGTCCAGCGCCACACCACCATCGCCGCGATGGCGGTGTGCGAGCTGGCCGTGCCTGCCTGCCAGTCGACCCGGCCCGCCCCGAACCAGCTCAGCACCCAGTTGACCAGCCCGAAGTCCCGGCCGAACAGCTGCGCGAAGATGATCGTCACCGCCGCCACCGAGGTGATGTTGGGCAGGATCATCCCCATCCGGAAGAACATCCGCCCGCACAGCCGCCGGTTGAGCAGGTGTGCGATGCCGAGCGCGAACAGGATCTGCGGGATCGTGGTCAGCAGCCACAGGCTGACCGTGTTCCCCATCGAGTTCCAGAAGTACGGGTCGTGGAACAGCAGTTGCTCGTAGTTGCCGAACCCGATGAACTGCGCGCCTTCGGCGTCGATGAGGTTCCGCTTCTGCAGCGACACGAACGCCGTGTACAGCAGCGGGAACAACCCGAAGACGCCGAAGATCAGGAAGTACGGGCTGATGAAGCCGAACGGCGACAGCTTGACGTCCCACTTCTGCCGCCGCTCGGCGAAGGTGAGTGCCATTACTTGATCTTCGCGACGTCACCGACCAGCTGCTGCCACGCCGCCGGACCGTCCTGCTTGCCCTGCTCGACGCGCTGCATCGCGTTGCCGAACTCGGTCTGCACGTCACCGGCCTTCGGGCCCTGGTACTGCGGGTTCAGCTTCTTCGCCGCGTCGGTGAACACCTTGCCCACGGGGGCGTTGTTGAAGAACGGGTTCGTGTAACCGGTGATCTTCGGGTCGTCGTAGAGCGACGGCGCCGACGGCAGCAGGCCCTTGCTGGTGAACACCTTCGCCTGCTGCTCGGGCGCGGTCAGCCAGGCGGCGAGCTCGGCGGCTTCCTTGGTGTGCTTGCCCTGCTTCGGCACGGTCAGGTACGAGCCGCCCCAGTTGCCGCCCCCGCCGGGCACGGCCGCGACGTCCCACTTGCCCGCGGTGTCCGGCGCCTGGTCCTTGATCTTGGTCATCATCCACGCCGGGCAGGTGACGGTCGCGAACTGGCCCTGCGTGAAGCCGGTGTTCCACTGCGGCGTGCTGTAGAGCAGGCCCGCGCTCAGGTTCGCCTTGACCGCGTCGACCACGAGGTCCCAGCCCTGGCGCAGCGCCGGGTTGCTGCCCACGACGATCTGGTCGTTCTGGTCGTAGTAGCCGACCGGGGCCTGGCCGACGATCGCGTTGAGCACGGTCGGGCCGCCGTCCATGAACTTGACGCCGTTCGGGGCCTTGGCCTGGAAGCGCTTGCCGGTCTCGAAGAACGCCTGCCAGGTCGGCCAGAGCGCGGAGACGGCGTCGCGGTCGGCGGGCAGCTGGGCCTGCTCGAACAGGTCGCGGCGGTAGCAGATGGCCAGGCCGCCGACGTCGGTGCCGTAGCCGATCTGCTGGCCGCCCTTGGCCAGCGACGCGGCCCACTTCCAGCCCAGCCAGCGGTCCTTGAGCTTGTCGCCGCCGACGGTGTTGAGGTCGACGAACTTGTCCGGCGTCGCCTTGAACTGGGCGACGTACCCGGTGTCGATGGCTTCGACGTCCGCGGCACCGGCGCCGGTGGCCAGGTGCGCGGCGAGGTTCTTGTGGTGGTCGGAGTAGGCGGCGGTCCGCTCGGTGACCTCGATGTCCGGGTGCGCCGCCTGGTACTCCTTGATCAGGTCGGTGTAGCCGAAGTTGCCGAACAGGCCGAGACTCAGCTTGACCTTGCCACCGGCGGCGCCGCTGTCCCCGCAGGCGCTCAGCGCCGTGAGCGCGACCAGGGTGGCGCCCACCCCGGCGAGCAGGCGGATCCGGCGGTTTCTCGTTTTCGGGCGCATGAGATCTCCGTTGTTCTGCGGGCCGGTCGGGAAAACGCGGGTCCCATGAGAGCGCTCCCAGCAGCCTTCCGTCAAGTAACGAAATCATAACTCGGCTCGCCGTTTACGCAGCCTGAGATCGTGTGCTACAGATGTAACCGGTTACAGTAACGGAGGTCGCCATGGTCACCGCCCGCGAAGTCGCGCAGCTCTGCGGGGTTTCCGTCGCCACCGTGTCGCGGGTGTTCAACCGCCCCGCCACGGTCAGCGCGACGACGCGCGAACGCGTCGAACGCGTGGCGCGGGACCTCGATTTTTCGCCGAACGAGTCGGCCCGCGCGCTGTCGCGGCAGCAGTCGGCGATGGTCGGGCTGGTCTGGGACACCGACCACCGGCGACCCGGCTGGCGGCACCCGTTCCTGCAGGACCTGTTGCTGGGCCTCAAATCCGCGTTGAGCTCGCACGGCTACCACCTGCTGATGCTCGCCACGAGCGACGACGCCCGCGACCGCCACCCCGGCGTGTCGCTGGCCGACCCGATCGGCTACGTGAGCATGACCCGCCGGCACCACCTGGCCGGGCTGGTGCTCATCGACAGCGGGACGGACGCCGACGCGTTCACCGCGTTCGCCCAGTCCGGGTTGCCGTGCGTCGCGCTCGACGTGGCCCTGTCCGGCCCGCGGGCGACGCACGTGACGTCGGACAACGCCGGCGGCGCGGCGGAAGCCGTCCGGCACCTGGCGGCGCTGGGCCACCGCCGGATCGCGACGATCACCGGCCCGCGCGGCAACGCGCCCGCGGCGGCGCGCACCGAGGGGTACCGGCGCGGGCTGGCCGAAGCCGGGCTGCCGGTGTCGGAGGCGCTCGTGGTCGGCGGCGACTTCTATCGCGAGAGCGGGTTCGTCGGCATGCGGCGGCTCCTGGCCCGCAAGGAGCCGCCGACGGCGGTGTTCGCGGCCAGCGACGAGATGGCGGTCGGCGCGCTGCTGGCGGCCCGCGCGGCCGGGCTGCGGGTGCCGGCGGACCTGGCCGTGGTGGGGTTCGACGACATCGAGGTGGCGTCCCTGGTCGACCCGGCGCTCACCACGGTGGCCCAGGACAAGCCGGGCTTCGGCACGGCGGCGGCGGGCGCGCTGCTGTCGATGCTCGAGACCGCGTCGGCCCCGGAACCGGTGCTGCTGCCGACAAAACTGGTGGTCCGCGACTCCTGCGGTGCTACGCGGTGATCTTCGTGTCCCAGTCGATGTGGTGCGAGTACAGCCAGCCGGGCTCCCCGCCGACGTCGCCGCCCGCGCTCGCCTTCACCAGCTTCTCGACCCGCTCACGGCGAAGTCCCTCGTACACCGCGAAAGCCGACGCCGGGTCCGGGAGGTCGCGCAGGCACTGCGCCAGCACGACGCTGTCCTCCAGCGCCATCGACGCGCCCTGGCCCGCGGCCGGGGACGCGGCGTGGGCGGCGTCCCCGGTCAGGACCATCTCGGGCGTCGACCAGACCCGCGTTTCCGGGACGTCGTAGGAGTGGCCGCCGAAGACCTCGTCCCCGGTGGCCGCGACGATGTCCGCGCAGGGCAACGGGTCGCCGTCGAACGCTGCGTGCGCGAACTCGCGCCAGCCCGCCGGGGTCACCGCGATCTCGTCGCGGGAGCGCTCGGCGTCCGGGATGCGGGCGAACCAGAACGTGGCGCCGTCCGGGTCCGTGGTGAACCCGAAGGCAGCCCGGCTGCCGCGGACCATCCGGTAGATGCCGGGCGCGGCGGGCAGCCCGCCCGCGCGCGTGTAGCCGTACACGACGGTCAGCCCGGTGTAGCGGGGCTCGTCCGCGGCCGGGTCGATCAGCCGCCGGACGACCGAGCGCAGGCCGTCCGCGCCGACGAGGACGTCGCCGGTCGCGGTGGTGCCGTCCGCGAACTCCGCCGTGATCCCGCCGTCGCCCGGTGCCGCGCCCACCAGCCGCTTGCCGCGCTCCAGCGGGACACCGCGGCGCGCGGCCGCGTCCTGCAGGACGCGGTACAGCGTCGCGCGGGTCAGGGTGCGCGGCCCGTCGAGGCCTTCGGTGTCGAACTCGCGCCGCCCGACGGTTTCCCCCGTCGGGGCGACGAGCTCGACGCCGTACGCCGCGAACGAACTGTCGATCACCGGCTGGTCGGCACCGATCGCGCGCAGGGCGTCCATGCCGTTGTGCATGATCGTGAGGAACGCGCCGATGTCGTCCCCGCCTGCGGGGTAGGCCTCGTACACGACCGGCTCGTGCCCGGCGAGCCGCAGCGCCATCGCCGTGACCGTGCCCGAGATCCCGCCACCCGCGATCAGTACCCGCACTTCGCGCCCCCTCGACTCCGCGTGCCGCCGTCGTCGACGTTACCGTGACGGCGGCACGCGGCGCCTACTTCTCCTTCGCACCACTGGTGGCGATGTCGCCGTTCAGGCCGCGCGGGTAGAAGCCACCCGAGGACACCTTGTCCGGGTTGAGGTACGCGATGTTGAGCACGCGCTCGGCGGACCGCCCGAACGCGATGCCGTTGGCGTCGGCCGGGACGAGGTTCGCCTTGCCGTCCTTGATGACGCCTTCGTCGTCGTCGGCCTTGCCGTCGAGGCTGTCGCGGGCGTCGGACATCTTGTTCGTGATGTCCCCGAGGCCGCGCTCGAACAGCGCCGACCGCACGATCCCGGCGTGGTAGGCCTCGACGGCCAGGATGCCCGCGGCCGCGTCGAGGAACGTCTTGTTGTTCACCAGCGGGGCGGCGCCCTTGTAGGCCGACACACCGACGTCCTCGAACAGGTAGGCGGCGAGCAGGAAGTTGTTCTCGCTCCCGAACGGGTCGAACGTCTGGCCCTGCTTGATCACCCCGGCCGCCTGCATGGCCGCGGTGAAGCTGTTCTGGAAGTCGATCTCCGGCTGCGCGACGGCGGCCTTGTCCAGCGCCTTGCGCAGGAAGTTCACGTGGGCGACCTCGTCGCCGGCGATCTCCTGGACGAGCTGCTTGGTGTGTTCGCTCTTGAACTGCACCGCGTGCCCGCCGGACACCTTGCCCAGGTTGCCGACGCCGTTGACGTACTTCTCGTTCAGCCCGTAGCCGTAGACGGCGAACGAGTACAGGTTCGCCTCGAGGTACTCGAGGTTCAGCGCGAAGTTCAGGACGGCGGCATCGCTCGCCTGCTCCTTCGCCTTGTCACCTCCCTGTCCTCCGTACTGCTGCGTGGCACCGGCCGAGCCGAGGCCCAGCGAAAGCGCCGTGCCGAGCGCACCGGCACCCGCGACGCCGAGCCCCGCCGCTCCCGCAGCCTTGAGGAAGCGGCGGCGGTCGGTCGCGTTCTCCGCGCTGCGCTCGATCAGCTGCTCTGTGTAGCGTTTTCCGAACACCGGGGGACGTCCTCTCGTGACGAGTTTTCGTCCACCTCACCCACCGGTCATACGTACCTGGGCGTCCCCCGGCTCGGTCAAAACGGGAAAAATTTTGATCGACTTGCGTTTGCCCAGGTCAGGCGCGCTGCGCCACCGCGAGCCGGACGCACACGGCGAGCGCGCGGACGGCCTCTTCGACCTCTTCGAGCTTCGGGAAGGTCGGCGCGATCCGGATGACGGCGTCGGCCGGGTCGTTCCCGTGCGGGTGGGTCGCCCCGGCGGGGGTCAGCGCGACCCCGGCCTCCTTGGCCAGCCGCACGACCTCCTTCGCGGTGCCCTGCGGGACGGTCAGCGTGATGAAGTACCCGCCGGTCGGCTTGGTCCAGGACGCCAGGTCGGCCAGCTCCTCGCTGAGGATGCGGTCGACGGCCGCGAACTTCGGGCCGATGATCTCGGCGTGCTTGCGCATGTGGGCGCGGACGCCGGCCTCGTCCTTCAGGAAGTGGGCGTGCCGCAGCTGGTTGACCTTGTCCGGGCCGATGGTGCGCTTGCCGATGTTGCCGGTCCACCAGGCGAGGTTGGCCTCGGAGGCGCCGAAGAAGCCGACGCCGGCCCCGGCCAGGGTGATCTTCGAGGTCGAGCCGAAGACGAAGACGCGGTCGGCGTTGCCTGCCTCGGCCGCGAGGGCCAGGACGTCGGCCAGCTCCGGCTCGGCGTCGGTGAGGTGGTGCACGGCGTAGGCGTTGTCCCAGAAGATCCGGAAGTCCGGCGCCGCGGTGCGCATGGTGGCGAGCCGCTTGACGACGTCGTCACTGAACGTGACCCCGGTGGGGTTGCTGTACTTGGGGACGCACCAGATGCCCTTGACGGCCGGGTCCTCGGCGACCAGCGTCTCGACGACGTCCATGTCCGGGCCCTCGTCGGTCATCGCGACCGGGACGAGCTCGATGCCGAAGCGCTCGGTGAGCGCGAAGTGGCGGTCGTAGCCCGGGACGGGGGCGAGGAACTTCACCTGCGGCTCGTCGGCCCAGCGGCGCTCGGCGCCGGGCAGCTTGCTCAGCAGGGCCTGGACGACGGCGTCGTGCATCAGCTCGAGGCTCGAGTTGCCGGCGGCGAGCAGCTGCCCGGCGGGCACCTGCAGCGCGGCGGCGAAGATGCGGCGCAGCTCGGGCAGGCCGTTGAGGCCGCCGTAGTTGCGGACGTCGGTGCCGTCCTCGGCCTTGAAGGTGCCTTCGCCCGGGAGGGAGAGCAGCGCGTTCGAGAGATCGAGCTGCTCGGGGGACGGCTTGCCGCGGGTGATGTCCAGGGAGAGGCCTCGGCCGACCAGGGCCGCGTAGTCGCTGCGGGCCGTGTCGACGTCGACGGAAGCAGTGGTCATGCCGTCAACGCTAAACCCGCCGTCGATACCATTTCGGGGCGGGTCCTGGCTAGGGTGGTTCGTGTGCATCTCGTCGTCCACGCCGACCAGCGTCAGTTCACCATCCGGGATTCGGGGTCGCGGCTGACGGGCAGCGGGTGGACTTCGGAAGCGGTGGAGGTTCACCGGATCGGGGCGGAACCCGGCGGTCTCGCCATCGCGACGGCCCGCTCGGACGTGGTCGAGTCTTCGGTGACTCTGCTTCCCTCGGCGCCTCCGCTGGTGGTGGCCGCCGAGCACGTGGTGGAAGCGGATCTTCCGGTTCCGAGCGGACGGTTGGTGATTTCCGGGCCTTCGGACTACCCGTCGCAGGCGAAGTTCTTCTCGGTGCTTCCCGGGTTGTACCGGGCCCGGGTGTCGTATGTCCCGGCCGGGCCGCCTTCGGTGACGTGGAACGAGCACGAGTTCGGGGAGCACTACCGGTACGTGGTCGAGCTGTGGCCGGTGACGGAGAAGTCCGAAGTGGAGGTTCTCCGCCAGGGCGCGGCGGTGTGGGACGGCTGACCCGGCGCTACGGCGTGAGCGGCTTGTCCAGCACGGCCTTCACGTGGCTGAAGGTGTCGATCGAATAGTGGCCGTGATACCGCCCGATGCCGCTCTCGCCGACGCCGCCGAAGGGCAGGCCGGGCGCAGCCAGGTGGACGATCGCGGTGCCGAACACCAGGCCGCCTGACGACGTCTCCGTCCGCAGCCGCGCTTTCGTCTCGTCCGAGCCGGTGAACGCGTACAGCGCGAGCGGCTTGTCGCGGCCGTTGATGAACGCGATCGCGGCGTCGATGTCCGGCACGTCGATGATCGGCAGCAGGGGACCGAAGATTTCCTGCTGCATCACCGGCGAGTCCGGGGCCACGTCCGTCAGCACGGTCGGTGCGATGTACTTGTCGTCCCGGTCGTGCTGCCCGCCGACCACCGGGTGCCCGGACGCCAGCAGGCCGGCCAGCCGGTCGAAGTGGCGTTCGTTGATGATCCGGCCGTACACCGGGCTCGCGGCCGGGTCGTCGCCGTACATCGCGCGGATCGTGGTGTCCAGGTGCTTCGCCAGCTCTGGCCCGGTACCGCCGACGGCGAGCACGTAGTCCGGCGCGACGCAGGTCTGCCCGGCGTTGGAGAACTTCCCGAAGGCGAGCCGCTGCGCGGTGACCGCCAGGTCGGCGCCCGGCTCGACCACCGCCGGGCTCTTGCCGCCCAGCTCCAGGGTCACCGGGGTGAGGTGCTTGGCGGCCGCGGTCATCACGATCCGGCCGACCACCCCGTTGCCGGTGTAGAAGATGTGGTCGAACTTCTGTTCCAGCAGCGCCGTCGTCTCCGGGACGGCACCCTCGACGACCTTGACGCCGTCGACGTAGGCCGGCACGTGCTCGGCGATCGCCGCGGACACCGCCGGGGACAGCTCGCTGGGCTTCAGCACGGCGACGTTGCCCGCCGCGAGCGCGCCGACGAGCGGGGCGAGGACCAGCTGGAGCGGGTAGTTCCACGGGCCGATGATCAGCACCACGCCCAGCGGGTCGCGGACCACCCTGCCTTCGGCGGGCAGCAGCCGCGACGGCAGCTCGGCGCCCTCCGGCGCCAGCCAGCCGTCCAGGTTGTCCAGCGTGTGGTCGATCTCACCGATCACCAGGTCGAGCTCCGCGCGCTGCGCCTCGACGGCGTTCTTGCGCAGGTCCGCGTAGAGCGCGTCGAGGAACGGCCCGGCCTGCTCGGTGAGCATCGCCTTGAGGGCCGTCAACTGGGCGCGGCGCCAGGCCAGAGGCCGCGTGACGCCGCCGGTGAACAAGGTGCGGAGGTCACCGACGACGGAAGCGTCGAACGCGCTGGCAGTCATGCCCCGAGCCTAGCCGCGCGACCCGGGCGGCCGCGTGTGATCTCCTCCGTCCGGGTTAAGTGTCCCGTGAGGACGATCAGCTCCGAGTCGCTTGTGGACCCAGGCCCTAGAGCGCCGTCAGGTTCGCCAGCTTCCAGCGGCCGTCGATCCGCTTGGCCGTCACGGCCAGCTGGGCCACCGAGGACGTCGGTGCTCCCCCGCCCTGGGCCACCGTCTGCTGGTCCAAGAACACCAGCAGATCCGCGGAGTCCCCCCGCAACGACCGGACCCCGATCGCGCGGACCGTGGTCGTGCGGGTGAGCTTCTCCGACTCCGCGCGCGTCCGGGCCGCGGCGAACTGCGTCCGGTACTGCCGGACCGCCTCCCCCGTCAGGACCTCCGAAGCCGCTCGCTCGGTGCGGGCCAGGTTCGCGTAGTCGTACGAGAACACCGCCTTGACCGCGTCACCCACCGACGACGAAACGTCGGCGGTGGCCGAGAGATCCACCAGAGCCTCGTTGTCCCCGGGCGACAGCGATGCCGCCTCGATGCCGAACCACGTCGTGCAGCCCAGGGCCAGTGCCACCACCAGGACCAGCAGCCGGGTCATGAGCCCGCCGCCTGGACCCCGGTGATCTTCCAGCCGGCCGGGGACCGGGACGCGTCCACCGTCAGCCGGTTCATGCGCGGTGCGGCGGGCGAACCGGCCGTCGACACGCGGACGTCCAGGACCGCCAAGAGGCGCGCTGTCCCGCGGGGAACGTCGATCTCCGTCACCGCCGCCTGGACCAAGGACGCCGAGGACACCGTACGAGCCGTGGTCGCGCGGTCGATCTGCAGCTGACGATCGCCCGAAAGGTCCTTGAAGTACTGGCCCGTCGTCGCCGCGATCCAGCGGTCCACGTCCGCCGCCGCCGTGCGGTAGTCGATCGTGTTCAACGTGACGAGCTGGGGCCCCGCCGCCGCGAGCACCTCGTCGCGCGAACGGCCGCGGGCCAGGGCATCGTCGGCCGCCGCGTGCCACCAGGACCAGCCCGCGAAGGCCGCCGCCAGGATCGACAAAACTGCCAAGACCACCAGGAGACGCTGCGTCACGGCGCGCCCAGCAACCGGCCGAGCCCACCGGAAGACGGCCCCGTGAGCAAGCTCAGCATCCCCGGCAGCTGCGCCGGCGAAGACGAAGCAGCCTGCTGCTGAGGCGCGGCCGGAATCGCGGGCGGCTTCCCCGCGTAGGGCGCGTTCTGCGCCCCGCGCACGCCCGTCGGGCTCCCGGGCGGCTCGGCGCAGTAGGCGTTCATGTTCACCGGCGCTTCCGATTCGTCGTTCGCCGGACGCTGTTTCGTCCCCTCGTACCCCTTCGTGCACGAAGCCGGGTCGAAGAAGTTGAACACCACGCCCAGGTGCCCGGTGCCGTCCGGGGACGTCGACGGCGAGAACGCGGAAATGATCGGGTACGCGACCAGCAGTTCCTCGATCGAGTCCTTGCGGGACGTCGTGATCTGCGCCGTGGTCAGCAGGTTCGCGAACAGCACGCCGAGGTCGGTGCCGGACGCCGCGAGCACGTCGCTGATCTGGCGGCTCAGCTGCGGGGCCTGCGCGATCACCCGGCGGAGGTCCGGGTCGGACTTCTTCAGCTGCCCGGCGATCGTGCGGAGACCCGAGGCGAAGTCGGTGATGTTCGCCGCCTGGCGCTCCTGGGTGCCGAGCACGATCCGCGAGTTCGCCAGCAGCCCCTGCGTCTGCGGGACGTACTGCGCGGCCACCGCGGTCAGCGATCCCGTGCTGTCCAGGAGCTGCTGCAGCTCCGGCCCCGCCCCCGCGAACGCGTTGTACGTCTCGTCGACGACCGTCCGCAGCGAATCCGGGTGCACGCTCGCGACGAGGTCGTCGAGGTGGGTCAGCACGGTGTCCGGCGACGGCGGCAGCGACGTCCTGTCCGCCGTGATCACCGAGCCGTCCTTCAGGAAGGGCCCGCCGTTGTGCAGGGGCAGCAGGTCCACGAACTGCTCCCCCACCGCCGAGCGGTTCGCCACCTGCGCGTGCGCGTCGGCCGGGATGTCGGGCGCGCCCGCGTCGATGTCGAGGGCGACGTCGACGCCGTGCTCGGTGATCGTCATCGACGTCACCCGCCCGACCGTGACGCCGCGGTAGGCGACCTCGGAGTTGACGAAGATGCCGCCGGAGTCGGTCAGCTGCGCCGTGACGACGTACCCGCGGTTGCCGAAGAGCCGGTCCAGCCCGGCGTACCGGCCGCCGGCGTAGACGACCGAAACCACCGCGATCACGACGAACGCGAACAGCTGGATCCGGACCTTGCGGGTCACCGGCCGCCCCCGATCAGGCCGAGCAGGCCGCCCAGCAGGTTCGGCCCGGCGGCCGGCGGGACCGAGCCCAGGTCGGGCAGCGGCAACGGCGGCGCGACGGCGGAAGGCTGCCCGCCGATCCCCTGCGGCAGCGCGATCGGCGGCTGCGAGGAGTTCGTGAAGTTCTGGATCAGCACGTCCAGGTCGAGGTTCACGTTCGCCTCGACGTTCGCGTAGTCGCCCTTGATCACGTTGCCCGCGTAGTCCGGGAACGGATACGTCAGCAGGATCTGCAACGCGTTCGGCAGGTTCTGGCCTGCTTCGCCGAGCTTCGTCAACGTCGGCTGCAGGGCCTTGAGGTTCGCGACCAGCTGGTCCCGGCTCTTCGTCACGGTGTCCACCGCCACGCCGGACAGCGTGGTGAGCGCGTTCAGCATGCCCACGAGCTGGTCTCGCTGGTCCGTGACGACCTTCAGGCCCGGCGCGAGGTTGTCGAGCGCGTTCGTGAGGTTCTGCGTCTGCCCGGTCAACGTCTTCGAGAGCTTGGCGAGACCGTCGATCGCGCGCAGGATCTCGGTCTTGTGCCCGTCCAGCTGGGTGGCCAGTTCGTCCACCCGGGACAGCAGCGCCCGGATTTCCGGCTCGTTCCCCGACAACGCGTCGTCGAGCTCGTGGCTGATCTTCTGGATCTGCTCGACACCGCCGCCGTTGAGCAGCAGCGACAGCGCGCCGAGCACCTCCTCGACCTCGGGGTTGCGGTTCGTGCGCCCCAGCGGGATCTGCCCGCCGTCGCCCAGGCGACCGGCGGCCGGCTCGGCCGTCGGCACGCTCAGCTCGACGAACTTCTCGCCCAGCAGCGACGACTGCTTCAGTTCGGCGCGGGCGTTGGCGGGCAGCGCGATGTCGCCGTTGACGGTCATCGCCACCAGCGCCGAACGCGTGTCCGGGGTCAGGGTGATCTTGTCGACGCGTCCGACCGCGACGTCGTTGACCTTGACGCTGGACTGCGGCACCAGGTCGAGCACGTCGGTGAACAGCGCGGTGACGTGGTAGGCGTGGTCGCCGACGTCGGCGCCGCCCGGCAGCGGCGTGCCGTAGAGGCCGTTGAACCCGCCGTCGCTGCACCCGGCCAGCACCAGCACCCCGGCCAGCGCCCCGGCGATCCGCTTGCGCCCGATCACCGGGCACCGCCCGAAAGCTGCTCCATGACGTCGACCAGCGGAAGCGGCAACGGCGGGAGTGTCCCGTTCTGCAGGGAATTGAGCACCTGCGGGATCGTCGGCAGCTTCAAAGCCCCGTCCAGGATCGGGGCCAGCTGCTTGCAGATGGTGCCGAGGGTGTCGGGGATCTCCTTCGGCGTGCCGGCGCTGATGAGCCGGCACACGGTGAGGATCGGCGGGTTGGTCAGCTCGTTCAGGTTGTCGCGGACGGCGATGGTGCCCGACGCCGCGTCGTAGGAGTTGATGAAGTTCGTGGCGCCGGTCGGCGCGATGTCGAGCACCTCGGCGAGCGCGGCACGCTGGTCGACGAGGACCTTCGACAGCGACGCCAGCTTGTCCACATTGGACTCCAGCGCCGTCTTGTTGTCGTTGACGAACTGCTGGACGTCGCCGAGCGCGCCGCCGAGGGACTGCAGTGCGGCGCCCACCTCGGACGAGTCCGCGGCGAGGAACCGGCTGACGTCGGCGACGCGGCCGTAGAACTCGTCGAGCTGCCGGTCGCTCTGGGCCAGGGCGCCGGTGAACGAGTCGAGGTTCTGCACGGTCGAGAACAGGTCGTCCTTCGAACCGTCGAGCGTCTTCGCGAGTTCGGCCAGCTGCCCGACCGTAGAGTTCAGCGAAGCGCCGTTGCCCTTCAGCGTGTTCGCCGCGGTGTCGAGGACTCCGGACAGTGCGCCGCCGGAGTTGGCGCCGTTCGGGCCCAGCGCCGTCGACAGCTTGTCCAGGCTCGAATACAGGTCGTCCAGTTCCACCGGCGTGGCGGTGCGAGCGCGAGGCAACACCGTGCCGGAAGCGAGCACAGGACCGCTGTCGTAGGCCGGGGTCAGCTGGACGTACCGGTCGCTGACCAGGCTCGGCGCGACGACGACCGCGCCGACGTCGGCGGGCAGCGGCACGTCGTCGACCCGCATGTCGACGCGGACCGCGTCCCCCTCGGGCGTGACGTCGGTGACCTGCCCGACCGGCACCCCGAGCACCCGCACCGACGAACCCGCGTACAGCCCGACGGTCTTGCCGAAGTAGGCGGACACGACAGTGCCGGTGGACGCGCGGAACACCAGGTACAGCCCGGCGGTGACGATCAGCGCGAGGACGCACGCGAACGCCAGCCAGGTCACCAGGCTGCGGCCGCGGGCGGTGCGGATGGTCATCGGCGGCCCACCCCCTGGTTCGGCGCCGCGATCGGCGGGGTGCAGCCTTCGGGGTTGATGTGCAGCCCGCCCACGGTGATCGTCGGCGGCAGCAGCCCGCACAGGTAGCCCTCGAACCAGCGGCCGTTGCCGGTGGCGTTCGCGCCGACGCGGGCGAACGGCGCCATCAGCTGGAGGCTCTTGTCGAGGTTGCCCTGGTTGCGCTGCAGGATGTCGGTCACCTTCCCGAGCTTGTCCAGCGTCGGCTTGAGCTGGTCCCGGTTGTCCTGGACGAGCCCGGTGAGCTGCTGCGAAAGCTGCTGGGTGCCGGTGAGCAGGGCGTTGATGGCCTGCTTGCGGTTCTGCAGCTCGGTGAGCAGCAGGTTGCCGTCGCTGATCACGCGCTGCAGCTGGGCGTTGCGGTCGGACAGCGTCTTCGAGACCTGGCTCGTGTTGGCCAGCAGCGTGTGCAGGTCGGCGTCACGGGAGGAAACCGTGCGAGCCAGCGACGACAACCCGGTCAGTGTGTCCTTCAGGTACTGGGGGCTGTCCTTCAGGCTGTCCGAGAGCGCGTTGAAGCTGTCCGCGAGCTGTTTCGTGTCGATGTCGCCGACCGTCGTCGACAGCTGTTCGAAGGCGTCCTGCAGCTGGAATGGCGTGCGCGTACGGGCCTGCGGGATCGTGTCGTCCGGCTCCTGGGAGCCGCCGCCCTTCGGGTCGAGCGCGAGGTACTTCTCCCCCAGCAGTGTCTTGATCTCGATGGACGCCGTCGTCGCGTCGCCGACCCGGACGTCCTTGACCCGGAACTTGACCAGGACCTGCTTGCCCGCCAGCTTGACCGACGACACCGTGCCGACCTTGACGCCGGCGACCTCGACCTCGTTGTCCGGTGCCAGTCCGGCGGACTCGCCGAAGTACGCCGAGTACGTCGTGCCGTTGCCGAAGAACGGGAGCTGGTCGGAGAAGTACGTCGTGGCCGTGACGAGCACGATCAGCACGAGCGCGACCGCGCCCACCGCGGCCTGGTTGCGTTCCTTCAGCGGCTTCACGGACCACACCTTTCGGCGCGCTGGGTGCCCGGGATCGGGATGATCGGCAGCGTGATGTCGAGCGAGGAAATGCCGATGGTGCCGGTGATCCCGCACAGGTAGTAGTTGAACCAGCTGCCGTAGCTCAGGGTCCGGGTGAACTTCTGCAGGTTGCCCGGCAGCACCTCGAGGAGGTGGTTGAGCAGCACGCCGGAGTCGCCGAGGTTCTGCGACAGCACGCCGAGCTGCGCGACGTCGTCCTTGAGCGCCGGGCGCGCGTCGGCCAGGAGCCCGGTGGTCGACACGGCGAGGTCGCCGAGCGCGCTGACCGCGTCGCCGATCGGCTTGCGCTGCTCGGCCAGCCCGCTGACCAGCTTCTGCGTCTGCTCGATCAGGTCGCCGAGCTGGGCGCCGCGGGAGTTGACCGTGCCGAGCACCGTGTTGAGGTTGGCGATGACCTGGCCGATCACCTGGTCCTTGCTCGCGATCGCCGTCGTCAGGGACGCGGTGTGCTGCAGCAGGCTGGTGATCGTGCCGCCCTCGCCCTGGAAGACGCTGATGATCTCGGCCGACAGCCGGTTGACGTCCTGCGGGCTCAACGCCTTGAACAGTGGCTTGAACCCGTTGAACAGCACGGTCAGGTTGAGCGCGGGTTTCGTGCGCTCGGGCGGGATCGTGCCGCCTTCGGGCAGCGCCTTGTCGCCCGGGACGTCCGTGCCGAGCGCCAGGTAGCGCTGGCCGACGAGGTTGCGGTACTTGATCGTCGCGGTCACCGTCTCCGGCAGCCGGTAGGCGTGCTCGAGGTCGAACTTCACCTGGGCCAGGTTCCGGTCCCCTTCGACCACCTCGATCGAGTCGACCTGGCCGACCTTGACCCCGGCGATGCGGACGTCGTCGCCTTCCTTGAGCCCGGACGCGTCGGTGAACTTCGCCAGATAACCGGACGTCTCGCCGAAGTTGGTGTTCGAGATGGTGGCCGCCAGGACGCCGGTGAACAGCACGGTGACGACCGCGAAGATGCCGAGCTTGATCAGGGACGGGAGGAAGCTCCTCACTTCAGCTCCACCTCCGCCCCGCGGTAGAGCGGCCCGACGAGCAGGCCCGCCCAGCCGGGCACGGCACCCGGCGAGGTGCCGAGCGCGGGTGCGGCGAGCAGGTCGATCAGGTCGTTTTCGTACGCCGAGCCGACGATCGTGCCGTCGCCGCCGACCGCGCCGCCGCCCGCGGTGATCGGGCCGGGCAGCTTCTCGGGCGGGTTCTTCGGCGGCGCCGGCTTGCTGGAGCCGTCCTTGATCGCGCCGTCCGGCGGGTACTGCGGCCACACCCCCGGGTGCGGCACGCTCGGGTAGCAGCGCGGGCCGCGCTTGTCCTCGTACTTCGGCTCGTCGACGCCGGGGAGGTACTTGCCGCGGCTGGCGGCGAACTCGATGGTGACCCGGCTGACCTCGGGGTGCGCGGTGCCCTTGCCGAACGCCAGCTCCGCCCGCGGCACCGACTCGGCGAGCTGCCGCAGCAGGCACGGGTACTCGGGCGCGTACTTGGCGAGGACGTCCAGGGTCGGCTGGATCGCCGTGGTGAGCCGGATCAGGTTGTCCTTGTTGACCTGCAGGAAGCTCGTGAGGTCCACCGAAGCCGCGGTGACCGTGGCGTAGAGGTCGGACAGCTGCGCGCGCTGGTCCACGATCGTCCGGCTCGTCGTCGTCAGGTCGGACAGCGCCTGCAGCAGGTCCGGCGCCGCCTTGTCGTAGGTGTTCGCGACGTTCGCGAGGCCGGTGATGTCCGCCTTGACGTCGGGCAGCGACGGGTTGAGCTTGCCGAGGTAGTCCGACAGACCGGCCAGGGTCTCGCCGAGCTGCTTGCCCCGGCCGTCCAGCGCCGTGGCCACCGCGGTGAGCGTGCTCGACAGCTTTTCGGGCTGGACCGCCTGCAGCAGCGGCATCACGTCGTCGAGGACCTTCTGCAGCTCGATCGCGGCGCTGCTGCGGTCCTGCGGGATGACGTCCCCCGCTTCGATCGGCCGTTCCTTGTTCTCGGGCAGCTGCAGGGCGACATAACGCTCGCCGAAGAGCGTCTTCGGCAGCAGCCGTGCGGAGACGTTCTTCGGGATGACGTGTGTCTTGTCCGGGTCCAGGGCCAGCTCCAGCTCGGCGTGGTCGCCCTTCGCCAGCACCGACCGGACTTCGCCGACGAGCATGCCGCGGACCTTGACGTCGCCGCCGGTGCGCAGCTGGCTGCCGACGCGGTCGGTCTCGAGCTTCACGAGCGTCACCGGCGTGAACGCCTTGTGGTAGACGGCCAGGGTGAGCGCGATGAACAGGGCGGCGACGAGCAGGAAGACGAGCCCCAGCACCTGGTACCGGAGCCGCTGCCAGAGCTCGCGCCTCATCCCGAGATCCTCACCGTGGTGTTCGCGCCCCAGATCGCCAGCGACAGGAAGAAGTCCAGCACCGAGATCAGCACGATCGACGTCCGCACCGCGCGGCCGACCGCGACGCCGACGCCGGCCGGTCCGCCGCTGGCGTGGAAGCCGTAGTAGCAGTGGGACAGGATCACGAGCACGCTGAACACGATCACCTTCGCGAACGACCACAGGACGTCGCCGGGAGGCAAGAAGAGCGTGAAGTAGTGGTCGTAGGTGCCCGCGGACTGGCCGTAGAGCCAGATGGTGATCTGCCGGGACGCGAGGTAGCTCGACAGCAGGCCGACCGCGTACAGCGGGATCACCGCGGCGACGCCGGCGAGCACCCGGGTCGTCACCAGGTACGGCATGCTCGGCACGCCCATGACTTCGAGGGCGTCGATCTCGTCGGAGATGCGCATCGCGCCGAGCTGGGCGGTGAAGCCGCAGCCGACGGTCGCGCTCAACGCCAGGCCCGCGGAAAGCGGCGCGACTTCGCGGGTGTTGAAGTAGGCGGAGATGAACCCGGTGAGCGCGGCCGTGCCGAGCTGGTTGAGCGCGGAATAGCCCTGCAGGCCGACGATGAGCCCGGTGAAGAGCGTCATCCCGATCATCACGCCGAGGGTGCCGCCGATGACCGCGAGGCCGCCGGTGCCGAAGCAGACTTCGGTGAGCAGGCGCAGGGTTTCCCGGCTGTAGCGGCGGATCGTGCGCGGCGACCAGGCGAGCGCCTTCGCCGCGAACGCGAGCTGCTTGCCGAGTCCCTCCAGGCTTTGGCCGGGGCGCGCGATGTACTCGAGCGTCCGGTCGGCGTCCAGGGGTTCGGCGGTCATCACATCGCCTTCGGCGGGACGATCCGCAGGTAGATCGCGGTGAGCACGACGTTGATCAGGAACAGCAGCAGGAACGTGATGACGACGGCCTGGTTGACCGCGTCGCCGACGCCCTTCGGCCCGCCGGCCGGGTTCAGCCCGCGGAAGGCGGCGACGACCCCGGCGACGAAGCCGTACAGCAGCGCCTTGATCTCGCTGACCCACAGGTCCGGCACCTGCGCGAGGGCGTTGAAGCTGGCCAGGTACGCGCCGGGCGTGCCGCCCTGCAGGACGACGTTGAAGAAGTAGCCGCCGAGCACGCCGACCACGCTGACCAAGCCGTTCAGCAGCACCGAAACGACCATCGCGGCGAGCACCCGCGGCACGATCAGCCGCTGGATCGGGTTGACGCCGAGGACTTCCATGGCGTCGATCTCTTCGCGGATCTTCCGCGCGCCGATGTCCGCGCAGACGGCGCTGCCGCCGGCGCCCGCGACGAGCAGCGCGGTGATCAGCGGGCTGGCCTGCTGCACGATGGCCAGCGCGCTGGCCGCGCCGGTGAACGACTGGGCACCGATCTGCGCGGTCAGCGAGCCGAGCTGCAGCGCGATCACCGCACCGAACGGGATGGCGACCAGGGCCGTCGGGAGGATCGTGACGCTGGCGAAGAACCAGCACTGCTGGATCCACTCGCGGGTCTGGAAGGGGCGCTTGAAGATCGCGCGCAGGACCTCCCAGGACAGCGTCGCGAGCCGGCCGACCTGGGTCAGGGCCGCGGTTCCCGGGAGCGTGCCCGTGCCTCCGCTCACCACACCTCCCAGTAGATCGTCATTGACCTCCGAGTCTGCTCCACACCCGGTACCCGCTTTTGTTAGCGGTGTTCACTCTCCCCTTCGGCAGTTCTCCTTCAGAAGTTGAGGGCGTGCGTGGCCGTGGCGCCGCCGTCGGCGACGAATTCCGCACCCGTGCAGTACGCGCTCTCGTCGCTGGCCAGGAACAACACCAGCTTGGCGATGTCCTCCGGCTGCCCGACCCGCTTCAGCGCGACCTTCTTCCCGACGTACGACATGTCGACTTTCTGGCCGCCCGCCGCGGTCTCGACCATCTTGGTGTCGATCGCGCCGGGGTGCACCGAGTTGACGCGGATGTGCTTCTTGCCGAGCTCCATCGCCGCGACCTTGGTCATCCCGCGGATCGCGAACTTGCTCGCGGTGTAGGCGACGAGGTAGGGCATCCCGGCCAGACCCTCCACAGAGGACACGTTGACGATGGAGCCACCGCCGGCGGCGGTCATCGGTTCAACGACCGAACGCATGCCGAGAAACGCCCCGATCTGGTTCACCCGGATCACGCGTTCGTAGTCGGCCAGCGTCGTCTGCGCCAGCTCCGAGAAATGGAGGATGCCCGCGTTGTTGACCAGCACGTTCGGCGCGCCGAACTCGGTGGTCGCGCGCTCGACCGCGGCGGCCCAGCCGTCCTCGTCGCCGACGTCGAGGTGCTGGTAGACGGCCTCCTCGCCGAGCTCGGCGGCCAGCTCCTTGCCCTCGTCGTCGAGGATGTCGGCGATCACCACCTTCGCGCCTTCGGCGACGAACGCGCGCGCTGCGGCCTCGCCCTGCCCGCGCGCGGCGCCGGTGATCAGGGCGATCTTCCCGTCCAGCCTCATGACTCTCCCAGGATCTCGGTGACGGCGAACATCCGGCCGGGGTCGCGGTCGGCGAAGAAGGTGGTGAAGGAGGTTTCGAGCTCGTCGAGCTTCCAGCTCTGCTCGATCCGCGGGGCCTCGACCAGCGAGACCGTGCCGCCGTGGACGACGAACACCTGGCCGTTGACGTGCTCGGCCGCCGGGGAGGCGAGGTAGGCGACGAAGGGGGCGACGTGCTCGACCGAGAGCGGATCGGCGCCTTCGGCAGGGGCGGCGCCGAACACGCCCTCGGTCATCGCCGTCCGCGCGCGCGGGCAGATCGCGTTGGCGCGGACGCCGTACTTGGCCAGCCCGCGGGCGGCCGACACGGTGAGCGCGGTGATGCCCGCCTTCGCCGCCGCGTAGTTGGGCTGGCCGGGCGAGCCGAAGAGGAACGCCTCGGACGCGGTGTTGACCAGCCGCCCGTACACCGGCGCGCCGTCCGCCTTCGACTTGTCACGCCAGTGCTTGGCGGCGTTGCGGGACAACAGGAAGTGGCCGCGCAGGTGGACGCGCAGCACGGTGTCCCAGTCGTCGTCGGACATCGAGAACAGCATCTTGTCGCGCAGCACGCCCGCGTTGTTCACCACGATGTCGAGGCCGCCGAGGTCGAGCGCGGCCTCGGTGAGCGCGTCGGCCGTGGCGCGTTCGCCGACGTCGCCGGCCACCGCGACGGCCTTGCCGCCGGCCGCCTCGATCTCGGCGACGACGTCCTTCGGCTCGCCGATGTCGTTGACGACGACCGTGGCACCCTGGGCGGCGAGCGCGAGCGCTTCGGCCCGGCCCAGCCCCGCCGCGGCGCCCGTGACGATCGCCGTCCTGCCGGTCAAGCTCACCGCGGACCTCCTCGTCGAGTCCTGGATGTCGCGCCTACAGTAGAATCTGTTCTCGTTTAGAGCAACCCCTGAGTAAACGGCGCTAACCGGCGATGAACAGCGCGTTCTTGGGGCAGCCCTTGACCGCACTGGAAACGCGTTCTACCTGGCCCGAGGGTACCGGGCCCGGCTGGATCACCAGTTCTTCCTCCTCGTCGAGGTCGAAGACGTCCGGGGCGAGCCCCACGCACACCGCGTTCGCCTCGCACAGCTGCCGGTCGACACCGATCTCCATGCTTCCTCCGCCGCTCGAGCCCTGGTACAACTAGAACAGGTTCTACTGTAACGCCGGGAGCCGGTACGGCACCACAACGAGCCGGACCGGGTGGAGGTGACGGGTGCGGATCGATTACACGCCGGAGCAGCAGGCGCTGGCCGCCGAGCTTCGGGAGTACTTCGCCGAACTGATGACGCCCGAACGGCGGGCCGGCCTCCGCTCGGGCGGCGGCGAGTACGGCGATGGCCTGGCGTACAAGGAGATCGTGCGGCAGCTGGGCAAGGACGGCTGGCTCGCGCTGGGCTGGCCGCCCGAGTACGGCGGGCAGGGCCGGTCGATGCTCGACCAGCTGATCTTCACCGACGAAGCGGCCGTCGCCGGGGTGCCGGTCCCGTTCCTGACGGTGAACACCGTGGGCCCGACGATCATGCGCTACGGCACCGAAGAACAGAAGGCGTTCTACCTGCCGAAGATCGCCGCCGGCGAGCTGCACTTCTCGATCGGCTACTCCGAGCCGGAGGCCGGCACCGACCTGGCGTCGCTGCGGACGCGGGCCGAACGCGACGGCGACGAGTACGTCGTCACCGGCCAGAAGATGTGGACGAGCCTGATCGAGTACGCCGACTATGTCTGGCTCGCGGTCCGGACCGATCCGGCGGCGAAGAAGCATCGCGGGCTGTCGATGCTCATCGTGCCGACGTCCGCCGAGGGCTTTTCGTGGACCAAGGTGCACACGGTCGCGGGGGCCGGGACGAGCGCGACCTACTACGACGGCGTCCGCGTGCCGGTGTCGGCGCGCGTCGCCGAGGAGAACGCGGGCTGGCCGCTGATCACCAACCAGCTCAACCACGAGCGCGTCGCGCTGACGTCGGCGGCGCCGATCCGCAAGGC
Organism: Streptomyces sp. MN03-5084-2B; assembly: GCA_033793495.1. Lineage (GTDB taxonomy): Bacteria > Actinomycetota > Actinomycetes > Mycobacteriales > Pseudonocardiaceae > Amycolatopsis. The sequence goes on along the minus strand of JARAWT010000057.1, from coordinate 7,934 downwards.
CCTGGCGGACGTCCTGGAGTGGGCGAAGGAGACCGGCGCCCTCGACCACGAGTGGGTGCGGCTGCACCTGGCGCGGGTGCACGCGGGTGCGGAGTACCTGAAGCTGCGGAACTGGCGGATCGCCTGGGCGGCCGCGAACAGCGAGCTCGGCCCGGCGGAGGCGTCGGCGACGAAGGTGTTCGGCACGGAGTTCGCGATCGAGGCCTACCGGCTGCTGATGGAGGTGCTCGGCGCGGCCGCCGTCGTCCGCGAAGGCGCGCCCGGCGCGCAACTGGCCGGGCGGATCGAGCGGCTGCACCGGTCGGCGCTGATCCTCACCTTCGGCGGCGGCACCAACGAGATCCAGCGGGACATGATCGCCGCCACCGCCCTCGGCCTGCCCGTCACGCGCTAGCAGCATCCCGTCAGGAGAAAATATGGACTTCACCTCTTCCGAAGCGTCGGCCGATCTCGCGGCGCTGACCCGGCGGCTGCTGGCCGACAAGGCCACCCACGACCCGCACGGCACCGGCGGCTTCGACACGGTCGCGTGGACCGCCCTCGGTCAGGCGGGCGTGCTGGACGCGGCCCTGCCGTCGTCGCTCGGCGGCGGCGGGTTCGGGCTGCTGGAGCAGTGCGCGGTGCTGACCGAGATCGGCCGCGCGGTGGCGGCGCTCCCGTACCTCTCGTCGATCACGATGGCGGCGGCGGCACTGGCGGAGTTCGGCACGCCGGAGCTGGTGGACCGCTGGGTGCTGCCGGTGCTGCGTGGCGAGCGCGTGCTCGCGGTGGCGCTGTCCGGCTTCACGGCCGCGGACGGCCGGGTGTCGGGTGCGCGGACGGCGGTGCCGTTCGGCGCGTTCGCGCACGGGTTCCTGGTCGCCGCTTCGGACGAGGTCTTCCTGGTCGATGCTTCTGCGTCCGGCGTCTCGGTGCGGCCGCAGCAGACGACCGACCACGCCGACGCCGGTCTTCTGGAACTGTCCGACGTGCCGGGGGTGTCGCTGGGCGACATCGGCGAGTGGCTGCGCCTGCGCGGGACGGTCGGGGTGTGCGCGCAGCAGCTCGGCGTGGTCGAGCGGGCGCTGGAGCTGACGGCGGCGTACGCGGCCGAGCGGAAGCAGTTCGACCACGTGATCGGCGGCTTCCAGGCGGTCCGCCAGCGGCTCGCGGACGCGTACCTGGACGTCGAAGCGGTCCGCCTGACGACGCAGCAGGCGGCATGGCAGCTGTCGTCGGGGGTTCCGGCCGCTTCGGCCGTGGCGACGGCGAAGTTCTGGGCGGCGGAAGCAGGGCACCGCGTGGCCCACACGGCCGTGCACGTCCACGGCGGCGTCGGAATCGACGTCGACCACGTGGTGCACCGCTACTTCGCGGCGGCCAAGCGCCTGGAGTTCGAGCTCGGCTCCGCGACGCACCAGCTCCTCGACCTCGGCGGCCTCCTCGCCGGCCGCGGCCCCGCCTAGCTCGCCGCGTAGGTCCAGAACTCCTTCATCAGCGGGGTGGGGTCGGGGCTGGTGAGCTCGACCTGGGTGAGCAGGACCGAGACCGTGCGCGTCGCCGGGACGAGGTACAGGGCCGTGCCCGCGCCGCCGACCCAGCCGTAGCGACCCGGGACCTCCCAAGGTTGCTTCGGGTCGATGTCCACCGAACCGCCGAAGCCCCAGCTCTGGCCGCGCAGGAACGGCCGGGCCGCTGCGCGCTGGGCCGGGGTCAGGTGGTCGGTCGTCATCCGGCGGACCGACTCCGGCGTCAGCAGGCGGTGGCCGCCCGCCGTGCCCCCGTCGCACAGGAACCGCGCGAACGCCAGCAGGTCGTCGGCCGTCGAGACGAGCCCGCCGGCCCCGGACGGGAACGGCGGCGGCGTGCTCCAGCGGCCCTCCGGCGAGTCGATCAGCCGCAGGCCCTCCTCGCCGCGGCGGTAGGCGCTGGTGAACCGGCCGAGCGCCGCCGTCGGCACGGTGAACCCGGTGTCGGCCATGCCGAGCGGCTCGAACAGCCGCTCCGCCAGGAACTCCGGCAGCGGCCGGCCGGCGACCCGCGCGATCAGCACGCCCTGGAGGTCCGAGCCGGTGTCGTACAGCCACGCCTCTCCGGGCTGGTGCAGCATCGGCACCTGCGCCAGGGCCACCAGCCACTCGTCCGGCGACAACGCCCGCGGGGCCGCCGCCGGGTGACCCAGCACCTGCAGCAGCAGGTCGACGGCGGGCAGCGTCATGCCCTCGGTGAGGCCGTACCCGCAGCGGAAGGTGAGCAGGTCGGCCACCGTGACCGGGCGGAGGGCCGGCACGACGTCGTCGATCGGGCCCTCCGGGGTCCGCACGACCACCGGCGACGCCAGCTCCGGCAGCCAGCGCGCGATCGGGTCGTCCAGGGCCAGCTCGCCGTCGTCGACGAGCAGCAGGACCGCCGCGGCGGTGATCGGCTTGGTGAGCGACGCGACGCGGAACAGCGAGTCCCGCGCCATCGGCACGGTGCCCCCGGCGTCGGCCGAGCCGGCGGCCGCGGCTTCGACCTGGTCGCCGCGAGCCACCAGCGCCACCGCGCCCGGCAGATCGCCGACGTGCCGGGAGAGGAGTTCGGACAGCGACGTCATGCTCAGTCCTGGGGGTTGATCGCGCGCAGCCGGCGCGGGCCGGTGTCGGGCCGGGACGGCGGGGCGCCCAGCACCAGGCGGGCGTTGGCGACGAAGGCGCCGTCCGGCGACGCCAGGATCGGGTCGAGCACCAGCGACCGCACCTCCGGGTTGTCCTCGGCCAGCGCGGCCACGCGCAGCACCATGTCCTGCAGCGCGGCGAGGTCGGCCGGCTCGTCGCCGCGGTAGCCGGTGAGCAGCGGCGCCGTCCTCGGTTCGCCCAGCAGCGTCGCGGCGTCGACGTCGGTGAGCGGCACGGCCCGGTAGGCGCGGTCGCCGAGCAGCGTGCTGACCAGCCCGGACAGCCCGAACGAGACGAGCGTGCCGAACGACGGGTCGTCCTGCAGCCCGATCACGCAGGACAGGCCCTTGGGCGCCATCCGCTGGACGTACACCTCGTCGTCCCCGGAGACCTCGCGCAACGTCTCGTAGGCGTTGCGCACCGAGTCTTCGGAGGCCAGGTCGAGCCGGACGCCGGCCAGGTCGGGCCGGCCGCGCAGCCGCTCGTCGACCGCCTTGAGCGTCACCGGGTAGCCCAGCTCGGCCGCCGCCGCGACCGCTTCGTCCACAGTGGACACGATGCGGAAGGGCACCACGTCGATGCCGTAGCAGTCCAGCAGCCGCACGACTTCGGCGTCGGAGAGCAGTGTCGTCTTGCCGCTGCCGGCTTCGAGGACCTCGCGCACGATGCCCTGCGCCTGTTCGGTGTGGATCCCGGCGGGCCGCACCAGCGTGCCCTGCGGGCGTTGGCGCCACGCCGCGTACCGGATGACCCGGGCGAGGGCGTTCACCGCGCGCTCGGGGCTCGGGTACGACGGGATCGACCCCCGCGTCGGCACGCCGTCTTTCAGGACCGCGAGTTCGTCCGGGACGCCTTCGGCGGCGAGGAACGTCGAGACGATCGGCTTGCGCTGCCCCAGTTCGACGACGGTTTCCCGCAGTGCGCGCGCGTAGGCGGTGCCGGGGATGGCGATCGGCGGCGCGAACACGACGACGAGCGCGTCGGTTTCCGGCGAGATCAGGGCTTCGCGGACGGCCTTGGCGAACTCCTCCGGCCCGGCCTGCGGGCCGACGTCCACCGGGTCCGACGCCAGCCGCAGGCCCTGCATCCGCGCGGTGTCGGCGGCCAGCAGCCCGATGGCGCTGGAGTTGCCGACGATGCCGACCCGCGGCCCCGCGGGCAGTGGCTGGTGGGCGAACACGAGCGCGGTGTCGAACAGCTGCGCCAGCGACTCCACCCGTACGACGCCGGCCTGCTCGAACAGCGTCTGGACGCTGGCCTCGTCGATCTCCGTCGACGTCGCCGCCAGCTGCGGCCGGACCGCGTGCCGCCCGGACTTGACCGCGACGATCGGCTTCGTCCGGGCGAGGCGGCGGGCCAGCCGCGCGAACTTGCGCGGGTTGCCGAAGGACTCCAGGTACAGCAGCACCAGGTCGGTGTCCGGGTCGGTTTCCCAGTACTGGAGCAGGTCGTTGCCCGAGACGTCGGCGCGGTTGCCTGCCGAGACGAACGTCGACAGGCCGAGTCCGCGCGCTTCGGCGTCGGCGAGGATCGCGGTGCCCAGCGCGCCGGACTGGCAGAAGAAGCCGGTGCGCCCGCGGCCGGGCAGCCGCGGCGCGAGCGTGGCGTTGAGCCGGACCCCGGGCGCGGTGTTGAGCACGCCGAGCGCGTTCGGGCCGACCACGCGCATGCCGTGCGCCCGCGCCTCGCCGACCAGCCGCAGCTCGGCGTGCAGGCCGTGCGGGCCGGCTTCGGCGAACCCGCTGGACAGGATCAGCAGCGTCTTCACGCCCTTCGCCAGGCAAGCGTCCAAAACGGACTCGACGGCCTCGGCGGGCACCGCGACGACGGCCAGGTCGACCGGGTCCGGGATGTCCAGCACCGACGGGTACGCGCGAACACCGCGGACCGAGCGGTGCTCGGCGTTGACCGGGTAGACGGTGCCGGTGAACGCGGCGACCAGGAGGTTCGCGAAGGCGACGTGACCGACCTTGCCCGGCTCGGTGGACGCGCCGATCACCGCGACCGACGTCGGGTGCAGCAGGTTGTGCACGCTGCGGGCCTCGGCCGCCTGCTCCCGCGAGCGCGCCACGGCGAGGGACTCCTCGGTCGGGTCGATGTCGAACTCCAGGTGCAGCACGCCTTCCTCGATCTCGCGGCTGACCTGGTAGCCGGCGTCCCGGAACACGCGCACCATGGCGGCGTTCTCGGCGAGCACCTCGGCCACGAACCGGCGCAGCCCGCATTCGGACGCGGCCGCGGCGAGGTGTTCCAGCAGGATCGAGCCGAGCCCGCGGCCCTGGTGGACGTCGCTGACGACGAAGGCGACCTCCGCCGACGGCCCGTGGTCGAGCCGCTCGTACCGGCCGACGGCCACGATGTCGTCGCCCAGGAACGCGGCGAAGGCGACCCGATCGTGGTGGTCGACCGTGGAGAAGCGCTTCAGGTCCTTTTCCGGGATCCGCGGGTAGGCACCGAAGTAGCGGAAGTAGCGGGTGCGCTCGGAGAGCTTCGCGTGGAAGGCGACCAGGCCGTCGGCGTCGGTGGGCACGATCGGCCGCAGGTGGACGGTGCCGCCGTCGGACAGCACGACGTCGGCCTCCCAGTCGCGGGGGTAGTCGAAGGGGTCCCGTCCGGCCATGGTCAGTCCCTGGGGTCGTCCGGGTCGAGGCCGTGCAGCGGGAAGACGGCTCGGCGCGTGTCCCGGACGGCGATGTCGACCGGGTCGTCCTCGCCGTCGCCCCACGGCTTGAACCCGGTGTCGCGGTCGTCGGACATGGTGTGCGGCAGCTCGGCCTGCGGCGCGGCCTTGGCGACGGTTTCCCGCCAGCCGGGCGGCAGCGGCGTCGCCGGGTCGACGTCCCGGTCGAGGACGGTGGCGATCAGGTGCGTCCAGGATCGCGGAACGACCCGGATCAGCTGGTAGCCCCCGCCGCCGACGGCGATCCACTTGCCGCCGGCGTAGGTCTCGGCGAGGTCGCGGAGGGTGGCGTAGATGGTGCGGTGTCCGTCGACGCTGAGCGAGAGGTCGGCCAAGGGGTCTTCCTCGTGCGAGTCGACCCCGCACTGGGTGAACAGCAGCTGCGGTTCGAAGTCGGCGAGGAGGGAGGGGACGACGGCGTTGAAGGCGCGCAGCCAGCCGGGGTCTTTGGTGCGCGGCGGCAGCGGGACGTTGACGGAGGTGCCGTCGGCCTTCCCGCGGCCGGTCTCGGCGGAGTAGCCGGTGCCGGGCCAGAGCGTGAAGGGGTGCTGGTGCATCGAGATGGTGAGGACGCGGGGGTCGTCGTAGAAGGCGGCCTGGACGCCGTCACCGTGGTGGACGTCGGTGTCGATGTAGGCGATGCGGTCGAAGCCGTGGTCGAGCAGCCAGGAGATGGCGACGGCGCAGTCGTTGTAGACGCAGAAGCCGGCGGCCTGGTCCCGCATGGCGTGGTGCAGCCCCCCGGCGATGTTGACGGCCCTTCGCGCTTCGCCCTCGGCGACCTTCCTGGCGGCGAGCAGCGTGGAGCCGACGACGAGCGCGGAGGCGTCGTGCATGTCGGAGAAGACGGGGTTGTCGGAGGTGCCCAGCCCGTGCCCGACGTCCCACCCGACGAGCGGCGCCTCCCGCACGGCGGCGAGGTATTCGGGGGCGTGCACGCGGAGGAGTTCTTCGTCACCGGCCCCGGTGGGGACGAGCAGTTCGACGTCGTGGAGCACGCCGAGTTCGGTGGCCAGCCGGACGGTGAGCTCCAGCCGGACGGGATTGAAGGGGTGATCCCCACCCAGGTCGTAACCGAGCAGGGCACGGTCCCAAACAACGGCCGGCGACATGCGGTCGACTCTAGTGCCGATCGCGGGGATGCGTGGAGTGGAGAGGCCGGGTGGGGTGCGCGGGCTCGGGTGGAGTGGCCTGCGCCGCCGGGGCGCGTGGTCGTGCACGCCGGAGCCCGACGACACGGCCGGGTGAGCCACGGCTGGGCACGGCCGGGCCACGGCTGGGTCGCAGGCGCAGCCGGCTCAGCACAGGCCGGCCCGGCGCGCGGCGGGTACCGGTGCGGCTCGGCTCGGGTCCGGCTCGGCTCGGCTCGGCTCAGGTCCGGCTCGGCTCAGGTCCGGCTCAGGTCCGGCTCGGCTCAGGTCCGGCTCGGCTCGGCTCGGCTCAGGTCCGGCTCGGCTCAGGTCCGGCTCGGCTCGGCTCGGCTCAGGTCCGGCTCGGCTCGGCTCGGCTCGGCTCGGCTCGGCTCGGCTCGGCTCGGCTCGGCTCGGCTCGGCTCGGCTCGGCTCGGCTCGGCTCGGCTCGGCTCGGCTCGGAAGAGTGTCCGTCGCCGAGCGGCGGCCATCACTCGGCTCGGGACCGGGCGGGTCAGCCCGGCAGGTTGCCCGTCGCCGCTGGGCGGTGGGGGTCTCGGGACCAGTGGGACCACGAGCCCGCGTACAGGCCCGCGCCCGGGTGGCCGGCCAGCTCCAGGGCCAGGACCACCGAACTGGCCGTCACCCCGGAGCCGCAGTACGCGGCGACCGGCTCTCCCGGGCGCAGGCCCAGGCCCGCGAACCGCTCCGCCAGCTCTGCCGGGGGCCGCCAGCGGCCGTCGGCGCCGACGTGGGCCGAGAACGGCGCGTTCACCGCTCCCGGGATGTGGCCCGCCCGGGGGTCCACCGGCTCCGTCTCGCCCGCGTAACGCGGGGTCGCCCGAGCGTCGAGGAGCAGGCCGTCGCGGGCCAGGGCGGCCGCTTCGTCCGCGTCCAGGACCGGCATGCCTCCCGGGTGGACCGTGAGGTCGCCCGGCTCCGCGCGCACCTCGTCCGTACTCACCGGGTGCCCCTCGGCCGTCCACGCTGCGTAACCGCCGTCGAGGACCGCGACCTCGTGGTGGCCCGCCCAGCGCAGGAGCCACCAGGCCCGCGCCGCCACCGAGCCGTCCGCGTCGTCGTAGGCCACCACCGGGGTGCCCGCCCGGATGCCGGCCGCGCGCAGGTCGCGCTGCAGATCGGCCGGGTCGGGCAGGGGGTGCCGGCCGCCCTCGCCCGGCTCGCCGGCGAGCACGCGGTCGAGGTCGGTGAACACCGCGCCGGGCACATGGCCCTCGCGGTAGGACTCGGCGCCGGGCGGGCCGGCGAGCCGCCAGCGGACGTCGAGGACCACGGGCCGGTCCCCGGCCGGGCCGGCCAGCGCGGCGGCGAGGTCGGTGGTGCTGATCAGCGGACGCATGCCTCCCATCTTCCAGCGACCGCCCGCCCGGCCGCGCCGGGGTGCGTTGGGATGCGGCGGGGCGCGGCGGAGTGCGTTGGGGTGCGGCGGAGTGCACACCTAGCGCTGCCACCGAAAAAGCCCGGGTA
>JARAWT010000056.1:0-69022 GCA_033793495.1 Streptomyces sp. MN03-5084-2B | reverse complement strand
CGAGGTCGACGGCACCCTGGTCCGCAACATCGGGATCATCGCCGGCTGCGTGGTCCTCGCCCTCCTCCTCGGCGCGGCCACCCTGCGGCGCCGCACGCCGTGAGGCCACAAGTGACGAAAGTCCCTGTCGGCAAGGTCCAACGACGCCATCCGCGACCACGGGCCGAAACGTACCGTCGGGTCCCGATGAGACCCGGTCCGATGTGGCCGGTGCACGACCCCAGGCGTTGGAGGGTGATTCCCCTGCTCACCGGAATCGACCGTGATCACGGCCTGCGCAGCGGGCTGACCGGCTACCTGGCCGCGGTGAGTGCCGCGGTCGGCGTGGGGGAGGAGTCCTGCACCGTGGACCTCGATGTCCCGGCCTCGGCGTACATCGCCCTCGACGTGCGGCTGCCCCGGCATCCCGGCCGCGACATGGCGCTGCTGTGGGACGAACGGCACGGCTGGGCGTTCGCCATGGAAACCCATTCCGGCGAGGACCTGCTGGTGCTGGCCTACCTCGGCGGCGAGCTCGTGCCCAGCCCGGCTCGCGTGCGCCGGTTCGTCGCGGCGATCCGGTCCGCGGGTTGTGGGCCGGGTACACCCGTGCCGCCGGACCTGCACGGTGACCGCGGCGAACTGCTCGACCGCCTGCGCCGTCACCGCCGCGTCTTCCCGTACCTGTCCCGGATGGGGTGATCTTGTGTCCACTGTGGAGGCGCCGGGCTGGACGCCCGCCGAGACCGAGGTACTGGTCCGGTCGATGATGCGGGCGCCGTCGGTGCACAACACGCAGCCCTGGCTGCTGGAGGCCGCCCCGGGGGAGCTGTCGGTGCGCGAACGCTCCGAGCCGGCTCTGCCGCACCACGATCCGCACGGCCGCGACCGAGCCGCCTCCTGCGGCGCCGCGGTGGCGAACCTCGAACTGGCGGTCCGCACCCTCGGCCGGTCCTGCGTGGTGGCGTTCCTGCCGGAGGACGAGCAACCGGACCTGGTGGCGCGGGTCGCCGTCGGCGAACCGGCCGCGCCGGCGACCGAGGAGCTCCGCTCCTACGGGGCGATCGCCCGCCGGGCCAGCCACCGCGCGCCGTTCGAAGGCGTGGCCGTGCCCGCGGCCGTCGTGCGGCGGATCGTCGCGGCCGGCGGGGCGCCGGGCGTCGAAACCCGCCGAGTCCACGAGGTCGCCGTCCTCGCCCGACTGCTGCACTTCGCCGCGGAAACCTTCCGGCAGGACGGCGCCTACCAGCGTGAGCTGTCGTTGTGGACGATCCGGGACGAACGGGCGCACCGGCACGGCGTCGGCATCCCCGCGAGCCGGATCCCGGCCGGTTCGGTGCCGTGGGCGGGCCTGGTCCGCCGCGCGACCGACATCCCGGAAACCCCCGAACTCGAGCGTCGCCTGGCGGACGAAACCCTGCTGCTCGTCATGACCGCCGACGACTCCCGGCTCGACCACGTCCGGGCCGGGTACGCGATGGAGCGCGCCTGGCTCGCGGCGGTCGACCTCGGCCTGGCCGCGGCGGTCCTGACGCAGCCGCTGCACCTGCCGCCGGTGCGCTCGGCTCTGTGCGAAGACCTCGGGCTCACCGGCTTCCCCCAAGCTCTCCTGCGCGTCGGCTACGCCGCGGAAGCGGATCCGCCGAGCCCGCGCCGGGCGGTGGACGAGGTGCTGCGCCGCGGACCTCAGGGCCCGGCTACGTGACCAAGGACTCTGCCGCCGTCCTGCCCGCGGGCCGACGATCGTGGTGGAGAACGGAGTCCACGATGACGACCAGCGTGCACAACCGCAGACCGCCCGTCCGGACCCGGCGGGCCGGCTACCTCGTCGGTGTTGTGCTGAACGGCTTCCTGCTGGTCCTGGTCAACGCCTGGCCGGGTTGGGACGCTCTGCCGTTCCTCACGCCCGCCTTCGCCACGGTGCTCGGCCTGGTGGACCTCGCGCTGGTCGCGGGTCTGGTCACCGGCCTGGTCCAGCTGTGGCAGGACCCCGAGTGGCTCGTAGCCCTCGACGGCGTCGTGACGACGTGCGCCGGGCTGGCCGCCCTGGTGCGGCTGTGGCAGGTCTTCCCGTTCGACTTCGCCGGCAGCAGCTTCGACTGGGCGTTGACGGCGCGGATCGTGCTGGTCGTCGGCTTGGCCGGCTCGGTGATCGGGCTGCTGGTCCAGGTGGCCGCCCTGGTGCGCGCCGGGCTGCGGCGCCCGCGCTGATGCCGGTCACGCCGCCACGGCGGTGCGCAGCCGCGCGGCGGCGTGCTCCGGGGCGACGGTGGTGACCGGGACACCCGTCGCCAGCTCCAGCCCGGCCGGGATTTCCAGCCGCGGCACGACCTGCAGGGACCACGCCAGGAAGGGCGCGGTTTCGTAGCCGCGGGGAGCGGTCCGCACGACGACGTTGTAGGCGGGATCGCCCAGCTCGGCGCGGAGGGCGGCCAGGACGGCCCGCAGGCAGCCGGCCGTCGCGTGGATCTCCTCGGCCGGGGCGGCGGCGAAATCCGCGCGGGCGCGGTGGGGGACGATCCGGACCTCGTAGGCGGCGACCTGCGCGAACGGCGTGTAGGCGACCACGTGGTCGTCGGTGAAGACGATCCGCTTCCCGTCGTTGAGCGTCGCTTCGAGCTGTTCGTCGGCGAGCCGCCTGCCGTGGTCGCGGTGGTGCGCCCGGGCCGTCTCCAGCTCGCGGCGGGTGGCCGCGGACAGCACCGGCAGACCGGCCACCTGCGAGTGCGGGTGGTCCAGGGAGATCCCGGCCGCCGGCCCGTGGTTGCGGAACACGACGACCTGGGCGGCGGACGGCCGGAGTGCGCGGTGGCGGTGCTGCCAGGCGCCCAGCACCTCGGCGACCTCCTCTTCGGTGCCGGTCGCCAGGTCCCAGTCGTGACGCGGCGACTCGATGACGATCTCGTGCTTGTCGGACAAGGCGTACCGGTTCGGCACCGCACGGACGCGCCAGCCCGGCCCGTCGCCCGGCAGCCGCCACGTTTCCGGCGGGGTGTCCTGGGTTTCCGGACAGAACGGGCACGCGGCCCGCGCGACCCGGTGCGGGCGGTCGCCGCGACCGGGCGCGAGGATCGTCCAGTCCCCGGTTTCCGCGTTCCAGCGCAGCTCCCCACCGTGCCACGACCGGGACGTCACGACGCAGCTCCCTCGAGGAAGGCGGTGCGGCACCGCTGTGAGCAGAAGTAGCGGGTGTGCCCCTTTTCCTCGGCCGACGGCGTGCCGCTGCCGCGCGGGACGGTGAGCCCGCAGACCGGGTCGCGGTGGTCGGACCGGGTCAGCAGCGCGCCGGGCCGGTCGCCGTGCGCGAGGCCGTCGAGCAGCGTCAGCTCGTCCAGCAGGAGCCGGGGGAGCAGGAAGTGCCGCCGCACGCGCTCGCGGCCGGCGGCACCCAGTGCGGCCGAGCGGCCCGGGTTCTCGAGCAGCTCGAGGAGCGTCTTCGCGCACTCGGTGGTCGAGTCGACGAGCAGGCCACCGGCGTCGTCGGCGACCTGCAGCGGGATCCCGCCGGCGCGACCGGCGACGACCGGCGTGCCCTTCCACAGCGCCTCGGACACCACCAGCCCGAACCCCTCGCGGATCGACTTCTGGATCATCACCGACGAGAACCGCTGGAACGCGTTGACCTCGACGTTGCCGACGCCGGTCAGGTTCGTGAAGACGTGGATGCCGGGGTCGTCCCGGCCGGCGTCGCTGATCTGCCGGTAGACCTCCCAGCCCTGCGGGTCGTCGAGCGCCATCGAGCCGACCAGCGCGAGCTGCAGCCCGGGGACTTCGTCGCGGACCAGGCGGAACGCCTCGATCACGCCGAGCGGGTCCTTCCACGGATCGAACCGCGACACCTGCGTGACGAGCGGGCGATCGGGTTCGATGCCGATCCAGTTGAGCACCGCGTGCGCGGTCCGGTCGTCCAGCGACATGTTCTTGGGACTGAGGGGATCGATCGCCGGGCAGATGATGTCCGCCCGGTCGCGCGAGAGCGTCGGCGGCACGAAGTCCGGCAGCGTGAAGACCGTTGCGTCATAGCGTTCGACGTACTTGCCGAGGTAGTCCCAGACGCCGGGAGCGGGTTCGGAGGTGTCGACGTGGCAGCGCCACACCGACCTGGCGTTCGTGGTGTCCGAAAAGGACAGAACGGCCGCGGGTTGCGGATCGTGGACGAAGACGAAGTCGCAGTCCGCGAAGTCCGGATCGATCGACAGCTGTTCGGCGTTGCGGCGCGATGTCTCCTCGTAGAGCCGGATGTCGGCGTCGGTGACCGGTTCGGTACCGCCCTGCAGCGCGTTGTGCAGCTTCTTCGTCACGGCGAAGAACGCGGGCTCACCACTGATGATCTTCCAGCTCGCCCGCACGCCGAGGTCGTTGTAGAGCGGCACGACCGATCGCAGCAGCTCGGAAACGCCGCCGCCGTAGGGAGTCGCGCTCAGGTGGATCACCCGCGCGCCGCGGAGCCGGTCTGCCACCTCGAGAAGCGGCTCGACGATCCAGTCCGGCGCGACCGCGCGGTAGGCGGAGACGGAGAGCTCACCGACGTCGACTGTCTGCATCCCGGTCCCCTCGCTCGACGGCCAGGTGTCCAGCGTCGGGTACGTCCGGCCGGCGTGGCCAGGGTCCAAAGTCACCGGAACCGGGCCGGCGGAACGGGCGCAAGGCCTGCCGAGCGGGGACCGTCGCCCCTGCGGCGCGATCGCCTCTTCCGGCGATGCTGGGTGAACGTTTCCCGAGCGACCCGGAGGGCAGGAGCGATGTACACCAGGATGCGGCTGACCCGGCTGTGGCACACCTTCCTGCCGGGCCGTGGCCCGCTGGTCCGCCCGTCCGACCGGCTGCAGGCCGCGCTCCTGGCGCTGGTCGTTCTGCTGTCACTGGCCGCAGCGGCGGGAGCGGTCCTGTTCGGCATGGGGGAGTACTCCGCCGCAGTGGCCGAGTCCCGCGAGCAGACGGCCACGCGCTACACCGTGACGGCGGTCCTCCTGGCCGACGGCCCCGCCCCGGCGGCGGCCGGCCGTGGCGGGACACCGTTCGACTCCGCCCCGACACAGGCGGCGTGGCGGACCCGAGACGGGCAGCGGCGAGAGGGCAAGATCGAAGCGGCGGCAGGCACGGTCGCGGGTCACGAGGTCAAGATCTGGGTGGACGAGACGGGCGCACCGACCGAGCGGCCGTTGACCCGCGCGGCAGCACTCATCGGTGCCCCCTTGGGCGCGGCAACCCTGTGGGCGGCGGCGGTGTCGATGCTCGTGTTCCTCTACCGTGGCACGGTCTACGCGCTGAACCGCCACCGCCTGGCCGCGTGGGAGCGGGAATGGGCCGTCCGCCAAGCGGGCACCACCCGCCGCGACGACGAGAGCCAGACCGGCGCCTAGCGCCTGTATCGAAGTCGTTCGGTCGTCGCGATGAGGTGGGCTGAAGGTGGCCTTCCTCGCATCTGATGAGACGAAGGTGCCCTTCACCGCACCAGACGTGATGAAGCTGCCCTTCAGCTCGCCGGCGAAGAGAGCTAGCGAACACGCCGCTCCCGCTGGGGCGAATCGGGACGGGTTGGCCGTCGGGATCAGTGCAGCTGTGGTTGTCGCATGAACACGCGTCCCGCGCAGGGAGCTACTGTTCAGGTCGTTTCCGGGCTGTGAGCGGCCGGGTGGGACGATCTTGTCGTGGGGGAAGTGTCCGTCCGTCGTATGACGAGCCGGCCGCGGTCGTCCCGCGCCGAATCCACCCCTTCGACGTTCGACATCCGTCGTCGGACAGGGTCAGTGGCGCCGGCTTCGGACCCGGCATCACCGCAACCCGGTCTGGCGCTGAACGAACGACTCAGGACACTAGACGTACAGCACCACGAAACCCTCTTCGACCGTCACCTCGTAGGTCGCCGCGCGGGTGCGGCGGCCCAGCTTGACCACCGGGCGGCCCGTGCGGACGTCTATTTCGTAGTTGTGGAACGGGCACACCACGACCCAGCGGTTCTCGTCGGGCACGTGGCGGCCGCACGGGTCGGCCTGCCACATCCGTTCGAGGGAGCCGGCGGCCAGCGAACCGCCGTGGTGCGGGCAGTGGTCCGACAGGGCGCGGTACTCCTGGCCCGGCAGGGCGGCGACGACGATCCGGCGGTTCTCGTGGGTGAACAGGCGGGTGCGGCCGGGCGGCAGCTCGGCGACCGGGCAGACCACGTGACGGGTGCGGCGGGCGGTCGTCACTTCGCGTACTCCCCGATCCGGTAGAACTTCGCGGCGTTGTCGTAGAGGACCTTCCGCTTCAGCTCGGCCGGGAAGCTCGAGGGGAGCGAGCGCTCGGGGGAGTCGGAGTCCCAGTGCGGGTAGTCCGACGAAAACATCAGGAACTCGTCGTTGCCCACCATCTCGAACATTTCCAGCATGTGCCGCGGGTTTTCCACGTACTCCATCGGCTGGGTCGTGAACTTCACCTGCTCGCGGATGTACTCGCTCGGCAGCCGCTTGACCCACGGGACCTCGCGGCGCAGGGCGCGGTAGTTCTGGTCGAACCGCCACATCAGGTGCGGGAGCCAGGTCCAGCTCGATTCGACCATCACCACCCGGAGCGTGGGGAACTTCTCGAACACCCCGCCGGCCACCAGGCTGATCAGCTGCGACTGCCACGCCTGGGTGACCGCCGTGTGCCATTCGAGGAAGAACGGCGGGAGGCCGACCGCCGTCTCCGAGGTGGTGCCGTGGTGGAAGCCGACGGCGAGGTCGTGGCGGACCGCCGCTTCGTAGACCGGGTGGTAGAACTCGCGGCCCAGGGTGTCGTGGGAGATCGCCGGCAGCATGATCTGGACGATGCGGGGGTGCGGGCCGACCCGGTCGATCTCCGCCACCGCCGCGACCGGGTCCTGGGCCGCGATGTGCATCGAGCCGAGGAACCGCTCGTCCTTGCGCAGCCATTCGCGCATCAGCCAGTTGTTGTAGCCCCGCGCGATCGCCGTCGCGAAGTCCGGCTGGGTCTTGAACTCGGTGGGGTAGACCAGCCCGGTCAGGACGGCGTGCTCGACGTTGTAGCGGTCGAGGTGCTGCTCGCGCATCAGCTGGTAGTCCGAGCCGGCGCGGGTGCCGGGGCTGCTGATCGTGTCCGGCCGGGCGATGCCGCCGGTGGTCGGCCAGGTGTAGGGCAGGTGCACCCCGGTCCAGTTGTTGATGTTGATCCGGCTCCGGTACGGCTCGTCGATGTAGAAGGCGAACCGCGGGCCCGAAATCATCTCGTGCACGTCGGTGTCGATGACGGGGGCCTGCGGTGGCGGCGTTTCCTCCGGCCGGACCTGCTCGGAAACGATCGTCGTCATGGAGTCCCCTTATCCCGTCTTCCCCGGAGAATCGCGGAGCTGGTGCTGGCCCAGCCTAGCTCCGGGAAACGCCGCGGAAGCGCTGCTTGCCTGTCTTTCCGGCTCTTGCCCGGCAGTTGCCTCTTTGCCGCCGGGGCGGCCGCGGCGGCATCAATGATCGGTCAATCCGCTGTCAGTGCGCGTTGCTACGTTGGCTTCTGCGGAAATCGCCGGGAAAGCACGTCACGTCCGACCGATGTGCTCGAATGCAAATGGGGATCGATGACGACGGTTGACATTTCCACTCAGCACGCGGAAAGCGCCGGAAGCCCGGCGGCCGGACCTTCGCCGGGCACCGGCCTGGCCCCGCTGGTCGACAGCGCGAGGCTGGTCAGCGACCCGCGGGACACCGCGGTCGTGCGGGCTTCCCACCGGATCTACGAGCACCTGATCGCGATGTTCGCGCCCGGGATGATCGAGGCCGCGTTCGACCTCGGCGTGTTCACCGCGCTGGCCGACGGCCCGGCGACGGTGGCGGACCTGGCCGGCCGGCTGGACGCCGACGCCCAGGGGCTGCGCATGCTGCTCGACGGCCTGTACTGCTACGAAATCGTGCACCGCAAGGCCGGTGACGGCGACGGTGGCCTGTACTGGCTGGTCGAGGGCATGGCCGAGTGCCTGCTGCCCGACGGCCTGTACAGCTTGGCCGGGCGGATCGGGTACGACCGCACGATCGGCTGGGACGCGTGGCGGGACTTCGCCCGGCACGTCCGGCGGCCGGCGGTCGACGAAGGCGGCGAGTACCAGGCCAACCAGCTGTCCACGGAGGACTACGAGTCGGTCGCCAAGGGCATCAACTTCTGGGCCCCGCCGATCGTCGAGGCGCTGACCGCGGTGCTCACCGAGCGCGGCTGGACGGCCGAGGGACCGCGGTCGATGGTCGACGTCGGCTGCGGGACCGGGATCTACAGCCAGCTGCTGCTGCAGCGGTTCGACGGGCTGTGCGCGGTCGGCCTGGACGCCGAGCGCATGGTGCTGATCGCCATGGACCAGGCGGCGCAGCTCGACGTCGGCGACCGGTTCATGACCCGGGTCCAGGACTTCTTCGTCGGTGACTGGGAGACCGGCCACGACCTCGTGCTGCTGGTGAACATCATCCACCTGCAGACGGCCGCGGGTGCGCAGGAACTGCTCGGCAAGGCGGCCGAGGCGGTGGGCGAGGACGGTGTGGTGGCCATCGTCGACCAGATCGTGGACGACCGCTGCGAACCGCAGTCGATCCAGAACCGGTTCTTCCGGTTGTTCGCCGCGTCGATGCTCGTCACCGGCGGCGGCGACTCCTACTCGCTGGCGGAGTACGACGGCTGGCTCGACCGGGCCGGTCTGCGCCGGGTCGCGCTGGTCGACACGCCGATGCACCGGATTCTCCTCGCGCAGCGCGCGTGAGCAAGGGCGGGCCCGGCCGGCCGGGCCCGCTGTACCGCACCAAGCCTTGGGAGGCACCGAAGTGACCGAACAACTACTGATGGCCCCGGCCAGGATGACCGCCGCCGACATCTACAACGCCGCTGTCGCCTCGTCGGCGATCAGCGCCGCTTGGGAGCTCGGAGCGCTCGACGAGCTGGCCGCCGCCGACAAGCTCGACGTGGCGGACTTCGCCGCTCGCCACGACCTCGACCTCGCGTCCACGGAGGCCCTGTTCCACGCGCTCGCCAGCGTCCGGGTGGTGGAACGCCGCGACGGCGCGGTGTTCTGCGACGTCAACTTCGCCGAAGTGCTGCGGACCCGGGCGTTCCACCACTGGCTCTCCCGCGGGTGCGCCGAACTGTTCGCCGACATGACGGCGGTGCTGCGCAACGAGAACCGGGTCGGCGAGTACTTCCGCCGGGACTCGGCCGCCATCGCCATCGCCTGCCGCGAGATCAACACCAACTTCTTCGACCCGATCTTCAACGAGATCGTGAAGTCGCTGGAGTTCACGAAGATCGCCGACCTCGGGTGCGGCAGCGCCGAGCGCGTGATCAAGGTGCTGAAGCTGCGTCCCGACGCGACCGGCCTCGGCATCGACATCGCCGACGGCGCCCTGCGCGTCGCCCAGGAGTCGGTGGCCGCGGCCGGTCTCGCCGACCGCGTGTCGTTCGTCAAGGACGACGCGACCGCTCCGCGGCCCCACCCGGCGTTCGGCGACGTCGACCTGCTGACCTGCTTCCTGATGGGGCACGACCTCTGGCCGCGTGAGGACTGCGTCGTGTCGTTGCGCCGGCTCCGCGAGGCGTTCCCGAACGTCCGGCGGCTGCTGCTCGGCGACACGGCCCGCACGACGACGATCCCCGACACCGACATCCCGGTCTTCACGCTGGGGTTCGAGGTGGCGCACCGGATGATGGGCGTGTACCTGCCGACCCTCGAGGAGTGGAACGGCGTGTTCGCCGACGGCGGGTGGCGGCTGATCGCCCAGCACCGGGTGGAGACTCCCGCCGACAGCGTGGTCTTCGAGCTCGAACCGAACGACTGAGGGAACCGGAACGCGGTCGCACGGCGCGCGTGCGGCCGTACCGGTCAAGCGCGGAACGGCTCCGCCAGCGTGGGGGCCTGCTCCAGGATTTCCTGGTAGCGCTGCTGCAGGGTCGGGTTCGGGGTGAGCCCGAACTCGTCGGCGAGGTGGCGGCGCGCCTGGTGGAAGACGGTGATCGCCTCGGACTGCCGGCCGCACCGGTACAACGCCAGCATCAGGTGCTCGGTGAGCCGTTCGCGGCCCGGGTACTGGCTGAGCAGCCGGCGCAGGTCCGGCACCACCTGGTGGCCGTGGCCGAGGGCGAGCCGGGCTTCGAGCAGGTCCTCCGTCGCGGTCAGCCGCCGTTCCTCGAGCAGGGCCGCGGCCACCTTGGCGCGGTTGCCTTCGTCCGCGTCGGCCAGTGCCGGGCCCCGCCACAGGCGCAGCGCCCCCTCCAGGGTTTCGATCGCCTTCCGCGGCTGGCCGCGGACCTGCGTTGCGCCCCGGTCGGTCAGCTCGAGGAACAGGTTCGCGTCCACGTCCGACTTCGGGACGTCCAGCAGGTAGCCCCCGCCCGCCGTCACCAGCAGCCCGGGCCGGCCGCCGGTGCCGGAGAACGGCTCGAGCAGCCGGCGCAGCCTGGTCGCGTTGGCCTGCAACGCGTTGCGCGCGTTGTTCAGGCGGCTGGTGCCCCACAGCTCGTCGATCATGTCCTGATAGGACACTGCGTGGCCCGCGTTCAGCGCGAGCAGCACCAGCATGGCGCGGACCTTCCGGGCCCGGACCGGGCTCCGGCCGGCCGCGTTCGCGATGGCCGGCGCGCCGAGTAGCTCGATTCTCACAACCACCCCCAGGCGGTGCCTTGCTGCGTGGGGCCGATCCTAAGACGGCCCTGCGCGGTGGCACCGCCCGTTGCCGGTCACTTGCCGATCGGTTGCCGAGCGCGCGGGATCTCCCTCCACGGGTGGAGAACGCCCCTGTCCCGAGGTGGAAGCCGGGTGCCCGGCGCCCGCCTACGATGAGGCCGTGGCGATGAACCGGGCGCGAAGAGCGCGGCTGCTGACCGGCGCCGGCCGGGTCGTCGGGTTGCTGGGCCGGACGCTCGACGCCCGGCTGGCCCGGACGGCGGTGGCCGGGATCGCCGGCGGCCGGTTTTCCCCGGGACAGCCGGCGATCCGGTGGGGTTCGCGGGCGTTCGGCGCGCTCCGGCTCCGTCCCCGGCGCGACCGGGCCGGGCACTGGCGCGGGTCCCTGGTCGCGGAAAGCTACGACGCGCTGGCGCACACTTTCGCCGCCCAGGTCGTGAGTCTCGAAGGGGTCCGCCTGCTGCTGCTCGGCGGCGGGGCGGGCGAGGAGGTGCTGAGCCGGGTGACGCAGGTGGGCGAGCTCGCCCGGGCGGGCCTCGCCGAGGCGGCCTACGTGCTGGAGTCGGTGGGTGGCCCGCGTGCTTCGGTCGTGGAGCTGCTGCACCGGCTGGCCGGTGATTTCGCGCGGAATGGCGGCCGGGAATGCCCGGTGCTGGTCAGCGGGGACCCGGAACAACTGCCGGCGCAATACCGGCTGATGGTGCTGCGCGGTGCCGAGGAAGTGCTGGACACCATCCGCCGGCACGTTCCGGCGGCGGCCGTCGAAGTCACCCTCGACCGCGACCCGGTGTATTGTGAACTGGTTGTTCACGGCAGACCAGGTGATCCGGCGGAAAACGACACGGAGGTCGCGCTGGTGTCGAGAGTGGCGCTGGGACTTTTGGGAATTCGGGAACGGGTGGAAACCGTGGGGGGCACCGTGCGGGTCACGCCGGCCGGGCCGGGCTTCGCCGTGCGGATCCGGTTGCCGGCATGACCGGGAATCCGATCCGGGTGGTCGTGGTCGACGACCAGGAGATCGTCCGCCAGGGGCTGGTCCTCGTGGTCGGGCTGCTGCCCGGCCTGGTGGTCGTCGGCGACGCGGGCAGCGGGCGGGAGGCCCAGCGGCTGGTCGAAGAGGTGCGCCCGGACATCGTGCTGATGGACCTGCGGATCCCGGACCTGGACGGCATCGAGGTCACGCGGTGGATCCGCGCCGGATTCCCCGGCGTCGAGGTGCTCGTGCTGACCACCTACGCCGACGACCGGTCGATCCTCGCCGCGTTGCGCGCGGGGGCGCGGGGCTACCTCACCAAGAATTCGCGCGGCGAGGAGATTTCCGCGGCGATCCACGCGGTGATGCGCGGCGAAGCACCCCTCGACCCCGCGGTGCAACGCCGGCTCACCGAGCTGGCCACGGCCGAGCGCCGGCCGTCCGCGGGAGCCGACGCGCTGACCCCGCGCGAGGCCGAGGTGCTGGGCCTGATCGCCGAAGGCCTGTCCAACAGCGAGATCGCGCAGCGGCTGTACGTCACCGAAGGCACCGTGAAGACCCACATCAACAACTTGTTCGCCAAGGCGGGGGTGCGCGACCGCGCGCAGGCCGTGAGCTTCGCCTACCGGCACGGCCTCGCCCAGGTGCCGGCCGAGGAGGAGCCGGGTTAGCCGGTGGACGGCCGGCGACCCGGTACCCGGTCAGGCCGCGGCGGGCCATTCCCCGCCGAACCGGCTGAAGATCGACTGGAGGTGCGCGACGCTCGGCAGCGTGGCTCCGCCGTCGGCCAGCTCTTCAGTGGTGAGGGTGATGATGTCCTGGATGGTCTGCAACGACATGGTCCGTTCGGGGGGCAGGGTGTCGATCGTGAACAGGTCCTCCACCGTGAACCCCAGCTCGGCGAGTGCCAGCGAGTGGAAGCCCAGGTCGTTGACCAGCCGGGACTGCGGGCCGACGTCGTCGGCCTTGATCGGGGCGACGAGGTACACCAGCCTGCTGATCACGGTGGGGACCAGTTCGGCGTCGAGCACGGGAGCGAAATCGGTCATGCCCCGATCGTGGCCGCCGCGGGGCCCGCATCCCAGGCAGCCGCTGCGGCAATCGCGCGGCAACACGGCGGGGCCGCGGGGCCCGGGCGCACTTGCCCCTCGATTGCCGCAGTTCTGCCTGGAAGCGGCCCGGCGTCGCGGCCACCCTCGAGGCATGGATCGGGAGACGCCGACGCGGTGGCCGGACGCCTGGGTCGTGGGCCGCGTCGCCACCACACGGCCCTCGCTGCGCCTGGTCTGCCTGCCCCAGGCCGGGGCCGGGAGCGGATCGTTCACCGGCTGGCGGGCGCACCTGCCGGTCGGGGTCGAGCTGGCGCCCGTCGAGCTGCCCGGCCGGGGCACCCGAGTTGCCGATGAGTTGCCGGGTACCGTCGACGAGCTCGCCGACCAGTTGCACGTCGGCCTGGCCGGCGAGTTCCGCCTGCCGTACCTGCTCTTCGGGCACAGCTTCGGCGGGATGCTGGCCTACGAGCTCGCCCGGCGGATCGAACGGGACGGCGGACGCGCCCCGCTGGCGACCGTGGTGGCGGCGTCCCGCGCCCCGCACGTCGAGCCGGGGGACCGGCTGGGGAACGCCGACGGCGAGCGGCTGATCCGGTGGCTGGTCGCCCACGACGGGATACCCCGGGAGCTGTTCCGGTTCCCGGACTACCTGCGTTCGGCGCTGTCGGCGATCCGGGCGGACCTGGCGCTCGCGGAGGCCCACTTCGTGCCGTCCCCGGTTCCGCTCCGGAGCGCGTTGCACGTCCTGGGCGGCGCGGAGGACCGCGTGGTTCCGCCCGGCGCGCTGGGGGCGTGGTCGGCGTGCGCGGCCGGGGACTTTTCCCTGACGGTCCTGGACGGCGGGCACGACTTCCCGCGCACCCGTCCGGCCGCGGTGCTCGGCAAGCTGAAGACCATCCTGCCGCCGGGGACGTGGCCGGACGAACCGCGAAAGGTGCCGTGATGATCTCGCTCGCCGCCGGGCCGCCCCTCGCCCCGGACGACCCCGTCTTCCTCCTGATCAACACGGCCGTCATCGTGGTCGTCGCGGCGATCGTCATCGTCAGCCAGTTCAGCGTGCGCGAAGTCCGCGGCCAGACCTTCCTCTGGGTCGCGCTGCTCGTCCTGCGGGGGCTCCTGCCGCCGGGACCGGCCGCACTCACCACCGCCGGCATCGTCTTCCTGGTCGTCGGCCTGGTGGTGTCGGCACTGTTCGGCGTGTTCCGCGGGCGGACGATGCCGATGTGGCGCGACGACACCGGGAAGCTGGTGCGCAAGGGCGGCCGCACGACACTCGTCCTGTGGATCCTGACCCTCGTCGCCCGGCTGGGCCTCGGCGCCGTGGAGTCCCTCGGCTTCGGCGAACCGTTCAACAGCAACGCGTTGTGGCTCGGGGTCGGGGTGACGCTGGGCGTCCAGCAGTGGATCATGCTCCGGCGCGCGCCGAGCGTTCCGGACGTGCCCCGGCGGGCCGCGGTGCGGGAGGCCGACGCGGGGAACTGACGCCGACGCCGGAACGCCCGTGCCCGCAACCGGGCACGGGCGTTCGGCTACCGTGCCGCGAGCTCCACCGGCACTGTCGAGTACCCGCTGAGGAAGTTGGAGTACACGCGGCGCGCCGGGCCGGCCGGGCGGATCTCGGTCACCAGGTCCCGCAGCGCTTCCAGCAGGGCGTGGAGCTCGGCCTTCGCGAGGTAGGCGCCCATGCAGTAGTGCGGCCCGTGCGCGAACGTCAGGTGCTTGTTGGGTTCGCGGCCGAGGAGGAAGCGGTCCGGCTCGGCGAAGGCGCGCTCGTCCCGGTTGGCCGAGGCGTTCCAGAGGGTCACGATGTCGCCCTCTTCGATGAGTTCGCCGTGCAGCAACAGGTCCGTGGCGGCCCGGCGGCCGCTGTGCAGCGTGGGCGTGGTCCAGCGCAGGACCTCCTCGACCGCGGACGTCGTGCTGACGTCCCCGGCGCGCAGGGCCCGCCACTGGTCCGGGTGGGCCGCCAGGGCGTGCACCCCGCCGGCCATGGCGAACCTCGTGGTCTCCAGGCCGCCGATGATGATGCTGTAGCAGTTGAAGATGATTTCCTCGCGCGTCAGCTTCCGGCCGTCCACCTCCTGGCCGACGAGCACGCTCAGCACGTCCTCGCGGGGTTCGGCCCGCCGGGCCTCCGCCAGCTCGGAGATGTAGAGCAGGAGCTCGTTGCGGGCGGTCCACGTGCTTTCCACCGTGGGCGCGCCGTCGGCGGAGGCCAGCGTCGACGACGTCAGCTCGACCAGGTGACGGCGGTCGGCGTCCGGCACGCCCAGCAGGTCGCAGATCGCGGCCAGCGGGATGTGCGCCGCCACGTCCGAGACGAAGTCGCACGCTCCGCGCCGGACGGCGTTCTCGATCAGCCACCGGGTACCGCCCCGGACGCTGTCGACGATCGCCGTCAGCGCGCGGGGGGTGAACGGCTTGGTGAGCACGGCGCGCAGGGCGGTGTGCTCGGGTCCGTCGGTGACGGTGAGCATGCGGCCCACCGCCGAGTCGTTCGCCCGCAGCAGCGTGTCCAGCATGTTGCCACGGGCGGAGGTGAACGACGTGTTGTCCTGGTAGATGTTCGCGATGTCGTCCCGGCGCGTGACCACCCAGAACGCTTCGCCGCGCTCGGTGGCGCGGTGCCGGTAGACCGGCGCCTCGGTGCGCAGGCGGCGCCAGACCTCGGTGAGGTCGTGGGTCGCGTGGAGGACCGGGTCGGCGAGGTCGATGCGGTCGAGCGCCGCCGGGTCGAAAACGGTGCGGGTGTCCATGACCGGTGGGGTCTCCTTTCCCGCTCAGCCGCGCCGCGGCGACGGCGTGGTCGGCCCGGGGAAGAACGCGGTGGTGGCACCGGCCGTTTCGCCGCCGTCCACCACGAGTTCCTGCCCGGTGAAGAACGACGCATCGGCGGAGGCGAGGAAGTGGAACGCCGCGGCGATCTCCGCCGGGTCGGCGTGCCGGCGAGCCGGGATCCGGTCGTTCACCTCCGCCAGCATCTCGTCGGTGTACTCCGCGCGCTGCATCGGGGTGAGCACCGCACCGGGGGTGACGCACCCCGTCCGCACGAGGGGGCTCAGCTCCATCGCGAAGGTCTGGCACAGGGACGCGACCCCGGCCTTCGAGGCGTTGTACCCGGCGTACAGCGGGTAGCCGCGTGAGCCGTTGACCGAGGCGGTGGCCAGCAGCACCCCGTGTCCCTGCTCGAGCATGAGGGGCGCCGCGTGCCGCCACAGCGCCAGCACCCCGAGCAGGTTCACGTCGACGGTGCGCCGGACGGCCGCCTCGGTCAGCTCCAGCACCCCGCCGCGGGTGCTGATCCCGGCGTTGGCGATCACGACGTCCAGCCGGTTTTCCTTGGCGTACACGGATTCGACGGCTTCGCGAACCGCCTGCCAGTCGGCGACGTCCACCTCCAGCCAGCTGATCGAACCCGGGCCGTCGCCGGCCTGGCCGGTGTCTTCCGGCTTGGCCACGTCGAAGTTCACGACGCGGTCCCCGCCGCCGGCGAACCGTTCGGCGGTCGCCTTCCCGATGCCGCTGGACGCTCCCGAAACGATGATCGTGCGCATGGCAGCCCCTTTCAGATGATGACGCGGTGACGGCCGGCGCTGACCCCGGCGAGGTTGCGGCGCAGGTTCCGGCTGATGGTCAGCTTCTTGAGCCAGCGGTCGGTGCCGTCGTAGCGCGCCTGGAACGACCGCCTGCCGTGCGCGGCGAGGTAGTTGTCCACGATGAGCAGCGTGCCGGGGCCGACCACGACCTCCTGCTGCGCCCGGGTCAGCTCGGCCATGAACCGGTCCAGCGCGGCCGCCGCCTCCCGGTCGTCGTCGGCGCAGCGCATGAACGGGCGGTCGATGCACATGTACGGGAACCGCCGGTCGCCGAAGAGCACGCTGGTCGGCTTCGGCGTGGCCACCATGCGGCGCAGCTTCTCCAGCGCGGGGTGGCCGGGGTCGCTGGTCGCCAGCTGCCGGATGTGCTCGGCGTCCGGGAAGATGTAGTAGCGGTCCTCGGACAGGATTTCGTGGTCGCGGTCGTCGAGGCGGACGTCCCGGACCGAGGAGACGATCGTGGGCACCCGGTCGGCGTTGCGCAGCCCCAGCAGCATCAGGTAGTCGCAGCGGTTCGGGTGGAAGCCGTCCTCGGTGTGGAACTCCAGCAGGCTTTCGCTGCCGTAGCCGCTCTGCTTGGTCTCGTCGCCGCGGATGGGCAGGACGTTCTGCACGATGCTGCCCTCCTGCAGCGTCGCCCAGCCGAACGGCTCGCCCAGCACCGTGCCGCAGAGCGCCAGGATGATCTCCTGGGTGCGGGCGGAGGTCGTGCTGATCGCGTCGCGCCAGTGGGGCGGCGTGGCCCCGATCAGGTCGTCGTCGACGGGGATGCCGTGGATGAGGCAGGCGGCGGCCGGTTCGGTCCGCCGGAAGTCCTCCAGGAACGCGCGCAGCCCGGTGGGCAGCTGCGTGGTCAGCTGCCACACCCGGTCGTAGAACGACTCGGTGAGGGGATCCCCGCAGACCTCGGCGATCTGCGGGGCGATCTCCAGCAGCTCGGCCGCTTCCGCGGGCGGCAGCACGTACTCCATCGGCCGGCTGCCGGCCGGATCCTGGACAGGGGTGGGTGCGGACAACGGCTGGATCGTCATCTTCGGTCCTTTCGGAGTGCTCTGCCCGGATCGGCCGGGGTGGTGGGGTGGTCCTGTGCCGGCGGGCCGGCGCGTGTCACGAGCGGAGCGCGGGCAGGGTCCCGCGGTGGTCTCCGCCCGGGTCAGAAGGTGGTGCCGAAGTGGGCGATGAACTCGTTCAGTTCGTCCTCGTCCAGGTCGATCAGCGGGCCGTCGGGTTCTTCGGGCTCGTCGGTGGCCACGGCTTCGGGTGCCGCGGCCGCCAGCGCCGCGACGGTCTTGTGGGTGAAGACGTCCCGCGGTGAGATGTCCAGCCCGGCCTTCCGCGCCGCGGTGACCAGCCGGATCGACATGATCGAATCGCCGCCGAGCCGGAAGAAGCTGTCGTCGATGCCGACCGTCTCGAGCTCGAGGACCTCGGCGAACAGCCGGCACAGCAGCTCTTCCCGCTCGTCGCGCGGGGCCCGGCTGCCGTCCGACGGCGCGAAGCCGGGGGCGGGCAGTGCGTCCCGGTCCAGCTTCCCGTGCGGCGTGGTCGGCAACGCGTCGAGCTCGACGACGGCCGCCGGCACCAGGTACTCCGGGAGCTCCGCGGCCGCCCGGTCCCGCAGGGCCACCGGGTCGAGCTCACCGGGCCGCTCGGCCAGGACGTAGGCGACGAGCTGCTTGACCCCGGGCGTGTCCTCGCGCACCACCACGGTGGCGTGCCGGACGCCCGGGTCCGCGGCCAGCACGGCCTCGATCTCGCCGGGTTCGACGCGGAAGCCGCGGATCTTCACCTGGTCGTCGGCGCGGCGCACGTAGTCCAAGCGGCCGTCCGGCAGCCACCGGGCGATGTCGCCGGTGCGGTACATGCGGGAACCCGCGCCGCCGAACGGATCGGCGACGTACCGGCTCGCGGTGAGCACGGGGCGGTGCAGGTAGCCGCGGGCGAGACCGCTCCCGGCGATGTACACCTCGCCGGGCACCCCGGCCGGCTGGGCCCGCAGGTTGTGGTCGAGCACGTACACGCGGGCGCCGGTCACCGGCCGGCCGATCGACGGCGGTTCCCCGCCGGTGAGCGGTTCGCTGACGGTCGCGACGATCGTCGTCTCGGTCGGGCCGTAGATGTTCAGCATGCGGCGGCCCGGGGACCAGCGGCCGGCCAGCTCCGCGGGGCAGACCTCGCCGCCGACGACGACGGTCACGCCGTCGGGCAGGCCGCCGTCCGGCATCGCCGCCAGCGAGGACGGCGGCACGGTCAGGCAGTGCACCCCGGTCCGCGCCACCCAGTCCGCCAGCGGCTGTCCCGGCAGCATCTCCTCGAACGTGCCGACGACCACGCAGGATCCGCTCAGCAGCGCGGTGTTCAGCTCGCCCATCGCACCGTCGAAGCTGGGCGAGGCGAACCACAGCACCCGCCGGCCGGGCCCCAGGTCGAGGTTCCGCCGCTGGGTGGCCACGAAGCTCGCGAGGCCGGTGTGCGTGACGAGCACACCCTTGGGCCGGCCGGTCGAGCCCGACGTGTAGATCACGTACGCACCGCAGGAGGGCAGCAGTGGCCGGGGCCGCTCCTCGTCGGTCACCTCGGTGCCGGGCACGCGGGCCGGAATGGTCAGCTCGTCGAGGGCCAGGATCCGGCCCCGCGCGATCCCGGGCACGGCGTCCGCGGCCACCCCGCCGGTCAGGACGAGGTCCGGAGCGGCGTCGGCGAGCATGAAGGCGATCCGGTCGGCCGGGTAGCCGGCGTCGACCGGCATGTGCGTGGCCCCGGTCTTCCAGACCGCCAGGATGGTCACCACCAGCCGCGCGCTGCGGGGCAGCATGACGGCGACGATCCGGTCGGGTCCGGCGCCGTGTTTGAGCAGCACCCGGGCCAGCCGGCTGGATTCGGCGTCCAGCTCGGCGTAGGTCAGGGTCTCCGAGCCGGTGTGCACGGCGGGTGCGTCCGGGTGCTCGGCCACCCGGGCGGCGAACAGGGCGGGGATGGTCGCGGCCGGCTCCGCGGGGGCGCCGGTCGCCCAGTGCCCCAGCACGGCTTCGCGTTCCGGCTCGCTCAGCAGGTCCAGCCGCCCGACGGGCGTTTCCGGCGCTTCGACGACCGCGGCCAGCACCCGCAGCACCCGGGCCAGCAGGCCGGCGGCCGCCGCCGGGGTGTAGAGGTCGGTGCGGTAGAGCAGCTTCAGGTCGAGCTCCTCGCCCGGGCGCACCAGCAGCCGCAGCGGGTAGTGCGCGGTGCCGGCGACCGTCGGTTCGCGCAGTTCGATGCCCAGCCCGGGCACCTGCCGCTGCACCGCGGAGTGGTCGGTCCGGGCGTTCTCGAAGCCGACGATCGTGTCGAACAGCTCGCCCAGGCCGGTCAGCCGCTGCAGCTCCGGCAGCCCGACGTGGTGGTGCGCGATGAGCTCGGCCTGCTCGGCCTGCATCCGGGCCAGCGCCGCCGAAAGCGGCTCGGCGGGCTCGAGCACGGCCCGGACGGGCACCGTGTTCATGACCAGCCCGATCACCTCGCCGCCGGGCCGGTCCGGTGCCCGCCCGGAGACCGACGCGCCGAAGACGACGTCCCGCCGTCCGGTCAGCTGCTCGAGCGTCACGGCCCAGGCGCCGTGCAGCAGGGTGTTCACGGTGAGACCCGCGGCGCGGGCCGCCGCGGTGAGCCGGGCGGTGGCCGCGGGGTCGAGCTTCTCGGTGACGACGCCTTCCGCCGCGGACGTGGACAGGTCGGCGTGCGGGGCGACGAGGGTCGGTTCGTCGATCCCCGCGAGGGCACCGGCCCACGCCTCTCCGGCCGCTGCACCGTCCTGTGTGGACAGCCAGGCGAGGTGGTCGCGGAACGGGGTGACCGCCGGCATCGACGCACCGTCGCCGCCGTGGGCGTACAGCGCGAACAGGTCGCGGAACACCAGCGGCAGGGACCAGCCGTCCAGCAGGATGTGGTGGTCGGTGAGCACCAGCAGGTGGCGGTCCGCGGCCAGCCGGACCAGCAGCACCCGCATCAGCGGCACGGCCGCCGTGTCGAACGGGCGGTCGTGTTCCTCGGCCAGCAGCTCCTCGACGCGGGCCCGCTGCGCCGCCGCGGCCTGCCCGGCGAGGTCCAGCTCGCGCCACGGCATCCGCGCCGACGGCAGCACGACCTGCACCGTCCGGCCGGACTCCAGCCGGGTGAAGCACGCGCGCAGGTTGGCGTGCCGCGCCAGCAGCGCGTCGAAGGCGGACCGCAGCACGGCGGGGGCCAGCTCGCCGGTCAGCTCCAGCACCTGCTGGGTGAGGTACGGGTCGATCCGGTCCGGCGCCAGCACCGCGTGGAAGCTCATGCCCTGCTGCAGCGGGGTCAGCGGCCACACCTCGGCCGCGTCCGGGTACCGGGTGTCCACTTCGGACTGCTCGGCCGCGGTGAGGGTGAGCAGCGGCCCGGACGGCGGCTCGGTGACCGCGGCCGGGGCGGTGGCGGCGGGCCGGGCGGCGAGCGCGGCGACGGTCGGGTGCACGAAGACGTCCCGGGGGCTGACGTCCAGTCCGGCCCGCCGGCTCCGGGCGGCCACCTGCATCGACAGGATCGAGTCGCCGCCGAGGGTGAAGAAGTTGTCGTGCACGCCCACCCCGTCGACGTGCAGGACCTCGGCGAACACCTGGCACAGGAGCCGTTCCCGGTCGTCGCGCGGGAGGACGCCGCCGTCTTCGCCGCGGAACCGCGGCGCGGGCAGCGCGGCCTTGTCCACCTTGCCGTTCACCGTGACCGGCAACGCGGGCAGCTCGACCACCGCGGCCGGGACCATGTAGGCGGGCAGGACGGCCGCGACCGACGTCCGCAGCGCGGCCGCGTCGACCACCGCGCCCGGCCTGCCGGTCACGTAGGCCACCAGCTGCAGGACCCCCGGCCGGTCTTCGCGCGCGACGACGACGACGCGGTCCACCGACTCGTGCGCGGCCAGCACGGCCTCGATCTCGGCCGGCTCGACCCGGAACCCGCGGATCTTGACCTGGTCGTCGGCGCGGCCGGTGAACGCGACGACGCCGTCGGCCTGCCAGCGGCCCCGGTCGCCGGTGCGGTACATGCGGGTCCCGTCCGCGGCGAAGGGATCGGCGACGAACCGCTCCGCGGACAGCGGCGACCGCCCGAGGTACCCGCGGGCGAGCCCCGCGCCCGCGAGGTACAGCTCGCCGTCGACGTCCGGCGGGAGCGGCCGCAGGCAGTCGTCGAGCACGTACACCCGCAGGTTGTCCGCCGGCCGGCCGATCACCTGGCGGTCGTGCTCGGCGACGCGGCTGTACATCGCGTCGATCGTGCATTCCGCCGGTCCGTACAGGTTGTAGACGGACACCCCCGGGGTGGCGCGGAGCCGGCCCCACAGGGCGTCGTCGATCGCTTCCCCGCCGAGGGCGAGCGTGCCGATGCCCGGCTCGCCGGGGTCGAAGAGGCCGGCGAAGATCAGCTGCCGGGCGAAGCCGGGGGTGGTGTCCAGCACGTCGACCGAGTGCCGCCGCACGTAGGCCAGCAGGGCCTCGGGGTCGGTCCGGACGTCGTCCGCGACCAGGTGCAGCTCGTGCCCGGCGACCATCCACAGCAGCTGGCTCCACGACGCGTCGAAGACCAGGGAGTTGGTGAGGGCCGCGCGCAGCTGCCGGCCACCCGCCGCCGCCGTCTCCGGGGCGAAGAAGTGGTGGTGGTGGCTGTGGAACATGTTGACCAGGGCGCGGTGTTCCACCGCGACGCCCTTGGGCCGCCCGGTCGACCCGGACGTGTAGATGACGTACGCGAGGTTGCCCGGACGCAGGCCGGTGCCGGTGAGGGGCGCGTCGGATTCGCCGTGGTGCGGGTGCTCGTCCAGCAGCAGCCGCGGAACGTCCGCGCCGGGCAGCCCGGGAGCCAGCTCGCGGGTGGTGACGACCAGAGCGGGGGACAGCTCGGCGAACACGGCGGCGATCCGGTCGGCGGGCTGTTCGGTGCTCACCGGCACGTAGACCGCGCCGGCCTTGAGGATCGCGAGCAGCGTGGTGACCGCGCCGGCCGACCGGGGCAGCGCCATGGCCACGTGGCGTTCGGGACCGGCGCCCAGCGCGGCCAGCCGCCGCGCGAGCCGGTTCGCGTTGCGGTCGAGCTCGGCGAAGGTCAGCCGCTCGGTGCCGCAGGTGACGGCGGGGGCGTCCGGGGTGCGCGCGGCCTGCGCTTCGAACAGGTCCACCAGCGTGCCGGCCGGGGCGGGGCCGGCCGTCGGGTTCCACTCCGCCAGCACCCGGCGGCGTTCGGCGCCGGTGACCAGCGGCACCGCCCCGACCGCGGTGTCCGGCCGTTCGACGATGTGCCGCACCAGCAGAGCCAGCCGCTCGACCAGCGTCCGCGCGGCTTCTTCCGAGAACCGGTCCGTGCGGTGGTTGAGCTCGAAAGTCGTCGGCGTACCGGGGAAGACGGCCAGGCTGAGCGGGTAGTGAGTGCCCTCGGGAACGTCCTCGACGATGCCGTGGGCGAGGGCGACGGCCAGGCCCGGGATGCCGCCGGCCGACGCCGGGAGCGGGTAGTTCTCGAACGCGATCGTGGTGTCGAACAGCTCGGCGTGCCCGCTCACCCGGTGGATGTCCGCGAGGCCCAGGTGGTGGTACTCGCCGAGCATCGCCTGCTCGTCCTGGATGCGGTCCAGCAGCGCGGACACCGGCTCGGCGTGGTCGAGGCGCACCCGGACCGGAACCGTGTTGATCAGCAGCCCGACCACGCGCTCGATGCCGGGTACCACGGGCGGCCGGTCCGCCACCGTGCACCCGAAGACCACGTCGTTCCGGCCGGTCAGCATGGCCAGCAGGAGCGCCCACGCCCCCTGTACCACCGTGTTCACGGTCAGGTTCCGCGAGCGGGCGGTCCCGGCGAGCGCCGCGGACAGGTCCGCCGGCAGCTCCAGCCGGACCCGGTGCTGCCGGTGCGTCCCGCCGGCCGGGCCGCGGCCGAGCAGGGTCGGCTGCTCCAGGGCCGCCAGCGCCGCCGTCCAGGCCGCCTCCGCCTTGCCGCGGTCCTGCGCCGCCAGCCACCCGAGGTAGTCGCCGACCGGTGCGGCGGGTTCGAGGCCGGAGACGTCCCCGCCGTGGCGCAGGATGCGGAAGAGGTCGGTGAGGACGACGGGCATCGACCAGCCGTCCAGCAGGATGTGGTGGTTGGTCAGGACCAGCACGTGCCGCTCGCCGGCCAGCTTGACCAGCGTGAACCGCAGCAGCGGCGGGTTCGTCATGGCGAACCGGCGCTCGCGGTCCTCGGTCAGCAGCCGGACCAGCCGGGTGTGCTGCTCGGACTCGCCGAAGCCGCTGAGGTCGAAGGCGGTCCACGGCACCTCGACCCGCGCCGCGATCGCCTGGAACGGCTCACCGGACCGGCGTTGCAGGAACCCGGCGCGCAGCGCGGGGTGGCGGGCGACGACGAGTTCGCAGGCGCGCCGCAGGAGCTCCGGGTCCAGTGCCCCGGTGAGCTCGATCGGCACCTGCACGTTGTAGAAGTCGGTGCCTTCGCCGTCGTAGAGCGCGTGGAAGAGCATGCCCTCCTGCAGGGGCGTCAGCGGCAGCACCGCGTCGAACGAGGTCGGTTTCATTTCCGGGTCTCCCATTGCGCTTCGAGTTCGGCGAGCTCATCGGCGTCCAGTGACAGCAGCGGGGTGGTGGGCGGGACATAGGCCTCGGCGGCCGGGACGGCGACCGCCGCGAGTGCCGCCACCGTGCGGTGGAGGAAGACGTCGCGCGGCGTGACCGCCAGCCCGGCGACCCGGGCCCGGCCGGCCAGCCGGGTCGAGGCGATGGAATCGCCGCCGAGGTCGAAGAAGTTGTCGTCGATGGCCACCCGGGACCGGCCGAGCACCTCGCCGAACAGCCGGCACAGCAGGCGTTCGCGGTCGTCCCGCGGTGCGCGGCGCTCGCGGGCCGTGGTGACCTCGGGGGCCGGCAACGCCGACCGGTCGAGCTTTCCGTTGGGGGTCAGGGGAAGCGACGGCAGCGGCACGATCGCGGACGGGACCATGTACGCGGGGACGACGGCCGCCACCCGGTCCCGCACGCTCCGCACGTCGAGGCCCGCACCGGGCTTCGGCACCACGTAAGACACGATGTGGTGGCGGCCGGGGCTGTCCTCCCGCACGATCGTGGCGACCTGGCGGACGTCTTCGACGGCCGCCAGTGCCGCGTCGATCTCGCCGAGCTCGATCCGGTGTCCCCGGATCTTCACCTGGTGGTCGGCCCGGCCGAGGTAGGCCAGCGCGCCGTCCGGACGGCGGACGCCGAGGTCCCCGGTGCGGTACATCCGCGTGCCCGGCGGGCCGAACGGGTCGGCGACGAACCGTTCCGCGGTCAGCACCGACCGGCGCGTGTAGCCGTGCGCGACGCCGGTGCCGGCGATGTACAGCTCCCCGGGCACGCCGATCGGCACCGGGCGCAACGCGCTGTCCAGCACGAACACCCGCAGGTTGTCCGCCGGATGCCCGACCGGCACGGCGGTGGCGCCCGCGCCCGGCTCGGCCTGCCACGACGTCGTGTAGATCGACACTTCCGTCGGGCCGTAGAGGTTGTGCAGCGCGGCCCCGCTCACGCGGGCGAACCGTTCGGCCAGCCCCGCGGTCATGATCTCGCCGCCGCAGAACACCTGGCGCAGCCCCGGGCACTCCGCCGCCCCCGGCGCCAGCAGGAACAGCTCCAGCGTGGAGGGCACGAACTGGGCGGTCCCCACGCCTTCGGTGCGGATGAGGTCCGGCAGGTAGCCGGGCGCCTGGTCGGCCTCCGGCCGGGCGATGACCATCGTGGCACCGGCGTGCAGGGTCCAGAAGATCTCCCACACCGACGGGTCGAAGCTCATCGACGTCCGCTGCAGCACCCGCTCACCCGGGGCCAGCGGGAACCGCCGCTGCATCCAGCGCAGGTAGTTCACGATCCCCCGGTGGGCGACGACGATGCCCTTCGGCCGCCCGGTGGACCCGGACGTGAAGATCACGTACGCCGGGTGGACGTCGTCGACCGCGCGGTCCGGCAGCTGCTCGTCCCGGTTGCCGAGCTCGGCGAAGAC
Organism: Streptomyces sp. MN03-5084-2B; assembly: GCA_033793495.1. Lineage (GTDB taxonomy): Bacteria > Actinomycetota > Actinomycetes > Mycobacteriales > Pseudonocardiaceae > Amycolatopsis. The sequence goes on along the minus strand of JARAWT010000056.1, from coordinate 43,777 downwards.
GGCGTCGTCGATGGTGAGGACCGGCCGGGCGTCGGCGGTCATCGCCCGGACGCGCTCGGCCGGGTAGCCGGGGTCGAGCGGCAGGTACGCGGCCCCGGTCCGGAGCACGCCCAGCAGCGCCACCACCAGCTCGGCCGACCGGGGCAGGACCACCGCCACCACGTCGCCGGTCCCGATGCCCCGGGCGGCCAGGCCGGCGGCCAGCCGGCCCGCGCGCTCGCCGAGTTCGCGGTAGCTGAGCCGGTCGGGCCCGCAGACCACGGCCTCGGCGTCGGGCGTGCGCCGGGCCTGGGCGGTGAACAGCTGGTGCAGGGTGCCCGGCGAGGTGTCCCGGTGCGTGTCGTTCCAGCGGTGGACCAGCTCCCGGCGTTCCCCGGCGCCCAGCAGGTCGACCTGGCCCAGCGGGAGCTCCGGCCGGTGCGCGAAGGTCTCGAGGAACCGGGTCAGCCTGGTCAGCAGCGTCTCGGCCTGCCCGGGGTCGATCAGGTCGCCGCGGTAGGTCAGCTCCAGGCGCAACCGCGCGCCCGGGTGGACGATGAGGCTGAGCGGGTAGTGGGTGACGCCGGTGCGGTCGGCTTCGGTCACGGCGATCCGCAGGCCGGGCACGGTCTTGCGGATGGCGTCGCGGTCGACCGGCGCGTTCTCGAAGACCATGGTCGTGTCGAACAGCTCGCCGAGGCCGAGGCTGCGCTGGACGTCGATCAGGCTGTGCTGGTGGTGCGGCGTCAGCGCGGCCTGTTCGGCCTGCAGCCGGGCGAGCACGTCGGTGAGCCGCCGGCCGGCGGTCAGCTTGACCCGCACCGGGACCGTGTTCATCACGAGCCCGACCACGTCTCCGACGCCGGCCAGGTGCGGCGGGCGGGCCGACACCGACGTGCCGAACACGACGTCTTCGCGCCCGGTGAGCAGGCCCAGCAACGCCGCCCAGGCGCCCTGGAACACCGTGTTCAGCGTGAGGTTCCTGGCCCGGGCTTCACGGGCCAGCACCGTGGACAGGTCCTCGGGCAGCGTGCGCACCGCCAGCGCCGGCATCGCGGTGGACGGCGGCGCGCCGGCGGCCACCAGCGCGGGCTGCTCGAACCCGGCCAGCGAGTGCTTCCACGCGTCCGCCGACCGCTCCTGGTCCTGCCCGGCCAGCCAGTGCAGGTAGGCCGCGAACGACATCGCGGGCGGGAGCCCGGAGCCGCTGCCGCCCGCGGCGTAGCACGCGAACAGGTCCCGCAGCATGATCGACATCGACCAGCCGTCGAACAGGAGGTGGTGGCTGGTGAAGACCAGCAGGTGCCGGTCGTCGGCCAGGGTGACCAGCGTGAAGCGCAGGAGCGGCGGGGAGGCCATGGCGAACCGCGTCGCCTTGTCGGCCGCGAGCAGCTCGGCGAGCCGGGCCCGCCGGACGTCCTCGGCGGCTCCTCGCAGGTCGTGTTCGGCCCACGGAACGGTGACCGTGGCGGCGACGAACTGGCGGGCGTCGCCCAGTTCGTCCTGGTCGAAGCCGGCGCGCAGGGCGTCGTGCCGGGCCACCAGCGCGGTGACGGCCGCCCGCAGCACCGGGGGCGAAACCCCGCCCGTCAGCTCGAAGACCTTCTGGCCGATGTAGGGGTCGGCGCCGTCGCCCGCCGCGAACTCGGTGTGGAACAACATGCCCTGCTGCAGCGGCGAAAGCGGGAGCACGGGTGCCTCCGCCGGGGCGCCGGGCGCGGTCAGCAGCGAGCGGTCCTCGGCGGGCGCGTCCGTTTCCCGGACGGCGGCGGCCAGCGACGCCACCGTCCGGTGCGTGAAGACGTCCTGCGGAGTCAACGCGACGCCGGCGCGGACCGCGCGGCCGGCGAACTGGACGGCGGTGATCGAGTCGCCGCCCAGGTCGAAGAAGTTGTCGTCGATGGTGACCTCGACCGCGCCGAGCACCTCGTGGAGCAGTTCGCACAGCACGGTTTCGACGTGGTCGCGGGGTGACCGGCCGCCCGCGGTGCCCCGGAAACCGGTGGCGGGCAACGCTTCCCGGTCGATCTTGCCGTTGGCGGTCAGCGGGAAGCGCTCGAGCCCGACGACCGCGGTGGGCACCATGTGCTCCGGCAGCGCCGCGGCGACCCAGGCGCGCAGGACCGCCGGGTCGACCGTCCCGCCGTCGGTGGGCACCGCGTAGGCCACCAGGCGGTGGACACCGGGCGGCTCCTCGCGGGCCACGACGGCGGCGCGGGCCACCGAAGGGTGCGCGTCCAGCCGGCTTTCGACCTCGCCGAGCTCGATCCGGAAGCCGCGGACCTTGACCTGGCGATCGGTCCGGCCGATGAAGTGCAGGCTGCCGTCGGGCCGCCGGAACCCGGTGTCGCCGGTGCGGTACATCCGGCTGCCCGGTGGACCGAAGGGGTCGGGCACGAACCGCTGGGCGGTGAGCCCGGTCCGCCGGTGGTAGCCGTAGGACACCCCGGGACCGGCCAGGTACAGCTCGCCGGAGACCCCGGGTGGCACCGGCCGGAGCGCGTCGTCGAGGACGTACACCCGGGCGTTGAGGATCGGGGTGCCGATCGACGGCGTGCCGGGGCCGGACAGCGCGGCGCTCATCGTCGTGAAGACGGTGCATTCGGTGGCGCCGTAGACGTTGTGCAGCTGCTGCGTGTCACCCCAGCGCTGCACCAGCTCCCCGGGCAGGGCTTCGGCGCCGACCGCGATGATCAGGCCTTCGGGCAGCGAGCCGGGGGCGAACGTCGCCAGCACGGACGGCACCGTGCCGACGCAGGTGACCCCGTGCCGGGTGACGAACTCCGCCAGCTGCGTGCCGGGCAGCAGCTCGGGCGGCGCGATGACGGCACAGCCACCGCTGGTCAGCCAGGTGCACAGTTCCCAGACCGACGGGTCGAAGCTGGGCGAGCTGATCATCAGGACGCGTTCGCCCGGCCGCGGCCGCAGGACCTCGACCTGGGTGGCCGCGAAGTCGGCCAGGCCGGCGTGCGGCACCAGCACCCCTTTGGGGCGGCCGGTGGAGCCGGAGGTGTAGATCATGTACGCGATGTCCGACGGCGTCGGTGCGACGGCCGGTGCCGGGTTCCGCTCGTCGGCCGCGGCCAGCTCCTCGATGACCTCGCGGTCGTCGAGGTGGAGCCAGGGCACGCCGCCCTGCTCGGTGCGCCCGGTGGCCCGGTGGCTGACGACCAGCGCCGGTTCGGCGTCGGCGAAGATCCCGGCGATGCGTTCGGCGGGGTAGCCCGGGTCGACCGGGAGGTAGGCGGCGCCCGTCTTCATCACCGCGAGCTGCGTCACCAGGGTGTCCAGCCCCCGGGACATGACCACGGCGACGAACCGGCCGCGCCGCGCCCCGCGGTCGAGCAGGAGCGTGGCCAGCCGGTTCACCCGGCCGTTGAGCTCGGCGTACCCCAGGGTCAGGTCACCGGCCACGGCGGCGTCGGCGTCGGGCGTGCGGGCCACCTGAGCCTCGAACAGGGCCGGCACGGTCGTCCGCGGAACCGGGCGGGCCGTGTCGTTCCAGGCGTGCAGGACCCGCTCGCGCTCGGCGTCGGTGACCAGCGGGAGCCGGGCCGGCCGGGTCCGCGCCTCGGCGCGGGTGAAGCTCCGGAGGAAGGCCAGCAGCCGGTCGCGGTGGGCGTCGACCTCGTCCTGCGTGTAGCGGCCGGCGTCGGCCGAGATCTCGACGACCTGACCGGCGCCGCCGCTGACCGGGTGCACGGTGATGTTGAGGTCGCCCACGGGGCCGCTGTTGAGGACGTCGACCGTGCACGGGAGACCGCCGAGGCTCGTCCGGTCGCCGGTCTGCACGATGTTGACCACCACGTCGAACAGCCGTTCCGCGGCGCCGCGCAGGTCCAGGTCCCGCCGCACGTGCTCGTGCCGGTACCGCTGGTGGGTGAGCAGGTCGCCGAGTTCCCGGGCCACGTGCGCGATCAGCTCGGCGGCGCTCGCCTCCGGCCGGACCGCGACCCGCAGCGGGAGCTCGTTGACCAGCATCGCCGGGGTGGTGCGCGCGGCGTCCGTGCGGCGCGCGGCGACGGGGACGCCGACGACGACGTCCCGCTGCCCGGTGAGGCCGCTGAGGTAGGCGGCGGCCGCCGCCATGACCACCGCGGTCCACGGGGCCCGCGCGGCCCGGCCGAGCCGGGTCAGCGCCGCGCTTTCGGCCGGGGACAGGACGTCCTCGGCACGCAGGATCCCGGTGCCGCCGTGGGCGGCCCGGGTGGCGAGGGTGACCGGTTCCGGGCGGTCGGCCAGCCGCGCGCGCCAGTACTCCCGGTCGATCTCGAACTGCTCCGACGCCTCGTACGCGGTTTCCTCGGCGGCCATCAGCGCGATGGCGCCCAGGGGAGCGCCCGGGACCGGGGTGCCCGCCGCCAGTGCCGCGTAGACGGCGTCGATGCGGTCGGTGAGGATGTTCAGCCCGTGCGCGTCGATCAGGGCGTGGTGGTAGCAGCTGTACCAGAAGTGGTGCTCCGCACCGAGTTTCAGCACGACGTCCACCGCGAGCACGTCGTGGCGCAGGTCGACCGGGATCCGCATCCGTTCGCGGATCCACCGCTGCGCCGCCGCTTCCGGCTCGGCGTGGTCGGCGAGGTCGATGACCCCGAAAGTGGCGTTCCCGCGTCCGAGGTACTCCTGGTACGGCCCGGAGCCGTCGTCGTCGAAGCGCACGTCGAAGGTCTGGCACTCGAGCTGGGCCGCCCGGATGGCGCGCTCGAGCAGGTCCGGCCGCAGCGCGCCCCGGATGTCGAAGCGGCGCACGAAGTTGAAGGCGGCGGAGCTCGGGGAGAACTGCTGCCCGAGCCACACGCCTCGCGCCGCGGCGGTCAGCGGCACCGAAGCACCGACGGTCTCGATCCGGCCGCGCGGACTCGTCCGGTGCCGATCACCTTCCAGCTGCACGGGTGCTCCTCTCTGCGGCCCGGCCGCGACCGGCGCGGGATCCGGCCCGGACGCCCGATGCTTTCGCGTGCGGGCCGCGGGGGCCAGGAAACGAACCGGCAATCGGAATTGCTGGTCGGCAGCGGTCTGCCGCGGCGGAGTTACCGGCTCCCTGCCTGGAGAACCGCCGGTGCCCGCCCGCATGATGCGGCTGCGGAGCCGAAGCCGGCCGCGGATGACCACGACGGCGAAAGGAAGCGGCCGATGAGCATCCCTGACAGAGCACTCCTCGAATGGCTCGGGGAGGCGTCCACCGAACGCGGCCTGCACTTCGCGGGCCCGAACGATTCGTGGACCCACCACCCCTACGCCGAACTCGCCGAGCTGACCCTGCGCACGGCGGAAGGGCTCCGGGCCGCCGGGATCGAGCGCGGGGACGTCGTGGTGATCGTCCAGCGGTCGAGCCCGGACTTCGTCGCCGGGTTCTTCGGGGCGATCGCGGCGGGGGCCACCCCGTGCTCCATCCCGCCGCCGTTCGCGTTCCAGCGCGCGGGGGAGTACGCCAAGCACGTGCGGCACCTTTTCGACACCGCGCGGCCGGCCATCGTCGTCTGCGACGAGGAGTGGCTCGAACCGGTGGCCACCGCGACCGACGGCCTCGGGCTGCCCGCCCCGGTCGCGTTCGGGTCCCTTGTGGACGGTGTCGCGCCGGCGCCGCGGCCCTACCCGGCGGCCGAGTTCGCGTTGCTGCAGTTCACCTCCGGGTCCAGCGGGTCCTCCCGCGGGGTACTGGTGACGAACTCCGCGTTGCGGGCCAACGTGTCCGCGATGCGCGAGTGGCTGGCGTGGAAGCCGGAGTACCCGGGCATCGCCTGGCTCCCGGTGCACCACGACATGGGCCTGATCGGCTGCCTGATCAACATCGTGACCACCGGGTGCGACGGCTGGATGATGCAGCCGGAGGACTTCATCCGGTCGCCGCTGCGGTACCTGCGGTGCATCAGCGACCACAAGGTCGGGCTGGCCGCCATGCCCAACTTCGGCCTCGCCTACATCCTGCGCCGGGTGCGGCCGGCCGACCTGGCCGGGCTGTCCTTCGGCTCGATCCGGTCGGTGATCCTCGGCGCGGAGCGGATCGACCCCCAGGTGCTGGAGTCGTTCGACGAACTGCTGAGGCCGCACGGGTTCGACCGCGAAGCACTGAAGCCCGCGTACGGAGGAGCGGAGGCCACGCTCGCGGTCACCGGCCTCCCGATGAGGGAGGGGTGGACGGCGGTGGGTCCGGACGTCGCCGAGGACAGCCGGATCGTCGGCTGCGGACGCCCGCTGGCCGGAATCACCATCAGCGTCGTCGACGACGACGGGGCGGCGGTCCCGGACCGGACCGTCGGGGAGATCCTGGTGACCGGCACCTCGGTGGCGACCCGGTACGTCGGCGACCCCGGCTCGGCTTCGGGGACCGCGCTCGACGGTGGGGTGCTGCACACCGGCGACGCGGGTTTCCTCCACGAGGGCCAGCTGTTCGTGGTCGGCCGGCTCGGTGACGGGCTCAAGGTGCGCGGCCGGATGGTGTTCGCGGAGACCCTGGAGTCGCAGCTGCACGCCCTGGGCATCCCCGAGCGCCGCGTCGCGGTGCTGCTGGGCCACCGGGACGGCCGGGCCACCGGCGTGGCCGTGCTCGAAAAGCCCGCGCCGGACTGGGAACAGGCGGCCCACCAGGTGCTCAGCGAGGCGCTGGGCGACGCGAACCTGCTCGTCGCCCAGCTGCCGCGGGGCGGCCTGGCCGTCACCTCCAGCGGCAAGCCGCGGCGCCGCGTGATGTGGTCGGCGTTGTGCGACGGCCGGATCAACGGCGAAGTCCGGGAACTGCTGCCGGTCTGAAAACTTCGGAGGGGGCCGTGCGACCGCACGGCCCCCTTCAGCTGTTCCAGGTGCGGAACGCGAGCACCACGTTCTGCCCGCCGAAGGCCGCGCAGTTGCTCAACGCCGACAGCGGCCCGGTGGCGGGCAGCGGGCGGGGTTCGTCCCGGACGACGTCGAACCGGATGGCGTCGTCCAGGTCCTCGATGTTCGTCGTGGGGGGCGCGGTGCGGTGGTGCAGCGCCAGGACCGTCGTCGCCGCGGACAGCGCGCCGGACGCCCCGATGAGGTGCCCGGCGGAGGCCTTGATCGCCGAGACGGCGTGGCCCCGCGTGCCGAGCACCGAGGTGATGGCCGCCGATTCGGCCAGGTCGCCGAGCGGGGTGGAGGTCGCGTGGGCGTTGACGTGCCGGACTTCCGAGGCCGGCATCCGCGCGTCGGCCATGGCCCGGCCGATGGCCTCGGCCATCCCGCGGCCGTCGGGATGCGGCCGGGTGATGTGGTGGACGTCCACGCTCACGCCGGACCCGGCCAGCTCCGCGTAGACGCGCGCGCCCCGCCGCCGGGCGTGGCGCGCGGACTCGAGCACCAGGAGCGCGGCGCCTTCGCCGAGCACGAACCCGTCCCGCTTCTTGTCGTAGGGCCGGGAGGCGATCGACGGCGTTTCGTTGGTGCGCGACAAGGCTTTCATCGTCGCGAACGCGGTGAGCGCGGACGGGTTCACGATCGCCTCGGTGCCGCCGGCGACGACGACGTCCGCCCGGCCCAGCCGGATCATGTCCAGCCCGGCGGCGATGGCGTCCGCGCCCGCGGCGCAGGCCGTCGACGGGGCGTGCGCGGCCGCCGTCGCGTTGAGCTCCAGCGCGGCCAGCCCGGCTGCCGAGCTGGGCATCAGCATCGGCACCGCGAACGGCGACACCCGCCGGGTGTTCCCGGCGCGGACCAGGTCGTGCGTGGCCAGCAGCGTGCCGAGACCGCCGATGCCGCTGCCGATGGCCACCCCGACCCGCGCGGGCTCCGGCTGGCCCGGTTCGCCCGCCGCGGCGGTGAAACCGGCGTCGCGCCACGCTTCGCGCAGCGCCACGAGCGCGAACTGCGCCGCCCGGTCGGTCCGCCGGGCCACGACGCGGTCGAGCAGCGGGGCCGGCTCCACCGCGGCCCTGGCGGCGATCCGCACCGGCAGCTCCGCGGCCCACGGTTCGGCCAGCCCGGTCACCGCGGACGTGCCGGCCAGCAGCTCGCGCCAGGTGGCCCGCATGTCCCCGCCCAGCGGCGTGGTCGCCGCGAGGCCGGTGACGACAACGTCTTCGCAGTGCGAACGCACGCCGGTTCTCCGATCGGTGGGGCCAGCCGGGTCAGGACATCCCGCGGAACGCTTCCGGTTTGGCCAGTGACTCGCTCAGGAAGAGCTCCCGCAGCTTCGGGGTCAGGATGCCCAGCTGGCGCAGGATGTGGATCACCTGCTGGAACAGCAGCTGCCGGTAGCCGAACATCATCGGGTCGTTCCGGGCGAAGGTGATCCCGCGCTCGACGTCGAGCTCCATGCGTTCCCAGACTTCGCGCAGCAGGAAACGCCGGGACATCAGGTGGATCGACTCCAGCAGGAACGCCTCGCGCTCGTCGCGTTCGGCGGTGGTGATGCTGTCGTACATGCCGGTGAGGGCGACCACGCCGAACCCGATGTGCCGGGCCTCGTCGCGGGCGATCATCTTGGTGATGGCGGTGATGATCGGGTCGCCGAACCCGGTGCTCGCCAGCCGCGTCGCGGCCAGCGCCAGCCCTTCGACGATCACCTGCATGCCGAGGTAGACGATGTCCCAGTTGGACTCCTTCAGCAGGTCGCGCAGGAGTGCCTTGAGCCCGGCGTTGATCGGGTACGAGGTTTCCAGCTTTTCGTCGATGTACTTGGCGTAGGCCTCGACGTGCCGGGCTTCGTCCGCGACCTGCGAAGCCGCGTAGATCTTGGCCTCCATGTCGGGCACGGTCTCCACCAGCCGGGCCGTGGTGACCAGCGCGCCCTGCTCGCCGTGCAGGAACTGGCTCACCATCCAGGCCTGGTACTCCCAGCGGAACTGGTTGAGCAGTTCCGCGGGCACCGGGCTGTCGGTGCCGACGACGAACGACGCGACGCCCCGGCTCTGCCACTCGTCGAGCGGTGCGCCGAACTTCACGTCGTGGTCCCAGTCGATGTCCGTCGCGGCGTTCCACTGGCTGACCTTGTTCTTCTCGTAGAGCGCCCAGATCCGGTTGTTCCGCTCCCCGTAGTTCCAGTTCAGGTTGGCCCGGAAGGACGCGTCGACTTCCATCAGGCTGGCGGTGGTCTGTTCGAGGGTGAACAGTGTGGAGTCCTGTTCCTCCCGGGACTCGGTGATCATCTTGCTGGGGTCCCTTCGGCTGGGTGGGCGCGCCCGGTCCGGTGGTTCGGGGGCACTGCGGAAAGCGGCGTCAGGACGCCGGGTCGGTCCCGACCTTGACCACGGCGTTGACTTCGTTGACGAACACGACCTGGGGTTGCAGGGCGGCGGCTTCGGCGTAGTCGACGGTGGCGTAGGCGATGATGATGACGATGTCGCCCGGGTGCACCAGGCGGGCGGCGGCACCGTTGATGCACACCACGCCGGTGTCCCGCTCGCCCTCGATGACGTAGGTCTCCAGGCGCGCGCCGTTGTTGACGTCGACGACGTGCACCTGCTCGCCCGGCAGGAGGTCGGCCTGCTCCATCAGGACCGGGTCGAGGGTGAGCGAGCCGACGTAGTTCAGGTCCGCCTGGGTGACGGTGGCGCGGTGGATCTTCGACTTCAGCATGGTCCGCTGCATGGCTGGTGCCTCCGGTTCGGCCGGGTTCTCAGGGGTGGGGGGTGAAGGCGAGCGACACGTTGTGGCCGCCGAAACCCGCGGCGTTGCAGACCGCGGCACGCGGCGCGGCCGGCAGCTCCCGCGGGAAGGTCCCGACGACGTCCACGTCGATCCGGTCGTCGAGGTCGTCCAGGTTGGCGGTGGGCGGCGCGACCCGGTTCACCAGGGTGAGCACGGAAGCGACCGCGCCCAGTGCGCCCGCCGCTCCCAGCAGGTGCCCGGTCATCGACTTGATCGCCGAGACCGGGACGGTACCGAGCCCGAGCACCGAGCCGATGGCCCGGCTCTCGGCGACGTCGCCGCCACCGGTCGAGGTGGCGTGCGCGTGCACGTGCCCCACGTCGCCGGCCTCGAGGCGCGCGTCGGACAGCATCCGGCGCATCGCGCTCGCCATGCCCGCGCCGTCCGGGTGCGGGCTGGTGATGTGGTGGGCTTCGGAGCTGAGGCCGGCGCCGGCCAAGGTGCAGTAGCCGCGCACCCCGCGCGCTTCCGCGTGGGAAGCGCGCTCGAGGATCAGCACGGCCGCGCCTTCGGCGAGCACGAACCCGTCGCGCGCGTGGTCGAACGGGCGGGACGCCCGCCCCGGCTCGTCGTTGCGGGCCGACAACGCCCGCATCTGCGCGAACCCGGCGACGATCAGCGGGTGGACGCCGGCGTCGGTCCCGCCGACCGCGACCACGTCGGCCCGCCCGAGGCGGATGAGGTCGAGGCCGGCGGCAACGGCCTCGGCACCCGCCGCGCAGGCAGTGCTCGGTGCCGTCGCCTGGGCCCTGGCGCCGATCTCCAGCGCCGCCTGCGCCGCCGCGTGGTTGTTCATCAGCATCGGCAGCGCGAGCGGCGAAACCTTGCGCGGTCCGTGGTTCCGCAGCTGCTCGTGGTTGTCGACGATCGTGTGCACCCCGCCCACACCGGTGCCGAGCACGACGGCGACCCGGTCCGGGTCCGGTCCGCCGTGCGCACCCGCCGGCTCGACGAAGCCCGCGTCGGCCCACGCCTCGCGCACCGCCAGGACACCGAACTGGCCCACCCGGTCGAGCCGCCGGGCGGGAACCCGGCCGAGCAGCTCGGCGGGATCCGCCGCCGCCCGGGCCGCGAGGCGGACGGGCAGCCGGGCCGCCCAGGGCTCGTCGAGCTTCGCGACCGCGCTCCGGCCGTCGAGCAGCGCCGTCCAGGTTTCCTTGACCGTCGTGCCGAGCGGGGTGAACGCGCCGAGCCCGGTCACCACGACCGTCGTGTCACCGCCGCTCACGCCGAGTCCATCGCGTCGACGAGGCTCTGGGGCCGGATGTCGGTCCAGTGCTCCTCGACGTAGTCGAGACAGGCCTGCCTGCTGTCTTCCGGGTGCACGACCGTCCAGCCCGCCGGGACCTCGGCGAAGGACGGCCACAGGGAGTGCTGCCGCTCTTCGTTGCGCAGGACCAGGAAGGTGCCGTCCGGGTCGTCGAAGGGGTTCTGGGTCACCGGGTGCCTTTCGTCGTGGGCTGCGGGTGCTCGTCACCGGGGGAACCCGGCGACGTCAGGACGCACCGGGCGGCGAGGCGCCGCACCGTGCGTGCGTGGAAGATCGCCCGGATGTCCACTGTGGACTCCAGGGCGGCCTGGATCCGGCCGGTCAGGCGCATGGCGAGCAGCGAGTCGCCGCCGAGCCGGAAGAAGTCGTCGTCGAGACCGGGTGCCTCGGTGCCGAGCACCTCGGCCACGAGCCCGGCGAGGGTGTCCTGGACGGCGCGCACCCGGCCGGGGTCCGGCAGGAACTCGCCGACGGACGGCGCCGGGCGCTCCGCCAGTTCCGTGAGCAGCTCGGTGAAGCCGGTGGCCGCGCGTTCCGCGGTGGCCGCGCTCAGCAGGTCCGGCCGGTGGCCGAACACCAGGTGCAGCCGCTCTTCCGGCGTCACGGTCAGCTTGAGCGGGAAGTGGTACGGGTCGTGCCCGCGCACCTCGGCGATGCTCAGCGTGCCGGACGGCGAGTGCTGCTGCGGCGTGGCGTAGTTCTCGAACACCAGGCAGGTGTCGAACAGCGCGCCCGCGTCCGCGACGCGCCGGATCTCGCCCAGCGCGAGGTGGTGGTGCTCGGTGAGCTCCGCCTGCTGCCCCTGCACTTCGGCCAGCAGTGTGCCGAGCTTGTCCTTCGCGTCGAGCCGGACCCGCACCGGCACGGTGTTGATCATCAGGCCCACGATGTCCGCGTAGCCGGGGAGCTCCGGCGAGCGCCCGGAAACCGTGCTGCCGAACACGACGTCCGAGAGCCCGGTGAGGCGGTGCAGCGTCAGCGCCCAGGCGACCTGGACCACCGTGTTCAGCGTGACGGCGTGGGTGCGGGCCAGCTCGCCCAGCGCCGCGGTGGTGGCCTCCGGCAGCACCACGGTCCGCGTTTCCGGCAGGGCACGCACGTGCGCGACGTCGGCGCCGGGTGCCACCAGGGTGGGGGCCGGCAGGTCCGCCATCGCCTTCTGCCACGCGGCGCGGGCCGCGCCGGTGTCCTGCCGGTCCAGCCACTCGAGGTAGCGGCGGTAGGGCGTGATGCCCGGCAGGCCGGCCGGATCGCCGTGGCGCTGGTAGAGGTGGGCCAGATCGCGCAGCAGGATCGAACCGGACCAGCCGTCGGCCAGGAGGTGGTGCTGGGTGAGCACCAGGGCGTAGTGGTACTTGCCCAGGCGCACCAGCTTGCCGCGCAGCAGGGGCGCCTGCCCGGTGTCGAACGGCTCGAGGCGGTCGTGCGCGAGCAGTTCGTCCAGCAGCTGCCGCGGCTCGGGTTCGCCCGGCTCCCGCAGGTCGATGCTCTGCCACGGCAGCGGCACCCGCGCCGAGACGACCTGCGCGGGTTCGCCGGAAGCCAGCTGGACGAACCGGGTGCGCAGGGTGTCGTGCCGGTCCACCAACTGCTGGCACGCCCGGCGCAGGCGCATCGGGTCCAGTGAGCCCTCGAGTTCGAACACCAGCTGGACGTTGTGCACGTCGAGCGCATCGGGGGCGTACCGGGCGTGGAACAGCAGACCCTGCTGCGTGGGAGACAGCGGGAGGACCTCCGTCACCGGCGATCCCACGGCCAGCCGGTCGAGCTCGTCCTGGGTGACGCCGGGCAGCGAGACGTCCGACGGGGTCAGGCCGCCCAGCGCCGGCCGGTCGGCGTGCGCCGCCATCGCCCGCAGCGCGGCCGTCCACGCGTCGCTCAGCAGCCGGACGTCCTCTTCGGACAGCAGCGCGGAGGCCCAGCTCCAGGTCGCACTCAGGTGCGGGCCGTCGGGGCGGTCTTCGGTCACGGCGTCGAGTTCGAGCACGTGCGAAAGCGGGAAGTCCGGGGGTACCGGCGGCGCGGGGGACTCGCCGGCGGACCCCCACTCGCCGGTCGATCCGGTGGCGACCCGGCCGAGGTAGTTGAACGAGATCTGCGGTCCCGGCCGGCCTTCGAGCGCGGCCCGGCCTTCGTCGTCGAGGTAGCGCAGCAGCCCGTAGCCGATGCCGTGGTCCCCGGCGGCCCGCAGCTGTTCCTTGACCCGCTTGAGCGCCCGGCCCAGGGACACGTCGTCGAGGCCGGTCGTCGCGGGGTCGAGGCGAACCGGGTGCAGGGTGGTGAACCAGCCGACGGTGCGGGACAGGTCCAGGCCGCCGATGTCCTCCCGGCCGTGTCCTTCGAGGTCCACCAGCACGTCGGTGCCGCCGCCGGTGCCGCGGGCGGTGCGCCGGCTCGCCACGGCCAGCGCCAGCGCCGTGAGCAGCACGTCGTTGACGCCGCCGCGGAACGCCGCGGGCAGGGTGGTCAGCAGCGGCCGCGTCTCGTCGGGGGAGAGCCGCACCGCGAGCGTTCCGGCCGTGCGCCGGACGTCCCGGCGCGGATCGAGGCCGCGCTCGCCCAGCGCCGGGTCGTCGCCGGCGAGGACCCGCCGCCAGTGGTCCAGTCCGGCCGTCCACTCCGGCCGGCCCGCCGCCTCGGTCAGGGCCAGGCTCCAGGTGCGCAGCGAAACCGGCACCGGCGGGAGCTGGGCGGCCGTGCCGTCGCGCGCGGCCCGCCAGGCGGCGTGGAGGTCGGGCAGCAGGATCCGCCACGACATGCCGTCGACGGCGAGGTGGTGGACCACCACCAGCAGCCGGCCCCGCTCGGTCCCGGCGTCGAACCACGTCACCTGGACCAGGCGTCCGGTGGCCGGCCGCAGCCGGGACACCGCGCGGGCCGCGTGCTCGTCGACGGCCGCGGCCATCGCCGCGCCGGTCAGGCCCGCGACGTCGACCCGCTGCACGCAGTCCCCGGCCGCCGCGAATCCCGGCGGTGGCACGACGAGCGACCAGTCGTCGGTCAGCTGCATCCGCAACGCGCCGTGCCGGTCGAGCAGTGCCTGCACCGCCGTCGTGAGGTGCGCCATGCCGAGCCCCGGGGGCACCGTGAGCAGCGTGGACTGGTTGAACGAGTCCACCGGGCCGCCGAGCTCGCGCAGCCGGTGCACGATCGGGGTGGCCGGGAACTTCCCGGTGCCGTCGTCGGCCGGGGCCGGCTCGGCCCGCCCGGCGTCGGCCAGGCCGGGCAGTGCGGCCAGCGCGGCCACACTGCGGTGGGTGAGCACGTCCTTCGGCGAAAGGGCCAGCCCGGCCTGCCGGGCCTTGGCCACCAGCTGGATCGACAGGATCGAATCGCCGCCGAGCTCGAAGAAGCCGTCGTGCACGCCGACCTCGGTGCCGCCGAGCACCTCGGCGTACAGCCGGCACAACAGCTGTTCGACGTCGGTGCGCGCGGGCTGCGCCGCCGACGGTGCCCGGTCCGCCGGGACCGGGGGCAGCGCGGTGCGGTCCACCTTGCCGGTCGCGGTCAACGGCAGCTCCGGCAGCCGGACGAAGGCCTCCGGCACCATGTAGTCCGGCAGCTGGGCCGCGGCGTGCTCCCGCAGCGGCCCGGGGTCGAACGCGCCGGCGCCGGTGGTCACCACGTAGCCGATCAGCCGCCGGGACCGCCCGCTCTCCTGGACGGTCACCACGGCCTGGCTCACCTCGGGGTGCCGGGTGAGCGTGCCCTCGATCTCGGCGAGCTCGATGCGGTGCCCGCGGATCTTGACCTGGTCGTCCCACCGGCCGCTGAAGACCATCTGGCCGTCGGCCGACCACCAGACGACGTCGCCGGTGCGGTACATCCGGTCGCCCGGCCCGCCGAACGGGCTGGCCACGAACCGCTCCGCGCTCAGGCCGGGCCGCCCGAGGTAGCCCCGGGCCAGGCCGATCCCGCCGATGTACAGCTCGCCGGGGACGCCGGCGGCGACCGGCCGCAGCCACGGGTCCAGCACGTAGGTGTCGATGTTGGGGATGCCCCGGCCGATCGGCACCGCACCGGGTCCGACCTCGTCGCCGGGCTCGATGCGGTACTGCATGCACCCGATGGTCGTCTCGGTCGGCCCGTACTCGTTGATCACCGTGACGGTCGGGATGTTCGCGCGCAGTTCGCGCAGCGCCTCACCGACCAGTTGTTCCCCGCCCAGCACCAGTTCCCGCGTCGAAGCCAGCCACGGGTGCGTGCCGGTCAGCAGGGGCAGGTGGCTCGGCGTGGCCTTGCCGAACGGCGCCGGGCCGACCGGGGGCGGCTCGGTTTCGTCGAGCCCGGCCAGGTGCACGTGGCCGCCCGCGCTGAGCGTCCCGTAGACACCCGTGATGGTGAGGTCGAACGAGATCGGCGAGTGGACCACCGCCGAGGTGGCCAGCCCGGGGTAGGCCTGCCGGGCGTAGGCGAGGTAGGAGATGACCGACCGGTGCAGCGTCTGCACGCCCTTGGGCCGTCCCGTCGAACCGGAGGTGTAGACGACGTAGGCGGGGTGGTCCGGGCGCAGCCGGGGGTTCGTGCCGGTGTGCGCGGGATGGCGGTCGAGGTCCAGTTCGGCCAGGGTCAGCGCGCCCTCGGGCACTCCGTGGTGGACGCCCTCCGCGACGAGTGTCACCACGGGAGCGGCGTCGGCCAGGAGGAAGGCGATCCGGTCGGGCGGGAGCGTGAGGTCGATGGGCAGGTAGGCGCCGCCGGCCTTCATGATGCCGAGCAGCACGACGATCTGCTCGGCGCTGTGCGGCCACAGCACCGCGACGTGGTCCTCGGGACCGACGCCCCGCTCGGTCAGCTCGGCGGCGAGCCGGTTGGCCGCCGCATCGACCTCGGCGAAGGTCAGCGTCGTCGTGCGGTCGGAAAGCGCTGTCGCGTCCGGCGTCCGCCGGACCTGGGCTTCGAACAGCGTCGGCAGCGTGTCGGCCGGGAAGTCCAGTTCCGGGCCGGTGGCCCAGTCCAGCACGGTGGCCCGCTCGGCCGCGTCGAGCGGCTCGACGCGGCCCACGAGCGTGGCCGGCGCCTCGACGATCGTGGTCAGGACGGACTCGAGCAGGGCCAGCACGCGCCGGGCCTGCTCGGCGGTGACCGCCTCGGTCCGGTGGTTCAGTTCGAGCAGGATCCGGTCACCGGGCACGACGAGCAGGCTCAGCGGGTAGTGCGTCGACCCGAGCGCACCCTCCCGCGCGCCGCCGTCGGCGTCACCGGTGATCGGCGTGACGCGCAGCCCGGGCAGCGGTTCGAAGGCGGCGGCGTCCTTTTCGGTCCGCGTGGTGCCGATGGCCACGAAGGTGTCGAACAGCGGTCCGCGGCCGGCGAGCCGCTGGATCTCCGGGAGCCCGAGGAAGTGGTGGTCGGAGAGGGCGGACTGCTCTGCCTGCAACCGGTCGAGCAGGACCTCGAGCGGTTCCGCGGGGTCCAGGCGGACGCGCACGGGCGCGGAGTTGATCAGCAGCCCGACCATTTCCTCGACCCGGCGGACACCGGCCGGCCGGACCGAAACCGTCTGCCCGAACACGACGTCGGTGCTGCCGGTGAGGGTGGTGAGCACCAGCGCCCACGCCGCCTGCACGATCGTGTTGAGGGTCAGTCCCCGTGCGCGTGCGGCGGCGGCGAGCGCGGCGGAGGCGTGCGCGGGCAGCTCGGCCACGGTCAGGGCGGGCATCCGGTCGCGGTCCACGGCCTGCCCCGGCGCGACCAGGGTGGGGGCGGGCAGCCCGGCCAGCGCGTCCCGCCACGCCGCCGCGGCCGCGTCCTTGTCCTGCTTCGCCAGCCACCAGAGGTAACCGGCCACCGAGACCGTCGGCGGCAACGCGGCGCCGTCCCCGTCCGCGGCGTACAGCGCGATGAGGTCGCGCACGACGATCGGCAGCGACCAGCCGTCGAGCAGGATGTGGTGGTGGGTGAGGACCAGCACGTGCTGCCGGTCGGCCAGCCGGACGATGTCGAACCGCAGCAGCGGCGGCCGGGTGATGTCGAAGCCGCGCAGCCGTTCCTCCGTGAGGTGGCCGAGCAGGCGGGTCTCGCGGACCGCGGCCGCCTCGGCGCTGAAGTCCACGAAGGCGACCGGGACGGTGACGTCGCGGTGCACGAGCTGCACCGGCTGACCGGACTTGCGGTGCTGGAAGCTCGTCCGCAGCGTGGCGTGCCGCGCCACGACGGCTTCGCACGCCGAGCGCAGGCGAGCCGGGTCGAGCTCCCCGTCCAGCCGCAGCGCCAGCTGGCTGGTGTACTCGTCGAGGCCGTCCCGGTTGAGCTGGGCGTGGAAGAACAGGCCCTCCTGCAAGGGGGACAAGGGAAGTGCCGCTTCCAGCGGAGAATCGATAGCTGTCACAACGGCATCTCCCACTCGGTCGGCAGCTGTGCACGGGCCCGTCGGCCACGACCGTGGCGGTGGTGGACTGAAGGGCCGGTACGGTCCGCGCCGACCATGCTTGCGCGCGGACGAAAGCCTTACCAGGCAGGGAACCGGCAATCGGCGGGCCGGCCGGCGTTGCCGGGCGGCACGCCGACCGGCACTCGATCTCCACCCGCGGGTGGAGATGGGCACCTCTACCCCGAAGTCGAGGCGGAACCCGGCGTCGAGGTCCTACGCTTGGCCGGCGGCCGGTACCCCCAGCGCCGGCCGCACCCATCCGACGACAAAGCATCCAGGTACGTGGTGAGCCGAACTCTCTCACCAGTGAGGACGAAGATTCCCGATGAGCGAGACGATCACGCCGGTTCTTACGGTCGCCGTGCTGGTGTTCGTTTTCATCCGCCAGTTCCGCAGGCACAAGCTGAAGGTCTTCACGTGGCTGCTCCCGGTCATTCCGGTGGTCCTGGGCTGCCTCCAGCCGGACCTGATCGACCACGCCAAGGTCGGGACCTCGATCGGTCTCGGTGCCGGGGTCGTGGTGGTCGGCATCCTGCTCGGCGCGGTGTACGGCATGCTGCTCAAGGTGTCGCGGGACAGCGACGGGGTGACCTGGCTCCAGGGCGGCTGGATCGCCGTCCCGTTCTGGGCGGCCCTCGTGCTCAGCCGGCAGGCGTTCCACGCGATCGGCAACAGCATGGACACCGGGACGAGCTTCGGGTTCGTCGCCATTTCCTTCGGCGCCATGCTCCTGGCCCGGACCGTGGTGGTCGCGATCCGGTCCGCCAGGTCCGTCCGGCTCGTCCCGGCCTCGGCGGACAGCTGAACCACCGGCGTTTGCCGCCGTCCGATGACTCCCAGTAGTCTTGTCGTGACGGGGAACCGGGTGTTCCCGCCGTGGTGAGGAATCGGGGGCATGGGGACACAGGGTTTGTGGGACTCGTGGCCGGCTCCCGGCGCGATTCACCGCTTCGGCTCACCGGCGGCCCGCACCGCGGGCCGGGTGGTCCGGGCCGTGCTGACCGCCGGTGGCCTGGTCGTGGTGGTCGTCCAGCTGCCGGGCACCGAGGACAGGCTGACCCGCAGGCTGGAACTGGTCGGTCTCGAGGTGGTCCTCGTCCTCGCGGCGGCCGCGGCCCGGCACGCCGCCCGGCAGCGGAACATCGCGTTGCTGGCCGGCTGCCTGGCGGTGAAGGTCGGGGTGATCGCCGGGGCGCTCCTGCTGGGCAGTGAGCTGCTGGCGCTGGCGACCACGAGCATTTCCACCCTGGTGATGGTGCAGCTGGCGCCGGTCGCCGCGGCCGCGGGGTTCGCGGCGGCCGCGCTGGCGGTGATCGCCTCGACGCATGCGTGGCAGCCGTTCTTCATCGTCACGGCGATCGCCTTCGCCGTGGGCTTTCTCAGCAGGCGCGACAAGGAAGCCAGGGAGACCACCCGGTCGCTGTTGCGCCAGGAGCAGGCCGCGCGGGCCGCGGAACAGGCGGCCCAGGCGGCCAAGGCCGAGGCCGCGGCGCTCGCCGAGCGGGCACGCATCGCGCGGGAGATCCACGACGTGCTCGCCCACAGCCTGACCGCGCAGCTGGTGCACCTGGACGCCGCCCGGTTGATGCTGGTGCGGCTCCCCGAGGCCGGGCCGGTCACCGAGGCGGTGCTGGCGGCCCGGCGGATGGCCGAGAAGGGGCTGGTGGAAGCGCGCGAGGCGGTGCTGGCCCTGCGCGGCGAGCAGATTCCGCTCGCGGAGGATTTGGTTTCCCTGGCCGCCGACCACGACGCGAAGTTCGTCTCGACCGGCGAGCCGAGACCGCTTTCCGCCGAGTCCGCGCTCGTGGTGCGGCAGGTCGCGGTGGAAGCCATGACCAACGTCCGCAAACACGCACCGGCCAACGACGTCACCATCACCCTCGCGTACCTGACGGACGCGGTCCGGATGAGCGTGCGGGATCGCCGGCCCGAGAACGGAGCGGTGCCCGAGCGGTCCGGCGAGCTGGCGGCCAGCGGAGCCGGGTACGGCATCCGCGGTATGCGGGAGCGGGCCGAACTGCTCGGCGGCACGCTGGTGGCGGAGCCGGACGCGAACGGTTTTCAGGTTATTCTGGAGATCCCCGCCTGAGCGTGCGCCGATCCGCCGGGAAATCTGCCGGCTCCTGGGGCGGGGAACGCAATCCGGCGCCGTGAAGGTGATCGATATAAGGTGTTTGTCCGAATTCTCGCGATTTTCGGACTGTCGGTCCGCGGGATACTTCACTCGGTTGTAGTAGTCGTGCCCGCGTAATACCCTGTTCAGGTTCGTGAATGGGGGCCTTCCTGTCCTGGTGGTGGCCGTATCGGCCGTCGCGCCTCGTTTGCCCAGCTCAGCGCCTTTCATCGGGTGATGAAAACGGCGGTGCCGGTGGATTGCCCGTGTCGGAAGTGGTGGGCGCCGGACGGTTCCGATGGCGCAAACCGGGGCAGGCGATACATATCGGGTCGGCCGACCGGCCTCGACGGTCGTCCCGGTGCCGGCCTGGAGGCTCTTTGACACGGCTGCTGAGCGTGAGTAGGCTCGTCGGGGTAGTTCGTCGAACCATTGGTTGCGCAACCAATTTGGTTTCACAAACTTAATCGCCAGGCTGGGGGGCCACAGTGGACAGTGGACAAGTGGGCGCTATCTTGGTGGCGCGAAGAAAGCTTGTTGGCTGGAGTCAGGAACAACTGGCAGAACGGTCCAATGTCAGTGTTCGCACCATTCGTAATCTGGAAACCGGAGCGATCAGGAATCCTCGTCGCTCCTCTGTCGATCTGCTGGTCGATGCGTTGCGTGCCGCGGCGCCGTCGCAGAATTCTTCGTTGTTCTCGGAGGAGCTCGCCGATCCGGCGGGCTCCCTGTGCATGGACACCGATCCGCGGCCGGACGTCAGTGTCGTCCCGAAAGGCGTGAAGTGGGTCGGGCTGCGGCCGAAACAGGACGTCACCGTGGGCAGGCGGGCCGACCTGATGCACGTGGTGTCCACGATCCGGTGCGGGAAGACGCTGGTGCTGACCGGGTCCGTCGGGGTCGGGAAGACGCGGCTGGCGCTCGCGGCGGCCGCGCAGCTGGCCGACAAGTTCCCCGACGGCGTGGCCGTCGTCGAGCTGGGGGCGGCCGGCCTGGCGACGATGGACGAGCGTGACGCGGTCGCCGAGATCTGCCGGGCGCTGGATTCGCTGCTGCCGGCAGACTCCGGTGTGGATCGTCCGGGCAGGGACGATCTGCGGATGCTGCTGGTGATCGACGACGCCGAGCGGGTGCTGGACGCGATCATGCCGGTGATCCGGCAGCTGCTCGACCAGTACCCGGGGCTGCGGGTCCTGATCACCTCGCTGCAGGCGACGGTCTCGTTGCCGGTGGACGTCTGGGAGGTCGCGCCGCTGCCGGTCGACCAGCCCGAGGACGGGGCGGCCTACCCCGCCGCGGCGGAACTGTTCCGCCTGCGGGTCGCCTCCGCCCTGCCGACTCTGGACCTCGGCGACAGCATACCGAGTGTGGTGCAGTTGTGCCGTCGGCTGGGTGGCTTGCCGCTGGCCATCGAAATCGCCGCGTTCCGCATGCGCTCGGTCCCGTTGGGCGTGATGCTGGCGGAAGGCCCGATTCTGCCGATCCTCGAGCAGAAAGGGCTGGGCGGCCTGTCCCACCAGCGTTCCCTGCGGCAGGGGATGGCCTGGGCCTTCGGGTTGCTCGACAACCGCCAGCGCGGCATGCTGGCGCGGCTCTCGCAGTTCACCGAAACGTTTTCGATCGACGACGCGTTGGATTTGATTTCCGACAACGGGAAACCGGACGTCAACGGGATCGGTGCACTGGCCGGACTGGTCGACGTTTCGGCGGTCCGGGTCCGGCGTGACCGCCAGTACGTGTACGAGGTGCCCGAGTTGATGCGCGAATACGTCAACGCCGTTTCGGCCTGAGCGGCAATCGGCCGGCAGCACCTTGCCGGTCGATTGCCTGGCCGGCCGGACCCGGTGGCTGAAAGCATCGTTCTGCCACAGTCGGTTCGACCGAGCCACAGGAGAGCAGGGGCGATGGCGCGCGTTGACGACCCGGCGGCGGCCCGGCCACCGGTGCCACTGGGGGCAAACCGTGATTACCGGATCTGGTGGCTGGGCAGTGCGCTTTCCGCGCTGGGAACCAGTTTGTCGACCACGGCCTTTCCGCTCCTGGTGCTCGGTTCGACGGGTTCGGCGCTGAAGGCCGGGAGCATCGGCGCGGCCAGCATGGTCGGGGCCGTCGTCACGATGCTGGTCGGGGGCACGCTCGCCGATCGGTTCTCCCGCCGGGCGATCCTGCTGGTGTGCCCGGTGGTGCAGGCCGTCGCGCTGGGTGTGGTGGCGGCGTTGGTGTACGCCGGAAGCCCGTCCGTCGTCGCGCTGGACGCGGCCGCGCTCGGCAGCGGGCTCGCCGCGGGCCTGCAGTACGCGGCCACGACTCCGGCCCTGCGCCGCATCGTCCCGCGGGAACAGTTCGGCGAGGCGACCGCCCGGGGCCTCGGCAGCACGATGGCCGCGCGATTGGCCGGCGCGCCGCTGGGCGGGCTGCTGTTCGGCCTGTTCCGGTGGATCCCGTTCCTGGCGGACGCGGTCTCGTTCCTCGTCGTGGCGGCGGCCACGGCGCTGCTCCGCACACCGCTGGGGCCGGACGCCGTGGAAGGGGAGCGCCGGGCCGGGTTCGTGACCGAGCTCCGAGCCGGCTGGCGTGTGGTCCGAACCAACTCCTACCTGCGGCTGAACATCGTCTGGACGGCGTTGCTGAACGCCGTCACCCAGGGGTTCGTGCTGCTGCTGGTGGCCCTGGTGCTCTACCGGGGCGGCTCGCCCGCGGTGGTGGGCGTGGTCAACGCGATGGCGCTGGCCGGCGGCGTGCTCGGCGCGTTCGCCAGTTCCCTGCTGCTGCGGCGGTTCCGGGCGAAGCAGGTGCTGTTCGGCGCGCTGTGGGTGTTCGTCATCGCGCTCGCCCCGATCGCGTGGCTGCCGGTGCCGTGGCAGATCGGGGTCTTCCTGCTGATCGCGATGACCATGACGGTGCCGTTGAATTCGGTTCTCGAAGCGTACGAGGTCCGCATGGTGCCCGATTCCCACAGCGGCCGCGTGACGGCGGCGACCCGGCTCGGATCGCAGGCCCTGCAGTGGGCCGGCCCCCTCGCCGCGGGCCTGCTCGCCGACGGCCTCGGCGCCCCGGGCGCCATCCTGGTGCTGACGGCGGTCATGGCCGCACTCGCCATCGCGCTGGGCTTCTTCCGCACGACCCTGTCCGTGCTCGACCGGCCGTTGGCCGAGGTCGAGGAAATCGCGGTCCCGGCCGACCCGGGGGACGCGCCCGAGGCGATCCCCGCGACCGAAGCGCCGGAGCCGGCCGACGGTGCGCAGCTCACCCCTCCGGTCCGGCGGACAACGCGATCGTGACGGCGACCAGCGACGTCGCCAAGGCGTTCACGCTCGGTGCGTTTCACCTCGGTTTGCCGAAATCGGCGGGTTCCGGCCGGCCGGCAGCGCCGGCTGTGTCGATGGTGGTGACCGTGATGGTGGCGTCGGGCAGGCCCGCCGACCTCGCGGTGATGGTCGTCGTGCCGGGGTAGTAGGAGCGGAACTCGATCGCCGCCTTCCCGTCGAACTCCGACGTACCCGGGTTGAAGGTGTACGTCTTGCCGCCGGGCAGGGTGCCCGGACCGGAGGTCACGGTCAGCGTGACGGCGCGGGAGTTGTTGACTCAGGCTCCGGCGGCGTTGCGCATGGTCACCACGAGCTGGGTGTCCGTGGTGCCGTCGTCGGTGATCGTCGTCGACGAGTACTTCCCGGCCTGGAGCGTCATGCCGGTCGCGGTCCCGTTCACCGACTGCTCGCGGGCCACCGGGGTGGGGTCGGCGATGGTGGTGGTGCCCGACCACCTCGTCTTGTTGGCCCGGTACCAGTACCACTGGTCCTTGGGCAGCCGGTAGTAGTCGATCATGCCCATCCGGGCGAGGCTCGCGCCGAGGATCGTGCCGTGGTCGAAGCCGGCCCAGATGGCCAGACCCGCGCTTCCGGGCGTGAGCCGGAACCTGGTCCCGTCGGACGGATCCTTGAGGTCACCGTAGGTCGGATCGTAGGTGCCGGGCCGGTCGGAGGTGGAGGACCCGTATTCCGAGACGACGTTCGGCATCCAGGTGTTGATGATCTTTCCGCCGTCGCCGTTGTAGCCGGCGACGTCGCAGATCGAGAGCTGGTCGAGGGAAGCGCGTTGCACGCCGCCCATGGCGGCCTTGCGGGTCGGGTCGAGCTGGTGGGAGTAGTCGCGCAAGGAGCTCACGAGCGCTTTGGCCTTGTTCAGGGTGGCCGAAGACGTGAAGAACACCTCGTTGCCCATCGACCAGTTGACGATCGAGGGATGGTTGCGGTTGACCCGGATCATGTCGCGGAGGCCGTCCTTGGCGCTCTGTTCGAAGCCAGGTTGGTCGGCCGCCTTCTGCGGATAGCCGTCGGCCCGGTAGTCGCCGGGACTTCCGGTCGGGGCAGGCTCCTGACCTGCGGTCGCGGTGGCCCAGAAGGTGTTCTCGGACCAGAACATGACGCCGAGCTCGTCCGTGGCGTCCGCGAAGGACGGGTCGTGGGGATAGTGCGATCCCCGGATGAAGTTCATGCCGGCCTCGCGGATGTAGCGGACGTCGCGCTCGAACCCGGAGTCGGTGACGGCATTGCTCCAGCCGCCGTGGTCCTGGTGGACGTCCGCCCCGACCAGCAAGGTCTTGGCGCCGTTGAGGTAGAAGCCGTCCACCTTCCACTGCGCGCTCCGGAAACCGAAGGTGCTGTCGTAGGAGTCCACGACGGTGTCACCGGCCACCAGCGAGGTGGTCACCGTGTACAGCGCGGGGTTGTCCGGTGCCCAGAGGTCGAGGTTCTGCAGCATGCCGGCGGTGTCCGAGAGGGACCCGCTCACGGCGTCGAGGGTCGTGGTGCTCGCCGCGCCGAGCGTCCGTGCGGGCGAGTCGAACGTCGCCAGTACGGTGTTCGAGCCCTGCTTGCGAACCTCGTGGCGCGCGTGGACGTCGACCGGTGCGGGGCCGTCGTTGCGCACTTCGGTCTGCACCCGCACGTTCGAGCGGCGGGCCGCGATGTTCGCGCGCAGCTCGGGTTCGCTCGGGTACTGCGCCAGGTCGATGTTGCGGTAGTACGCCGGGTTGCTCGTGTCCCAGCCGGGATTGGTGAGCGCGGGCGTGGTGACCGCGGCGCCGTACCAGGTGACGTGGACGTCGTTAGTGACGTTCAGGAAGACGTCGCGGTACAGGCCGCCGCTGAACTGGTGGTCGCCCGTCCGGGGGGCGAGGTCCGGCCGCCAGCTGTTGTCCACGCGCACCGACATTTCGTTGTCGCCGGGCCGGATCGAGCCGGTGATGTCGAAGGTGAACCCCGTGTAGCCGCCTCGATGCGTCCCGGCCTTGGTCCCGTTGACCCACACGTCGGTGACCGAGAACGCCCCCTCGGACTCGAACTCGACGCGCTTTCCGGTCCAGGACGCGGGGACGGTGAAGTGCTTGCGGTACCAGCCCGCACCGACGTAGAAGGAGTCCCCGCCCTTGGCACCGCCGACGTCGTAGGGGGCGTCGAAGTCGTGGGGCAACGCCACGGGGACCCACGCCGAGTCGTCGAAGCCGGGGTTCTGGGCCCCCGGCACATCGGACCGAGCGAACTTCCACTCCCGATCGAACCCGACCTTCTGCCGGGGACCCGAGGCGGGCGGCAGCGGCGTGCTGCCGCCGTCGACCTGGACGAGCTGCCACTGCTGGCTCGTGTCGTTCGCGTCGCCGCGCTGGTCGACGGCGGCACCGTCGGCGGTCGAGGCGCCCTGCACCTCCACGGCCTTACCGCTGTTCCGGTTGACCAGCCGGAGGAAGCCGGTGCCGGAGTCGGCGAGGCTGAACTGCTGGTTGGTGCCGTTGTTGTCGGGCCACTGCACCACGGCGGCGCCGTCGGCGGTGGACCTGCCGGAGACGTCGAGGACCTTCCCGGAGTGGCGGGCGCGGACCTTGTAGTAGCCCGCGTCGGCGTCCACGAACTGGAACTGCTGGTTGGTGGCGGTGGTGCGGGACCATTGGACGAGCTTGGCGCCGTCGGCCGTGGACGCGCCGGTCACGTCGAGGGCCTTGCCGCTGTTGCGGTTCAGCAGCACGTACCAGGCGCTGGTGTCGACCGTGGCGGCCACGGCCGCGGTGGTGGTGACCGCGGTGACGCCGCCGAGCAGGATCATCGCCGTCGCGGCGACGACGCCCGGCCGCCGGATGCGGCGTCCGTGCATGGTGCCCTCCTTGCCGGGTCAGGCGTCGACGATCTGCCACTGCTGGTTGGTGCCGGTGTTGGCGGCCCAGGCGAGTACCCGGGCGCCGTCGCTCGCCGAGCCGCCCTCCACGTCCGCGCAGAGGCCGGTGCGGACGTTGACGAGCCGGTGGTAGCCGTCACCGGTGTCGGCGAGCTTCCACCACTGGTTGTCGGCGCCGGTGTCCTGTGCCTGGTCCAGCTGGGTGCCTTGAGCAGCTCCGGCCGGGCTCTCGAGGAGCCGGCCGCTGTTGCGGTTGACCAGGCGGACCGAGCCGTCCGGGTTGGGCAGCAGCTGCCATTGCTGGTTGGCGCCGCCGGTCCAGGTCCACTGGACGACCTTCACGCCGTCGGCCGTTCCGCCGCCGGTGACGTCGAGGACCTTCCCGCTGCGCCGGTTGACCAGCCGCACGGACCCGTTCTCCAGCGCGACGGTGACATCGACGCGCCGGCCGGCCGTCAGGGACACGACTCGGGCGTGCGCCCCCAGCGGTGACGTGGTGACGGGCGCGGAGGTGGTCACCGACGTCATGCCCCGGCGGCTGATCAAGGTGACGTCCTGGTCGATCGCCGAGGTCAGGGACAGCGTGGCGGTGCGGGCGGCCAGGTCCCAGCCGAGGCTGTGCACCTGGATCCGGCCGCGCGCCCGGACGCCGGTGATCGACCCCTTGGCCAGTTGCCCGGGCAGGGCGGGGAGGATCTCCAGCACCCCCGGCCGGGAGTAGAGCAGCGCCTCGGCCAGCACCCCGGGGATCGCGTGGGCGGCGTCGGCGTTGTAGGTCTGCAGGTTCGGGTTGTGCGAGGTCATCAACGACCGGAAGACCATGGTGTTGCCGAGGATCTTGCGGAGGTTGGCGTAGACCTTCCCGCCGTCCTTCAGCCGGGCGGCGGCCAGTGCCCGGTGCAGGCTGCCATGGGCCGACAGGTTCTCGTCGCCGCGCAGTTCCAGGGCCCGCAGTGCGGGGGCGATCAGGTCGGGCCGGGTCTCGGGGGTGATCTCGTGCAGCGGCCAAGCGCCGTAGAGGTGGTGGACGTGCCGGTGGTTGTAGTTGTCGGTGAGGCTCGGCCAGGACCACTCGGCCAGGGCGCTGTCCCCGTTGATCCGGTACGCGGGCAGCTTTCCGAGCAACGCGGTCCAGCGCTGGACGCCCTGGCCGCTGCCCTGCTCGACGCCGAGCGCGTTGGCCGCGGTGATGGCGGCCTGCAGCGCGTGCTTGCCCGCCATGATGTCGCCGGTGGCGTTGACCGACAGGAGCACGTGGGTGTTGCCGGGCGCGTTCTCCATCGAGAAGGACGGGACGAAGACGACCTTGCCGCTCGTGTCGATCCGGGTCAGGAAGTCCTCGTAGAACAGCGCCAGCTCCATGAGCGCGGGCCCCAGCTTGTCCCGCAGGAACGCCTGGTCGCCGGTCACCTCCCAGTACTCGACGAGCGGGAAGAGCAGCCAGTCGGCCCCGCCGGTCCAGGTCTGGCCGGGGAAGCCGGCGTCGAAGTGGAGCATGTGCCCGTACTCGCCGTCGGTCCGGGACGGAGCCAGGAAACCCCGTGCGCCGTAAAGGTTCCGTGCGTTGGTGCGCCACTGGGCGAGCTGCCCGAGGATGAGGGCGAAGTAGCCTTGCATGGCCTCCGGGGTGTCCAGGATGTTGCCGCCGGCGACCTGGAGGTTCACGTTGGCGTCGGTGGTGAAGTCGTCGGCCCAGGCGCCGGTCCAGGTCCCGGTCCAGATCCCGGTCAGCCGGGGCGGCAGGATCCCGCTGGAGCTGATGAACAGATACCGGCCCGAGTCGTAGAGCCGCTCCAGCAGGGCGAGGTCGATGATGCTCTGGTTGCCGTTCTGCCGGGTGATCAGCTGGCCGACCGGCAGCGCCCGGTCGGCGGCGGAGACGTTCAGGTCCAGCCGGGAGCGGTCGTACCAGGCGGTGTGGATCGCGGTGTGCCGCGCCAGCAGGGCGGCGTAGTCGGTGTCGACGGCGGCCAGCGCCGTGTGCAGCGGCTGGGGATCCCACGCACTCGGCGTCTCGTACCGGTCGAGCTTGGTGAGCAGCAGCAGCCGCGTCGCCCCGGACACGACAATCGTGGCCCCGGTGGCGGAAACGGTGCCGCCGGCCGGGACGACGCGCGTGACGCCTTCGTAGCCGAACGCGCCCTGCCCGGCGGGATAGCTGCCGCGCAGGTTCAGGTAGCCGGACCCGCCGGCGACGGTGGCGCGGGTCGTGAAGCCCACGTTCCCGGGCGTGCCCTCCAAGGCGGTGTACACGCTCAAGGTCGCGGCGATCGTCCGGCCGGGGGCCGGCGTCAGTTCGTGGACGATCACGCGGTCGGCGCGGGAGACGAACGCCCGGCGGGTCCACGTGCCGGAGCCGTCGGCCCAGCCGGTGGTGACTTCGCCGGTGCGGAAGTCGGTCGTGCGGACGTAGCCGTTGGCGGTGGTCATGTCCGGCGTCGCGATCCGCAGCTCGTACGCCGGGTGGTAGGTCTGGGTCCACCGCAGCGACCAGCCGGCCGCGAAGTCCCGGTTCGCCCCGGCGTAGTCACCGGCGAGCGCCTTGTCCCGGACACCCGGCAGGCGTCCCGCGAGCACCGGCGGGGTGACCGATCGGGAGCCGTTCGGCAGCACGAAGCGGTGGTGGTTGAAGATCACCTTTTCCAGGGTCGGTGCGCCGTACAGCGTGGCACCGTACTCACCGTTGCCGGTCAGGAAACCGTCCGT
This sequence comes from Streptomyces sp. MN03-5084-2B, assembly GCA_033793495.1. Lineage (GTDB taxonomy): Bacteria > Actinomycetota > Actinomycetes > Mycobacteriales > Pseudonocardiaceae > Amycolatopsis. The sequence continues at coordinate 15,562 of JARAWT010000056.1, read as the reverse complement.
CCAGGACGTGGCCGGGGCGGTGTCCTGGATACCGCGCTCGGGAAGGGCGAACTGCGGTGGAACGGCGGCCGCGGCCGTGCCGGACAGCAGTCCTCGGGGCAGGGCGGCGGCCCCGGCGGTCAGCGCGGCGGCGGTGAGGAAGCGCCTGCGGTCGACGGGCAGGTCCTTCACGCAAACTCCTTCGTCCGGCGACGGCCGCTCTTCGCACAGCGTCATGTCCCGGCCAGAGGAGGCCAGAACATGTGATGGATTTTCGGTCTCGGCTCTCGCCGGTGTCCATACCCGGCGTCATCGGCCTGACCATTTGCCGCTGAGCAGCCGATATGTTCCCGGCATCCGGCGCAGCGCGCGGGAAACTTTCATCCTGGGCGAGGATAGGTAAGACGTCTTGCGGTGCTGCGTGGCCCGGCCGCGCCGCACCGCCACGAACACGTCATCGACCGGGAGCACGACCGGTGGCCGGCGCTGTCGCGCTGACGTAGTGCAGGATCCCGAGCGTGCCTTCGTCGTCGACGGTGAATCCGGTGGCCCGCACCAGGCCGACGAGCCGCCGGTCCGGGGCGTCCAGCATCCGCGGGCCGGTCAGGGCGCCGACCAGCCGCCGCATGACCGGGGACGTCGGCGGCCGGAAGTCCGCGAGCAGCAGCCGTCCGCCGGGGCGCAGAGCCCTGAGCATCTCGCGCAGCGTGGCGGGCTGGTCGGCGTCCGGCACGTGGTGCAGCATCAGGCTGGACAGCACGACGTCGAACTCCGCGTCCTCGCAGGGGAGTGCCTGCGCTGTCCCTGCTGCGAACCGGCATGACGGTGCGCCGACCGCACCGCGGGCGTACTCGACCATCGACTCGGACGCGTCGACGCCGAGCACCGACCCGCCCGGTGTCACGGCGCGTGCCGCGATGCCGGCCAGGTAGCCGGTTCCGCAGCCGACGTCGAGCACGCGGTCGCCCGGCTGTGCGCCGGAGCGCCGCACCAGCTCGCGGTACCGGCGCCCGCGGGTCAGGAACCCGATCCTGCTGCCCAGTTCGTACAGCCGCGCCTGCGTGATCAGCGCGCCTTCGCCGCGTTCGCCGCCGTGTCCCACCAGCAATCTGCCCAGCGCCATCGCCGTCTCCTCTGCTTAGTTGCGACTAAGTTATGGCGCTAACTTAGTCGCAACTAAGTTCACTGGCAAGGGTGGTTACGATGGCCGCGTGACCCGCAGCCGGACGCGCATGACAGCCGAGCAACGCCGTGAGACGATCCTCGCCGCGGCGACCGCGGCGTTCGCCGAGCACGGCTACCAGCGGACGAAGGCGTCCGAGATCGCCGCCCGGGTCGGCGTCAGCGAACCGGTGGTCTTCCAGAACTTCGGCTCGAAGGCCGAGCTGTTCGCCGCGGTGCTCGAGCAGGCCGCGGGCACCGCGGTCGCCTTCCTCGCCGCCCTCGCGTCCGAGGACCGCGCTGTCCCGGAGGTCCTGCGCGAACTGCTGGCCCCCGAGCACCTCGACGCCCTGCACGCGCCCGGCGCTCTCGGCGTCCTCTTCGTGGAGGGCACGGCCTCGGGCTCCGACCCGGTCATCCGGCAGGCCGCGCGCACGGCGATCCGGCGCGTGGTCCGTGGCTTCGCCGGCCTGCTGGATGCGGGACGGCGGGCGGGCGACCTCCGTGCCGACCTCGACGCCGACGTGGCCGCGTGGTCATTGATCTCGTTCGTCGCCTCGCGGGGGCTCCGCCGGGCGGTCGTCGACGACCCCGACCTCGAGCGGCGCCTGGTCGACTCGGTGGTGGCGCAGCTCCGGTCGTAGCGGCTCACGGCCGCGATCGTCTGCGGTGAACCGACCGCGCCGGTGGTCAGCCGACGTCGGCGGAGAAGGAGTCGACGGCGAGGCCGGCGCCGCCGTTCCACGGTTCGAATCCGGCCTGGATGCTGGTCAGGTACCAGGAGCTGTCGACGCGGGTGCGGGCGTCGACGTCCTTGACGAAGTCCATGACGTTGAACGACAAGCTCGTCAGCGCGGTCGGAGACACGTAGGAGACCACGTCGTTCTGGCCGTTGTTGCCCTGCCACACCTGCCAGGACTGCCCGGCGATGGACGTGTTGCCCACCGGGCTGCCGATGGGCTGGATGCTGCCCTGGTGGGTGAACCAGATCATCAGTTCCATCTGGTTCACCCCGGTGGTCTTCGCGGTGGGGTCCATCCAGATGTCGTAGGCGGCGTCGTAGGTCCCGCCGACGTAGCTGTAGGAGATCGACGACGGTGCGCTGCCGATCGAGCTGAGCTGCTTGGGCAGGTTCGTGCCCGACGAGCAGGCCCCGTAGTGGCAGCCCGCGTAGATCGCCGGGTACGAGACCGGCGCCCCGTTGGTGGGCGCGACGCCCTGCTGGCTCTTGATCTGGAACCCGTTCGCCGTGACGTTGATGCACTGCTCGGCGCTGGTGCCCCAGCGGTTGTTCATCACGATGTACTTGCCTGCCGGGGCCGACCCGAACTGGTCGCAGATCAGCGTGTCCGCGTGCGCGGAGGTCACCGCCACGACGGCCGGCACGGTGACGGTGGCCGCGGCCAGCGCGATCACGGACAGGGTTTGCTTCAGCTTCATTGCTGTTACCGCCTTGGTTCGGTCGCGCTCTGGGAGCGCTCTCAGAGGGAGAACGAAGTGATGAAACCACAGCCAAACGGCCGGGAAAAGTGCTGGCCGGTAATCAATGCCTGTGTGGGACGTGAATTCGTCGAATTCATCTCGGCGGCCGCGGCCGCTAATTGGTGGTTCCGCATCGGGTTTCGTTCACGGCAAACCCGGCCGGCCCGGGGTTCGCGGAGGTGTACGAGCCATTGAACCCGAAGTCGACCGTACCGGAAGGCGCGATGGTCGCGTTGTACGAAGCCGGGCGGACGGTCACCTGGCCGCCGGTTTGCGAGTATTCGCCGTTCCAGCCGTGCGTGATCTGCTGATCCGCGGTGAAGGTCCACGTCAACGTCCAAGGCGAGAGCGCGGAACGGCCGGTGTTCGTGATGAACACCGAAGCCGTGAACCCGCCGGGCCACGAGTCCGTGATCTCGTACCGGACGGTGCAGGCGACGGCCGGAAGGGAAGCCGGATCTGCCGGGGCTCCCGGGACCGCCATGGCAGGCGGAGGCGCGGCCGACCGGCGCGGTCCGGGTGCCGGAACCGGAGGAGCCGGTGCCGGGGGAACCCTCGACGGTGGGGCTGACGTGGTCGTCACGGCCGGCCTCGATTCCGGAACGGCGACGCTGCCGGGGTATCCCCTCGGCGGCCGCTCCGGGAACTCCGGCAGCCGAGACGGGGATGGCGGAGAGGCCGGCCTCGGCGGCTGCGGCGTCGGCGTCGTGGTCGCGATCAGGCCACCGACCGCGGCCACGGCGGCCAGGCCGAGGCCCAGTCGGCGCTTGATCCGGCCGGCTCGCAGCCGTTGCCTGATGACACCCTCCGGCACGGGATCGTCACCCATCGTGCGCAGCCACAGCTCCTCGACCGACACCTGCGGGCTCTGCAGTTGTGAGGAAACCGCCACGCGGACACCTCCTCGGTTTCCGATGAGTCCGGCCGTCGGCGATCGGAGCTGCTGTCCACGGTTCGCCGCCACGCCGAAAAAGGGGGGTTGGATCTCACTTGCTTTCCGGCTCGCCAGCGTACTCCGTCCGGTCGAATATCGACACCCTTTCGGTGGCCGACGACGACCCCCGGTTTCCGTAAGCGAAAATGTCGAAAAATGCGCCCGGGGTGGGCGTTGCGTTTTTGTGGTCGTCAATCTGTCGAAAAATACCTTGTGTGCAGGGAAGCGATGTCTCATGGTGCGCGACCGGCGAGCCTCAGGCTTTACGGCGGAGTTCCACCGTGCTTACCTTCCGTCTGGAAGCGCTCCCAGGGGACTCCGGTCTTCGGCCGCGAGCTGGCGGGGCCGGTCACCTGGGTGTCGGCGGGGTCACGTCACCCGATGTCCCCGGGGCTTGCCGCCGCGATTGAATTATGGTCATAATGTAATCGCTGGGGGAGACCACGAGGAGAGAGACGCATGACGACCTACCCGGCTGAGGCCCTTGAGAACCACACCGCGGAAGGGTTCGCCGACGGCGCGATCGAGCCATGATCCCCGCCGTTGCTTCCCGCAAGGCGGTCGAGCAGGTCGCAGGTCCAGCTCTTCCTCGAAACGGAAAATCCCAGCCAGCAGAAAGAAATCCCATGAGCGACAACACTTCCCAAGACGACGTGGTGACGTCCTATCGGGACGCCCCGACCCGCACCATCTCCGCCGGTGGGGTGGACTACGCCTACCGCGAACTCGGTCCGAAGACCGGTGTCCCGGTCGTCTTCATCACGCACCTGGCCGCGGTCCTGGACAACTGGGACCCCCGGGTCGTCGACGGCATCGCCGCGAAACACCGGGTCATCACGTTCGACAACCGGGGCGTCGGCGCGTCCACCGGCTCGACCCCCAAGACCATCGAGGAGATGGCGCGGGACGCCGTCGTCTTCATCCGGGCGCTGGGACTGACCAAAGTGGACATCCTCGGGTTCTCCATGGGCGGCATGATCACGCAGGTGATCGCCGCGGAGGAACCGCAGCTCGTCCGCAAGCTGATCATCGCGGGCTCGGGCCCGGCCGGTGGCGAGGGCATCGAGAACGTGACCAGGATTTCGCACCTGGACACCATCCGGGCGCTGCTCACGGTGCAGGACCCGAAGCAGTTCCTGTTCTTCACCAGGACCGCGAACGGGCGCCGGGCGGGCAAGGAGTTCCTGGGCCGCCTGAAGGAACGCACCCGCAACCGGGACAAGGCGATCTCGCTCAAGGCCTACGGCGCCCAGCTCAAGGCCATTCACCGGTGGGGGCTGGCGCGGCCCGTGGACCTGTCGGTGATCCGCGGGCCCGTGCTCGTCGCGAACGGCGAGAGCGACCGGATGGTGCCGACGAAGAACTCGCACGACCTGGCCCGCCGGCTGCCCGGCAGTGAACTGGTGATCTACCCCGACGCCGGCCACGGCGGCATCTTCCAGTTCCACGGCGAGTTCGTGGCCAAGGCGCTCGAGTTCCTCGCGCGGTAGAGCCTCAGGCCATGAAAGCGAGGGCGTTCCGAAGGCCCTGTTCGAGAACTTCGTCGGAGAACGTGGGATCGGACAGGGCGCGGGACAGCTGCAGCGTGCCCACCGCCATCGTGTACAGGCCGATCGCCGTGCCCCGCGCCGACCGCGGATCCTCGGGCGCCAGGCGGGTGGCGATCTCGTCCACGATGGCGCGCGCGCCACCGGTGTAGGCGTGCTTGGTCTCGTTCGCGCAGCGCCCGATCTCGTCGAGCAGGGCGGCGGAGGGACAGCCCGCGCCGGGGGCGTCCCGGTGCTGGGGTGACAGGTACTCGTGCAGGAACTGCTCCAGTCCGGCGCGGCCGGCCGGCAGTGCACCGAACGTCGCGGCCTGCGCCCGCAGCTGCTCGTCGACGATGGTGGCGACGAGGTCCTCCTTGGACGCGAAGTGGGCGTAGAAGGCGCCGTTGGTCAGTCCCGCGTCCGCCATCAGCGTGGCGATGCCGGAGCCGTCGATGCCGCTCTCCTTGAACCGGCGCCCGGCTGTCTCGATGATCCGCTGCCGGGTCACCTGCTTGTGTTCCTTGCCGTAGCGCGCCACGGGGCTCCCTCCAGCCGCTGTTGCCGTTCACTCCAGCCTAGTCTATGGTCTGACGTACGTAATATTACGATCGTAAGATAACCGCAGCTGCCCCGAGAGGAAACCGAAGATCATGAAAGCGTTCATCGTCGATCGTTACGGCAGTGCCGGCAACGTGCGGTTAGGCGAGACTGCGGAGCCGGCGGTGGGGGAGGAAGACGTCCTCGTCCGGGTGCACGCCACCAGCGTGAATCCCCTGGACGTCAAGATCAGGGACGGGGAGTTCAAGCTCATCCTGCCGTTCCGGCTGCCGTTCGTGCTGGGCAACGACGTGGCCGGCGTCGTGGTTCGCGCCGGATCACGGGTGCGGCGGTTCAAGCCGGGCGACGAAGTCCATGCGCGTCCGGACCAGAACCGGAGCGGCACGTTCGCGGAGTTCATCTCGGTGAAGGAAGCCGATCTGGCGCCCAAGCCGGAAAAGCTCACCATGGAGGAAGCGGCCGCCGTCCCGCTGGCCGCGCTGACCGCCTGGCAGGCGCTGATCGAGCGGGCGAACCTGGAGAGCGGGCAGAAAGTCTTCGTCCAGGCCGGCTCCGGCGGGGTGGGCACTTTCGCGATCCAGCTGGCGAAGCACCTCGGCGCGACCGTGGCCACGACCACGAGCGCGGCGAACGCCGACCTGGTGAAGAGTCTCGGCGCGGACATCGTGATCGACTACCGGCAGGACGATTTCGAGGAGATCCTGCACGACTACGACGTGGTGCTGCACAGTCAGGACGAGGGAACGCTCAAGAAGTCGCTCCGCGTGCTCAAGCCCGGCGGGAAACTCATTTCCCTCTCCGGCCCGCCCGACCCCGCTTTCGCGAAAGACCTCGGCTCGTCCTGGATCTTGCGGCCGGCCACGTGGGTGCTGAGCTACCGGGCTCGGAGGGAAGCGAAACGCCGCCAGGTGAGCTACTCGTTCCTCTTCATGCGGGCGGACGGGGAACAGCTGCGCGCGATCGGTTCCCTCATCGACGCCGGGGCCATCCACCCGGTGCTGGACCGGGTGTTCCCGTTCGAGGCGACCGAGGACGCCTTGGCCCACGTCGAAAGCGGCCGCGCGAAGGGCAAGGTCGTCGTCAGAGTGTCCTAGCCCACCCGGCGGTGTCGAGGTGGAGGAGAACGGGTGCGGTACGAGAAAGCGCACAAGCAGGCGACGAGACAGCGGATCCTCGAAGCCGCCGGACGCCGGTTCAAACGGGACGGCATCGACGCCTCGGGGATCGCGACGCTGATGGCGGACGCGGGGCTGACCAACGGCGCCTTCTACGCCCACTTCGAGTCCAAAGAGGACTTGGTGGCCACCGTGGTCGCCGACCAGCTGCGCGGACAGTGCGAGAGGCTGGGCCCGCCGGTGCCCGGCCGGGCCGGTGCCGAGCTGATCGTGCGCCGGTATCTCTCGGTCGAACATCGGGACAGCCCCGGCCACGGCTGCCCGTCGGCCGCCCTGCTCGACGAGATCGGCCGCCGCACGGCCGCCACCAGGCAGGCGTACACCGAAGGCGTCCTGGCCGTCGTCGACGACATCGACGCTCGCCTGGCGCCGCACGATCCGGCGTCGATACGCCTGAAGACGCTCAGCGTCTACGCCGGCATGGCCGGGACACTGCAGCTTTCCCGCGCCCTGGCCGACCGGAAGCTCGCCGATTCGGTTCTCGACCAGGGCATCGAAAACGCCCTCACGCTGCTGGACGCCGCGCTGCGGTGACGGTGCGGGACGGTCTCTTCGGGCACGGCCATTGATGCTTCAGGTGTCGAGGCCGAGGTGGTCGCGCAGGGTCGTCCCGGTGTACTCGGCCCGGAACGAGCCGCGTTCCTGCAGCAGCGGCACCACCGTGTCGGCGAACTCGTCGAGGCCGCCCGGGGTGACGTGCGGGACGAGGATGAACCCGTCGCTCGCGTCGGCCTGGACGAGGTCGTCGATCGCGGCGGCGACGGTCGCCGGTGCGCCGATGAACGTCTGCCTGCCGGTGACTTCGATGATGAGGTCCCGGGTGGAGAGGTCCTTCGCCTCGGCGAGCTGCCGCCATTCCCGGGCGGTGGCCAGTGGGTCGCGGTACATGCGGACGCTGGCGCGGCCCGGCGCGATCGTGGACCCGTCGACCACCGGGTCGAACGAAGGCAGCGGGCCGTCGGGGTCGTGGCCGGACAGGTCGGTGTTCCAGACCTGTTCGAGGAACTTGATCGCGGTCTGCGCGCTGACCTGCTGCCGGCGCACGACGTGGGCGCGCTCGTGGGCGTCGGCGTCCGTGTCGCCGAGGACGAACGTCGCGGCGGGCAGGATCACCAGCTGCTCCGGCTTGCGGCCGTACTTCTCCAGCCGGCCCTTGACGTCGGAGTAGAACTTCTGGCCCGCTTCGAGGGTGCCGTAGCGGCTGAAGATCGCATCGGCGGTGGCCGCGGCGAATTCCCGGCCCTCGTCGGAGTCGCCGGCCTGGATGATCACCGGGCGGCCCTGCGGGCTGCGTGGCACCGGGAACCGGCCCTCGATGTCGAAGTGGGCGTCGTGGTGGGCGAAGGCGCCCGCCTCGGGGTTGCGCAGGAACTCGCCGGTCTCGGCGTCGGCGGCGATTTCGTCGCCGCGCCAGGAGTCGAACAGCTCCCAGGCGGTGCGCAGGAACGTTTCGGCGCGCTCGTAGCGCTGGTCCTGGGGGAGAAACCCGCCGCGGCGGAAGTTCTCGCCGGTGAAGGCGTCCCATGACGTGACGACGTTCCACGCGGCGCGCCCGGCGGAGAGGTGGTCGAGCGAGGCGAACTGGCGGGCGACCTCGAACGGTTCGTTGAACGTCGAGTTGATGGTGCCGGCCAGGCCGAGCCGTTCGGTGACCGCGGCGAGCGCGGACAGGACGGTGAAGGTGTCCGGGCGGCCGACGACGTCGAGGTCGTAGATCTGCCCGTTCTGCTCGCGCAGCCGCAGGCCTTCGGCGAGGAAGAAGAAGTCGAACTTCGCGCGCTCGGCGGTCTGCGCGAGCTTGACGAACGAGCTGAACTCGATGTGGCTGCCTGCCGCGGGATCGCTCCACACGGTCGTGTTGTTCACGCCGGGGAAGTGTGCCGCGAGGTGGATCTGCTTCCGGGACATCTCGGCCTCCTCAGACTGCGGCGTAGCGGTTGGCGGGCCGGGGAAGACCGAGCAGTCCTCGCAGGGTGCTCGCCTCGTACTCGGCGCGGAAGGCGCCCCGGGCCCGCAGTTCGGGGACCAGGCCACGGGTGATCGCGGTGAGGTCGTGCGGCACCGCGCCCGGCCGCAGCCGGAAACCGGACAGCCCGGCGTGCTGCCGGTCGAGCAGCAGGTCGGCGAGACCGGCCGGAGTGCCGGTGAAGATGGGTGCGTCGGAGGTGTACTCGGCGCCGAACCGGTCGTCGAGCCGGGCCTTGCGGTCGGCGGCGGCCCGCTCGGTCTCGTCGAGGAACACGACGACGTCCCCGAAGACGTGCAGCGTCTCGCCGCCGCGCCCGGCCTTCTCCTGCTCGTCGCGCACCGCGGCGACGATCGCGGCGGCCTGTCCGCGGTCGAAGGGCGTCACGTGGACGACGTCGGCCGAGCGGGCGGCCAGGCGGTAGGGGATGGCGGCGTGGGCCAGCGCGGTGACCGGCGGCTGGCCCTGCGGCGGCCGTGGCGTGATCGACGGTCCCTTGACCGAGAACCAGCGGCCGCTGAAGTCGATGTAGTGCAGTTTCTCGCGGTCGACGAACCGGCCGGTGGTCACGTCGCGGATCTCGGCGTCGTCTTCCCAGCTGTCCCACAGCCGGCGCAGTACCTCGACGTAGTCCGCGGCCTCGTCGAACAGGTCGGCGAGCGGGCTGGGCTGGTCCGGTTCGGCGGAGTCCTCGAGCCGGAACTCGCCGAAGTCGCGGCGCCCGAAGTGCCGGTTGTCGGTGGCGCGCCCGGCGACCTGCACGCGGACGCCGGCGCGGCCGGTGCTCACGTAGTCGAGCGTGGCGATGGCCTTGGACAGGTGGAACGGCTCGGTGTGGGTGACCACCGCGGTCGGCACGAGCCCGATGTGCGAGGTCAGCGGCGCGACGCGGGCCGCGATCAGCACGGCGTCGAGGCGGCCCTGGACGAGGTCGGTCCGCTCGCCGGGCCGGTCGAGGGAGCTCACCGTCTGCAGGGCCAGCGAGTCTTCGATGGTGACGAAGTCCAGCTTGGCCGCCTCAGCCTCCCGGACCAGGCCGGCCCAGTACCCGGCGGTGAGCAGCTCGCGCGGTCGTGCCCCGGGTTCCCGCCACGCGGCGGGGTGCCAGCCCGCGCCGTCCAGCGCGACAGCGATCCGTGGTCCCGTTCCTGCGGTCATCCCGGCGTTCCCTTCTCCCGGCCCCTGCGCGCAGTGTGCGCCGGATTCCGTGCTTCGAGGGGAACCGGCCAACTGCTGGGACGAGCGGGGAACGCCGGAATAAACCGCGGGTCACCCCGCTTTCGTGCCGTGCGCCGGCCACCCCGCGCACGGCACGATCGCTTGCCGGAGCTACCGGCGTGGCCAGGTCATGATGTCCGGCCGATACCGGCGACGATGGCCTTGGTCATGATCGCGGTGGTGCCGACGACGTCGCCCACCCGGCCGCGGCCGGGGGTGTCCTTGGTGACCACGTCACGCTCGCCGAGCAGTTCGTCGGTGGCGGCGTTGAAGATCCATTCGTTGCGGACGAAGCCGTCGTCGCGGGCGACAGCGACGCCGTGGCGACCGGCGGCGTCGGTGGCGTCGGGCACGGAAGTGACCCCGGGGATCAGTGCGGCGGCACGGTAGAGCGCGGCGGTGATCTGCGGCGGCGCGGCGGATTCCCGGAGCATGTCGCCGATGGTGACGAACGCTTCCTGGTCGGGGGTGACGCCGTGTCCCTCGGTCTCGGCGTAGATCCGGTCCAGCAGGGCGCGTGGGTCGGTCGGCAGGGAGGCGAGCAGCCGGTAGGTGGGGTTGTTCAGGCTGCCGTGATCCGGGCAGGATCCGTTGCGCGAGGTGATGTCCAGGTCGCGGCCGTTCTGCCGCAGCAAGCCTTTCCCGCACAGGTCGGCGACCGGTTTCCAGATCTGCCGCGGTCGTGGCTCGCCCAGCTTGGGGTAGGCCGGGTCGGGGTGCGGGTTGCCGGTGTCGGTGCCGCTGGTGAATGCCTGCAACGTGTCGACGTACACGTAGCTGGTGTCGGGCACCGCGGGCGAAGATCCCGAGTCCGCGACGGCTGCGACACGGGCCAGCAGCCGAACCGCCGGCGGCTCCGCCGGTGCACCGGGCGGCGCCGCAGCCGGTGCCGGTGCCGGTGCCGGGGTGGGACGGCCGACACCGACGACGACCCCGACGGCGGTGGCCGCGACGACCGCGCCGAGCGCGGGCAGCAGGACCGCGCGGGGCAGGCGCCTTCGGCGTGGTGCGTCGTGGACGGTGCTGCGGGTTGGCGTGATCTCGGTCAACACCAGCTCCTTGAGTGCGTGGGTGCGACTGGCCGGCAGGGCACGCGCTGGTGGCGTCGGCAGCAGCCGGGCTACGTCGGCGACGGCGTTCTCGTCGCGCTTGTGGTCAGCGCTCATCACGTGCCTCCTGTCCGGACCAGGCCACGGTGGTGTGGCTGCCCTGTACCTGTCCGCTCGCGCCGTGGCGTTCCGGTGCGGCCGCGGAATCACGCGTCGCTCGCAGTTTCGCCCGGGCACGCGAGAGCCGGGATCGCACGGTGCCCACGGAAATGCCCAGCGCCTGCGCCGCCGACGCCTGGTCGAGCCCGGCCCACACCACCAGCGCCACGACATCCCGCTCACCCGGTCGAAGCCGCTCCAGCGCCGCCCGTGCCGCGGCCAGGGCCCGGACGTCGTCGACCCGGTCGGCCACGTCCTGAGCGAAGTCCGGCGTGGCCCGGTCGGCATGCAAGCGGGTCAGCGCGGCCTGATACCTGCGCGTAGCGCGGGTGGTGTTGCGGGCGACGTTCGTGGCGATCCCCAGCAGCCACGGCAACAACGAGCCGCCCTCCGGGGCGATCTTGTGCCGCAGCCGCCACGCTTCCAGAAACGTCAGCGCCACGACGTCCTCGGCTGTCGACCACGACCAGGTCAGCCGGAAGGCATGGTTGTACACCCCACCGGCGTGGCGGTCGAACAGCTCGGCGAACACAGCGTGATCACCCGCGCGTACTCCGGTCCGCATTCTTGGCTCCACACCACTGTCTGTCCGGCCACGCCCAGCATGTTCCGGTGATGCCGGTCACACCGCACGGCGGTGGGCATCTGGTGCGCCGTTCGAACGTCGTCGCGGGGCCGGCAGCGTGCGCGCTCGCGAACCGACCTTAGCTCCGCGGTCCTTCGATGCGGTGGAGTCGAGGGTGTTTGGCCGTGCGCTGGTCCCCGGAAGACTGGCCGCGCAGGCGCCTGCCGAGCCAAGGCCCGAGGAAGGTGGCCGCCCAGCGCAGTTCCGCGGTGGCGCGCCATTGTGCCGACGGTGACGGGGGCAACGGTGGGGGCGGTTCCTGCCAGGAGCCGTTGCTGCCCGGCAGCTGCAGGGCGTGCGCGACCGCGGCGGCGATCAGTTGGTGTCCCAGGGGGCTGCAGTGCAACCGGTCCTCGCTCCAGAACCGGCGGTCGGCAACGGAGGGGTGGAGGGCGATTTCCGCGACGGCGACTCCGTGCCGGGCGGCCGCGGCACGGATCCGGTCGTTGATGTCGAGGATGCGGGAGCGAACCGGCCGGGCGAGGGGGATGATCCTGGTGAGGTCGGGAAAGGTCAGGGTCGCCACGCGGGCTCCGGAGCCGGTGAGCGCGGCGAACATCGCTTCCAGGTGATCGGCCACCGTGGCGGTTTCGACTCGGAGCCGGAGCAGGTCGTTGACTCCGGCGACGACGGTGGCCAGGTCGGGACGCAGGGCAAGAGCCGGTCCCAGTTGCTCCGACCGGACTTCGTCCGCGCGGCGGCCACGGACGGCGAGGTTGGCGTACTGGAGATCGGGGTTGTCGACGGCCAGGTGTTCGGCGAGCCGGTCGGCCCATCCCCGAAGGCCCACGGTGTCGTCACCGTCGCCGACGCCTTCCGTCTGGCTGTCGCCCAAGGCGACGTAGCGCAGGTACCTGCCGCTGACTGTCACGCCAACCTCCTAGTCATAATGTTGACTAATCATAACCATGTCTATGATGGGCTCGACCCCTGCCGACGAGGAGGAGATGGCGCGGTGAGTCTGCGGCATGCTGTGCTCGCGGCGTTGCTGTCCGGCGAGTACAGCGGCTACCAGTTGGCCAAGGCGTTCGACGTGGGCGTCGCCAACTTCTGGTACGCCCGACCGCAACAGCTCTACCTGGAGCTGTCCAAGCTCGAGAAGGACGGGTTGATCGAGGGCCGGGAGGTGGTCCAGCGAACCCGCCCCACCAAGCGGCTGTTCATGGTCACCGACGCCGGCCTCGCCGAACTGGCGCAGTTCGCCGCCGCCGCGAGCAAGCCGTCGTTCATCCGCGACGACCTGCTGGTCAAGGTCCAGGCCATCGACCACGTCGACGCGGCACCGGTGATCGCGCAACTGGAGCAACGAGCCGCGGCGGCCGCGGCCAAGGTGGAGATCCTCGAGAAGATCCTGCGGCGTTTCCGCGGGGATCTCGACGAGGAGACCTACCTGCGCGACGGCTCTCCGATCGGGCCCTACCTGACGTGCCTGCGCGGTCGGCGGTTCGAGCAGGAACACCACGACTGGTGTGTGCGAGCCGCCGCACTCCTGCGTGACCGGGCGACCCGGAACGGTCGTCCGGCACCTGCCTCGGATCAACCCCGGTAGCGCTGTCGACCGGCGGTAGCCGGGTTGCGCGTCGGCCGGGATCGCCGCCGTGAAAGGAACTTCGGTGGTCTGTCCCGGTTGGACGGTGACGTGCTTCGGGCCCGGGTGGATCCCGGCGCCGGTGGTGAAGACTTCCGCGCCGTAGCCGGCGGGCGGTCCCGTTCCTACGGCTGGTCCCTGGCCAGGAAGTCGGCGGTCCAGCGGTGCACGCAGGTCAGCTTCGCACGCCTGCTCGCCTCTGCTGATCCCCTCGGTGAATATCGGCTGAACAACGGCTGGCCTGTGTGCGACGAGGGGGCGCTGACCTCGCCTTTCGTGCCCGTCGGCCGGTCGGCGCGCTCCCTGGCCGCCTCCGGCGGTGCCCCTGCCCGGGCATGATCGACTACGCTGGACCCGACCTGGGGGCCGCGACCGCCGGGAGCTCTCATGCCCACTCTCACGACCGTGGCCGACTGGACGATCACCGCGTCCGGCGACACGGCGACCTTCACCCACGCCGCCGCCGGCTACTGGTCACCGCGGGTGTGGAGCGGCCGGGGTCTTGCGATCGCCGAAGCCGAGCTCCCCGCGCTGGACAAGGTGCTGGGGGAGGTGCTGAAGCTGCCGGTCTACTGGCTGGCCCGCTCCCGGCGCGGGGACAGCGCGGCGGGGGACGCGGCGGTCTGGTCGCCGCCCCGGTACGAGCCGGACGACGAGTTCGTCTACCTCACCGGCCCGTGCCGGACGAGCGCGCCCGCTGCCGGGTATCGGCCGGCCTCGACGTTCGAGGTCGACCTGGTCCACCTGCGGGGCCTGCGGATCAGGATCGCCGCCTACCGGGCGGATCCTCGCCGAGGCTGAGGCGCGCTGTGGGGTGGGGTCGACCGCCACCAGGGGCCGGCGCCGATCGCGAGGACGGGTTCGCCGCACAGTTCGGCCTCCTCGCGGCCCGGATCGCAATGGCCCGCATGCCGATGCGCGACACGCGCGTGGTCGCGCTTGCGCCGTAGGGGCCGCGCGCCGGTCGATGCCGGGTCAGCTGAGCCAGCCTCGCTGGGAGGCGCGCATGCCGGCCTCGAACCGGCTCTTCGCGCCCAGCCGGTCCATGAGGTCGGCCATCATCCGGCGGACGGTCCGCAGGGACAGCCCCAGCCTGCGGGCTGCCACCTCGTCGGTCATCCCCTGGGACAGCAGCACGAGCAGGACGCGCTCCTGGCTGGTCAGGCCTTCGTCGTCGCGGGCGCGGCCCGCGCCGAACGGGGTTGCCTTGTGCCACAGCTGCTCGAAGTACGCCCGCATCAGCGCCACGATCCCCGGTGTCGTCACCTGGATGGCGCCGTGGCGCGTGTTCTCCGGGTCCAGCGGCACCAGCGCCGTCTCGCGGTCGACCAGCAGCAGGCGGGCCGGCAGCGTCGGCTGCGTGCGGACTTCGCCGCCGTGCTGGACCAGCCAGTCGGCGTACTTCTGGGTGCGGGTGTCATTGCGCGCGCTGTCCAGGTAAACCGTGCGAATCGCCACGCCCCGCAATAGTGCGGCTTCGTTGAGTGGCATTCCCGCGGAGATACTCGCTTCCGACTGCGCGCCGCCCGGCATGAAGGAAAGGCATTCCTTGCTGGCCCGGCTCGCCAATACCTCGATACGCCGCTGGATCTCGTCGATCCCGACCAATTCGTCGGGTCCGTGCGGGGACGCGGACTGCTGGAGGCCGGCGATCAGATCGGACACGGCCGCGTGGCTCTCGGCCAGTTCCTGCTGGCTGCGGTGCAGCTGTGCCTGGCGCATTTGTACCAAGGAAAGTAAGCCGAACTCCGGATCGACCGGGCGTAGATCGTCCGGATTCTCCCGTGATGGGCGTACCAACGCCAGATCGGCCAGCCGGTCAAGGGTCGACCGCACTTCGTCTTCGGACATCGCGAGCGAGGTGACCAGCTCCGCGACGCCCCAATCACGGTGCGCGACCATCGTCCGGTAGACCAATTCGGCTGTTGCGTCCACCCCCAGTGGTTTCAGCATGAAAGCAGTCGACCCCCAGTCTGTGCTTCCGTACTCTGCCTGCCCGGATCGTACACGGTTGTTAACGCCCCGACCAGGCGGTACCCGGTGGTCGGAGCCCTGCAGACCCGCAGGTCACCCGCTTGCGTGCGGAGGTGGTGGCACCAAGGTGCGAGGTCGCTTGGTGCCACCCCGAACCCCTTCCCC
>JARAWT010000055.1:0-69556 GCA_033793495.1 Streptomyces sp. MN03-5084-2B | reverse complement strand
GGCTGAGGGGGCGGCGGGGGTCGCTGGATCGGTCGAGTCATCGACCTCACGTGCCGCTCCGCGGACTGCTGCCGCACCCCGCGGGAGCCGGCTTCCGGGTGAATCGTTCAAGTGGTGATTTTCCGGTTCCGGCCGACTCGCCCGACGGGCGGTGCACACCTCGCGCGATCAGCCGGAACCGGTCCCGGTGCCCCGGCCCCGCGGCCCTCACCGGTCCGTCGTGGTCCACCCCGGAACACCCCGCGTAGCGCGTCGGCTTCTTAATCGATTCTTGACCCGTTCGCCAAGTGGTGGAAGTCTCGTCAGGGCAGTCAGGGACGCGCATGCCCGCACGCTAGGGTGGCCGCGAGCCCGCAAGTCACGGCCGGGGTGCCGGCCGATCCTCAGAGGAGTGGCAGCAGTGACCGTTCGCGTAGGTGTCAACGGCTTCGGCCGCATCGGCCGCAACTTCTTCCGCGCCGTGCAGGCCAGCGGCCAGGACATCGAGGTCGTCGCCTTCAACGACCTCGGCGACGTCGCCACCATGGCCCACCTGCTGAAGTACGACTCCATCCTGGGCCGGTTCCCGGGTGAGGTCAGCGTCAGCGACGAGGGCATCGTCGTCGACGGCAAGACCATCAAGGCCCTGGCCGAGCGCGACCCGGCCAACCTGCCGTGGGGCGAGCTGAACGTGGACGTCGTCCTCGAGTCCACCGGCTTCTTCACCAACGCCGACGCCGCCAAGGCGCACATCGCCGGCGGTGCCAAGAAGGTCATCATCTCCGCGCCCGCCAAGGGCGAGGACCTGACCGTCGTCCTCGGCGTCAACGACGACAAGTACGACGGTTCGCAGGTCATCATCTCGAACGCGTCCTGCACCACCAACTGCCTCGGCCCGCTGGCCAAGGTCCTCAACGACGCCTTCGGCATCGAGCAGGGCCTGATGACCACGGTCCACGCCTACACGCAGGACCAGAACCTGCAGGACGCGCCGCACAAGGACCTGCGCCGCGCCCGCGCCGCCGCTCTGAACGTCGTCCCGACCTCGACCGGCGCCGCCAAGGCCATCGGCCTGGTCCTGCCGGAGCTGCAGGGCAAGCTGGACGGCTACGCGCTGCGCGTCCCGATCCCGACCGGCTCGGCCACCGACCTCACCGTCACGCTCTCCAAGGCCGCCACGGTCGAGGAGATCAACGCCGCCTACAAGGCCGCCGCCGAGGGCCCCCTCGCCGGCATCCTGCGCTACTCGGACGACCCGATCGTCTCGGCGGACATCGTCACCGACCCGGCGTCCTGCATCTACGACGCGCCGCTGACCAAGGTCATCGGCAACCAGGTCAAGGTCGTCGGCTGGTACGACAACGAGTGGGGCTACTCCAACCGCCTCGCCGACCTGGTCACCCTCGTCGGTTCGAAGCTGTCCTGAACCCGATGAGCGTCAAGAACCTCGACGACCTGCTGGGCGAGGGCGTTCAGGGCCGGTACGTACTCGTGCGTTCCGACCTGAACGTCCCGCTCGACGGGAACCGCATCACCGACGACGGCCGGGTCCGTGCCGCGTTGCCGACGATCAAGAAGCTCGCCGACGCGGGCGCGAAGGTCGTCGTCACCGCGCACCTCGGCCGTCCGAAGGGCGAGCCGGACGCGAAGTACACCCTCGCGCCCGTCGCGAAGCGGCTTTCGGAGCTGCTCGGCGCCGAGGTCGCGCTGGCCGGTGACCTGGTCGGCGAGTCCGCGAAGGCGCTGACGGCCGGCCTCGCCGACGGCGGTGTCGTCCTGCTGGAGAACGTGCGCTTCGACGCGCGCGAGACCAGCAAGGACGCCGTGGACCGCTCCGAGCTGGCCGCCGAGCTGGGCGCGCTCGTCCCGGGCGGCGCGTTCGTCTCCGACGGCTTCGGCGTCGTCCACCGCAAGCAGGCCTCGGTCTACGAGGTCGCGTCGGTGCTGCCGGCGTACGCGGGCGGCCTGGTGCTGGCCGAGCTGGACGTGCTGAAGAAGCTGACCGACGACGTCCAGCGGCCGTACGTGGTCGTGCTCGGCGGCGCGAAGGTGTCCGACAAGCTCGGCGTCATCGCGAACCTGCTGACCAAGGTCGACCGGCTGCTCGTCGGCGGCGGCATGGCGTACACCTTCCTCAAGGCCCAGGGCCACGAGGTCGGCCAGTCGCTGCTGCAGGCCGACCAGCTCGACCAGGTCAAGGGCTTCCTCGCCGAAGCCGAGAAGCGCGGCGTCGAGCTGGTGCTGCCGGTCGACGTGCTGGCCGCGACGGAGTTCGCCGCCGACGCGGAGAACGAGGCCGTCGACGCCACCGCGATCCCGGCCGACCGCCAGGGGCTCGACATCGGCCCGCGCTCGCGTGAGCTGTTCGCGAGCAAGCTGGCCGACGCCAAGACCGTGTTCTGGAACGGCCCGATGGGCGTGTTCGAGTTCGAGGCGTTCTCGGGCGGCACCCGTGCGGTGGCCGAGGCGCTCGTGAAGAGCGACGCGTTCACCGTGGTCGGCGGCGGCGACTCGGCGGCCGCGGTGCGGCAGCTGGGCCTGCCCGAAGACGGCTTCTCGCACATCTCCACCGGCGGCGGTGCCTCGCTGGAGTACCTCGAAGGCAAGGAACTGCCGGGCGTGGTCGCCCTGGAGGAGAAGAACTAGTGGCACGCAAGCCGTTCATCGCCGGCAACTGGAAGATGAACCAGAACCACCTCGAGGCGATCGCGCTCGTCCAGAAGATCGCCTTCGCGCTGCCGGAGAAGTACTACGCGAAGGTCGACGTGGCGGTGCTGCCGCCGTTCACCGACATCCGCAGCGTGCAGACCCTGGTCGACGGCGACAAGCTGTCGCTCACCTACGGCGCCCAGGACATCGCGCCGCAGGACTCCGGGGCCTACACCGGGGACATCTCCGGCCTGATGCTGGCCAAGCTGGGCTGCAAGTTCGTCGCGGTCGGGCACTCGGAGCGGCGTGAATACCACGCCGAGACCGACGAGCTGGTCAACAAGAAGGTCAAGGCCGCGCTCAAGCACGGCATCACGCCGATCCTCTGCATCGGGGAGAAGCTCGAGGTCCGCGAGGCCGGCGAGCACATCCACCACACCACGACGCAGCTGATCGAAGGCCTGAAGGGCCTGAAGGCCGAGCAGGTCTCCGGCGTGGTGATCGCGTACGAGCCGGTCTGGGCGATCGGCACCGGCAAGGTGGCGTCGTCCGCGGACGCCGAAGAGGTCTGCAAGGCCATCCGGGCGACCCTCCAGGAGAAGTACGGCGACGAGGTCGCTTCGTCCGTCCGGGTGCTCTACGGGGGATCGGTCAAATCGGGCAACATCGGCGAACTGGTGGCCTGCGAGAACATCGACGGTGCCCTGGTCGGCGGAGCGAGCCTCGACGGTGAGGAGTTCACGAAACTCTGTGCACTCGCCGCGGGCGGGCCGCTGCCCTGATCGAGGCCACGACCGGGTAGCCTGTGTATTCGGTCCGTCACACAGCAGTGGACGAGTCCAGGGGTACGGTGGTGGTCGGAAACGACCATGCCGTACCCCTGCATTCTCCTAGAGCCCAGAGGATGACATGAAGCTGTTCCTGCAAATCCTGTTGATCGTCTCCAGCGTCCTGCTGGTGGTCGCCGTGCTGCTGCACCGTGGCCGGGGCGGTGGCCTGTCGTCGCTGTTCGGCGGTGGGATGCAGTCGAGCCTGGCCGGGTCGAGCGTGGCCGAGAAGAACCTCGACCGCATCACCCTGCTGCTGGGCGCGGTCTGGCTGATCAGCATCGTGGGCCTGGGTCTGCTGCTCAAGGTGTGAGGCGTCCGGCGCTCCGTCGTCGGCCGCGACCGGGTCGTGACGGCGGGGCGCAGTGATTCGGCGTGCCTATTGGGGGGCGCGCCGCCGATTCCTAGGTGTGAGGATTCATGGTTGGCGGTAACGCGATTCGGGGCACCCGGGTGGGTGCTGGTCCTACGGGCGAATCGGAACGGGGAGAGTCGGCGCCGCGCCGCCGCATCTCCTACTGGTGTGCCAACGGGCACGAGGCTCGGCCGTCGTTCGCGCTCGACGCGGAGATCCCCGACGAGTGGGACTGCCCCCGCTGCGGGCTCCCGGGCGGGCAGGACGAGAAGAACCCGCCGGCCGCGCCGCGGACCGAGCCGTACAAGACCCACCTCGCGTACGTGAAGGAGCGGCGCAGCGACGCCGACGGCGAGGCCATCCTGGCGGAGGCGCTCGACCGCCTGCGCAAGCGCCGGGAAATCCTCTAGCGGTTCCACCGAACAGCCACCCCGAGGGATGCGGACCCCCTCGAGGTGGTTTTTCGCGCGCGCAACCAGGCATCACCCGTGCTCCCCGAGGCATCACCCGTGATCAGCGGGGCATCACCCGTGATCACAGGGGCATCACCGCGATGCCCCTGTGATCACGCGAGATGCCCGCCCAGTCACGCGAGATGCCCGCCCAGTCACGCGAGATGCCCGCTCAATCACGCGAGATACCCCTCCGGTCACGCGTGGGTGCCCGCGTGCGGACCGGAACTGTCGGTGCCCGCCGGTAAGCTGGATACCGGGGGCCGGAGGTCAGCGGTCTGAGGTCAGCGTCCGGGGTCAGCGGTCCAGGGGGTACCGGGCCCGGACGCGGAAGCCGCCGTCCTCGGTTCCGGAGGTTTCGAAGCTTCCGCCCAGCAACCGGGCCCGCTCGGCCAGGCCCGTCAGGCCGTGGCCGCCCGAGGGCAAGCCCTCCGTCGGCCGGCTCGCCCGCTCATTGCGGACCTCGATCTTGAGCGCACCGTGCTCACCTTGGATGCGGATGGTTGCCGTCGCGCCCGGGGCGTGCTTGTGGACGTTCGTCAAGCACTCCTGCACCGTCCGGTACGCCGCCGCCGACACCTGGTTGGGCAGTGCCTCCGGCAGGTGCTCCACCGTCAGGTGCACCGGGACGTCGGACGTGCGGATCAGCCGGTCGAGCTCGTTGATCCCGGCGCGGGGGCCGTCGTCGTCCGAACCGGCTCGCAGGACGCTGACCAGCGACCGCAGCTCCTCCAGGGTCCGCTTGGACAACGTGCGGATGACCTGCGCCGTCTCGAGCGCGCGGTCGTCGGTGGTCTGGGCCTGCAGCGCGCCGGCCTGCATGGCGATCAGGGTGATCTGGTGGGAGACGACGTCGTGCATCTCACGGGCCAGCCGGGCGCGTTCCTCGGCGCGGACGGCGTCGGCGTGGAAGCGGCGCTCGCGGTCGCGGCTCGTGGCCAGCTCGGCGAGCTTGTTCGCCACCTCGGTCCGCGCGCCGATGAGCAGGCCGATCGCGATCGGCATGCCGGCGACCAGGACGCCGTAGATCCCGTCGAGGATGTGCTCGCGCCAGCTGAGCTGGGCGAAGTCCTCCAGAGGCCACTGCACGAACCGGCACGTCCACACCAGCGCGGCGCCGACCCAGGTCTGCCAGTGCAGCTGACGGCGGGTGGCGAGCATGCCGAGGGTGATCATCGACGCGAGCTGGGCCCAGCCCGCCAGGAAGCCGGGGACCGCGACGAGCACGGCGAGGAACGGGAACTTCCGCCGGAACACCACCGCGAGGCAGGCGGCGCCGGAGAGCCAGATGGAGTACGGCTGGGCCTTCTCGGGAATGACCAGCCAGACGTCGAGCACGGCCAGGATGACCGCGGCCGCCTCGATGGCGAAGGTGACCACAGCGGGGCGGGGCACCGAGCCGAACAGGCTCAGCCCGCGCTTGCGGACCCGCTCGGCGGCCGATGGCCCCGAGCCGGCGATCGAGATGCCTGGAATCGAGAGTCCCTCTGTACTCATCGCTGGCGACCCCATTCGTCTTGTGGACTTGGTGGTGAGAGGCGCTCAGGGCCCGATCGGGACGCGCAGCGGCAGACAAATGTGCGGATGCTAACGAGGTCGCCTACGGAGACGGTTAGTTTCACCCGCAATCGGTGCTCCGACGTCCGGATTCCGTAATCCGCTGGGCCGTCCGGGGTAACGTCGGCGACGGGTGCTACCGAGTGTGGGAATGCTGTTTCCCAGCGTGCGCCAGAACGACCACATCGTGGGAAACATGTTACCCACGTGGGGTCGCCCGGCGGTAGTTCCCGGACCGCCGTCGCCCGGAGGCCGCGAGACGGAGCGCTGTCGTCGGAGGCCGGCCACCGGACGAGCCGGGCCACCTCGGCCGGGCTCTCTCCGCTCAGCACGCCGTGCACCCTGGCGACGGACACCGTCGGGCGCGCACAAGCGAAGGCCCCCTGCCGGAGCAGAGGGCCTTCACGAACCGAGCACCACTCAGGCCGTCGGCGGCTGGTACACCTTCGTCAGCTTCCCCGCCGCGGCCCGGTCCAGCAGCCACAGCGTCCGCCGGTGCCCGCGAGCCCCGGCCACCGGCAGCTGGACCTCGCCGGCCCCCGCCAGGGCCAGCGCCACCGCGTCGGCCTTCGCCTCACCGGCCGTCAACAGCCACACGTCCCGCGCCCGGCGGATCGCCGGCAGCGTCAGCGACACCCGGGTCGGCGGCGGCTTCGGGCAGTTGCGCACCGCCACCACCGACCGTTCGGTCTCGTACACCGCCGGGGACTCCGGGAACACCGACGCCGTGTGCCCTTCACCCCCGAGACCCAGCAGCATGATGTCGAACGACGGGACGTCGCCGTGGTCCTCCGGGCCCGCCTGGGACGCCAGCACCTCGGCGTAAGCCGAAGCCGCCGCGTCGACGTCGTCCCCGAAATCGCCGTCCGACGGCGCCATCGCGTGGACGCGCTTCGGATCCAGCGGAACGTGGTCCAGCAGGGCCTCGCGGGCCTGCTTCTCGTTCCGCTCGTCCGAATCCGCCGGGACGAACCGCTCGTCACCCCAGTAGATGTCCAGCCGCGACCAGTCGATCGCGTCGCGGGCCGAGGAAGCCCGCAGCTCCGACAGCACCGCGATGCCCGTGCCGCCGCCGGTCAGCACCAGGGACGCCGACCCCTTGGCCGCCTGGACGTCCACCAGCCGCGTCACCAGGCGAGCCGCCGCGGCCGCCGCCAGCAGGTCCTGGTTGGCGTAGACGACGACTTCCGTCTTGCTCATTTCGCGGCACCCGAAGCAGCCGAACCGGCCGCCGCGGCCGGCGAGGTGACGTCGGCCTTGGGCGGCGCTCCCGTCTTGCCGTTCGTGCCCGAGGTGATCTTGCCCAGGCCCTGCAGGGCCGATTCGTAGACCTCGTCCGGGTCGAGCCGGCGCAGCTCCTCGATCAGGCAGTCCTGCGTGCTGCGCCGCTGCAACGCGATCCGGCGGGTCGGCTGGCCCGGCTGGGTCAGCGTGCCCACACGGCCGTCGGGGCGGTGCAGCTCCACCGGGCCCGACTTCCGGTCGAGCGTCACCGAGATGATGCCGGCCGCGCCCGAGCTCTTGACCCGCTTGACCGGCACCTTCAGGTACTCGGCCAGCCAGGCCGCCAGCAGCTCGGTCGACGGCGAGTCGGCCTCGCCGGTCACCGTCGCGGCGGTGATCTTCTCGTACGGCGGCAGGTCGAGCGCCGAGACGAGCTGGGCGCGCCAGTGCGTCAGCCGCGTCCAGGCCAGGTCGGTGTCGCCCTCGGTGTACGCCTTCGCCCGCGTGGTCAGCGCCTTGACCGGGTTCTTCTCCGCGGCCGAGTCGGTGATCCGGCGCTGGGCCAGCTCGCCGAGCGGGTCCTTGTCCGGGTCCTTCGGACCGGCCCCGGGCCACCAGCACACGATCGGCGCGTCCGGCAGCAGCAGCGGCACCACCGCGCTCTGGCCCTGCGCGGCCAGCGGGCCGTACAGGCGCAGCACGATGACCTCGCTCGCGCCGGCGTCGCCGCCGACCCGGATCTGGCCGTCGATGCGCGGCGCCGCCGTGCGGGCGCCCTTGGCCACCACGATCACCCGCGACGGGTGCTCGCGGCTGGCGCCGTTGGCGGCTTCTATGGCCTCTTCGAGATGCGCGTCGTCGTCGGCCACGATCACCAGCGTCAGGACCCGCCCGAGCGCGACTTGGCCGCCCTGTTCGCGGATCTCCACCAGCTTCTTGTTGAGTGCCGAAGTCGTGGTGGACGGCAGGTCGATGATCACGGGCGCCTCCATTTCCGGCCGGTGCGCTCCAGCATTTCGTCGGCGGACGGCGGCCCCCACGTGCCCGGCGCGTACTGCTCGGGCGCGCCTTCCTTCGCCCAGTGCTCCAGGATCGGGTCGAGGATCTTCCAGGAGAGCTCGACCTCTTCGTTCACCGGGAACAGCGACGGCTCGCCGAGCAGGACGTCCAGGATCAGCCGCTCGTAGGCCTCGGGGGAGGACTCGGTGAACGCGTGGCCGTACCCGAAGTCCATCGTGACGTCGCGGACCTCCATCGTGGTCCCCGGCACCTTCGAGCCGAACCGCAGCGTGATGCCCTCGTCCGGCTGGACCCGGATGACCAGGGCGTTCTGCCCCAGCTCCTCGGTCGACGTCGAGTCGAACGGCAGGTGCGGCGCCCGCTTGAACACGACGGCGATCTCGGTGACGCGGCGGCCGAGCCGCTTGCCGGTGCGCAGGTAGAACGGCACCCCGGCCCAGCGGCGGTTCTGCACCTCGAGGGTCACCGCGGCGTAGGTCTCGGTCTTCGAGTCCTTCGCGAAGCCCTCTTCCTGCAGCAGGCCGGGCACCTTCGTGCCGCCCTGCCAGCCACCGGCGTACTGGCCACGCGCGCTCGTCTTGTTCAGCGGCCCGAGCGGCTTGGTGCCCGAAAGCACCTTGATCTTCTCCGCGCGCAGGGCCCGCGGCTCGAACGACAGCGGCTCCTCCATCGCGGTGAAGGCCAGCAGCTGCAGCAGGTGGTTCTGGATGACGTCCCGGGCGGCGCCGATGCCGTCGTAGTACCCCGCGCGGCCGCCGAGGCCGATGTCCTCGGCCATGGTGATCTGCACGTGGTCGACGTAGTTGGCGTTCCAGATCGGCTCGAACAGCTGGTTGGCGAAGCGCAGCGCCAGGATGTTCTGCACCGTCTCCTTGCCGAGGTAGTGGTCGATGCGGAACACCGACTCCTCGGGGAAGACGTCGTTGACGATCGCGTTCAGCTCTTCGGCGCTCTTCAGGTCGTGCCCGAACGGCTTCTCGATGACGACGCGCCGCCAGGTCTTCTCGTCGGCGTTCGCCAGCCCGGAGCGGGCCAGCTGCTTGGTCACCACCGGGAACGCGCCGGGCGGGATCGACAGGTAGAACGCGGTGTTGCCGCCGGTGCCGCGTTCCTCGTCGAGGTCGCGGACCGTCTTCGCGAGCCGGTCGAAGGCGTCGTCGTCGTCGAAGGTGCCCTGCACGAACCGGATGCCTTCGGCGAGCCGGTTCCACACCGACTCCTTGAACGGCGTCCGCGCGTGCTCCTTGACCGAGTCGTGCACGAGCTCGCCGAAGTCCTGGTGCTCCCAGTCGCGCCGGGCGAACCCGACGAGCGAGAAGCCCGCGGGCAGCAGCCCGCGGTTGGCCAGGTCGTAGATGGCGGGCATCAGCTTCTTGCGGGCCAGGTCACCGGTGACGCCGAAGATCACCAGGCTGGACGGCCCGGCGATCCGCGGGAGCCGCTTGTCCCGCGGGTCGCGAAGGGGGTTGCTCCAGGTCATGCGCCGACCTCCTGTACCGCGCGGACGACGGCCGCGAGGCCGGCGGCCCGGTCGGTCAGGTGCAGGCGCAGCACCGGGCGGCCGTGCTCGGCGAGCACCTGCCCGTCGCCGAGGGCCTGCGCGTGCTGCAGCTGCCCCAGCGTGTACGGCCGGTCCGGCACGTCGAGGTCCTGCTCGACGGCGCCGGTCAGCTGCAGGAAGACGCCGTTCTGGTGCCCGCCCTTGTGGTACTGGCCGGTGGAGTGCAGGAACCGCGGGCCCCAGCCGAACGTCGTCTGCTTCCCGGTCCGCTTGGCGATCTCGCCGCGCAGCAGCTCGGTCGACGCGTCGTCGAGGCGGTCGAGGTAGGCCTGCACCGCGATGTACCCCGCGTCCGGCGCCGAAGCGAAGAACGCCCGGAGCACGTCGGTCAGGCTGCCGTCGGTGGCCACCCCGTCGGAGCCGAAGATCTCGACCGGGCCGTCCACATTGGACGCGGCCTCGCCGCCCTTCAGCTTCTCCGGGTCGTCCAGCAGCGCGCGCGCCGCCTTCTTCGCGGCTTCGACGTCGGGCTGGTCGAACGGGTTGATCCCGAGCAGCCGGCCCGCCAGCGCGGTGGCGAACTCCCAGAGCAGGAACTGCGCGCCCAGCGAGCCGGTGACGGCGATCTTCGCCGCGCCCTGCGGGCTGCCGACCGCGGTGGGCGTGGCGTCGTCCTCGGCGTCCACGAAACCGGCCGCTTCGGGGCCTTCGACCGCGACCGGCAGCAGGCCGGTTCCCTGCTTGCCGGTGGACTCGGCGATCAGCTGCTCCGCCCAGTCCGGGAAGCCCTTGATGCCGGACCCGGTGTCCGCGAGGACGACCTTCTCGGCACCGGCCTCGTGCGCGGCGGCCCAGGCGGCGGCCAGCTTGACCGCCGGGTTCTCCGCGGAGTCCGCGGCCAGCTCTTCGGCCACCGAAGCGGCCTGGTCGAGCAGCCGGGCGACGTCCGCGCCGGCCAGCCCGGCCGGGACGAGCCCGAACGCGGTCAGCGCCGAGTAGCGGCCGCCGACGTGCGGGTCGGCCAGGAAGGTCTTGCGGTAACCCTCCTTTTCGGACAGTGCCTGGAACGGCGAGCCCGGGTCGGTGACGACCACGATCCGCCGTGCCGCGTCGATCCCCGCGTCGGCGAACGCTTTCGCGAAGATCCGCCGGTGGCTGTCGGTCTCGACGGTGCCGCCCGACTTCGACGACACCACGATCACCGTGCGCTCGAGGTCACCCGCGAGGGCGTCCGCGACCTGGCCCGGGTCGGTGGTGTCGAGGACGGTCAGCGCGACGCCGTCGGTCGCGGTGATCACCTCGGGCGCCAGCGACGAGCCGCCCATCCCGGCCAGGACGACGCGGTCGACGCCCTCGGACCGCAGTTCGGTCCGCAGCGCCTCGATCTCGCCGATCAGCGGCCGCGACGACTTGTGCAGCGTCGTCCACGACAGCCGGATCGACGCCTCGGATTCGGCGTCCGGCCCCCAGAGCGTCGCGTCCTGCGCCGCCAGCTTCGACGCGGCCTGGTCGGCGACCAGCCGCTCGGCCAGCGGCGCGGCACGCTCCGCCAGTGCGGCGTCCACGATCTCGACGCCGGTCTTTTCGCCTGTCGTCATGTCGTGCGTCAGCCCTTCGCCTTCTCGAGCTGCCCGTTCACGGTGTCCAGAAGCTCGGTCCACGACTTCTCGAACTTCTCGACGCCCTCGTTCTCCAGGACGAGGAACACGTCGGTGATGTCGATGCCGACCGCGGAGAGCTTGTCGAAGACTTCCTGCGCCTCGGCGCCACGGCCGGTGACCTGGTCACCCTTGAGCTCGGAGCTCTCGGCGACCGCGTCGAGGGTCTTCTCCGGCATCGTGTTGACCGTGTCCTTCACGACCAGGTCGTCGACGTAGAGCGTGGGGGAGTAGTCCGGGTTCTTCACACCGGTCGAGGCCCACAGCGGGCGCTGCGCGTTGGCACCGTCGGCCGCGAGGGCCTTCCAGCGGTCGGAGGCGAACAGCTCCTCGAAGGCCGCGTAGGCGAGCCGGGCGTTGGCGACGGCCGCCTTGCCGCGCAGGGCCAGGGCTTCGTCGGTGCCGATGGCTTCCAGGCGCTTGTCGATCTCGGTGTCCACGCGGGACACGAAGAACGACGCCACCGAGTGGATGCCGCGCAGGTCGTGGCCGTTGGCCTTCGCCTGCTCCAGGCCGGCGAAGAACGCCTTGATGACGTTTTCGTAGCGTTCGACGGAGAAGATCAGCGTGACGTTGACGCTGATGCCCTCGGCCAGCGTGGCGGTGATCGCCGGCAGGCCCTCTTCGGTGGCCGGGATCTTGATCAGCACGTTGGGCCGGTCGACGGTCTTCCACAGGTCCTTCGCCTCGGCCACCGTCTTGTCGGTGTCCTTGGCCAGGCGCGGGTCGACCTCGATGGAGACGCGGCCGTCGACGCCGTTGGTGGCGTTGTAGACGTCGCGGAACAGGTCCGCGGCGTTGCGCACGTCGGTCGTCGTCAGGTCCCGGATGGTCGCCTCGACGTCGGCGCCCTGGGCGGCGAGTTCGCGGGTCCGCTCGTCGTAGGCGTCGCCCTTGGACATCGCGTTCGCGAAGATCGTCGGGTTGGTCGTCACGCCGACGACGTGCTTGTCGCGGACCAGGTCGGCGAGGTTGCCGGTGTTCAGGCGTTCACGGGAGAGGTCGTCGAGCCAGATCGATACACCGGCCTCGGACAGTGCCGCGAGCTTGTCGTTGCTCATTACTGTCATCCCCTTCAGGAATTCTTGGTGTTCTGGATCGAGCGGCGAGCGGCGTCGACGACTGCTTCCGCGGTGAACCCGAACTCACGGAACAGTGTGGCGGCATCGGCCGACGCACCGAAGTGCTCGATCGAAACGTTCACCCCGGCGTCACCGGTGAAGCGGTGCCACGACTGGGCGATGCCCGCCTCGACGGACACGCGGGCCTTCACACCGGCCGGGATGACGGATTCGCGGTAGGCCGCGTCCTGCGCGTCGAACCATTCGACGCACGGCATGGACACGACGCGCGCCTTGACGCCGTCGGCGTCCAGGGTCTTCTTGGCCTCGACCGCCAGCTGGACCTCGGAACCGGTGGCGATGAGGACCACGTCCGGGGTGCCGTCGCTGTCGGCGAGGACGTACCCGCCCTTCGCGACGCCCTCGGCGCTGGTGCCCTCGAGCACCGGCACGTTCTGGCGGGTCAGCGCCAGGCCGGACGGGTGCTCGGTGTCCTCCAGCACGGCCTTCCAGGCGTACGCGGTCTCGTTGGCGTCCGCCGGGCGGACGACGTTGAGGCCCGGGATCGCGCGCAGCGCGGAGAGCTGCTCGATCGGCTGGTGCGTCGGGCCGTCCTCGCCGAGGCCGATCGAGTCGTGCGTCCACACGTAGGTGACCGGCGCCTTCATCAGCGCGGCCAGCCGGACCGGCGGGCGCATGTAGTCGGAGAAGATGAGGAACGTCGCGCCGTACGGGCGGGTGCCGCCGTGCAGCGCGATCCCGTTGAGGATCGAGCCCATGGCGTGCTCGCGGACGCCGAAGTGCAGCGTCCGGCCGTACGGGGTGGCCTGCCACATGTCGGTGGCGGCCTTCTCGGGGCCGAACGAGTCGGCGCCCTTCATCGTCGTGTTGTTGCTCTCGGCCAGGTCGGCCGAGCCGCCCCACAGCTCCGGCAGCGGCTCGGCGAGGGCGTTGAGCACCTC
Source organism: Streptomyces sp. MN03-5084-2B (assembly GCA_033793495.1). Classification (GTDB taxonomy): domain Bacteria; phylum Actinomycetota; class Actinomycetes; order Mycobacteriales; family Pseudonocardiaceae; genus Amycolatopsis. The sequence goes on along the minus strand of JARAWT010000055.1, from coordinate 56,311 downwards.
ACCGGAGGCCTTACGGGTCGCGACGCCCTTGGCGTCCGGCTCCCACTTCGGCAGGTTGTCCGCGAAGCCCTCGGGCAGCGTGCGGGTGGAGAGCCGGTCCGCGAGCTTCTTGCGCTCCGGGTTGGCCTGGGCCCACGCATCGAACTTCTCGGTCCACTCGGCGTGCGCCTGCCGGCCGCGCTCGGCCGCCTGGCGGGTGTGCTTGAGCACGTCGTCCTCGACCTGGAACGACTGCTCCGGGTCGAAGCCGAGGATCGACTTCACCGCGGCGACCTCTTCGCCGCCCAGCGCGGCGCCGTGCGCCTTGCCGGTGCCCATCTTCTTGGGGGCGGGGTAGCCGATGACGGTCCGCAGCGCGATGAACGACGGCCGCTGCGTCTCGGCCTTGGCGGCCTTGATGGCCTCCTCGATCGCGACGACGTCCTCGCCGCCCTCGACGACCTGGGTGTGCCACCCGTAGGCCTCGTAGCGCGCGACGGTGTCCTCGGACAGCGCGATGTTGGTGTCGTCCTCGATCGAGATCTTGTTGTCGTCGTAGAAGACGATCAGGTTCCCCAGCTCCTGGCGGCCCGCGATGGACGAGGCCTCGGAGGTGACGCCCTCTTCGATGTCGCCGTCGGAGGCGATCACGTAGACGAAGTGGTCGAAGATGCTCTCGCCGGGCGCGGCGTCCGGGTCCAGCAGGCCGCGCTCACGACGGGCGGCCATCGCCATGCCCACGGCGTTGGCCAGGCCCTGGCCGAGCGGGCCGGTGGTGGTCTCGACGCCGTCGGTGTGGCGGTACTCCGGGTGACCCGGGGTCTTCGAGCCCCACTTGCGCAGCTGCTTGAGGTCCTCGAGCTCGAGGCCGTAGCCGGCGAGGAAGAGCTGGATGTAGAGGGTGAGGCTCGAGTGGCCGGCCGACAGGACGAACCGGTCACGGGCCGGCCAGTGCTGGTCGTTCGGGTCGTGCCGCATGGCGCGCTGGAACAGCGTGTAGGCCAGCGGCGCGAGGCTCATCGCGGTGCCGGGGTGGCCGCTGCCACAGTTCTCCACGGCATCGGCGGCGAGCACCCGGACGGTGTCCACGGCGCGGGTGTCGGTGTCGGTCCAGTCGGCGGGCGTGTTGCGCCGGAGGAGTGGGTTGTTCTCGCTGGTAGTGGCGGTTTCGGACACTGAACTCCAACTCCCGGTCATGATGGTTGCGGCTGGTCTTCCTCGTTCCGGTTACCCGTACGCGCGGCTACTTATCTCAATCGATCCCGAAGGGACGATATTCCTGCTCGCGGCCATGCGCAGGGGCAATCGCGGCCCGTCGCGGCCAGCCTAGTGCTTGGGCCGGTCGAGGACCCGCGATCACCCACGGGATTCACCACGTCTAACATCGTTCGAGGGTTCAGACCGGCGCTCCACCACGGCCTTCCTCGGCCTTCCGGCACGGACCCGCCCGAACCTGACGCAGGGAGTGAAATGTCGTTGGTGAACGCTGCGCACGGACGCAGTGACGACACCAGCGCCGTGCACCCGACCGGTGATCGACCGCACGGTGACCGGCGAAGCATCCGCCGGGTCGTCGGCGCCTACGCCGCGCTGGCCAAGCCGCGGGTGATCGAGCTCCTCCTGGTCACCACCATCCCGGCGATGTTCCTCGCCGGCCGTCAGATCCCCTCGCCGTGGCTGGTCCTGGCCACGCTGGTCGGCGGGACGATGGCCGCGGGCAGCGCGAACGCGCTCAACTGCGTGATCGACGCGGACATCGACAAGGTGATGAACCGCACGAAGCGCCGCCCGCTGGTCAAGGACTCGGTGCCCCGCCGCGGCGCGCTGATCTTCGGTCTCGTGATGGGCGTCGCCTCGGCCGCCGTGCTCTATCTCACGGTGAACCTGCTCTCGGCGATCCTGGCGATCGCGACGATCCTCTTCTACATCTTCGTCTACACGCTCGGCCTCAAGCGGCGCACGTCACAGAACGTGGTCTGGGGCGGCGCGGCGGGCTGCATGCCGGTGGTCATCGGCTGGGCGGCCGTCACCGGCACGGTCCAGTGGCCGGCGTTCGTGATGTTCGGCGTGATCTTCTTCTGGACCCCGCCGCACACGTGGGCGCTGGGCATGAAGTACCGCGACGACTACGAGCGCGCCGGCGTCCCGATGCTGCCGGTGGTCGCCACCGCCCAGCACGTCGCCCGCCAGATCGTCATCTACTCGTGGGTGATGGTCGCGTGGACGCTGCTGCTGCTCCCGGTGACGTCCTGGCTGTACGGCACGTTCGCGATCCTGGCGGGCGGCTGGTTCCTCTTCTACGCGCACAGCCTGCAGGCGGCGGTGCGGCGGGGCGAGGAGACCAAGCCGATGGCGCTGTTCCACCGGTCGAACACGTACCTGATGATCGTGTTCGTGGCCTTGGCGGTGGACTCGGCGATCGGCCTGCCCACGCTCGGCCTGCCGTTCTGAGCCCGGCGGCGTTCTTCGCGGACGTCGTCGAGTCCGGCACCGTGCTCGGCGCCGACCACACGTGGTCCCCCGAGCAGGTGGTGGAGCTGCTCGGCGACCACTACGGCGACAACCGGTCGAGACGGTTCCTGGGTCGCGACCACGGCCTGGTCGAGTTCTTCTGGGAGCGTGCCGACGGGCGCTGGACGGGGACCCACTTCTCGGTGCAGGCCCACCGCCTCCGGTCCGGCGACCCGGAGACGGTCAACCGCGTGATCCGCGACCGCTACGGTGACTTTCCCGGCCCGGTGACGTTCGACGAGGTCGGCACCTTGCTCACCGAGCGGGGTGTGCCGCTGCGGCAGGTGCCCTACCCGGCGGAAGCGGGCGAGCTGCGCGCGTACTGGCAGCCGGACGCGGGGATCGTGATCTCCGTCGTCGAGGGAACGTGCTACGGCCGGGCCGGTGACCTCCACCGCGTCGCGAGTTCGCGCACCGGTGTCCCGTGAACACCCCGCTGATCAGGAAGATCGGGGTCGGCGTGGTCGCGGTGGTCGTGTTCGGGCTGCTGGCCCTCCTCGGCCGAGGGAAGCTCCCCGCCCTGGACGAGTCCCTGCTCACCGGCGGCTGCGCCATCCCGAAGGGGATCACCGCGGTCCCCGGCCCGGCACCGGACGGCGGCAGCGTCCGCGTCGCCGAGCAGGGCCCCGGCGCCGCGGTGCTGGAGAACAGCGGCACCCTCGCCGCCTACCGGATCCCGGTGACGTCCGGCTCCCGGACCGTCGAGGTGCCCCTGCTCACTCCCGGCCAACGGGTCGGCGTCGTGCTCGACCACCCCGCCGTCGGCCCCGTGATCTGGCTCGTGCCCGAGTCACTCGGCGGCTTCACCCCGGTGTCCGCCACCGTCGTCGCCGGTGGGGTCCGCTACCGCTCCGGGAACTGCCGTGCGCTGACCAGTCGAGGCGGCGCGGTGCTGTTCCGTGCCCCGGACGGGCGCATCACCGGTGGTGAGCAGCTCCCTCCGGCGAGTGTCTCGTGCGCGCCCGGCGAGCGCGAGCTGCCGGTCGCCGTTCCGCCCGGTGGTGAGGTCTTTCCCTACTGCGACCTGCGGACGGAATGATCGCGCGGCGGCCGCCGTTACACTTCGTTGGCTCTTTTTCCCTTGAGGCGAAAGCAGGATCTTTGTCTTCGGACGACTTCTCCGCCGAGCTCTCCCGCGAGCAGGCGTACGTCACCACCCTCTACGCGAAGCTCGACGCCGAGCGCCTCGAAGCGCAGCGCCGCCTCGACGAGACGCTGCGGCAGACCGGCGGCACCCCGCAGGCCCGCACCGAGCGGGACGTCGCCACCACCCTCTACACCGACCGGCTCGCCCAGCTCGGCTCGGTCGAGCAGGGCCTCGCCTTCGGACGGCTCGACTTCGTCCCCGAGAGCGCCGAGGAAACCACCTACATCGGCCGCCTCGGGCTGTTCGACGAAGACGACGACTACAAGCCGCTGCTCGTCGACTGGCGGGCGCCGGTCGCGCGGCCGTTCTACCTGGCCACCGCGGCGTCACCCGAAGGGGTGCGGCGGCGCCGGCACCTGCGGTCGCTGAGCCGCAAGGTCACCGGCTTCGACGACGAGATCCTCGACCTCACCGCCGCCGACCAGGGCCAGGACCTCGGCCTGGCCGGCGAAGCCGCGCTGCTGGCCGCGCTGGAGCAGCGGCGCACCGGCGAGATGAGCGACATCGTCGCCACCATCCAGGCCGAGCAGGACCGCATCATCCGCGCCCCGCTCGGCGGCGTCATGGTCGTCCAGGGCGGGCCGGGCACCGGCAAGACCGCCGTCGCGCTGCACCGCGCCGCCTACCTGCTCTACACGCACCGCCAGCAGCTCACCACCCGCGGCGTGCTGGTCGTCGGCCCGAACAGCACCTTCCTGCGCTACATCGGCCAGGTGCTGCCGTCGCTGGGCGAGACCGGCGTGCTGCTCGCCACCATCGGGCAGCTCTACCCCGGCCTGGACGCCGACGGCGTCGAATCCCGCGAGACGACCGAGGTCAAGGGGCGGCTGGTGCTGGCCGAGGTGCTGGCCAACGCCGTGCGCGACCGCCAGCGCGTGCCCGAGCCGGTGCTGGAGATCGAGTACGAGCACGACGTGCTGCGGCTGGACCGCAAGACGTGCACCGAGGCGCGCACCCGGGCCCGCCGCTCGCGGCGGCCGCACAACCCGGCGCGGCGCCTGTTCGTCTCCGACGTCCTCGACGCGCTGACCCGCCAGGCCGCCCGCAAGCTGGGGGAGGACCTCCTCGACGGGCAGGACCTGGCCGACATCCGCGCCGAGCTGGCCGCCGACGAAAACATCGCCGCCGCGCTCGACGCACTGTGGCCGGTGCTGAGCCCGGAAGGCGTCCTCGACGACCTGTTCGCCGACCGCGAACGGCTCGACAGCGCCGCGCGCAAGCTGCTGTCCCCCGAAGATCGCGCCCTCCTGGAGAGCGGCCGGGACGCGCGCTGGACGCCGGCCGACGTGCCGCTGCTCGACGAGCTGGCCGAGCTGATCGGCGTCGACGACACCGAAGCGCGCGTCGAGCGGAAACGCCGTGAGCGGGAAGACCGCGCGTACGCCGAGGGCGTGCTCGACATCCTCGAGCAGGACGAAGAGATCATCGACGAGGAGCTGCTGCGCGTCTCCGACGTCCTCGACGCCGAGCTGTTCGCCGAACGCCAGCAGGCGCGCAGCGAGCTGACCGCCGCCCAGCGCGCCGCGCAGGACCGGACGTGGACGTTCGGGCACGTGATCGTCGACGAGGCCCAGGAGCTCTCGGCGATGGACTGGCGGCTGCTCATGCGGCGCACCCCGAACCGGTCGATGACCCTGGTCGGGGACGTGGCCCAGACCGGCGCGGCGGGCGGGGCGCGGTCGTGGGGCGAGGTGCTCTCGCCGTACGTCGAGGACCGCTGGCGGCTGGAGCAGCTGACCGTGAACTACCGCACGCCCGCCGAAATCATGGCCGTTGCGGCGCGGGTGCTCGCGGAGGTCTCCCCGGAGCTTTCGGCGCCGTCTTCGGTGCGGGAGACCGGCGTGCCGCCGTGGTCGGCGCACCCGGCGTCGCTGGAGGAGGAGCTTCCGGGCCTGGTGACGCGCGAGCTGTCCGAAGTGGACGGCGGCACGGTCGCGGTCCTGGTGCCCGCGGCCCGGTTCGACGCGGTTTCGGCGCTGCTTTCGGGGTACGACGAGCGGCTGAGCGTGCTGACGGTCGAGCGGTCGAAGGGCCTGGAGTTCGACTCGGTGGTGCTGGTCGCGCCGGACGAGGTCGTCGCGGGTTCGCCGCGGGGCCTCAACGACCTGTACGTGGCTCTGACGCGGGCGACCCGGCGGCTCGGCGTGGTCACCACCGGTGACGACGTTCCGGCACTCTCCGTGCTTGGCTAGGGTGCCTCGCATGCAGAAGATCGGGAAGATCGTGGTCGTCGCCGCGGCGGCGCTGTCGCTGGCCGCGTGCGGCCAGCAGGCGAAGACCCAGTCGGCCGCTCCGGCGGGGCCGCCCGTCCCGTCGTCCGACGCCGCCCAGGCGACCCAGAGCAAGGGCCGCGAGTGCACCGCGGACGACGTCAAGGCGACGGGGAAGTTCGGCGAGGTGCCGACGATCACCATCCCGGCCGACTGCGACCCGCCGAAGAAGCTGATCACGAAGGACCTGTCCGAGGGCACCGGCGCCGCGGCGAAGGCCGGCCAGCAGCTGAAGATGAACTACTTGCTCGTGACGTGGTCGGACAAGAAGAAGCTGGACAGCTCCTTCGACCGCGGCCAGACGTTCGATCTCAACCTGGGCGCGGGCGAGGTCATCCCGGGCTGGGACCAGGGCCTGGAAGGTATCAAGCAGGGCGGCCGCCGCCTGCTGATCATTCCGCCAGACCTCGCGTACGGCGAGGGCGGCCGCGGCATCAAGCCGAACGAGACGCTGGTCTTCGTCACCGACGCGGTATCCGTGCCGGCCTCCTGACCCCGGACCCTGATGGAGCGACCGGTCCGCTCGTTCGAGTGCTCCGTGGCCCGGAGCGTTGACGCTCTCTCGCGCCGGTGTCTAGCTTGGCGGCAGAGGGGGTGAGTCCGGATTGGGGTATTCGGACGGGCGGGTCCATCGCGGCCGAGTTCGCCTGTGGCACACCGATGACAGCTGGGGAGTCGTCGATTCGCCCGATTTCGACGATCCCATCTGGGTCCACTATTCGACCGTGGACCCGCAGAGCAAGGGAGTGCTCGCCGGCGGGTTCCGGCAGCTCCGGGTGGGGGATGCGGTGGAACTGACCGTCGAACGAGCCGCACAGGACGAGTTCCCCCTGCGGGCGCTCTGGATCAACTCCATCGAAGGGGTCGGCGAAGAAAGCAGTTCGCGTCAGTGAAGTGGTCACGGCCGGCGCCGCGGTGCCGGCCCTCTCCGGCACCTTGACCGGAGTGGCGGCGGCGGACCACTACTTCCCGTTCACCCCGGCCAACACCACGTCCGACGACTCGGACCGCAACGGCCGGTTCACCGGGCAGGCCCAGACCAACCCGGGACACCCGGTGCCGATGGCCTGGTCGTTCCGGATCTCTCCTGCCGTGCAGGCGATCGCCACCGGCCCGATGGACTGCACGGCCGGGCACATGCAGCTGAACTACCACGACACGCACGCGACCGTCCCGGTCGACTGCTTCTGGCATTCGACCGTGCCGGGGAACCAGTCGGACAACACCAAGTACGACCTCTACGGCACCTGCACGTTCGGGGTGCAGGGACCGGGAACCGCGAACCTGAAGTTCGTGTTCCACTACTCGATGTTCTGCGGCCCGTGCGGGCCCGCGGGGGCCACCCCGGCGGGCTTCTCCTCCAGGCTGGACATCGCTTACGACCGCTGACGCCGCGATCGGGCCGGACGCCGCGTCCGGCCCGATCCGGCAGTCAGGGGATGAGCAGGAGCTTGCCGGTGGTGCGGCGGCCCTGCAGGTCCTCGTGGGCCTGGCGGGCGTCGGCCAGCGGGTACCTGCCGCCGATGCGGACGGTCAGCTCGCCCGCGAGGATGGCGTCGAACAGCTCCTTCGAGCGCCAGTCGATCTCCTCGCGCGTGCGCGTGTAGTGCACGGACGTCGGGCGGGTCAGGTACAGCGAGCCACCGGAGTTGAGGCGCTGCGGGTCGAGCGGCGGGACGGGGCCGCTGGAGGCGCCGAAGAGCACGAGCAGGCCGCGGACCTTCAGGCTGGCCAGGCTGCCGTCGAAGGTGTCCTTGCCGACGCCGTCGTAGACGACGTCGACGCCCTCGCCGTTCGTCAGCTCACGGGTGATCTCGGCGAAGTCCTCGCGGTCGTAGCGGATCACCTCGTCGGCGCCGGCTTCGCGGGCGAGCTTCTCCTTCTCTTCGGTCGACACCGTGCCGATGACGCGGGCGCCGCGCGCCTTCGCCAGCTGCACCAGCAGCAGGCCGACGCCGCCCGCGGCCGCGTGCACCAGCACGTCGTGGCCCGGCTTGACCTCGAAGGTCGAGGCGACCAGGTAGTGCGCGGTGATGCCCTGCAGCATGGTCGCGGCGGCCGTCTCGAGGGAGACGCCCTCGGGAACCTTCACCGCGACCGAAGCCGGGACGAGCTTGCGGGCCGCGTAGCTGCCGATCGACCCCTGCCAGGCGACGCGGTCGCCGGGCGCGAAGCCGGTGTCGGCGGCGGCCTCCACGACCGTGCCGGCGCCTTCGAGGCCGAGCACGACCGGCAGCTCCATCGGGTAGATGCCCTGGCGCTGGTAGGTGTCGATGTAGTTGACCCCGGCCGCGGCGACGTCGACCAGCAGTTCGCCGGCCTGCGGGGCGCGGACGTCCACTTCGGCCGGTTCGAGCACCTCCGGGCCGCCGGTCTTCGTCACCTGCACTGCGGTGGGCATGGGTCCTCCTCGGGTCGCGGTTCTCCCGGGTGCAACTATGGCCGAGGCCACGCTGTTCCGCGTTCCGGCGGGTTCTTGCTCCTCCTTCCTCCCCACCGCCACCCTCAACGGAGGAGCTTCGCTCCGCTGTATGGTTCGGGACGTGACTGCAGAAGAAACCGTCGGTTCGCCGTCCGGCGCCCAGCTGGCCGCGGCGCGCAAGTTCGTGAAGGCGCACGGCAAGCCGTCCCGGGCGGTGGTGGAGAACATCGGCCGCGCGGGCGCCCGCGTGGTCCTGGTCGGCGCGGACGGCGCACTCGGCGACGTCGTGGTCCCCTCGGTGGCGACCGGCGAGGCCCTGGTCGAGGCGGTCGAGGACCTGTCGCCGGCCACGTGGGACGCCGAGACGGTGCAGGCCACGAAGATCGGCCCGGAGCACCGCCGCAAGATGGCGGGCAAGTGAGCCCCACCGCGGTCCTGGTCGGCTGTGCGGAGCTCCCTTCGGGTGACGGCGACGACGACGCCGTCGTGCCCGCGTTGACCTCGCTGGGCTTTTCGGTGTCGTGGGCGCCGTGGGACTCTTCGTACGACTTCGCCGCGGCGGACGCGGTGATCCTGCGCGCGACCTGGGACTACGCGGCTCGGCGGTCGGAGTTCCTCGCGTGGTGCGAGTCGGTGCCGTCGCTGATGAACCCGGCTGAGGTCGTGCGGTGGAACACGGACAAGTCGTACCTGGTGGAGCTGCTGGACGCGGGCTTGGCGGTGGTCCCGACGTCGCTGGTCGCCCCGGATTCGGCGGCGTCTTTTCCGTCGTCGGACTTCGTGGTGAAGCCGTCGGTGGGCGCGGGCTCCCGGGGCGCGGCCCGGTTCGCCGGGGGTGCGGATGCTTCCGCGCACGTGGCCGGGTTGCACGCCGAGGGCCACACGGCGCTGATCCAGCCCTATCAGTCCAGTGTGGACACCTCCGGTGAGCTGGCGCTGGTGTACTTGGGCGGGATCTATTCCCACGCGTTCACCAAGGGTGCGATGCTGGGGTCCACAATGGATTCCTCGGGGCTGTACCTTTCGGAGAAGCTGGCTCCGGCCTCGCCGCCCGCGGACGCCGTGGCGCTGGCGGAGGACGTCCTGGACGCGGCTTCGGCGTTGCTGGGGATCCTGCGGGCGGAGCTGCTGTACGCGCGGGTGGACCTGGTCCGCGGGGCGGACGGGAAGCCGCTGCTGCTGGAACTGGAGCTGACGGAGCCATCGCTGGGCTTCCGCCAGACGGACCCGGCCGCGGCGACGCGGTTCGCCTCGGCGGTGCGGCAGCAGCTGGCGTAGTCACCGGGCCGCCTGCACGACCACCAGAACGAGCGCGACGACGGCTCCGATCGCGGTCACGGCCAGGGAGCCGGTCACCAGGTAGAGCCCGCCGATCCCGGCCAGGCCGGCTTTGATCAATTCGCGCAATCCGCGGCCGTCGTCCTGCCGGGGCGACGGCGGATCCGTTCTGCCGACGACGTCCTTGGCCATTGTTCTACCCCTCTTGATGGTGTACTAGTACGCCTAAGGGCAATGGTGACCGGTGGCAGGCCGGACCGGAAATGATCTTTTGTTTTCGCGGCGAGTTTCTCGTCGCCGGACGGTTGTCGCCACTGATCCCACCGTTGTCCGGGCTTGCCGGGGAATTGTCGATCATTGTCGGTGGAGGATGCCGTGACTGTCCCGATGGACCGAGAGTGCGCCGACGAGGTCGCTTCGCCCGCGGTGGTCGAAGACGCGCTGCGCTGGTTGGCGACTCGTCCGAACGGCGGGCCGGTCCGGTTCCTCCGCTACGCGATCGAAGAACCGGCGAGCAAATCGGCCGCTGCGCTGCGCTCGCTGGTGGCGCCGACGGCGGTATTGTCCGCCGAGACGCCCGAATTGCGCGCGTTCGCGGTATTTGGCCTGATCGCCGACGAGATCGGCAAACTCGGCTCGGCGGGCGAGTCTCGCCGTCGCAATACGTTGATGGCGGCGTTCCGGATTCCGCCCGCCCCCGGGGAAACCGCCTGGAAGGCGACGCTCGAGGACCGCTTCAAGCAACTGAGGCGATTGCCGGGCGTTTTCGGCGATCCGCCACCCAGCACCACGACTCCCATGCACAAGGCCTGGCAGCGGGCCGTCGGCGACTTGGCCGGCTGCTTGGCGGACAAACTGGTCTCGCTGGACGAGCCGGGCTGGCGGTTCTACATCGACGTCGGGCGTGCGGTGGCCGCGGTCGCGAGCGGCCGGTGCGTCGGCTGGCAGGCTCGGGCGGCTTCGAAGGGTGCACAGCCCGTTTTCATGAAACGGATGCTCGTCACGGCGGTGATGCATCGCAAGACGGTGCTGCGCCGTATCACCGAACGCGAAATCATCGCCTGCGAGGACGGCGTCGACGGCTACGACGTGCACGCGCTGACCGGCTGGACGCACGAGCCGGAGGAGATCCCGGTGGTGGCTCTGTGGGCGTGCCGGCTGGTCACTTCACCCGGCGTGCATCCGGGCGACCCCGTGCGGACGCGTCTGCGCTTCCGCCGGCCGCTGCGCCGGGACGAGCGGTACACCTTCAAGTCCGAGGCGCTCGACGGGGAACTGACCGAGGAGCGTGAGTGGATCAACGTCGACGTGGACCACCACGGCATCGATCCCGGGAGGTGCGCTCCGGACGGAGAACCGGTCGCCGGCCTGACCGTGCAGATCACCTTCGACGAGAAGTGCCTGCCGGAAACGTGCTGGTGGTACGCGGAACAAACCGAATACGAACGAAGGTGCCGGCCGCCGGACGGTGACCCCCACCTGCTCCCGGTCGACGACGGGTTCGTCCGGCACACCTTCATCGAGGGATGTCATCCACGGGAGAACTACGGAATTGCCTTCCGGTGGAAATCCTCGTGACCGAACGGTGACGAGGATTTCCCCTGTCCCAGACGAAGAGCCTCGTCAGCAGTCGATATCCACGCTGTTGCCGGTGTTTCCCCCGCCGCCGCACAGTGTCGTGTGAGCCGCGACGACCGTCACCGCCGATGGCTCGGCCGCGATGGCCGGGGCGGTCACCCCGGCGATCGCGATGGCCACCGCGATCGCCGGCACGCGCCATGTCATCTTCTTCGGCGGACGACTGTTGTCCTGGCTCACCGTGAGTCTCCTTCGTTGCTCGATAGTCGGCTCACGGTAGAGGCGAGTGGGATGACACGATCGAGCACTCGCTTTCTCGTTCGTGTCATCGGTTCCCGGCTAAGATCCGCTACGGCCGCACCGGCTCTTCGCCTAGACCCGCTTGGCGGCCAGCCGCTCAGCCCGCGGCCACCGCACATCGGTCGCCCACCCGAACCGCTCGAACATCCAGATCACCCGCGCCGAGACATCGACCTGTCCTCGCAGCACGCCGTGCCGGGCGCAGGTCGGGTCGGCGTGGTGGGAGTTGTGCCAGGACTCGCCCATCGACAGCAGCGCCAGCGGCCAGAAGTTCGCCGCCTTGTCGCGGCTGGCGAACGGCCTCTCGCCGATCAAGTGACACACCGAGTTCACCGACCACGTCACGTGGTGCAGGAACGCGATCCGCACCAGGCCCGCCCAGAAGAACGCCGTCACCACGCCCCACCAGGACCACGAGATCAAGCCGCCGAGCACCGCCGGCAGGGCCAGGCTCAGCGTGATCCACAGCCAGAAGTAGCGGTTCACCCAGCGGACGTCCGCGTCCGCCACCAGGTCCGGGGCGAAGCGGTCCGCGTTGGTCACCTCGCGGCCGAACATCCAGCCCATGTGCGCGTGCCAGAAGCCCTTCAACAACGCTGACGGCGAGGTGCCGAACAGCCACGGCGAGTGCGGGTCGCCCTCGCGGTCGGCGAACGCGTGATGGCGGCGGTGGCTGGCCACCCAGAAGATCACCGAGCCCTGCACCGCCATGCTGCCCGCGATGGCCAGCACCACCCGCAGGGGCCGCGACGCCTTGAACGCGCCGTGGGTGAAGTAGCGGTGGAAGCCGACCGTCACGCCCAGCGTCGCGAACGTGTAGAACGCCGCCGCGAGGATCAGGTCGATCCAGCTCATGCCCCAGCCCCAGACCAGCGGGACCGCGATGAGCAGTGCCGCGAACGGCACCAGCAGGAAGGTCTTGAGCACGATCATCTCGCCGGTGCCGCGGCGATGGGAGACCAGCGGCTTGGGCGCGGTGCGCGACGTCATGGCGCGAACAGTAATACACGGCCGGGACGGGCACGCCGACGCGGAGTGAAGCCCGCGTTGCCGTCAGGCGGCCGTGAGCTCCCGGGACGCCGGTGCCAGCGAGGTCACCGGGCCGCGGTCGCGGCTGCCGGTCCACAGCGACGCCGTCGCGATGATGACCGCCATCGCGCCCAGGACGTGGAACGACACCATCGCCTCCGGCACGCCCAGCGCGTACTGCAGCGAGCCGAGGCCGCCCTGCGCGACCGCGACCACCCAGACCGCCGTGTAGCGCTGCCAGAGGCTCTTCGGGGCGCCGACGCGCAGCAGCTGGAGGCCGAACACCGCGAGCAGCAGCAGGTAGAGCACGAGCAGCCCGCCGTGGACCTGGGCCAGCGTCTCGACCGGGGCGTCGAGGCGGTGGGTGTTGATGTCGCCGCTGTGCGGGCCCGCGCCGGTCACCGTGGTCCCGGCCGCCAGCACCAGCCACATCACGGCGGCGAGCAGGACCAGGATCGTGCGGCCGGCCGCCGGGACCAGCAGCCGCGGGGCCTCGTCGCCTTCGCGGAACGCGCGCAGCAGCAGGACGGCCAGCCAGACGAGCGGGGTGGTGGCGAGGAAGTGGATCGCGACGGTCCACCACTCCAGCTTCGCGAGCACGGTGAGACCGCCGACGACAGCCTGCAGCACGACGCCGCCGGGCATCGTCCAGGCCAGCTTGACCAGGCGCTTGCGGCCCGGGTGGTCGATCTGCACGCGCCACGCCGTGACGACCGCGACGGCGGCGACCAGGATGACGACGCCGGTGAGCAGCCGGTTGCCGAACTCGATCCACTGGTTGAGCGCGTCGATCCCGGAGTCGTGCTTCGGCACGAGGCTGCCGGCCACGCACTGGGGCCAGGTCGGGCAGCCGAGCCCGGACCCGGTGACGCGCACGATGGACCCGGTGACGCCGATCAGCGCCTGCGCGAGGACCGCGGCGATCCCGACGGCCCGCTGCACGGAAGCGGAGGGAAACGGCAGGCGGGCGACGAGGCTGGTGAACGGCACGGCATCGATGGTAGAGCGCGCGGAAAACGGGCTTTCGGCAGGTCCCGGCGCCCAGAACCGCTTATCCGGCGCAAGGGACCAAGGTCACGCGCCAACCGGGACCGAAGCGCCCCAATGTGGCCTTCGGTGCGTTCAACGCACCGAAGGCCACATTGGGTGCGTTCACCGCAACCAAGGCCACATTGGGGCGCTCGGGACCCGGGGCTCAGGTGAGTTTCGTGGTCCGCGAAGCCAGGCCGCCCGCCAGGACCGCCCACACGGCCAACACCAGCATGGGGCCGGGCGCGAACGAACCGTCCACCAGGGCCGCGCGCATTCCCTCCGCCAGCGCCCCCGACGGCAGCAGCTCCACCACACCGGCCAGCCCCGGCGGCAGCGACGACGGCGCCAGCAGGATCCCGCCCGCCAGCAGCAGCACGAACCACACGATGTTCGCCAGCGCCAGCACGGCTTCCGCCCGCAACGCCCCGCCCAGCAGGACGCCCAAAGCGCCGAACGCGAGCGTTCCCAGGACCAGCAGGACCAGCGCCGACACCAGACCGGACAGCGAAGGCGACCACCCGAGGAACGCCGCCACCACGCCGATGATCACCGACTGCAGGGCCACCACCACCAGGGCCGCCGCCAAGCGCCCCGCCACCAGCAGCCAGCGCGGCAACGCCGTGGCCGAGAGGCGTTTCAGCACCCCGTAGCGCCGGTCGAAGCCCAGGGCGATCGCCTGGCCGGTGAACGCCGAGGACATCACCGCCAGCGCCAGGATCCGCGGCGTGATCCAGTCCACCCGGGGCACCGGGCCCAGCGAAGACGCCGGCAGGATGTCCAGCAGGGACAGGCCGATCAGCAGGGCCAGCGGGATGAGCAGCGTCAGCAGCACCTGCTCGCCGTGGCGCAACGTCAGGCTGACCTCGACGCGCGCGTGGGTCCGCAGCATCCGGCCCAGCGAGCCCCGGCCGGGTGCCGGGGTGAAGGTTCCCGGAGCGAACGTCATGCTCGCAGCTCCCGTCCGGTCAGCTCCAGGAAGACCTCTTCCAGGGTCCGCTTGCCGACCTGCAGTTCCTCCGGCAGCACGCCCTGCTGGGCGCACCACGCCGTGACCGTCGACACGACCTGCGGGTCCACCGAACCGGCCACCGTGTACGTGCCCGGCGCGGACTCGCGCACCGCGTACCCCTCCGGCAGCGCCGCCGTGAGCAGGGCCGTGTCGAGGCGGGTGCGGGCCTTGAAGCGGAGGCCAGCCGCGCCGCCTTCGTCCGTGGTCAGGGTGTGGGGCGCACCCGACACGACGACCTTGCCGTGGTCGACGATCACCACCGTGTCGGCCAGCGCTTCGGCCTCCTCCATCAGGTGCGTGGTCAGCAGCACCGAGACGCCGTCGGCGCGCAGCGCGCCCAGCAGGTCCCACACCAGGCGCCGGGCCTGCGGGTCCATGCCGGCCGTCGGCTCGTCGAGGAACACCAGCTCCGGCCGCCCGACCAGGGCGCACGCCAGCGAGAGCCGCTGCTGCTGCCCGCCGGAGAGGCGCTTGAACGGCGTCCGGCGCACCGAGGCCAGCCCGAGGACGTCCAGCAGCCACGCCGGGTCCAGCGGGTTCGCCGCGCACGAGGCCACCAGCCGCAGCATTTCGTCGGCGCGGACACCGGGGTAGGCACCGCCGCCCTGGGGCATGATCCCGATGCGGGGGCGCAGCGCGGCCGACTCGCGGACCGGGTCGAGGCCGAGCACGCGCACCGAACCGGCGTCAGGCTTGAGGAAGCCTTCGCAGAGCTCGACGGTGGTGGTCTTGCCGGCCCCGTTCGGGCCGAGCAGGGCGAGCAGGCTGCCGCGCTCCATCCGCAGGTCGAGGCCGTCGACCGCGCGGGTGGAGCCGAAGTTTTTGACCAGCCCGCCGATCTCGACGGCCACGACGCTCACATCGGGTCACGATACGGCGTCGACCGGCTCGGGCACCCGCGGGGACGGCTTGGAGAGCAAGACGGGAGCGAGCCGCCGCACGATCAGCATCCCGCCGCCGCAGACGACGACCGCCGCGACGTAGGCGAACGGCAGCACGTACGGGCGGCCGTCGAAGGTGCTGCCGGTCGGCGGGAGCAGGAACGGCAGGGCCGCGCTGATCACCGTCGCGGCGACCCGGAACCTCGACGTCCCGGCCGCGGCGGCCAGCGGGATCACCGCCCACAGCAGGTACCACGGCTGCAGGTTGATCTGCAGGAGCATGACCGCGCCGAGGGCGACGCCGAGCCCGATGATCGGCCGGTAGCGCCACTTGAAGCTGTCCCAGAGGAACTTGAACGTGATCCCGACGGCCACGAGGTAGCCGAGCGCGCCGAGGATCGGCACCAGCGCGTTCGTGTGGTTGCCCAGCCCGAGCGCGATGCCGAGGACGCCGGAGAGGTTGGCCAGCTCGGCGGTGGGGGAGATCCAGGAGCGGACCAGGCCGGGTGTGTTGAACGTCGCCCCCACCCAGCCGAAGCCGAGGCCGGTGCCGAAGCAGACGACGACCAGGACCACGCCGAACCACAGCGCCATCGGCGCGCCGGCCACGAACAGGTCCTTGAGCCGGCCGTGCCAGCGCCGCGCCACCATCACCGCGAAGAACGGCAGGGCGAACACCGCGGGCAGCTTCACCGCGACGCCGAGGGTGATGATGGCGACGCCGAGTGCGATGTACAGCAGTTCGCCGCGGGCCAGCGGGGGCGGTGTGTCGCCCTTCACCCGGATCGGCAGCCGCCGGATGCCGATCTCCAGCCCGGCGAGCATCAGGCCGACGGCGAGCGAGTCGTTGTGGGCGCCGGCCACGAAGTGGAAGATCAGCAGCGGGTTCAGGGCGCCGAGCCACAGCGCGGTCGCGGGCTGGACGCCGAACCGGCGCGCCAGCCGCGGCAGGGCCCAGACGATGAGCACCACGCCGGCCAGCGCGAGCAGCCGCTGCAGCAGCACGCCGACGGCGATGCTGTTGCCGGACAGGGGGGCCAGCCAGCCGCCGAGGCGCAGCACCAGGGGCCCGTACGGGGCCGGCGTCTCGCGCCACATGTTCGACACGCCCGCGGTGAACGGGTCGGCGACGCCGAGCGCCTGCGCCGGGCCGAGCACGTACGGGTCCATCCCGCGGTGCACGATCTCGCTCTGCGCCAGGTAGCTGTAGACGTCGCGGGAGAACAGCGGCGGGATGACCAGCAGCGGCAGCACCCACAGCGCGATGGTGCGCGCGAGCTGCCCCTGCGACGCCAGCCGTTCGCGGCTGGGCTGGGCGAACCGGCCGAGCATCAGCCAGCTCAGCACCAGGATGCCCATCCCGGAGATGGCGATCGCCAGCGAAACCGTCGGGATCCGGGTGAACAGCCGCAGCACCGGGATCTCCTGCACCGGGTTGATCACCGGGGCGGCGCCGGCGCCGAGGGAGCCGAGCGCGAGGAAGAGCGACCCGACCGTGCCGAAGCGGCGGACGACGTTCAGCCCGCGCTGCTCGGCGGCTTCCAGCGGGAGCGGTTCGCGGGGCCGGACGGGCGAGAGCGTCACGGCGTGGGTACTCCCCGTTTCGAGCCGTGCCACTTGCTGTTCCTGTTCGCCCACTGCCACGCGTGCAGGGTATCGGCCTGCCTGCCGAGTGAGTCGGGTCACTGCCGGACACCCCGCCTTTGCGGGTCACCCGGAAATAAGACACACTTGTGTTGTGAAAAAGACGGAGGCGGGTGACCAGGCGGGCGGCGACATGCCCCGCGCCGCTCATCCGCACGTCCCGTCGCAGGTCAGCGCCGAGGGCAAGACCCGCCACGAGGTTGCCCGGTTGCTGCTGGAGCAGGGTCCCATGACCGCCGTCGTGGTCGCCGAGCAGCTCGGGATCAGCCCCACGGCCGTCCGCCGGCACCTCGACGCACTTCTCGCGGATGGCGAAGCCGAGACGCGGGACGCGCCGCGCCGCGGACCCCGGGGCCGGGGCCGTCCGGCCAAGCTCTTCCTGCTGACCGAGCCCGGCCGCGCCCGCTTCGGGCACGCCTACGACGACCTGGCCGTCTCCGCGATCCGCTTCCTGGCCGAGCACGCCGGGGAGGACGCCGTCCGCGCCTTCGCCGAGCAGCGCATCGAGAAGCTCGTCGGCCCGCACCGCTCCGCGATCACCGGCCCGGGTGATCCGGCCGCGCGCGCCGAGGCCCTCGCGACCGCGCTGAGCAGGGAAGGCTACGCTGCGTCGACCCGCCAGGTCGGTGCCCCGGCACCCAGCCAGAACGTGGGCGCGCAGCTCTGTCAGCACCACTGTCCGGTCGCGCACGTCGCCGCGGAGTTCCCGCAGCTGTGCGAGGCCGAGACCGAGGCGTTCGCGAAGCTGCTGGGCACCCACGTCCAGCGGCTGGCGACCATCGCACGCGGGGACTCCGCGTGCACCACCCACGTACCCGTCACGGCGGGTCAGCCGGCCCATCCCGAGCCGGTGAGAACGGTGTCCCCCGAGGGACACACAGCACGGATCCCGAATGGAGGGAAACCCGCATGACTGCCGCTGCCGAGCAGCGCACTCCCACCACCGCGCCACTGAGCCAGGAAGAGACCATCGAGTCCCTTGGCAAGTACGCGTTCGGCTGGGCGGACTCCGACGTGGCGGGCGCCAGCGCCCGTCGCGGGCTGAACGAGGACGTCGTCACCGACATCTCCTCGAAGAAGTCCGAGCCGGAGTGGATGCGCGAAGCGCGACTGAAGGCGCTCAAGCTCTTCGAGAAGAAGCCCATGCCCAACTGGGGGGCCGACCTCTCCGGGATCGACTTCGACAACATCAAGTACTTCGTGCGGTCCACGGAGAAGCAGGCCACCTCCTGGGAGGAACTGCCCGAGGACATCAAGAACACGTACGACCGGCTCGGCATCCCCGAGGCGGAGAAGCAGCGCCTCGTCGCCGGGGTCGCCGCGCAGTACGAGTCCGAGGTCGTCTACCACCAGATCCGCGAGGACCTGGAGGAGCAGGGCGTCCTGTTCCTGGACACCGACTCCGCGCTCAAGGAGCACCCGGAGCTGTTCGAGGAGTACTTCGGCTCGGTCATCCCGGCCGGCGACAACAAGTTCTCCGCGCTGAACACGGCGGTGTGGTCCGGCGGCTCGTTCATCTACGTGCCGAAGGGCGTGCACGTGGAGATCCCGCTGCAGGCCTACTTCCGGATCAACACCGAGAACATGGGCCAGTTCGAGCGCACCCTGATCATCGTCGACGAAGACGCCTACGTGCACTACGTCGAGGGTTGCACGGCGCCGATCTACCAGTCCGACTCGCTGCACTCGGCGGTCGTGGAGATCATCGTCAAGAAGGGCGCCCGCTGCCGCTACACGACCATCCAGAACTGGTCGAACAACGTCTACAACCTGGTCACCAAGCGCGCCAAGTGCGAAGCGGGCGCGACCATGGAATGGATCGACGGCAACATCGGTTCCAAGGTGACGATGAAGTACCCGTCGGTGTTCCTCATGGGCGAGCACGCCAAGGGCGAGGTCCTGTCGGTCGCGTTCGCGGGCGAGGGCCAGCACCAGGACGCGGGCGCCAAGATGGAGCACCTCGCGCCGTACACCTCCTCGACCATCGTGTCGAAGTCGGTGGCGCGCGGCGGCGGCCGCACCTCCTACCGCGGCCTGGTCCGCGTGGCGAAGCGGGCGCACCACTCGCGGTCCAGCGTCGTCTGCGACGCGCTGCTGGTGGACACCATCTCGCGGTCGGACACGTACCCGTACGTGGACATCCGCAACGACGAGGTGTCGATGGGCCACGAGGCCACGGTGTCCAAGGTCAGCGAGGACCAGCTGTTCTACCTGATGTCGCGCGGCCTCGACGAGGCCGAAGCGATGGCGATGATCGTGCGCGGCTTCGTCGAGCCGATCGCCCGTGAGCTGCCGATGGAGTACGCGCTCGAGCTGAACCGCCTGATCGAGCTCCAGATGGAAGGGTCCGTCGGCTAGTCATGTCGGTTACCGAGAACAACGTTTCGGAAGCCCTTCGCGAGGGGGCCGTCATCCCGGCGGCCTCCCGCGCGGAGCGGTTCACCTCCTACGACGTCGAGGCCTTCGAGGTCCCGCGCGGCCGTGAGGAGAACTGGCGCTTCACGCCGATGAAGCGCCTCCGCGGCCTGCACGACGGCAGCGCGACCGCCACCGGCGAGATCACCCTGGACGTCGACGCGGCGCCCGAGCTGAAGATCGAGTCGGCCGGCCGCGGCGACTCGCGCCTCGGCGAGGCGGGCGTGCCGAGCGACCGGATCGCCGCGCAGGCGTACTCGTCCTTCAAGCAGGCCACCGTCGTGACGGTGCCGAAGGAGACGAAGGCGTCGAAGCCGTCCGTGCTGCGGATCCACGGCCCGGGCGAGGGCCAGGTCGCCTACGGGCACCTGCAGGTCCGCGCCGAGGCGTTCGCCGAAGCCGTGATCGTGCTCGACCACGTCGGCTCCGGCACCTACGCCGACAACGTCGAGTTCGTCATCGGCGACGGCGCCAAGGTCACCGTGGTCAGCGTCCAGGACTGGGCCGACGACGCCGTCCACGTCTCCGAGCAGCACCTGAAGCTGGGCCGCGACGCCGCGCTGCGGCACACCGTGATCACCCTCGGCGGCGACCTCGTCCGGATCTCGCCCACCGCGACCTTCGCGGACAAGGGCGGCGACGTCGAGATGCTCGGTGTCTACTTCGCCGACCAGGGCCAGCACCAGGAGCACCGGCTCTTCGTCGACCACGCGGTGCCGAACTGCAAGTCGCGCGTGATGTACAAGGGCGCCCTGCAGGGCGACGACGCGCACTCGGTCTGGATCGGCGACGTGCTGATCCGCGCCGCGGCCGAGGCCACCGACACCTACGAGCTCAACCGCAACCTGGTGCTCACGCCCGGTGCGCGCGCGGACTCGGTGCCGAACCTCGAGATCGAGACCGGCGAGATCGAAGGCGCCGGCCACGCGAGCGCGACGGGAAGGTTCGACGACGAGCAGTTGTTCTACCTCCAGTCGCGCGGGATCGCCGAAGAAGCCGCGCGGCGCCTGGTCGTGCGCGGGTTCTTCCACGAGATCCTGGTGAAGATCGACGTCCCCGAGGTGCGCGAGCGCCTCGAAGCGGCGATCGAAGCCGAACTTGAAGCCGTTGGCGCCTGACCGCCCTCTCTGACTTAGGAAACGAAGAATGGCTACCCTGGAAATCAAGGACCTTCACGCCTCGGTCACGACCGACGAGGGCGCCAAGGAGATCCTCAAGGGCGTCAACCTGACCATCAAGTCGGGCGAGACGCACGCGATCATGGGCCCGAACGGCTCGGGCAAGTCCACGCTGTCCTACGCGATCGCCGGGCACCCGAAGTACGAGGTCACCTCCGGCGAGGTGCTGCTGGACGGCGAGAACGTCCTCGAGATGAGCGTCGACGAGCGCGCCCGCGCCGGCCTTTTCCTGGCCATGCAGTACCCGGTCGAGGTGCCGGGCGTGTCCATGTCCAACTTCCTCCGCACCGCGGCCACCGCGGTCCGTGGCGAGGCCCCCAAGCTGCGCCACTGGGTCAAGGAGGTCAAGGAGGAGATGGGCAAGCTCGAGATCTCGCAGGAGTTCGCCGAGCGCTCGGTCAACGAGGGCTTCTCCGGCGGCGAGAAGAAGCGCCACGAGATCCTGCAGCTGGCGCTGCTCAAGCCGAAGTTCGCCATCCTCGACGAGACCGACTCCGGCCTCGACGTCGACGCCCTGCGCGTCGTGTCCGAGGGCGTGAACGCGCACAAGGCTTCGAGCGAGGTCGGCGTCATGCTGATCACGCACTACACCCGGATCCTGCGGTACATCACGCCGGACTTCGTGCACGTCTTCGCCGACGGCAAGATCGTCGAGTCGGGCGGCAAGGAGCTCGCCGACGAGCTGGAGGAGAACGGGTACGTCAAGTACACCGGCAAGACCGAGCCCGCCGCGGTCTGACCTTCGCCAGTACACACCGAGAACGAGAGGAGTCGGCCCGATGACCACCACCTCGGCCAGCTCTTTGCCACTGGACGTGGCGGCCCTGAGGGCCGACTTCCCCATCTTGTCGCGCACGGTCCGCGACGGGAAACCCTTGGTGTACCTGGACTCCGGGGCGACATCGCAACGCCCGACCGCGGTTTTCGACGCTGAACGCGAGTACGTGTTCACGTCGAACGCCGCTGTCCACCGCGGTGCCCACCAGCTCTCCGAAGAGGCCACCGACGCCTACGAGTCCGCGCGGGCGAAGATCGCGGAGTTCGTCGGCGCCGACCCCGAGGAGCTGGTGTTCACCAAGAACGCGACCGAGGGCATCAACCTCGTCGCGTACTCGATGAGCAACGCCGCCACGGCCGGTCCGGAAGCGGCTCGTTTCGTGGTCGGCCCGGGCGACGAGATCGTCGTCACCGAGATGGAGCACCACGCGAACCTCGTGCCGTGGCAGCAGCTGTGCCAGCGCACCGGGGCGACGCTGAAGTGGTTCAAGGTGACCGCGGACGGCAGGCTCGACCTGTCCGATGTGGACGAACTGATCACGCCGCGCACCAAGGTGGTCGCGTTCGCGCACCAGTCGAACGTGCTGGGTACGGTCAACCCGGTCTCGCTGCTCGTCGAGAAGGCCAAGGCCGTCGGCGCGCTCACCGTGCTGGACGCCTGTCAGTCGGTGCCCCACTTCGCCGTCGACTTCCACGCGCTGGGTGTCGACTTCGCCGTCTTCTCCGGGCACAAGATGCTCGGCCCGTCCGGCATCGGCGTGCTCTACGGGCGCACCGAGCTGCTGTCGGCCATGCCGCCGTTCCTGACCGGCGGGTCGATGATCGAGATGGTCCGGATGGAGGGCTCGACCTTCGCGCCGCCGCCGCAGCGGTTCGAGGCGGGTGTCCCGATGACGTCGCAGGCCATCGGCCTCGGCGCGGCCGTCGACTACCTCTCGGCCGTCGGCATGGACCGCGTCGCCGCGCACGAGAAGGAACTGGCCGCGGCGGCCGTCGCGGGCGTCGGCGCGATCCCGGGTGTCCGGATCATCGGGCCGACCGACCTCGAGGACCGCGGCGCGACCGTGTCGTTCGTGATCGACGGCGTGCACCCGCACGACGCCGGCCAGGTGCTCGACAGCCTCGGCATCGCCGTCCGCGTCGGCCACCACTGCGCGTGGCCGCTGCACCGGGCCTGCAACGCCCAGGCGACCGTGCGCGCGTCGTTCTACCTCTACAACGACCTGTCCGAAGTGGACGCTCTCGTCGCGGGCGTCCGCGAGGCGCAGAAGTTCTTCGGGGTGGGCCGGTGAACCTGGAGAGCATGTACCAGGAGATCATCCTGGACCACTACAAGCACCCGCACGGGCGCGGCCTGCGCGACCCGTTCGACGCCGAGTCGTTCCAGGTCAACCCGACCTGCGGCGACGAGGTGACGCTGCGGGTGAAGCTCGACGACGGGAAGGTCGCCGACGTCTCCTACGACGGCCAGGGCTGCTCGATCAGCCAGGCCTCGACGTCGGTCTTGACGGATCTCGTCGTCGGCCACACGCTTGAGGAGGCGTTCACCACCATGGACGCCTTCGTGGAACTGATGCAGGGCAAAGGAAAGGTCGAGCCGGACGAGGACGTGCTGGAGGACGGGGTCGCCTTCGCCGGCGTCGCCAAGTACCCGGCCCGCGTGAAGTGCGCCCTCCTCGGCTGGATGGCTTTCAAGGACGCCGTCGCCCGGACGACCAGTGGAGATGGACAGGCATGACCGAAGACACCGCCACTCGTGAGGGGCGCACCGCCGCCGACCTCGACGCGGAGACCACCGCCAAGCAGGACCTCGACCTCGCCAAGCTCGAGGACGTCGAGGAAGCCATGCGCGACGTCGTCGACCCGGAGCTCGGCATCAACGTCGTCGACCTCGGCCTGGTCTACGACATCCGCGTCGAGCCGGACAACACGGCCACCATCGACATGACGCTGACGTCCGCGGCCTGCCCGCTGACCGACGTCATCGAGGACCAGACGTCGGCGGCGCTGACGTCCGGCGGCCTGGTCAAGGACTTCCGGATCAACTGGGTCTGGATGCCGCCGTGGGGCCCGGAGAAGATCACCGAGGACGGCCGCGAGCAGCTGCGCGCCCTCGGCTTCACCGTCTGAGTTCTTCTTCGTCGAGCGGGTCACTCTTCCGGGTGGCCCGCTTTGCGTATAACGACATATACCACGCGAGGGCGTAGAGCCCGAGTGCGGTGAAGAACCCGCTGCCGGCGCCGGTGACCGCCAGGTAGGTCGCGTTGCCGAAGACGCCCGCGGGGGTCATCGGATCGTGCTCGGCCAGGAACGGCAGGGTTTCGGCGAGCACGCCGGCCACGGCGCCGGCGGCGAGGAAGGCTGTGGCGGCCTTGGGGTACCGGCTGCGCGGCGGTGCGGGCCGCGTCGGAGCCCGGCGGTACCAGCGAACCACCCACCAGGCGAGGACCACCGCGCCGGCGATCGTGCTGACCAGCTGGATCAGCCGTCCGACGTCGACGCCGGTGACGAGCGGGATCCGCAGGAAGGCGAACCCGCCGCTTTCGTGGGTGAAGGCGTCCCAGCCGACGTGCGTGGCGGCGCCGAGCACGAGCGAAAGCGCGATCCAGGCCGGTTCCCGCCGGCTGAAGTGGCGGGGGAGCCGTTCGGCGAGTGGTCGCGGCGCCAGCGCCAGCAGCGGCTGCTTGAGCAAGACGTGGAACACGGCCAGCAGAACCAGCGCGATCAGCGGGTCGAGCCAGAGGACCGCCGTGAACTCGTGAGTGTCGGACAAGCCGACTTCGTGCAGCCGCGGGACGAACCAGAAGACGTCGGGCGCGACCGACCCGGCGACGAGCGCCGACGGCACCAGCGGCCGCCTGGCCAGGGGAAGGACGGCGGCGGGATGACTCAGCGTGAACGGCACGGCAGTTAGTATCCCGGGGTGCTCCTGCGGTCGATCGTCCTGTTCCTGGCCGCGGCGGTGTGCGAAATCGGCGGTGCCTGGCTGGTCTGGCAGGGCATCCGCGAACACCGTGGTCTGCTGTGGATCGGCGGCGGGGTGGTCGCGCTGGGCGTGTACGGCTTCGTGGCGACGCTCCAGCCGGACGCCCACTTCGGCCGCATCCTCGCCGCGTACGGCGGGGTGTTCGTGGCGGGCTCGCTGGCCTGGGGCGTGGTCGCGGACGGCTACCGTCCCGACCGCTACGACGTCATCGGCGCGTTGCTGTGCCTGGCGGGCGTCGCGGTGATCATGTACGCGCCGCGGACCGGGTAACGCTGCAGGTGAGAGCGCGATAGATCGTCGTGACCGAAATGTCGTTCCCGCCCGTGCCGCCGGAATCGTCCTCGCGCCGCCGCTCTTCGCCCCTGGCGCTGGTGATGGTCGCCGTGGTGCTGCTGGGGGTGGGGGCCGGTGCCTACGGGTTCGGCCGGATGTTCCTGGGGTACCAGCCCTATGTGCAGGCCAGCGGGAACATGAGCCCCACGCTGCACGAGGGCGAGCGGATCGTGGTGCGCCGGGCGGACAGCGGCGATGTGCATCGCGGGGACGTGGTGCTCATCGAGGGCCGCGCGTACCCCACCGACGGGCATCCCGGCGTCAGCGTGGTCCGGGTGGTCGGCGTGGCCGGGGACACCGTCGCCTGCTGCACCGACGAACACCTCTCGGTCAACGGCAAACCCGTCACCGAGCCCTACATCGCCCCCGGCTACGACGGCCTTTTCGAGTTCTCGGCCAAGGTGCCCGAGGGTTCGGTCTTCGTCGAAGGCGACAACCGCGGCAACTCCGCCGACTCGCGGTTCCGCGGTCCGGTGCCGCTGTCCGGCGTGACCGGGTTCGTGGTCGCGACCGGCACCGTGGTCACCCCGGACTCGCTGCCCGCGGTGACCGCGTTCACCGACGCGGGCCTGCCGGGTGCGCCGTTCACCGACTCGACCCTCACCACCTTGCGCTGGTGGATCGTGGCGGGCACGGTCGTCTTCTTCGCCGGGCTCATCGGGCTGATCGTGACGCTCGTCCGGATCGCCGGAAGACGACGAAAAGCAGCCGCCGTCCCACCAGGGCGCTGATCACCGGCGGGTAGTAGCCGGTGGATCTCGCGGCCGCGGGAAGAGTCTCCCTGCCGTGGGGAACGACTTTCGGCCGTGGCCGCGGCGGTGGTGGCCTTCTAACCTGATCGCGCGAACCACGGTGAAGTGCTCTCTGAACCGGACGAAGGAGACACGATGAACGGACGCGTGATGGGCCGGGTGGCCGCGTTGGCGATCGCGGCCCCGCTGGCCCTGGGCCTGGCCACCGCCCCGGCCGCCTCGGCGGCCGCGGTCACGACGCTGTACTACAGCTCGTCGGGCGCCCCGGACTACCTGGCGCAGATCGACCAGGGCGCGGCCAACTGGAACGCGGCGGTGACGGACGTGAAGCTGGTCAAGCGGAGCACGGGGGCGACGATCGTGTTCCACGAGGTCCACAGCGGCGGCTCGTACACGAACACGAACGGCCACGGCCGCGGCCAGATCTACCTGGACACGAGCCAGGTGGCGGAGGGCTACGACCCGACGCGCATCGCGGCGCACGAGCTGGGCCACAACCTCGGGCTGCCGGACCACTACAGCGGACCGTGCACGGAGCTGATGTCGGGCCACGGCCCGGGAACGGCCTGCAAGAACGCGAAGCCGTCGGCTGCCGAGGCGGCGAAGGTGCAGTCGTTGTGGGTCAACGGATTGGTGGCCGCGGCCGGGAGCCGCGCGGTCGCTTACTGAGGCTCCGAGGCGGGTTGTCCACAGCCTGATCGCGATGGGGACAACGCCGGCCGCGGCGACGGCTTTCGCGGTTTTCCGTCGGCCACGCTCGATACGCTGGACCCGGGGGGCGCCCCCGGGTCCCAGGGCACCGGCGGGGTGATTCGGGCAGCATGGGCCGCATGACTGCCGCCTACGACGAGTTCGCCGGTGCCTACACGGCCGAGAACGAAGCCAGCCTGATGAACGCCTACTACGAGCGGCCCGCGACCCTCGCGCTCGCCGGTGACGTGGCCGGGCGCCGGATTCTCGACGCCGGCTGCGGCTCGGGCCCGCTGTTCGCGGCGCTGCGGGAAAAGGGTGCCGTCGTCAGCGGGATCGACCAGAGCGCCGGGATGCTGGCGCACGCGAGAACGCTGCTCGGCGAGGACGCGGACCTGCGGGTCGCCGACCTGGCCGACCCGCTGCCCTTCGCCGACGCCGAGTTCGACGACGTCATCGCGTCCCTGGTGCTGCACTACCTGCGGGACTGGGATCCGGTGCTCGCCGAATTCAAGCGCGTCCTGAAACCCGGTGGCCGGCTCGTCGCCTCGGTCAACCACCCGATGATGGTCAACCTGACGCACCGCCAGGAAGGGCCCCGGCCCGACTACTTCGAGGGCTACACCTGGACCGACGAGTTCGAGCTGCACGGCGAAAAAGCGCGCATGACGTTCTGGAACAAGCCGCTGCACGCGATGACCGACGGCTTCACCGCGGCAGGCTTCCGGATCGCCGTCATCAGCGAACCGCACCCGGTGCCGGAAGCCCGGGAGCTGTTCCCCGGCGACTTCGAAATCCTCGACACCTTCCCGAGCTTCCTGTTCTTCGTCCTGGAAGCCGGGTAGGCCTCAGTCGAGGCAGAACTCGTTGCCCTCGACGTCCTGCATGTTCTGGCACGATTCGTTTTCCTCGTCGGCGAGCAGGAGCTGCCCGCGGACCGCGCCGAGCGCCACCAGGCGTGCGCACTCGGCTTCGAGAGCGGCCAGCCGTTCCTCGCCGACGAGCCCGGTGCCGACCCGGACGTCGAGGTGCACGCGGTTCTTGACGACCTTGCCTTCGGGCACGCGCTGGAAGTACAGCCGCGGGCCGACGCCTGTGGGATCACTGCAGACGACGCCCGAGCTGTGCAGCTCGTACCCGAGCGCTTCGCGCCAGAACCGGGCGACGCGCTCCGGATCCGCGCAGTCGAAGGTGATCTGGACCTGCCTGACCGTCGTCATGAGGCCCACTCTAGGGGGTGCGGGCAAGGGGATTTCAGCCGAGTTCGTCGAGCAGGGACTGGATCGCCGCCGCCATCGCCGCCGGGTCGCCGTCACCCGGGCGCAGCACCAGATCCGGCGACGACGGTCGCTCGTAGGGGGCGTCGATGCCGGTGAACCCGGTGATCTCCCCGGCGCGCGCCTTCGCGTACATGCCCTTCGGGTCCCGCGCCTCGCACACTTCCAGGGGCGTGTCGACGAAGACCTCCACGAACGGCAGCCCGTCGTGGATCGTCCGCGCCCGGGCGCGATCTTCCGCATACGGGCTGATCAGCGACGCGATCGCCACCACGCCCGCGTCCGCGAACAGCCGCGCCACTTCGGCCACCCGCCGGACGTTCTCCGCGCGGTCCTCGGGGCTGAACCCCAGGCCGGCGTTGAGGCCGTGCCGCAGGTTGTCGCCGTCGAGCAGGTAGGCCGGGCGGCCGGCCGCGACCAGCCGGCGCTCCAGCTCGACCGCCACCGACGACTTGCCCGACGCCGACAGCCCGGTGAGCCACACCGTCGCGCCGCGGGTCGGGCGGTCCTCCCGGCGCACCGCAGCGGTGTGCCAGACGACCGGCGACGCAACCGCGCCGGTGATCATGCCCGCCGCGACCGTGTCGCCGGTGTGCTCGTCGACCAGCAGGAAGCCGCCGGTGGCCCGGTTGCGGCGGTAGGGGTCGAACAGCAGCGGCGCGCGCGTGCGCAGCCGGATGCGGCCGATGTCGTTCAGGGACAGCGCTTCCGCCGTCTCGTCGCGGTGCAGCGTCGTGACGTCGAGACGGTACTCCAGCCGCTCCACCGTGCCCCGCGTCTCGGTGGTCGTGTGCCGGACCGCGTACGAAGCACCCGGGGTCAGCGAGGCGCGCTCGGAGAACCAGCAGACCAGGGCGTCGACCTCGCGGGCCGACTCCGCGCGGTTGCCGGGGCGGCACAGCATGGCGCCGCGGCCGAGGTCGAGGTCGTCGGCCAGCTCCACGGCCACCGCCTGCCCGGTGAACGCCTCGTCCAGGGGCTGCCCGCCCGGCCCCCAGACCGCGCGCACCTTCGACGTGAACCCCGACGGCAGCGCCACGACCTCGTCACCCGGCTTGAACACCCCGCCGGCGATGGTGCCCGCGTAGCCGCGGAAGTCGGACCGGCGGATGACGTACTGCACCGGGAACCGCGCGTCGATCAGGTTGCGGTCGGACGCGACGTGCACCTCTTCCAGCTGGTGCAGCAGCGAAGTGCCCTCGTACCACGGCATGCTCGCGCTGCGGTGGACGACGTTGTCGCCGTGCAGCGCCGAAACCGGCACGAACGTCAGGTCGGCGACGTCGAGCTTCATCGCGAACCGGCGGAAGTCCTCGCGGATCTCGTCGAACCGCTCCTGCGACCACTCGACCAGGTCCATCTTGTTGACGCACACCACGAGGTGCCCGATCCCCAGCAGCGACGCGAGGAACGCGTGCCGCCGGGACTGCTCGAGAACGCCCTTGCGCGCGTCGACGAGGACCAGGGCCAGGTCGGCGGTGGACGCGCCGGTCACCATGTTCCGCGTGTACTGCAGGTGCCCCGGCGTGTCCGCGATGATGAACTTGCGCCGCGGCGTGGCGAAGTAGCGGTGGGCGACGTCGATCGTGATCCCCTGCTCGCGCTCGGCGCGCAGGCCGTCGGTGAGCAGCGCGAGGTCCGGGTAGTCCTCGCCGCGGTCCCGGCTGGCGCGCTCGACGGCGGCGAGCTGGTCGGTGAAGATCGCCTTCGAGTCGAACAGCAGCCGCCCGATCAACGTCGACTTGCCGTCGTCGACGCTCCCGGCGGTGGCGATCCGCAGCAGCTGCATCAGAAGTAGCCCTCTCGCTTGCGGTCTTCCATGCCGGCCTCGGAAATCCGGTCGTCGGCGCGGGTCGCGCCGCGTTCGGTGACGCGGGTGGCGGCCACCTCGGCGACCACTTCGGACGGTGTCGTCGCCGACGACTCGACGCAGCCGGTGCAGGTGGCGTCCCCGACGGTCCGGAAGCGGACGGTGGCCTCGTACGGCGTCTCGCCGTCCACAAGGGACAGGAACCGGGTGGCCGCCAGCAGCATGCCGTCGCGCTGGACCACCGGGCGCTTGTGCGCGTAGTACAGCGGCGGCAGCGCGATCCGCTCGTCGCGGATGTACTGCCAGATGTCCAGCTCGGTCCAGTTCGACAGCGGGAACACGCGGATGTGCTCGCCGCGGCGGTGCCGCCCGTTGTAGAGGTTCCACAGCTCCGGGCGCTGCGCCCGCGGGTCCCACTGGCCGTGCTCGTCGCGGAAGCTGAACACGCGCTCCTTCGCGCGGGCCTTTTCTTCGTCGCGGCGGGCGCCGCCGAACACGGCGTCGAAGCCGCCCTCGCGGATGGCCCGCAGCAGCGTCACCGTCTGCAGCCGGTTGCGGCTGGCGCCCGGCCCGGTCTCTTCGACGACGCGACCGGCGTCGAGGTCGTCCTGCACGCTCGCCACCTCCAGGCGCAGGCCGAGCGCGGCGACCGTTTCGTCGCGGAACCGGATCACTTCGTCGAAGTTGTGGCCGGTGTCTACGTGCAGCACCGGGAAGGGCAGCGGCGCGGGCCAGAACGCCTTCGCGGCGGCGTGCAGCATCACCACCGAGTCCTTGCCGCCGGAGAAGAGCAGGACCGGGCGCTCGAAGGTCGCCGCGACTTCGCGGAAGACGTGCACGGCCTCCGCTTCGAGCGCGGCCAGGTGCGAGAGCTCGTACGAGGTCACGGACACCGGAAAAAAGTAGAACATGTTCTTGTCTTTGGTCAAGCCGTGCGGGACGCTGGTGGCATGGACCTGGTCGTACTCGAAGAGATCAAGCGGCTGAAGTACCGGTACCTGCGCGGGGTGGACCTGAAGCTGTGGGACGAGGTGGCCGACACCTTCACCGTCGACGCCACGGCCGACTACGGGACCCGCGCGACCGGGAGTGAGGGCAAGCAGTTCGAGGGCCGCGACGCCATCGTCGAGTTCCTCACCCAGAGCCTCGGCAACGGCATCATCACGGTGCACCACGCCGCTCAGCCCGAGATCGAGGTCGACGGCGACACCGCGACCGGGCGGTGGTCCTTCACCGACAAGGTCATCGTGCCCGACCACAAGGTGATCATCGAAGGCGCCGCGTTCTACGAGGACACCTACCGCCGGGACAACGACGGCGCCTGGCGGATCTCGCACATCGGGTACGTCCGGACCTACGAATCGATGATGTCGTGGGAGGCGCTCCCCGGCTACCGGCTGCTCGCGAACCGGTGGGCTGTCCCGGCATGATCGAGAACGAGTTCTCGTTGACCCGGTCGTTCGCCGACGCCATCGCCGAGGCCGAGAAGCTGATCGCCGAAGCCCCGCCGGCGCAGACCGAGCAGGGCCTGCTCGAGGGGTACGACTACCTCGCGGGCAGCATCCGGGCGTCGCTGCAGATGGCCTGGGCCTACCAGCGCGACTTCCCGTACTTCACCGCGTCCACCGGGCCCTACACGAAGATGGGCCTGGACAACCCGGACACGCTGTACTTCAACGCGAACATCCGGGCCGACCGCGAATACCTGGTCACCGGCGTCCGCGGGACGACCGCCGACCTGAGCTTCCAGGTCCTCAACGGCGACTACTCGCCGGTCGAGGTGCCCGACAGCCTCGCCGCGTTCGACGACCGGGCGATCGAGGTCGGCCCGGACGGCCGGTTCGAGCTGCGCTTCGGCCCGGCGCGCGAGAACCCGGGGCCGAACTACTTCGTCCTCGGCGAAGGCTCGTCGATGCTCGTGGTCCGCGAGGTCTACAGCGACTGGGCGACCGAACGCCGGGGCGAGATCCGCATCCGGTGCGTCGACACCGCGGGCCAGGCGCCGCCGGTGCCGGACCGGTCCGCGCTGGCCAAGCGCTACGGCGTCACCGGCAAGATCCTGCTGAGCCGGCTGAAGACGTTCCTGGCCTTCCCGAAGTGGTTCTACGACAACCTGCCGGTGAACACGCTGACCGAGCCGCGCTCGACGCCGGGCGGGCTGACGACGCAGTTCTCCTCGGCCGGGCACTACGAGCTCGGCCCGGAAGAGGCGATGATCGTCACCGTGCCGCGCTGCGCGGACGCGCCCTACCAGGGCATCCAGCTCGGCAGCCTCTGGTACGTCTCGCTCGACTACATCAACCACCAGACGAGCCTCACCGCCGACCAGGCCCGCGTCGACCCGGACGGCAAGATCCGGTTCGTGCTCGCCGAGAGCGATCCCGGCCTGGTGAACTGGCTCGAACTCACCGGGCACGACCGCGGGTACCTGCAGATCCGCTGGCAGCGGCTGGCCCGCGACCTCGGCCCGGACGACGGCCCGGTCGTCGAGGTGGTCAAGGCCGACGAGCTGCCCGACCGGCTGCCCTACCACGCGGAAGCGCGGGTGACGCCGGAGCAGTGGACGGCGCGGATCGCGGCCCGGCAGGACGCCGTCGCCGCCCGGATGCTGGGGTGAGCGTGGAGAACGTGCTGCAGGGCAAGGTGGTCGTCGTCTCGGGGATCGGGCCCGGGCTGGGCCGGTCGATCGCCGTGCGCAGCGCGCGGGCCGGCGCGGACGTCGTGCTCGCCGCGCGCACCGAGTCGAGGCTCAGCGAGGTCGCGAAGGAGGTGACCGACCTCGGCCGCCGGGCGGTCGCGGTCCGCACCGACATCGACGACGCCGACTCCGCGGCGAACCTGGTGAGCGAGGCGGTCGAGGCGTTCGGCCGGGTGGACACGGTGGTGCACAACGCCTTCGCCGTCCCGCCGCTGACCGATCTGGCCACTGTGGACCTCGACGCCGTCCGCGCGGGCTTCGAGACCGCCGCCATCTCCGTGCTCCGGCTGACCCGGTTGTTCCTGCCCGCGCTCAAGGAGAGCAAGGGCTCGCTGGTGATGGTCAACTCGGCCGTGCTGCGGCATTCGCGGCGCACGTTCGGTGCCTACAAGATGGCGAAGTCGGCGCTGCTGTCGCTGTCCCAGAGCCTCGCCAGCGAACTGGGTCCGGACGGCGTGCGCGTCAACACGGTGGCGCCCGGGTACATCTGGGGGCCGAACCTCCAGTGGTACTTCGCCTACCTGGCCAAGGAACGCGGCGTCACGCCCGAGGACGTCTACACCGAAACCGCGGCCACGACCGACCTGCGCAAACTGCCCGAGCCCGACGAGATCGCCGACGCGATCGTGTTCCTCGCCTCGCCGATGGCGCGCGCGATCACCGGGCAGTGCCTCGACGTCAACGGCGGCGAGTACCACCACTAGGAGGTTCGATGCTCCCCGGCCGCGAAGACGTGGGCACCGTCGAGGACCTGCACGCCTCGGCGTCGAAGCTCACCGGGCTCGGCGACTTCGGCGCCGATGAGTACGTCGAAGGCCTGCGCGTGCTGCTGGAGTCGTACGAGGCGGAAGCGGAGCTGACGCCGTACGGCAACAAGGTGCACCGGGCGTTCCTGCGCGGCGCTCTGGTGGCGCGGCTGCTGAGCGAGGCGTCGTGGAAGCAGAACCCGGCGTACGCGGACGTCCGTATCGAGCGGCCGATCTTCGTCACCGGCCTGCCGCGCACCGGCACGACGGCGTTGCACCGGCTGCTCGCCGAGGACCCCGCGCACCAGGGCCTGGAGGTGTGGCTCGCCGAGGTCCCGCAGCCGCGGCCGCCGCGCTCGGCGTGGGCGGACAACCCGATCTTCCAGGGGATCCAGGCGGGCTACGAACGTCACCACGTCGAGCACCCGGAGTTCATGGGCGTGCACCACATGTCCGCCGACCAGGTGGAGGAGTGCTGGCAGCTGCTGCGCCAGTCGATGCGGTCGGTGTCCTTCGAGTGCCTGGCGAACCTGCCGCGGTACTCGCGCTGGCTGGCCAAGCAGGACTGGACGGACGCCTACGCCCGGCACAAGCGCAACCTGCAGCTGATCGGGCTGCCGGACGCGGGCAAGCGCTGGGTGCTCAAGAACCCGAGCCACCTGTTCGCGCTGGACGCGCTGATGGCGACCTACCCGGACGCGCTGGTGATCCAGACGCACCGGGCGCCGAGCACGATCATGGCGTCGGTGTGCAGCCTGACCGAGAAGGCCGCGGACGGCTGGTCGGAGAAGTTCCGCGGCGAGCTGATCGGCCGCTCGCAGCTCGACCTGTGGTCCCGCGGGGCCGACGAGTTCGGCTGGGCCCGCGCGCGGCACAACCCGGCGCAGTTCTGCGACGTCCGGTACGAGGACTTCGTCGCGGACCCGATCGGCACGGTGTCCACTGTGTACGACCACTTCGGACTGGAGTTCACGCCGGAGGCGCGCTCGGCGATGACGGCGGTGCACGAGGCGAGCCGGACCGGGGAGCGCAAGCCGGTGCACCGGTACAGCCTGGCGGACTTCGGCCTGACGTCCGAGGAGGTCGACGAACGGTTCGCGAGCTACCTGTCGGCGCACAAGTTCAGCCGGTGATGAGCTTGACCACCTCGTCCATCGTCGGTCCGGCGGCCATCTCCGCGGCCAGCTCCTGCGCTCGAGTGCGGTAGCGCGGATCGTCCAGGACCGCGCGGACCGCCCGCCGCAGCGTCTTCGGTGAGGCCTTCGAGCGGGCGCGGCCGATCCCGGCGCCCGACCAGGTGACCCGGGCCGCGACCTCGCGCTTGTCCTCGCTGGCCCCGACCACGACCAGCGGCACGCCGTAGCGGAGGGCGTGGTTGACACCGCCGTACCCGCCGTTGCTGACCACGGCGGCGCAGCGGGGGAGCAGCTCGTCGTAGGGCAGGAAATCCGCCACCCGGACGTTGTCCGGCAGCGGGCCGGGCCGCAGCTTCCCGCCGCAGGTCGTCGCGACGACCAGGACGTCCTCGCCGGCCAGCGCGTCGATCGTCGGTTCGACGAGCCGGCCGAGGTCGTCGTTCGCGATCGTCCCCTGGGTCACGTGCACGACCGGCCGGCCGCCGTCCAGGTCGGCCCACCACGGTGGCAGCGGGTGCTCGCTCGCCGCGCTGACCGTCGTCGGCCCGATGAAGTGCAGCGGCGCTCCCTCGCGCGGGTATTCGAAGCCCGGGCAGGTCATCTGCAGAACGCCGTCGCTGCGCAACGGCCAGTCCGTGAAGAGCATGCCCGGGTCGCCGCCGAGCAGGTCTTTCGCCAGTTCCTGCGCCGGGCCCGCCACCCACGGCGCGAGGGTCTTGAGGATCGCGCCGCGCAGGGGGTGCCCGGGCGGGCCGGTCGGGACCGGCGGCATGAACGGCAGGAAGCCGAGGACCAGCAGCCGCGGCCGTCGTTCGCGCCGGGACAGGGCCAGCCCGGCCATCATCAGCGGATCGCACAGCACGACGTCGGCCGGGTGTTCGTCGAGGGCGCTCAGCTGCGCGGGCATGGCGAGGACGAAGTGCGCCAGCTCGAACCGGGCGAGTTTCAGCCCGCTGAGCCCGGCGCGGCCGGGGATCGTGCCGTCCAGGTCGGTCTCGTCGAAGTCGGCCTCACCGGGCAGGAGCCCGACGGTGGCGCCCAGCTCTTCGAACGCCTGCCGGTAGCGCGCCCCGGTGACGACGGCGACCTCGTGGCCCGCGGTGACCAGCGCCTCGACGACCGGCTTGGTCGGCCCGACGTGACCGCGCGCGGGCTGCACGCCCACGAGTACCCGAGTCATGGCGACCCCTTTGATCGATACGCTGTACTATCCAATTGATGACGATACCCGAAGGCGGCCGACGCCGGTACGAGTCGCCGGTGCGCGAGGAACGTGCCCGGCGCACCCGGGCCCACGTGGTGGCGACGGCCGGGAAGCTGTTCGCCGCGCGGGGTTACGCGGGCACGAGCATGCGGCAGATCGCGGCGGAGGCGGGGGTGAGCCTGGAGACGGTGACGCAGACGGGCCGCAAGTCCCAGCTGCTGCTGGCGGCGTTCCGCGACGGCTTCGCCGGTGATCCGGACGCTGCCGACCTGGACGCGCTGGCGGGCCCGGCCGGCCCGGCCGACCTGCCCGCGGTGGTGTCCCGGGTGGCGGCGGGGATCCGCGGATCGCTGCCGATCTGGCGCGCGTTCACGACGGCGGCCGCGGCGGACACGGAGGTGGCGGCGGTCCGCGCGGAGCTGGCGGTGGTCCGCCGGGCGGACATCGCGGGGCGGCTCTCGGCGGCGGGACTGGCAGCGGAGAGCGGGTCGATCGGCCGCCTGGCCGACGCGATCGGCTTGATCATGTCCCACGAGGCGTACGACCACCTGACGGCAGTGTGCGGCTGGACGCACGAGGAGTACGTGACCTGGGCGGCGATGGCGGTCCCGGCGCAGCTGGCGCTCGACTGGGAGTGGGGGAGCTAGCCCGCGGCAGCCTGCAAGCCGCGGGTTCCGATGCCGCGCAGCACTTCCACCCGCTCCGACCCCGGCCGGCTCAGCACCCAGCTCGACCCCGGCACCGCCTTCGCGCGCTTCTTCAGCGGCGCCAGCAACCGCGAAACCTCCTGGTACGAACCGATCGCGCCACTCGCGCAGACCAGTGTCGCCAGCGACACCGTCACCGGCAGGCCTTCCGCCGACCAGGTCCGGTCCAGCAGCGCTCCCGCCACCGTCGCGATTTCGTCGACGTCGCACACCACCAGGAAGTCGTCGCCGCCGACGTGGCTCACCCGCATCCGCCGCAGGCCGCCGGCCAGCTCCGTCAGTGCCGCGCCCAGCTCGCGGATCAGGTTGTCGCCCGCCGCGAAGCCGGCCGTGTCGTTGATCGCCTTGAAGGCGTCGATGTCCAGCCACGCCGCCACGAACGGCTCGCCGATCGTGATGCGGCGGGCGACGTCCCGGGCGATCGTGTCGCTGCCCGGCAGCCGCGTCAGCGGGTTCAGCGCCGCGGCCGCCTCGACCTTCGCCTCGGCCACGCCGCGGACCACCTCGGTCACCAGCACCACGCCGAGGCAGCGGCCGAGCTCGTCGACCACGACGACGTCGTCGCCCGTGCGGCCCCAGTCGGCGTCCGTGACCAGCTCGAGGAACTCCATCGCGCCCGCGCGGGCCTCGATCGTGTGCGGGGTGTCCGCGAGCCGGGCCGCCGGGCGCTTCGCGTGCAGCGCGTGCCCGTACGGGCCGGTGACCGCCACCAGGAACCGGGTCCGGTCGACCGACCAGCGCGGCCGGGTGAGCTCGTCCACCCCGACCACACCGCTCGGCGCGTCGGCCGCCGCCAGCACCGCGCGGACTTCGTCGCACGTCGCCGATTCCGGCAGGGTCGTCGCCGGGCGCAGGAAGTCTCCGACGCAGGGTGCCGGCGCCCCGGTCGAGGGGCGGCCGCGCGTGAGCAGGGCCGGCGCGGGGCCGGCGGCGGTCGGCGGCGCGAGGAGGTGCCCCTGCGCGATCCGCACGCCCAGGCCGCGGACGGCGTCGAGCTGCGCGCCGGTCTCGACGCCGGTCGCGACGAGCCGGGTGCCGGTGCGGTTCGTGTAGTGCAGCAGCGCCTCGGCCACGGCGACCGAGGCCAGGTCGTCCGGCAGCCCGCGCAGCACGGTCCGGTCGAGCTTCACCAGGTCGATCGGCGCCTCGACCAGCAGGCCCAGCGGCAGGTCGCCGCGGCCGAGGCCGTCGAGGGCGAGCCGGAAACCCAGCTCGGTGAGCTCCCGCATCCCGGCGAGCGCGCGGCCGGGCGGCAGCGGCGCGAACGGCGGGCCGATCTCCAGGACGACGTCGCGGGTGCGGCGCCCGGCGTCGCCGAGCGCTTCGAGGAGGTCCTCGTACATCGACGGCGGTGCGGCCAGGGTGCGGGCGGAGAGGTTCAGGTGCAGGGGGAGCGACGTCGGGTTTTCGGCGTCCTGCCGGACCGCGGCGGCCGCGAGCCCGAGGTCGGCCTCGGCGAGCCTGCCGTCGCGGCGCGCCTGCGCGAGCAGCTCGGGGACGGTTCCGCGGCCGGGCCTGGCCAGCGCTTCGTGCGCCACGACGCCTCCCGTGTGGAGGCTGTACAGCGGCTGGAGGGCGAAGCGGACCGCGCGTGGCGACTTCACGGCCCCGATCGTCGCGGGTCCTGCGGCGGAGCGGAACCGATGTCGGCTGATGTTCACCGGGGTTACCCACATCGGCCCAATTGCTTCAGTGTTGACTTATATAAGTCGATACTTGTAGTTTGGCCGGGTGCACGCGTTCGACGTCCTCGGCGACCCGGTCCGCCGCCGGATCCTCGAGCTGCTGGCCGACGGCGAGCGGGCCGCCGGCGCGGTGACCGAGGTGATCCGGGCCGAGTTCGGCATCTCGCAACCGGCCGTCTCCCAGCACCTGAAGGTGTTGCGGGACAACGGCTTCGCCGTCGTCCGCCAGGACGGGACGAGGCGGCTGTACGCGGTCGGCCACGCTCCGCTGCGGGACGTCGACGACTGGCTCGACCGGTTCCGCCGGTACTGGACGCCACCGCTGGACGCGCTGGCCACCGAAATCGCCCGCGGCAAGCGCGAGCGCCGCCTCGACCAAGGAGAAAGTTCGTGATCGACGTCAGCCACCAGATCAGCGCCGTCCGCCGGACGCTCGGCGACCGGGTGCTCGAGGGGAAGGAGGCCCGCGTCCTCACCATCAGCCAGGTCTACGACACCGACCTCGCCGACCTGTGGGACGCCTGCACGAACCCCGAGCGCATCCCGCGCTGGTTCCTGCCGGTCAGCGGCGAGCTGAAGGTCGGCGGGAAGTACCAGCTGGAGGGCAACGCCGGCGGCACGGTCGAGCGCTGCGACCCGCCGAAGAGCTTCGCGGCCACCTGGGAGTTCGGCGGCAACGTCAGCTGGATCGAGGTGCGGCTGACGCCCGAGGGGGAGGGCACCCGGTTCGAGCTGGAGCACGTCGCCCACGTCGACGACCGCTGGGACGAGTTCGGCCCGGGCGCGGTGGGCATCGGCTGGGACGGGGCGCTGGTCGGCCTGGTCCTGCACCTGGCCGCGCCGGGCACGGCCGTCGACCCGGAGGCGGCGATGGCCTGGATGATGTCGCCGGACGGGATCCGGTTCATGACGGCGTCGAACGAAGCGTGGTACGAAGCCGACGTCGCGGCGGGTGCGGACCCGGTCAAGGCCCGGGCGGCGGCCGACCGCACGCTGAAGGCGTACACGACCCCGCCCGAGGGTTAGCGGTCGGTGTACTTGACCGCGGTCAGGGTGATCACCGCGTCGGGGGCGACTTCCGTGCCGGGCGGCGGGTCCTGGGCCGTCTGACGCCAGTTGCGGTCGATCACCAGCGCGCGGCCCTGGCCGGTGCCGTCGACCTCGCGGAGGTTGTAGAGCCCGGCGTGCTGCATCGCGTTCTGGGCGTCCTGGTGGTTCATGCCCGAAACGTCCGGGACCTTGATGAGCTTCGGCGAGGCGGTGACCGGCGGCGCGGTGGTTCCGGCGCCGGTCGTGCGGGTCGTGACGGAGGTGCCGGTCGGGGCCGGGCCGCCGGGCGGGGTGACCCCGCACGCGGCGAGCCCGGTGCCGAGCAGCAACGCAACGGCGAGGCGGATCGGGCGGTTCATGGCGGTTCCTCCCTCGGGGATCACCCCCTCAGTCGATCGATGAACGCGCGGCGTTGCCCATCGATCGGGTGAAATGCCCCCTCGATCACGCGAGATTCCCCTCCGGACACGCGTGATGCCCGTCCGATCACACGAGATGCCGGTTCGATCACCGGATTGCCCCGGCCGCGGAAGGTCTCGCGTGCGGCGCGGGGCATCTCGTGTGCTGGGAGGGGCATCACGCGTGATCAGGGAGGCATCATGCGTGATTCGAGGGGCGAGACGGGACGTACCTCCGGAGTACCCACGCGCCTGCCCGCCGTTCAGGTGAACCTGCGGATAAGGTCGGCGCATGGATCAGGAGACCGACCCGCGGGCCGCGCGGCGTGACCCCGTGGCGAACGT
Organism: Streptomyces sp. MN03-5084-2B; assembly: GCA_033793495.1. Taxonomy (GTDB): domain Bacteria; phylum Actinomycetota; class Actinomycetes; order Mycobacteriales; family Pseudonocardiaceae; genus Amycolatopsis. The sequence continues at coordinate 17,044 of JARAWT010000055.1, read as the reverse complement.
CGGCGGGTTCACCGACCTGGCGACCAGCCCGTTCCGGATCGACCGCGACCGGATCGCCGCGTCGCCGTTCTTCGCGCGGCTCGGCGGTGTGACGCAGGTCGTCAGCGCCGCCGGGGCCGGGCTGCTGCACAACCGGCTCACCCACAGCCTCAAGGTCGCGCAGGTCGCGCGGGCCATCGCCGAGCGCGTCACCAGCGGGCCGGACGCCGGGCTGGCCGACAAGCTCGGCGGCTGCGACCCCGACGTCGCCGAGGCCGCCGCGCTCGCCCACGACCTCGGGCACCCGCCGTTCGGGCACCTCGGGGAGCAGACGCTCGACCGGATCGCCCGCCACCGCTTCGGCCTCGCCGACGGCTTCGAGGGCAACGCGCAGACGTTCCGGATCATCACCACCACCGACGTGCGCGGGCCGTCGGCGATCGGCCTCGACCTGACCGCCGCGGTGCGGGCCGCGGTCCTCAAGTACCCGTGGCTGCGGCTGCACCACCCCGCGCCGCACCCGTCGGAGCTGGCCGTGCCGCCCCGCGGGGCGGGCGAGCCGGGCGGCCTGCCGGGCACCGGCGCGGCCAAGTTCTCCGCCTACGCCACCGAACTCGACGACTTCGAGCAGGCGCGCGCGGCCTTCGCGGGCCGCGTCGAAGGCTGGCAGCAGACCGTCGAGGCGTCCGTGATGGACACCGCCGACGACATCGCCTACGCCATCCACGACCTGCAGGACTTCCACCGCATCGGCGTCCTGCAGCACGCGCCGGTCGCCGCGGAGCTGGGGCAGTGGCTCGAGCACGCGGGGGAGCTGGCGTCGCTGGACGACGAGACGCTGCACGCGGACCTGCGCCGCCCGGGCCGGTCGCTGGAACGTCTCCGCCGCCGCATGCACGCCAAGGACGCGTGGATCGTCGACGACGACGCGTTCGCCGCCGCCGTCGCGCGGGTGCGCTCGGAGCTGGTCGACGGGCTCCTGGCCGGCGAGTTCGACGGCTCGATCGAGGCGGAACAGGCGACGGCGGCGTTCTCGGCGAACTGGACGGCCCGCCTGGTCGACGGCGTGTTCCTGCTGCCGTCGCCGTCCACCCGCACCGGGCACGTCTCGCTGCGGCCCGCCCAGTGGCACGAGGTCCAGGTGCTGAAGTTCGTGCACCGCCGGTTCGTGCTGCTGCGCCCCGACCTGGCGCTGCACCAGCGCGGCCAGGCCGGCGTGGTGACGAGCCTGGTCGACGCGCTCGACGCGTGGCTGCTCGACCGCGACGAGGTGTCCCGCCTGCCGCGCCGGCTGCACGACCTGGTCGAGCTGGCCCGCGCGGAGTACGCGGGACTGGCGCGCTCGGCGCCGGAGCTGCTGGTCGGAGCGACCGGGGAGCCGGTGACGGGCGCGGACGCGGTGCGGGGGCTCGCGCGCGGCCGGGCGGTGGTCGACTTCGTGGCTTCGCTGACGGACAAGCAGGCGGTGACGTTGCTGGACGCCCTGTCCGGGCGCGCCACGCAGCCGTGGTCGGATTCGTTCGTGCTCTGAGCCCGCGGTAACGAAATTTCCCCGGCGCGCCGCCGGTTGCACGGTCCGGCGTGTTGCTTGTGGACATCCCAGCCGGACGTCCCAGTCGGTGGTCACCCTTGCGGACGGCGGTGGGACGATCATTTGTCCGGTGCGTGTCCGGTGACCGGTTCACCGCTGCGCTGAACGGCCTACAACATCCGGCCCCTTCGGGAAATTATCCGTCCTTTGTCACTCGAACGGCTGATGTTTACCTGGAACTCGCGGTACTTAGCTGGGTTCAGCCGGTGATCACCGGCGTCGGTCAGCGTGAGTCGGGGCACGCGCCTTGGAGATTCGGAGGGCGCCCGTGCGTCGTACCCGTTCCACGAGATCGAGATCCACTGTGTTCACCGCCTCAGCCGCGGCCCTGCTCGCCGCGCTCGGGCTGGTTTCCCCGCCGGTGGCGGGGGCCGCACCCGCGTCCGCACCGGACGCGTTCAGTGAAACCGCGCAACAGCAGATCGCCGCCCTGCAGGCGGTCAAGGCGGGCCGCACCGCCGCTGAGTCCAAAGTGGACAGCACGCTGCTCGTCGCCACCAAGGGCGTCGCCAAGCAGCTGAACAGTTTGCAGTCTGGGGCCACCGTTTCCGCGACCGGGACCGTCCTGGTCGACATCCGCGCGAGCAAGGTCTCACCGGACCTGCTCGCCGGGCTCACCAAGGCCGGGGCGGGCATCCGCGCGGTGTCCGACCGCTACGGCAGCGTCCGCGCCGAAGTGCCGCTGGCGAAGGTCGGCGAGATCGCCGCCCGCGACGACGTCAAGCGCGTCGAGCAGGCCGACCAGGCGATGACCGCCCGGGAGCTGGCCACGCCGGCGACGACACCCGGCAAGAGCGACGCCAAGGCCGAAACCAAGCAGCAGAAGGCCGATCGCATCGCCGGCGAGCTGCAGAAGGCGGTCAGCGCCAAGTCCCAGCGCAGTGCCGCGGCCGCCGCGCCGCTGGTCAGCGAAGGCGACCGGGCGCACAACGCCGACCTCGCGCGCCAGCAGTTCGGCGTCACCGGCGTCGGCGTCAAGGCGTGTGCGCTGTCCGACGGCGTCGACTCCCTGGCCGCTTCGCAGGCCAAGGGCGAACTGCCGCCGGACGTCGACGTCATCGCCGGTCAGGAGGGCGACGGCGACGAGGGCACCGCGATGCTCGAGATCATCCACGACCTCGCGCCCCGCGCCTCCCTCGGCTTCGCGTCGGCGTTCAACTCGGACGCCAGCTTCGCGGACAACATCCGCAAGCTGCGCTTCGAGTCGCACTGCGACGTCATCGTCGACGACGTCATCTACTTCAAGGAATCGCCGTTCCAGGACTGGATCATCGCCCAGGCCGTGAACGACGTGACCGCCGACGGCGCGCTGTACTTCTCCTCGGCGGGCAACGAAGGCAACGTCGCCAGCGGCACCGCCGCGCACTGGGAAGGCGACTTCGTCGACTCCGGTAAGTCGGTCGGCAAGTTCGCCGGCGCCGCGCACAACTTCGCCGGCGCCGCGGGCAACCAGATCTACGAGCCGATCTCGAACGCGTCCTCGGCCGGCGTCCCCGTGACGCTGCACTGGTCGGACCCGCTCGGCGCGTCCGCGAACGACTACGACCTCTACCTGCTCAACTCCGCGGGCGCGGTCGTCAGCTTCAGCCAGGATGTCCAGACCGGGACCCAGGACCCGTACGAGCGCGTCACGACGCCGGCCTTCGGCGGGACCGGGCTGCGCCTGGCCATCGTGAAGTTCTCGGGCCAGAACCGCTACCTGTCGCTGTCCGCGCTGCGCGGCCGGTTCTCCGACTCGGCCGACGGGCTCAAGGCCTACAACACCCCGGGCGTGACGGTCGGCCACTCGGCCGCGCGGGACGCCTTCAGCGTCGCGGCCGCTCCGGCGGCCAAGGCGTTCGGCCGGGCCCTCGAGCCGGGCGACCCGGCCAACCCGGCGGGCCCGTACCCGGGCTCGTTCAGCGGCGCCACCAAGGCCGAGCGGTTCTCCTCCGACGGCCCGCGGCGCGTGTTCTACGAGGCGAACGGCACGCCGATCACCCCGGGCAACGTCTCCTCGACCGGCGGCGAGGTCCGGAACAAGCCGGAGATCACCGCGGCCGACGGCGTGCAGACCAGCGTGACCGGGTTCAACCCGTTCTTCGGCACCTCGGCCGCCGCCCCGCACGCGGCCGCCATCGCCGCGCTCGTGCTGTCCGGCAACCCCGGCCTGCCGCCCGCGGAGGTGCGTGAAGCGCTGATCAACACCGCGATCGACATCGAAACCCCGGGCCGCGACAACTTCACCGGGGCCGGCGTCATCCTCGCGGACAAGGTGCTGGCCTACACCGGCGCCAGCCCGCAGCCCCTTGCCGTGGCCAAGCAGCCGACGGTCACCCCGGCCGACGGCGGCTCGGCGCTCGACCCGGGCGACACCGCCAAGGTGACGCTGCCGGTGACCAACGACGGTGACGGCACCGCGGTGTCGACCAGCGTCGTGCTCACCAGCCCGACCCCGGGCGTCACGGTGGCGCCGCGCTCGAAGTCCTACGGCACCATCAGCCCGGGACAGACCGGCGTCAACGACTTCACCATCACCGTCCCGGCGAGCCAGCAGCTCGGCGTGCCGGTGGTGCTGAACGCCCGCGTCTCCTTCGCGGGGGCGCACTCGCCGACGACGACGTCGTTCGCGCTGCCGGTCGGCACCCCGTCGCCGGTCGCGAAGGACTTCGCCTACGCCGGCGAGCCGGTGGCGATCCCGGACAACAGCCCGGTCGGCGCGTCGGTGACCATCCCGGTCAGCGGTGTCGGCCGCGCGTCCAAGGTGACGTTCTCGGTGGACGGGACCACCTGCAGCACCGACCCGAACTCGACGACGGTGGGGCTCAACCACTCCTACGTCGGTGACCTGGTCGGCACGCTGACGGCGCCTTCGGGTGCGAAGGCCACGGTGTTCCAGCGCAACGGCAGCTCGGGCAAGAACCTGTGCCAGGTCGTCTTCGCCGACAACGCGGCGGCCGCGTTCAGCACGGTGACCTCGGCCAACGCGCCGTTCACCGGTTCGTGGCGGCCGACGCAGGCCCTGACCGGCAACCTCGCCGGCGCGGCCGTCGACGGCACGTGGACGTTCGGCGTGGTGGACGCGGCGGGCGGCGACGCCGGCTTCATCCGCTCGGTCGCGCTGCACATCAACGGGTTCGTGCAGCCCGCGGCGGCCGGTGCGCCGTCGAACGTGCGGGGTGTGACGAACAACGGCCCGGTCCACCCGCTGTAACTAACCAGGTAGTCCATAACCTGTTAACTAACCGGTGAGTTCACGCTCGTTGGTAACTCACCGGTTAGTTCAGGTGCGGTAACTCACTGGTTAGTCCATCGCCCGGTTAACTCACTTGTCAGTCCATAAGCAAAGTAACTATCCGGTACGTACAGGGGCCATCGCGGTGATCGCGGCGGCCCCGTACCTTTTCCCCATGAAGCCGCCGGAAGTCTCCTCGTGAAGCCACGGGAAGCCGCGGGCGGCGGCCGCACGGTCGAGGTGCCGCCCGAGCGCCTGGCCGGCTTCTTCGCCCGGTTCGCGGAGCGGCACGAGGGGATCGCCGCCACTGCGGGAGGGCCGCGCGAACTCGTCGTGACCGCGGCCGACGGCAGCACCGCGACCGCCACCGTCCCCTTCGGACCGCTCGAAGAGCCGTCGGTGGCGGGTCTCGTCGCGCACGCGCTGGTGCAGCGTCGCGTCGCGCTCGTGGTGGTCCGGCGCGGCGGCCACAGCGTCGGCATCGCGCGGGGCGGCCGGGTCGAGGTCTCGCGCACCGACCGGCACCTCGTGCAGGGCCGGTCCGCCGCGGGCGGCTGGTCGCAGCAGCGGTTCGCCCGGCGCCGCGCGGGGCAGGCCCGGCATGCGCTCCAGGACGCGGCGAAGGACGTCTTCGAAGTGCTCGTCCCGCGGCTGTCCGAAGTGGACGCCGTGGTGCTCGGCGGCGACCGCCGGGCCCTGGACGAGCTGCGCGAGGACCGCCGGCTGGCGCCGCTGTTCGCCCGGGCGGAACCCCGCGTGCTGGACGTCGGCGAACCGAGCCGGGCCGTGCTCGAGGAGGCCGCCGTCCGCGCCCTGTTCGTGCAGGTCACGCTGCGCGACGGGTGAGACCGCACACGTCCGGAAAATCCGGTGGACCGCGGCCCGTACACTGGGCTCTGTGGATATCCAGCTGGAGTGACGCCGCGGCCCGAGCGGCCGCCTGACGCTGTCCTCCCCAGCGCCGTCTTCGAGAGCGCTGTCCTCCGTACACCCCTTCCACGGGAGTTCCCTTGATCACGGCCACCGGCCTTGAGCTGCGCGCGGGTTCGCGCATCCTGCTCAACGGCGTCACCCTCCGCATCCAGCCCGGCGACCGCATCGGCCTCGTCGGCCGCAACGGCGCGGGCAAGACCACCTCGCTGAAGGTTCTCGCCGGCGAAGGCGAGCCGCACGCGGGCGACGTCCGCCGCACCGGCGAGCTCGGCTACCTGCCGCAGGACCCGCGCGAAGGCGATCTGTCCGTCACGGCGAAGGACCGCGTCCTCTCGGCGCGTGGTCTGGACAAGCTGATGCGTGACATGGAGAAGGCGCAGGCCTCGATGGCCGAGCTCGTCGACGAGGCCGCGCGCGACAAGGCCATCAACCGCTACGCCCGGCTCGAAGAGCGTTTCGCCTCCCTCGGCGGGTACGCCGCGGAGAGCGAAGCCGCGCGGATCTGCTCCAACCTGGGCCTCGCCGACCGCGTTCTCGCGCAGACGCTGGGAACGCTCTCCGGTGGCCAGCGCCGCCGCGTCGAGCTGGCGCGGATCCTGTTCGCCGCGGCCGAAGCCGGTGCCGGCGGCAAGTCCGAGACGATCCTGCTGCTCGACGAGCCGACCAACCACCTCGACGCCGACTCCATCAACTGGCTGCGCGGCTTCCTCAAGCAGCACGACGGCGGCCTGGTCGTGATCAGCCACGACGTCGAGCTGCTGGCCGACGTGGTCAACAAGGTCTGGTTCCTCGACGCCACCCGCGCCGAGCTCGACCTGTACAACATGGGCTGGCAGCGCTACCTCGACGCGCGCGCCACCGACGAGAAGCGCCGCCGTCGCGAGCGCGCCAACGCCGAGAAGAAGGCCTCGGCGCTGCAGCAGCAGGCCGCGAAGCTCGGCGCGAAGGCGACGAAGGCCGTGGCGGCCAAGAACATGGCGCGCCGCGCCGAGCAGATGCTGTCCTCCCTCGAGGAGACCCGTCACGCCGACAAGGTCGCCCGGATCAAGTTCCCGGAGCCCGCTCCGTGCGGCCGTACTCCGCTCACCGCGGAGAACCTCTCGAAGTCGTACGGCTCGCTGGAAATCTTCACCGGCGTCGATCTCGCCATCGACCGCGGTTCGAAGGTGGTCGTACTCGGGCTGAACGGCGCCGGAAAGACGACTTTGCTCCGGCTGCTCGGCGGAATGGAAACCCAGGACACCGGATCCGTCGTTCCGGGTCACGGATTGCGTTTGGGCTATTACGCACAGGAACACGAAACTCTTGATCATGAAGCGTCGGTGTGGGAAAACATCCGACATCTCGCTCCGGACACCGGCGCGCAGGAGTTGCGGAACCTGCTCGGGTCGTTCCTCTTCACCGGCGAACAACTCGACCAGCCCGCCGGCACGCTTTCCGGCGGCGAGAAGACCCGGCTCGCGCTGGCCGGCCTGGTCTCCAGCGCTGCCAACGTGTTGCTGCTCGACGAGCCGACCAACAACCTCGACCCGGCCAGCCGTGCCCAGGTCCTGGACGCCTTGCGCAGCTTCGCCGGTGCGGTCGTCCTGGTGACGCACGACCCGGGCGCGGTCGAGGCGCTGGAGCCCGAGCGGGTCATCCTGCTGCCCGACGGGACCGAGGACCACTGGTCGGCGGACTACCTCGAACTCGTCCAGCTTGCGTGACGGTGCGTCCATTCGGGTGCAAGATCACTCGCCGTAGAGCACTGGAATGGCCCAATGTGATCGCAATTTCGGCTGTTTCACGTCTGTCGTCTGGCATTCCGGCGCTCAGTGTTCGATCATTGCCCCGGCAGGGGCCGATATGTGGCCCAGAACACTCTCGGCGGGAAGGCGATCGACGTGGCTGATCTCAAGAAAGGCGCGCGGATCACCGGCAACACGCGCGACAAGCTGGCCGCTGACCTGAAGAAGAAATACGAGAAGGGCTCGAGCATCCGGGCACTCGCGGAGTCGACGGGGCGGTCCTACGGGTTCGTCCACCGGGTGCTGTCGGAGTCCGGGGTCCAGCTGCGGGGGCGCGGCGGGGCCACCAGGGTCAAGAAGAAGTAGAAGTCGCGGACTGCTGCGCGGGGGGCGCAGCGGGAACTTCGGCCACGCGGAACGCCAGGTGGGCCCCGAGCAGGACCAGTGGGTACACCAGGTAGCCGTACCGGGTGGCCGGGGTGAGCAGGATCAACGCGCCGAGTCCGACGGCGATGCGCAGCAGTGCACCGGAGCCGTTCGCGGGGGGCCGGCGCACCAGCCAGCCGACCATCGCCACGGCCGCGGCGCCGACGAGCACGAACGCCACCACCTGACCGAAGGGGCCGGTCTCGGCGATCAGGTGGCCTGGCAGCGGGCTGGCCGCGGGTGACCGCACGACACCCATGCCGAGCGGGAACCGGAAGACGTGCTCGACGAACGCCGCCGGATCCACCAGGTACACCGGCAGGTGCAGGGTGGCCGTCGTCGCCACCAGCGCCGCCGCGAACCGGCCCAGCGCCGCCCAGTCGAGGCCTGTTTCGGAGCGAACACCGTCGCGGCGGACCAGCACGAGCACGGCCAGTACCGCGGCCGCGGGCGCCACGATGAGCTTCGCGCTGACGACCAGCGCCAGCACCAGGCCCGACCAGGCGACCCGCCCGGTGGCCGCGAGCGCGCAGCTGAGCACCAGCAGGCCGACGATGGCCAGGTCCGGGCCGGCCACGGCCCAGGTGAGCGCGGTGAGCGGGCAGGCCAGCGCGAGCTGCGCGGCCCCGACCGGCACGCGGGGCCACTTCAGCAGCTTCAGCGTGCCCAGTACGCACGCGCAGGCGGCCAGGGCGAACATCCAGCGGGCGTCGGTGAGGGCGTCGGTCAGCGGGGTGCCGCCGAACAGCGCCCGCGGCAGGCCGAAGACGGTCATCACCGGGCCGTACGGCGTGTAATCGTTTACCACCGGCGCCCGGCTGAGCGCGGTGACGTCGACGTACGGGGTTCCGTGGTGCAGCAGCAGATCCGCGGACCGCTCGATCACCCAGACCTCGGGCTGGGCGGCCCACGAGAACGGCGTGATCAGCCAGTCCACTCCGGTCAGTCGCCGAATCACCAGAAGCGCCAACGGGAAGATCATCGCCAACAGCGCGACCGCGGCGATGCCGCACCAGCGTGAACCGAGTGCGCCACGCGGCGTACGCCCGCTGCGTGCGGACAGCAGCAGGTAGCCGCTGTGCGCCGCGCCCAAGGCGTACGCCACCGTCGCGAAGTTGCCCCAGACGCGGTAGCCGTAGAACTCGGACACCAGCGCGGTCGGCAGCGCGAAAGCCAGGCAGGCCAGGTAGAACCCCAGGTCCCAGCGCAGCGGTGCGACCTCTCCGGGGCGCGCCGGTGCCGTGAAGAGCCGGGCCGCGCGCCGCCATGCGGGCGCTTGGCCCACCTCCGTTCCCACGTTGCCAGGCTACCGAGGGGGCCGCCGCCCGGTTCAGCCGACGTCTCGCAGGCGGGGCAGCAGCTTCGCGGCCGCTTCGGAGGCCGCGACGACGTCGCGGCCGGCGGGCATCAGCACCAGCTCGGTGAAGCCGGCGTCGACGTAGCTCTGTGTGAGGCGCAGGGCGCTGTCCGCGTCGGAAGGCAGCCGGAACTGCACGGCCCGGCGGACGGTCGCCGGATCCCGGCCCACGGCCGCGCAGTGCGCGTCGAGCACCCGGGAAAGCCGTTGCAGCTCGGCGATTTCCGTTCCCGGCAGGGCCGCGTTCAGCCAGACGTCGGCGTGCTCGGCGACGACGCGCAGGCCGCGCTTTTCGCCGCTGCTGCCCAGCCACAGCGGGGGGTTCGGCTGTTGCGCCGGCTTCGGGTCGCTGATTGCGCGGGTCAGCGTGTAGTGCCGTCCGTCGTAGGTCGTTTCCGCTCGTGTCCACAGCAGACGGAGGATTTCGCAGGCCTCGGCCAGTCTTTCGACGCGTTCCGCCGCGGGCGGCGTCGGCGTGCCCATCATCGCGTCGGTCAGCGGGTCGCCACCCGCGCCGAGGCCGACGTCGAGCCGGCCGCCGGAGAGGTGGTCGACGGTCGCGGCGATCTTGGCGAACGTGCCCGGGTGCCGGTGGGTGTTGCCCGACACCAGGCAGCCGATCCGGACCCGCCGCGTCGCTTCGGCCATCGCGGCCAGCAGGCTCCAGCCGTCGAAGACGTCGCCGGTGCGGTCGGGGCCCATCGGGGCGAGGTGGTCGAACACCCAGCAGCCGTCGAAGCCGGCGTCGTCGGTGATCGCCCAGATCTCGCGGAGGGCGGCGATGCCGAGGTGCTGCTGGGGCGGCTTGAGCCCGAAGGTGGTCATGCGGAACTCCTGATAGTCAGTTACATAAATCATCAGTGATACTGACGATCAGCGTAGGTGTAGAGTCTTCGCATGTCCAGCACGCCCCTCGCCGTCACCCGGCGGCTCGGCTACCTGCTCAAGCACGCCCAGCTGCGGCTCGCCGAGCTGGCCGAGCCGCTGTACGCGCCGCTCGGCGTCACGGGGCGGCAGCTCGCGCTGCTCACCCTCTTCGGTGACGGGCCGGCGCAGTCCCAGCAGGACGGCGCGGCGCGGCTCGGCGTCGACCGGACGACGATGGTCGCCCTCGTCGACGAGCTGGAAGCCAAGGGCCTGGTCCGGCGCGAGGTGGCGCCGGACGACCGCCGCAAGCGCCTCGTGACGCTGACGCCCGAGGGGGAGCGCGTCCGCGAGGCGGGGGCGGAGGTCACGCGCCAGGCCGAGGCGCTGCTGCTGGAACCGCTCTCGGCCGAGGACGCCGAGCGGCTGCGCGCCGCGCTGCACCAGGTTGTTCGCGCGGAGTGAACGGCATCGGGAAGCAAACGGACAACAGGGGCGTTGTCCAGGTCATATCCGGCGAAAACCTCGGCTAATGTAGAGGTTTCTGATCCTGGGGGTTTCCCGTGGACAACATGTGGGGGCTGTGGAGCTCCGCGATGCGCGCCGGCGACGCGCCGAAGGCGCTCACCCGTGGCACGCTCAAGCGCGTCGCGCGGTTCGCGCGGCCGCACTGGCGGCGCCTGGTGGCTTTCCTCGTGCTCACCGTCGTCTCGGCCGTCCTCGCCGTGTCGACGCCCGTGCTGGCGGGCAAGGTGGTCGACGCGATCGTCGGCGGCCACGACGTCACGGTGGTGGTCTGGCTCGCCGTGGTGATCGCCGCGCTGGCGGTCGCCGACGCCGGGTTCGGCCTGGTCGAGCGGTGGCAGTCCGCCCGCATCGGCGAGGGCATCATCTACGACCTGCGCCGCGCGGTTTTCGAGCACGTGCAGCGCATGCCGATCGCGTTCTTCACGCGCACCCGCACCGGCGCGCTGGTCTCGCGGCTCAACAACGACGTCATCGGCGCGCAGCGGACCTTCACCGCGACGCTGTCCGGGCTGGTCACCAACGTCATCCAGCTGGCGCTGTCGCTGGCCGTCATGCTCACGCTGTCCTGGCAGGTCACGGTGATCGCGCTGGTGCTGCTGCCGATCTTCGTCATCCCCGCGCGCCGGCTCGGCCGCCGGATGGCCGGGCTGCAGCGGGAAGCCGCGAACCTCAACGCCGGGATGACCACCCAGATGACCGAGCGGTTCTCGGCGCCGGGCGCGACGCTGGTGAAGCTGTTCGGCCGTCCGGTGCAAGAGGCGGACGACTTCGGTGTGCGGGCCGGGCGCGTGCGGGACATCGGCGTCCGGACCGCGATGCTGACCCGCTGGTTCATGACCAGCCTGACCCTGGTGTCGGCGCTGGCGCAGGCGCTCGTCTACGGCCTCGGCGGGTACCTGGCGCTGACCGGCAAGCTGGCGCCGGGCACGGTCGTGGCGCTGGCGCTGCTGCTGACCCGGCTCTACGCGCCGCTGACCGCGCTGGCCAACGTCCGCGTCGACGTCATGACGGCGCTGGTGTCGTTCGAGCGGGTCTTCGAGGTCCTGGACCTCAAGCCGATGATCGAGGAGAAGCCTGCCGCGCGGGCCCTGGCCGCTTCGGGTGGCGTTTCGGTCGAGTTCGCGGGAGTCCGCTTCGGGTACCCGGCGGCGGACCGGTACTCGCTGGCGTCGCTGGAGGACGTCACGACCTTGGACCACCGCGGCGGCGAAGAGGTCCTGCACGGGATCTCGTTCCGGGCCGAGCCGGGGCAGATGGTCGCGCTGGTCGGGTCGTCGGGAGCGGGGAAGTCCACGATCGCGTCACTGCTGCCGCGGCTCTACGACGTCGACGCCGGCTCGGTGCGGCTGTCCGATGTGGACGTCCGGGAGCTGACTTTCGCTTCGCTGCGGGAGACCGTCGGCGTCGTGACCCAGGACGGGCACCTCTTCCACGACACGATCCGCGCCAACCTGGCGTACGCCCGCCCGGACGTCACCGACGACGAGATCTGGGAGGCCCTCGAGCGGGCGCGGCTCGGTGAGCTGGTGCACGCGCTGCCCGACGGCCTCGACACGACGGTCGGCGAGCGCGGCTACCGCCTCTCCGGCGGCGAGCGTCAGCGGCTCACGATCGCGCGTCTCCTGCTGGCCCAGCCCAAGGTCGTCATCCTCGACGAGGCGACCGCCCACCTGGACTCCGAGTCCGAGGCCGCCGTCGGCGAGGCCCTGACCCACGCCCTCGCCGGCCGCACGGCCCTGGTCATCGCCCACCGCCTCTCGACGGTCCGCGCGGCCGACCAGATCCTGGTCCTGGAACACGGCGAGATCGTCGAGCGCGGAACCCACGAGGAACTCCTCGCCGCGAACGGCCGCTACGCAACCCTCCACGCCACCCAGTTCGCCGACCAGGAACCCGCCGTCGCCTGACCCGGAGGGTCGGACTGCGTACCTGGACAGTCGGACTGCGTACCTGGAGGGTCGGTTGGCGAGCCGACCCTCCAGGTACGCAAGCCGACTCCCTGGGTACGCGAACCGACCCTCCGGGTACGGGTCAGGTGGTGGGGAGGGCGGCGTAGAGGGCGGTGACCAGGGCCATTTTGCGGGGGTCGTCGCGGATGAGGGGGCCGAGCTGGTTGAGGGTGTAGCCGAAGGCGATGCCGTTTTCGGGGTCGGCGGCGCCGGTGGAGCCGCCGAGGCCGTCGTGGCCGAAGGCCGTGGGGTTGGGGCCGAAGCCGCGGGCGTCGCTGCCGAGATAGAAGCCCAGGCCCCACTCGTTCGGGAGGCCGAGGACCGCGTCGATCTCCTTGCCCTGGCTTTCGCGGGCGCGGGCCAGCGCCGTGGGGGACAGGAGGGTGCCGTCGGCGATCGCCGCGTAGATCGTCGCGATCGCGCGGGCCGTGCCGTGGCCGTTCAACGCCGGCATGACCGCGTGCCGCCACGCCGGTTCGTTGGCGTCGTGGCCCTGGACGCGCGGGTTCATCAACGCTGCCTGGGCGACCGGGCCGGCCGCCGCGAACGCCGTGGCCAGCGCGTTGGCCATCTCCTCCGTCATGACCGGGTCCACCAGGGTGGCGCAGCGGTCGAGGTCGGCGTCTTCGGGGAGCCCGATCGAGAAGTCCGCGCCCAGCGGCCCGGCGACCTGCTCGGCGAAGAACTCGCGGATGCCCTGCCCGGCGATCCGCTGCACGACCTCGCCGACGAGCCAGCCGTAGGCCAGCGCGTGGTAACCGCCCGCGGAGCCCGGTTCGCACAACGGTTCCTGGGCCGCGTACAGCGACGTCATCAGGTCCCAGTCGTACAGCTCCTCGAGCCGCACCGGCCGGTCCGGGCCGATCCCGGGTACGCCGGAGCGGTGCGACAGCAGCCACCGCACCGGGATCCCGGACTTCCCGGCCGCGGCGAACTCGGGCCAGTACTTCGCGACCGGCGCGTCGACGTCGAGCTCGCCCGCGTCGGCGAGCTTGTGCGCGCACAGCGCGGTCATGCCCTTGGTCGTCGACCAGACGTTGGCCAGGGTGTCGGGCTGCCACGGCCGGGCGCGGTCCGGACCGGACCAGCCGCCCCACAGGTCCACCACGACCTCGCCGTGCCGGACGGCGGTGAACGCGGCCCCCAGCTCGCCGCGGGAGCGGAAGTTCTCCTCGAAGGCCTCGCGCACCGGTTCGAAACCGGGCGCGCACTCGCCGTGCACCGTCGCCGTGGCGCTGTCCATCGGACCTCCTCCGGGAGCGACCGGTCCACACCGACCAGTCGGTATGTCGACGCTAGAACCGCCGGGCAGGTGCCGTCAAGGCGCCCGGGCCGGTACTTTCCGACGTACTCAGCGCAGCTGGGGGACGATTTCGCCGTACTTCGCCAGCAGTGCGGCGTTCGCCTCGTCGCCACCCTCCACATTGGAGCTTCGCCACAGTGGGACGTCGAGACCCTCCGCCGTTCCGCGGTCGTACACCTGGGTCAGCACGAGGTTCCACAGGAACGCGTTGACCACAGTGGACAGCGGCGCGGTGCGCGGCGCGGCGCGCGGGTAGCTCGCGTCCCCGGGGATCACCAGCGAGTCCAGCACCACCGTGCCCTGCTCGACCACCGTGCTCGACGACCGCCGCGGCGCCGCGGCCACGGACGCCCGCGACGTCACCGCGATGACGGCCGCACCCCGCTTGCGCGCCTCGATGCACAGCTCGACGGGATACGGGTTGACGCCGGAGGTCGAGAACACCACCAGCACGTCGTCCGGTCCCGGCGCGCGCTCGGCCAGGACCTCCGCGGCCAGGCCGCTGCGCCGCTCGGTCCGCGTGCTGGACACCGCGCCGTGCAGCGGCAGCAGGTCCGGGTGGTAGAGCGGGTAGACGCACGCCAGCCCGCCGGCCCGGTAGAACGTCTCGGCGACCGCGGCCAGCGAGTGCCCGGCCCCCGCGGTATAGACCAGTGCGTCGGCCCGGATCACCCCCAGCACCAGGTCCGCCGCGGCCCGCACCGCGTCGGCGTTGGCCTGCTCGACGTCCGCCAGCTGCTCGGCGACGCTGCCTGCGATGTCCGTGGCGCTCACCACACCCACCCTTCCGTCGGGGACCGGGCGCCGAATCTACCGCGAATATTGTGGTGGGCGGGGGAACGGCAGGCGAGGAGGACGCGGGTGGGCGAAGCAGAACCGGCGGTGTCGGTGTGGCCGGCGCGCGGCAGCACCCGGGCGGTCGTGCTCGTGCTGCACGGCGGCGCGGAACACGGCACGGGCAGCGTGCAGCCCTGGAAACTGGCGTACCTGAGAATGGTGCCGATCGCGCGCGCCCTGCACCGGGCCGGCCGGAAGGGCGGCGTCGAGGTGCGGCTGCTACGCAACCGCCGCTACGGCTGGAACGCGCCCGCCGAAGACCCGGTCGAGGACGCCCGCTGGGCCCTCGGACGCATCCGCGCCGACCACCCCGGCCTGCCGGTCGTGCTGGTCGGTCACTCGATGGGGGCGCGGGTCGCGCTGCGCGTGGCCGACGACCCGGCCGTGCGCGGGGTCTGCGCCCTGGCACCGTGGACGCCGCGGGGCGAGCCGGTCGAGGCCGTCGCCGGGCGCTCGGTGCTGATCGTGCACGGCACCCGTGACCGGATGACGAGCCCGGCGGAGTCGCACGCCTTCGCCGAACGGGCCACCGGCGTCGCCGCCCGCGTCGCGCGGTTCGAGCTGGCCAACGAAGGCCACGCGATGCTGCGCCGCGCCCGCGTCTGGACCCGGCTGACGGTGGCGTTCACCCTGGACCTGCTCGCCGGGGACGACGGCGGGACCCTCCGCGAGGCCTGGGCCGCGCCCGGGCCCGAACGGCTGCGGATACCGGTGTGAAAGTGCCTCGAACAGGGCATTCGGCGAAACGCGCCGTGGGGGTGCGGCGACTAGGATCGATCACCGGTGAACCTGGCCGGCCGGAGGGAGTACCCGTGACCACTTCGAGCGCTGCCCGGGACGTCCCGGACGAGACCCGGTGGCCCGGCCTGGCCACCCCGCCGCACTCCGCGCTGCGCGCGCGGATCGCCGCCGCGCTGTTCCGCCGCGCGGTCCGCCCGCTCGACCTCCGGGTGAGCTTCCCGGACGGCACCGTGCTCGGCGCCGGCGGCCCCGAGGCGCCCGAGATGCGGATCCTGCGCCCCGAGGCGTTCTTCCACCGCCTCGGCGTCGACGCCAAGATCGGCTTCGGCGAGTCCTACATGGCCGGGGACTGGACGGCGTCCGACCTGGCCGAGGTGCTCACGCCGTTCGGTGAGCGGATGGCCACGCTCGTCCCGCCGGCGCTGCAGAAGTTCCGCCGGCTCGCCGAGCGGACGCAGCCGCCGTCGGAGGAGAACACCCTCGAGGGCGCGCGGGCCAACATCCACCGGCACTACGACCTGTCCAACGACCTGTTCGGCGCCTTCCTCGACGAGTCGATGACGTACTCCGCGGCGCTGTTCGGCCTCGACGACGACCTCACCGCCGCGCAGCACCGCAAGATCGACAGCGTGCTCGACTACGCCGGGGTCCGCGAAGGCAGCGAAGTCCTCGAAATCGGGACCGGCTGGGGTGAACTCGCCATCCGGGCCGCCGCCCGCGGCGCGCACGTGACGTCGCTGACCATTTCGGAGGAGCAGCGCGCGCTGGCCACCGAGCGCATCGCGGCGGCCGGCTTCTCCGACCGCGTCGAAGTGAAGCTGTGCGACTACCGCGAGTCGAGCGGCCGGTACGACGCCGTGGTCAGCGTCGAGATGATCGAGGCCGTCGGCGCGTCCTACTGGCCGGCGTTCTACGCCACGATCGGGGACCGGCTGCGCCCGGGCGGCCGGTTCGGCCTGCAGGCCATCACCATGGACCACGACCGGATGCTGGCGGCGTCCCGGGCCTACGGCTGGGTCCACAAGTACATCTTCCCGGGCGGCCTGATCCCGTCGGTGCGCTCGATCGAGGAGGGCGTCAAGGCGAACACCCGGCTCAAGCTGGCCGGGATGCGCGAGTTCGGCCAGGACTACGCGCGCACGCTACGGTGGTGGCGCGAACGGTTCCTGCACCGCTGGGCCGACATCGCCGGGTTCGGGTTCGACGACGTCTTCCGCCGGATGTGGGAGTTCTACCTGGCCTACTCCGAGGCCGGGTTCCGGTCCGGGTACCTCAAGGTCCACCAGTTCGGCTACGAGGCGACCGGCCGGTAACCGCAACCCGACGCCGGTGCCGGGCGTCCTCCTTCCGAGGACGTGCGGTGTACTGACGACGACATTTTGTCCGGATCGGGATTGGGTGATGGTGATGACGTACCGTGGCGACGACGGCGGGCGCCGGATGCCACCGCCCCGGCCGTCGAGCGGCCGTTCCCGGGATCACCAGCGCGCGCAGATGATGCCGCTGCCCGGGCGGGGCCGCAGCCCGTACGACGAGCGCACCCGCCCGATGGGTACCCGCGAGCCCGAGTACGCCCCGCCCGGGCAGCGGCATCA
>JARAWT010000054.1:0-71990 GCA_033793495.1 Streptomyces sp. MN03-5084-2B | reverse complement strand
GTGGGGAAGGGTTCCGGCGCGGTGGACGGGGGGTGAGGTGGAGGGAAGCGTCCACCGGGCCGGAACTCAGGGGCGGGAGCGACTCCCGCCTTCTCCTCCTTCGCTGATCCGGCGGAGCCGGATCGGTGGGGTGAAGAATCCCGGCCCGGCGGACAAAGGGGGGTGAGGTGGAGGGAAGCGTCCACCGGACCGGGGCTCGGGGTGCAGGACCGGAGTCCCGCGGTTTCTTCGGGGTGAAACAACCGGCCCGGCGGACAAAAGGGGTGAGGTGGAGGGAAGCGTCCACCGGACCGGGACTCGGGGTGCAGGACCGGAGTCCCACGGTTACTTCGGGGTGAAACAACCGGCCCGGCGGACAAAAGGGGTGAGGTGGAGGGAAGTGTCCGCCGGGCCGGGGATCGTGGGGCGGGTCAGTACCCGCCGGGGGAGGTGGCCAGTGCTTGCCGGACCGCGGGGCGGCGGGCCGGATCGGCCTTGCAGCCGTTGGGTTCCAGTGCGTACCAGGTGCCGCCCGCGCCGTGGCCGCTCGCCTCTCCGGCCGCGCTGTCCTGGGTGTAGGTGTACGCCGGCCAGCCGCCGATCGTCACCTGGCTCGTGCCGTCCGCTCGGCGGATGCGGCCGACCAGCGCGGGGTCGATGCCGTCGGCGACGGTGACGCTGCCGTCGGCCGGCAGCGGTGGCCACTTCTGCGCGCAGGCCGCGTCGCAAGCGGACTTTCCGGAATCCTTGCCGTCCTTGGTGAAGAGGTAGAGCGTACGGCCGCCGGTGTCGGTGAGGACGGGTCCGAGGCCGTCGACCTCCGCCGTGCCGAGGGTGGGCGGCGCCGTGCCCGCCTTCTCCCCCGCCGGGGTGATCGCCGCCCAGTCCGCGCCGGCGGCACGGCCGAGCGCGATGCCCGGGCCGGTGTCCTTCGCGTACCGGTAGAGCGGCCAGCCGGCGACCGTCACCTGCTTGCGGCCGTCGGGGCGGGTGACCAGGCCGACCAGCCGGGCGTCCACGCCGGCGGCGAGCACCGGGACGTCGGAGACCAGCGGCGGCCACGTCATCGCGCACGGACCGGCGCAGGTCGCCTTCGACGGCCGGGCCGTGTCCTTCGCGTAGCGGTAGAGCGTGTGTCCTTCGGCGTCGGCCAGCACCGTGCCCAGCCCGTCCACAGTGGACGAAATCAGCTGGGTCCCGGAGCCGGCCGGAACCGCGCTCGCCGGCTGCTGCTGCGCCCCGAGCACCACCGGCTGGACGGCAGCGGACGTGGCGTACGGGTTGGTCCCGCAGGCCGCGACCAGCGCGAGTCCGGCAACGGCGATCGGTGCGGCGGCAGCCGGGCGAGCACGGTTCATCGGAAGTTCTCCTTCCTTCTTTCGAAGGGGACTATTCGGCGCAGGCCTTGCCGGAGTTGATGCAGTTGACCAGGCGGCCCATGATCTGCTTGCTCATCACGTTCGCGAAGTCGTCGTGGTCGGACTTCGGGTTGTGCTCTTCCTGGGCGAAGGCGTCCACCTTGTACTCCTTGTTCTGCTGGACGTCCTGCGGAACGTTGTACACGAGGGTGACCTCGAGCTGGGGCACGTTCTTGAAGCCCTGCGGGCACTTGCCCTGCTTGTCGGAGAACACGATGTGGCTGCGGTGGTCCGTGCTGTCGGTGTTCTTGCCGTCCCAGCAGTTCGGGAAGGCGTGGATCCGCTCCACCTTGCTGCCCTGCGGGCAGATCGGGTACTTGTCGGTCAGCCGGTCCTCGAACCCGGTGCAGGTCCAGCTGGGCCGGGCGTTCTTCGGTCCGTTGGTGCTCTGCTTGGCGTCACCGTAGAGGATCTTCAGGCCGAGCGGCATCGCGACGACGTTCTGCGCGCCGCCGCCGATGAACTTCAGCGTCGCCGACTCAGGCTCGATGATCTCGCCGTCGTTGTCACCGACCTCTTCGTTCGCACCCTGCGGACCGCCGAGCTGTTCCTGCTGCGCCTGGCCCTGGTTCTTGTTCTGGTCCTTGTTGTTCTGGTTCTGCTGCTGGTTCTTGTTCTGCTGGTTCTGCTGCTGGTTCTTGTTTTGCTGGTCCTGCTGCTGGTTCTTGTTCTGGTCCTGCTGGTTCTGCTGGCCCTGCTGGTTCTTGTTCTGGTCCTGCTGGTTCTGCTGCTGCTGCTGGTTCTTGTTCTGGTCCTGCTGGTTCTTGTTCTGCTGGTTCTTGTTCTGGTCCTGCTGCTGGCCGTTCTGGTCCTGCTGCTGGCGGCGCTGACCCGACTGACCGCCGCCCTGGCCGTTGCGCTGGTCCTGCGCGTCCTTGGCGTCCTGGGCGCTCTTGTCCTCCTGGACGTCGCCCGTCTTGCCCTTCTGCTGCTGCTGGGCCTTCTGGTTCTTCTGCTTGTCCTGAGCCTTGTCTTCGCGGTCGACCCGGATGACGGGCCAGAAGTAGGCGGACTTGTCACCGTTCTTGCAGGTGGTCCCACCGGCGAGCAGGCTCTTGAGGCTCGAGTTGGCGTCGGTCGTCACGTTGCCGACGTAGTCGTGCAGGTGCTGGGCGCCGTTCTTGATGCCGGGCTGCGCAATGAAGTTGTCCGGGTTGTGGTGCGCACCGTCCGCGTTGGTTCCGCAGTTGACGGTGAAGGAACCCTTGGCGCCCTTCTGCTTCAAGGCCGCGTTGACGTTGCTGCCGGCGGGGACCTTGTTGATGTCGATGAAGAACGACGGGTCCGCGGGGTCCGCGCTGGCTTCGCCCGTGCGGCCCGCGGTGACCGCGACGGCGAGGCCGCCGACGGCGATCGCCAGGCCGATCGCACCCATCGCGATCTTGGTTCGGCGGGCAACGCGGTGTTTGCCTGTCACGGGGGGCCGAGAATTCCGGGCCATAGACTTGTTCACCTCGTTCGTTTTTCCGGACGCGCGCCAAACGGCGCGGCAGCCCGGGCAAGAACTACCGTTGATTGAGCTTGAGATCTCACGGAACCCGTCGGGGGGATGCTTGCGGTTCCGGCTGTCGGGATGCATCGGGGGATGCATTGGGGGATACGGACCTGAGTGCCCCGAGGTTCAAAAGCGACCGGCCCGTTATCTGTTCGTTATCTACCGGAACGCAACCGGGCAGCATTCCCCCAGGTCACGGCGTTTCACCGAAAGAAAGTGATTCAGCGCTGGACGACGACGAGGACGGTGCCGTCCTCGCCGCGGACCTCGAACCGGCTGATCTGGTCCATCGCCAGGGAGACCGAACCCTGCAGCTGCAGCGGTTCGGGCGAGCCGGGGATGCCGAACCCCTTGGGCGGCACCGACCAGCTGGAGACGACGCGCTCGGTCCCGGTGGTCGGGATGGCGATCAGCTGGCACTTCACCGGCCCGACGATCCCCCGCAGCTCGAGATCGACGCGGCTGCCCCACTCCACCGGCGAAACGGTGACGAGGGCGCTGACGGCGGACCCGCCGCTGCCGCGGCCGTAGGTCTGGCCGCCGCCGGGCTGCCCCTGGGCGCCCGCGGGCGGTGCGGTGGACGTCGCCGGAACGCTCGTCGCCGGCGGTGCCTGCTTGGTGCTCGGGGAGGCGAGCGCCGCGGGCGGGACGGCGTCGGCCGGCCGGACCGCGAGGGTCACCAGCGGGCCGGCGATCACGGCCGCCGCGGCCGCGGCCCCGGCGAGGATGCCGATCCGGCGACGGCGGCGGCGCTTGACGGCGGCCTCTTCCATGAGGCCGCGCAGCACCCGGGGTCCCGGCGAGAGGGTGCGCGGGCCGGGCGCCGGCATCGGCGGCTCCGGCCAGCTGCGTTTCACCAGGTCGAGGACGTCCGGCAGCTGGTAGAGCTCGATCAGGTCGAGCTGGCAGTGCGGGCAGTTCATCAGGTGGGCTTCGAACTGGGTGTTCTCGGCTTCGCTGAGGACGCCGAGCACGTAGGCGGCGACGTCGGTGTGCGGTGATCCAGCCACGTTCAGTTCACCCCCGCTCGCGCAGGGCCCGGCGCAGCGCGCGGACGGCGTGGTGGATGCGGGACTTGACGGTGCCCGGAGGCACGCCGAGGGTCGCCGCGACCTCGTTCACGGTGCGATCGCGCAGGTAGGTCTGCTGGATGGCCTCCCGCTGCTCGGGCGAAAGGCCCTGCAGCGCCTCGTAAACGATCATCGCGGCGAGCGTCCGGTCCGATTCGTCGGACACCGCGATCGCGTCGGATTCGATCTCCTCGATCTCCTGGGGCCGGACACTGCGGCTGCGCCAGCCGTCGATGACGGTACGCCGGGCCACCGTGAACAACCAGGCACGCAGCATCTCGGGCTGGCGGTCGAGCTTGTCGGCGTTCCGCCACGCCTTGATCAGGGTCTCCTGCACGACGTCCTCGGCCCACTGCCGGTCGTGGCCGGTCAGCCGCAGCGCGAACGCCATGAGGGACCCGCCGAACTCCTGGTAGAGCGCCTTCGCCAGATCGTCGTGGCCGTCGCCGGACTCGACGACGGCTTCCTGATCTCCGATGGATCTGAGCGCTCGGGTGTGCCGTCCCACGCGGGACATCCTGGTGGGCCGGACGGCCTACGTCCAGTACTTCCGGCCCGCAAACCGGCGGCAAAACTTTTTTGAACCGTTTCCGGACCGTGTCCGTATCCCCTACCGAAGACCCCGACCAGGCGTTGTCCCCCGCAACGCTCCGCATCCACTCCGGACCGAATGTCCACTGTGGATCTTTCGCGCCCTTTTCCGTTGCACTACCGGCAACAGCGCGTAGTCATGCCCCACGGAGGAGCAGTGATCCGCATTCCCCGCCCGGTGGTCCCCGCCGCCGTGTGCCTCACCGCACTCGCCTTGCTCACTGCCTGTACGGCCAACGCCGCCACCTCGAACGGCGGGTACGCCGGGATGCAGATGCCCGGCATGCAGCAGCAGGGGCAAGTCGTCCTGCCGATGCCGCAAGGCATCACCGCCGACCCGAACAACCCGGCGAAGAGCCAGCTCAGGGGCGCGAAGACCTTCGACCTCGGGCTCCTGCTCGTCGACGGGACCGGGTACACGATCTACCGGTACGACCGGGACACCCCCAACCCCCCGCGGTCGAACTGCACCGGTGCGTGCGTGACCAAGTGGGTCCCGGTCAAGCCCGGCAACCTGGCGCCGATCGACGTCGACCAGTCGCTGATCGGCCAGATCACCCGCCCCGACGGCACCCCGCAGCAGACCCTCGCCGGATGGCCGCTGTACCACTTCACCGGCGACGAAGAACCGGCCGACACCTCCGGCCAGGGCCTCGACCAGGCGTGGTACCCCATCGCGCCGGACGGCAAGAAGATCACGTTGACCCAGGACGAGTGGAGGCAAAATGCGTTCGGCGTCTGAGCTCGCCGGGTTCGGCTTCGAACCCCCGTCGGTCCTCGAGCGCACCCGCCCGCTGGTCCGGATCCTCTTCGTCGTGGCGCTGGTGCTGGCGCTGCTCGCGCCCGGCTCGGCCTCCCTCGCCCAGACCACCGCGATTTCGGACACCGACGCGATCCTGCTGACCAAGGTCCGCCAGGCGGGCCTGTGGGAAATGCCCTCCGGCATGATGGCCATGGAGAAGGGCAGCCCGATCGTCCAGAAGGTCGGCTTCGCGATCATGATGGACCACGGCCGCCTCGACGTGGCGACCCGCGCGCTCTCGCAGAAGCTGAACTCGCCGGTCCCCGACCAGCCGTCGGACGAGCAGCGCGGCTGGCTCGCCGAAGAGATGGCCGCCTCCCCCGGCCCGGAGTTCGACCGCGTCTTCGCCAACCGGTTGCGTGCGGCGCACGGCGCGGTGTTCAACGTCCTGGCGCAGCTGCGGGCCGGTACCCGCAGCGATGACGTGCGGGCCTTCGCGACCGTCGGCAACCAGGCCGTGATGCGGCACATGACGATGCTCGAGAGCACCGGAATGGTCGACTACACCGCGCTGCCCGCCCCGGCCGTCTCCACCACCGCGGCGCCCGTCGGTCAGCCGCTCGGCCTCGACACGTCCCAGATCGCCGTGGTGGGGGCGCTGTTCCTCCTGCTCGGTGGCGGCCTGTTCTACGCGCTGCGCCAGATCAAGAGCAACCGTGGCCGGGCCCGGGCGTCCCGGCCGGCCACCGCGAGAACCGGGGGTAGCCATGGTTGAGACGTGGCACGACGCGACGATCTTCCTCACCCAGCAGTTCCAGCCGAAGACCGACCCGGCCGCCCGGGGCCTCGCCGCCTTCGCCGCCCGGACGTCCTACGGCGCCACGATGCTGACGCTCACCTGGGGCGTGCTCACCGCGACCGGCTGGATCCGCTCGGTCACCGGCCGGAAGGGCCTGCGCAGCACCCACATGGTGCTGGCCACCGCGACGATCATCTTCGGCGCCGTGCACGCGCTGGGCTTCACCTACCTGACGGTCCAGCCGTACAGCTTCGGCTACATGTTCATCCCGTTCGGTTCCGGGCAGGAGGGACGCCACATCGCCGGCATCGTCGGCTTCGAGGTCATGTTCGCCATCTTCCTCACCGCGGGCCTGCAGCGCTTCACGTCCTACCGGCGCTGGCTGTGGCTGCACCGCTGCGCGTACCCGGCGGTCGCGCTGATCGCGATCCACTCCTGGTTCGGCGCCATCGCCAACGGCCACCTCTCGGTCACCTGGCTGGGCGGTATCACGCTGCTCGTGCCGGCCGTGACGGTGTCGATGCTGCGGTTCATGCCGGCCCGGACGCTCGAACGCATCGGTCTCGTGGAAGAGCAGGTGGCCTGACATGCCCTTCCGTCTTCCCGGCGGCGGCCCCCGGATCAGCGTCGACAACGACCGGTGCGAGCTCTACGGAATCTGCGCCATGGAGGCACCGGACGTGTTCGACCTCGGCCAGGACGGCCGGCTGCGCTTCATCACGCGACTGCTGGACGAAACCACCATGGAACAGGCGAAGATGGCCGCCCGCTGCTGCCCGATGCAGGCGGTCGTGATGAGAGGGGACCTCGATGGCTGACGGCGACCGGATCGTCATCGTCGGTGCGGGCGTCGCCGGGCTGCGCGCCGCGGAACGCCTGCGGGAACAGAAGTTCGACGGCGAGATCGTCCTGATCGGTGACGAGGCCCGGCGGCCCTACCACCGGCCGATGGTCTCCAAGGCGCTGGTGATGGGGACCGAACGGCCCAGCGACGTGGGCCTTTCGCACTACCTGCCCGACCTCGACGTGCACTGGCGCCTCGGCGCGCGGGTCACGCACCTGGACACCACCGAGCGGGTCGTGCACCTGCCGGGCGGGGAGTCCCTCTGGTACGACGGCCTGATCGCCGCCACCGGCGTCTACCCGCGGCACCTGCCCGGGGCGCCGCGGCACGACCCGCGCGTGCGCATCCTGCGCACGGTCGAGGACTCGATGGCCGTGCGGCGCTGCCTCAACGCCAGCAAGAAGCCGGCCGTCGTGATCGGCGCCGGCCTGATCGGCAACGAGTTCGCCGCGAGCATGCGGCACATCGGCCGGGACGTCACCCTGATCGGGCACGCGAAGGCGCCGCTGCACCGCTTCGGCGACCGCGTCTCCAGCGGGATCGTCGAGGCGCACCACGAGCACCGCGCGAACCTGGCGATGCGGAGCGAAGTCCGGCACTGGATCAGCACGAAGGACACCGTCGGGCTGCACCTGACGAACAACCAGCTGCTGGTCGCGGCCGTCGTCGTGCTCGCCATCGGCAGCGTCCCGTCGGTCGACTGGATGCGCGGCTCCGGCCTCGACATCAGCGACGGCGTCCTGTGCGACTCGAAGCTGTTCGCCGAAGGCGCCTCCGACGTCGTCATCGCCGGCGACATCGCGCGCTGGCCGAACCTGCGCTTCGACGAGACCCCGCGGCGGGTCGAGCACTGGATCAACGCCGTCGAGTCGGCCCGCCACGCGGCGGACAACCTGCTGATGGGTCACTCCAGCGCCATCCCGTTCACCCCGCTCCCCCGCGCCTGGTCGACGCTGTACGACACGCGGCTGCAGATGTGCGGGATGCCGTCGCTGGCCGAGGACACCGTGTCGCTGGCCGACGGCATCACCGGCTTCATCCGGGACGGCAGGCTGGTCGGCATCTCCGCGTGGGACAAGCCGCGCGCGATGCTCGACTGGATGCTCGAGCTGGACCGCCGGCTGCCCGCACCGGACTACGTGCCCGAGCCGGAGCCCGCGCCCGCCGCGGAGGTCCCCGAGGTGCCCACGGTCGAGCCGGCGCTCGCCGCGCTGGCGGCCGACGTGCCGGCGGAGTTCGACAGCGGCTTCGACCACCAGGCCTTCGAGCGCGAGTTCGAGAGCGAGTTCGCCAACGACATCCCGACGACGGCGTTCCCCGCGCAGTCCCTGCCGGCCCCGCCGACCACGGCGTTCGCCGCGCAGCCCGGTGCGGCACTGCCGACCATGGCCATCCCGATGGGGAGGTAGAGAAAGCCGGGACGTCGGCTGCGCGCGGCGGCCGCCGTCCCTTGCCGGCCACCACATCCCCTCCGCGGCTGGGTGGTGTGGTGGCCGGCCCCAGCGTCCCCCTGCCCGCCTCGCGTTTGGGAACAGACCGAGCGCCCGGCGGGCCAGGAGAAGGTCATCCCGAGGGAACCCGACGCCCCCGGGGTGACCTTCTTCCGGCGCACCGGGCGGGGGTCCGGGGTCGAGCGCCACGGCGGGTCACTCCGCCGCGGCGCACGGGTCGTGGAGGTCGTTCCGGCGGACGGGTATGCCACCGGAAGGGACTCCACGGTCTTGCAGCACCGGTGCACGGCCGTCCCGGGGGCACGGGAACCCCCGGGACGGCTCCCCCGTCGCATGTGGACAACCCAAGCGCCGTGATGCCCCTCCAATCACGCGAGATGCCCCTTCAGTCACGAGTGATGCCCCTCCAATCACGCGAGATCCGCCTCCAATCACGCGAGTTCCGCCTTCGAGCACGCCGGATCCACGTGCGAACGGCCGGCACACGTGCTCGAGGGGGCGACGCGCGTGTCTGGACGGGCATCTCGCGTGTCCGGAGGGGCATCGCCTGTGATTGGAGGGGCATCACGGGTGATCGGAGGGTCGACACGAAACCCTCCGCCGGGCCCGTCCCATATGGCAGGATTCAAGGGTGACCAGCACCTCCTCGGCGCAGTACCTGCGTGACCTCGCGCTGCTGCGGCGCGTCCGGGACCGGATCGACCGGGAGTACGCCCAGCCGCTCGACGTCGAGGCGCTGGCGAGCGGGGTGAACATGTCCGCCGGGCACCTCAGCCGGCAGTTCCGGCGGGCCTACGGAGAGTCACCGTATTCGTACCTGATGACCCGGCGGATCGAACGGGCGATGGCCCTGCTGCGCACGGGCGAGCTGAGCGTCACCGAGGTCTGCTTCACCGTCGGCTTCTCGTCGCTCGGCACCTTCAGCACGCGGTTCGCCGAGCTGGTCGGGATGCCTCCGAGCGTCTACCGCGAGCAGCAGGCCGAGGCCACCGTCGGGATGCCGCCGTGCGTCGCCAAGCAGGTCACCAGACCGATCAGGAATCGAGAAGCGCGGCCGTCGGCGGCCACCTAGGGTGACCACCATGGACGTCACCATTCATTCGAGCTTCCTCCCCCACACGGACCCGGAAGCGTCGCTTGCCTTCTACCGCGACCTCCTCGGCTTCGAGGTCCGCCAGAACGTCAAGTACGGCGACCTGCACTGGATCACCGTCGGCCCGCCGAACCAGCCGGACACCTCGATCGTCCTGACGCCGGTGGCCGCGACGCCCGGTCTGACCGACGACGAGCGCCGCATGATCGCCGAGATGATGGCCAAGGGCACCTACGCCAGCGTCAACCTCGCCACCAAGGACCTCGACGCGCTGTTCGCCAAGCTCGAGGCGGGCAACGCCGAAGTCGTCCAGGAGCCGGTCGAGCAGCCCTACGGCATCCGCGACTGCTCGTTCCGCGACCCGGCAGGCAACCTCCTCCGCATCCAGGAACTGCGCTGACCGCGACCGCCCCCGCGCTCGGCTACCGCGAGGTGCTGCGCGACCGGCGGATCGCCGGGCTGCTCCTGGGGGACCTCCTGGCCAATGTCGGCACCGGCATGCTGCTGGTCGCCATGCCCGTCCAGACGCTTACCCTCCACGGCGGCGTCCCGAAGGCCATCGCCATCGGGCTCGTGGAGGCCGCGCCGTTCGTCCTGTCCACCCTGCTGGCGCTGGCCATCGGCCTCGGCCGGGTGCGGGTGCCGCCGCGCACGCTGCTCGTCGCCGACTGCGTGCTGCGCTCGGCGACCTTCGCCGCCCTCGGTGTCCTGGCCGTCACCGGCCTGCTCACGCTGCCGGTGCTGGTCGCCGGACTGCTCTTCGGCGCGACCTTCCGGCTGGCCGGGTCGAGCAGCCGCCGCCTGCTGGCGACGTCCGCGGCGGGCGAGGCCGGGCGGTTCTCCGTCAACGGCCTGCTGGGCCTGAACACGACGTTCGCGCTCTACATCGCCGGGCCGGTGCTCGGTGGGGTGATCGTGGCGACCGCGGGCGCGGGCTTCGCGCTCTTCGTCGACGCGGCCGGCGCGCTGGTCCTGCTGGCGGCCACGCTGGCGTGCGTCCCCCGCGGCACCGAGAGCCGGGACGCGCTGCGTGACGGCGGAACGCACGAGTCGGGCTGGCGGATCCTGCGCCGCCGCCCGGTCGCCGCGCGGCTGCTGGTGGTCGAGTTCTTCTTCAACTTCCTGTACATGCCGGTCGAAGTGGCGCTCCCGCTGTACGTGAGCGGAACGCTGCACGCCGGCGCGTCCGGTCTGGGGGTGCTGTGGGGTGCGCTGGGGGTCGGCGCGTTCCTCGGCGCCGCGCTCGTCAGCCGGCTGCGGAACCTGCCGCAGCGACCGCTGCTCGTCGCGATCATCGGCCTGTGGGCGCTGTGCCCGATCGCGCTCGCCGTCACCGGCGACCTCACGGTGGCACTGCTCGTCTTCGGCCTGGGCGGCCTGGTGTACGCGCCGTTCACGCCGGTCGCGTACAGCTTCCTGCAGTCGGGGCTCGCCCCCGGGGAGCAACAGCAGGTCGTCACGCTCTGGACGACCGGCGCCACCGTGGCCGCCCCGCTCGGGCTGGCCCTGGGCGGCCCCCTGATCGAACTGACCGGCAGCACAGGCGGGCTCGTGCTGTCCGGCGTGCTGACCCTCCTGCTGCTTCCGATCGCCGCCCGGGCGGTGCTGGGGCGCACCCACGAAGGGAATCCGACATGTGTCTCAGCCTGAAAGCCGCCGCGCACGACCATTTCCGCGAACTGGTGCGGCTGCGCCGCGTCCGCGACCGCATCGACACCGAATACGCGTCACCGCTGGACATCGAAGAACTCGCGCGCATTGCGGGCCTGCCCGTCGCGTTGTTCGTCCACCGTTTCCAAGACGCTTACGGCCTTTCCCCGCACGAATACCGGAAAGCCGCCGAAGCGGTCAGGAAGCCAGAGACCCGGCCCGGGCAGAAAAGGGAAGTAGCCTGATGAGCAAGCCGCACGTGGCCGACAGCCACGACCTGATCCGCGTCCACGGCGCGCGCGTGAACAACCTCAAGGACGTCAGCGTCGAGCTCCCCAAGCGGCGGCTGACGGTGTTCACCGGGGTCTCCGGCTCCGGCAAGAGCTCGCTGGTGTTCAGCACGATCGCCGCCGAGTCGCAGCGGCTGATCAACGAGACCTACAGCACGTTCGTGCAGGGGTTCATGCCGACGCTGGCGAGACCGGACGTCGACGTGCTCGACGGCATCACCACCGCGATCATCGTCGACCAGGAGCGGATGGGCGCCAACTCGCACTCCACGGTCGGCACCGCCACCGACGCCAACGCGATGCTGCGCATCCTGTTCAGCCGGCTCGGGACGCCGCACATCGGTTCGCCGCAGGCGTTTTCGTTCAACGTCGCTTCGATCAGCGGCGCCGGCGCGGTCACCATCGAAAAGGGCGGCCGGCAGATCAAGGAGCGGCGCAGCTTCAGCATCACCGGCGGCATGTGCCCGCGCTGCGAGGGCCGCGGCAAGGTCAACGACATCGACCTGACCGCGTTGTTCGACGAGAACAAGTCGCTCAACGAGGGCGCGATCACCATCCCCGGGTACAGCATGGAGGGCTGGTACGGCCGTATCTTCCGCGGCTCCGGCTTCTTCGACCCGGACAAGCCGATCAAGAAGTTCACCAAGAAGCAGTTCAACGACCTGGTGTACAAGGAACCGACGAAGATCAAGGTCGAGGGCATCAACCTGACCTATTCGGGGCTCGTCCCGGCGATCCAGAAGTCCTTCCTGTCCAAGGACGTCGACGCGATGCAGCCGCACATCCGCGCGTTCGTCGAGCGGGCGGTGACGTTCCAGACCTGCCCGGACTGCGACGGCACCCGGCTGTCGGCGGAGGCGCGGTCGTCGAAGATCGGCGGGATCAGCATCGCCGACGCGTGCGCGATGCAGATCAGCGACCTCGCCGCGTGGGTGGCGAAGCTGTCCGAGCCGTCGGTCGCGCCGCTGCTGGACGCGCTGAAGCACACGCTCGACTCGTTCGTCGAGATCGGCCTGGGCTACCTGTCGCTGGACCGTCCATCCGGGACGCTTTCCGGCGGGGAAGCCCAGCGCACCAAGATGATCCGCCACCTCGGGTCGTCGCTGACCGACGTCACCTACGTCTTCGACGAGCCGACGATCGGCCTGCACCCGCACGACATCACCCGGATGAACGACCTGCTGCTGCAGCTGCGCGACAAGGGCAACACGGTGCTGGTCGTCGAGCACAAGCCGGAGGCGATCGCGATCGCCGACCACGTCGTCGACCTCGGCCCGCGCGCGGGCACCGAGGGCGGCGAGATCGTCTTCGAGGGCACTGTGGACGGCCTGCGGAAGAGCAAGACGCTGACCGGACGGCACCTGGACGACCGCGCGTCGCTGAAGCCGTCGGTGCGCAAGGCGTCGGGGGTGCTGGAGGTGCGCGGGGCGTCGACGCACAACCTGCAGGACGTCGACGTCGACATCCCGCTCGGCGTGCTGGTGGTCGTGACCGGGGTGGCGGGCTCGGGCAAGAGCTCGCTGATCCACGGCTCGGTGTCCGGCGGCGAGGGCGTGGTGACGGTCGACCAGACCGGCATCCGCGGCTCGCGCCGGAGCAACCCGGCGACCTACACGGGCCTGCTGGAGCCGATCCGCAAGGCGTTCGCCAAGGCCAACGGGGTCAAGCCGGCGTTGTTCAGCGCGAACTCGGAAGGCGCGTGCCCGAACTGCAACGGCGCCGGCGTGGTCTACACGGACCTGGGGATCATGGCCAGCACGGCGACGCCGTGCGAGGTGTGCGAGGGCAAGCGGTTCAACGCCGAGGTGCTGGAGTACACCTTCGGCGGCCGCGACATCAGCGAGGTCCTCGCGATGCCGGTGACCGAGGCGCTCGAGTTCTTCGGTTCCGGTGACGCCGCCGTGCCGGCCGCGCACAAGATCCTGACGCACCTGTCCGACGTCGGCCTCGGCTACCTGACGCTGGGCCAGCCCCTGACGACGCTGTCCGGCGGCGAGCGGCAGCGGATCAAGCTGGCCACGCACATGGCCGAGCAGGGCGGGGTGTACGTCCTCGACGAGCCGACGGCGGGCCTGCACCTGGCGGACGTCGAGCAGCTGCTGGGCCTGCTGGACCGGCTGGTGGACGCGGGCAAGTCGGTGATCGTCATCGAGCACCACCAGGCGGTGATGGCCCACGCGGACTGGATCGTCGACCTCGGCCCGGGCGCGGGTCACGACGGCGGGCGGATCGTGTTCGAGGGCACGCCGGCTCAGCTGGTGAAGGCGCGGAAGAAGACGCTGACGGGCAAGCACCTCGCGGAGTACGTCTCCTGACGGGCCGGCCCTGCCGGTGCGCGTATACCAGCGCGGCCGGTAGGGCTGGCCCCCGGAAAGTCCTTCGAGCGCACCGCATTCCGGCACCGGCCCCGGCGGCGAAGACTCGGGTGGGTGACCACCACCGAGAACCAGGTCGGCAGCGACTTCGCCCGGCTGAGCCACCACATCTCCGCCGCCGGCCTGATGAGGCGCCGTCCCGGCTACTACACCGCCCGGATCGCTGTCGTCACCGGGTTGTTCGCCGCCGGCTGGGTCGCCTTCGGGCTGCTCGGGAACTCGTGGTGGCAGCTCGCCGTCGCCGCCTTCATGGCCGTCATGTTCGGGCAGGTCGCGTTGCTCTCGCACGATCTCGCGCACAAGCAGGTGTTCCGGCGACGGCGGCCTGCCGAAATCGCCGGGATGCTCGCCGGGAACCTGGGCATCGGGATGAGCTACGGCTGGTGGATGGACAAGCACACCCGCCACCACGCCAACCCGAACCACGAGGAGCTCGACCCCGACGTCGATCCGGACATCCTCGTCTGGTCGAAGGACCAGGCGCGCGCCAGCCGCGGTGTCCCCCGGTTCATCGGGCGGTACCAGGCGTTCCTGTTCTTCCCGCTGCTCACCCTCGAAGGCCTCAACCTGCACTGGTCCGGGATCCGCGCGGTGCGCAGGCCGGGGCTGCGCCGGCGCGGAGTGGAAGCCGCGTTGCTCGCCGCGCACTTCGTCCTCTACTTCGGCGCGCTGCTCACCGTCCTGTCCCCCGGGATGGCGTTGCTGTTCTTCGCCGTCCACCAGGGACTGTGGGGTGTCTACATGGGATCGATCTTCGCGCCCAACCACAAGGGCATGCCGACGCTGACCGGGCGCCCCGAGCTCGACTTCCTCCGCAAGCAGGTGCTGACCTCGCGCAACGTCCGCGGCGGCGTCGTCACCGACATCGCCCTCGGCGGGCTCAACTACCAGATCGAGCACCACCTGTTCCCGAGCATGCCGTCGGTGCACCTGCGGCGGGCCCAGCCGATCGTCCGGGCCTACTGCGCCGAACTGGGCGTCCCGTACCTGGAGACGAGCCTGGCCGAGTCCTACCGGCAGGCCCTCACCCACCTGCATGAAGCTGGGGCGCCTCTCAGGAAGCGTTCGTAGACTCGGGGCATGAGGAAGACGGGATCATGAGGAAGACGGTCGCGGCCCTGCGGGACCTGCCGGCGGCGTTCGGCGCGAAGGCCACCGGCGCCCGGGCCGAGCGGGTCCGCTCCTCGCCGCAGTTCGACGGCAAGGTGTTCCGCAACGCGGCGCCGCGGCACCCGATGACCGCGGCTTCGATGCGGACCATCTTCCGGGAGATGTTCTTCGGCGAGCACCGTGAGCTGCGCAAACCGGCCGGCGCGGTGCCGCTGGTCGCGGCGGCGCCGGTCGAGTCGGCCGACGGCCTGCACCTGACCTGGTACGGCCACGCGTCGACGCTGGTCGAGCTCGACGGCGCCCGCGTGCTGCTCGACCCGGTGTGGAGCGACCGCGTGTCCCCGGCGACGTTCGCCGGCCCGCGGCGGCTGCACGAGCCGCCGGTGCCGCTGTCCGGGCTCGGCCGGATCGACGCCGTGGTGATCTCGCACGACCACTACGACCACCTGGACCTGGCCACGGTCCGCGAGCTGGTCGGTTCGTCCGGTGCCCCCTTCCTCGTGCCCCTCGGGGTCGGCGCGCACCTGGAGCGCTGGCACGTCCCGGCTTCGCGGATCATCGAGCTCGACTGGCACGAAGAAGCGACGGTGGCGGGCGTCCGGTTCGTGGCGACTCCGGCCCAGCACTTCTCCGGCCGAGGCATCACGAACGACGACACGCTGTGGACGTCGTGGGCGCTGCTGGGCCCGGCCCACCGGGTGTTCTACAGCGGCGACACGGGCTACTTCGACGGGTTCGCGGCGATCGGCGCGGAGCACGGCCCGTTCGACGCGGCCCTGATCCAGATCGGCGCGTACGCCCCGCAGTGGCCGGACATCCACATGACCCCGGAGGAAGGCGTGGCGGCGGGCCTCGACGTCCGGGCGAAGCTGCTGGTCCCGGTGCACTGGGCGACGTTCCAGCTGGCGATGCACCCGTGGGGCGAGCCGGCCGACCGCGTGTGGAGCGAGGCGAAGGAGGCCGACCTCCCCCTGGCGATCCCCCGACCGGGCGAGCGCATCGACGTGGCCGAGCCGCCGGCGGTGGACGGCTGGTGGCAGGCGCTGTGACCGGCGAGCACGAGCGGTACGCGCGTTACCTGCTCGAGTTCGCGAACGTCGCCGCCGACGACGAGGCGGAACTGGTCCGCGCGGTCCTCACGGACCCGGACCGGGTGATGGCGGAGTCGGCGGTCGTGCGCCACCTCGACCTGCGCGCGGCGGCGCTGCTGACCGGCCCCGGCTTCCCGGCGTGGGCCGCCCGGATGGGCGCGCTGGTGGCGGACCACCGCTTCCCGGCCCGGCGGCTGCGGGAGTGGGTGCTGCTGCGCGCGATCACCCACGACGACGGCTGGCGGGAAAGCGACCTGACCGGCGCATCCGACTGGCTGCAGCGGCGGGCGTGCGCCGAGCCGGTGGCGTCGGCCGCACTCACCATCCTGGCCGAGCGGGGCCGCACCCACCGCGTGCGGGCGGCGGCCCGCCGAGCCAGGGAGGGCGTGTGAAGCTGAAGCTGGACCTGCACGACATCTACAACCGCGGCGGCGAGATCGATCGTGCGCTCAAGGCGATCATCGACGAGGCCGTCGCCAAGAAGGCGCCGCTCGTCGAGATCATCCCGGGCAAGGGGTCGGGGCAGCTGAAGAAGCACGTCCTGCGGTTCCTCGAGCGCAAGGACGTCAAGGCGCTCTACCACCGGGTCGAGAAGGACAAGGACAACTTCGGCAGGGTGTTCGTGCACTTCCGCTGGAAGTGAGTCAGAACCGGCTGTCGTGGCGGGCCTGCGACCAGGCCCGGTCCCAGGCCGCCGCGTGGAAGCGGGTCAGGACGAACCGGGCGGTGCCGTACAACGCCGCGAGGGCGCCGGTGATCGCGACCCACAGCAGGATCGCCGCGAACACGCCGTCCGCCACCGAGGTCGACGCCGACAGCGGCTCGCCGGCCAGCTCGCCGCGGGAGTCCAGCCAGATCGGCACCCGGGTGCCCGCCGGGCTGCCCGGGTCGGCGAGGACGTCGCCGGTGTGGCGGGTGCCGCGGGCGTCGAACCAGGCCGCCGGGACCGTCGCCTGGGCGGCCGGGGCGCCGGCGCCGTCGGTGCTGTACGGCTGCCCGGACGCCGCCGCGAGCGAGGTCGCCGTCGCCGGGTGGCGGGTCACGCGCTCCTGGGCCGCGCGCTCGTTCTGCGCCGCGTACGTCTCGGAGCCGAACGCCGCCGCGAACGGGATCGCGAGCAGCGCGCCGGCGACGGTCAGGAGCAGCAGGAGGGCTTCGACGCGGTCGCCCACCCGGGCCACGGGGTTGCGGCCGGGGTGCACCCGTCGCCCGAACCGGGCGATCCGTCCGCTGGGCCCACGCATGCGCGACTCACTCCTCCCGGGAAGGTGTCTTCTCGGTAACAGTGTGCGCGCCGGGCTCGCGTTTCTCTCGTGAATGGGATGCGGCCCACCTGTGAACCCGTGCACAACCACCCGGGGGAGCCACGCCGGTTACAGCCAGTCGTCGGGGCGGGGCCAGGGCAGCATGGCCGCGAAGGCGTCGGGGACCGGTTCGGTGACCGCGTAGCGGCCACGGTGGAACAGCAGCGGGCGAGCGTCCGACAGCGCGCCGAGCGCGGTCACCCGCCCGATCACGACGTAGTGGTCGCCCGCTTCGTGCACGGCCTCCAGCGCACAGTCGATCCAGGTCAGCGCGCCGTCGAGCAGCGGCGCACCCGACGGCGCCGGTGTCCAGCCGAACCGGGCGAACTTGTCCTCGCCGCGGGCGCCGAACACCGCGCTGACCTCCTGCTGGTCCTCGGCCAGCACGTTGACCGCGAACCGCCCCGCCGCGGCGAGCACCGGCCACGTCCGGGACGTCCGTGCCGGGCAGAACAGCACCAGCGGCGGGTCCAGCGACAGCGCCGCGAACGACTGGCAGGCGAACCCGGCGAGGGTGTCGCCGTCGCGGCCGGTGACGACCGTGACGCCGGTGCAGAAGTGCCCGAGGACGCTGCGGAACTCGGTCTGGTCGACCGCCACGGAGGTCATGCGCCCGGGGGCCGCGCGCCGACCGAGAAGTCGTGGCCCCACAACGACACCGCGGTGCTCTCGCGGGCGATCCAGTTGTCGTCGTCGACCTGACGCCCCTCGCAGCCGAACTCGACGTCGAAGCCGCCCGGGGTCTTCATGTAGAACGACAGCATCAGGTCGTTGACGTGCCGGCCGAGCGTGGCCGACATCGGCACCTTCCGCCGGATCGCGCGGTCGAGGCACAGGCCGACGTCGTCGGTGTTCTCCACCTCGACCATCAGGTGCACGATCCCGGACGGCGTCGGCATCGGCAGGAACGCCAGGCTGTGGTGGCGCGGGTTGCAGCCGAAGAACCGCAGCCACGCGGGTGGCCCGTCGGCGGGCCGCCCGACCAGCTGCGGCGGCAGGCGCATCGAGTCGCGCAGCCGGAAGCCCAGGACGTCGCGGTAGAACCGCAGTGACGCCTCGTCGTCCTTTGTGGACAAAACGACGTGGCCGAGGCCTTGCTCACCGGTGACGAACTTGTGGCCGTACGGGCTCACCACCCGCCGGTGCTGCAGCGCGACGCCGTGGAACACCTCCTGGGTGTTGCCGGACGGGTCGTCGAAGCTGATCAGCTCGTCGACGCGCCGGTCGGCCAGCTCGTCCGGCGTGCCTTCCTTGTAGGGCACCGACGCACTGTCCAAACGCGACCGGAGCTCGTCGAGCTCGCCCGCGTGCGCGACCTCCCAGCCGGTGACCGCGAGGCGGTCCGACGAGCCCGGCGAGATCACCAGGCGAGCCGGGAAGTCGTCCATCCGCAGGTAGAGCGCGTCCGGATTCGTGCCGCTGCCTTCCACCATGCCGAGCACCTTGAGCCCGTACTCGCGCCAGGCCGCCATGTCGGTGGCTTCGATGCGGAGGTAGCCCAGTGACCGGATGCCCATCAGGAACTCCCGAGGAAGTCGAGGGCCAGCCGGTTGAACTCGTCGAACTTCTCCAGCTGGGCCCAGTGCCCGCAGCCGCCGAACACGTGCAGCTGCGCGCGCGGAATCGTCTTCAGAGCGAGGATAGCGCCGTCCAAGGGATTGACGCGGTCTTCGCGGCCCCAGATCAGGAGCACGCGCTGGCGCAGGCGGTGGGCCTCACGCCAGAGCATGCCCTCTTCGTAGGTGCCGGGCTGCGCGAACGACATCCCCATCGCCCGCATCGCGGCGAGCGACTCCGGGGTGTTCGCGGCGGCGAAGCGTTCGTCGATCAGCTCGTCGGTGATCAGGTTCTGGTCGTGGACCATGATCCGCAGGAAGGCTTCCATGCGCTCGCGCGACGGCTTCCCGGCGAACCGCCCGAGGTTCTTGACGCCTTCGGTCGGGTCGGGCGCGAACAGGTTGACGCTCAACCCGCCCGGCCCCATCAGCACCAGCCGCCCGGCCCGTTTCCCGTGGTTCAGCGCGAACCGCACCGCCGCGCCGCCGCCGAGGGAGTTGCCGACGAAGTGGGCGCGTTCGATCTCCAACGCGTCCATAAGCCCGGCGACGGCGTCCGCGCTGTGCCGGAAGTACTGCGGGTGCTCGGTCGGCTTGTCCGAGCGCCCGAAGCCGGGCTGGTCGACGGCGATCGTCCGGTAGTGCTTGGCGAACTCCGGCAGGTTGCGCCCGAAGTTGCTCCACGCCGACGCGCCGGGGCCGCCGCCGTGCAGCAGGATCACCGTCTCCGCGTGTTCCGCACCGGCTTCGTGGTAGTGCAGCTTCAGCGAACCGGCCTGGACGTACTTGCCTTCGGGAGCGGCCATCAGTACATCGCGTTCTCGACGGGCAGCCCGAAGGCGCCGGTGCCGTACATGACGTACGCGCGCTCGGCGTCGTTGGCCGCGTGGACGCGGCCCGCGTGCGCGTCGCGCCAGAAGCGCTGGATCGGCGTCCCCCGCTGGATCGCGCGGCCGCCGGAGTTCTCGAAGAGCCGGTCGATCGCGGAGATCGCGCGTTCGGTGCCGCGCACCTGGTCGCGCCGGACGCGCAGCCGCAGGTCCGCGGGCAGCCGTTCCTCGCGCTTGGCGAGCTCGTACAACTCCTCGATGTTGCGGGTCAGCTGCAGCCAGGCGGCGTCGATCTCGCTGGCCGCCTCGGCGATCCGCACCTTGGCGAACGGGTCCTCTTTGGACTGCTCACCGGCGTACGCGGCCCGGACGCGCTTGCGCTGGTGCTCGACGTGCGCGTCGTAGGCGCCCTGCGCCATGCCGATGATCGGCGCGGTGATCGTGGTCGGGTGCACCGAACCGTACGGGAGGCGGTACAGCGGGCCGGGGTTGACGGCTTGGCCCGGCACCCGGCACTTCGACGTCGCGATGAAGCTCAGCGCCCGGTGCTGCGGGATGAAGACGTCCTCGACGACGATGTCGTTCGAACCAGTGCCCCGCAGGCCGATCGTGTCCCAGACGTCCACAATGGAGTAGTCGGCGATGGGCAGCAGGTAGGTGCAGAAGTCGACGGGCTTGCCGTCCTTGAACGCGGGTCCCCCGAGCAGCACCCACGTGCAGTGGTCGGACCCGGAGGAGAAGCTCCACCGGCCCGACAGCCGGTAGCCGCCCTCGACGACCTCGGCCTTGCCCATCGGCGCGTACGACGAGGAGATCCGCACGTCCTGGTCCTCGCCCCAGACCTCCTGCTGCGCCTGCGCGTCGAACAGGGCCACGTGCCACGGGTGGACGCCGAGGATGGAGGCGACCCAGCCGGTGGACCCGCATGCGCTCGCGACCAGCTTGACCGCAGTGTAGAAGCTCACCGGGTCGGCTTCGAGGCCCCCGTGGAGCTTCGGCTGCAGCAGCTTGAAGAACCCGGTCTCCTGCAGGGCCTTGACGGACTCCTCGGGGACGCGGCGCGCGTCCTCGGTGTCCTGGGCCCGTTCCCGCAGGACCGGCAGGAGGTCCCGGACCCCGGCGATCACCTGCTCGCTCATGCGCAGTTCCTCTCTAGTCTCAACTACCTCGCCAAGACTAGAACACGTTCTCGTTTTTGTCGAGAACGCCCTGCGCCAGGGCACTGTTGATCCCCGCTCTGCGGCCGGAAAACACGCAGTCGGCCAGGGACAGGCCGCTCACGTAGGACCTGGAACAGATTCCCACGGCGGTGCGCCCGGCGGCGTACAGCCCGGGGATCGGCGCCCCCGCCGTGTCCCGCACCGCACCGCTGTCCTCGTCGACGACCAGGCCGCCGAGCGTGAGCATCGGCGTCGGGTACCCGAGGTTCGGCCGCACCGAGATGTCGATGAGCGAGTACGGCGGGTTGTCCAGGCGCCGCGCGAACTCGGCGGGCTTGCCCACCGGGTCGCGGTCGCCGTGGTAGGCCTCGACGCTCGCGCGCAGGCCCTGCGGGTCGACGCCGGCCTTGCGCGCCACCTCTTCCACCGTCGTCCCGGTGACGCGGCCGCGCCGCAGCAGGTACCGCAGCTGCAGCCCCTGGAACCACTGGCTCTGCGCCTTCGTGTCCCGCCGCGCTTCGGCGACGATCGGCGCGTCGACGAGCAGCCAGCCCTTGCTTCCGTGCTCCTCGATGAGCTTCTCGCCCACCGCGGCGCCGTACCGGGACTCGTCGATGACCCGCCGGCCCGTGGCGTCGACGATGATCCCGCCGAGGAACGCGCTCGGCGGCGTGATGAACCGCCACGCGGAGATCCGGCCGAGCTCGCCGGTCGCGCCACCGGCCGTGATGCCGAGCCGGATGCCGGAACCGTCGTCGGCGGACGTGCCGAGCGGGAGCCCGCCGCGGTAGGCCGGTGCGTGCTCGCGCACCATCTCGCGGTCGGCGATGAAGCCGCCGGCGGCGAGCACGACCCCGCGCCGGGCGGTGATCCGCAGTTCGCGGCCGTGTGCCCGCTCGAAGCGCTCGACGCGCCGGTGCAGCGACTTGCGCAGCGACGGCACGTAGATCCCGGGCTTGGCCGCGTACTGCGCGAAGCGCTGGTGCCGCGCCCGCACCGACGCGGGGGCATCGCTCAGGGTGTCGACGACGAGGCCGGTGACGCGGCCCGCACCGTCCCGGATCAGGCTGCGGGCGTTCGTCTGCGTCAGCACCCGGATGCCGCGGGCGCGCACGGCCGCCTTCAGCCGCGCCATCAGCATCTTGCCCGAGGTCCCGGGCCCCTTCACGCGGTGACCGCGGGGAGCCGGTTTCGCCGCGTCGCGGAACCCGCCGGCCGCTTCGCTGCCGGAGTAGTAGAGGTAGTGCCGGTCGCTCGGGTACGACGTCTTGTACGGGCAGAGGCTGCCTTCGAACGGCACGCCGTTGCCCTCCAGCCAGGTGATCATCTCGCGGCTGCCCTCGCAGAACCGCCGCAGCGTCCGCTCCGAGACGACGTCCCCGGTTTCCATGCGCAGGTAGGCGTACATCGCGTCGACGGAGTCGTCGACGCCCGCGTCGAGCTGCTGGCCGGTGCCGCCGCCGGCGTAGACCACGCCACCGCTGACCGCGCTGGCTCCTCCGCCGGCGAAGCGCTCGACGATGATGACGTCGGCGCCCGCGTCGGCCGCTTCGAGGGCGGCACAGGCGCCGGCCGCCCCGAACCCCACGATGACCACGTCCGCGACGAGTGCGTC
The DNA here is from genome assembly GCA_033793495.1 of Streptomyces sp. MN03-5084-2B. Classification (GTDB taxonomy): domain Bacteria; phylum Actinomycetota; class Actinomycetes; order Mycobacteriales; family Pseudonocardiaceae; genus Amycolatopsis. The sequence goes on along the minus strand of JARAWT010000054.1, from coordinate 49,527 downwards.
CATGGTGGCTACCCTAGAACTGAAACACGTTCTCGTCTATGGTGACCGAAAGGGGCTCTCAACTGGATACACGTCACGTGGAACACGTTATAGGTGAGGTGGCATGACGGAGCAGTTCGACGTTGTCGTCGTCGGCAGTGGCGCCGCCGGGATGACCGCCGCACTGGCTGCGGCCCACCAGGGCCTGAGCGTAGTGGTCCTGGAGAAAGCAGGCTGCTTCGGCGGCTCGACCGCGCGCTCCGGCGGCGGTGTCTGGATCCCCGGCAACCACGCCCTGCGTGCCGCCGGGATCGACGAACCACCCGAGCGGGCGCGGGAGTACCTGGCCTCGATCGTCGGCGACGTCGTCCCGGCCGTCCGGCGCGACACGTTCCTCGCGCACGGCCCCGAGGTGCTGAAGTTCGTCTGCGACCACACCCCGCTGAAGTTCCGCTGGGTCCGCGACTACAGCGACTACCACCCCGAAGCCCCCGGCGGGCGCTCCGGCGGCCGGTCGGTCGAGCCCGTCGCCCTCGACGGCAAGCTGCTCGGCGACGAGCTGGCCCACCTCGAACCGCCGTACAGCGCTCCCCCGCTCGGCGTGCCGATCACCCAGGCCGACTACCGCTGGCTGAGCCTCCTCGCGCGGCACCCACGCGGGGCGCTGCGGCTGCTGTCACTGGGCCGGCAGTGGCTCGTCGGCAAGCTGCGCGGGCAGCAGCTGCTGAGCATGGGGCAGGCGCTGGCGGCCGGCCTCCGCGTCGGGCTCGCCCAGGCCGGGGTCGAGGTCCGGCTGAACACCCCGCTGACCGACCTCCAGGTCGACGACGACCGCGTGACCGGCGTCGTCACCGCGGAAGGCGTCATCGAAGCGCGGCGGGGCGTGATCCTCGCCAGCGGTGGCTTCGAGCGGAACCTCGAGATGCGCGAGAAGTACCAGCGGGCGCCGATCGGCGTCGACTGGACCGTCGGCGCGGAGGCCAACACCGGCGACGGCATCACCGCCGGCCTCAAGCTGGGCGCGGCACTCGACCTGATGGACGACGCCTGGTGGGGCCCGTCGCTGCCGCTCACCGGCGGCCCGTGGTTCGCCCTCGCCGAGCGGTCGCGGCCGCGCAGCATCATGGTCGACTCCCGCGGCGAGCGGTTCGTCAACGAATCGGCGCCCTACGTCGAGGCCGTGCACGCGATGTACGGCCCCGGGGACGGGCCGGGGCAGCACATCCCGACCTGGCTGCTGTTCGACCAGCGCTACAAGGACCGGTACATGTTCACCGGCATCGGGCCGCGCCAGCCGCTGCCCGGCCGCTGGTTCAAGGCCGGGATCGCGGCGAAGTCGTCGACGCTGGCCGGGCTGGCTTCGAAGATCGACGTCCCGGCTTCCGCGTTGGAGGCCACCGTCGAGCGCTTCAACGGCTTCGCGCGCACCGGCGTCGACGAGGACTTCCGCCGCGGGGTCAGCAAGTACGACCACTACTACGGCGACCCGCGCAACAAGCCCAACCCCAGCCTCGGCCCGCTCGACAAAGCGCCGTTCTACGCGGTGAAGATCGTGCCGGGCGACCTGGGCACGAAGGGCGGCCTGCGCACCGACGAGCGCGCGCAGGTGCTGCGCGAGGACGGCTCGGCCGTGCCGGGACTGTTCGCCGCGGGCAACGCCAGTGCGGCCGTGATGGGCCGGACGTATGCCGGGCCCGGCGCGACCATCGGGCCCGCCATGGTGTTCGGCTACCTTGCGGCGACGCGGCTGGCGCACGAAGATCGAGGGACCACGGGAGGGCAGCGATGACGCAGGATTCGGTACGCACCATCTACGCCGGTGAGCCGCCGACCCGGTTCGCCCGCGGCTGGCACTGCCTGGGCCTGGCGGAGAGCTTCCGCGACGGGAAGCCGCACGCGATCACCGCGTTCGGCACGAAGCTCGTGGTGTGGGCGGACTCGGCCGGGCAGCTGCACGTGCTCGACGGCTACTGCCGGCACATGGGCGGCGACCTCACCCAGGGCAGCGTCAAGGGCGACGAGGTGGCCTGCCCGTTCCACGACTGGCGCTGGAACGGCAAGGGCAAGTGCGTCTCGATCCCCTACGCCAAGCGGGTGCCGCTGCGCGCGCGGACGCGGTCGTGGACGACCGAGGAGCGCAACGGGCAGCTGCTCCTGTGGCACGACCCGGAGGGCAACCCGCCGGCCGAGGAGCTGGCGATCCCGCGGATCGAGGCCGCCGACAGCGCCGAGTGGAGCAACTGGACCTGGGACGAGATCTTCATCGACGGCTCCAACTGCCGGGAGATCATCGACAACGTCGTGGACATGGCGCACTTCTTCTACATCCACTACGCCTACCCGACGTACTTCAAGAACGTGTTCGAAGGCCACATCGCCACGCAGTACCTCAACACCAAGGGCCGCCCGGACATGGGCATGGCGTCGAACTACGGTGGCGAGGAGAACCTGCTGCGGTCGGAAGCGTCGTACTTCGGGCCGTCGTACATGATCAACAAGCTGGTGAACTCGTTCCAGGGCTACGAGATCGAGAGCGTGCTGATCAACTGCCACTACCCCGTCACGCCGACGTCGTTCGTGCTGCAGTACGGGATGAAGGTGCGCAAGCCGCCGGGCATCTCCGACGAGCACGCGGACAAGATCGCCGCGAAGCTGGCCCGCGGGATCGGCGCCGGGTTCCTGCAGGACGTCGAGATCTGGAAGCACAAGACGCAGATCGACAACCCGCTGCTGTGCGAAGAGGACGGTCCGGTCTACCAGCTCCGCCGGTGGTACCAGCAGTTCTACGTCGACGCCGCCGACGTCACCGAGGACATGACCCGGCGGTTCGAGTTCGAAGTGGACACTTCGAAGGCGAACGAGGCGTGGGCTGCGGAGGTCGCGGAGAACCTGGCGCGGCAGAAGACCGAGGCGGAAGTGTGACCACCGCCGAGCAGACCGAGTTCCTGTCGGGCGGGCTGCGGCCGCACGAGTGCCGCAGCTGCGGGACGCGCGTGCTGGTGAAGAAGAACAGCATCCAGCACACGAGCATCCAGTGGACGTCCCGGCCCGCCGACACCTGCCCGGTGTTCGCGGACGCGGACGGCCCGTCGGCGCTGCTCGACACGTGCCCGAAGCTGGCCGACAGCATCGGCGACGCGGTGCGCGAAGGCGCGCTGGCGGTGGCCGATGGCTGAGCGGGTCTACACGCTGACCGTCGCCGACGTCGTCGTCGAAACGCCGGACGCGCGGTCGGTGGTCTTCGAGATCCCTTCGGAGCACACCGACGCGTTCCGCTATTCCGCCGGGCAGTTCCTCACCTTGAAGATCCCCAGCGAGCAGACCGGTTCGGTGGCGCGGTGCTACTCGCTTTCGAGCGCGCCGCACGAGAACCGCGTGCAGGTGACGGTCAAGCGGACCGACGGCGGGTACGGGTCGAGCTGGATCTGCTCGTCGTTGCGGCCGGGGATGCGGCTCGACGTGCTGGCGCCGGCCGGGGTGTTCTGCCCGGCGTCGGTGGACGAGGACTTCCTGCTGTTCGCCGCCGGCAGCGGCATCACGCCGGTGATGGCGATCCTGAAGACGGCCTTGGAGACCGGGTCCGGCCGGGTCGTGCTGGTCTACGCGAACCGCGACGAGCGCTCGGTCATCTTCGCGGGCGAGCTGTCGTCCCTGGCCAAGCGGTACGGCGACCGCCTGGTCGTCGTCCACTGGCTGGAGAGCGTCCAGGGCCTGCCGGACGTCTCGCAGCTGCGCGGGCTGGCTTCGGCGTACACCTCGCACGAGGCGTTCCTGTGCGGGCCGGCGCCGTTCATGGCGGCCGTGCGGGAGGCGCTCGGGCAGCTCGGCGTGCCGCGGGAGCGGGTGCACGTCGAGAAGTTCACCTCGCTGACCGGGAACCCGTTCGAGGACGTCGTCGTCGGCGAGGAAGAACCTTCCGACGAAGCACCGGCGTCGCTGACGGTGACCCTCGACGGGGAGACGCGATCGATGGCGTGGCCACGGCAGCGGAAGCTGCTGGACCGGCTCCTGGAAGACGGCATGGACGCGCCGTACTCGTGCCGCGAAGGGCAGTGCAGCGCGTGCGCGTGCCGGGTCGTCTCGGGCGAGGTGAAGATGCTGCACAACGAGGTCCTCGACGCCGAGGACATGGCGGACGGCATCGTGCTGGCCTGCCAGTCGCTGCCGGTCACCGACGACGTGTCGATCAGCTACGAATAGGAGTCCCCGCGTGCCCATCGACCCCGCCGTCGCGATCGGTGCCGAGATCGGCGAGGTGAGCTTCGCCTGGACGTCGTCGGACGTGCTGCTGTACCACCTCGCGCTCGGCGCGGGGCCGGACGAGCTGCGCTACACCTACGAGCAGGACCTGGTCGTGCTGCCGACGTTCGCGACGGTCGCGGCGAACCTCCGGGTGTTCGACCCGCCGGCGGTGTCGTTCCCCGGGGTGGAGATCGACCTGGCGAAGGTGCTGCACGGCAAGCAGGAGATCACGCTGCACCAGCCGATCCCGACGTCGGGGAAGGCGGTGGCCCGGTCGCGGATCGCCGACGTCTTCGACAAGGGCAAGGCCGCGGTGGTCGTCCAGGAGGTTTCGGTGACGTCGTCGTCGGGCGATCCACTGTGGACGGCCCGGTCCAGCATCTTCGCCCGCGGCGAGGGTGGTTTCGGCGGTTCGCGGGGACCTTCGGACCGGGTTTCGTTCCCTTCGCGGGAGCCGGACTTCGTCTTCGAGACGCCGACGCTGCCGCAGCAGGCGCTGCTCTACCGGCTCTGCGGCGACCGCAACCCGCTGCACGCGGACCCGGCGTTCGCCAGGGCGGCGGGGTTCGACCAGCCCATCCTGCACGGGCTGTGCACGTACGGGATCGTGGCGCGGGTGCTGGTGAACGAGCTCCTGGACGGCGACCCGGCCCGGGTGGCGTCGTTCGCGGCGAAGTTCGCCGGGGTGGTGTTCCCGGGCGAGACGCTGCGGATCCGGGTGTGGCGTTCCGGTGCGGAGTTCCTGGTGACGACGTCGGCGGTCGAGCGCGACGACGCGCCGGTGCTGGCGGACACGGTGCTGGTGTCCACTTCCTGAGCTGGGTCGGCCGAGCCGCTACCGTGGTGGGGTGACTTCGATGCCGGAATACTTCGTGGTGCGGGGAACGGTCGAATCGGGCGACAAGCGCGGCCGCGAACTGGGCTTCCCCACGGCCAACATCGCCCTGCGCGACCAGGACGGCTCCCTGGGCGACGGGGTGTGGGCGGGCTGGATCGGCCGCCCGGACGGCACCCGCCTCCCGGCCGCGATCTCGGTCGGCCGCCGCCCGACGTACTACGGCGCGGACGGCTACCGCCTGCTGGAGGCCCACATCCTGGACTTTTCGGGCGACCTGTACGGCGAGACGCTGGTGGTCTGGCTGGGCGCCCACCTGCGCGACCAGGAGAAGTACTCCTCGGCGGAGGACCTGATCACGGCGCTGAAGAAGGACATCGCGGCGGCGGCCCAGTGGACGGCGGAGCACCCGGCTGAGGGGTTGCCGGAGGTCGGGGAAAGCGCGCTGGGCGAGGTGCGGCGGGTCGCGGGCTGAGCCGCCTCGGCGCCCGGATTGCCGGTTGGCGGTCACGCATTGGCCGAGCCGGCTTTCGGGCCGTCACCTCGGCGGCACCTCGGCGGCGGGGACGCGACCGTGGCCAGGAGCGTGGCGCAAGTTTGTGGCGTGGACGAGGAGACTCACGCTCGCGCAGGCTTTCGGCGCATTCCCCCGTCTGACCAGAGTCGCCGTGCACGCCGAGTCGCAGAGTGGGTGCGACTCGGCGTGCCGTCCCAACGGACCGCTTCCGCTCAGGTTTCCGTGCTCTGCCGGTGGTCGTGGTTGACATCACCGCGGTGGTCGGCCGTCTTGTCGCCGACAACGTAGTCGCCGCCGTGAACTGCGACGGAGGGGTTGTCGCCGAGGCCCGCGCTCACCTGTTTGCCGATACTTCCCGGGGCGAACTGCTGGATGATGTCGCCGTCCTGGACCTGGTTGTGGTTGTGGATTTCGAACCGGTCATCGCTGTTCATCGAACACCTCAAGCTCCCGCGCCGACCTGCTTGCCGGTGCTTTTCGCACCGTACTGCTGGATGACGTCGCCGCCCACGGCGTGGTTGAGGTTGACGATCATCTGGGCCGTGTCGGGATGGCCGATCGCGTCGGTGACCGCCTTGACGAGCTTGTGGATCTCGCTCTGCTCGTAGCTCCAGACGGCGTCCTGCTGGACGCCTGAGGTGTTGAGGACCAGGCCGTAGATCGGGCTCAGGTTGAGCGCCACCGACAGCCGCCAGATCAGCAGCGCCATGACGGCCAGGAAGAGGATGATCCCGCCCGCCGTGGAGCCGGCGCCCACGATCCCGGACACGATCAGGCAGAAGAACGTCCGAACGATGAACGCTTTCACCGCCGCCGCCTTGATCGGCTTCGGGTCGATCCAGCGCGAACCGACACGCGAGATGTTGCGTAGGGGGTATGCCTCGCTGTCGATCCACAGGATCCCGTTTTCGATCCTGACCTCACAGTCGTCCATGGAAGTTCCTTTCACTGCGTGCAATGGTGGAGAATATCTATTCTTGCGGCGAGTTGTGGTTGTGGTTCACGTCTCCGAACTGAATGGAGTTTTTGACTCCGGAGACGTAGTCGCCGCCGTGGACCTGAATCGCGGGCGACGGTGGCGGCCCACCGGGCAGGAGGGGGATGGCCTTCGTGGAGCGGCCGTCGCCGGACTGGTTCTCCCAAGCCCGTTTCGCCTCCTGGTAGCGAATTTCCCATTCCGGATAGTTCCAGCGAGGTGCGGACACACCTTCCTTGAGCGACTTCAGGCAGGTCTGCACGACTTTGAGGAAGTCGTCCGCGTTACGGGGGAACCGGTTCCCGTCTTTCCAACCTCGGATGGTTTCATGCCCGATGCCCGACGCGGCGGCCAGCCCTCGGAGGGTTTTCTTCTGCGCGCCGACCAGGAGCCGGAAGTCCTGCAGGAGCTGGTCGGGCGTCACGCCTGGGCTGTTCAACGGCTACTCCTCGCACTCTGCTGCTCGTGACGTATCCAAGTGTCCGAGTGTCCGACTGGTCGGACACTATTTCGTCCCGGCGACCTGCACTGATGGAAGATCCGTCCCACCGGGACAAGTTGGCCGGTTTTTTCGACGAATTCTGAGCCTCGTCAGATCAGTTCGATGCGCGAGGTGAAATCATGGAGTTCAAGACCTCTGTTCCTTTCCTGCTTGCTGGCGCGGACAGCAGCGCGAGTGCATATCTTCTCGTTGCATGCGTCTTGCTTTTCCTGGCCGGTTGCATCCAGGGCGCGACGTTCTTTTTCCTGTTCCGCGTCGTGCTCACATCGGTTGTCGCACGTCTCAAGGCCGCGTACCGGGCAGCGGCCCTGCTGCTGCGGCGGATGAGCCGGCCGCGTGACTGACATTTCACGGCGGTGATCGGCACGGGTGGGCCCTCAGGTTCGGGGGTCCACCCGGTCGGCGCTCACCCAGGGCTTCCCGGTGGGTCAGCCCAGCGGTACTGAAAGCCGTATGCCAGGTGCGGGGCGAGCCGCCGGAACTCCAGGTGCGCCTCTCCCACGGCATCGAGCGGGAACGCTCCTGGCGGAGCGGCCGCCTTGTGGGCGAACGCGTCCAGGGTTCTGATGTCCTCTCCGTCCACCTTCCGGATCCAGACCGGCAGATGGTCGGGGTGGAACTTGACGATGAGGCGGTACCGCTGAATCTGGACCTCGCCGGTGATCACGTGGTGGGCGCGGACCAAACCGGCGGGTAAGACGAAGCTCAACGCGAAGCGGTGGGTCTCTCGCTGAGCAATCGCAGACGGCAGGCTAAGAGTGAGCTCGAAGCCCGTCGGAGACAGCCGACGCTGAAACCGTAGCCGGCCGCCGTGCTGAACCCGGGCGGTGAACAGCGGTTCGGCCGTGTCGGGGTGGTCCGGGATCTCGAAGCGGATCGGTATCTCGGTCAGCCGATCCTGGACGCACACGATTTCACGTTCCTGGTGGACGGTCACCGTCGCCGGGTTGCCGTGGGAACCTGTGTTGTCGACGACGGCCTGGTATTGGCGGACGTAGTATGACTTGACGAAGTGCCCGCTCGCCGCGGCGCCTGCGGACTCGGCGGCTATCTCGCCGGCCAGCTCGACTTCGGCCAACTCGATCCTGCGCAAGGCGGTGCGGGCGCTCACGGCCAGCTTGGCGGCGAGGTGGTCGACCCGGTCCTTGAACTTGACGAGATGTTCGACCTCGGGGTCGATGGCCAAGCTGACGACGAGGGCGTCCTGACGGTCACCGGGCAGCGCTCCCGCGCTGGTGAGCAGGCGCTGGGTCAGCGTCGATCGAAGCTGAGCGGGGTCGTGGTGCACTCCGCACCAGGCCTGCAGACGGGGTCCCAACCGGTCGATCAGATTGGGCGCGAAAACGCCGCGTCCTGCTCTCAGACGACGAATCTCGTCTCTGATCTCGATGACTACTTGATCCATTCTCGGCACCGGGTCAGCATGTCAGCAGGGGGAGCCGAAACGGTCAACGTGCCAAAAACAAGCCACCTTCTGGCAGTCCGAGCTCCGGACGAGGTCACCATGCGCTCGGCCATTGCGCACAGGATGGGTCTCGCCGTGCCTGCCGCGACGAGGCAGTCGACCGGCTCAGGTTCGTTCGACACTTGCCCATCCCTTCCTTCGAGCGTCTCCGGGTGCGATATTCGACTCGATCAAAACGAACGCCGTCCGGGGGCTTTTGTTCATGGTCGGCTGATCAGGGCGGATTGCAAGGGCAGAGTCGCCACGTGGCGGATGGCTGTTACACCGAAAGGTGGCAGATGATGCCTTCCCCGCCGCGCCGACCGCAGTCGATCATCGATCTGCACCGCGGCTGGGCTGGTCTGCCACCACGGCTGCACGTGGTGCTTGCGCCACGCTCTGGCCACGGTCGGGTCCCGCCGCCGAGGTGGCGGCCCAAAGCCGGCTTGACCAATGCGTGACCGTCAACGCTTCTGACGGTGGCTCGAGCGTGCCTGGTGGCCGGCACGGTCCTGGCCCACTCGTCTGACTGCCCGGATCGCCCGCGCTCGTGTTCACGACTCCCGGACCGCCCGGAATTGTCGGTGGTCTCCGGTAACGTGAAATCCGGGGGCCCCCAGGCCGGGGACCTCTTGGCGCCGTGTTCACAAACCGTGTGCTCACAAAGCCGAGGCCAGCAGCATGTAGCCCATCCCCGCGCCCATCACCGCCCGGCACACCGCCCGCGATGCGTGTCCCGAAGCGGCCACCGCGCCGGAGGCCGCCGAGCCAGGACCGGGGGCCGGCCCGGCGGCCACCGAACCCCGCACCACCAGCACGCCCGACCACGCCGCGTCGGCCACGAAGTACCCCGCCGCCGCCACCGCGATCAGCGGCACCGCCAGCCGGGCGTCCACGGTGGCCATCGTCAGCCACGGCCCGTGGTCCATGCCGCCGTGGGGCATCGCCGTCACCATGTACAGCATCGCCGCCGCCGACAGGGCGTGGTGGGCGCACTGCCGGCTGCGCCACCAGGCCACCGCGAACCAGCCCGTCGTCAGCGCCAGCACCGCCTGCCAGCCCGCCGCCGGGATCGGGCCGCCCACCGGGGAGAACATCGCCACCATCGCGACCACCAGCAGCAGCTCCGCCAGGTCGCCGTGGCGGACGCCGTGGCCCAGCCGCGCGTAGTCGAGGCGGACCAGGCGCAGCACGCACGGCAGCACCAGCGCCGCGAAGACCGCCGTGAGCACCCAGTCCACCAGCATCGCGCCAGGCCTCACCCTCCGTCGTGGGTCGTGTCTCCACCGTGACAGCCACGACGGCCGCGCACCAGCCGTCAATGAGGTGACACTCAGTCACCCGTCAGGACGAGTCCGCTGGTCGGCACCCCCGTCCCCGCCGTGACCAGCACCCGTGACGCGCCCCCGACCTGGTTGGCCGCCGTCCCGCGGATCTGCCGGACCCCCTCCGCGATGCCGTTCATGCCGTGGATGTACGCCTCGCCGAGCTGGCCGCCGTGCGGGTTGAGCGGCAACGCGCCGTCGAGCTCCAGCGCCCCGTCGGCGATGAAGTCCTTCGCCTCGCCGCGGCCGCAGAACCCCAGTTCCTCCAGCTGCATCAGCACGTACGGCGTGAAGTGGTCATACAGCACCGCGACGTCCACATCGGACGGTGCCAGGCCCGACTGCGCCCACAGCTGCCGCCCCACGACCCCCATCTCCGGCAGCGCGGCCAGGTCGTCGCGGTAGTAGCTGGTCATCACGTACTGGTCCGGCCCGCTCCCCTGCGCCGCCGCCGCGATCACCGCCGGCGGCCGCGCGAGGTCACGCGCGCGCGAAACGCTCGTGACGACCAGCGCCACCCCGCCGTCGCTCTCCTGGCAGCAGTCGAGCAGGTGCAGCGGCTCGGCCACCCAGCGCGACGCCTGGTGCTCCTCCAGGGTGATGGGCCGCCCGTGGAACCACGCGTTCGGGTTGGTCGCCGCGTGCTTGCGGTCGACCACCGCGACCCGCCCGAAGTCCTCGCTGGTCGCGCCGTAGTCGTGGAGGTAGCGGCGCGCGACCATGGCCACCGTCGCCGCCGGGGTCGCGATCCCCATCGGGTAGTGGAACGCGTTGTCCACCCCCGACGAGTTCACCTGCCCGGCCGCGGCGGACGACACCTGGCCGAACCGGTGCCCCGACCGCTCGTTGAACGCCCGGTACGCGACGACGACGTCCGCGACCCCGGTCGCCACCGCCATCGCCGCCTGCTGCACGGTCGCCGCGGCCGCCCCGCCGCCGTAGTGGATCCGGCTGAAGAACTTCAGCTCCGGGATACCCAGCTCGCGCGCCACCGCGATCTCGGCGTTGCCGTCCATGGTGAACGACACCAGACCGTCCACATCGGACGGAGTCAGTCCCGCGTCGGCCAGCGCGTGCGAGATGCATTCGGCCGCCAGCCGCAGTTCGCTGCGCCCGGAGTCCTTCGAGAACTCCGTCGCGCCGATCCCGGCGATCGCCGCCTTGCCCGAGAGCGTCACGGCAACGTCACCTCCACCGTCCCGGCCACGTGCTCCCCGAGACTGTCCACACCGGACACGGAGACCACGACATCGCGCCCGGAAGCCGAGACCACCCGGCCGGTGAACGTCAGCGTGTCGTAGGCGTAGCAGGGCACCCCGAGCCGGATCTTGATCGACCGGATCAGCGCCCCGGGCCCCGCCCACTCCGAGACGAACCGCTGCACCAGGCCGGTGTCGGTGAGGATGTTGAGGAAGATGTCCTTCGATCCGCGGGCCACCGCCGAGTCGCGGTCGTGGTGGACGTCCTGGAAGTCACGGGTGGCCAGCGCCGTGCTGACGACGAACGTCGGCGTCGCCTCGATCGTCAACGGCGGCAGCTCGGTCCCTTCGGCGACGGTCATCGGGCCACCTTCCACGCGGGCAGGGTCAGGTCGTCGTCCACCTTGACGAACGCCGCGACCACCGGCAGTCCGATGTGGACCTCCTCCGGCGACGCGTCCAGCAGCTCCGCCATCACCCGCACGCCTTCTTCGAGCTCCACCAGGGCCACCACGAACGGCAGCTGCTTGCCCGGCACCGCCGGGTGGTGGTGCACGACGTAGGAGTACACGGTGCCCCGGCCACTGGCGACGACGTGGTCGGGCTTGGTGTCCAGCGAGCCGTCGGGCGGCATCGGCCCCGGCGGGTGCCGCAGCGTCTCGCCCCAGCGCTGGATCCGCAGCTCGCCCTCGCGAAGGCCGTCCCAGAAGAACTCGGTGTCCCGGCTGATCACCGGCCGCAGCACCGGCGCGGGCGGCGGCTCCGGCGCGGGCGGGCGGAACTTGAGCACCCGGAACACCATCTCGGCGACGGCCTCTTCGCCGACGTACCAGGTCGTCCGCGTCGTCACGAACCAGCCTTCACCCAAGGCGGTCTTCTTCGGCCCGGCGACGTCCTCCAGCCGGGTCGTCCCCGCGACCTGCTCGCCCGGCCGGAGGTAGCGGTGGTAGGTCTGCTCCGAGTTCGTGGCCACCACGGAGGTGAACCCGGCCTCGTCGAGCACCGCCATCATCGCGCCGAGCGGGTCGTCGTCGGCCCGCGCGCCGTGCAGGCCCTTCATGGTCCACACCTGAGCCATCGCGGGCGGGGCGACCAGTCCCTTGTGGATGCTCGCCGCGGCGAACTCCGGATCGGTGTAGACCGGGTTGGCGTCCCCGATCGCCTCGACCCAGTTGTTCACCATGGCCTGGTTGACGGGGTCCCGCGCCAGGCTCGGCGCGCTTTCCCCGCGCGCGGCGATCGCGTCGGCGGCTTCCCGGACGTTCATCGTGGCACCCTCGGCAGGCCCAGGCCGATCGAGGCGATCAGCTCCCGTTGGATTTCGCTGACACCGCCGCCGAACGTCAGCACGATGTTGCGCTTCGCGGTGAGGTCCAGCCATTCGGCCAGCTCGGCGGTGTCCGGATCGGCCAGGTCGCCGTGGCGCCCGACGACTTCTTCGAGGTTCCGGCCGATCCGCTGGATGGCCTCGGAGCTGAACACCTTGGTCGCCGACGCGTCGGCGACGCCCACCGGCGCGCTCGCCGACGACACCGCGACCTGCCAGTTCAGCAGCTCGTTCACCCGCGTCACGGCCAGCGCCTCGGCGAGCACGGCCCGCACGTCGGCCAGGTCCAGCAGGCCGTGCGCGCTCGCCCACGCGCGCACGCGGTCGTACAGCCCGCCGATCCGCCCGGCCGGCCCGAGCATCACGCGCTCGTGGTTGAGCTGGGTCGTGATCAGCCGCCAGCCCGCGTTTTCGGTGCCCACCAGGCGGTTCGCCGGCACGCGGACGTCCGAGTAGTACGTCGAGTTGACGTGGTGGGCGCCGTCGCAGGTGATGATCGGCGTCCAGGAGTAGCCGGGGTCGCTCGTGTCCACGATGAGGATCGAGATGCCCTTGTGCTTCGGCGCGTCCGGCGCGGTCCGCACGGCCAGCCAGACGTAGTCGGCGTCGTGGCCGCCGGTGGTGAAGATCTTCTGGCCGTTGACGACGTAGGAGTCGCCGTCGCGCACCGCCGACGTCCGCAGGGAGGCGAGGTCGGTGCCCGCTTCCGGCTCGCTGTACCCGATCGCGAAGTGGATCTCCCCCGCCAGGATCTTCGGCAGGAAGAAGGACTTCTGCTCGTCGGTGCCGAACTCCTGCAGCGTCGGCCCGACCGTCTGCAGCGTCACCGACGGCAGCTGGACGTCGGCGCGCGCGGCCTCGTCGACGAACAGGTGCTGTTCGATCCCGCCGAAGCCCTGGCCGCCGTATTCGACCGGCCAGCCGACGCCGAGCCGGCCGTCGCGGCCCATCCGGCGGACGATCTCGCGGAACACCGGCCCGTGCCGCTCGCGCCGCATCGCGTGGCGTTCCTCGGGACTGATCAGCCCGGTGAAGTATTCGCGCAGTTCGGCGCGCAGCTGCCGTTGCGCCGCGGTCAGTTCGACGTGCATCCGCTCACCCCGCCACTCGTTCGCCGAGCCGGGCGAGCCGGTGGGCGGCCCCGCCGAGCGTCCGGCCGAGGTCCTTGACCGCCGACGAATACCGGTGCAGCGGATAGGTTTCGTCGACGCCGACGCCGCCGTGCAGGTGGTGGCAGGTCGCCAGCGCCTGCGGGGCCTGCGAGGCGAACCAGTAGGCGGCGACGTCGAGTTCGGCGTCCGCGTCGAGTCCCGCGGCCAGCCGCCACACCGCGGACGTCACCGCGAGGTGCACCGTCCGCGCGGCGACGTAGACGTCGGCGATCTGGCCCGCCACGGCCTGGAAGGCGGAGAGGGGCCGGCCGAACTGGGTGCGTTCGCCGACGTGCTTCACGGTCAGCTCCAGCGCGCCGGCCAGGAGGCCGTCGCCGAGGGCGAGAGCGCCGGCCAGCGCGAACCGGTGCAGGGCCGCGACCGCGCCGCGGTCGAAGAGGAGGTCCGTTTCCCGGACGGCGACGTCGTCGAGCCGGACGGTGTACTCCGGTGTCCCGGCGGAGGTGGGCGTCGGGACGAGCGTGACGCCGTCGGCCTTCGGGTCGACGAGGTAGACGGCGCTGCCGTGCGCGGTGGTGACCGGGGTGAGGATCCGGGCGGCACCGGCGGCGTACGGGACGGCGGTCTTCACGCCGCTGACCAGCCATTTCCCGTCTCCGGCCCGGGCGCTCGCGGCGGGCTCGGCGACCAGCGGCGCGGACGGCTCGTGCAGGGCCGCGGTGAGCAGCGCGTCCCCGGCCGCGACCGGCGGCAGGAGCTCCGCGCGCTGGGCGGGGGTGCCGAGCGACTCGATCGGCAGGACGCCGAGGGCGAGCGCGGCGTACGCGGGCACCGGCGCGGCGGCCCGGCCGACCTCGGTCAGGACCTGGGCGACCTCGGCGACGCCCAGGCCGTCGCCTTCCAGTTCGGGGGGCAGGGCCAGAGCGAGGAGGCCGGACGTCGCCAGAGCGCGCCAAGGGTCGTCCGGCGACCCGAGCACTTTCGCGGCGAGGGCGGCGATTTCGGTCTGCGTATCGTCAAGGGCGAAGTCCACGCCTGTCCTCCGGATCGGGCGCAATAGTGAAACCTGTTCTAGTCTTAACCGGAAAAGGTGGGCACGGCAACCCCCGGGGGTGGCGCAGGTGGCGGGAAGACGGCGGCTGATCACCGTGCCGCCGACCGCCGGCGTGCCGGAGCCGGTCCCGATCGAGCTGCCGGGCCGCGGCCACACCGTGGTCACCGACGTCGGCCCGCGGGACGCGGCCGCCCTCTTCCTGCTGCATTCGGTGGCCTGCACGGGCCTGCTGACCTGGTACCCGGCCCTCGCGCGGCTGGCGAAGCACCACCGCGTCGTCGTGTTCGACCAGCGGTGGCACGGCCGGGGCATCCGCTCGCCGGAGTTCCGGCTCGCCGACTGCGCGGAGGACGTGACTGCCGTTGCGGACGCGCTCGGCATCGGCCGGTTCGCGATCGCCGGGTACTCGATGGGCGGGCTCGTCGCGCAGCTCGTGGCCCGGGCCGAACCAGAACGTGTTACCGGGCTGGTGCTGTGCTCGACCGCGGGCCACTTCGGCCGGGGGCTGCGGCAGCGCGTCGCCCTCGAGGTCTTCGGCCGGACGCTGCGGCGGCTGCGCGAGCACGTGCCGCCGCCGGTCGCGCCCGCCGCGCTCCCCCGCGAGCTTCTCGCCGACCGCCGGTGGGGGCTGCGGGAGTTCCGGTCGACCAGGCCGTGGGAGATCGCGGTTGCCGTCGACGAGATCGGCCGGTTCGACTCGACGCCGTGGCTGCACACGCTGCGGCTGCCGGCGGCGGTCGTGGTGACCGCCCGGGACCGGTTCATCGCCCCCGCCCACCAGCGGTCGCTGGCCCGCCGGATCCCCGGCACGGCCACCTACGAGGTCGCCGCCGGGCACGCCGCCTGCGTGCTGGCCGCCGACCGCTGGGTGCCCGCCCTGCTCGCCGCGGTCCACTCCCTCCGAGGAAGGAATCCCTGATGGGACGCTTCAGCCTGCCCGATCAGAAACCCGACGGCCTCGACTCGCCGGTGACGGCGAAGGCCATGAAGTACCTGGCGAAGGCGCAGGTGGCCGTGTTCAAGCTGACCGGTGGCCGCATCGGCGGCCGGTGGCGGGTCGGGGCGGGGTTCCGCAAGCCGGTGCCGACGCTGCTGCTGGAGCACCGCGGCCGCAGGTCGGGGCGGCTGTTCACCACCCCACTGCTGTACCTGCGCTCCGGCGACGACGTCGTCATCGTCGGCTCGCAGGGCGGGCTGCCGCGGCACCCGCAGTGGTACCACAACCTGCTGGCACACCCCGAAACCCGCATCCACCTCAAGGGTCGCCGGGATGTCCCGGTCACCGCCCGGGTCGCCGAAGCCGCGGAACGCGCCGAGCTGTGGCCACGGCTCGTCGAGCTGTACGCGGACTTCGCGAAGTACCAGGCCTGGACCGAGCGGGAGATCCCGGTCGTGGTGCTCAGCCCCCGATAGGCGCGGCCTTCAGCAGTTCGCCCAAGGCGTCCGGGAGCGCGTCGGCGAGCGGCCACAGGTCCTTGACCAGCTCCCGCGCGCCGAGCAGGCCGACGTGCACCTTCCCCGCGTTCGACAGGACGGTGACGTTGAGGCCGGCGCCGTGGAAGACGGGCCCGAGCGGGTAGAAACCGGTGATCCGCGCGCCCAGGAAGTACAGCGGCATCGGCGGCCCGGGCACGTTCGAAACGACCAGGTTGTGCACCACCGGGTGCTTTTCGGCCAGGCGCAGCGCCGAATACGCGCGCACGGCGAGCCCGAACGCCGTCGCGACCGAGAACTGCGCCCAGTCCTGCAGCATGTCGGCGTCGATCTCGTGGTGGTGGTCCTTCGACCGCCGGTTGGCCTCGGCGAGGAAGAACACCCGCGCGGCCGGGTCGGGCAGGTGCGTCGGCAGGGAGGCGAAGAACGCCGAAACCTTGTTGCTGCCGTGCTCGCGTTCGGTGCGGTCGTGCACCGAGACCGGGACGGTCGCCACCAGCGGGTCCTCCGGCAGCTCGCCGCGCGCGGCGAGGAACTCCCGCAGCGCGCCGGCGACGAGCGCGAGGACGACGTCGTTCACCGTGACCCCGAAGGCGTTCTTGACGTCCTTGATGTCGTCGAGGTCGAGCTGGGCGAAGGCGACGCTGCGGTGCCCGGTGATCGTGCCGTTCAGCGACGTCCTCGGCGCGGTGAACGGGACCGGCATTCCCTTGCCGCGCAACGCCCGGCCGACCCAGCGCGGCATCAGCCCGAGGAGGTCGGGCAGCAGCCGGGCGACCTCGGCGGGCCGCTTCACGACGCTCTCGACGCCGGAGCGGACCAGGTCCAGCGGCGACGGCATCCCGGCGTTCCGGGGCTCCTCGATCTCGGGCATCGGCCCGTCCGGTTCGAGCCCGGCCAGGTAGGTGATCAGGCTGGCGCCGCTCACGCCGTCGACGCTCGCGTGGTGCATCTTGAGCAGCACGGCGAGCCGGCCGTCGGCGAGGCCTTCGATGACGTACAGCTGCCAGAGCGGGTGCGCGCGGTCGAGCTGCTGCCCGGCGATGTGGGCGCACAGCCCGGCCAGCTCGGCGCGGTCGCCGGGAGCAGGCACGCCGATGCGGTGCACGTGGTGGTCGAGGTCGAAGTCCTCGTCCTCGACCCACACGGGATGGCTGAGGTTCCAGAGCGGATTGTGAAGTTTGCGGCGGAACGCCGGGATCATCCGGACGCGTTCGTCGAGTTTCTCGTGGAGCTTCGCGAAGGTGTAGCCACCGGGGACGGTCGAGCCGTCGAGGATGAGCAGCCCGCAGACGTGCAGGACCTGCGACGACGTCTCGAGGTAGAGGAAGCTCGCGTCGAGGCCGCTCAATCTCTGCATGGTCTCAGGGTAGGCCACTTGCGGTGAGCGGCGCGTCACCCTACTCGCCGGTACCATCGCGGTGGTGCAGCCGAATTTCCTGATCCGTCGCGCGGTCCAGCTCGGTCTCACCGCCAACGCCCTCCGTCCGCTGCGGGCCCGGTCCACGACGATCCCGGTGTTCTTCGCCGGGTGGCTGACCGGCGAGCTGGCGCCCCAGTTCCTGGCCCTGACGGCGGCCGACACCGCGGTGCACCTGGCCCGCCACGGTGTTCGCGACCGGTCGACGAAGGTGGGCCTGGCGATGGCGGCGGCGTCCGCCGCCGGGCTGGCCACGCTGGTCCGCACCGGCCACGGCGCCCGCGAGGAGATCGAGCAGGCGCTGACGGCCGCTTTGGGTTCGGACTACGCCTCCGAACTGGGCCGGTCCGACCTCGGTCTGCCGTGGAGCGAGCTGGCGCTGCCGTTCCGGATGGGCGCGCCCGACGTGCGCGTCGACCGCAACATCGCCTACGCCCCGGGCGGCAAGCGGTTCCTGCTCGACGTGTACCGCCCCGCCGAACCGGTTTCGGGGGCCCCGGTGCTGCTGCAGGTCCACGGCGGCGCGTGGGTGATCGGCAACAAGGAGGAGCAGGGCCGGCCGCTGATGCGCTACCTGGCGCGGCGGGGCTGGGTGTGCGTCGCGATCAACTACCCGCTGTCGCCGACGCACCGGTGGCCCGCGCACATCGTCGCGGCGAAGCAGGCCCTGGCGTGGATCCGCTCTTCGATCGAGTCGTACGGCGGCGACCCGCGGTTCGTGGCGGTGACGGGCGGCTCGGCGGGCGGGCACCTGTCGGCGTTGCTGGCGTTGTCCCAGAACGACCCGGCGCTGCAGCCGTCGTTCGAAGACGCGGACACGAGCGTCCAGGCGTGCGTCCCGCACTACGGCGTCTACGACTTCGCGGCGACGTCCGGGGCGCCGGCGAGCAAGTACCGGCTGGAGAGCCTGATCGCCCGCCGCGTGTTCGCCCCGGACCGCGACCCGGTGGCGCACCTGGACGACTACGTCGCGGCGTCGCCGTTGGACCGGATCACTTCGGACGCACCGCCGTTCTTCGTGATCCACGGCCGCGACGACTCGCTGGTCCCGGTGCGCGAGGCGCGCGAGTTCGTCGCGCGGCTGCGGGAGAAGTCCCGGCAGCCGGTGGCGTACGCCGAGCTGGCGGGGGCGCAGCACGCGTTCGACGTGTTCACGTCGGTGCGCTCGGCGCACGTGGTGCGGGGTGTGGCGCGGTTCCTGGACTTCACCTACAACGCCTGGAAGGCCGAGCACCGGTAGGCCGGTTGAGCCCGGTCAGTACACGAGATCCAGCGGGCTTGCCGAAGGAGGGCCGTCGAGGCGCCACTCCGGCCCCTCGCGGACGAAGCGGTACCAGCGCGCGTCGCGGCCGTAGCGCAGCTGGAGTTGTCCTTGGGTCAACCGGTTTCGCCACACCTTCGGCTCCCCGGGGATACCGGTGTCGGCGAGGATTTCCCGTGCCTCGGCGAGGGGGCCCGGCCCGGGTTGCCAGGTCTCCCGCAGCGCGGCCAAGCCGCCGCGGCCGGCTTCGCGCCAGGCCTCGGTCCAGCGGGTCAGCTCGCGCGGGGACAGGTCCGCCGCGGCGGCCAGTGCGGCGATTTCGGCGTGGGAACGGCCGGCCGCGCGGCGGGTGAGGTCTTCCTCGAACGTCAGCTCCGCCGCCGTCGGACCGCCGGTCAGGAGGTCGCGGGCGAGGGAGGCCGCGTCCGCCGCCAGGACGGCCAGCGCCGCCGACGTCCAGCCCGTGCCCGGGGGCGGGTCGAGGTCCAGGACCGCCGGTGGGCCGGGAACCCGCGGTGGTGGCGGCAGGGCAGGGATGGCACCCGGGCGTCGCGCGTAGGCCGCGCGCGGTGTCAGGCCCTCGTCGGCGGGCTTCGGGAGCCTCGGTTTCTCGCCGCGCGCCGGCGCCCGGCGGGCGCGGAGCTCGGCCAGTACGTCCGCCCGCGGGCGACCGCGCAGCAGGAAGAGCGTGAACGGGTCGCGGTCCACCTCGTCGGCGACCAGGTAGTACACCGCGGCCACGTGCTTGCACGGGTTCGCCGAGTCCGGGCACGAGCACCGCGGCCGCAGGTCGCCGGGACCCGGCAGCAGGTCGACGCCCGCCTCGCGCGCCTGCTCGGTGAGCGCGCCCGGCAGCTCGCCGTCGAGCAGCGCCGCGGCGTGCCCGAGCTGGGTGCCGACCACGCCGAGCAGCGTGTCCCACTCGCCGTCGGTGAAGGTGCGCATGGTGATCGTCACCCGGTACGGCTGCGGCCGGCTGCCGCGCACCCGGGCCGTCATCTCGCCGGCGCCGAAGTGCAGCTCGCTGACCGTGCCCTTGCGCGCGTACGTCCGCCCGCGGGGCAGCCGGTTCGGGTCGAGCTTCGCACGCTGCTCCAGCGCCTCGACCCAGGCGCGGCCCCACCAGGTCGTGCCGAAGTTGCGCCTCGGTGGCATCACCCGCCCCCGAGCCGGACCAGGTCGGCGAGCTCGTCGTCGGACAGTTCGGTGATCCAGTCCTCCCCCGCCCCGACGATCGACTCGGCGAGGCCGCGCTTCTTTTCGAGGACCTGCGCGATCCGCTCTTCGAGGGTGCCCTCGGCGATCAGCCGGTGCACCTGGACCGGCTTGTCCTGCCCGATCCGGTAGGCGCGGTCGGTGGCCTGGTCTTCCACGGCGGGGTTCCACCAGCGGTCGTAGTGGATGACGTGGGTGGCCCGGGTCAGGTTGAGCCCGACGCCGCCCGCCTTGAGGGAGAGCAGGAAGACCGGGATCTCGCCGGCCTGGAACCGGTCGACCATGTCCTGCCGTTTCGCCGGGGAGCTGTCGCCGGAGAGCAGTTCGGTGGGCAGCCCGCGGTCCTTGAGGCGCCGCTCGAGCAGGCGGCAGAGCTGGACGTACTGGCTGAACACCAGGACGCTTTCGCCTTCGTCGAGGATGACGTCCAGGAGCTCTTCGAACGCCGCGAGCTTGCCGGAACGGCCGGTGAGCGCGCCGTGCGGCTCTTTGAGGAACTGCGCGGGGTGGTTGCAGATCTGCTTGAGCTCGGTGAGCAGCCGCAGCACCTGCCCGCGCCGTTCGACGCCCTGCTTTTCCCGGATTTCGGCGAGGTTCTCCCGCACGACGGCTTCGTAGAGCGTGGTCTGCTCGGCGGTGAGCGGGACGAACCGGTCGGTCTCGGTCTTCGGCGGCAGTTCCGGGGCGATGTCGGGGTCGGTCTTGCGCCGCCGCAGCAGGAACGGGCGGACGGTGGCGGCCAGCCGTTCGGTGACCGCCTTGTCGCGGTCGCGTTCGATCGGGCGCGCCACGGTGCGGCGGAACCGGTCGAGCGGGCCGAGCAGGCCGGGCGTGGTCCAGTCCACAATGGACCACAGCTCGGTGAGCCGGTTTTCGACCGGGGTGCCGGTGAGGGCGACCTTGGCCTGGGCGGGGATCTTGCGCAGTTCCTTGGCCGTGGCGGAGAGCGGGTTCTTGACGTGCTGCGCCTCGTCGGCGGCGATCAGGCCCCAGTCCACTTCGGACAGCGTCTCGCGGTCGCGGCGGAGGACGCCGTAGGTGGCGAGGACGACCTCGTCGGGCGCGAGGTCGCCGAGGTGGCGGCGGCCGCCGTGGAACCGCCGGACGGGGATGTCAGGAGCGAAGCGGGCGAACTCGCGCTCCCAGTTGCCGAGGAGGGAGGTGGGGCAGAGCACGAGGGTGGGCCCGCCGCCGGTGCGCAGAGGCTCGGCACCGACTGGGATTTCGGCGAGCACCGGCTCATGGCCAGCCGACAAAGGCTCGGCACCCGGCGGCTGCCCGGCCGCCGAGCGGGCGACCTTGGCAGGCTGTGCCTCGCCGGACTGCGGCTCGCCGGACTGCGGCTCGGCCGCCGAACGTACTGCCTCGCCGGAGTGCGCCAGGCCCGGCCGCAGCTCACCAGCCCGAGCCAGTTCCCGCCGATGGAGATGGAGGGCGATCAGCTGGATCGTCTTGCCCAAGCCCATGTCGTCGGCCAGGCAGGCGCCCAACCCCAGCCCCGTCATCGTGGCCAGCCACGACAGACCCGCCTGCTGGTACGGGCGCAGCGTCGCCTGCAGGCCCGGCGGGGGCGCCACCATGGCCTCCGCCCGGTCGCGGATGCGCGAAGCCAGCCCACCCAGGGCCGGCGGTGCCGCGAACTCGACGCGCTCGCCGTCCACCTCGAGTTCGCCCGTCAACGCCGCCGCCAGGGCCTCGCCCGCGTCGAGCTTGCGGGTCCGGCCACGGACCCGGGCCAGCAGCTGCGGGTCGACCCGCACCCACTGGCCGCGCAGGCGGACCAGCGGCCGCTTGGCCTCCGCCAGCGCCGCCACCTCGGCCTCGGTCAGCTGCTCACCGCCGAGGCTGAGCTGCCACCGGAACTCCAGCAGCGAACGCAGGGCGAATTCCGCCTCGGCGACGCTCGCCGGCGCCTGGGTTGCACTCGCCTTCGCCTTCACCTCGCCGGCGAACAGGCCCTTCGACCAGAGCACCTCGATGCCGGCGCCGCCGAGGTCGCGGGCGCCGTCGGTGAGCAGGTCGACCACTTCTTCGTCGGACAGCTCCAGCGACGCGGGCGTCGCCTGGGTCAGCACCCGGCCCAGCGGTGCCCAGGCCCGCGCGCCACGGCGCAGGCCCAGCAGCAGCTGCGTCTCCACCTGGTCGCCGAGGCGGTTCAGCACCGCGTCCGGGGCGTCCCACAGCGTGGCCGCCTCCACCACCAGGCTCGGCTCCGCCATGCTGCGCACCGCCAGCACCCCGGCGAACGAATCGTCGTCGAGGCCCTCGACCCGCAGGAGCACCTGGATCCCGCGGGGCTCACGGGCCTCCAGTTCGGCCAGCCACGCCGCGCCGTCCGGGCCGAGCAGGGCCGGCTCGCGCGCGGCGAACGCCGGGTCGCCCGCGCCGACCGGCGCCGCCGGACTGCGGACCAGCAGGTCCGCCGTCGCGTCCCAGAGCTCGCGGACCAGGGAATCCGGCGAGTGCAGGCGGATGCGCTTCAGCCCGGTCAGCGGCAGCGCGTACGCCTCCGGTGGCAGGGCGCCGGCCAGCCCCCGCAGCAGTTCCTCGTCGGCGGCGTCCAGCGGGCCGACCCGCCAGGCCGCCGTGCCGCCCGGGGACGCGGCCGGCCGCAGCCGTCCCCGCGCGACCAGGTTCACCCCCGCGTTGACCGCCGCAGACCACGCCGCGACCGCGGGGCTGGCCTGCTCCCCCACCGCCAGCAGCCGGGGCAGCGCCCGCTCCAACGGCACCAGCTCGGCGTCGACCTTCGTCCGCGCGAACTTGGCTCCGCGGGGCAGCACGAGCTCGATCGTGGTCCCGCCGGCCACGTCGTCGCCCCACAGGGCCAGCACCCCGTCCCGCGGGGGATCCGCGGGGAGGTAGGTGGCCTGGGTGTCTGCGCTGAACTCCACGACCGCAACGCTAGAACACAGCCCCGACAGTTTTGCCCTCGGCGGCACGAACGGTCCTTTCGCACCGTTGCCCAACGCAACCCACCCGGGCGCCGAGGGGCATCACACGTGACTGGAGGGGCATCTCGCGTGTCCGGAGGGGCATCAGCCGCGGGGCAGCCCCAGCAGGCGTTCGGCGGTGAGGGACCGCAGGACCTGCGTCGTGCCGCCCGCGATGGAAAGGCAGCGGGTCAGCAGGAATTCGTGCTGCGGCGAGCCGTCGGCGAGCAGCGCGCCGGTGCCGGCCAGCGCCAGCGCGAACTCCGCCACGTCCTGCCGGTGCTGGACGCCGAGCAGCTTCCGGACGCTCGACTCCGCACCCGGGTCCTGGCCCTCCAGCCGGCGCAGGGCCGCCCGCAGGTCCAGCACCGACCCGGCCACCCCGTCGGCCACCAACGAGCCGAGCCGGTCCAAAGCCACGTCGTCCAGTGCCGAAGAGTCCAGTGTGGACACCAAGGTCTGCACGCTCTCGCCGACCGCCGAGCCGCTGCCGATGGCCACCCGCTCGTTGGCCAGCGTCGTGCGCGCCAGCCGCCAGCCGCCGCCCGGCGGGCCGACGACGTCGGCGTCCGGGACGAACACGTCGTCGAGGAACACCTCGTTGAACACCGCCTCGCCGGTGATCTCGCGCAGCGGCCGCGTCGTGATACCGGGAGCGCGCATGTCGACCAGGAAGTACGTGATGCCCTTGTGCTTCGGCGCGTCCGGGTCGGTGCGGGCCAGGCAGATGCCCCAGTCGGCTTCGCGCGCCAGCGACGTCCACACCTTCTGCCCGGACAGCCGCCAGCCGCCGTCGACGCGCCGGGCCGCCGTCCGCAGCGCCGCCAGGTCGGAGCCCGCGCCGGGCTCGCTGAACAGCTGGCACCACGTGAGCTCGCCGCGCAGGGTGGGCCGGGCGAACCGCTCGCGCTGCTCGTCGCTGCCGTGCTCGAGGATCGTCGGCACCGCCCACGCACCGATCACCAGGTCCGGACGGCGGATGCCGGCGGCACCCAAAGCGGCGTCGATCCGCAGTTGCTCCGCGGCATCGGCTCCCCGGCCGTAGGGCGCCGGCCAGTGCGGCGTCAGCAGGCCCGCATCGGCCAGCGCGACGCGCTGCGCGGCCGCGGGCAACGCCGCGATCCCGGCCACCTCGTCCCGCAGCGCGGGATCGGCACCGACGTCGACGCCCAGCGTGCGCTCGGTCCCGGACAGCGCCAGTGACGCCGCCCGCCGCCGCCACGGCCCCCTGAGCCACTGCCGCAGGGCGACGGCCCGGCGCAGGTACAGATGCGCGTCGTGCTCCCAGGTGAAGCCGATCCCGCCGAGGACCTGGACGCAGTCCTTGGCGTTGGCGACGGCCGCGTCCAGGGCGACGACGGCCGCGCTCGCCACCGAAAGCGGGTGCTGCCCGGACGCGGCGTCCCAGGCCAGCGCTTCGGCGGCTTCGGCGCGGCACAGCATCTCGGCGCACAGGTGCTTGATCGCCTGGAACGCCCCGATGGGCTTGCCGAACTGCTCGCGGACGCCGGCGTACTCGACGGCGACGGTCAGGCACCGCCGCGCCACCCCGGCCGCCTCGGCCGCCGCCAGGGTCGCCGCGAGCGGCTCGGCGGGCGGCAGGGTCAGGACGTCGGCGCGGACGCCCGAGAACCGGATCCGCGCCAGCGGGCGCGAGAAGTCGAACGCGGCCAGGGGCTCGACGGTCACCCCGGGCGTACCCGGCGCGAGCAGGACGTGGCCGCCGTCGACCGGGACGAGCAGCCAGGCGTCCGGATGCGCCCCGGGCACGGGCCCGCTGACCCCGTCCTCGAGGGACACGGCCTCGAGCAGCACCGCGACGGTGGCTTCACCCTCGGCGAGGGCCGGGAGCAGCTCCTTGGCCTGGGGGACGTCGGCGAGCAGCACCCCGGCGAGCGCGGTGCCCAGGAGCGGTCCGGGAACGAGCTCTTCCGCCGCCGCGGCGAGCCCGGCGGCGAGGTCGGCGACCCCGCCGCCGGCCCCGCCTGCGGCCTCGGGCAGCGCCACCCCGAACAGGCCGAGCTCGGCGAAGCCGGCCGGGATTCCCCCGCCGGGGCCGGTTTCCGCCGCTCGCACCGCCTCTAGCGGGCGGTGTGCCGCGGACCAGGCACGGATCGCTTCGGCCAGCGCGACCTGTTCCTCGGTGAGCGCGACCGGCATGGGCCCTCCTCGCGGGTGAGTGACACTACTCGCGAGTGTAGAACGTGTTATAGTTTTTCGGCCAGTGGGTCAATTGTCGCGAGGTTCGCCAGGACCGGTAATCTACGTCGTGAACTGGAACAAGTTCCGAAGGACGGGGGAACGCCGATGCCAGGCAAGACCAAGGCCCGCGGCAACGGCCTGAGCGCGATCGGGGCTGACGAACTCGGCTCGGCCGCCCAGCGCGACCGCCGCCGCCGGATCATCGACGCCACCCTCGCGCTCGCCTCGAAGGGCGGGTACGACGCCGTCCAGATGCGCGCCGTCGCCGAGAAGGCCGACGTCGCCCTCGGCACGCTGTACCGCTACTTCCCCTCGAAGATCCACCTGCTCGTCTCCGGGCTGGCCCGCGAGTTCGAGCGCGCGCAGGAGAAGCTCGAGCGCCAGGCCATCCCGGGCGACACGCCCGCCGAGCGGCTGATGTTCGTCCTCGGCCGCAACACGCGCATGATGCAGCGCGACCCGCACCTGACCGAGGCCATGGTGCGCGCGTTCATGTTCGCCGACACCTCCGCCGCCGCCGAGGTCGAGCAGGTCGGGCGGCTGATGGAGAACATGTTCGCCAAGGCGATGGGCATCGCCGAGCCGACCGAGGCCGACCGCGACATCTTCCACGTGGTCGCCGACGTCTGGATGGCGAACCTGGTGGCCTGGGTGACCCGCCGCGCCTCCGCGGCCGACGTCGCCAACCGCCTCGAACTCTCGGTGCACCTGCTGCTGGACAAGTAGCAAGCGGGTCAGCGGTGCGCGGCGGCCACCTCCGCCAGCTCGTCGAGCTCCTTGAGCGTCTCGGACTCCGGCATCGTGTCCAGCAGGAACGTGTACCGCTCGACGCCGGCCTCGCGGAAGCCGTCGATCACCTTCGGCGTCGTCGGACCGCCGAAGACCGCGAACTGCACGTCTTCGCGCCCCTGGTCCGCCAGCCAGCCGCGGACGCGCTGCGCCTCCTGGTACTTCGTGTACCCGCGGAGCAGCCAGCCGTCGCCATGGCGCGCGAGCCGGTTCAGGGCCGCTTCGCTCTCGCCGCCGATGTAGATCGGGACGTGCGGTTTCTGCACCGGCTTCGGCCAGCTGAAGATCGGGTCGAGGTCGATGTGCTCGCCGTGGAACTCGGCCTCGTCCTTGGTCCAGATCTCCTTGAGCGCGGCCAGCTGCTCGTCCATCAGCGCGCCGCGCGTCTTCGGGTCGGTGCCGTGGTTGCGCATCTCCTCCCGGTTCCAGCCGACGCCGACGCCGAACAGCGCCCGGCCGTCGGAGATCAGGTCCAGGGACGCGACCTCCTTGGCCGTGTGGATCACGTCACGCTGGACCAGCAGGGCGATCCCGGTGCCGAGCAGCAGCTCCGACGTCGCGGTGGCGGCGGCGGTCAGCGCCACGAACGGGTCGAGCGTGCGGTAGTACATGCGCGGCAGGTCGCCGCCGCCCGGGTACGGGGTTTCCCGGCGCACCGGGATGTGCGAGTGCTCGGTGAGGAACAGCGATTCGAAGCCGCGTTCCTCCAGTGCCGCGCCCAGCACGTCCGGCCGGATGCCTTCGTCGGTGACGAACGTCGCGATACCGAATTCCATGCTCCAGGACTACCACCGGGTTGACACGGGGTGCAGGATGGAGTCATCTCATCGCATGTTGAATAAGGGGGCAGTGATGGACGTACAGGACGTCGACTTCGAAGAGCTGTACCAGGGCGCCACCCCGATGGGCCGCAAGATGCCGTGGGACCTCGGCGCGCCGCAGCCCGCGGTCGTCGCGCTGGCCGACGCCGGCGAGTTCACCGGCGAAGTGCTCGACATCGGGTGTGGCCTCGGCGACAACTCGGCGTTCCTCGCCTCGCGCGGCCTGCGGGTCACCGGCCTGGACGGGGCACCGTCGGCGATCGAGCAGGCCCGCACCCGCGCACCAGGCGTCACCTTCGCGGTCGCCGACGCGACGAAGCTCGAAGGGTACGAAGGCCGCTTCGACACGGTCCTCGACAGTGCGCTGTACCACTGCCTGGCCGAAGACGAGCGCCGCCGGTACCTCGCCGCGCTGACCCGCGCGACCCGGCCGGGCGCGACGTTGCACCTGTTCTGCTTCTCGGAGGAAGTCCCGGACGGCTTCCCGGCGCCCTACCTGATCAGCGAGGCGAACCTGCGCGAGACGGTCGGGACGGACTGGACGATCGAGCGCCTCGAGCCGGCCGCCTACACGACGTCGATGACGGCGGAAGAGCTGCAGCAGAGCGTCCGCGTGGTGCTCGGCGACGAGCCGGGCAGCCTGGCCGGCTTGGACACCGACGCCGGCGGCCGGGTCCTCGTCCCGGTCTGGCAGCTGAAAGCGGTACGTTCGACCCCGTGATCGTGGAGTCGGCGGTGGTTCCGCGGACCTCCGCCGTGCCCTGCGCCGATCGGCTGATCCTCGGTGAGCACGTGCTGGGGGTCGCCGACGGCGCGACCGGCAAGCCCTGGGACAGCGGACCGGACGGTGCCGCGCTCGCCGAAGCGGTCGCCGGGCACCTGGTCGCCACCGCGTCCGGCACCGGCGCCCGCGTGGCGACGGACAGCGCGACCGCCCTCGTCCGATCGCTGCTGGCCGCAGCCGGGGCGGGCCCCGGCGAAGGCTCGGCGGTGACGTTCTGCGTCCTGCACCGGCCCCGGCGGGAGATCTGGCGGGTCGGGGAAGGCCGGGTCCTGCTGGACGGGACGCCGGTGCCACCGCGTCCGACCGGCGAGCGGGTGGTGGCCGAGGCCCGCGCGCTGGTGCTGCGGCGGCACCTCGCCGACGGCGTCCCGGAAGCGACGCTCCTCGCCGAGGACCCGGGACGCGCCGCGGTGCAGGAGCTGCTGCGCGCGCTCGGCGGACTGCGCAACCGGTCCGTCGCGCGCTACGGCTACGGCGCGGTCGACGGACAGGACGTCCCGGACGACTTCGTCGAAGTGATCCCGGTGCCGGCCGGGGTCCGGGAGATCACCCTCACCACGGACGGGTATCCGGAAGCGGCGCCGACGCTCGCGGAAGCCGAGCGCTTGCTCGCCGACCGGCTGGCGCGCGACCCGCTGATGATCGAGGACCCGCCGGAGACGAAGGGCCTGCGCCCCGGCGCGGATTCGTTCGACGACCGGGCCTACCTGCGGCTCAGCCCAGTTTGAGCCACGCCGCCGCACCCGCCGGATCCCGGTCGAGCCACTGCCGGATCAGCTGGATGTTCACGGACAGCGGGAAGGACAGCTGGCCGCGGTACCGGCGCTCGATCTCGTCGAGTGCCACGAGCAGTCCCGGAACGCCGTCGTAGGGGTCGAAGTCGACGGTCCGGTGGTCGAAGGTGAAGAGCTTGTCCTTGCGGGTGATCCGGGTGGTCACCCGGCCGAGCGAAGCGATCCCGTAGAACTGCGGCTTGCCGCCGAGCGAAGTGACCCGGCTGTACCCGACGACCTTGATGTCTTCCGGCCGGTGCTGCTCGGCGGGGGAAAGCCCCATCTCCTCGACCATTTCGCGCCACATGGCGTGTTTGACGAACGCGAGCAGATCGGAGCTTCGCGGCCGGGAGCGGCACCGGAGCGTGTACCTGCGCCGGCGAGCGTCGAGATCGAGCCAATCGGCCGAGCCGCTGCCGGACCCGGCGAGCAGGTCCTTCGACAACTCGTTCCGGCTCGTCTGCCGCTGCAGGAGGAGCTTGCCGCCGGCGACGGCGAGCACGTCGACGCCGATGTGGTTCGAGCAGTTGCTCCACTCGAGTCTGGGCAGCTCGGTGTGGCCCGCCGCCGGCCCGTCGGGGAACTCGATGAGCTCGTGCAGCGAGTCCTTCTCCCGGAACTCGCAGGTGGCGAGCCGGTTCGTCACCAGGAACGCCGAATAGCTGGTCCGCTGCACCTGCACCCGCTCGGTGCCGGCGAAGAGGTCCGAACCCAGCCGGACCTTGTCCTCGTCGAAGGCGAGCGTCGACACCGTGAGCGCGCGGACTTCTTCGTGCTTGCCCGTCGGCCGCCACATCTCGGGCTTCGCGTCGAAGGCGATCCGCGCGTCCGCCGCGAGTTCGGCGTCCAGCTCCGGATCGTGGACGGCTTCACCACCGTCCGCGGCGAACTTCGCCCAGCGGTCGTAGGGGCTTTTGTAGGGCAGCAGCATGGGTTCAGCCCGGAACACCGGTTTCGCGGCCTTGACCTCTTTGAAGTGGTCGAAGACCTTCAGGGCGATGTCCACGAGTTCCTTGCCCGTGGCGGTGATCGCGAGGGCCAGGACGAGCCAGTACGCGGCTTTCCCGGACACCAGCAGCTGGGCGAGCAGGAGCCCGGCGCTGATGCTGAACGCCCACGGCCGGCGGGTGAAGACGATCCACGCTCGCCAGAGACCGATCCGCAGCACGGTCACCGGCACCTCCGCATCGACTGGTCAGGAACACAGTCGGGGCGGAGGCGAGGGGCGTTACCGGACTTCCCATGGCCGTGGCCGCTAGACGTTGCGCCGGTACTGGCCCCCGACCTCGAAGAACGCCTCCGTGATCTGCCCCAGCGAGCACACCCGCGCGGCGTCCATCAGCACCCCGAACAGGTTGCCGCCGCGGGTGGCCGCCTCGCGCAGCGCCTTCAGGGCCTGCTGGGCCTCCTCGTGGTGGCGGTGCCGGAAGTCCGCGAGGCGGTCCAGCTGGGACTGCTTCTCCGCCTCCGTCGCGCGGGCCAGCTCGACCTCGACGTCGTCCTCGGCCTTCGGGTTCCGGAAGGTGTTGACGCCGATGATCGGCAGCGAGCCGTCGTGCTTCTTGCGCTCGTACAGGAGCGATTCGTCCTGGATCTTGCCGCGCTGGTAGCCCGTCTCCATCGCGCCGAGGACGCCGCCGCGCTCGCTGATCCGGTCGAACTCGAGCAGCACGGCCTCCTCGACCAGGTCGGTCAGCTCGTCGATGACGAACGAACCCTGCAGCGGGTTCTCGTTCTTCGACAGGCCCCACTCCTTGTTGATGATCATCTGGATGGCCATCGCGCGGCGCACCGACGACTCCGACGGCGTCGTGATGGCCTCGTCGAACGCGTTGGTGTGCAAGGAGTTCGCGTTGTCGTACAGCGCGCACAGCGCCTGCAGCGTGGTGCGGATGTCGTTGAAGCTCATCTCCTGCGCGTGCAGCGACCGGCCCGAGGTCTGCACGTGGTACTTCAGCTTCTGCGACCGCTCGTTCGCGCCGTAGCGCTCGCGCATCGCCACCGCCCAGATCCGGCGCGCCACCCGGCCGAGCACCGAGTACTCGGCGTCCATGCCGTTGGAGAAGAAGAACGACAGGTTCGGCGCGAAGTCGTCGATGTCCATGCCGCGCGCCAGGTAGGACTCGACGTAGGTGAAACCGTTGGACAGCGTGAACGCCAGCTGCGAGATCGGGTTCGCCCCGGCCTCGGCGATGTGGTAGCCGGAGATCGACACCGAGTAGAAGTTCCGGACGCCGTGCTCGATGAACCACTCCTGGATGTCGGCCATCATCCGGAGGCTGAACTCGGTGGAGAAGATGCAGGTGTTCTGGCCCTGGTCCTCCTTGAGGATGTCGGCCTGCACCGTGCCGCGGACGTTCTTCAACACCCACTCGCGCAGTTCGGCGGCCTCGGCGTCGGACGGCTCGCGCCCGTGCTCTTCGCGGAACGCCGTCAGCTTCTGGTCGATCGCCGTGTTGAGGAAGAACGCGAGGATCGTCGGCGCCGGGCCGTTGATGGTCATCGACACCGACGTGTTCGGCGCGGTCAGGTCGAAGCCGTCGTAGAGGACCTTCATGTCGTCGAGCGTCGCGATGGACACGCCCGACGTGCCGACCTTGCCGTAGATGTCGGGGCGCGTGTCGGGGTCGTGGCCGTAGAGGGTCACCGAGTCGAACGCCGTCGAGAGCCTCTTGGCCTCCGAGTCCGCCGACAGCAGCTTGAAGCGCCGGTTGGTGCGGAACGCGTCGCCCTCGCCGGCGAACATCCGCGCCGGGTCCTCGCCGTCGCGCTTGAACGGGAACACGCCCGCGGTGTACGGGAAGTAGCCCGGCAGGTTTTCGCGGCGCAGGAACGACAGCAGCTCACCGGACTCGGCGTACCGCGGCAGGGCGACCCGCGGGATCCGGTTGCCGGACAGCGTGTCGCGCCACAGCTGCGTGCGCAGCTCCTTGTCGCGGACCTTCACGACCAGCTCGTCCTGGCGGTACTCCTCGGCGAGCGACCGGAACCGCTCGAGGAGCTTTGCCGACTCGCCGTCCACATCGGACTCCGCGGCGGCGAGCAGGCCGTCCAGCGCGTCGGTCGACGCGTCGACCTTGGCCAGTTCCTCGCGCGCCGTCCGCAGTGCCTCGTGCTTGCGGATCGCGGCGACCTGCTGCCCGGTCTTCGCGTGGTAGCCGCGCACGGTCTCGGAGATCTCGGCCAGGTACCGGGCCCGGTTGCCCGGGATGACCGTCGAGGCGTCGGTCGAGACCTTGCCCTCGACCTTCGGCAGCGTCCCCGCGGACACCCCGAGGCCCCGCTCGGCGAGCATCCCGCGCAGGTGCTGGTACAGCGCGGTGACGCCGTCGTCGTTGAACTTCGCCGCGCTCGTGCCGTACACCGGCATGTCTTCCGGCGCCGACGAGAAGGCCTCGCGGTTGCGCACCAGCTGGCGCGCGACGTCGCGGCGGGCGTCCTCGGCGCCGCGGCGCTCGAACTTGTTGATCGCGACGACGTCGGCGAAGTCGAGCATGTCGATCTTCTCCAGCTGCGACGCGGCGCCGAACTCCGGCGTCATCACGTACAGCGACTCGTCCACGAAGTCGACGATGCCGGCGTCGCCCTGGCCGATGCCCGGCGTTTCGACGATCACCAGGTCGAAGCCGGCGGCCTTGCAGGCCAGGATCGACTCGCTCAGCCCGGCCGGGATCTCCCCCGACGTCGTGCGCGTGGCCAGCGAACGGAAGTACACCGGAGAGCCGTCGAGGCAGTTCATCCGGATGCGGTCGCCGAGCAGCGCCCCGCCGCCCTTGCGCCGCGACGGGTCGACGGCGAGCACCGCGATCCGCAGCTTGTCCTCCTGGTCGAGGCGGAACCGGCGGATCAGCTCGTCGGTGAGCGACGACTTGCCCGAGCCGCCGGTGCCGGTGATGCCGAGCACCGGTACCTCGCGCTTGCCCGCGGCCTCGGTGATGCCGCTCAGCAGGTCGCCGGGCAGCTGCCCGGCCTGCAGCTGGGTGATGACGCGCGACAGCGAGGCGACGTCCCCGGCGAGCACCTTGTCCAGTGCGGGAGCCTCGGCCGCCAGGTCGACGTCGCAGGCCTTGATCATCAGGTTGATCATGCCCGGCAGGCCCATCTCGTAGCCGTCTTCGGGCGAGAAGATGCGGGCGACGCCGCGCGAGTGCAGCAGCTCGATCTCCTCGCGCACGATCACCCCGCCCCCGCCGCCGAAGACCTTGATGTGCCCGGCGCCGCGCTCGCGCAGCAGCTCGACCAGGTAGGAGAAGTACTCGACGTGGCCGCCCTGGTAAGCAGAGATGGCGACACCCTGGACGTCCTCGGCGACGGCCGCGGTGGCGACCTCGTCGACCGACCGGTTGTGGCCGAGGTGGACGACCTCCGCGCCCTGCGACTGCAGGATCCGCCGCATGATGTTGATCGACGCGTCGTGGCCGTCGAAGAGGCTCGACGCGGTGACGAACCGGACGGGGTGCACGGGGCGGTACAGCTCGCTGGTCATCCCTCCAAAATACTTTGACTTCCTACTATTGGAAACCCGAGCGCCGGTGACGCGGCTCTCAGGGCAGCCCGGGAGAACCTTGACATCGGCCAGCTCGGGCCTATATTTAACGAGTTCGTTAATTAACAGGATGGTGAAATGACCGACACGCTGAGCCGGACGTTCTCGGCCCTCGCCGACCCGACCCGGCGCGCCATCCTCGCGCGCCTCTCGGCCGGCGAAGCGACGGTGAACGAGCTCGCCGAGCCGCTCCCCATGAGCCTGCCCGCGGTGTCCCGGCACCTGAAGGTCCTCGAGGAGGCCGGGCTGATCACCCGCGGCCGCACCCGCCAGTGGCGGCCCTGCCGGCTGGAGGCCAAACCCCTCGAAGACGTGGCCGGCTGGGTGGCGACCTACCGCCGCTTCTGGGACGGCGGCTTCGACCGCCTCGAGGACCACCTGAGGAGCCTGACCGGCGATGCCTGACCTCACCATCACGCGCGTGTTCGACGCCCCGCGCGAACTGGTCTTCGCCGCGTGGACCGACCCCGACCAGCTGGCGAGCTGGCTCGGCCCGCACGGCTTCACCGGCTCCGCCGTCACCCTCGCCACCCGGCCCGGCGGCGCCTGGCGGGCCTGTATCCGCTCCCCCGAAGGCGACGAGCACTGGATGCACGGCGTCTACCGCGAGATCGACGCCCCCGAACGGCTGGTGTTCACCTTCGCCTGGGACACCGAAGGCGACCTGCGCACCGAGACCCTCGTGACCATCGGCTTCGCCGACCTCGACGGCAAGACCGAAATGACCTTCGTCCAGACCGGCTTCCCGACCGCCGCCGACCGCGACGGCCACGACGAGGGCTGGACCTCCAGCTTCGAGGACCTGACCGGCTTCATCCGAGGAAAGGACGCCCGATGAGCGCCACCCTGCCCGAGATCGTCACGCCCGAAGAATGGCAGGCCGCGCGCGACGCGTTGCTCGTCAAGGAGAAGGAGCTCATGAAGGCGGCCGACCACCTCGCCGCCGAACGCCGCCGGTTGCCGATGGTCCCCTTCACCGGGCCGTACGAGTTCGAGTCGGCCGAGGGGAAGAAGAGCCTGCTCGACCTGTTCGACGGCCGCCGCCAGCTGATCGTCTACCACTTCATGCTGCACCCGGGCGACAAAGCGGGGTGCCCCGGCTGTTCCCTGGTGGTCGACAACCTGCCGCACCTGGCCCACCTGCACGCCCGGGACGTCACGCTCACCGTCGTCGCGCCCGCCACCCTCGCCGAGATCGACCGGTACCGGACGCGGATGGGCTGGGACGTGCCGTGGGTGTCCGCGCACGGCAGCACCTTCACCGAGGACTGCGGGGTCGGCAGGGGCTTCGGCGTCAGCGTGTTCCTCCGCGACGGCGACGACGTCTACCGGACCTACTTCACCTCCGGCCGGGGCGGCGAGATGTTCCTGTCGTCGCACCGGTACCTCGACATCACGCCGCTGGGCCGCCAGGAAGCATGGGAAGAGGAGAGCCGCGGCGACGACGCGCCCAGCTCGTGGTGGCGCCGTCACGACGAGTACTGAAAGTTTTCCGCGGGCGCGTGTCCGGTCGGCGTCCGCGGCTCCGACCTCCTCGTGTCAGGCCCCCGACAGTGGCTGACCCCGATACGAGGAGACGGAAATGCGCGAGATCGTCTACATGGTCCACACTTCGCTCGACGGCTGCGTCGAGGGCCCGAACGGCGAGTTCGACTGGCCCGTCATGGGCCCGGAGCTGTCCGGCTACTCGCGCTCCCTGACCGCGCGCTGCGGCGAGTTCGCCTACGGGCGGAAGGTCTGGGACATGATGTCCGGGTACTGGCCGGCCGCCGAGTCGATCTCGGACGACCCGCACGACCTCGCCTTCGCGCCCGTCTGGCGCGAGACGCCGAAGGTCGTGTTCTCGCGGACGCTGGAGAAGGCGGACTGGAACACCCGCGTCGTCGGCGGTGACCTGGGCGAAGCGGTGGCGTCCCTGAAGGCCGAGCCCGGCCGGGACCTGCTGCTCATGGGCGGCGCGGAGCTGGCCGCCGAGCTGACCGCGCGCGGCCTGATCGACGAGTACCAGGTGTTCGTGCACCCGGTCGTCCTCGGCGGCGGCAAGCGGCCGTTCGCCGAGGGCACCGCGCGGCTCGGCCTGGAGCTGGTGGAGTCGCGCACCTTCGACGGCCGGGCCGTGCTGCTGCGCTTGCGCCGCGCGTGAGCGGCGCCTCCGGGCCCGGGCGTGTCCCGGGCCCCGCCGGTGTCAGCGGGCGTTGGCCGCCCGCAGCGCGATCCACTGCCGCATGGCGTACTCGACCAGCGTGATCAGCGTCTGCTTGGTCGACTCGCGATCCCGCGCGTCACAGCGGACGATCGGGATGTTCGGGTCGATCGACAGTGCCTCGCGGACGTCGTTGATGTCGTGCTCCAGCACGCCGTCGAACGTGTTCACGCCGACGATGTACGGCAGCCCGCGATCCTCGAAGAAGTCGATCGGCGCGAACGAGTCGGCCAGCCGGCGCGTGTCGGCCAGCACCACCGCGCCGATGGCCCCGCGGACCAGGTCGTCCCACATGAACCAGAACCGCTGCTGCCCGGGCGTGCCGAACAGGTAGAGGATCAGGTCCGCGTCCAGGGACACCCGGCCGAAGTCCATCGCCACCGTGGTCGTCGACTTGTTCGGGGTGTGGTCGAGGTTGTCGACGCCCACGCTGGCGTCGGTCATCATCGCCTCGGTGGTCAGCGGCACGATCTCCGACACCGACCCGACGAAGGTCGTCTTCCCCGCACCGAAGCCGCCAGCCACCACGATCTTGGCGGATGTCATGGTCGGGGGCGCGGTGTCCCGCGGTGCCTTAAAGCCGACGGAGTCCACTCAAAACCCTTTCCATCAACACCAGATGTGCCTCGGCGCCGTCATTGCCCGTAATCGTCTTGTGCACCGTGACCAGCCCCGCGTCGGCCGCGTCGCTGATCAGCACCCGGGCCACGCCCAGAGGCACCCGTAGCGCCGACACGATCTCGGCGACCGAACGGGGGGTCCGGCACTCTTCCATGATCGAGATGCACTCGATCTGCTCCGCGGCCACTTCGGGGAAGCCACCGGTGGCAGCGTAGTCCTTCGCGGAGATCAGTGTCTCCAGCTCCAGGGCGTAGTTCGCCCGGGTGCGTCCTCCGGTCAGCGCGTAGGGCCGGACGATCGCCGTCAGCTCCTCGGGCGCGGGCGGCTGTTCGAACACCGCGGGCATGACGAATTCGCCGCTGGGCGGGCCCGGGTCGAACAAACCGCCTGGCCGGGGGCTGTCCCCGTCGGTACTGCCGGGTGGAGAGACTAAAGAGGTCACACGATCTCCTTGGTCGGCCGACGGCACGGTGGCCGGCGGATCCGCGGCCGCGTACGCACCGGCGGCCGGGGGTTGCGGGGACTCCTTGCTCTTCTTGCGCTTCCGGCGGGCACGGCCGGAATCCAGCGTGAACCCGTTGAGGACGTCGGCGAACGTGCCGTCGTCCCCACGCCCGCCGGGGCTGCGCCCCGCGGGTGGTTCGCCGTCGAATCCGGACCCCGTGCTCATCGCGCCATCATCCCACCGGTTCGCCGATCAGCGACCCCCCGGAGCCCTGAAGCTGGGCGCGCAGCTCCGGGGTGAGGATCTGGCCGACCCGGTCGACGAGCATCGTCATCTCGTAGGCGACCTGCCCGATGTCGCAGTTGGGGGCGGCGAGCACGGCGAGGCAGGACCCGTCGCTGATCGACATCAGCACCATGATCCCCAGCTCCATCTCGACGACGGTCTCGTTGACCGCGCCGGCTTCGAAGCAGCGGGCGGCGCCCTGGGTGAGGCTGACCAGCCCGGAGGCGACCGCGGCGAGCTGGTCGGCCCGGTCGAGCGGAAGCCGGTTCGACGCGGTCAGCAGCAAGCCGTCCGCCGAGACGACCACGGCGTGGGCCACTCCGGGCACCCGCTCCGCGAAGTCGTTCACCAGCCAGCCGAACTGGTTGTGCGTCGGCTGAGCACTACTCGGCGAGGTCATTCACCCTCCAAGGTCTCGTGGTTGTTCTCGGCCGCCTGTGCGGTGCGGTGGCGTCCGCGCTCGATGCCCTGCTGGAAGCTCCGCAGGCGGCCGCGCACGTCGTGTGCGTCCCGTTGTGGTCGGGGGGCCGTGGCCCCGGTGGACGGTCCGGCGCTGCCCGGAAGCAACTGCTCCCCGCGACGGCGTCGAGGCAATCCTGCCGAAGTGAAGGTGGGGGGTGCCGACTGGGACACCGCTTGCACCGCCCGCCAGCCGTCGTCGGTACCGAAGTTCCACTCGGCGGTGGCTTCGACGGCGGTCTCTTCGACGCGCGGAGCGGGGGTCTCCGGGGGCTTCCGGCTGGGGAGCGAAGACGGCGGTGAGGCAGGCCGGCCGTTGGCGACGGGCAGCTGACCGGACTCCTGGAAGACGTCCGGGCGCCGGCGCGTGGGCTGCGGGAGGGCAGGCTGCGGGAGGGTACCGGAGGTGAACCCGGTCGCCGCCGGCCGCCGGCTGGGCAGCGCGCCGCCCGCGGGGGGCCGGGTGGAGGGCTCGGCGGTCTCGGCCGGCTCCGGGGCGGCCGTGGGTGCTTGCTCGGCGGCGGGTGCCTTCGGGGTGGCCGCAGGGGCCTGCGGAGCCGAGACCGCCTGCGAGGTGGCCTGCTCCGAGCCCGGTTCCTCCCCGGCCGCGCCCGGCTTCGCCGGGACAGCCTGCTCGGCGGCGACCGGCGGCGTGTTCTCCGAACCGGTCGGGGTGCCCTGCGAGGAATCTCGGACAGCCGCCTGCTGGGCCGTCGCCGGGCTCTGGGTGGCCACGGTGTCTCCGGCCGCCTGCTCGGCCACCGGTTGCGCCTGCGCCGGGCCCTGCGCCGCTTGCCCCGCGGACTGGGCCGTGCCCAGGCCCTGCACCGGTGTCCCCGCCGTGGCCGGGCCGGGCTGGGCCGGGCGGTTCCGCTTGGCCGCGGCCTGGCGGCGGCCGCGGGTCACGCCCTGCTGGAAGCTGCTCAAGCGGCCGCGGACGTCCGCCGGGTCGCGGACCGGGAGGTCCGGGCGGGCCGGGGCCGGCTTGGGGGTCGCCGCCGGGGACGCCGGGGTGGCGCTGCCCGGCAGCAGCTGCTCGCCGCGGCGGCGGCGCGGGAGGCCCGCCTCCGTGAAGGCCGTCGGCTCGGCCTTCGTCCGCTCCTCGACCGTGCGGAAGTTCTCGTCGCTCGCGAAGTCCCAGCTGCGCCGCTCCTCCGGCGGCGTCTCCTGGGCGGCGGCCGGTTCTTCGTCGGAACCGGCCGGCTTGTCCTCGCGGAACCAGGCCGACAGCATCTCGTCGAAGATCGGCGTCGTCTCGGAACGGTCCGGTGCCGGGGCCGGCGGGGGCGGCTCCGCGCCCGCCGTCGCCTCCTGCCACCAGTCGCTGAGCGTCGTCTCGTTGGCCGTGAACAGGTCCTTGCCCGCCGGGAGGTCGTCCGCGCGCGGCGGCCGGCCCGGGGGCAGGGGCACCGGCAGCACCGCTGGCACCTGCGGCAGGGCCGGGCGCTGCGGCGGGACGTCGTCGTCCTTCTCGATCGGGGCGAACAGCGCCGTCCCGGAGATCTCCAGGTCGGACGGCGGGCGCACGCCGGACAGCCCGGCGAGGTCGCTCGCCGACGGCCACCGCTCCTCGCCCATCGCCGGCTGCTGGGGCACCACCGGCCGCGGGCGGGTCGCGCCGTTGACCGGGCGGCGCGGCAGCTGGTTGCCCGCCGCCGGGCTCGCCGGGTGCTGCTGCAGGGCGCCGATCGGGCCGGTCGCCGGGCCGTCGGTCACCGGCATCACCAGTTCCGCCGGGACCACGACCGTGGCGCGGACGCCGACGATGTCCTTGCCGCCGTGCAGCGACACCCCGATCCGGTGCCTGCTGGCCAGCCGGCCCACGACGAACAGGCCCATCCGGCGGGACGTCACCAGGTCGACCGACCCGGCTTCGGTCAGCCGGGTGTTGGCCTCGATGACCTCGCACTCGTTCATCCCGATGCCCTTGTCCAGGATGTCGATGTGGAGCGAGCCGTCCTCGCCCAGCCGCGACGCCACGGTCACCGTGGTCTCCGGCGCGGAGAACGCCGCGGCGTTGTCCAGCAGCTCGGCGACCAGGCGCATCAGGTCGCTCGCGGCGTAGCCGACGATCCGGGCCGGGGGCGGCGGCTGCACCTGGACGCGCTGGTACTGCTCGATCTCCGAGACCGCGGCGCGGAGCATGTCGGTGGTGCCGACCGGCTTCCCGGACCGGCGGCCCGGCTCGGCGCCCGAGAGCACCATCAGGTTTTCGTTGTTGCGCCGCATCCGGGTGGCGAGGTGGTCGAGCTGGAACAGCGTCGCCAGCTGGTCGGCGTCCTCCTCGTCCCGCTCGAGCTGCTCGATCAGCTGCAGCTGCCGCTGCACCAGGCTCTGGCTGCGCCGCGAGAGGTTGACGAAGACGCTGCCGTAGCCGGTGCGCATCGCGGCCTGCTCGGTCGCCAGCCGCAGCGCCTGGTGGTGCACCTTGTCGAAGGCCCGCGCCACCTCCCCGACCTCGTCGTCGGTGTGCACCGGGACCGGCCGGACGTCGGTGCCCTGCGCACGGCCCTCCTGGATGTTGCGGACCGCCTCCGGCAGCGCGGTCTCGGCGACGTCGAGAGCGCTGCGGCGCAGCACCTTCAGCGAGCGCAGCAGCTGCCGGGTGATGAGGAAGACGACCGCGACCGCCAGCACCATCGCGGCGAACAGCAGCACCGCCAGCAGGCCGGCACCGCTGCTGGACTCGTCGACCAGGTCCGCCGCGGTCTGCGCCGCCGAGGCGCCGAGGCGGTCGGCGATCGAGCCGATCTGCGTGCGCATCGCCGCGGAGGCGGCGTTCCAGTCCGCGGCCGGCAGCGCGCGGAAGGCGTTGTTCACCGAGCCGCTCGGCGCGTTCAGCACCGTCTCGACCATCCGGGCCCGGCTCTGCGCCTGCGCGCCCTCGGCGATCGCCGCGAAGTCGCGCTGCAGCGTGTCGCCCGCCGCGGAGCGGAAGTCGACGAGCCGGTCGGCGAGCCGCAGCTCGGCGGCGCGCAGGGTGCCCAGCTCGCTCGGCGTCAGCCCGCCGCGGCCGATGCCGTAGGCGACGAGGGCCTGGCTGAGCGACACCTGCTCGCCGGCGACCAGCAGTTCGTGCAGTCCGGCCGGCGTGCCGCCCAGGGTGCCGTCGCCGGCGCCCGCGGTGGCCGCGGTGTCGAGGCCGACGAGCGACCCGATGAGGGCGGAGTACGCCGTGATGGCCTGACCAGGGTCGAGCTGGCCGCCGTCGACCTGGCGGCGCAGGAAGGCGAGGTTGCCGAGCTGGGAGGAGGCCGCGCCCGCGGCTCCGGACACGCCGGGTTCGGCTTCGCCGGCGCGGGTCTGCTCGGCGGTGAACGGGCCGGTCGCGGCGTCGGTGGCCTTGCGCGCGGCGGCCAGCTCGGGGGTGCCGCCGACGGTGCCCTCGGTCAGCATCGCGGAGGTGACCGTGCGCTCCTGCTGGAGGGAGGCGACGAGGGTGCGCACCCCGCCGCCGAGCGCGACGAGCCGGTCGAGCCGCTGGTACTCGTCCGAGCGGCCGACCTGGGCGGCGATCGTCGCGACGCCCAGCACGAGCGCGAGGACGATCGGCACGACCGTGACGGCCGAAAGCTTGACGGGCAGGCTCCAGTCGCGCCACTGCACGAGCGCGCGCCACACGGCCTTCCCCTTCGACCGCCGGGGCGCTCGGCCGAGCAGTTCCCCGACGGGCACCTGACCTTCTCCTGCAACGGTCACGTGAGTGACTCCCTGTCCGGCGTCATGGATCCGCGTCGGCGGCGCGGCGTCCCGGAGGGCAGCGGGCTGCCGGACGGCCGTGCCGCCCTCGCCCTGCCGCTCTCCCGGCGCCCTCGCTCGGCCCCGGCCGCCCCGCCGTCCGCGCGCCCGTCGCCGGGCAGGCACCGCCGTGTCCCGTGCCCGGCGCTCCGCTGCCCGGGACTATGCACGTGCACGTCGCAAGTTGCGTTGTGCACGGTCATCGAGATCAACTTTATCGGTGCCAATCGATCGCTGCGGTCAGCTGGGCCAAAGAATCGTACCCCCGATGCCGGGGCGGTCAATTGCGTTCCCCGTTCGGGCGCTGACCTGCGAAAAGTGCTTTCGCCGCCGGACACGGCCCAGGACATTCCACCTCACCGCCCCCGAAGAGGGAATTCCGGTTACCGGACTGCGGGCCGGACGCATCCGGCGGTCACCCGATTAGCCCAGGGAGGGTAGCAGCGTCCCTCGGTCGATCTACACTCCGTACCACCAACGGGTGGGTCAAGTCTCAAGGTGTGCCCGATGTTGTGGCGTTGCGCGTTCCCCCTCCCCGACCCGGTGATTTCTTTCGAAACCCGGCGCTGACCAGTGGGTATTCCCCCGAAACGCAGTATCCGGAGCACTCGCGAGCAGGATCAAGTCCGAGAATCGGCTACTTTCCGTGACCAGTTCGGCAAGACGACCAGCGCCGTTACCCCGTTCGCCGCAGTGCACTGCGGTGCCGGCAACGTCCCGTCACAATTCTTTTCGGCATTACGGACGTTCCTCCGTACCGCGTTGTCGCCGGCCACCCATTCGACACCGGGTGGCGGAAAACGAATACCGAGCCGCGAACCGACCGGACGGTCGGCCGCCTTCGGCGGCCGCCGGATGGCGTAGTTACGATGTGCCCTCGCAGTCCGCAAGGGCGGCCCGGCGTCCTGCCCGCAGGCGCCCCGGGGCCCGCCGCCACGGAGGCATCCCGCCGGAGGCACCATGTACGACGCAGCGCGGCCCTCGCCGGGCAACGCCCTCGAGGAGACGAGCCGGATACCGGTCCTGCCCGTCGGGCCCGGCCCGGCCGGCGTGGCACCCCACCGGCCCACCGCTCCCGCGGGCCCCGACTACACCGCGATCCAGGCCAGCCCCGAGTTCGTCTCGCTGCGCCGCCGGTTCCGCGGCTTCGTCTTCCCGCTGAGCTTCGCCTTCTTCGCCTGGTACATGACCTATGTGCTGCTGGCCGCGTACGCGCACGACTTCATGAGCCGCAAGGTGTTCGGCCAGGTCAACGTCGCCATCCTGCTCGGCCTCGGCCAGTTCGCCAGCACCGCGCTGATCACCTGGCTCTACCTGCGCTACGCGCGCCGCCGGCTCGACCCGCGGGTCGCCGAGCTGCGGGCGCGCGCGGGCCTGGCGGAAGAGAAGCGCCGATGACCGCCCTCGCCGCGGGCGGACTGGCCGCCAGCAACCCCGTCGTCAACACCGTCGTGTTCGCCCTGTTCGTCGCGATCACCCTGTACGTCGTCTACCGGGCCGGCAGCCGGACCTCCTCGACGTCGGACTACTACGCCGCGGGCAGCGCCTTCACCGGCCGCCAGAACGGCATCGCGCTCTCCGGCGACTTCCTCTCGGCGGCGTCGTTCCTGGGCATCGCGGGCGCGATCGCCGTCCACGGCTACGACGGGTTCCTCTACTCGATCGGCTTCCTGGTCGCCTGGCTGGTCGACCTGCTGCTGATCGCCGAGCTGCTGCGCAACACCGGCCGGTTCACGATGGGCGACGTCGTCAGCTTCCGGATGAACCAGCGCCCGGTCCGGGCCGCCGCGGCGACGTCGACCCTGGTGATCTCGCTGTTCTACATGCTGGCGCAGATGGCGGGCGCCGGCGGCCTGGTCGCCCTGCTGCTCGACATCCACACCCGGCTCGGGCAGGCGCTGATCATCGGCGTGGTCGGCCTGGTCATGGTCCTGTACGTGCTGGTCG
This sequence comes from Streptomyces sp. MN03-5084-2B, assembly GCA_033793495.1. Classification (GTDB taxonomy): domain Bacteria; phylum Actinomycetota; class Actinomycetes; order Mycobacteriales; family Pseudonocardiaceae; genus Amycolatopsis. The sequence goes on along the minus strand of JARAWT010000054.1, from coordinate 7,139 downwards.
GCGGGATGAAGGGCACCACGTGGGTGCAGATCATCAAGGCCGGTGTGCTGATGCTGGCCGTGGTGCTGATCGCGGTGTTCCTGTTCGGCAAGTACGGCTTCAGCTTCTCGAACCTGCTCTCGGCCGCGACCGAGAAGAGCCCGCTGGGCGAGCACCTCCTGGAACCGGGCGGCTCCTACGGCAAGGACAACACCACGAAGCTCGACTTCGTGTCGCTCGCGCTCGCCCTGGTGCTCGGCCTGTCGTCACTGCCGCACCTGCTGATGCGCTTCTACACGGTGCCGAACTCCCTCGAGGCACGCCGTTCGGTCGTCTGGGCGACGGTGTGCATGCTCATCTTCTACGTGTGCACGCTGGTGATCGGCTTCGGCGCGGCGGCGCTGGTCGGCGCGGACGAGATCCAGGCCGCCCCGGGCGGGGAGAACTCGGCCGCACCGCTGCTGGCGCTGCACATCGGCGGGACGCTGCTGCTGGGCGTGATCGCCGCGGTGGCGTTCGCGACGATCCTCGCGGTGGTGGCCGGGCTGACGATCACCGCGTCGGCGTCGTTCGCCCACGACGTCTACGCGAACATCTTCAAGCGCGGCAAGGCCGAGCCGGCGGACGAGGTCCGGGTCGCCCGGATGACCGCGGTCGTGGTGGGCGTGCTGGCGATCGTCGGCGGCGTGCTGGCGAACGGGCAGAACGTCGCGTTCCTGGTGGCGCTGGCATTCGCGGTGGCGGCGTCGGCCAACCTGTCGACGCTGCTGTACTCGTTGTTCTGGAAGCGGTTCAACACCACCGGGACGCTGTGGGGCATGTACGGCGGCCTGATCGCGTGCCTGCTGCTCGTGCTGTTCTCGCCGGTCGTCTCGGGTGCCCCGGACTCGATCTTCAAGAGCATCGACTTCGCCTGGTTCCCGCTGAAGAACCCGGGCCTGGTGTCGATCCCGTTCTCGTTCCTGTGCGGGTTCGTCGGGACGCTGGTGGGCCGGCCGAAGGCGGACGCGGACAAGCAGGCCGAGATGGAGGTCCGCTCGATGACCGGGATCGGGAGCTGAGCCGCCGCTCAGGCGCGCAGGCCGTCGAAGATCACGTTCAGCACCCGCCGGCCGTCCTCCGGGCTGCAGTTGCGCACGGCCATCCCGGCGCCGTGGCCGAGCCGGAGGACGTCGGCCCCGACGACGTCCGGCCGGACCAGCCCGGCCTCCTGCGCCGTCTCGACGAGCAGGCCGGTCGCTTCGCGGAGCCGTTTCTGGCAGAACAGGAAGGTCTCCGAGCCCGAGTCGATCGACTCCTTGAGGATCGTCGCCAGCTTGTGCCGCTCGACGACCCAGGTGACCTGGGCGAGCAGCCACGCTTCCAGCGCCTCCCACGGCGGTAGCTCGTCGTGCAGGACGAACGCGCGGTCGGCGAGCACCGTGATCTCGTCGCGGTAGACCGCCTCGAACAGCTTTTCCCTGGTCGGGAAGTGCCGGTAGAGGGTGCCCGCGCCGACGCCGGCCTTCTTGGCGACGTCGTCCAGCGGCACGTCGGCGCCGTGGGCGGTGAAGAGGTCCTTCGCCGTCGCGACGATGCGCTCGTAGTTGCGCCGCGCGTCCGCCCGCATCGGACGCTCGCTGTCCGGCATCCCGGCCTCCTCGCCACGTAACCGGAGAGATTCTCCGAATTCACTTGCGCATCCGGAGACGCTCTCCATATTATCGGATCACGGCCAAGTGGAGAACATCTCCGCTTCTTCTCTTACTCCTTGGGGGAGTATCCCTTGTCGCACCAGACGCTCGACCGCGCGCCCGCACCGGCGCGCCCCCGCCGCAGCGGGGTGGTCCTCGCGATCATCCTCACCGGCCAGCTCATGCTCATCCTCGACGCGACCGTGATGAACGTCGCACTCCCGCGCATCCAGGCCGACCTGGGGTTTTCCGCCACCGGGCTGTCCTGGGTGATGACCTCCTACAGCCTCGTCTTCGGCGGCCTGCTGCTGCTCGGCGGCCGCGCGGGCGACCTGTTCGGGCGTCGGCGCATGTTCGTCACCGGCACCGTCGTGTTCACGCTCGCGTCGCTGGCCGGCGGGCTCGCCGACTCGGCCACGCTGCTCATCGCGGCCCGCGTCCTGCAGGGCGTCGGGGCGGCGATGGCGGGCCCGAGCACCCTGGCGCTGGTCACGACCACGTTCACCGAGGCCAAGGCCCGGGTGCGGGCACTGGCGCTGTTCTCCGCGATGTCCAGCGGCGGGTTCGCGATCGGCCTGATCGTCGGCGGCCTGCTCACCGAATGGATCTCGTGGCGCGCCGCGCTGTTCATCAACGTCCCGTTCGGGCTGGCGATCGCCCTGCTCGCCCCGCGGTTCGTGGCGGAGCCCGAACGCCGCCGGGCGCACCTAGACCTGCCGGGCGCGGTGACCGGCACGCTCGGGGTCGGGGCGCTCGTGTTCGCCTTCACCCACGCCGCGTCCGACGGCTGGGGCAACGCCGTGACCCTCGGTTCCCTCACCGGCGGCCTGGTGCTGCTCGCCGGGTTCGTCGCCATCGAAGCCCGCACCGCGACGCCGCTGGTCCCGCTGCGGCTGTTCGCCGACCGCAACCGCAGCGCGGCCTACGTCAACTTCTTCCTCGGCCCGATGGCGATGATGTCGATGTTCTTCTTCCTCACCCAGTTCATGCAGGACATCCGGCACTACGCCGCGCTGGCCACCGGGTTCGCGTTCCTCCCGATGGCGGCGCTGATCTTCACCATGAGCCGGCTCGTGCCGCGGCTGCTCCCCCGCTACGGCCCGAAGCCGCTGGCCGTCACGGGTTCGCTGCTGATGGTCACCGGCGTCGGCTGGCTCGCGCTGCTCACCACCGGCAGCACGTACTTCCCGGCGCTGCTCGGGCCGCTGCTGCTGATGGGGCTCGGCGGCGGGCTGGCGTTCGCACCGCTGAACGTGATCGTGATGGCCACCGTGCCGAACGAGGACGCGGGCGCGGCGGGTGGCGTGCTGCAGACGATGCAGCAGGTCGGCAGCACGCTCGGGCTGGGCGTGCTGGTGACGGTGTTCGGCTCGGTCACCCGCTCGGCGGGCACGACGGGCGCCCAGCTGACGGTCGACGGCATGACCGCGGCCTTCGCGACGGCCGCGGTGTTCGCCGCCTGCACGGTGCTGGTGGCGCTGACGTTCCGCCGAGCTACAGCTTCTGCCCGGCCTTGACCTTGTGCGTCACCCGGCGCTCGACGAGGAACGAGACGAACGGGACGCACCCGGCCAGCAGCACGAGCACGGTGCCCTTGATCGACCAGCGGGCCTTGATCGCCAGGTCGATGGTCAGCACCAGGTAGATCATGTAGAGGACGCCGTGGATCGGCGAGTAGACCGCGGACGGCGTCGCGTTGCCGAAGGCGTACCGCAGCACCATCACGAAGCAGAGGCCCAGCAGGCCGACACCGGTGACGTAGGCGGCGGTGCGAAACCGGACCAGGGGGCCGGCGAAGGGAACGGCGGTCCGGGCGCCTTCGGTGCTGGTGGTCATCGGGTCGTCGTCCTCACTCTGCTGCCTGCTGGTCGCGGGCGTTCAGTTCACGCAGGTAACGGTTGTAGGCGGCCAGCTCGTCGTCCTCGTCCGGGTGCTCCGGCACCGGACGGGGACGGGGGGCGGGCACTTCGGGCTTCTCGGCCACCGGCGCGGCCGCGGCTTCCGCCTTCTGGTTGAGCTTGCGGATCCGCCAGAACATGAAGGCGGGGAAGAGCCCGAACAGCGGCCACTGCAGGACGTAGCCGAGGTTCTGGAAGGTGCCGTTCGCGGAGGTGAAGCGGTCCCACTGCCACCAGGCGAGCCCGCAGCAGACGAGCAGGCTCACCAGGCAGGTCACGACGATCGCGATCCGCCGTCCCCACGGGGAGGCGGTCTCGGAAGCTGGCACGCTTCGACGCTAGCACTGGGCGGCTGAGGGACGACGCCCGACCGCGACGCCGGGTGGCCAGGCTCTCAGAGTTGTCCCCAGCTTCGGGCGGTTGTGGACAGTTCGGCCTTCGGGCGCCGTTTCCGGGCTGTTCGTCGGGGGGCGCCGATAGAATGGATCCGGGGTCAGCCCCCAGGGACGGGTGGGGCGATGAAAGTGGCCTCAGCCCTGTTTGCGCGCCGCCTGCGCCGCCTTCGCGTACCCGTCCGCGAGGCCGAACACCTTCTGCGCGTACTCCGTCGAGTTGTTGTACGAGAGGATCCCGGCCCACCACCCGCTCGGCCTCGCCATGTCCCGCCCGCCCGCGCACAGGTAGCGCGCCGCCGCCAGGGCCGCGTCGTCGATCTGCTGGGGGTCGCCGAGGCCGTCGCCGTTGCCGTCCGAGGCCCACTTGCGCCACGTGCCCGGGATGAACTGCATCGGGCCCACCGCCCGGTCGACGCCCGCGTCGCCGTCGTAGCGGCCGCCGTCGGTGTCGCCGATCGCCTGGACCCCGGCCGATCCGTCGAGCGGGACGCCGATGATCGGCTTGGAGGGGCGGCCGTCGGCGCCGAGGACCGCGCCCGCGTACTGGCCGTGGTTGGACTCGATGCGGCCGATACCCGCGAGCGTGGCCCACGAGATCTTGCAGCCCGGCTGGTCCGCGCGCATCGCCAGCTCGGCGTTGCCGTAGGCCTGCAGGGCCCGCGCCGGGACGCCGGTGGCCGCCGCGACCTGGGCCGCCCACTGGGACAACGTGGCCGGGCCCGTGCTGTGCGCCTGCTGGGGCGACGTCTGCTGCTCGGCCCCGCCCGCCACCGCGCCGCCGGCCGGGACGACCGAGCCCGGGCGGACGTCGGCCGCCTTGACCTGCAGAGCGGGGATTTCGGTGGTGGTCGGGCTCGCCTCGGGCGTCGAGGCACGGGTGACGAGCCAGATCCCGCCGCCGGCCACCGCCAGCACGGCGAGGACCACGAGCAGCCGGGTGAGCACGGCCACGCCCGGAGAGCGCGGTGCCGGTACGGCGGGGGCGGCTTCCTCGGCGCTCGGGCCGATCGGGTCGTCCTCGGTCTTTCCGGTACTGGTGCGCACGAAACTCCGGTCCTCCAGCGTGATGTCGACGAACTGTCAACGAGCCCGCGCAGGTTAGCGTTACGCGGGTCGTCGCCATCGTCTCACCACGCCGGGTCACCCGGCCGAGTGGAAAACGTCTCGTCAGGCGGACTTCTGCTGCCGCGCGAGGCGCGCGACGCACCAGGCCGGGGCACTGCCGCGGCGCAGGTGCTGCAGGACGGTCATCGGCCCGAGCCGGCGGCTCAGGTCGGACGGCGCGAGCCCGGCCGCCCGGTAGTCGAGGGCCCGCTGGTCGAGCGGGCTGATGCCGGCGTCCCACCACTCCTCGGCCTCGGCGACGCCGCCGACCATCTGCCACCAGCCCGCGGCGGCGGTGAGGAGCTCTTCGGGCACCTCCGGCAGCCGGCTGCGCATCGCGGCGAGGTAGCCGGGATCGGCCGACTCCACCGGGACGAACCGCGACTGCCCGGTCCGGGCGCGCTGGCCGGGAATGCCCGGAGCCTGCGCGGGTGCGTCGGCCAGCCACGCGGAAGCGATGCGGTCGACCTCCTGCTCCTCGGGAGTCCTCTCGCGCTCGGCGGCCCACTGCCGGATCAACGCGTCCACTCCGGGATCTCCGGTCATCCCTGCCTCCTATGTAGGTCCCCGACGGACAGGCCCTGACGCCTGTCCCACGCGGTGGTGCCGCACGCACCAACCTGCACCTTGCTGAGTGGAAACTGCCTGCGTACCGGGGTTCTCCGGGGGGATGGCGAACCACCCGATCACGCAATGTGAGCACCGTAGGGCCGGGGTGGTCGTCTTCGCCAGACCCCGGGTGCCACGAATTCGACGACCAGCGCGTTTTCGGCCGCAATCCACCCGGATGGTCGAGTGCCGGAGTCCGAAATCCGAGATTGGTGACGCTGGGTGATTTACCGTCCGTTAACACGCACGGTAGTCACCGGCACCGCCCGTGGCGGCGCCGGTACGGAAGAGCACCAGGTCAGGAGAAGAGCGCCCGGAAGAACGTGACGATCGCTTCGGCGCCGTCCTTCAGCCAGCCGAGCACGCGGTGCACGAAGTCGGCGGACTGGGTGGGCTGGGTGATCAGGAGGAAGAGCACGAGCGCGACCACGCCCACGATCAGGATCTTCTTCACGCCGCCCGACATGAGCTTCCTCCCCGGCTCGCCGTCCCCGTCCTGGGAGTGGCCATCCCCATACTGTAGGGAAGGCGTACGCGGAAGACACCTCGATCATTCCCAGGAGCGGCGATGTCCCGGAACGTACTGGTGCGGCAGGACGGCCCGGTGACGACGATCACCATCGACCGGCCGACGGCGCGCAACGCCGTCGACGGGCCGACGGCGGCGGAACTGGCCGATGCCTTCCGCGCCTTCGACGCCGACCCGGACGCGGCCGTCGCGGTGCTGACCGGAGCCGGCGGCGCGTTCTGCGCGGGTGCCGATCTCAAGGCGATCGGCACCGACCGGATGAACCGCACCCACCCGGACGGGGACGGCCCGATGGGGCCCACCCGGATGGCACTCGGCAAGCCGGTGATCGCGGCGGTCCACGGACCGGCCGTCGCGGGCGGCCTCGAGCTGGCGCTGTGGTGCGACCTGCGCGTCGCGGACACGACGGCGGTGTTCGGCGTGTTCTGCCGCCGCTGGGGCGTCCCGCTGATCGACGGCGGGACGGTGCGGCTGCCGCGGCTGATCGGCCAGTCGCGCGCGATGGACCTGATCCTCACCGGACGCCCGGTCGACGCGACCGAGGCCGTCGAGATCGGCTTGGCCAACCGGCTGGTCCCGGCGGGCGAGGCCGTGTCCGCGGCCCAGGAACTGGCGCGGCAGCTGGCGGCGTTCCCGCAGGCGTGCCTGCGCGGCGACCGGCTTTCGGCGCTGGCGCAGTGGGGCGAGTCCGAAGAGGACGCCCTGACCGCGGAGTTCGCCGCGGCCCTGGGCCACGGCTCACTGGCGGCGGAGGCCGTCGACGGCGCGGCCCGCTTCGCCGGCGGCGAAGGCCGCCACGGAACTTTCGCGTGACCAGAGAGGCATCACGCGTGACCAGAGAGGCATCACGCGTGTGGAGTTGCCCCTTGGGGCCGGACACCTTGCTTCCAGACGGTGGTCTGGAGGGAGGATGTCTTGGTGTCTCGCAGGTCGAAGTATCCGGAGCAGTTCC
>JARAWT010000053.1:0-72370 GCA_033793495.1 Streptomyces sp. MN03-5084-2B | reverse complement strand
GGGTGGTGGGCCCCGTCGGGGGAGCGGCGTTCAGCGCGTCGAGGACGCTGTTGTAGGCGGCTTTCTTGTTGCCGTTGCCGTCGAACAGCAGCGGGTTCTCCCCGGTGCGCCAGGAGTCGGTGTCGCGGATGCCCCACGTGGTGATGCCGCCGCAGCGGGCGACGGCCACGCAGGCGCGGGTCACCGTGGCGTAGGCGTTCGCCTGGTTGGAGCCGGAGATGTCGAGCTCGGTGATCTGGACCTCGACGCCGAGGTCGGCGAACCGCTGGAGGTTGGCCTGGTAGTCACCGGGCGGGTTGCCGGAGAGGTGGGACTGGAAGCCGACGCAGTCGATCGGGACGCCGCGGGACTTGAAGTCCTTGACCATGTTGTAGATGCCGGTGCTCTTGGCGTTGACGCCGTCGGTGTTGTAGTCGTTGTAGCAGAGCTTCGCGGCCGGGTCGGCGGCCCGTGCGGCGCGGAAGGCGGCTTCGATCCAGTCGTTGCCGGTGCGCTGCAGGTTCGAGTCGCGCCGGCCGCCGCTGCCGCCGTCGGCGAACGCCTCGTTGACGACGTCCCAGGCGTAGATCTTGCCCTTGTAGTGGGTGGCGACCTGGGTGACGTGGTTCATCATGGCGGAGCGCAGGTCGGAGCCCTCCATGCGTTGCGCCCAGCCCGGTTCCTGCTGGTACCACAGCAGCGCGTGCCCGCGCACCCGCTTGCCCGTGCTCACGGCCTGGTTGAGGATCCGGTCGCCGCCGCTGTAGTTGAACTGGCCCCGGTTGGGCTCGGTGGCGTCCCACTTCATCTCGTTCTCGGGCGTGATCATGCTGAATTCCCGGTTCAGGATGTTCACGTAGGTCGAGTCGCCGAGCTTCCCGGCCGCGACGGCGGCGCCGAAGTACCGGCCGCTCTGGGCCGCGGCCGCGCCGAGGGTCGAGGCCGCGCCGACGGCGGACGTGGCGAGCACCAGCGAGACCCCGAGCGACGTCGCCAAGAACGCCGAGGCCAGCGCGGCTCGGGTGAGTGACCGCGAGGTCGTTTTCATGTTCACACCTTCGTTTCGTGGGGGTACGGGGTGCCCGGTCAGGGGCTGGTGCAGGTGGCGGCGCCGAGGTTCGCCGCGCCGGGGCCGGAGACGAGGAAGCCGAAGGCCGTCGAGGTGCCGGCGCCGAGTGCGCCGTTGTAGTTCACGTTCTTGACGGTCACCGGGCTGGTGCCGCTCGCCGTGCCGCCCCAGACCTGGCCGATGCTCTGCCCGCCGGGCAGGGCGAACTGCACGGTCCAGCCGGTGAGCGCGGTGGTGCCGGTGTTCGCGACGGTCACTTCGCCCTGGAACCCGCCGTTCCAGCTGCCGACGACCTTCGGCGTCGCGGTGCACGGGCCGTCGCCGGCCGGGGGCTGCGGGTCCCCGCCGATGCTGCCCGGGACCGCCTTGAGGGCGTTGTACCAGGTGGTGGCCATCTTGCTGTAGCCGGCCGCGTTGGGGTGGATGCCGTCGGGCAGGTCCGCGATGGCGACCGAGGGGTACATGTCGACCAGGTGCACGCGCTTGCCGGCGGCGGCCTTGGCGCGCATGTCGGGGGCGATCGCCGCGTTGAACGTGCGGACGGTCGGGTCGGCGAACCGGATCGGGATGATGGTGGCGACGAAGAGCTCGGCGTCCGGCACCTGGTTCGTGATCCGGTCGACCAGGGCGGAGAGCCGCCGCGGCGCCCCGCCCGGGTCGCTGCCGTACATGTCGTTCGTGCCGATGTGGAGCAGGATCGTGTGCGGGCGGTAGGTGTTCAGCCAGCCGGAGATGTTCGCGTCGATCTGGGCGATGGTCCAGCCCGGGTGGCCTTCGTGGTTGCGGTCGGGCATGCTCGCCGGCCCGTCGGCCAGGGAGCCGACGAAGTCGATCGAACGCCCGTCGGCCCGCAGCTTCGCGCCGAGGTCGAGGCGGTAGCCGCCGATCGAGCCGCCCTGGGTGATCGAGTCCCCGAGCGGCATGATCGGCACCGGGACGGCGGCGCTTTCCGCGGTGCCGGGAACGACGGCCAACGCGGCGCAGACCGCCAGCACACCGGCGAAGAAATGGGCGAGTTTCATCGGTGAATCCTTAGTGGGCCGTGGCCCGGTGTAAATTACATTCCGGCTGCTTTCGGAAACCCCGTCGAAACTTTCGACGCTAATTGATGCTCGCGGAGAACGAGTTGACCGCGAGCCCGACGCCGCCGCGCCACGGCTCGAAGCCGGCCTGGATGCTGGTGAGGTACCAGGACCGGTCGACGCGGGTGCGGTTGTCGACGTCGTTGACGAAGTCCATGACGTTGAACGACCAGCCCGAGAGGGTGGACTGGGCCACGTAGGACACCACGTCGTTGCCGCCGTTGTTGCCCTGCCACACTTCCCAGCCGCGCCCGCCGATGCTGGTGGTGCCGACCCGGCCGCCGACCGGCTGGACCCCGCCGACGCGGTTGAACCAGATCATCAGCTCCATCTGGTTGACCCCGTTGGTCTTGGGCGTCGGGTCCATCCAGATGTCGTAGGAGGCGTCGAAAACCGAGTTGCCGACGTAGTTGTACGAGATCGACGACGGTGCGCTGCCGATCCGGCTGAGCTGCCGGGGCAGCGGGGAGCCGGGGGAGCAGTTCGAGTAGTGGCACCCGAGGTAGACGGCCGGGTAGGACAGCGGCGCGCCGCCGCTGGTGGACCCCTGCTGGGTCTGGATCCGGAACCCGCTGCCGGTGACGTTGATGCACTGCTGCGCGCTGCTGCCCCACCGGTTGTTCATCACGACGTACCGGCCGCCGATGGTGGTCGAGCCGTACTGGTCGCAGATCAGCGTGTCCGCGTGCGCGGCCGGGGCGGCGGCGAGGGGTGCCGCGACACTCGCCGCGGCGAGCAGCGCCGCGGAAAGGGCGTTCCTCAGCTTCATAGGGGTCCTCCACGTCGTTGTGGCAATTTCTGGGAGCGCTCTCAATCTGGAGTTGTACCGATGTAACCACAGCGACGGGCTGGTGCAAAGAGGGTCACGGTGATCGATTTTCGGAGTGCGTTCTTTTCAGCGCAATCTTTGGGAGCGCTCCCGGTCAGGCGGCCGCCCGCAGCGTCCATTTCTGGTTCGCCTGCCCGTGGCAGGTCCACAGGATCAGCTTGGTCCCGGCGGTGGTGCCCTGCCCGGTCGCGTCCAGGCACCGGCCGGACTGCACGCCGGTGATCGTGCCGTCGGCGTTGACGGTCCACTGCTGGTTGGACTGGCCGGAACAGGTCCAGATGATCACCGGGGTGCCGTCGGAGGTGCCCTGCCCGGACGCGTCCAGGCACTTGTTCCCCGCGGTCGTCAGCTGCTTGCCGGTGGGCGTCCACGGCGCTCCGGCGCAGTCGGCCAGCTGCACCGGTGTGCCGTCGGCGGAGGACGTGACGTCCGCGCACCGGCCGGACTGCGCGCCGACGAGCTGCCTCGCCGAAGACTGCCCGGGGGTGCCGATGCTGCCCGGGACCGACTGCAGCGCCGCGTACCAGACCGCGGCCATCTTGTCGTAGCCGGTGGCCGTGGGGTGGACGCCGTCGATCAGGTCGGCGGCCGTCAGCGCGGCGTGCATGTCCACCAGGTGCACGTGCTTGCCGGCGTTCTGCTTGCTCTGCACCATGCCGGGGATCGTGGCGTTGAACGTGCGGGCCGCCGCCTCCTGCCCGCTGTTGGCGATCGGGATGATCGTCGCGACGAACACCTCGGCGTCCGGTGCCGTCCCGGTGATGTGGTCGACCAGGGCGGACAGCCGGGCGGGGGCGCCGCCGACGTCGTGGTTCTGCAGGACGTCGTTGGTGCCGATGTGCAGCAGGACCGTGTGCGGGGTGCTGGTGCGCAGCCAGGACACGATGTTCGCGTCGATCTGGTCGATGCGCCAGCCCGGGTGGCCCTCGTGGTCGTGGTCGCCGAGGGACGCCGGGCCGTTGGACTGCGAGCCGACGAAGTCCACCTGGTAGCCACCCGCGGTGACCCGCTGCCAGAGCCCGATCCGGTACCCGCCGGGTACCTGCGTGCCGTCGGTGATGGAGTCGCCCAGGGGCATCACCCGGACCCCGCCGTTCGATTCGGCGGTGGCGGTGCCCGGCAGCAGGGTGGCGGCCAGAACCGCCACGGCGGCGGCGAGCCACCCGAGCCGTGTGCGCATCTCGTCTCCTCGAGGATCCGCCGTCACACGGCGGTGATGGTCCACTGGTTGTTGGTGCTGCCGTTGGGCGTCCAGAGGCCCACGCTCGAACCGGCGGTGGTGTTGCCCATGCCGTCGAGCGCCGTACCGGTGGCCCGGTTGACGATCTGGTACCGCCCGTTGCCCAGGCCGGTCAGCTTCCACTGCTGGCTGGTGGCGCCGGTCCACGCCGTCTGCACGCAGGTGGCGCCGTTGGCGGTGTTGCCCCGGCTGTCGGCGACCAGCCCGTTGGTGCGGTTGACGATCCGGACGTACCCGCCGCCGGCGTCGGTCAGCTGCCACTGCAGGTTGGTGCTGCCGTCCCAGTTCCACTGCTTGAGCGGGGACCCGGCGGCGACGGTGCCGCCGCCGTCCAGCACGAGCCCGGTGGTCACGTTCGCGATCCGGGTCCAGCCGGTGGGCAGGGGGCCGGAGCCGGGCGCCGGGACCTGGCCGGAGAAGGTCAGCTTCACCACGTACGCCGGTGCGTCGAACGGCGGGGTGGCCGAGGGCAGCTGGACGCGCAGCGCGGAGGCGTCCTGGACGGGGGCGGGCAGGGCGGTGGCCGTGCCGGCGTCCGGGCCGAGCAGCTGCGCCGACACGAGGTTGGACAGGTTGATCCGGCTCGAGCTCAGCGTGGTGATCGGGAAGGTGCTCCCGGGCCAGCCCAGCACGGTCGCGTACAGCACCGTGTTGTCCTTGCTCCGGGTGAACCGGACGTCGGTCCTGGTGCCCTCCACCGGGGTGGTGAACGAGCCGCCGCCCATCTTCGTCGGCCCCTCGCCGTAGACCGCCCACGCGCGGGTGCCGTAGACGGATTCGCCGAACCGCTTGAGGTAGTTGCCGATGCCGAGCAGGATCGTGCGCTGCCCGGACGGGATGGTGCCGTCCGCCATCGGCGCGATGTTCAGCAGCATGGTGCCGTTCTTGCTGACCCGGTCGAGCAGGGAGTGCAGGATGGCCTTCATCGAGTAGTAGCCGATGCCGTTCGTGTAGCACCAGCTGGAGCTGGAGATGCTGTCGTCGGTCATCCAGTACGGACTCAGGAGGTCACCGGGTCCGCCGCGTTCGAAGTCGAAGACCTCCCCGCGGTTGTTGAACCCGTCCTTGTACGTGGCGACGACGTCCTTGTTCCAGGCGACCGCCTGGTTGTAGTAGCGCGACAGGAAGTTCAGCCGCTGCGCCTCGGCGACCTGGGTCAGGTTGAAGTCCTGGTACACGAGGTCGGGCTGGTAGCCGTCGACGACCTCCCGGAGCTTGTCGAACCAGAGCTGGTTCTCCGCCTGAGCCCCGTTCTGGCCGAACAGCCGGCGCAGCGACTCGGTGGACTGGGTCGGCACGTGGTCGTAGTAGCCGGTGAAGTGGTACGCGTGGTGCAGCGCCGCGAGCAGCTTGAGGCCCTTCGCGCGGATGGCGTCCGCGTGCAGCCGCAGCAGGTCGAGCTTGGGTCCGGTCTTGACCGAGTTCCACTCGTTGGCCGTGCTGTTCCACATCGAGTAGCCGTCGTGGTGCTCGGCGACCGGGCCGGCGAACTTCGCGCCGGCGTCGAAGAAGAGCTGGGCCCACTCGGCGGGGTCGAAGTTGCCGCCCGCCGACTTGAGCTTCGGCGCGAACTGCACCCAGTTGCCCGCCTTGTCGCGGGCGCCGGTGATGAAGTTCTGGTACGGCCACGCCGACGGGTCGCCGAACACCTGCTTGTGGTGGTTGTTCTCGTTGGACCCGCCGATGTACATGTTCCGCGGGTACCACTCGTTGCCGAAGGCGGGCACGCTGAACACGCCCCAGTGGTAGTAGATGCCGAACTTGGCGTCCTGGAACCACTCCGGCGCGGGCGGGTGCTGGTCCACCGACGCCCAGCTCGGGGTGTAGCTGCTGGGTCCTTCGGTGGCCCATCCGGCGGGGACGCGGACCACGCCGGCGGCCGCGGCGGCCCCGGCCACCACGATCAGCCGGCGCCGCGACAGCTCGAACGAAGACATGGGAGGACCTTTCAGCTCAGGGACCACTTCTGGTTGTTCGCGCCGGTGCAGGTGGCCAGCTGGATCGCGGTGCCGTTCGCGGTCCCGGAACCGGTGACGTCGAGGCACAGTCCGGACTGGACCCCGGTGACCGTTCCGTTGGTGTTGAACGTCCACTGCTGGTTGTTCTGCCCGTTGCAGTTCCAGATGATGACCTTGGTGCCGGGCGTGGTGCCCTTGCCGGAGGCGTCGAGGCACCGGGTGTCGCCACCGCTGTAGACGTTCAGCTCGCCGGTCCCGGTCCGCGTCCACGTCTGGTTCGCGCCGCCGTTGCAGTCCCAGATCTGGACCGCGGTGCCGGGGGTGGTGGAGACGCCGTTGACGTCGAGGCACTTGTTCGCGCCCACCGCGTGCACCGCGCCGGTCGTGGTCGAGCCCCCGCCGGTGCTGTACCCGGCGGCGATGACGCTGGCCTGCACCGCGTTCTCCGTGGCGTCGGTCGGGAAGCCGCTGGTCACGGCGCCTTCGAAGAACTCGCCGACCCCGGAGACGCTGTTGTCCCCGCCGGTGCCGAGCAGGATCGACGGCTCCAGCTTCATCGGCGAGTAGCCGCGGGGCAGGCCGCCCGAATACGGCGTGGTGAGGCCGCCGCTGGTGGCGTCGCCGTACTTCAGGGTGAAGTTGCTGGTCCCGTTGTTCTTCAGCCACGCGCTGACGAACGGGTGGTGCACCCCGGGGTTGTTCGGGTCCTTGTTGGACCCGGTCCCGGTGTGGTACATGCCGTTCTCCAGGTCGGCCTCCACCCACGGGCCGGTGCCGGTGCAGCCGTTGAACCAGCAGGCGGTGCCCCAGTAGATGGCGTTCATGGTGGCGTTGCCGGTGTCGTTGTGCGAGACCTCGCCGCTGCCGTAGTCGAAGCAGCACCACTGGTTGACGTAGTTCGACGAGGTGATCATGTAGATCCCCTCGGGCTGGGCCCCGACCGGCGCGCCCTTGGCGTTGTCGATCCGGTAGCCGACGCCCTGGGTGACCTTGATCCCGAACACCGGGTGCCCGCCGACGGTCACCGGCAGCGCCATCGCGTCCGCGCCGACGTCCGACCCGTTCGGCCCGGGGCCCTTCCAGAACCCGCCCCACGAGATCGGCAGGTCGTTGTGGTTGGCGGTCTGGTCGTAGATCTTCGTGACCGTGCACCGGGTCCCGGCGCAGAAGGTGACCTGCGGGGCCGAGTCCGCGTAGCCGCCCGCCGTCAGCAGGCCGATGTCGAGGTACCTCTGGTCCGAGGCCCGCTGGATCTGGTACAGCGGGCCGTTGTACGCCCCGAACAGGGCGCGGGTGGTGCTGTGGGCGGTGACGCACGGCGTGCCGCCGGCGGCGTAGAGGTCGCACGCTTCCTGCGTGGCGGCCTGGGCCGCGCTGCCCGTCCCGGCCACCGCCCCGGTGGCCAGGAGGACGGCCGCCACGGCGGCCTGCAGGGTTCTGAGCAGCTTGCGGGAGACCATGGCCGAACTCCTTTGTTCGCTGGTGCGAGGAGGAAGCGTCCCGAGGTGGCCTTCGGTGCGTTCACCGCGCCGAAGGCCACCTCGGGGCTAGCCGAGAGTCCACTTCTGGTTGTTCGCGCCCGTGCAGGTGGCCAGCTGGATCAGGGCGCCGTTCGCGGTCGAGGACCCGGTCACGTCGAGGCACAGCCCGGACTGGACACCGGTGATCGTGCCGTTCGCGTTGACCTGCCAGCGCTGGTTGCCCTGGCCGTTGCAGTTCCAGGTCACGATCTTCGTGCCCGGGGTGGTGCCCTGGCCGGTGGCGTCCAGGCAGCGGGTGTTGTCGCCGCTGTAGACGGTCAGCTCGCCGGCGGTGGTCCGGGCCCAGGCCTGGTTGGTACCGCCGTTGCAGTCCCAGAGCTGGACCGCCGCCCCGGGCGTGGTGGAGACGCCGCTGACGTCCAGGCACTTGCCGAGCGCGCGGACCGGGCCCGCGGTCGGGGTGGTGCCGCCGCCGGTGCCGGCGGCGGCGATGACCTGCTGGGCGCCCGACGGCCAGTTCGTGCCGCTGACCTGGACGTTCCCGGTCAGCACGTTGTTGTGCGGCGACCCGGTGGCCACCTGCGTCGCGCCGCCGTTGTACCAGTTGCCGCTGAAGGTGCTGTCGTTGGTGTTGTTGGACCCGTTGGCGTTGGTGAACGCCCAGACCCCGGAGTCCTGGATGACGTTGGCCGACAGCGTCACGTACCGCGAGCCCTCGTCCAGGTACAGGCCCACCGTGCGGTTGTTGTCGAAGATGTGGTTGTGGTCGATGGAGCTGCCCGGGTTGGCGGAGAGGTTGTAGATGCTGCCGCCGTCGTGCATCAGCTTCTTCGTGCCGTGCACCCGGTTGTAGCTGACGACGGTGTCCCGCAGCGTGGTCGGCGTGCTGTAGACGGGCTGGTAGTCGTACAGCCCGCGGTTGCGGTAGTCCTGGCTGCCGCCCTGGTCGTTGGCACCCCAGCCCCAGCCGACGTCGATGCCGTCGTAGGTCAGGTTCGAGACGTCGTTGTGCGTGATGACGGTGTGCGTCGCGTAGGTCGAGAGGATGCCGGCCATCTCGCGGTAGTCCAGGGCGACCCGGCTCACCGTGTTGTAGGAGATGGTGACGTCCTTGTTGAGCATCGCCGGGTTCGACGGGTGGTGGGCGTCGGGGCGCACCCCGCCGACGATGACGCCACCGCCGGAGTTCTCGGTGAAGGTGTTGTGGTCGACGGTGATCGACGACGCGCCCAGGCCGACGCCGGAGGCGTGCGCGTTCGCGTCGTTGCCGATGCCCAGGGCCACCTGGCCGAGGTGGGTGAAGGTGTTGCCGCTGAAGGTGATCCCGGTGGCGGCCGAGACCTGGACCGCGGCGGGCGCCTGCGCCCAGCCGTTGCGCGCGCCCTCGAACTGCCGGCAGCCCGACTGGCACGAGGTCAGGAAGTCACCCGGCATCGGGGCCGCGGCCGGCAGGAAGGTGCCGGTCTGCTGGTTCGCGTAGCCGACCGAAGTGCTGGGCGTGAGCCAGGTGGTGTGCTCGAAGCTCAGGCCCTTGAAGGCGAGACCGCGCACCGGGTTGTCGTAGGTGCCGCCGATCTGCAGCAGCGACTGCAGCCGGGGGAGCTCGACGTCGTGGCTGCCGGGGACCCAGCCGCCGGGCGCCTTGTAGTACAGCTTCCCGGCCTGCGGGTCGAGGTACCACTGGCCGGTGTTCTTGAGGAAGGAGTAGGAGTTCTCGAGGAACAGCTGGCCGCCGCCGAACGGCTTGGCGAGGGTGTCGTAGCCCCAGTTGTTGTTGTTCCACGCCGGTTGCTGCATGACGATCGACGTGCCGCTGATCCGGTCCACGGGGGAGTACCGGTCGGTGAAGGAGTTCTGGCTCTCCACCTCGATCCGGTTCTGCTGCGGCAGCGTGGCCAGGTAGTTCAGCGCCGGGTTGGTGATGGTCATCCCGCTGGTGGTGAACTGCACGTCGTTGCGGGAGATCGTGATCCCGGCGCGCGGGGCGAGCGCGCCGTCGACGAACAGCTGCCGGGAGTCGGCGCCCTGCGGCACCGAGGCCACCCAGATGTTCTGCCCGGCGTCCTGCACCGACCAGCCGGTGACCTGGCTGCCGCCGGAGAGGACCGGCTGCTGGCCGGGTGCGGCCTGCCAGGTGACGGTGTGGCCGTTCTGTCCGGAGTCGGCCGCGGTGAACCGCAGCGGGGCGGCGAGCCGGTAGGTGCCGGCGGCCAGCTGCACGACGACGTCGTTGGCCGCCGACTGGGCGCGGGCCAGCTCCTGGGCTTTCGCCGGGGTGGCGACCGGCTGTTCGGGGGTACCGGGATTCGTGTCGGCGCCGTTCGGGGCGACGGCGATGGTGACGGTCGCGGCCTGGGCGGACGGGGTGGCGAGGGCAGTCACCACGAGAGCGGTGACGAACGCAGCGGCGGCGGTGCGCGACAGCATGGGCGGGGACCTCTCCGGGAACGGGTCGGCGGTCAGGCGCGCCGAACCGTCCACTGTGTACTGATCGTGCGGTCCCCGGCGCTCGGCCGTCCGGGTGGCTCGCCGGGCCGGCCTCCGTCCGGGCGGACCGGGCAGGATGTGTAGGACTCATTCGACGCGGCGAGGATCGGACGGCGATCGAAAGTTTCGACGTTGGTGTCGGTGTTTCCGTTGGTGGGTCAGTGATCCATGAGAACAGCGCGCCTGCCCGGCGTCAAGCGAAGAGCATGCTCATTGCTCCGTCCTGACCTGGTGGCGGGCGTCCGGGATGTAACTTTCAGTCCGCCCCGGCCGAGATTGACCGGATGGCGGGTGAACGAGGTAAGGTGCTGACCGGAGTTGCTGAGTCATACTCATCAAGTGACCCGTGACGAGGAAGTAGCACCGCCTGTCCCGTACCGCCCCGGCTACGAAGTGGTGGCGGAGCAGATCCTCCGGCTGATCGCCGAACTGGAGCTGCGGCCCGGCGACCGGATGCCGACCGAGAACGAGCTCGCGGCGCGGATGGGAACCAGCCGGACCATGGTGCGGGAGGCCGTCAAGATCCTCTCGGCCGTCGGCCGGGTGCGAGCACACAAAGGACGTGGGCTGTATGTCTCCGACGACGAGGGCATGCTCGGCGGTTCCCGGTGGGGCGCGTTCTTCCTGCCCACCGATCTCGACCACGTCTACATGCTCTTCGAATTCCGCCGGATCCAGGAGACCGCGGCCAGCCGCCTGGCCGCGGCCAACGCCACGCCCGCCGAGCTGCGCGCGATCGAGGCCGCCGCCGAGACCTGCCGGCACGGTCACCTGAGCGGCCAGTACTCGCTGTTCGACCGGGGCGACGACGACTTCCACGCCGGGATCGCCGCCGCGTCGCACAACCAGTTCCTGGTCGCGGCCGTGGGTGAGGCCCGCCGTCTGCAACGCCAGTCGAACATCATCGGGATGTCCGGCGCGATCGGCGGGCACGCGGCGGGTGCGATCGACGAGCACGCCGCGATCTACCGGGCGATCCGCGACGGCGATCCGGACGCGGCGGCCCACGCCGCCGGCGTCCACCTCGACAACACCCTCGAGGACTACCGCCGGGAGATCCAGCGCCGGCTCTTCGGCCGGTGACCGCACTCGCCAGACAATCCATTGTGGACCTTACTGCTCCCGGGATCTCCCCCGGCCCGGGAGGACGACGACGTCCGTAGACAGAGGGAGTCCCCCTGATGGTGAAGAGATCCCTGTTCGCCTCCGCCGTGATCGGAGCCGTGCTCGCGCTGGGGGTGAGCGGTATCGCCCAGGCCGCCCCGGCCGCCCCGGACGTGCCGGCCGCCCCGGCCGCCGGCACCGCGGGGTGCGGGAAGGCACCCGGGCTGGCGAGCGGCAACCACACGATCTCCAGTGGCGGCCAGAACCGCAGCTACATCCTGCGCGTACCGGCCAACTACGACAACAACCACTCCTACCGCCTGTTCGTCGGCCTCCACTGGCGGGGCGGCACGATGAACGACGTCGACTCGGGCGGGACCGACGGCTACAACTGGTCCTACTACGGGCTGCGCCGGCTGGCCGACAGCTCCGGCAACAACACGATCTTCGTGGCACCGCAGGGCAACGGCAACGGCTGGGCCAACCCGGGCGGCCAGGACGTCACCTTCATCGACGACCTGCTGAAGCAGCTCGAAGGGGCGCTCTGCGTCGACACCTCGCAGGTCTTCGCCGGCGGCTTCAGCTACGGCGCGGCGATGAGCTACGCCCTCGCCTGTGCCCGGCCCACCGTGTTCCGCGCGGTCGCGGTGTACTCCGGGGCGAACCTGAGCGGCTGCAGCGGCGGCACCCAGCCGGTGGCCTACATCGGCATGCACGGCATCGGCGACAACGTCCTGCCGATCTCGTCCGGGCGTCAGCTGCGCGACCAGTTCGTGCGCAACAACGGGTGCACCCCGCAGAACCCGCCGGAGCCCGCCAGCGGCAGCCGGACCCACATCGTCACCGCCTACTCCGGCTGCCGGGCCGGGTACCCGGTCGTCTGGGGCGCCTTCGACGGCGGGCACGACCCGGGTCCGAAGGACGGCGGCGGCAGTGGCTGGCAGACCTGGACCTCGGGCGAGGTGTGGAAGTTCATCACGCAGTTCGACTCGAACACCCAGCCGCCGACGCCGCCGGTCCAGACCGGCGTGAACTACAAGCTGACGGCCCAGCACAGCGGCAAGCTCGTCGGGATCACCGGCGCCTCGACGGCGGCCGGCGCGCTCATCGAGCAGGAGCCGGCCAACGGCGGCCTCAGCCAGCAGTTCGACTTCGTCGACTCCGGTGACGGCTACTACCGCGTCCGGGCCCGCCACAGTGGCCTGGTGCTCCAGGCGGCGAACGCGAACAGCGGCGCGGACATCAGCCAGCAGGCCGACACGAACGCCACCGCGCAGCAGTGGCGGGTCGTCGACCAGGGCAGCGGCGCGGTGAGCCTGGTCAACCGGTTGAGCGGCCTGGCCATGGACGTCTGGGGTGTTTCGACCGCCGACGGCGCGCGGATCTCCCAGTGGACGTTCACCGGGAACCCCAACCAGCGCTTCCAGCTCCAGCGAGCGTGAGACCGTGACCGTGGTCGAACCGTCGTCGGGGTTCCGGCCCACGCTGGCCGACGTCGCGCGGGCGGCCGGGGTGTCGATCGCCACGGCTTCCCGCGTGCTCAACGGCTTCCCCCGGGTGAGCCCGGAACGCCGCAAGCAGGTGGAGTCCGCGATGCTGGCGCTGGGCTACGCCCGGCAGCGGGCGGCGAAGGCGAGCAGCGCGCGGCACACCGGCTCGATCGCCCTGGTGGTGTGCGAGGAAGTGCCGCGGTTGTTCACCGACCCGTACTTCCCGCGCATCGCCGCGGGGGTCGGCCGGGAGCTGTCCGCGGTGGGGGTGCAGCTGGTGCTGCTCACCGTGCCGGCCACCGACGACTACCAGTCGCCGGTGGTCCGGTACCTCGACGGCGGGCACGTCGACGGCGCGCTCGTCGTCGGCATGCACGGCCGCCGCCCGCTCGACCTGGACTGGCTCGGCATCCCCGTGGTGTTCGGCGGGCGGCCGGTCCAGGCGGGGCGGACGGGCCGGCTGCCGTACGTGGACGCCGACAACCAGGGCGGGGCGCGGCTGGCGACCCAGCGGCTGCTCGACGGCGGCCGCCAGGTCGTGGCGACCGTCGCCGGGCCGCAGGACATGACCGCGGGGGTGGACCGGCTGCTCGGGTACCGGCAGGCGATGACGCGGGCCGGCCGGTACGACGAAACCCTCGTGGTGTGCGGCGACTTCGGGCAGGGGTCCGGCGAGTACGCGACGGCCCGGCTGCTGAGCCGCCGCCCGGACGTCGACGGCATCTTCGCGGCCTCGGACATGATGGCCGTCGGGGCGTTGCGCGCGCTGCGCCGCGCGGGCCGGCGGGTGCCCGAGGACGTCGCCCTCGTCGGGTTCGACGACCTGCCGATCAGCTGCTGGACGGACCCGCCGCTCACCACCGTGCGCCAGCCGGTCGAGGAGATGGGCGCCCGGATGACCGCGGAACTGCTGGCGATGATCGACGGCGCGGCCCCGCGCCGGTCCACGGTGCTCGACACCGAACTGGTGCCGCGCAAGTCGGCGTGAGGTCACTGTCCACCGGCAATTCCCTTCGGGGGTGCGGGTGGCGGAGCCCCCGCCCGGTTGTCACAGAGGAGGAATCGTGCGCGTGTTCGTGATGGTCGCCGCGATGCTGGTGTCGGCGCTGGCCGGGGCGATACCCGCTTCGGCCGCGACGGCGCCGCTGGTGAGCGCGGCGTCGGGGCGGTGCCTGAACGTCAAGGGCGGTACCGACACGCCGGGAACGGCGCTGGAGATCCAGGACTGCGGCGGCCAGGCCGGGCAGGCGTACGAATTCACCACGGCGGGTGAGCTGCGCACGCTCAACGGCACCCGGTGCGTGGACGCCTACGGCGGGCGGACCGCGCCCGGGACGGCCGTGATCATCTGGTCGTGCAACGGCCAGGCGAACCAGCAGTGGCGGCAGAACGCCGACGGGACGATCACCGGTGTCCAATCGGGACTGTGCCTGGACGTGACCGGCGCCGGCACGGCCAACGGCACCGCGGTCGTCCTCTGGACCTGCCACGGCCAGAGCAACCAGCAGTGGAGCGCCGGGACGACGCCGCCGCCCCCGACCGGCACGGCGCCGTGCGACATCTACGCCTCCGGCGGCACGCCGTGCGTCGCCGCGCACAGCACGGTCCGGGCGCTCTACGGGAACTACGCCGGCAACCTGTACCAGGTCCGCCGCTCGTCCGACAACACGACCCGGAACGTCGGTCTCCGTGCGGCGGGCGGCACCGTCGACGCGGCCGCCCAGGATTCCTTCTGCGCAGGGACGAACTGCGTCATCACGGTGGTCTACGACCAGTCCGGACGCGGGAACGACCTGTGGTACCAGGGATCGACCGTGGTTCCGGGATCCAGCCAGAGCAGCCCGGCGAAAGCCACGTCGGAGTCGCTCACGGTCGGTGGCTCGAAGGCGTATTCGCTGTACATCAACCCCGGCAACAGCTACTGGCGGGACGGGCACCTGACGGGCGTCCCGACCGGCAGCGCGCCCGAGGGCATGTACATGGTGACCAGCGGGACGCACGTCAACAGCGGCTGCTGCTTCGACTACGGCAACAGCGAAACCACGCGGAAGGCCGACGCGGCCGGGGCGATGGACGCGATCAACTTCGGCACCGAGTGCTGGTTCGGCGGCTGCCAGGGCGGCGGCCCGTGGGTGCAGGCCGACCTCGAGTGGGGGCTGTACCCGGGTGGCAGCCAGCAGTGGAACCCGAACCAGCGGGCGCTGCCCAGCAAGTTCGTCACCGCGATGCTGAAGAACAACGGCACGTCCCGCTTCGCGCTCAAGGGCAGCAACGCCCAGTCCGGCAGCCTGACGACGATGTGGGACGGCGGCCTGCCGGGCGGCTACAGCCCGATGAAGAAGCAGGGCGCGATCATCCTGGGCAGCGGTGGTGACTGTTGCAAGCCCGGCGGCGGGGCGAACCTGAGCGCGGGGACGTTCTACGAAGGGGCGATGGTCGCGGGCTACCCCTCGGACGCGACGGAGAACGCCGTGCAGGCGAACGTGGTCGCCGCCGGCTACCGCTGAGCCGCTGGGGCGGACGGAAGGGGCTTTCCCCACGGGTGACGCGGGGGGAGCCCCTTCCGGTGCGCTCGGCGGCCGGGGCCGTGCCGCACTCCGAGAGCCGGGTCCGGCCTTGCCGAACCGGTTCGCCTCCATTCGGCCGATTGTCGGTGAATTCCCTGCAGCGTACCTTCCTTGGTGGTCGAACCGGTTCGATGACCGGGATCGGCTCCCGCACGTCCACCGCCAAAGGAGTCGTCTGTGGACCTCTCGCGTCAGCGGCCACGCGTCCGCCGTGGCCTGGCCGCCCTCCTCGTCGCCGGCGCACTGACCGGTGCTTCCGCCGTGGCCCTTCCCGAGCCGGCGCTGGCCGCGGACGAGTCGGTCTCGGTCGACTTCTCCGCCGCCGGCGCCGCACCCACCTACCGGGCTTCCGGGTGGATCTACGGCATGACCGAGAACGCCGCGAACCCGCCCGACCACTTCTTCCAGGACGTGCGCTTCCAGGCGATGCGGGCCGGCGGCGCGCAGCTGGACAGCCCGGGCGGCTGGGTCTCGGGCAAGTACGACCGGCGGTGGAACGCCACCCGGGCACAGCTGCTGCGCACCCGTTCGCTGGGCGGCCAGTTCGTCCTGCTGGTGCACGACCTGTGGGGCGCGGACGGCTACCCGATCTCCCGCTTCCCCGGCGACAACGGCGACTGGTCCGACTACGACGCCTTCCTCACCCGCCTGATCAACGACGTGCGGGCGACCGGGGCCCCGGTGGAGTGGGACATCTGGAACGAGCCCAACATCACGCTGTTCTGGAACCGGCCGCAGAGCCAGTACTTCGCCATGTGGCAGCGCGCCTACCAGCGCATCCGGGCGGCCTTCCCGGCGCACGCGATCGTCGGCCCGAGCCTCGCCGGGGTTCCGTCGACCGGGACGAGCTGGTGGACGCAGTACCTCGACTTCGTCCGCGGCTCGAGCACGGTGCCGGACATCGTCAGCTGGCACTCGCTGCCGGGCGACCCGGTGGCGAACGTCGCCGCGGCCGACGCGTCGCTCGGCTCGCGGGGCATCCCGCACCCACGGCCGTACCAGATCAACGAGTACGGGGCGTCGAACGAGCAGAACCCCGGCGACGGCGCCTGGTACATCTCCCGGCTCGAACGCTCCGGCGCCGACGGGCTGCGCGCGAACTGGGCCAGTGGCGGGAACCTGCACAACGACCTGGCCAACCTGCTCGTGCGCAACTCCGCGGGCCGGTACCTGCCCAAGGGCGAGTGGTGGGCCTACCGCTTCTACGGTGCGCAGACCGGCCAGATCGTGGCCTCGACGCCCAGCGCGAACTACGACCCGTTCGCCACGAAGGCGGCCGGTACGGCGAAGGTCCTGGTCGGCGGCGGCCGCACGACGGGGAACGTCGCCGTCGCCCTGCAGCGCCTGGACACCACCTCCGGCGTCGTCCAGAACAACCAGGTGCGGGTCGTCGTCCAGCAGCTCCCGTACAACGGCGGGGCCGCGGTCCAGAGCCCGGTGACCATCCGGGACTCGGTGGTGGCCGTGTCCGGCAACGCCGTGACCGTCAACGTCCCGCACACCGGCGTCGACGACGCGCTGAGCATCACCCTGCTGCCGCCCTCGGACGGCAGCTTCCAGAGCGTCGCCGTCGCCCAGCATTCCCAGCAGTGCCTGGACAACACCGACCTGAGCACCGCGGACGGCAACCGGCAGCAGCAGGACTTCTGCGAGGGCGGCGCCCAGCAGCAGTGGAACTTCCGCCCGGTGGCCGGCGCCGCGGGCACGTACACGGTCGTCAACCAGCAGAGCGGCAAGTGCCTCGAGGTGGCCGGTGCCTCGGCCGACGACGGTGCCGCCGTGCAGCAGCGGACCTGCACCGACGGCGCGACGAACCAGCAGTTCTCGCCGCGCCGGGTGACCTACGGCGGCAACGACGCCCACGACTACCAGCTGGTCGCCCGGCACAGCGGCAAGTGCGTCGACGTCAGCGGGGTTTCCACGGCCGCCCGCGGCGCGGTGATCCAGTGGACGTGCAAGCCGGTCGGCCAGAACAGCCCGCTGAACCAGACGTGGCGGCTGTGGGGCCGGGGACCGGCCTGACCCCGGCGGGCCCGGCGCCGCTCAGGCGCCGGGCCGGTTGCCGGTCGGGATCGTGATGGGCGTGCTCGTCGGGGACGTGCCCCGGTTGAGGAACAGCATGGCGAGCGCGCGGACGAACTGGTCGAACATGAAGAAGCCCGCGGGGGCGATGGGCAGCAGGCCTTCGCGGAAGGCGATGTAGGCGGGCCACCCGGTGCGGATCAGGGTCGCCGCCACGTAGTCGCGCGGCAGGCCGAGCCAGTCGCCGACCTCGTTGCTCAGCACGTACCGGACGAACTCGTTGAGGAAGCCGCGGGTGACACCCAGGTCGATCTGGGCGGTCAGGCCGAGCAGGTCCGCGGCGAGCTCCTTGCCTTCGGGCGTCGGGGCGAGCAGCGGGGTGAGCACCTGCGCCGACTGCGCGTCGGCCGCGGCCCAGGTCTGCGGGATGAACTCGTCCCGGACGCCGAGCAGGTGGATGGCGACCTGCCACTGGTGCAGGAAGGCGGCCTCGTCCGCGGCCGACATCGGGACGTGCCACTCCTTGAGCTTCCGGTGCACGAAGGTGCCGAGGCTGTGGAAGGTGACCAGGATGTCGCCGTTGCTGATCGGGATCTGCTCGTCGGCGGCCGCCCGCCAGTGCGCCGACTGCGGCAGCAGGTGCCGCACGGCGGCGTGCACCAGGCGGGTCTTGTTCGCCGTGACGACGAACTGGCCCGTGGGCTCGAAGGCGCCGGCTTCGCTCAGGTCGTAGCCGAAGGTGAACGTCTTGGCCGCGCGGTCCTGCATGTTCGCGCCGCCCGCTGACCAGTAGACCGACCGGGCCTCCCGCGGGATGACCGTGCTCATGATGCCGCTGCCGAGGCCGTAGAGCACGAACAGGTAGGTGTCCTTGCGCCGGTTGAAGTCGGCGGCACGGCGCAGCTTGGCCGGGTCGGCCCAGGACGGCAGCCGGTTGACCCCCTGGAGCCAGGCGGTGAGGTCGGCGGGCAGGCCGGCCGGGAGCGGGTCGTCGTTGTCCACCCACGACCGCAGCGCGGTGTTGACCGCGGGCACGCCGCCGCCGTCGACGAGCCCGGCCATCAGCCGGTCCACCTCGTCGTCCCAGACCCACCACGGGTCGGCCCCGGCCGCGGCCGAGGCCCACGCCGGGATGACGTTCGCCGCGCCGACCAGGCCGAGCGCGACGCCGAGGGAAAGGGCGTTCCTCCTGCTGAGATTGCTCATTTACTTACCTAGCTTCCTTGGTAGGCAGTAGCCGGTATGAGCGGTGCTCGAGGCGAGATTCTCCATTAACATAGAAGGTGCTTCGCGCGTCGGCAAGACCTGGCCGGGCTGTGGTTGACTGACCGCATGGCCCGATTCCCGCGTATCCCGGCCCGGTGGCCTTGGTGACCGCCGAGCCGGCCGCGGCCGTCCGGCCCCGCAACCGGCGGCAGCTCATCGTCGAGGCGGGCGCCGCGGTGTTCAGCGAGCGCGGCTACCACGCGGCGTCGATGGAGGAGATCGCGGCGCGCGTGGGCATCACCGCGGCCGCCCTCTACCGGCACTTCCCGAACAAGTACGCCCTGTTCGCCACGTGCGCGAACGTGATGGCGGACCGGCTCGTCGCCGCGCTCGCCGAGGTGTCCCCGGACGCGTCCCCGGCGGAGGTCTTCGCCGCCGTCACCCGCGTCACCGTCGCCCACCGGGAGACCGGCGGCGTGTACCGGTGGGAAGCCCGGTACCTCGAGCGCGAAGACCGCCGGCTGCTCGCGGCCAAGTTCGCCCACGTCGTCGAGCGCGTGGCGGAGGCGGTGCGGCGCGAGTACCCGTGGCCCGGCGAGCACCTGCGGGCCGTGGCGGCGCTGGGGGCCATCGGGTCCGTCACGACGCACCACAACGCGATCGCCCAGCGCCGGCTCGAGGAGCTGCTGCGGCTCACCGCCCTGCGCGTGGCGGCCACCGGCCCCGCCGCGGCCGGGCCGGTCTTCGTCGAGATCCCCGCCCCGCCGGTGCCCCGGACCCGGCGTTCGGAGATCCTCGCGGCCGCCGTCCCGCTGTTCGAACGGGACGGGTTCGCCACCGTCACGAACGGCCGGATCGCGGAGGCGGTGGGCCTGGTGCCGTCGGCGCTCTACCGGTACTTCCCGGGCAAGGCGGACATCCTGGCCGCGGCCTGCCTGCAGGCCGCGGACCTGCTGGCCCAGGCGGTCGAGCACAACCTGCGCGGGACGAGCGGCCCGCACGACGCCCTGGGCGCGCTGACGGCGACGTACGTGGCGTACAGCTTCGAGCACAGCGCCCTCAACAGCGTGGCCAACGCGGAAATCGCGGGCTTGCCGGAGGCGCTGCGCCGCCCGCTGGTGGCGGCGCAGCGCGAGCACATCGCGGTCTGGGAGCAGCACCTGCGGCAGGCCCGCCCGGACCTCGACGCGCGCCAGGCGCGGGTGCTGGTGCACGCGGGCTTCGGCGTGGTGGTCGAGGCCGGCCGCCGGCTGCGGTGGGCGGACGGCCCGGAGCACCGGGCCGCGGTGGCCGCGTTGCTCGTGAGCGCGCTCGGGCTGCGATCTCCGGCCGGCTGACAACCTTCCGGCGCCTGATCACATCTACCCCGGTGTGAAGCAGACCGAGGACGCCGAGACCGGCCGCGACGCGGAGTTCCGCGAGTTCGTCCGCAGCCGGGCGACGCCGCTGCACCAGAGCGCGTACCTGCTCTGCGGTGACCGGCACCTGGCCGACGACGTCGTCCAGGACACGCTGGTCAAGGCCTACCAGCACTGGCGGCGGGTGCGGCAGGCCGACAGCCCGGAGGCCTACGTCCGGCGCATCCTGCTCAACGAGGTGCGCGGGCGGTGGCGACGACGGGAGCGCTCGGTGCCGGTCGCCCGGTTCGCCGACGAGCCCGCGGTGGCCGACCCGGCGGACGACGTGGTCCGGCGCGACGGCCTGCGGCAGGCGCTGCTGACGCTGCCGTTGCGGCAGCGCGCGACGGTGGTGCTGCGCTACCTGGAGGGCCTGTCCGAGCGCGAGACGGCGGCGGTGCTCGGCTGCTCGACGGGCACCGTGAAGAGCCAGAGCTCCCGGGCCCTGGCCGCCCTCAAATCCTTCTTCGACCGGACGGGGACCAAGCTGTGAACACCGAACAGGAGAACCGGCTCCGCGAAGGCCTCCGGCAGGCCGTCGACGGCGAAACCTTCCGGACCGACCCCGACGTCGTCCTCCGGCGGGCCCGGCGCGCGCGCCGGCGCACCCTGGTCACCCGCAGCGTGGCGGGGACCGGTGCGCTGGCGATCGCGGTGGCGGCCACGCTCGCCGGCAGCCACGCCGGCAACGTTCCGGAAGTCCGCGACGCGGCCTACGTCGTCGAGCGGGTTTCGGCCGCCTTGGACGGCAGCTCGGGTCACGTCTACCGGATCATCGACCACGGCGAAGGTTCGGTCTGGTACCAGGACCAGGTCACGATGAGCCAGTACTGGGTGTACGGCACCGGCGACACCCGGATCGAAGCGTGGGACAGCTCGCCCGTGATCGACCACTACGCGCACCTGCTGGACACCACGGTGAACCACCGGGACCGCACCTACTCGACGGAGGACACGAAGCTGCCCGGGTACGTGCCGGGCGCCCTGCCGCCGCGGTCGTCGTTCGCCGACCGGATCAGGACGGCGATCGGCTCCGGCCGGAACGAGGTGATCGGTGCGGGGGAGTACCAGGGGCACCAGGTGCTCAAGCTCGGCTACCCCGGCGGCGAGATGTGGGTCGACGCGGCCACTTACCTGCCGGTGCACCGGATCACCACCGACGCGGACGGGCAGCGGACGACGAGCGATCTCGCGTTCCTGCCGCGCACGCCGGAGCTGGTGAAGACGGTCAACACCCCGCAGGTCCCGGCCGGGTTCACCAAGGTGGCTGCGGCGAACGCCGGGCCGGGCCACGGCGGCTGACGCCGGCTTCAGGCGCAGGGCAAGGTTCCCCTCCGCAGGGCGTGGCCGCCGTCGTTGCCGTCGTCGGCCCAGACGACCGCGCGGCGTCCGGCGGCGCAGGCGGGGGAGATCGCGAACCCTTCGTTGTTGTAGTTCGGCATCTTCGACGGCCGCGCATACGTCGCGGTGACCGTGAACCTGCCGCCGCCGAGCTTCAGCGTGGCCGTCTTGCCGGAGCAGGTGTCGTCGCAGACCGACCAGAGGCTGCCGGTCGCCGGGTCGAACTCCAGCTCCATGACGTTCGGGAAGCCGGCGGAGAAGGACGCCACCCGGGTGAACCCGCCACCCGCCTGGTCGAGGGCGTAGGCGTAGATCCTGCCGGCGTCTTCGAGGCCGAGAAAGTAGAGGCCGGTGCCGTGGCCGGGGTAGCGGGCCGGGTCGTAGCGGGCCTCGGCGTGGTCGTCGTGGAAGCCGCCGGCGGTCAGGAAGGCGTCCGGGATCCAGGTGATGCCTTCGAAACCGCCGTTGTCGTCGACGGCGGGCAGGTCGTCGGTGAGGTCCCACTCCGCGGTGGCGTCGAGTTCGCTCGCCGTCGATCCGGGGTCGTACCGGAGCACCTTCAGCAGGCTGCCGTCGCCGTCGTTGTCGCGCTCGGTCGCGGCGACCAGGCCGTCCGGCGTGACGACGACCCCTTCGGCGTCCGGGTCGCCGCGGCCGTCGCGGTAGTGCAGCGCCCAGTCGCCGGCGGGCCGCCAGCCGCCGGCGTCGCGGACGAGCCGGTAGAGCGTGCCCGGGCCGTTCTTGACCGCCCACAGCACATCGGGGCCGTCGAAGGAAAGCCCGCTGATGTTGTCGCCGAGCACCCCGGCGGGATCGGCGACCGCGATCGCCGCGTCACCCGGCCAG
Source organism: Streptomyces sp. MN03-5084-2B (assembly GCA_033793495.1). Lineage (GTDB taxonomy): Bacteria > Actinomycetota > Actinomycetes > Mycobacteriales > Pseudonocardiaceae > Amycolatopsis. The sequence goes on along the minus strand of JARAWT010000053.1, from coordinate 50,272 downwards.
TTCCGCGTGGTGGCCGCGTCGGCGCCGCCGACGGGCACGGTGAGAAGGACAGCCGCGAGGCAGAAGAGAGTACGCACGTCGTGCTCCTCGAGTCGAAGGGGCAACGCGGCGTGCTGCGGACTGTACCCAGCCGATCACCTCGCGGGCAACCTCGTCTCGCACCGCACTTGCGGCGCGGCCTCGGTCCCGGCGGCCACGCAGTCGACGACCCGGCCGGGCGCGGGAACCGGGTAGCTGAAGACGATCGGTGCGTCGGCGTCCGGTCCGGCCGAGAACTTGACGACGGTGTGCTGCCGGTTTCCGCTGCCGTGCAGGGTTTTCGAGTAGTACGTGGTGTGCGGCCCGATGGCGGTGGTGGTGCCGTCGCCGTCGTCGTCGAGTTCGTGCACGTTCAGCACGTAGTCCCCGGTGGTGTACCTGCCTTCGTTCTCGTGCCCGGCCTCGGCGGGAGCCGCGCCGGTGACTTCGGGCGACACGGGATCGGCGGCGGTGGCGATCACGGTGGCCCCGACGGCCACCACGGCCACGCCGGCCACGGCCCCGGCAACGACGACTCGCTTGGCGGTGAACTTCACGGGTCCCTCCTCCCCACCTGATCCTCAAGCTAGGGGAGGGCAGCGCCCGGTCACCTCGGCCGAAGGGGCGGTTCGGGCGCCGCGGCCTCGTCCTTTCGGCCGATGTCCGCGGGCGAGGCTTCGGGCCGGGCTCAGGCGCGCCCGGCCGGCCCGAGCCCGGTCACGTCCGCGCCCGCCGCCACACCGCCAGCGCCGTCGCGGCCAGCGCACCTCCGGCCGCGGCGACGACCCCGTGGTGCCGGCTCGCCCACAGCTGCGCGCTCTTCGGCGTCGCCTTCTCGTCGAACCGGCCGTGCGCCCCGAAGTCCCGGCCGCGGTCCGCCGGCGACCAGAGGTTCTCCGGCTGGTCCGGCGGCTTCTCCGCCCCGGTCTGCTGGGACCGGTAGCCGGTCCTCGCCAGGTACCGGTCGAGGACACCCGGCGCGACGGCGTTCGCGAGCAGCGTCCCCACCGTGCTCCCGCCGACCCAGTACTCCCGGCGCCGCGGGTGGCCGGCCGCGTGCAGCACCGCGCGGGCCGCCACCTCCGGCTGGTAGATCGGGGGCACCGGCTGGGCCTGGTGCGGCAGCTTCGACCGGACCCACGAGAACTGCGGCGTGTTCACCGCCGGCATCTGCACCATCGTCGTGCGGACGTGGCTGCCGTCGTGCAGGAGCTCGCAGCGCAGGGCCTCGTTGAACCCCTGGATCGCGTGCTTCGCGCCGCAGTACGCGCTCTGCAACGGGATTCCGCGGTACGCCAGCGCCGAGCCGACCTGCACGATCGTGCCGCGGTCGCGCGGCTTCATCCGGCGCAGGGCGGCCATCGTGCCGTGCACGTACCCGAGGTAGCTCACTTCGGTGACGCGGCGGAACTCGTCCGGCTCGATCTCGTCGAACGGTGCGAACACCGACGTGAAGGCCACATTCACCCACACGTCGATCGGGCCGAGCTCCTTCTCGGCCAGGGACGCGGCCGCGTCGACCTGGCCGAAGTCGGCGACGTCGGCAGGGATGGCCAGGGCCGTCCCGCCGGCGCGGGTGACGTCCTCCGCGGCCGCCTTGAGACCCTGCTCCCCGCGCGCCAGCAGGGCGACGCGGGCCTGCCGGGCCCCGAACGCCCGCGCGACCGCGCGGCCGATACCCCCGCTGGCTCCGGTCACCACGACGACCTGGTTCATGACTGCCTCCGTTCTCCGGCCCGGGCCGCGCGGGCCCACATCGCCGCACCCAGCGCGCTCGCCAGCGCCGCGGCCCGCCACCGGCGGGACACCGCGGCCAGGCCGAGCATGCTCACGCCGTGCGCGACGTCGATCGTCCAGCCCCAGCGGGCCGTCAGGCCCTCCGGCCGCCGCAGGACCGCGGCGGCCTGGGCCAGGTGCCGCGCGCCCAGCGCCAGCGCCACGCTCCGCGGGATCGGCAGCGACCGCGAAGTCACCACGATCCCGCCGCCCCACACCGCGCGCGCCGCCGCGACCGTGCGCGTCACCGGGCCCACCGGGCCACCGCGATCCCGAGCGCCGCGGCGCCGAGCGCGGCGGCCACCGCCTTCCGCTTCCGCCGCGGGTGCTCCGCCGGGGTGTCGAGCCCGCCGGCCAGCAACTCCGCCAGGTGGACGCCTTCGCGGCCGCCGCTGTCCAGCTCGTGCAGCTGGGTGCGGCAGCTGAACCCGTCGGCCAGCACCGCGGTCTCCGGCCCGGCGTCCCGGACGCGGGGGAGCAGGACCCGCTCCGCGCACGCCTTCGAGACGTCGAGGTGGCCCTTTTCGAAGCCGAAGTTCCCGGCCAGGCCGCAGCACCCCGAGTCGAGGTGCTCGGCGTCGACCCCGGCGGCCTCCAGGAGCTTCCGGTCCGCTTCCCAGCCCATGACCGCGTGCTGGTGGCAGTGGACCTGCGCGATCGCCTTCGCGTCCAGGCGCGGCGGCCGGTAGCCGGGGGAGTGCTCGGTGAGCAGCTCGGCGAGGGTGACGGTCTGCGCGCGCAGCCGCCGGACGTCCTGGTCGCCCGGGAACAGCTCGGCCGCGTCGGCGCGGAACACCGCGGTGCAGCTGGGTTCCAGGCCGACGACGAGCCCGCCTTCGTGCAGGTGCGCGGCCAGCTCCCGGACCGTGCGCGCCAGGACGTGCTTCGCGACGCCCAGCTGCCCGGTCGAGATCCAGGTGAGCCCGCAGCACAGCGCCGCGGACGGCATGGTGACCCGCCACCCGGCGTCTTCCATGACCCGGACGGCGGCCTGGCCGACGTGCGGGTGGAAGGAGTTGGTGAACGTGTCCGGCCACAGCAGCACCGTCCCGCGGGCACCGGTGCCCGACGGCCCGCGCCGGGCGAACCACTGCTGCAGCGTCTCCCCGGCGAACAGCGGGACTTCGCGGTCCTCGACGCCCGCGACGAGGGTCGCCAGCCGGGACAACCCCGGCGTGTGCGTCAGTGCGTTGACCACGCGGCCCGCCCGGAGGCGGCCCACCACCTGGGCCACGGCCGGCAGCCAGCCCATCGTGAAGTCCGACCGCGGCCGCCGCCACGGGCGGCCTTCGTAGTGGTGGGCGAGGAACTCCGCCTTGTACGTCGCCATGTCCACATTGGCCGGACAGTCCGTCTTGCACCCCTTGCACGCCAAGCACAAGTCGAGAGCTTCACGCACTTCCGATGAGCGCCAGCCGTCGCCGACCGGGCTGTCGCCGTGGCCGTCGAGCATCTCGAACAGCAGCCGCGCCCGTCCCCGCGTGGAGTGTTCCTCCTCGCCGGTCACCTGGTACGACGGGCACATCACCTGCCCGCCGCTCGTGGTGTGCTGCCGGCACCGGCCGACGCCGACGCAGCGGTTGGCCGCCTCGGCGAACGAGCCGCCGTCGTGCGGGAACCGGAAGTAGAGGTCCTGCGGGTCGGCGGGCGCCCAGCCGGCGCCCAGCCGCAGGTTCTCGTCGAGCCGGTAGGGGGCGACGACCTTGCCCGGGTTCATCCGGTTGCCGGGGTCGAACACGGCCTTCAGCCTGCCGAACGCGGTCACCAGCTCCGCGCCGAACATCTTCGGCAGCAGTTCGCCGCGGGACTGGCCGTCGCCGTGCTCGCCGGAGAACGAGCCGCCCAGCTCCGCGACCAGGTCGGCGGCGCGTTCCATGAACCGCCGGTAGGTGGCGACGCCGTCGGCGGTGTAGAGGCCGAACGGGATCCGCGTGTGCACGCAGCCCTGGCCGAAGTGCCCGTACAGGCTCGGGCCGGTGTCTCCGGCGTAGCCGAACTCCTCGTACAGCGCGGTCAGCTTGCGCAGGTATTCGCCGAGCCGCTCCGGCGCGACGGCGGAGTCTTCCCAGCCTTCGAAGGTGTCGGCCCGGCCCGGCAGGTGCGCGGTGGCGCCGAGCCCGGCTTCGCGGACCTGCCAGAGCTCGTGCTCGCGCTCGGGATCGTCGAGGAATTCGACGTCGGCTTCGTGCTCGGTGTCGTGCAGGGCGTCGAGCATCGCGTGCGCCTGCCGCTCGGCTTCTTCGTGGGTCCCGGCGGCGAACTGCACCATGAGGAACGCGCGCCCGTGCGGCAGCTCGCCGAGCGCCTTCGGGTTCATGTCCTTGATCTGCTGGTCCCGGATCAGCTTGTGGTCGACGCCTTCCAGGGCGACCGGCTCGTGCGGGAGGATCGCGGGCACGGCGTCGGCGGCGGTCGCGATGTCGCGGTAGCCGAGGACGACGAGCGTGCGCTCGGGCAGCACCGGGACGAGCTCCAGCTCGGCCCGCAGCACGGTGACGAGAGTGGACTCGCTGCCGACGAGCAGCCCGGCGACGTCGAAGTGGTGTTCGGGCAGCAGGGAGTCGAGGTTGTAGCCGGAGACGCGGCGCGGGATGTCGGGGTACCGGCGGCGGATCTCGTCGGCGTACTCGTCGCGCAACCGGCGCAGCTGCCGGTAGATCGCCGCGCGCGGATCGCCGTGCCGTTCGATCTCGGCGTACTCCTCGTCGCCGGTTTCCCCGCACCAGAACCGGGTTCCATCGTAGGTGAGCACTTCCAGGCGGGCGATGTTGTCGACGACCTTGCCGGTCCGCTGGGCCGTCGCGCCGCACGAGTTGTTGCCGATCATCCCGCCGAGCGTGCAGTTCATGTGCGTCGCCGGTTCCGGCCCGAACCGCAGGCCGGTGTCCGCGAGCTGCCGGTTCAGCTCGTCGAGCACGATCCCCGGCTGCACCACGCAGGTCCGGGCTTCGGCGTCGACGGACTCGAGCCGGTGGCAGTACTTGGAGAAGTCGAGCACGACGGCGGTGTTGGTGCACTGGCCGGCGAGACTGGTCCCGCCGCCGCGGGAGAGCACCGGCGCGCCGAACTCGCGCGCCACGGCGATCGCCGCCACCGCGTCCTCCGGGCTCCGGGGCAGCACGACGCCGAGGGGGACCTGCCGGAAGTTGGACGCGTCGGTCGAGTACGCCGCGCGCGTCCCGCGGTCGAAGCGCACTTCACCCTCGACCCGCTCTTCGAGCGCGGCGGCGAGACCGTCGAAGCCGTCGTGGCGCACCACCGGATCGGGAAGCTGGACGGTGCCCATCGTGGATCCTCCTTCAGAGCGCGTATTCGGCCGCGGTATCGGCGCGGAAGGTCAAGCCGTGCCCGGGGGTGGCCATCGACGGCGTCACGGTGCCGCCCGCCGGGTCGAGGCAGCCGTCGAAGAACAGCCGCTCGATCCGGTCGTGGTCGGCGAACCACTCGATGTGCCGGAAGTTCGGGGTGGTGACGGCGGCGTGCGCGGAGAGGTTCGGGGCGCAGTGGGCGGAGACGTCCCGGTTCACCGCCGCGGCCAGCGCGGTGGCGCGCCGCCACTCGGTGTAGCCCCCGCAGCGGGTGACGTCGACCTGCAGGCAGTCGACGACCGGGAGCAGGCGCGCGAAGGCCGGCAGGTCGTAGCCGTACTCCCCGGCGGCGATGTCCGGGCCGCCTGCCGTGCGCAGCCGGGCGAGCCCGTCGAGGTCGTCGCTCGACACCGGTTCCTCGAACCAGGTGACCCCGGCGTCCGTCAGCGGCCCCAGCAGCCGGCCGGCTTCCCCGGCCGAGTAGGCGCCGTTGGCGTCCACGTACAACGCCGTGTCCTCGCCGATCGCCTTGCGGGCCAGCGCGACCCGGTCGAGATCGCGGTCCCGCGACTCGCCGATCTTGATCTTCACGCGCGGGATGCGCTGCCGGTGGGCCCAGTGGTCCAGCTGCGCGGTCAGCTCGTCGTCCGAGAGGGTGGTGAAGCCGCCGCTGCCGTACACGGCGACCTCGTCGTGCACCCGGCCGAGCAGCCTGCTCACGGGCAGTCCGAGCGACCGGGCCGCGGCGTCCCACAACGCGATGTCGACCGCGGACATCGCGCAGGAGACCAGGCCGGGCCGCCCGAGGTTGCGGATGGCGTGCTGCATGGCCGCCCAGGAGGCGGGCACGTCGAGCACCGGGCGGCCGCGGACGGCGCCGGAGAGCACGCCCTCGATCAGCGGGACGCACGCCGCGTCGGCGTAGGTCCAGCCCAGCCCCCGGACCCCGCCGGCTTCGGCGTGCACCACGACGATCGTGGTCGCGTCCCACTCGAGCGTGCCGTCGGCTTCCGGGCCGGGGGTCGGCACCCGGTAGGCCCGGGCGCCGACCCGCTCGACCGTGGTCATCGGTGCTTCCCGGGCAGGAACTCCTGCAGCTTCGTCTTGACGCCCTGCGCGACGAGGTGGAACGCGTCCGGGTCACCCTTGAGGACGGCCTCGGTGGCCGACTTCACCTGCTCGAAGGTGGCGTGCGGCGGGATCGGCGGCACGTCCGGGTCGCAGCGGACGTCCAGCACCGCCGGCTTGCCCGCGGTGAGCGCGGTGTCCCAGGCCGAGGCCAGCTGGTCCGGCTTGTCCACCGTGACGGCGGCGAGCCCGAGCGACAGGGCGAAGCCGGCGTAGTCGACGTCCGGCAGGCTCTGGGACTCCTCGAACTTCGGGGCGCCGCCCATCGCGCGCAGCTCCCAGGTGACCTGGTTGAGGTCGTTGTTGTGGAAGACGCAGATCACGCACCGCGGGTCGCTCCACAGGTGCTGGTAGCGGGCGATGGTGATCAGCTCGGCGAGGCCGTTCATCTGCATGGCGCCGTCGCCGACGAGGGCGATCACCGGCCGGTCGGGGTGGGCGAACTTAGCCCCGATCGCGTAAGGCACGCCCGGGCCCATCGTGGCCAGCGTGCCCGACAGCGATCCGCGGATGTCGCCGCGGATGCGCAGGTTGCGGGCGTACCAGTTGGTGGAGGAGCCGGAGTCCGCGGTGACGATGGCGTTCTCCGGGATGCGCTTCGACAGCTCGGACACGATCGCCATCGGGTTCACCGGGTCGGCGTCCACCGCGGCTTCCTTCTCGACGGTGTCCCACCAGGAGGCGACGTTCTTCTCGATCGTCTCGCGCCAGGACCGGTCCTGCTTGCCCGCCAGCTTCGGCAGCAACGCGCGCAGCGTGGCCGCGCTGTCGCCGACCAGGTTGACCTCGGTCGGGTAGCGCATCCCGATGAACCGCCCGTCCAGGTCGATCTGCACCGCGCGCGCCTGCCCGAAGTCCGGCAGGAACTGGCTGTACGGGAAGTTCGAGCCGACGATGAGCAGCGTGTCGCAGTCGCGCATCATTTCGTAGCTCGGCCGGGTGCCGAGCAACCCGATCGAGCCGGTCACCCACGGCAGGTCGTCGGGCAGGACGTCCTTGCCCAGCAACGCCTTCGCGACGCCGGCGCCGGTGACCTCGGCGACCTGGCGGACCTCCTCGGCCGCGCCGCGCGCGCCCTGCCCGACCAGGATGGCGACCTTCTCACCCGCATTGAGCACCTCGGCCGCCGCGTCGATGTCGTGCTCCGCCGGCACCGGGCGGGACCATGCCGTGCCCGGCGGGCTGGAGGGCACCTGCTTGAACGCGTGCTGCGGCGGCGTGTACTCCTCCTCCTGCAGGTCGGCGGGGATGATCAGGGCGGTCGGGCAGCGGGACGACTCGGCCGTCCGGATGGCCCGGTCGAGGGCGTTCGGCAGCTGCTCGGCGACGTTGACCTCGACGAGGTATTCGCTCGCCACGTCCTTGTAGAGCGCCTGGAGGTCGATCTCCTGCTGGTAGCTGCCGCCCATCGCGCTGCGCGCGGTCTGCCCGACGATCGCGACCACCGGGACGTGGTCGAGCTTGGCGTCGTAGAGGCCGTTGAGCAGGTGGATCGCGCCCGGGCCCGACGTGGCCATGCAGACGCCGACCTTGCCGCTGAACTTCGCGTAGCCGACGGCCGAGAACGCGGCCATCTCTTCGTGCCGGGCCTGCACGAACCGCGGCTGGTTGTCCGCCTTGCCGAACGAGGCGACGAGGCCGTTGATCCCGTCGCCGGGGTAGGCGAAGACCTGCTCGACGCCCCACTCGCGCAGGCGCTGGAGCAGGTAGTCACCGACTGTCTGGCTCATGAGTACTCCCTTGGGCGTGCGGTGCCGCTTCGGTGAGCGCCTCGTGGACCCGGCGGGCCACCACGGCGGGCCGCGGCCGCGCCGGTTCCGGCCAGCGGACCAGGACCGCGGGCTGTTCCGCGCCGTCCGGTTCCACGGCCAGGCACCACCCGGCGGCGTCGGTCCACGACAGCATCAGGTGGCGGCCCGCGTGCCGGTCGGCCAGCGCGATGTAGGCGGTGGACGGACTGCCGCACTCGCTCCACGACGCGGCCGGTTCGACGCGCAGCAGCTCGGCGACGGTCTCGACGTAGTCGCGCAGGGCCGCGGCCTCGACGTGCCCGGGATCCGGTTTCACCGGCGCGGACGCCTCCTTTCGTGGTCGCCTTCGGCGCTCACGAATCGCTGTACCCGCTTTCGCCGTCTATCATACTTGCGTGACGCAAACGTGGCAGGAGCCGGACGGCACGGACGCGGCCTTGGCCGCGCTGCGGGCGATGGTGCTGATCGCCGACTCGACGGTCGAGCGGAACACCGAGCAGCTGACGCTGACCCAGTTCCGCGCGCTGCGGGTGGTGGTCGACCGGACCCCGGTCACCATGGGCCGGGTGGCGCGCGAGCTGGCGATGAACCCCTCGTCGGTCACCCGGGCGTGTGATCGGCTGGTCGCGCTGAACCTGCTGGAAAAGGCCCCCAACCCGCTGAACCGGCGGGAGACGCTGCTCGCCCCGACCGGACCGGGACGGCAGCTGGTCGACCGCGTCGACCGCGACCGCCGCCGGGTGCTGGCCGGTGTCCTGCACCGGCTCGACCCGCCGGCGCGCGCAGCCGCGATCGCCGCTTTCGAGCGGTTCGCCCGAGCGGTCGAAACGGACGAATCGGAAGCACGTTCACTTTTGCGTCACGCAAACTAAATTCCGGAAAACGAAGTTTGCCTGCGCGGGGCCCGGGTACCCCGGCGCCAGTCGAGCCGTGATCGGAGGTCCTGGCCGTGGGAAAGCGCGACGGCATCACCGAGCCCTGGGGGACCAGAACGCCCTACGGGCCGGGGCAGCCGTGGCCGGTGCGGGTGGACAGCCGGCTCGCCGACGGGCTGCGCCCCGCCGACGTCGACCGCTGGGTGCGCAGCGCCGCGGTGCTGCACTCCAACGGCGACGGCCTCGACATCGCCGTGAAGGACGGCCGGATCGCCGGGGTCCGCGGCCGCGCCGACGACCGCGTCAACCACGGCCGCCTCGACCCGAAGGACCTCTTCGGCTGGCAGGCGAACTCCTCGCCCGACCGGCTGACGACGCCGCTGGTGCGCAAGCACGGCGAGCTCGCCGAGGCGAGCTGGGACGAGGCGATGGACCTGGTCGTCCGGCGCAGCAAGGAACTCCTGGCCGAACAGGGACCGGGAGCGCTCGGGTTCTACACCAGCGGCCAGCTGTTCGCCGAGGAGTACTACACGCTCGCCGCGCTCGCCCGCGGCGGCCTCGGCACCCACCACCTCGACGGCAACACCCGGCTCTGCACGGCGACCGCGGCCGCCGCGCTGAAGGAGTCGTTCGGCTGCGACGGCCAGCCGGCCTCCTACACCGACGTCGACCACGCCGACGTCATCGCCCTCTTCGGGCACAACATGGCCGAAACGCAGGCCGTCCTGTGGTCGCGCGTGCTCGACCGGCTCGCCGGGCCCCACCCGCCCGCGGTGCTGTGCGTCGACCCGCGGGACACCCCGGTCGCCCGGGCGGCGACGCTGCACCTGGCGCCGCTGCCCGGGACCAACGTCGCCCTGATGAACGGGATCCTGCACGAGATCGTCGAGCACGGCCGGGTCGACCGCGAGTACGTCGACCGCTGCACGGTCGGCTACGACGACCTTGCGGCGATGGTCGCGGACTACCCGCCCGAGCGCGCCGCCGGGATCAGCGGGGTCGACCCGGGGGAAATCCGCGAAGCCGCCCGGCTGCTCGGCTCGGCCGAGCGGCTGCTGTGCACGGTGCTGCAGGGGTTCTACCAGTCGCACCAGGCGTCCGCGGCCGCCGTGCAGGTGAACAACCTCGTGCTGCTGCGCGGGATGCTGGGCAAGCCCGGTGCCGGCGTGCTGCAGATGAACGGCCAGCCGACCGCCGAGAACACGCGCGAGTGCGGCGCCGACGGCGACCTGACCGGCTTTCGCAACTGGGCCAACGACGCGCACGTGGCCGAGCTGGCCCGGTTGTGGAACGTCGACGTCGGCAAGATCCCGCACTACGGGCCGCCGACGCACCTCATGCAGATGCTGCGCTACGCCGAAACCGGCACCCTGCGGTTCCTGTGGGTGTCGGCCACCAACCCGGCCGTGTCGCTGCCCGAGCTGCACCGCGTCCGGTCCATTCTGGACTCTTCGCGGCTGTTCCTGGTGGTGCAGGACGCGTTCCGCACCGAGACCGCGGAGTTCGCCGACGTGGTGCTGCCCGCGGCGATCTGGGGCGAGAAGACCGGCACGTTCACCAACGCCGACCGCACGGTGCACCTGTCGGAGAAGGCGGTCGACCCGCCCGGTCAGGCGCGTCCCGACCTGGACATCTTCCTCGACTACGCGCGACGGATGGACTTCCGGGGCAACGACGGCGAGCCGTTCCCGCAGTGGCACGACCCGGAAACGGCGTTCGAGGCGTGGAAGAGCGCGTCGGCGGGACGGCCGTGCGACTACAGCGGCTTGAGCTACGCGAAACTGCGGGAGGCCGGCGGGATCCAGTGGCCGTGCACTTCGGACAGTCCTGAAGGGACGGAGAGACTGTACGCCGACGGCAAGTTCTTCGCCCAGCCGGACTACTGCGAGAGCTACGGCCGCGACCTCGTCACCGGGGCGCCGATGGAACCCGCGGAGTACAAGGCGATGAACCCGGACGGCAAGGCCATGCTCAAGGCGGCCGAGTACGTCCCGCCGCACGAGACGCCCGACGAGGACCACCCGTTCTTCCTGATCAACGGCCGGACGATCCACCACTTCCACACCCGCACGAAGACCGGCCGGGCGCCGCAGCTGCGCGCGGCCGCGCCGGAGGTGTGGCTCGAGGTGTCCGAACGGGACGCCGCGGCCGCCGGGCTGGCCGAGGGCGACCTCGCGGAGGTTTCGACGCCGCGCGGGGCGGTCCGCGCCCGGGTCCGCATCGGCGGCATCCGCGACGGCGTGCTGTTCCTGCCGTTCCACTACGGCTACTGGGACGTCGAGCACCCGGCGGGCAAGGACGGCGACCGCGCGGCCAACGAGCTGACCTTCACCGACTGGGACCCGGTGTCGAAGCAGCCGCTGTTCAAGACGGCCGCGGCCGCGCTGCGCCGGGTCGGCCCGGTGCCGGCCCCGGCCGCCGAGCCGGTGCCCGCGACCGTCGACGAGGAGGTCGTCCGATGAAGCTGGACCTCGTGCTGCGGGAGCTGCACCGAGCGGAGACGGCGATGGCCGAGGACCTGCTGAAGGCGTCCGGACGGCACCGCGCGGAACACGAGATCCACCACCTCGCCCGCGACCTGGCCGGCTGGTCGGCGGCGCACGTGCGGGACATCGCCCGCGCCGGCCGGGCCCACGGCCTGGACCTTTCCGAGGACGTGCCGGGTCCCGGCCCGCTGGAGCCGCTGCGGACGGCGCTGTCCGAACTGGGCGGCCGCCGTCCGGAGCCGGGGGTGCTGCTGCTGGCCGACCTGCGCCGCCTGCACCGCCGCGCGGCGGGCGTGTCGCTGGACTGGGAACTGCTCGCCCAGGGCGCCCAGGCGGCGAGGGACGCCGAGCTGCTGGAGCTGGCGACCCGCTGCCACCCGCGGACGCTGCGGCAGCTGAAGTGGACGAACGCGATGCTCAAGGTGCTGTCCCCGCAGATCCTGACCAGCTAGGTCAGCAGCCGGGCACCCGGGTACTACGTGATCAGGCCCGTAACTCGCGTGATCGAGCCCGGATCTCGCGTGATCGAGCCCGTAACTCGCGAGTTCCGGCTTCAGTCACGCGAGTTCCGGCTTGGATCACGCGGGTCACGGACTCGATCACGGGCTTTCAGGCGCTCCCGGGCTCTCCGTCCGGCCGGCGCCGGTCGGCGACCTGCCGCAGGAACTCCACCGGGTCCTCGCCGAGGCGGGTGCCGCTCCGGTGGCGGATCACCGCCGTCACCACGGCCGTCCCGGCCGCCCAGACCGCGATCACCAGCACCACCGCCGGGGCCGGCAGCACGCGGTCCAGGAACGCCAGGTTCACCGTCACGGTCACCGCCGCCACCCGGGCCAGCGCGAAGTACCACCGGCGCGAGCCGGTCGCGAAGACCCGCGTCCCGGCCAGGTACGTCGCCAGGCCCACCGTCGTGAACCACACCGCCGCGTGGGGCGGGGACTCCTGCAGGGACAGGTCGACCCCCGCCGCCATCAGCAGCAGCGCGAACGCCGGCATCAGGTGCCCGCCCGCGTACAGCGAGTACGCCAGCGCCGGGTTGCCGCCCGAAAACCCGAGCAGGCGCTCGTAGATCTCCACCGCCGAGGAGAAGTACACCCACCACAGCGCCCCCGCCAGGACGAGCCCGCCGGCCAGCGCCAGCCAGTACCCCAGGTCGTCGGCCGGCCGTTCGAGCGCGGCCGTGCCGACCGTGATCACCAGCTCGCCGAGCAGCAGGATCATGAACAGCCCGAACCGCTCCGCGAGGTGCGCCGAGTCGATCGCCAGGCTCGGGTCGCGCGGCGGTGTGAGCATGCTCCGCCACCGCGCCGCCCGGGTGGGTCGTGCACCGCGGCGCCGCTCGCGGCGGCGGTCGTCGAGCAGCAGGAACCCGGCCTCCTGCACCAGCGCGAAGGCCCACAGCAGCCCGTAGTGCGGCAGGATCGCCGACGCGCCGAAGAGGACGGCCGAGAACGCGTAGCCCCAGCTGAACCGCCGCCGGCCGCGTTCGTCGTGTGGCCACCGGTGCGCCACCGCCAGGATCAGGCGGACCCCGGCCATCGCCGCGGCGAAGATCGCCGGGTGTCCTTCGAAGACGTGGTGCGCCTGCGTCGCGGCGATCCCGCACGGGATCGTGCCGGCGAGCACCAGCAACCGGTCGGCGACGCGGCTGTCGTCGCCGCGGCGGTTGTACAGCACGGCGAAGCCGATCCACGTCCACCAGAGCGTGGCGAACAGGCCGAGCGCCGCGGCGGCGCGCGCCCAGTGCGGGTCCGCGACGATGCCGTGTGCCACCTGTCCCACCGCGAACACGAAGACGAGGTCGAAGTACAGCTCGACCCACCCGACCCGCTTGCCGCCGCGTTCGTCCACTTCGGTCACGGCGGCGATTCTGCCGCGTCTCCGGTCGGGACTTCCACCCGGGCACCGTGGGGAAATTAATAACTCACCATTCGAACGATGGCCGAATCGGTCCCGGCGACTGCTGTCGGTAATTCTGCCGCCAGCCTTCGAGCGTGTTTCAGCTACTCCCAAGTAGCCTCCGGAGCTGGGCAAATATGCTTGAACGATGTACAAGCAGCGACCGCGAGAACACGATGCGTCAGCCGGGGAAGGGTGCCGGAAATAATTCGATCTCGGCATTCCGAAACGCCGCTGCGCAGGGTTGACAAGCACGCCGGGGGTGATGTTCCCTGCTGGTCGGTTCGATCAACGTCACGTCGTACCCGGTCCGGGAGCCGGGTTTCGGAGTCCGCTTCTCCGGCGTCCGTGGTCGGCCCTGGGGCCCCTCGTCCTGTCCGAGTTCGACGTCAGCCGTCCGCGCGGCTGGGAATCGAGCGATTCCGCCATGCACGAAAGCAGATCCACGCCCCGCCGCCCGGCGGACGCCGCGTGGTGGCCGGCGCACTGGAGCGTCCGCACCAAGATCAGCGTCGTCCTGCTGCTGCCGGTCCTGGTCGCGGTCGCGCTCGCGGAAATCCGGATCCAGGGCGAGCTCGACCGGGCGACCGCGCTCACCGCGGCCCGCGACCGGCTGCCCGTGCTCCGGGACACGATCGACCTGACCGCGTCACTGGGCGAGGAAATGGTGGCCGCCGTCGCGGTTCCGGCCGGCGCGCCGGACACGCTGACCGCCGCCGTCGACGCGAAGGTGGCCGCGGTCCAGCGCGACGCCGGCTTCGCGCCGCTGCCCGGGGACACCGGCCGGGCGCTGAACACCGCGCTGGGCAAGCTCGCCGGGATCCGCGCGGCCGGCGCCGGCGGCGGCGACGTCCGTACGAAGGCCGCCGGCTACAACGACATCATCGCCACCCTCGGCGACCTCGTGCCCGCGTTCGTCCCGGCCCACGCCGGCGCCGAAACCACGGCCGGTGCGGAGAACGCCCGGCTGCTGGTGCACCTGCGGGCCGAGCTGGCCACCGAGGAGACCTACGCGCGGGCGGCGCAGAACAGCCCGGAAGACACTTCGCTGCGGCCGGCGATCGTGCAGACGGCGGCCGAGCAGGAGGTGCTCGGCGAACAGGCCGAACACCAGCTCCCGGGAGAGCTGGTGGGCCGGTTCAAGGCGGCGACGAGCTCCGCCGAGGACCGCCTCGACACGGTGCAGGCGACCGGTGTGCCGCTCCCGTCGTTCGTCTCCTCGATCGCCGCCGAAACCACCGGCGTGACGGCCGTGCTCGACGACGTCACCGCGAAGCTGGCGGGAGACGTCTCGAGCGCGGCCGACCGGGCCCGCGCGGACTCGCTGCGCGACACGGCGCTGGTGCTCGGCTCGCTGCTCGGCGCACTCGCGATCGCGCTGCTGGTGGTGCGGTCGCTGGTCACGCCGGTGCGCCGGCTGCGCGCGGCCGCCCTGCGCGCGGCGAACGACCAGCTCCCCGAGACGGTCCGGCAGATCCGCGAGGGCCACGACGTCGACTGGCGCGCGGTGCCCGGCAGCGGCGTCCGGACCGACGAGGAGATCGGGCAGCTGGCGCGGGCGTTCGACGACATGCACCGCCAGGCGGTCCGGCTCGCCGTCGAGCAGGCCGAGCTGCGCAAGCAGGTCAGCGAGATGTTCATGACGCTGTCGCGGCGGAGCCAGTCGCTGGTCGAGCAGCAGCTGTCGATCATCGAAGACCTCGAGGCGGAGGAGCAGAACCCGCGCCGGCTCGACGAGCTGTTCCGCATCGACCACATCGCGACCCGGCTGCGCCGCAACGGCGAGAACCTGCACGTCCTGGCGGGCGGCCGCCCGGTCCGCCACGGCCGCGAACCGGTGCCGACGCGCGACCTGCTGCGCGCGGCCACGTCGGAGGTCAAGGACTACCGCCGGGTGGCGCTGGGCAACGCGCCGCGCAGCTCGGTCCAGCCCGAGGCGGCGGCGGACGTGGT
This sequence comes from Streptomyces sp. MN03-5084-2B, assembly GCA_033793495.1. Lineage (GTDB taxonomy): Bacteria > Actinomycetota > Actinomycetes > Mycobacteriales > Pseudonocardiaceae > Amycolatopsis. The sequence goes on along the minus strand of JARAWT010000053.1, from coordinate 35,078 downwards.
GCACATCCTCGCGGAGCTGCTGGAGAACGCGACGCGGTTCTCGCCACCGGAGCAGAAGGTGGCCCTGACGGCCGACCGCGGCGCCGACGGCGGGCTGCTCATCGAGGTCGTGGACCAGGGACTGGGCATGACGGCGGACGAGCTGGCCTCGGTGAACGACCGGCTGGCGGCGGCCGGGACGGTCGGCCCGGAGACGACCCGCCGGATGGGGCTGTTCGTGGTCGGCAGGCTGGCGGCGCTGCACGGGGTGACGGTGCGCCTGCGGGCCACCGGAGCGGCGGCCCGCCACGCGGGGGTGACGGCGAGCGTCCACGTCCCGGGCGCGCTGGTGATCGCGGACCTCGCCCGCCCGATCGGCGCGGGCCGGCTGGTCCCGGCGGGCCGGGGCGGTCACCCGCGGCCGCCCGTGGTGCCGGCGCAGGCTTCGACGCCGATCTTCGAGCAGGTGGTGACGAGCTGGTTCACCGAGCCGGCGGCCAAGCCGGTGGCCCGGCGGAACGGGAAGACGGGCCCGGCGGAGTGGCCGGCGGCGGCCAAGCGGCCGGCGGAGGGCAGCGCCGCGATCGAGACTCCGGCCGCGCGCCGGGCAGCGACGGCCGAGCCCGCCGACTGGCCGCCCGCGGTCCCGGCAGACAGCGAAGAGCCGGCGACCGAGACCTCCGGAGCCCATCGGGTCGTCCCGCCGGAACCGGCCGCGGACCCCGGACGCACCCCGGTCGGTGAGCGGGAGACTCCGGCCGACCGTGCCCGTCGGGCCGGGGAAAGCGCTCTCGAATCCGGGTCCGCCCAGCGGTTCACGTCGGTCGGCGACTGGGAGACTCCGGCCGACCGCACCCGTCAGGCCGCGGAAAGCGCTCTCGAACCCGCGCCCGCCCAGCGGCTCACCGAAGCCGGCCTGCCCACCCGGCGGCCCGGCGCGCAGCTCGCCCCCGGTGCCGTCGTCCCGCGCGTGCGCGAACAGGCCGGTGGCACCTTCCGCGACGCCGCCGCCGTGCGCAGCAGTCTCTCGCGCCACTACCAGGGCATGCGCGCCGCACGGCTGGAGACCGCCGCGCGCGCCGAACAATCCGGAAAGGACGAAGTGGATCCGCGATGACGGAACTGCACCCCCGGCGCTCCGCCACGGAGCCGGCGGCCCGCTCCCTGAGCGGGCCGCTCCCCGCGCCGCCCGCCCGGTCCGCGACGCTGAACTGGCTGGTCAACGGGTTCGTCCAGGACGTCTCGGGGGTTGCGCACGCCGTGCTCGTCTCCGCCGACGGGCTGCTCGTGGCGGCCGACGAAGACCTGCCCCGCGAACGCGGCGACCAGCTCGCGGCCATCGCGGCCGGCCTGTCCAGCCTGTCGCTGGGCACCGCCGAGCTGTTCACCGCCGGGCGGGTCGTGCAGTCGGTGATCGAGATGGAACAGGGCTTCCTGCTGCTGATGAGCGTGGGTGACGGCTCGAACCTCGTCGTGCTCGCCTCGACCGGCTGCGACATCGGGCTGGTCGGCTACGAGATGACGATGCTGGTCGAGCGGGTGGGGCAGAAGGTCGACGTGCCCGCGCGCGAGATACCGGTGGCCCAGGACCACCGGTGACCGCCGACCCGCGCGGGGACGAGCCGCGCCGCAGCCCGGCGCTCGCCCGTCCCTACGCGTGGACGGAAGGCCGGACGGCGCCGTCGGTCGAGATCGCCGTCGAAGCGCTGGTCGAGACCACCGACGAAGGCCGGGCCGAAGCCGTCTACCAGACGTCGAGCGCGTCGGCGGAGGTCCTCGAGCTGTGCCTCCGGCCGCGGTCGCTGATGGAGATCGCCGCGCTGCTGGCCCTGCCGCTCGGCGTGGTCCGCGTGCTCGTGTCGGACCTGATGGAGGACTACCTGGTGATCGTCCGCGACACGCTGTCGGACACCGCCACCTGGGACGAGCGCCACGACCTGATGGAACGCGTGCTGCACGGGCTGCGCGACCTGTAGAGAGGACTTCGCCATGGAGCATTTCGCGCTGGGGCACTGGCTGCTCGTGCTCGCGTACCTGACGTCGGTGGTCGGCTGCGCGCTCGGCCTGGCCTGCGCGGTCCAGGCCCGCCACGCCGCCGAGCCCCGGCACCGCGTGCGGTGGCTGGTGCTGGCGGCGGTCTCGATCGGCGGCGTCGGCATCTGGCTGATGCACTTCGTGGCGATGCTCGGTTTCAGCACCCCGGGCATGCCGGTCCGCTACGACATCTTCCGCACGGTCCTGTCGGCCGTCCTGTCGGTGACGGCGGTGTTCGCGGGCCTGCTGGTGGTGGGCGGCCGCGCGAAGTTCGGCTGGGGGCGCCTCGCCCTCGGCGGCGTCATCACCGGCCTGGCGGTGAATCTCATGCACTACACCGGGATGTCGGCGCTGCGGGTGAAGGGCGATTTCGGCTACGACGGCGGCCTGGTGGTGCTGTCGGTGGTGATCGCGGTGGCGGCGGCAACCGCGGCGCTGTGGTTCGCGGTCTTCCTCGACCGGTTCTCGTTGCGGCTGCTGGCGGGCTTCGTGATGGGCGCGGCCGTGACGGGCATGCACTACACGGGTATGGCGGCGGTCCGGATGACCATGGACCCGAACGCCCCGGACCCGGCGGGCGCGGAGGTGTTCTCCTTCCTGTTCCCGGTGTTCGTGCTGGCGGCGATCGCGATGGCGGTGCCGCTGTGCGCGGTCCTGATGGCGCCGGCGGTCTCGCCGAAGGTCGGCGAGCCGGCCGGCGCCATCACTTCACCTCCCTACAGGCTGCACAGCAGCGAACACGCCTTCGCCGACGACCAGTCCGTTGTGGACGGCGGCGTTCCCGGCGGGACGTTCACCGGGACGTAGGTCACCTTCGCCTTGTTGGTGATGGGGAACAGGTTCAGCAGCGCGTACGTGGCGCAGTACACCTGCTTCGACTGGCCCGCCGCCAAGGTGAACGGACCCGTCTGGCACGACGGCTCCACGGTGTCGACGACCTGCGCGGAGGTGATCCCGACCGGACCCTGGTTCGTCACCGTGATCCGCCAGTACGCCGACGCGGCGAGCACCCCGAGCAAGCCCACCGGGGCCTGCTTCGCCCATGGTCCGGCACCGCCCGGACCGCACTGGGCCGGGTGGACGGCCGTGCAGATCTCCTTCTCCACGGTCACCTTCGGGGTGCAGGACGCGCCCGGGGCGACCGGGAGCGTCACCGTGTTGGACGTGAACGACCCCGTCGAGTCCGTGCCCGTCGCCGTGTTCGCCACCGACGTCACCGCGCAGTCCGCCGAGATCGTCGTGCGGAAGCACAGCTGGGGTGCGTCGCCCGCGAAGTCGACCACCAGCGAACCGCTGAAGCCCGCCGCGCTGTGCAGCACCAGCGTCGTCGTCACCGTGATCGACGGGTGCGCCGCCACCGAGACACCGGTGAGGTCGACCGAGCCGTCCGGCGCGAAGCCCGGGGTCGGCACGACCGCGTTGTCCTGGTCGACGACGGTGACCCGCGACGCCGCGAAGTCGACGTTCGCCGGATCGATGCCCGTCAGCCGCGCGGACGTGTAGCCCTGGACGTGGCTTCCGCCGTCGCAGTAGAAGTCACCCGGACGCAGGGTGACCTGCCCGCCGGAGCGGACACAGGGCGAGGCGCCGGTGGCCGGGTCCATGGAGAACATGATCCCGGCGTCGCCGAGCCCGATCAGGCAGCCCGACGGCGCGTCGTACGCGTACCCGTAGTCACGCGTGGTTCCGCCGTTGACCGACGGGTGCGTGACCGGGCCCGGCAGGCCCGCGCACGCCGCCCCCGTCGTCCAGTCGTGGCAGAGCGCCGCGCCCGCCACCCCGCCGTTCCAGATCGCCAGGTAACTGCGCACGTGGCCGTTCGGGTCGGTGACGACTTCCGGGTTGAAGACGTAGATCCCGCCCGACAGCGCCGCCGCGACCGGCGGGGCCGGCAGCGCGGATCCGTCCAGCGCGTAGCACGTCGTGACGTTCGTGCCGCCGGTCGTCGACGAACACGCCCCCACCGGGGCCCCGGCCGTGTTGAACGCCGTGTAGGCGTTGTAGGTGTGGTTGCCCGCCGGTCCGGTGGGCCGAGAAGAAGCCCAGCCGGCGCACGCGGAGGCCGTCGCCGGGTCGAAGCAGCCCAGCTGCGGCTGGAGCGCGGCGCCCGGGTTCGACGTCGACGCGAACACCTTGCCCGCCACCACGGTCATGCCGCCGTAAACGTAGGGCTGGTTGACCGCCGGCAGGATCGGCGCGTACGGCTGGCCGGCGCAGGCGCTCTGCGTCGCGATGGTCCAGCAGGTCACCGCGCCGGTGCTGAGCAGGCCGTACAGGTTGCCGCCGCTCTCCACGAGGCCCGCCATGTTGCTCACCGGCGGCGATCCGCCGAGCGTGGCCAGCGGCCAGTACCCGCAGTTGGCCGCGGCGGCCATGTCGAGGCAGCCGACGCCGGCCGAAGTCGCCGTGAGGGCCGGGTAGTAGACCTTCGCGGGCGCGGCGGGATCGCGCACGTACTGCTCGATGAGGGTGGTGGCGATGTCCCCGGCCCCCAGGGTGCCGAGCGGGCCGGGCGCGGTGTTGAGCACCTTCGGCCACGGGCCGCCCGCGCAGCGCGTGCCGGTGGCGAGTTCGGTGCAGACCACCTTCGGCGCGGTGGCCCCCGCGTGGTGGTAGATGTTCCAGGCCTGCAGCACGCCGCCGGGGGTGCGGTACAGGATCGGCGAGTAGCCGTCGCCGCCGGTGGGGGTGGTCACCGCCTGCACGGGCGGGGTGAGCGCGCCGGTCAGCTGCGTCGCGTCGGGACCCGCGGTGGGATTCGTGCCACGGACCGCGGTGACGCCGGACGCCGGTTCGGTGCCGGTGAACGTGCTGCCGTCGGTGGACCACTCCGGTGTCCAGCCGGGCGGGACGTGCAGCGAACCGGACTGGTAGGCCTGGCCGGCGCCGACGGCGTCGGTGATCGTGGCGGCGCCGGTCGTGGTCGCGTGGTCTTCGTAGCCGACGACCCAGTTCGCGGTCGCGCCGTGCGCGGCCGGGGAACCGGTGCCCTGCACGGACTTCGTCAGCGCCGAGACCGGCGGCGCGGGGTCGGCGGCCGCGGGCAGCGGGACGGCCGCGGCCGCGGTGAGCACCAGGGGCAGGACCGCCCCCAGCATGCGTCTTCGCATGGTTGGTCCTCGATTCTTCTGCTGGTCGGAATATGTCAGGAATCGTTTTCCTGGCCGAAGGAAAATCCTATGCCGAACCGTCGGTGTGGTTGAAGCGCTCTCACCCGGGCGCCGAAAAAGCGATGCGAACAGCGCAATTGTTGGGCCGGATGCCGTGGTAGGCACCTGCCGTGACGAGCGGGTTTGGGTGTGAACGTCACCCGGACGCGGCCCGCGTTCACTCGTTCGAGTAACGAGGGCAGGCTAAGAGACCGCGTTTTCCGGACGAGGTGAAGAATTATTCACCGGAAACCGCTCCTTCGCTGTGAGCGAATTCGCTGGCCCGACGGTGATCTTGGTGCTTGGATGTGGCCATGGAGATCCTGGTGCTGGGCGGAACGGCCTGGGTGGCCCGCGAGCTGTCCCGGCAGGCGATCGGCCGCGGCCACCGGGTGACCTGCCTCGCCCGCGGCGAAAGCGGAGCGGTCGCGGACGGCGCGACGCTGGTCGCGGCCGACCGGCGCGATCCGTCGGCGTACGAACCCCTGCTCGGCCGCGGGTGGGACGCGGTCGTCGAGGTGTCGTGGCAGCCGGGTTTCGTCCGTGGCGCGCTCGCCGCGCTGGGCGGCCGGGCCGGGCACTGGGTGTACGTCTCGTCCGGCAACGCCTACGCGTCCCACGCCACGCCGGGGGCGGACGAGTCCGCGCCGCTGCTCACCCCGACCGACCGGGACGAGGCCGGCCGCGAGCTGTACGGCGAAGCGAAGGTCGCCTGCGAGCAGGCGTCGACGGCGGCGGTGGGCGACCGCCTGCTCGTCGCGCGGGCCGGCCTCATCGGCGGCCCGGGCGATCACACCGGGCGCTCCGGCTACTGGGTCGCCCGCGCGGCCCGCGATCCGCGCGGGCCGATGCTGGTCCCCGGCACCCCGGACGTGTCCACCCAGGTGGTCGACGTCCGGGACCTCGCCGCGTGGCTGCTCGACTGCGCGGAGACGGGAACGACCGGTACGTACGACGCGGTCGGCCCGGTCGTGCCGTTCGGGGAGTGGATCGCGCTGTCCCGCGCCGTCGGCGGGCACTCCGGCCCGGTGGTCACCGCCGGGCCGGAGTGGCTGCTCGCCCAGGGCGTGGCCGAGTACATGGGACCCGAATCGCTGGCGATGTGGCTGGTCGAGCCGGGCTGCGACGGCTGGTCGGCCCGCGACGGGTCGGCGGCCCGCGCCGCGGGGCTGCGGCACCGGCCCCGGGACGAGCTGCTGGCCGACACGCTGCGCTGGGAACGCGTGCAAGGCCTGGACCGCGAGCGGCGCGCGGGCCTCAGCGCCCGGCGCGAGCGCGAGCTGCTCGACGCCCTCGCCTGATGGCCCGCCGCGGGGGCACCACCCCGTTTCGCGGGCCTGCCGCGATGATCACGAACCGCCCGCTCGAGCACCACATCCCACGACTCCGGAATTGCTCGGCGAATTCACCTCAGAAACTCGACCGGACATTCACCAGGTCGATGATCGACATCTCGTTGCCCGCTTCGAGCAGATAGGTGCCGTCCGCGTCGACGAACCCGCCCATGGCGGCGCTCTTCACGAGCGCTCCGTACACGTGGTACCAGTGCCAGGCCGTCTTGGCGTCGGTCGCCCGCTGGGCGGCGGTGAGCAGGGCCAGCGCCGCCGCCTCCTCGCAGGACGTCGGAGTCTGCGCGGTGGTCACCTCCAAGGGGGACAGTGGTCCGCCGCCGGCCGGGGCGTACTTTTCCGCCGCGACCTCGATGGGGTTCGCTGTCATGTTCTTCATCTTTTTTCTCCAGAAGAAATCTGCTGCACGCAGCAAGTCGAAAACAACTTTCGGCGAGCAGAGATTAGCTGGCGCCGAATGGACGTGCATCCATCGATGTGAGGGTTCTCGCCTGCGCTGATCCAGGAAAAACTGTCAGGAAACTTCGGGGCCGTCCCTTCGCGGTACCGGGCTCAGCCGCCGGCCGCCCACAGCCGGTGGACCAGCTCCAGGAACGAGCGCCGGTCACCCGCGTCGAGCGCGGCTCGGCGATCGGCGTAGACGTCGAAAGTGGCGTAGGGCGGGGACAACCGCAGCGCGTGGCGCACCCCGGGGTGCGACGGTGTGGTGAGCCGCAGCCTGCTTCCGCAGCGGGCGACGTGGTCACGGGCGTGCGGCAGGACCCGCAACCCCGCGGGGGTCAGCGCGGTGACCCCCGCGAGGTCGAGCACGACCACCTCGGGCACGGGCTCGCGGGCCACGCACTGCGCGATGGCGCGCGCCATCAGCAGCACGGTTTCGCTGTCGAGTTCGCCGTCGAGCGCCACGACGGCCGGGTCGCCGTGCGACCGCGACACGGTCAGCCGGCCCGGACGCGAAGGATCGGCCGAAGGCATGGGCGAACCACCCTCCCGCGAAGAGGGAACAGGGGATGGCTCGAGGTTGAACCGGGAAGTTCGTTCCAGGGTAAGACCGGCCGGGGTGGGCCACAACGCGGACGGAGCCGGACTGCGTCAACCGGTCCAACGGCGGTAGGCGGCCAGGTCCACGTTGCCGCCGCACACGATGGTCACCACGTGGCGGCCGGCGAAGCGGTCGCGGTTCTCGAGGATCGCCGCGATGCCCAGCGCCGCCGACGGCTCGGCCACCAGGCCGGCGTGCGCCAGCAGCAGGCGCATCCCGGCGATGATCGACTCCTCCGTGACGAGGACGGCGTCGTCCGCGACGACGAGGAGGTCGGCCAGGACCTCCGGGATCGGCCGCCGGCCGGCGACGCCGTCGGCGATCGTGGTCGTCGGTCCCGTGGTGACCACGCGCCGGGCGTGCCAGGAGCGCGTCATGGCCGGGGCGCCCACGGGCTGGACGCACACCACCTCGGTGCCGGGCGCCCGTGACCGCACCACGTGCCCCACGCCGGTCGCGAGCGCCCCGCCGCCGAGGGCGATCAGGACCGCGTCGAACGGCGTCGCGGCCGCGGTCAGTTCCAGGCCGATGGTCGCTGCGCCCTCGCACGTCTCGAGGTCCAGGCTGTCTTCGACCAGCCGGATGCCGTCGCGGCGGGCGATGGCGGCCGCGCGCTCGCGGGCCTGTTCGTGGTCGCCGTCCACCAGCTCGAGCCGGGCGCCCAGTGCGCGGATGCGCTCGAGCTTGGCCGCCGTCGCGTGCCGGGAGGCGACGACGGTGACGTCGAGCCCCCGGCCGCGCCCGGACCACGCGAGCGCTTGGCCGAGGTTGCCCGCGCTGGCGCACACCACCGCGCCGGTCAGCCCGCTCGCCACGACTTCGGTGCCGCGGCCCTTGAAGCTCCGCACCGGGTTCGCCGTCTCCAGCTTGATGCTCACCGCACACCCGAGGACGGGCTCCAGCGCCTCGCAGCGGTACAGCGGCGTGTCCAGGAAAACCGGGTCGATCACCTGGCGGGCGGCGTGGATCCGGGCGAGGTCGAGGCGCGTTTCCGGCACCCGGCGCAGCCTAGTGCGCGGGCTGGAACAGTTCGACGAGATTTCCGGCCGGGTCCGCCAGGAGCACCTGCCGCCCGCCGGGACCGGACACCACCTCGGTGCGGAAAGCCACCCCGGCCTCGGTCAGCCGGGCGATCTCGGCGTCGAGGTCGTCGAGCACCAGGTGGATCCGGTTGCGGCCGGCCGAACCCGCGTCCGCCGGGGTGGCACGGGCGCCCGAGCTCGCCGGGCCCGAGAGCAGCAGCCGCAGCGGGCCGCGGACGACGTCGGCGAACGCCGGCGCCGCGCTCGTCCGCACCGTGAACCCCAGGTGCGTGGTGTAGAAGTCGATGGCCGCCGGGACGTCGTCGACGACGTACCGCACGCTCGCGTACCGCTCGCTCATGACCGGGCCTCCTTGCCGGGTACCAGTTCCGGCAGCAGGTGCCGGACGCGTGTGTCGAGCTCCGCGGCCGTCTCGGCGAAGGAGCCCGGTTCGGGGATGCTCCAGTGGCGGCGCCGCGGGCGGTGCGGGAACTCGGGGCAGACCTCGCGGACCTTGTCGCACACCGTGATGACGTGGTCGAACCGCCGGCCGGCGACCGTGTCCAGGTGCCGCGGCCGCTGCCCGGTGACGTCGATGCCGAACTCCTCGCCCAGCACCCGGACCGCGCCGGGGTGCAGGGCGGCCTTCGGATGGCTCCCGGCGCTCGTCACCGTCACCTCGCCGCCGGTTCGCCGGCGCAGCAGCGCCTCGGCGATCGGGGAGCGGGCGCTGTTGCCGGTGCAGAGGAACAGCACCGCGACCCGCCCGGGCGGCGGGGGGAGTCCCGGGCGCAGGGCGGGGTGCAGGGCCGCGCCGGTTTCGGCGAGCGCGCCCGCGCAGCGGTCGAGATCGAGGTGGTAGTAGCTGTCCCGGCCGTCGAAGCTGCTGCGCCGGGCGGTGACCAGACCGCCGCCGCGCAGCAGCCGCAGGTGGTAGGAGACGAGGTTCTGCGGCTCGCCGGCGCGCTCCACCAGCTCCCGGACCCGCAGGTCGCCGCCGGCGAGCGCGGTCAGCAGCGCCCATCGCAGCGGGTGGGCGGCCAGGCGGACGAAGGCGGGCGGCTCGGAGGCCATCCCCGGACGATACATCAAATGGGTTTGATGGAAAAAGGCCGTCAGGATGGGGGTGCGAGCCGAGCGAGAGGACAGGTCACCGAGGAACTGGCGCGCGGCCGGGTGGCGAAGCCCCCGGCCCGGGCCGAGAAGGGCGCCGGGTTCCCCATCTCGCGCGCTCTGCCGAAGCTGGGGTACAAGGGCGTCGAAAGCTGCGAACTGTCCTTTTCGGACTTCCGGGTTCCGGTCACCGCGCCGCTCGGCGGGGAAGAGGGCCGGGGTTCGCGCAGATGATGCGCGGGCCGGAGATCGGCCGCATCCAGGTCGCCCGCGCGCTCGGCGTCGGCCGGGCCGCGCACGATGATCACCCGGCAGCTGATCCGGCGGTACCGGCTGGAGTGAGCGTGGGGGGCCGTGCCGACTTGGGGGGAGGGGAAGGCACGGCCCCGCCACGCTCGGCCGGGCGACGCGAGGTGGCGTCGTATCGCCCGGCTGGTCCGAATTGCCCTACCCGGCCCGGTTTCCCGCCGGTAGGACCGTCCAGGGTGGATTGCCGCACTGTGGCCGCCAGGTGCCGACGTGCACCCATTGGCGGCCCCAGGCGTGGGACATGAGGACCGTCGGGCGTCGGCACCGGGGGCAGGTCTGCGGTGCCGAGTCGATGGACACCTCGTCCTCCTCCGAGCGGTGGGTGGTCGCGGGGAAAAGGATCGTCCGAACGGGACCGGAGGGGACCGGGGAAACTACCCGGATCGCTACGCGGGTTGCCCGGGCTGGTCCGCCAGCCACGAAGCGACCTGGGTGCGCGAGGTGAGGCCGAGCCGCACGAGGATGTTCTCCACGTGTCCTTCCACGGTCCGTCCGCTGAGGACCAGCGCGGCCGCGATCTCCTTGTTGCTCATCCCGCGCGCCACCAGCTCAGCGATCTCCCGCTGCCGCCGGGTCAGGCCGCCGGGTTCGGCCGCTTTGCCCGGCACCCGCGTGACCGCTCGCTCCCGCAGCGCGTACCGGACGACCTCGTCGAGGCCGGAGCCGGCCGCCTCGGCGAACGCCGCGTCGAAGACGCCGTCCCCGAGCGCCTTGCGGGCCGGCGCCGCGCACTGCTCGTCGACACCCTGGTAGGGGCTCATCTCGCCGACGCGGGCGCCGCTGAGGCGCCAGACCGCGTCGGCGCCGCCGAGCAGCCGGGCCACCCGCTCGTGCTCGCCTTCGGCGGAGTGACACCACGCGAGCGCCTCGACAAGGAACGCGAGCAGCGTCCGGTCGGGCAGCCGCAGGGCGACGGCTTCGTGCAGCAGGTCCGCGGCCTGCCGGGGCTCGGCCGCGCGCCAGCGGTGGATCGCGACGGCCCACAGCGCGTAGCCCCGGGACCAGCGTGCCTCGTGCCGCTCGGTGAGGGCGAGCGCCTCCTCCGCGGCTGCCGCGCCCCGCGGGTCGCCGAGGAAGAAGCGCGCGGCGGCCAGCAGGATCAGCGTGTCGAACACCAGCAGCGCGTCCCCGGCCGTGCGGTACCCGGCCAGCGCCCGTTCCAGCAGCTCGGCCCCGCCGGTCAGGTCGCCGGTGAAGAACGTGGCCATGCCGGCGCACTCCGCGTGACCCGCCCGCAGCCGGTCGTCGTCGAACTCGACGGCGAGCTCGCCCAGCTCCGCCAGCAGCTCCGCGTGCGGCGCGCCGGTCTGGATGGCGAGGAACGCCATCGCGTACAGCCCCCGGGCCCGGACCAGGGTGCGCTCACCGCACAGCTCGAGGCCGCGCCGCAGGTAACCGCAGCCCTCCGGGACCAGGCCGCCGCCGTACCAGAAGTTCCACAGCGAAGCCGCGATGTCCAGAGCCTGGGCCGCCCGCCCCGGGGCCGACAGGCAGTGTTCCAGCACGGCCCGGAGGTTGGCGTGCTCGCGGCGGAGCCGGCCGAGCCACTCCGACTGCCGCGGGCCGAACCCCTCGGCCCGGTAGCGCCGCGCGAGGTCCGCGTAGTACCCGGCCAGCCGGGCCCGGACGGCCACCTCGTCGCCCGCCGCGGCCAGCCGGGCGCCGCCGTATTCGCGGACGGTCTCCAGCATGCGGTACCAGGCACCCCGCCCGAAGGTGCCGTTCTGCCGGCGGACGACCGACTTGTCCACCAGCCCCGCCACGACGTCCAGCGCGCTGCCGCCGTCCTCGGTGGGGGAGCAGACGTGCTCGGCGGCGTCGAGGTCGAACCCGCCGGGGAACACCGACGCCTGCGCCCACAGCCGCTGTTCCGCGGGGGTGCAGAGCTCGAAGCTCCAGTCGATCGCCGCTTCGAGCGTCCGGCGGCGGGGCTGCACGGCGGCCGGGCGCGAGGTGAGCAGGCCGAGCCGGTCGTCGAGCCGCTCGAGGACCTGGTCGACCGACAGCACGCGCACGCGGACGGCGGCCAGCTCGATGGCCAGCGGGATGCCCTCCAGCCGGCGGCAGATCCGGCGTACTGTCGCCCGGTTGTCCGGGGTGAGCTCGAAGCCGGGTGCGACGGCGGCCGCGCGGTCGGCGAACAGCGTCACCGCTTCGACCGGGCCGCCGGTGTCGTCGGCCGGGGGGAGTGGCAGCGGCTCGACGTGCAGGAGGTGCTCGCCCTCCACGTGCAGCGTGTGCCGGCTGGTGGCCAGCACCCGGAGCCCGCCGGAGACCGCGAGCAGTTTCGCGACCAGCGTCGCGCACTCGTCGGCGACGTGCTCGCAGTTGTCCAGCACCAGCAGCAGCCGCTTGTCCTCGAGGTACTCGGCGAGCCCGGCGGCCTGGTCGCTGGTGCCGCGCAGGCCGAACGCCGTCGCCACGGTGTTCGGCACCAGGTGCGGGTCACCGACGTCGGCCAGCTCGACCAGCCACACGCCGTCCGGGAACGCCCGGCGCACCTCGGCGGCGACCCGCAGCGCCAGCCGGGTCTTGCCGACGCCGCCGGCGCCGGTCAGCGTGACCAGCCGGGCGGTGGACAGCAGGCGCTTGGCCTCGCCGAGCTCGTGGCGCCGTCCGACGAAGCTGGTCAGCTCGGCCGGCACGTTGCCGGTGCTTCGGCGGGATCGGGCACCCATGGGCAGAGTCTAGGTCCGGACCGGCGTCAAGTCGTGACGAACGCCCCGGATCAGCCGGTCCCCGCCCGGGCGGGGACCGGCTGACATCCGGCCGTCACGCGACTACCGTGGGCAAGCGGGGAGTGCCGGCGCGAGGGAGGCGCTGCGATGGGGGAGAACGCGGGCTGGGCACCATCGGGCTGGCCGCTGTGGGCGTTGCCAGGACGGGTGCGCGCGCTCGTCCTCGGCGTGGTCCTGGCGGTCTTCGCCCTCGCGGTGCTCGCGGCCAGGACGGCACCGGCGCCGGGGCAGTGGACGGCGGCGGGCTGGCTCGCGGCGGCGGCGCTGCCGCACCTGCACGCCTCGCACCTGATCCAGCGCCGTCGCCGCGACCGGGCGGGCACGCCGTACCTCGACCTCTGCAGCGTCTGGATCTTCGCCGGGGTGATCGTGCTGCCCCTGGTGCTCGAACTGGCGCTGGTGGTGCTGCTCTACGCCCACCGCTGGCTGCTGGTCAACCGGTTCGACGCGGTCCGGCCGCCGCACCGCACCGTGTTCACCGCCGCCACGCTCGCGCTGGCCGCGGCCGCCGCGGCCGCCGTGCTGCAGGCCGGCGGCGTCCAGGAGCGCCTCGCCGACGGCGCCCGGCCCGGCTGGGCCGACCTGGTCGCCGTGGTCGCCGCGGGCGCGGTGCAGTGGGTGGTCAACACCGCGCTCGTCGGCACGGTCATCGCCTGGACGGTCGCCGTCGAGCATCCCCGCCGGCTCCTCGGCAGCGCTTCGGACAACCTCCTGGAAGTGGGCCAGCTGGCGCTCGGCGTGTTCGTCGCGCTCGCCCTGCTCTGGTGGCCGCCGGCCGCGCTGCTGATGATCATCCCGACGTTCGCGCTGCACCAGTGCGTCCAGCTCGACCAGCTCAAGCTCGCCGCCCGCACCGACCAGCGCACCGGGCTGCTCAACGCGATCGCCTGGCACGAGCAGGCCGAGCTCGCGCTGCGGCGCGCCCGTGGCCGGATCGGGGTGCTGATGATCGACCTCGACTGGTTCAAGCGGATCAACGACACCCACGGCCACCTGGTCGGCGACGACGTCCTCGCCGAGGTGGCCGCGGTGCTGACCCGGGCCGTCCGGCGCGGGGACACGGTCGGCCGGTACGGCGGCGAGGAGTTTGCCGTCCTGCTGCCCGACGTCGACGAAGCCGAGGTCCGCACGATCGCCGAGCGGATCCGCCTCCGGATCCGGGCGCTGCGCGTCACCGCACCGACGGGGGAGCCGGTGACGCTGTCGGCGACGATCGGCGCGGCACTGCACCCGGCGGAGGCCGGCGCCGACCTCGACGAGATGCTCCGGGCGGCCGACGACGCGCTGTACGCGGGCAAGAAGGCCGGCCGGGACCGGGTGGCGGTCGCCGGGGGCTGACCGGTGCCGTGCGCTCAGCTCGTTTCGCGCACTTCCAGGTGGTGCGGCGCGACGATCGACCTCGGGGTTTCCGGGGCGGCCGCCTGCCGCGCCAGGCGGTCGAGGGCGAGCTCGGCGATCCGGTCCTTGTCCGGTGACACGGTCGTGAGGGCCGGCACGCAGTAGCGGCCGTCTTCGATGTCGTCGAACCCCACGAGGGCCAGGGACTCCGGTACCGCGACCCGCCGGTCGGCGGCCGCCCGCAGCGCGCCGAGGGCCAGTTCGTCGGTGAAGCAGAAGACCGCGTCGGGTGGCCGGGGCAGGTCCAGCAGGCGCAGCATCGCGTGGTGGCCGTCGGCCCGGTGCAGGCGCCGCACCGGCACCTCCAGCTCCGGCTCGCCCGGCAGGCCCGCCTCGGCCAGCGCCTGCCGGTAGCCGGCCAGGCGCTGGCGCGCGGTCGCGTTGAGCGAGCGCGGCTGGATGCCCAGGGCCGCGACGCGGCGGCGGCCCGAAGCCAGCAGGTGCCGGGTGGCCTCGCGCGCGGCGGCGACGTTGTCGATCGCCACGTGGTCGACGCCGGCGGTGCCGTCGTGCTCGCCGAGCAGCACCAGCGGGACGGGGTCGGTGCGCGCGGCCAGTTCCGCCGGGGCCACCGCCCACGGGCTGAACAGGACGCCGTCGACCAGCTGGCTGCGCCGTCCGTGCAGCAGCTCCTTCTCGCGCTCGGCGTCGCCGTCGGTCTGGTCGATGAGCACGGTCAGGCCCCGGGCACCGGCGATCCGGACCGTCCGCGCGGCGAGCTCGGCGAAGTACGGCGAGTCGATCTCCGGGATCACCAGCGCCACCAGTCCGGTCCGGCCGCGTCGCAGGGTGCGGGCGGCGAGGTTGGGCCGGTAGCCGAGCTCGTCGATGCTCGCCTGCACGCGTTCGCGGGTCGCCGGGGCCACGTACCGGAACCCGTTGACCACGTTGGACACCGTGCGCACCGAGACGCCGGCGTGCTCGGCGACGTCGCGCAGTTTCGGGTTCACCGGCGCAGCGTACCTCTTGCAACGTGGCATGCCACGTTGCAAACCGAGCTGCCACGCCGTGGCGCGAGGGCTCTGTCCTCCTCGGCGGAGGAACTCGGGTGTCGCTGCCGAGGCACACCGTCGAAGGCCCGCGAGGGCGCCTGATGTTTGGCGGCCCCCGACGCGGGCACCTGGGGGCCATGGCTGATGCGGGAATCACCGAACTGACCGGCCGGGCCGGCGTCGTCGCGGGGCTGCGCCGGGTACTGCTCGCTTTCGGGGTGGGTGGTGCGCTGGCGTGCCTCGCCTGGATGGCGTTGTGGCTGGCCATGCACGTCTAGCTTGCCGGGCTCCGGCCACGCGGGGCGGCCGGAGCCGGGTTTTCACTGGCAGGCTTCGCAGTCCGGGTCGTCGATCCGGCAGGCGGCGCCGTCGGTGAGCGGGAAGTCGAAGTCCTCCAGCTCGGGCACGGCGACGGACTCTTCCGGAGTGGTGGTGGCGGACATGGCCCTCCCTTGTGGACGAACGGGTTCTCCTGTGTGTAGCGCCGAAGATCGCCCCGCATTCCGTGACCCGCACCACATCGGACTCGAGGCGGCCTGCCAGGTGGGCGGAGTCGACCGCCCCCGCGGCGAAGCGTGGAGGTTTCGGTTGCCGCCGAACCGAATGGGCCGCCCGCCCGCCCCGGCCAGGTGATCTTCGGATCCGTCGTCGGCGGGGGCGCCGCGGCTGCGTTACCGTCGCGGTCTGGTGCGTCGGGGGAAGGCGGCAGATGACGATCGACCACGCGGACGGCCCGGTGCGCAAGCGGGGCCGCCGGGCCCACCGGCCCGATCCGGACGGGGGCCCGGTCCCGGGGTTCGCGCACGCGTTGCTGGTGCTCAAGGAGACCGCCGGCGACCCGTCCTACGACCGGATGCGCACCGAGTTCGGTGCGGTGGCTTCGAAATCGGCGCTGGCCGCCGCCGCGCGCGGGCTGCAGCTGCCCAGCTGGGAAACCACCTGGGAGTTCGTGCGGCCCCTCGCCGTCACCGTGCTCGGCCGGGACGAAGAAGAGACCCGGCGCGAGTGGCGGGCCCGGTGGACCGCCGCCGGCCGGAACGAAGACGAGCAGGACCACCCCCGGGCCGAGCCGGCCCGGGCCCGGCGGCACGGGTGGCTGCCGGTCGCCGCGCTCGTCGTCGCGGTGACGGCGGGTCTCGTGGTCGCCGTGAACCGGCCGTGGTCCGGAGGTGCGGGCGGGGAGCCGTCGCTGCCGATCGAAGGCGACGCATCCAGCCTGGTCGCCGACGTCACCTACCCGGACGGCAGCCGGGTCTCGGTCAACCAGCGGTTCGTCAAGACGTGGCGGCTGCGCAACGCCGGCTCGGTCGGGTGGCACGGCCGGTTCCTGCAGCGCCTGCCCCCGCTCGACGGCCTCGACGTCTGCCACACCGACGCCCGCGTGCCGCTGCCCGACGCCGAACCCGGCGCGGAGGTGACGGTCAGCGTGCCGGTGCAGGCCCGCGGCACGCCGGGTCCGTGCCAGGTGTTCTGGAAGATGGTCGACTCCGGCGGACGGCTCTACCTGCCGCAGTCGAGCGGCGTCTACTTCCAGGTCGAAGTGGCCGGCTGAGCCCGGCCCCGCGGGGGTCCGCGGAGCCGGGGCGCGCGTCAGCCGATCAGATGAAGTAGTCGACGTTGGCGATCAGGCTCGTGCCCATGCCCTTCACCCGGACCTCGAGGTTCGACGCGGTGTTGGCGGGCCACTTGACCGTGCCGACGCCGGACTTCCCGCAGCCGATGCCCTGCCAGGCGTCGGGGTGGGCCGCCTTGCCCATCCGGGCCTCCACGCACGCGGCCTGGTTGGTGCCCGACTGCGTGTTCCACTCGACCCGCAGCTTCCCGCGCCAGCCGCTCGCCGGGCTGGTGTAGGAACAGTGCTTGGACACCGGGCCCCACTTGGCGACCGCTCCGGTGGCGGTGCCGGAGCACAAGGCGGACGTGCCGAGCGTGTCGGCGCCGGCCGGGGCGGCGGTCAGGGCCGCCAGCGCGGCGGCCGTCCCGACGACGGCGGCCACGCGGCCGAGGACCGGCTTGCTGCTCTTGGTGCGCATGGGAATGTCGGTTTCCTTTCTCGTCGACCGGCGGGTTCCGCCGGGGGTCCTCGGACACTGACAGCGCGCCGGGAACCGGGACAAGACGGCGAATGTCCAGGCAATGTCCTCGCACATCAGGACAATGCCGGTGTCGCGGACGGCCGTGGTGGGTAGTCCTCCCGGGAACGATCACCGACGGAAGGAGACCGGCGTGCCGCAGTGGGTGGAGGCGGGGCTCTGGGGTCTCGTCGGGGGGATCGCGCTCGTGCTCGGCGCGGCCGTGGCCTGGTGGGTCCGGGTGTCGCGGCGGGTCGTGGCCGGGATCATGGCCTTCGGCGCCGGCGTGCTCATCTCCGCGCTGGCCTTCGACCTCGTCGACGAAGCCCAGCAGTCCGGCGGGCTCTGGCCGACCGCGGGCGGCTTTCTCGGCGGGGCCGCCGTGTACGTGCTGATCAACGTCCTGCTGGCCCGGCGGGGTGCCCGGCACCGCAAGCGCTCCGGCGGGCAGCAACCGTCCGAACAGGACACGGCGGGCAGCGGGGCCGCCATCGCCGTCGGTGCCCTGCTCGACGGCATCCCGGAATCCGTGGTGCTCGGCGTGTCCCTGCTCGGGGGCGGGGGCATCGGCGTCACCGTGCTCGCCGCCGTGTTCATCTCGAACGTCCCCGAAGGCCTCTCCAGCGCCGCCGGCATGAAGGCCGCCGGACGGGGCGCGCGGTACGTCTTCGGCGTCTGGAGCGGCATCGCGGTCGCCAGCGGGATCGCCGCCCTCGTCGGCAACCTCCTGCTGCGGACGGCGTCCCCCGCGACCGTCGCCGCCATCACCGCGGTGGCCGCGGGGGCGATCCTCGCCATGATCGCCGACACCATGATCCCCGAGGCGTTCGAACGCACCGAGCTCTACACGGGCCTGCTCGCCACGCTCGGCTTCCTGACCGCGTTCGTCATCGGGCACGCGAGCTGAAGGTGCCCTTCACCGCATCAGATGCGACGAAGGTGCCCTTCAGCCCGTCTGCTCGCGGATCCAGTCCGCCACCACGTCGACCCTGGCGATCGTCTCGGGCCCGGGCTGCGGGCACGGCGGCCCGGTGTTGACGATGGCGACCAGCGTCGCGGTGCGGTCGTCGTCGGAGACGAAGAACGGGCCGCCCGAGTCCTCCGGGCACGGGCCGTTCTCGACCGTGCGCTTGCCGACCGGCTGGGCCTCCAGGGTCGCCTGGCCGATGCCCGACACGGTGAACCGGCCGCGCTTGAGGTGATCGGACGGGCCGAGCACCGTCGCCGAGAGCGAACCCCAGCCGGCGAACTGGAGCTGCTTCCCGATCGACGGCCGGGTCGTGGCCAGGGCCACCGGGGTGATGTCGTCGATCGGGCGGGCCAGCTCGGCCACCGCCAGGTCGTTCACCGGCGACTGCCGGACGTCGACGACCTCGCTCGTGTGCCCGCCGGGGTCGGTGTCCTTCAGGCGCCCGACGGTGACGGTCATCGTGTACGGCGGCCGGCCGCCGATCCGGGTGTCCTTGACGTCGTGGAAGCAGTGCCCCGCGGTGACGATCCACTGCCGCGCGACCAGCGCCCCGCTGCACGCGCCGCTGCGCACCCCGCCGCCCGGCACCGGGATGTCGTCGGAGGTCAGCTTCGCGTTGAACGGCAGGGTCGGGTTCGGGGCCGGTCTGACCGGCTCCCGGGCCGGTGCCGGGCCCGGGTTCGGGGCCGCGGGATCGGGCAGGCCGTGCCCGCCGGCCGCCGCGGCCAGGATCGGGCCCGCGGCCGTCGCCCCGGTCACCGCGTGGGCGAACGCGAGGCCGGCTCCGGCCAGCACCGCGCCCGCCACCGCTCGTGCCCGGAACTGCCGTCGTCGATCCGAAGAGGTCCTCACACCCCAATGCACGGGCGGGAGGCCGGAATGGTTGTGAAAAACCGGGCCCTTCTTGCATCCGCGCCGGTCAGGCGCGTCGGCGCCGGGCCGGTTCCGGCACCGCGATCGCCGGCCAGAGCACCGAGACGACCGCTTCGGGGATGTCCTCCCGGCTTTCGCCCCGGTAGAAGGCGGCGAAGTAGCTGCCGAAGCACAGCGTCGCGATGGTGTGCTTGTCGATGCCGTCGTGGACCGCGCCGCGCTCCTGGAGCTGCGACAGCACGTTCTCGACCAGCGCGACCCGCGGTTCGACGGCGTGCTCGCGGAGGATCCCGAGCAGCTCGGGGGTGCGGATCGCCTCGCCGGCGAAGTTGCCCATGAGCACCATGGCGTCCGGGTTGAAGTACGCGGGATCCAGCCGCCGGACGGCTTCGGTGAACGCGTCGCGCGGTGCCAGGCCGGTCAGGTCCGGGGGGTAGGACTCCCGTTGCTTGCGGAAGCCGTAGTCCAGCGCGTCGACGACGAGCTCGAACTTGGTCCGCCACCGCCGGTACAGCGTCGGACGGCTGACGTGCGCGTCCGCCGCGATGTCGCCGATGGTCATGAGCGAGTAGCCGTCGCGGACGAGCCGCGCGCGCGTGGCCAGGATGATGGCTTCGTCGAGCGCGGCGTCGCGGGGACGCCCGCCGGGCCGGGGCGCGGCTTCGCCGGTCGTCTCCGCTTCCCGTGCTGATGCCATGGCCGGAGCCTAGTGGATGCGTTACAGCCCATGGCCGTTACGCATCGACCCGCCTCATCCGGCCAGCTCGGGCAGGGCCAGGGTGTGGTTCGTGTGCCGGACCTTGGCGTCGAGGTACCGCAGGTTGTCCGGGGTGAGGTGCACGCCGGTGGGGACCGTCCCGGCGACCGTGACGCCCCGCTCGCGCAGCTGCCGGACCTTGTCCGGGTTGTTGGTGAGCAGGTCCACCTCGGCGATGCCCAGCGCGGCGAGCATCTGGGCGGCGGCGGTGTAGTCGCGGGCGTCCTCGGGCAGGCCCAGCGCGGTGTTCGCCTGGTAGGTGTCGAGCCCGGCGTCCTGCAGGGCGTAGGCGTCCAGCTTGGCGTACAGGCCGATGCCCCGGCCCTCCTGGCGCAGGTAGAGCAGGACGCCGCCGGCGCTGTCGATCCGTTCCACGGCCTCGCGCAGCTGCGGCCCGCAGTCGCAGCGGGCCGAGCCGAACACGTCGCCGGTCAGGCACTCCGAGTGCAGGCGCACCAGCGGGCGGACCGGGTCGCCGAAGACCAGGGCGAGGTGCTCGGCGCCGTCGGCCAGCCCGTCGAAGGTGACGACCTCGGCCGAGGCGGCGTACCCGTCGGCGAAGCGCAGCGGGACCCGCACGCGGGTGCGGACGGTGGCGGCGGGGATCATGGCGGCTCCCAGTATCTCGTTCAAATTTGAACCCACCGCGACCGTACCCCTTGAGTTCGAATTTGAACAACAGGTACCGTTGTGACATGGGTCGTCCACGGTGGCTGAACGCCGAGGAGAAGCGCGCCTGGAACGCCTTCCTCGGCACCTACGAGCTGCTCAACCGGCGGCTGGACCAGCAGCTCAAGCAGGACTCCGGGATCTCTCACCTCCAGTACGTGATCCTCGCCCGCCTCTCCGGCGCGCCGGACCGCGAACTGCGGATGGCCGAGCTCGCCTGCGCCGTGTCGAACTCCAAGAGCGGGCTGACCTACCAGATCGGCCAGCTGGAGCGGGCCGGCCTGGTGCGCCGCCGCGCGTGCCAGAGCGATCCCCGGGCGGTCTACGCCGTGCTCACCGACGAGGGCATGGCCCTGCTGGAGCGGGCCGCGCCCGGGCACGTCGGCCTGGTGCGCGAGCTGCTGATCGACGTCCTCAGCCCGGAGCAGCTGCGCGCGCTGGCCGACGGCCTCGGGGAAGCGAACCGCCGCATGCTCGCGGCCGGGGACGCCACCGACTGCTCCTGAGTGACCCGCGTCACTTTTGCTGCCGATTGCCGGGAATTCCGGAACCCGCCCCGCCCCGCCTGAGAACAGCCCATGACACTGGCTGGATCGAAAGGCGGGCGATGACCCCGGAAGACACCGATTCCGACGACGACGCGAGCGTGATCGCGCGGTCGCGGCACGAGCCGAGCCTGTTCGCGGTCATCTTCGACCGCCACTCGCGGCACATCCACCGCTACCTGGCCCGGCGCCTCGGCCCGACGACCGCCGACGACGTCCTGGCGGACACGTTCCTGATCGCCTTCGACAAGCGCGCGAAGTTCGATCCGGCTCGGTCCGACGCCCGGCCGTGGCTCTACGGCATCGCCACGAACCTCGTGTCGCGGCAGCGCCGGGCGGAAGTGCGCGAGCTGAACCTCCGGCTGGCCGTCGGCCCGCCGCCCGCCCAGGAGGGGCACGCCGACCGGGTCGCCGACCGGGTCAGCGCGCAGGCACTGGGCGTGCGGCTCGACCGGGCCCTGGCCGCCCTGCGGCCCCGCGAACGGGACGTCCTGCTGCTCACCGCCGCGGAAGGCCTGGCCTACCAGGAAGTCGCCGACGCGCTCGGCATTCCCGTCGGCACCGTCAAATCCCGTCTCAACCGGGCTCGCGGCCGCGTCCGCGCCGAGCTCGGTGCTTTCGATCTCGTGAAGGAGACCTCCGGTCATGGATGAACTGGATCTGATCCGCGACCGCGCGGAAACCGTCGGCTTCGCGCCGCCGGAGCGCCTCGCCCCGGCCCGTGAGCGGCTGCTGGCCGCCGCGCGCGGCGAACGGCGGCACCGGTCGCGTCGCTGGGTCTGGCTCGGCGGCGCCTCGGTCGGCCTCGCCGCGGCGATCACCGCCGTCGTCGCGCTGGCCCCCGCCGACCAGGTCGGCGGCGTCGGCGTCGGGCCCGCCGTGGCGCACGCCGACCCGGTCAAGGTGCTGACCGCGGCGGCGAACACCGCGCTGAAGGAGCCGGCCAAGCCGCCCCGCCCCGACCAGTTCCTGTACGTGAAGACGGAAACCCCCGACCACCACGTCCGCGAGGTCTGGCGCTCGGTCGACGGCACCCGCGACAGCCTGATCGGCGGCTTCAAGGAAGGGGGCTGCCGCAACGGCAAGGCGCCGATGTACGGCACGAACGACCCGCGTGCCGAGGGGAAGCTCGAGGACTGCACGCCCTCGCCGGTCTACCGGACGGACCTGCCGACGACAGCCGACGCGATGCTGGCTTACCTCGAGAAGAAGGTCGGCGAACGCGACGGCAAGGCCGGCTACATCGGCAAGGAGGTGTACGGCCTCGCCTACGAGACGGCTCTCCAGCCGGCGTCCTACGCGGCGCTGTTCGAGGCGGCGGCGAGGGTGCCGGGCCTGACGGCCCTGGATCACGTTACCGACGCCGCCGGTCGCCCGGGCGTCGGGATCACCTGGCCGGTGCCCGCCGGCTCGGGCCCGAACGCGAAGCCGATGGTGATGGTCTTCGACGCCACCACGTACGAGCTCCTGGGGACCGACTACAGCGCGGTGACGGTGAAGGCCTACGTCGACCAGGTCGGACAGCGTCCCTGACAGTCCTCAGCGCCGGGAGGCCGCGGCCGCCAGCTGCTCGGTGAGCTCCGCGAGCAGCTCGGTCGCCGCCTGGTCGAGCGCGGCCAGGTCGGCCAAGGTCGTTTCCGCGTTTTCCGCGGGCACGGTCTCCACGGGCACGGTCTCTACGGACACAGTTCCTCCTCCAGGGCGTCGTGGCGGGCGACGACGGCTTCGGCGAACGCGGCGTGCACGCGGAGGTACTCCGCCAGGTCGACCCTGGATTCCGCCCACTCGTGCCACCGGACGTGGGCTTCGGCGACGTCGAGCTGCGCCGCCACGGCCACCCGGGCCGGGCCGGTGCCGGCGAGGATCGCCTGGTGCATGAGCGCCGGCGCGGAAGTGCGGGCGAGTTCCGCCAGCGCCGCGAGGCGGGCGAGCTCGGCGAGCGCGTCGCGGGCGACCGGGCGGCGGCGCGGCCGGGGGACCGGGCGCGAGTTTCCGACGCCGTCGGTCAGGACGCTGGTCATCAAACGACTCCTGAGGCGGAAAGCAGCTGAGACAACCCGAACGGCGGATGTTTACCCCGGTCAGGCCAGGGTAAACACCGCCGCTCGTGATCTCCGTCTCACTGGGTCGAGTGACCCCTCAGCTGGCTCGCACCGCCCCGCAGTGCCACGGGATCCGCTGCGGCCGCACGCTTTCCAGCGTCGGGACGACCGGGGCGATCGTGCCGTCGCGGCGGAACGTCAGCTTGTCGATCGTCGTCTCGCGGTGCGTGCCGTCGCCGCCCGGGATGCCGAAGCGGTGGTAGGCGAGGTACCAGTCGTCGGTGCCCGGGACCTGCAGCATCGAGCTGTGCCCGGTGCCGAGGACACCCAGGTGGGCGTCCTTGCTCAGGATCACGCCGCGGTTGGTGAACGGCCCGGCCGGGCTCGGCGCCGTGGCGTAGGCGACGCGGTAGTCCGGGCTGCGGGTGTCGTCGACCGACCAGCTGAGGTAGTAGGTGCCCTTGCGCTCCACCATGAACAGCCCTTCCCGGAAGTCGGTCAGGCCGGTCAGGCGGGTGATCTTCGCACTGTCGTAGGACACCATGTCGTCGTTCAGCGGGACGACGTAGGCGTTGCCGTTGCCCCAGTACAGGTACGGCTTCCCGGTGTGGTCGAGGAAGACCGCCGGGTCGATGGCCTGGCCACCGTCCGGGTTCTTCGCGATCAGCGGCTTGCCGGAGTCGACGAACGGGCCGGTCGGGGAGTCGCTCACCGCGACGCCGATCTTCGCCTCGGCGCAGAAGTAGAAGTAGTACTTCCCGTTCTTCTTGGCGATCGTCGGCGCCCAGGCGTTCTTGTCCGCCCAGCTGACGTCCTTGCCGAGGTCGAGGATGACGCCCTCGTCCTTCCAGTCGACGAGGTTCTTCGACGACCACGCCGAGAACTTCGTCCCGCTCCAGCCGTCGAAGCCGTCGGTCGTCGGGTACAGGTAGTAGGTGTCGCCGAACGCGACGATGTTCGGGTCGGCGTGGTAGCCCGGCAGGACCGGGCTGCGCACCTCGTGCGCCTCGACCGTCCACACGCGACGGTCGCCGCCGGCGCCGGTGACGGTGAACTGCTTCGGCGAGCTGAGGTTCACCGGCTTCCCGTTGGCCGGCTTGATGGTGGCGCCCGGAGCCAGGCCGAAGTTCGGCGTCAGCCGCCGCAGGTCCGTGCCCGGCTTGACCGGCAGCACGACCGTCCCGGCGCCCGCGTCGATGACGGCCGGGGTCTTGAGCGCGTCGAGCTGCACCGAGCGGATCGCGGTGCTGTTCGACGGCAGCGTGGCGACCTCCGTCCCGGACAGCGCCCGGTTGTACAGCCGCACGTCCTTCATCTTGCCGGTGAAGGTCTTGTCGCTCGCGTAGACGGACCGGCCGAGGTAGTTCGCCGCCGTGACCCCGCCGCCGATGTCCGACGGCTTGATGGTGGCGTTCGCGTTGCGGGCGACCTCGACGCCGTCCAGGTAGAGCACCTCGACGCCGTTGCCGACCGTGAGCGTCACGTTCTTCCAGACCCCGCGCGGGAGCCCGCCCGCTCCGGCCGCCTGCTCGGTGGTCCAGTTGCCGGTCGCGATGGCACCCCGGAACCCGCCGCTCGCGGTGCCGCCGGTGGTGAAGAGGTAGCCGTTGCCGGTGCCGTCCTTGGCCGTGTTGCCCAGGCCCCACAGGAAGTACGGCGTCTGCTGGTTCGGATCGACCAGGACGTCGGCCGACACGGTCGCCGCCGAGGCGCCGGT
The DNA here is from genome assembly GCA_033793495.1 of Streptomyces sp. MN03-5084-2B. GTDB lineage: Bacteria > Actinomycetota > Actinomycetes > Mycobacteriales > Pseudonocardiaceae > Amycolatopsis. The sequence goes on along the minus strand of JARAWT010000053.1, from coordinate 10,308 downwards.
GAGCAGGTTGTTCGGCAGCTGGACGTGGCCGTTCTTGCCGCCGAAGGCCAGTGCGCCGCCGGCCCAGGAGACGTCGCCGGCCAGGGCGCCGTCGTAGCCGTGGCCGGTCGTGTCGGTGGCGACCGTGCCCGACTTCGCGTCGAGCGGCCAGTGCGCGACCAGGCCCTTCGCGTCGGCCCGCACCGGCGCCGGGGGAGCGCTCAGCCGGTTCATCTCGGCCTGCGTGACCGGCAGGACGGTGCCGTGCCGCGGCGACGCGGGCAGGTGCGCGCCGGTCGACATCGTCCACTTGCCCGAGTTGAGGTCGGTGCTCTCGAACGGGACGTACCCGCGGCCGCCGAACTCGTCGATGAACAGGTACCACTTGTTCTCGGTGTTGGACTTGAACCCGGTCGGCCCTTCACCCGCGGACAGGCCGGGGCTGGTCGCGGTGGCCTTGCCGATGCAGTCGGCGACGAAGCCGTAGTGCGGGTCCAGCAGGTCGGTGGCCTTCTCCTCGGTGATGAACTTGCTGCACGGCGTCGTCGAGGTGTTGTTGCGCTCGTCCTTGGTGAACCGGTAGTAGGTGTCCTGGTTCTTGATGACCGTCGAGTCGATCACCGAGTAGCCCGGGTCGATCCAGACCTGCGGCGCGCTGAAGGTGTGGAAGTCGCGCGTGGTCGCGTACATCATCCGGTTGTAGCTGTCGCCGAGGTGGTTCGGGTCGTTGTCCGCGTAGAGCTTCGAGGCCCAGTAGACGACGTACGTCCCGCGCTTGGCGTCCCAGAAGGCTTCCGGGGCCCACGTGTTGCCCGCGGTCGGCGGGGACACCTGGACGCTGCGCTGGCGCGACCAGTGCGCCAGGTCGGTGGACTCCCAGACCATGATCGACCGGCTGCCGGTGCGCTGGGCGGCGTCCCAGCCGCGGCCGTCGTAGATCCGCAGGTCGGTGGCCAGCAGGTAGAACTTGTCGCCGTCGGGGGAGCGCAGGATGAACGGGTCGCGCACGCCCATTTCCCCGAGGCTCGACTTGAGCACGGGCTGGCCGTTGTTGAGCTCGCTCCAGTTCAGCGGGTCGTTGCCCTTGCTGAGCGCCGAGTAGATCTGCTCGCCGTTGGAGGTGCCTTCGCCGGTGAAGTAGAAGAAGCTGTAGCCGGCCAGGGGCTGCTGGACCGGCTTGGGCACCACGGTGGCGGTGAACCGGCGCGTGGTGCTCTCGCGGCCGAGGCTCATCTTCGCGGTCAGGACGACCTTCGCGGGAGCCGCGCCGGTCGCCGGCCGGGTGACCTCACCGGTCGGGGTGATCACCGACGGCGCGGACGACGTCCAGGCGACCTTCGTGCCGTCCGGGCCGGTCGCCGGCAGCGTGAGGTTGCCGCGGACGTCGTCGATGTCGGGCACGGACAGCGTGTCCGCGGCGGCACGGAGGTTCGTTCCGCTGTCGGCGGACGGCGCCGCACCGGCGCCGGCGCCGCTGAGGGGGACGAGTGCGGCCGCGACGGCCAGCACGACGCCGAAACGGCGTGGGGAGAACAACTTCATCGTTGTCGGTTCCTTCGGGGCACGTCGGGACCAGCCCATGTTAACGTTAACATGATCCGGGGTACGCTGACTCTAGGTCGGGGGCGTCCGGTGGTCAAGAGCCTTACGGATGACGAGACAGCTGCTCGGCGATCGCGTCCCGCGGGTACGGCGTCTTTCGGCTCTCGGTGTGGAGCGCGAAGTAGAAGTCGTTGACGACCGCGGCCAGCGGCGCGTACCGGCGCAGCAGGGGCGCCTGGTCCGGCACTTCCCCGGCGGCGCACGCGCGGACGAAGTCGTTGCGGGTGCGCGCATCCGGCCACGTGCGCAGGCCGCGGACGTGCCGGTTGAGCAGGTGGGTCAGCACGTAGGCCCGGTCGTGGCCGTCGTGCTCGGCGAGGAACTGCGCCTCGGCGTCCGACAGGTCGAACCCCGAAGCCACGGTCAGCCCGAAATCGGTCAAGTAGAGCCGTTCGCCGTCGGTGACGATGTTGGCGAAGTGCGCGTCGAAGTGCTGGACACCCTGTGCGGCCAGGAATCCGGTGAGGTGCCGCAGATCTTCCTCGAGCGGCAGGTCGTCGCCCGGCCACCCGGCGAGGTCGTGCGGCAGGTACTCGAGGAACAGCACGAGGTCCGTGGTGGCTCCGGCAAGCGCTTCCAGCCGGCGCCGCACACCGGCGTCGCCGTGCCAGAACGCCACGTCGGCTTCGATGTCGGCGTGGGGGCGGGGCAGGCCGGGCCGGATCCGCCAGTGGTGCAGGAGCGGGAAGTTCGCGCACTCGCCGCCGCGGACCCACGCGGTCGTCATGAGATGGGCTTCCAGTTCGCGCCAGGCTCCGCCGCCCGCGGAGCCGACGCCGTAGTGCGACCACGGCGGAAGCCCGTACAGGTCGGCCGTCGAACGGGGGTTCGCCAGCTCGACGTCGGTGAGCGGGACCCGCTTGACGAAGACGGGCTCTCCGTCCACCCGCAGCAGCCAGGACGACCCGCCGATGCCGGTGCCGAGCGGGCGTGCCGTGGCCAGGAGGTCGTCGCCGGCGTCCGCCAGCGCGGCGGCGATCTTCCCGTGGCGGGCGAGCCGGGGCGTCATGCCCGCACCAGTGGCAGGTAGACCTCGTCGACGATCTCGACGAGCACTTCGTCGTCCACTGTGGTCAGTCCGTGGGTGAGGTATTCGTTGCGCAGCAGGACAAGGGCGACGGTGGCGACGCGCGGGTGCCGCGCCTCCGGCCGCGCCTGGCCCCGCGCCACCGCCTGGCCGACGAGGGTGACCCAGGTGGCGGTGCCCCCGGCGGCCGCCTGCTCGTGCAGCTGCTCGCGGAGCTCGGGTTCGTCGCCCACGCCGGTGAGGAGACTGCGGAGGGCGCGCGCGGCGGGCGAGGTCTGGCCGCAGTTGATCGCCCGCAGCAGGGTCAGCGCGTCTTCGCGGAGGTCGCCGGTGCCGGGGGGCTGCAGGGTGTCCTCGGCGAGGTGGCGGTAGGCGGCGACGCCGAGCGCGGCGCGGTTCGGCCAGCGGCGGTAGATCGCGTTCTTGTTGGTCCCGGCGCGCTGGGCGACCCGTTCCATGGTCAGGGCGGGGTAACCGGCTTCGGCGAGTTCGGCTGCCGCCGCGCGCAGGATCGCCTCTTCCAGCTCGGTGCCCCGGCGCCGGGTCTTCGGTGCGGCCATGGGCGCCAGCCTAGCCGATTAGGGTACGGTACGGTTCGTACCCTAATGACGGGAGTGATCATGCGGGCCAAGGGCATCGGCTACGACACCGGGTTCGAGCGTGCCGGGCGGTTCAACCGGCCGTTCGAGCCGGACCTCGTGCGCCGCGAGCTGACGATCATCCGCGACGGCCTGCACTGCACGGCGGTGCGGCTGATCGGCACCGACCTCGACCGGATCGAGTTCGCCGCCCGCGAGGCGGCCGCGCTGGGGCTGGAGGTGTGGTTTTCGCCGTTCCCGTGGGACCGCACCCCGGACGAGGTCCTGGCGCTCCTCGCCGACGGTGCGTCCCGCGCCGAACGCCTCCGCGAGGCGGGCGCCGAGATCGTGTTCGTCACCGGCGCCGAGCTGAGCCTGTTCTGCGAAGGCTTCCTGCCGGGCGGCAGCCTCCCCGAGCGGCTGGAGAACCTCCTGGCGTCACGGGAACTCGTGGCCGGGCTGCCGGACCGGGTCAACGCGTTCCTGGCCCGCGCCGTGGCCGAGGTCCGGGCCCGGTTCGGCGGTCGCGTCACGTACGCGGCGATTCCGCTGGAGCGCGTCGACTGGGCGCCCTTCGACATCGTCTCGGTGGACGCGCACCGCTCGAAGGAGGTCGAGCACGTCTACCGCGAGGGGGTCCGGAGCATGGTCGCGGCGGGCAAGCCGGTGGCGATCACGGAGTTCGGCGTGACGCCCTACCGCGGCGCGGCGGACCTGGGTGCCCGCTGCGGCGAAATCCTCGAGTACGAAGGCGAAGTCCCGGTCCGGCTGAACGGCGACTACGTCCGCGACGAAGAGGAGCAGGCCCGCTACCTGCGTGAACTGGTGGAGATCTTCGCTTCGGAGGGCGTCGACGCGGCTTTCGCCTGCACGTTCGTGTGTTACGGCCTGGTGCACCGGGCCGATCCCCGGACCGACCTGGACATGGCGAGCTGGGGCGTGGTCAAGGTGCTGGAGGAAGGTTCCGGCGAGACGTACCCGGACGTCCCGTGGGAACCGAAGGCGGCGTTCGGTGCGCTGGCGGAGTGCTACGCCTGAGCCAGGAACTCCACCATCGCCGCCGTCAGTTCCGGGCTGCGCATCGCCGTGTAGTGGTTTCCCGGCACCCGGGCGAACCGGCCGTCCGGCAGCGCCGCGGCGAGGGCACCGGCCGTGGTGTGGCCGTCGTCTTCGTCGCCCACGAGCACCAGGGTGGGCGTGGTGATCCGGTGCAGGTCCGGCGTCGGCACGTGGGTGCCGAGGACGTGCCGCAGCGCCACCGGATCGCCGCCGGTCTGCCGGATCCAGTGCGCCGGTGAGCCGGGCGCCACGGGCTCGGCGTCGATCAACGCGGTCAAGGCTGCGTGGTGGCCGCCCGTCCGGGACGTCGCACGCCGGACGGCGTCCAGGCCCTGGCCCGCGACGACCGCACGGCCCGGGCGGGCGCCGCGGGCCAGCAGGCGCAGCACGACCCGGCCGCCGAACGAATAGCCGCCCAGGTCGTAGTCGTCGAGGCCGAGGTGGTCGAGCAGGGCGAGGCCGTCGTCGGCCAGGACGTCGGGCGGGTACGCCGCGGCGTCGTGCGGGGCGGCGCTCGCCCCGTGGCCGCGCAGGTCCGGGAGGATCACCCGGTGCCCGTGGTCCGCGAGCACCGCGGCCGGGCCGAGCCAATCGCGTCCCGAACCGGAGAAGCCGTGGAACAGCACCAGCGGCCGCCCGCTGCCCAGCGTCCGGCAGGCGAGTTCCCGGCCGTCGCGGGCGCGGAAGTACTCCATGACCGCAACCTTACTGCGGTCCGATGAATTTCTGGCCAACCCGCGCGGCAACCGGGGTGACGTTGACAGAAAGCGCTGTCTCTTCTAGCTTCATAGCGCAAGACATCGGATGTCCAGCCCGGTTACGGGCCCGTCCGCCGACCGATGTGCACCCCTGCCGAACGCTCGTCAGGAAGGACACACCGACGATGCCGGAATTCTCCCGACGGACGGCGCTGCGCTCGCTCGCCGTCTCCGTTCTCGCCGTGCCGCTCGTGCTGGGCACGGCCGTCCCCGCCCACGCGGCCCCGCTGTGGCACCCCGACCCCGCCACCGACGGCCTGAAGGCCTTCGAAGGCATCGAGGCCGACCGGGGCAACCACCACCCCGACCGCAAGTACGTGGTCGTGGAAGGCGACCACTACCGGTTCAACATCTGGAAGGACGACCGCGACACCACCGGCGGCGGCGACCGCCAGCGCACCGAGTCGAAGGGCATGGTGCAGAACGGTTCCACGCTGAAGATGCACAACGGCGAGACGTGGACGCTCTCCTACGAGATGTACATTCCTTCGTCCCTGCACGGCACCAGCAAGTTCACCCACATCTTCCAGACGAAGACGCCCTCGACCAACGGCGGCCCGTGGGTGACGCTCGACCTGACCCGCAGCGGTGGCAAGGAACTGCTCAACGCGCGTGCGTACGCCAACTCGGGTTCGCCGAGCATCGCGGCCACGGACCTGGCGCCGCTGCGGAACAAGTGGATCACCATCGAGTGGACGTTCACGCCGGGCTCCAAGGGCAAGGCGGCCTGCGTCATCCGCACCGGGACCACCGTCGTCGCGCAGGGCAGCATGAGCAACGTGAACCTCCCCGACCAGGGCGACTACGTCCGGCCGAAGTGGGGGATCTACCGGTCCGTCGAGAGCGCGTCGTCCGACATCCTCGACACCTACCTGCTGTTCCGGAACTACACGGCGGCCCGCAAGTAGGTGCGCGTTCGCGCGACCAGGGTGACACTGGCGGCATGAGGGTCGTCGACGGGTATCCCGGCACACGCCGTTCGCCGACGACCCCGCCGGCCGCACCGCCGGCGCTGCGACGCGGTCCGCTGCTGGTCACGGCCGTCTTCGCCGCTCTCGGCGGAGCGGTGATCACGGCGGCCGCGCTGCCCGCGCTGTGGCGGCTCTGGCAGCTGTACGCGATGGTGTTCGGCGCGGTGGCCGCCGTCGGGATCGTCACCGCCGTCGCGGCGCTCGGGTGGCCGACGCGCAAGACGGCGCGTTCGGGCGCGCTCGCCGCGGCGGTGGCGCTCGTCCTGTGGGTGGTCAGCCGCCCGCTCGGGCTGCTGACCCGGTTCGACCCCTGGCAGCCGGCGGACACGGTGGCCGGCTTCACCGACTACGTCGCCGCCGGGCTGCAGGTCGTCGCGCTGTTCGGCTTCCTCGTCGTGCGGCGGCGCCGGGCGCACCCGTGGCCGTCCACGGCCCGGCGGGTGACGGCGTGGATCGTGCTGTTCCCGGTGCTCGTGGTGGTGCTCGCGACCGGCGTGGCGGGCACCGTCGCGGCCGGCGAGAGCAGCACCGGGCCCGCCGCTTCGACGTTGCTCGACGCGAACCCGGGCACGTTCGAATACTGCCGCGCCGACGGGATTCCGCTGGCCATGGACGTCTACCGGCGCGGCACAGGCGGCCCGCCGGCCCCGGTGGTGCTGCTCCTGCACGGCGGCGGGCTGGTCCTCGGCAACCGCAAGCCCTCCGGGCCGGGGGCGCTGCTCGCCGGCTCGCGGTCCGGCCCGCTGCGGGACGAGCTGACCGCCCGCGGCTTCGCGGTCGCCGCGATCGACGTGCGGCTCGCGCCCGCCGCGCCGTGGCCGGCCCCGCTCGAGGACGCCCGGTGCGCGGTCCGGTTCCTCAAGGCCAACGCGGCCGCGCTCGCCGTCGACCCGGCCCGGATCGCGGTGGCGGGCACCGGCACGGGTGGCACCCTGGCGGCGCTGCTCGGCGTCGTGCGTGGTCAGGACACCGGCCAGTACCGCGGCCAGGACAGCACGGTCCGCGCGGTGGCGGCGCTCTCGGCTCCCGCGGACTTCGACCTCGCGGGCCTGGACCCGCTCACCCGCGCGTCGGTGCTGATGGCGCTGGGCCGCTCGCCGTCGACGCTGCGCGCGGCGAGCCCGCTGACGTACGCGGGCCCGGGCGCACCGCCGTTCCTGCTCGGCGACGGCGGCCGGAAGTCGGCGGAGTTCGCGGCCCGCCTGCGCGCGTCGGGCGTTCCGGTGACCGAGGGGCCGGTGTCCGAGCGCGCGGTGGCGGACTTCTTCGCCGCGGCGGCCGGGTGAGGCTTGCGCTGGAGCGCGCTCCAGGTCCTAGCGTGGGGGTACACCGACCACGTCAGGAGCAAGTTTCATGGAACTCGGCTTCCACCTCCCCATCTTCGACATCGACGGCGGGACGTCCGCCATCGCCGGCGAGCTCGCCCGCGTGGGCACCGCGGCGGAGGAAGCGGGCGCGACCTGGCTGTCCTTCATGGACCACTACTTCCAGATCGAGCCCACCGGCCTGCCCGCCGAGTCGAACATGCTGGAGGGCTACACCACGCTCGGCTTCCTCGCCGCCCACACGTCCCGGATCGAGCTCGGCCTGCTCGTCACCGGCGTGACCTACCGGCACCCGGGGCTGCTGGCGAAGATCGTCACGACGCTCGACGTCCTCTCGGGTGGCCGGGCCGCCCTCGGCATCGGGGCCGCGTGGTTCGAGCGTGAGCACCGGGGAATGGGCGTGCCGTTCCCGCCGGTCGCCGAGCGGTTCGAGCGGCTGGAGGAGACGCTGCGCATCTGCCGGCAGATGTGGGACCCGGCGGACAACGGCCCGTTCGAGGGCAAGCACTACCAGCTGGCCGAGACGCTGTGCTCGCCGCAGCCGATCAACCGGCCCCACGTGCTCGTCGGCGGCGCCGGGGAGCGCAAGACGCTGCGCCTGGTCGCCCAGTACGGCGACGCGTGCAACATCTTCGGTACGTCGCCGGAGGAGGTCGCGCACAAGCTGGACGTGCTGCGCCGCCACTGCGACGACGTCGGCCGCGACTACGACGCGATCCGCAAGACGATCCTGGCCAACAACCCGCGCCCCACCCCGGAAACCCGCGACGACTTCGTCCGTTCGATGGCCGGCTACGCGAAGCTCGGCGTGCAGACCGCGATCGTCACCCCGACGACGGGTTCGCCCGCGGCGTGGATCGAGGGGATGGCCCCGGCGGTGCCGCAGCTGGCGGAACTCGGCTAGCGCCTGCCTGGTACCGAAGGAAAGGCCGGCGGGTGCACGCTGTCAAGTCGGCGTTTGCTTTCCTGGTCTTCCGGCCGCCGTCGTGGTAAAGTCCATAGTAGACAGTCGTGCTCCCGGTGAACCCCCTCGCCGATTTGTCCGTGTGCCTTGGTGAGGTGGCGACCCGAGAGGAGGGGCTGATGCCCCAAGTGCGCACGACAGGACGACACCGCAAACCCGCGACGATCGGACTCGCCGCACTGGTGGGCGTAGCAGGCGCAACGGCGGCGGCGATCGCGTTGACCAGCCCGGCGAGCAACGCGGCCACGGAGCAGTGCGGTGGTCTGGACACGGCGTTGCAGAACAACCTGACGTTCATTTCGAGCCAGCGCGCGGCACCGGACGCCCAGTCGGAAGCTCGCATAACCAACCGCCAGGCCGTGGTCGACCAGATCGAGCGGCAGCGCAAAGCATCGGGCTGCGTCAACCAGGTGGCGGCGAACGAAGTGGCGACCCAGTGCGCGGCGATCGCGGCAGCCGGGCAGAACGGCAAGGCGGCGGAAGCGGCCGGCCGGAAGAAGGCGGCCGGCCAGGCCGAAGCGGCGGCCGGCAAGGGCAAAGCCGAGCAGAAGGGCAAGGCGGCGGGGAACGGCGCCGTCGACGAGAACGGCATGGCCGGCGGGAACGGTATGGCGGCCGGCGGGAACGGCATGGCCGCTGACGGGAACGGTATGGCCGCTGACGGGAACGGCATGGCGGCCGAGAACGGCATGGCCGGCAAGAACGGCATGGCGGGGAAGAAGGCCGCGGAGAACGGTGCGGCGGCCGAGAACGGCATGGCGGCCCAAAACGGCATGGCGGCCCAAAACGGGGCGGCCGACAAGAAGGGCGCGGCCAAGAAGGGTGCGGCCGCGGAGAACGGCAAGGCCGGTCAGGACGCCGCCGCCCAGGACGCCGCTGCGGTCCAGGCCTGCGAGGTGGTCCAGAAGTGCCTGGTCCAGGCCACCGAGGTGGCCGACGCCAACGGCATGGCGAACGGCAAGGCCGAGGAGAACGGCGCCGCCGCCGGCCGGAACGGCATGGCCGGCGAGAACGGGATGGCCGATCAGCAGGGTATGGCCGGCCAGAAGGGCGCTGCCGGGCAGAAGGACATGGCCGCGGACAACGGCATGGCCGCGAATAACGGCATGGCCGCGGACAACGGCATGGGCAGCGCGGCCGAGGAGAACGGCATGGGCGCCGAGAACGGCAAGGCCGCCCAGCAGAACGGCAAGAACGGCGCCGCGGGCCAGAACGGCATGGCGGCCGAGAACGGCAAGGCCGCCAAGAAGGAAGCCCCTGGTTCGAAGGATGCGGCGAAGCAGCAGGGGATGGCGGACGAGCAGCAGGGTGCGGGGCGGATCGTCCTCGCCGCGAAGGACTGTGCGGCCATCCTGAGCTGCGTTGCCCAGGCCGCCGATCCCGCTGCCGCCGCGCAGCAGCAGGGCATGGCCGCCGAAGAGAACCAGAAGGCGGAGAACCAGAAGGCTCAGGACCAGAAGGCCGAGAACCAGAAGGCTCAGGATCAGCAGAAGGCCAAGAACAACAAGGCCGGCAACAAGGCCGACGAAAAGGCTGATGCCGCCGGCGCGGCGGCGAGCCAGTGCGTCGCCGCCGCGGTGGCCGCGGCCGGGAAGGCGCCCGCGGGGCGCTGACCAGCACCGGACCCGGACCGGCGGCCCCACGCCCCGGTCCGGGTCCGGCCGCACCCTGGCCCGAACCCGGACCGGGGGAGTCCAACCGGCCGGTGCGGCCTCGACCCCGGGATGCCTGCCTTGGTTGGGCGGGCGCCGCCTCCGGCCCGGTCCGGGCCCGGCCTGAACCCGGCTCGGTGCAGTCCGCCCCGGCCGGTGCGGCATCTGGCCCGGCATGCCTGCCTGGGCTGGGCGGGTGCCGCCTCTGGCCCGGCCGCATCCCGGCCCGGTCCGGGCCCGGCAGCACCCCGGCCTGAACCCGGCTCGGTGCAGTCCGCCCCGGCCGGTGCGGCATCTGGCCCGGCATGCCTGCCTGGGCTGGGCGGGTGCCGCCTCTGGCCCAGCCGCATCCCGGCCCGGTCCGGACCCGGTACAGCCCCAGCCCGTCCACCC
>JARAWT010000052.1:0-74613 GCA_033793495.1 Streptomyces sp. MN03-5084-2B | reverse complement strand
CCCCCGCCGGGGGCGTGCCCCCGGCGGGGGTGTGGGGGCTCGGCCCCCACAGGACACGACGAAGAGAGCCCTGCTTGCGTAGTCCGCAAGCAGGGCACTCCCGCGATCGAGTGCGCGATACCGGGATTGAACCAGTGACCTCTTCCGTGTCAGGGAAGTGCAATGCTGTACTCGACCAGTCAAAACGCGCATCACTGCAGGTTGCGGGCTCGGTCTGCTCCTCGGAGGGCTGCGTTCGGCGTCGCTGGCTCGGGTCGCCGTCGAATGATCGCCGGCCGGACGGGTAGCGCTCGATCAGCGCTGGACGCGGGTCCCGATATCGGCCGACCAGTCGATACGGGGTTCTGATCAGTGCGTGTGCGGCGTGGCTTGCGCGAACTCCGCCGGGTAGGGCGACCACCCTCAGATCCAATCTGGAGGTTCGGGTGCCGCGAGCAGGGCGCGAAGCCGGGCCAACGTCTACCCCAACTACACGAAGGAGCGACCGGGCACCCGGACCCAGTTCTGGAACTACGACCCGGACGGCCAGGGCTGGCACATCTACGGCTACGGCACGGTTTCGCCGGACGGCAAGCAGATCGTGCCCGACCCCACGGTCAAGTTCTACCGACTGACCGGCGCGATGACCGCCGTCCCGGGGATGAACCCGCCCCCGGTCGCGCCGAGGGCCGGCGTGCCCCGCGTCGGGGACCCGGTGGACCCGTCGACCGGGCTCCTGGTGGACGAGACGACCGACATGGTCGTCGACGACATCGCGCCGATCGAGATCAAACGCAGCTACCAGCAGGGTGACACCGACATCCGCGCCTTCGGGGTCGGCACGAGCTTCAACTACGGCCTCTACCCGTGGTCGCCCGGCGTCATCGGGCAGTTCACGTTCCAGGAGTTCGACCTGGTACAACCCGACGGCAGCAGGATCCACTACCGCCGGACCTCGCCGGGGCAGGACTACGCGGGCGCGGTGTTCAAGGCCGACCCGACGCCGACGAGGTTCGACGGCTCGATCGTGAAGTGGATCGACAGCGGCTGGGACGTGACGCTGCGCGACGGCACCGTGATGGTGATCGGCGAAGAAGCTCCGCTGCAGGAGATCCGCGACAAGTTCGGCAACACCACCACCGTCACGCGGGCGACCGCGCCGCCGGGTACCGACGGCAAGGTCCGCGTCAACGGGCCGGTCACGCAGATCACGTCGCCGAACGGCCGGTGGGTCAAGTTCACCTACGACGAGTCGAACCCGCCGCGTGTCAAGTCGGTCGAGGACAACCTTGGCCGACGCGTCGGCTACACCTACGACACGACCGGGCACCTGGAAACGGTGACCGACGTCCGGGGTGGCCTCACCCGGTACACCTGGGACGACAAGGGCCGGCTCAAGACCATCACCGACCCCCGGGGCACCCGGTACCTGCTCAACGAGTACGACGACAAGGGCCGGGTGAAAACCCAGACGGCCGCGGACAACGGGATTACCAAGTTCGACTACGTCACCTCGGGTGAGGCGATCGTCGAGACCCGGATCACCGATCCCCGGGGACACGTCCGGCGGTTCACCTTCAACGACAAGGGGTCGGTGCTCACCGACACCAAGGCGTTCGGCACCGGCGTCGCCGAGACGACGACCAGCGAGTACGACACGGACGGCGTGCGGCTGAAGGCTGTCACGGATGCGCTGCAGCGCAAGACCAGCTACGTCTACGACGATTTCGGCCAGATCAAGGAAAAGACGGTGCTGGCGGGCACGCCCGACGCGCGCACCGAGAAGTTCGAGCACAACGGGCCGCACCACGAGCTCACCAAGTACACAGACGCCTACGGCAAGGACACGGTGTACGGGCTCGACGGGCGGGGCGCGGTGCAGTCGGTCACCGATGCGGCGCAGCGCGTCAAGACCTACGACACCAACGACAAGGGCCTGGTCACCAAGGTCACCGATCCGGCGGGCAAGTTCGTCACCACCGACTACGCGGGCACCGATCCGGTCAAGACCACCGACCAGCTCGGCCGGGTGGGCAAAGCGGGCTTCGACGCGCTCGGCCGGACGGTGCTGGCCACCGATGCCCGTGGCGCGGTGACCGAAACCGCGTACACCGCGGCGAACGAAGTCGCCTCGGTGATCGATCCACTCGGCCGGACCATGGCGTACGAGTACGACCCGAACGGCAACCGCCACAAGGTCACCGACGCCCGCGGGGGCGAGACGGTCTTCGACTACGACAACATGGACCACGTCGCGAAGGTCACCGACCCGCTGGGCCAGTTCGAGCAGGCGGAGTACGACCAGAACGGCAACCTCAGGAAGCACACCAGCCGCCGCGGCATCGTCACCGAAAACGACTACGACGACCTGGACCGCAAGTCCGAAAGCCGGTTCGGCACCGAAAGCAGCACGAAGTTCGGCTACGACCTGGGCAACCGCCTGAAGCGCACCGAGGATTCGATCGCCGGAGTGGCGACCAGCGAGTACGACGGCCTTGACCGCGTCAAGGCCCAGACCACCACCGAGGGCGCCGTGTCGTACGACTACGACACGGCGGGCCGGGACCGGGTGCTGAACGTGCCCGGCCGGGCTCCGGTGCGGTACGTCTACGACGCGGTGGGCGCGTTGTCCCAGGTCCAGCAGAGCGGCACCGCGGTCACGACCGTCAGCCGCGACGCGGTGGGGCGCGTGCAGCGCATCGGTGCGCCCGGCGACGGCGTTTCCCAGACCTACGGCTACGACGACGCCGGCGAAGTCAAGACGATCACCTACCGCGCGGGCCAGACCGTGCTCGGTGATCTCGCCTACGACTACGACGCGGCGGGGCAGCCGGTCCGGACCGGCGGCAGTCAGTCCCGGGCGATGCTGCCGGAGCAGTTCGGCGTGGCCGTCTACGACCGGGCGAACCGGATCCGCAGCATCGGCGCGACGCCGGTCGGCTACGACCCCGACGGCAACCTGACCTCCGACGGCGTGGCCGCCTACACCTGGAACGCCCGCGGCCAGCTGGCCACGGAGTCCGGGCCGGGGATGACGGCCGGCTTCACCTACGAGGCGGACGGCCGCCGCCAGACCAGGACGATCAACGGCGTCACCACCGGCTTCCTCTACGACGGGCCGAACCCGCTGCAGGAGATGGTGAACGGCGCGGTCGCCGCGACGATGATCTCGTCCGGTGTGGACGGTTACCAGCTCCGCGACGCCGGCGGCGTGACCCGCCGGTACCTCACGGACGGTCTGGGCAGCACGCTCGGGCTGGTCGACAGCGCGGGCGCGGGTGCTTCGTACACGTACGAGCCGTTTGGCCGCACCTACGTGGCCGGCAACGACGGCGGGAGCGCGTACCGGTACGCGGGGCGCGAGGACGACGGCACCGGGCTGTACTACAACCGGGCCCGCTACTACAGCCCCGGCCTGCAGCGCTTCCTCAGCGAGGACCCGATCGGGTTCGACGGAGGGAACAACCTCTACGGCTACGTCGGCAACAAGCCGACCTACCTGACCGATCCGGACGGGGAGAAGCCGAGTGCGGACAACTACCGTGGCCGGTACCAGACCGACCTTTGGGAACGGAACCAGCCGCGGCTGCCCCAGGACTGGGATGCTCACCACCGGATTCCGCAGTACTACCGGAACGATCCTCAGTTCTCCGGCTTCGATTTCGACGCACCGGGCAACGTTCGCGGGGTTCCGGGCAGCCGCCAGCCCGGGCCCGTCACCAACGTGCACCAGCAGATCACGAACGAATGGGATACGTTCCAGCGACAGAATCCCAATGCCAGCCGGCAGGAGATCGAAGCTTTCGCCGAACGGATCGATGCCCAGTTCGAGGGGTGGTGGTGGTACGCGTGACGCCGCGTTCGCCAGGAGCTAGGCTCGCCACCGTCGCGAAGATCCGGATCAAGACTTTCCCGAGGTGCTATAACAGTGTTCGACTATGACGCGTGGCGGCTGGCCATGGGAAGTGCGGTCGACGCCGTGCTCGCCCGCTTCCAGGCGCGGTTCGGGTATCCCCCCGACGATCAGCTGATCGGTGGTCCCTCCAGCGCGGAGCAACTTCAAGCCGCGCTGGACGCGGGTACGGTGCCCGACGAATTGCTGGAGTTCTACCGGCATGTGTCGAGAGTCGATCTTCCGGACGTGCACAACGGCTTCTTCGTGCACCCGCTGTCACAGGTACTCGACAATGAGAAAAACGGCACACCGGTGCGAGCTCCGGCCCTGACCGGCTCCGGAATCGTCGTTTTCGGCAGTGATGGCGGAGGAGCGCTCTTCGCGCTCGACGGGACTGGATCGCCGGTCTATCTGCTGCCACCCGGTGCGGTGCGGGACGGTACTTACGAAGGGCGGTTCGACCCGCCGCGGGTCATCGCCGCGAGCCTGCCCGAATTCCTCGAGTGGCTGAGGTCCGTTGTCGAGGGCTTTGCGGCGCGGTAGAAACCGATCACGATGGGGGGACCGTGACGATGCGTGCGCGGGTAAACAGAGGTCGGTTGTTCGCCGCGGGTGCTGCGGTGGCGATCATCGCGAGCGGGCAGGCGGTTCTCGCGGCACCCGCGCACGCGGCCGTGGGGCAGGTGGTGGAACCGGTCGGCGCCCGGGTGATCGACGGCAGCTACATCGTCCTCACCAAGCCGGGTCCGACCGCGGTCGCCGCCGCGGCCGGCGCGCTCACCAGCCGCTACGGTGGCAAGGCCGGGCGCACCTACCAGGCGGCTCTGCACGGGTTCACCTTCACCGGGTCGGCCGAGCAGGCCGCGAAGCTGGCCGCCGATCCGCTCGTCGAACGGGTGGAGGCCGACTCGATCGTGTCGGGTCAGGCCACCCAGCCGCTGCCGCCGTGGAACCTGGACCGGGTTGACCAGCGGAGCACCGTGCTGGATGACGCGTTCACCTACCCGGACGGCGCCGGCGCTGGGGTGACCGCGTACATCATGGACACCGGCGTCCGGGTCTCCCACTCGGAGTTCGAGGGGCGCGCCAGCACCGGCTTCGACGCCATCGACGACGGCTGGAACGGCCAGGACTGCAGCACCTCGGGGCACGGCACGCACGTCGCGGCCACGGTCGGCGGCAAGACGTACGGCGTGGCGAAGAAGGCCAAGCTCGTCTCGGTGCGGGTGCTCAGCTGCGAGAACCTCGGCGCGGCCAGCCAGATCATCGCGGGTGTCGACTGGGTGACCCAGCACGCGCAGCGCCCGGCGGTGGTCAACATGAGCCTGGGCGGTGGTCAGTCGGCCGCGGAAGACCTCGCGGTCAAGAACTCGATCGCGGCCGGCATCACCTACGTCGTGGCCGCGGGCAACGACGATCGGGATGCCTGCTTCGCCAGCCCGGCGGACGTACCCACGGCCATCACCGTCGGTGCGAGCAACCCCGTCGACGAGCGGGCCCGCGACTGGAAGGAACCGGGTGGCGTCACCCAAGGTTCGAACTACGGATCCTGCCTCGACTTGTTCGCGCCGGGGGAGTCGGTCAAGTCCGCGCACAACGCCACCGACACCGCCACGGTGACCCTCCGGGGTACGTCGATGGCATCCCCGCACGTCGCCGGGGCGGTCGCGCTGCTGCTGTCCCAGTCTCCCGGCCTGACCCCGGCCGAAGTGACCAATGCCCTGCTCGGGCGGGCCACGGTCGGCGTCCTCAAGCCGGACACGCTCAAGACCGGTTCTCCGAACAAGCTGCTCTACACCGGCGTGCCGCCGCGGCAGGTCTGCACGGCCGCGAACGACACCCGGCAGCCGATCCCGGACCTGGGCAGCGTCACCAGCACGATCGAAATGACCGCCTGCGGGCGGAAGGTGGCCCCCACCGCACGCGTGCGCGTGCGGGCCGAGCACCCGGCGCGCGGTGACCTCTCGATCCGCCTCGTCACGCCGGACGGCACCGAGGTGCCGTTGAAGAACGCCGACGGCACGGACGGCGCGGCCGATCTCGACCAGACCTACCAGCTGCCCGATCTGACTTCGAAGGACGCCAACGGCGTCTGGAAGCTCGTCGTCCGCGACAACTTCGGCTTCGACGAGGGCGCGCTGGCCGGCTGGAACGTGGTGCTCGCCGAGCCGGCCGTGGCGCTGCCCGTCGTGTCCTCGGCGGCGTACCCCTCGGACAACCAGCCGCATGGCGGCTCCGGGATCGCCGGCACCTTCACGTTCAAGCCCGGCAGCTCGGTCCCGGTCGCGAAGTACTCCTACCAGCTGGACACCGAGGCGCAGCCGAAGGAGGTGACCGCGGCCAACGGCGAGGCTTCGGTGACCGTCACGCCGGGTTCGGCCGGGCGCCGGACGCTGACCGTACGCGCGTTCAACGCCGTCGGCGAGCCGTCCGCACCGGTCCCGTACGACTTCGTCGTCGCCGACGTACCACCGCCCGCCGTGCCGTCGGTGTCCTCTTTCGACTATCCCGCCGACGGGCATGTCAACGGTGGCATCGGTTTGACGGGGACGTTCACCTTCAAACCGGGTGGCATCGAGCCGGTCGACAAGTACGTCTACCAGCTCGACTCCGACGCGCAGCCGGCCGAGGTGACCGGCACCGGCGAGGTTTCCGTCGGCATCACGCCGAATGCGTCCGGCGTGCGGACGCTGACCGTCCGGGCCGCGAAAGGTGGCATCCATTCCGCGCCGGCCACGTACACGTTCACGGTCGGCGCGGTGGACGTCGTCGACGGTGGCACGATCGTGGCCGACGGCGCGCCGGTCAGTCAGACGATTCCCACCGAGAAGGCGCTGCGGGTGAAATTCGACGCGATGGCGGGGGACAAGGTCGGCATCGGCGTTCCGGCGAATTCGCTCACCACTTCGGCGCGGCTCTGGCTGGTCGAGCCGAGTGGGCGGTCGTTCACCGTCGAGCCGAACAACGGACCTTCGTACTTCGCCGGTGGCCTGGGGCGTGACGTCGCGCTTCCCGCGTTGCGGGCAACGGGGACGTACCAGGTGTTCGTCGATCCGGACGGCACGGGAACCGGTGCGGTGACCGTGCAGTTGTCGAAGAGCATCGTCGGATCCACAGACACCGCTTCGGCGGGATTCGCCTACAGCCGCAACCGAACCGGCCAGTTCGTGGATCTCGGCTTCGACGGTGCGCAGGACACCTGGTACGACATCGGCGTCACGGACCAGCCTGGCTTCACCTACCTGACGGTGTACGTGTTCGACCCGAGCGGCGCCCGGGTGGGGAATCCGCTGGTGATCTCGCCCAGCTCACCGGACCGGTTCCGGATTCCCGCGGCCGGCAGGTATCGGATGGCCGTCGGCCAGTACTTCGGCGAAAGCACCGGCAGCGGAAAGTTGTGGCTTTCCACGGAGGTGGCGGCAGGGGACATCAGCGCGACCGGTGCGGGCAAAGCCCTGGCGTTCAGCAGGCCCGGACAGCAGGTGCGGCTCAGGTTCGACGGAACTCAAGGGCAGCGACTCGGGGTGGGGTTCGCCAACGTGGCGGTGCCGTCCGGCTCGATGCAGGCGGCGCTCGTCGGCCCGGGCGATGCCCGGCTGACCGTGGAAAATCACTCGAGCGGGGCGATGTTCCCCGTACTGGGCCAAACCGGCAGCTACGACCTGATCGTCAGCGCCGGCTCAGGGACCGGGACGGTGACCGCCTGGCTGTCCGAGGACGTTTCGGCGGGCACGCTCGCCGTCGGCGGCGCCGCGAAGCCGATCAGCGTCGGCCGGATCGGGCAGCACGTCCGGTTGAAGTTCGATGGCACGGCGGGGCAACGTCTCAGCCTCGGCGTGACCAACGCGACGACGGGCTTCGACCAGCAGTTCTTCAGGGTGTACAAACCGGATGGCACGGCGTTGAACTACGGGTACAACACCACGGGTGCCGACAGTGCCGCGTTCGACGCGCTGCCGGTCACAGGCACCTACGAGCTCGTGGCGGTTCCCGCCAACGGCGCCACCGGGACGGTCACCTTGACCTTGTCCGGCCCCGCCGACGCGGGGACGATCACGATCGGCGGCGCCGTGGCGACGGTTTCGGTCACGCGAGCCGGCCAGGACGGTCAGGTCGCGTTCACCGGCGCCACGGGCGACAAGCTCCGGCTGACCTTCGCCGGCAGCACGTTCGCCGGCAAGACGTTCCTGCTCACGGTGCTCAAGCCGGATGGGACGACATTCGTGGATCGGGCGTACAGAACCGACCAGAACCCCTATGACTTGCCCGCGCTGCCCACGGCGGGCAGCTACCGCGTGCTGCTCGATCCGGCGTCGGCGGGGACCGGTTCGATCGCGGTCGGCTTGGTCAGGACACCGTGACGGCCCACCGCCTCGGCCGACGGTCGTTCCTGGCCGCGGTGGGGATGGCGGGCCTGGCCGGCTGCGCGGGCGAGTCCCCTCCGCCGCGTCCCCGGCCCGTGCTGGGCCAACCCGGCGTGGTGACGCCCGCGCGGTCGATGACGGCGCTCGCCGCGTTCGACGTGACCGCGCGGGATCGGAACGGCCTCGCCGAAACCCTGCGGGCGTGCGGCTCGCCGGTTCCGGACGCCACGATGACGGTCGCCGTGGGCGCTTCCCTGTTCGACGGCCGATTCGGCCTCGAGCGCCCGCGGCACCTGACGTCGATGCCGTCGTTTCGCAACGACGTGTTGGATCCGCAGTGGTGCCAGGGGGATCTGCTCGTCCAGGTGAGTGCGGACAGCCGGCAGGCCATCGACGCCGCACTGGCCCGCCGGATTCCGGGTGTGACGCCGCGTTGGCGGCTGACCGGCTTTCACCCGGACGGCGAATCCCGCAATCTCTTCGGGTTCCGGGAGGGAACGGGAAACCCCGACATCGCGGATGCGCGCGCCATGGACCAGTACGTGTGGGTCCAGCCGGGCGATGACGAACCCGAGTGGTGCGTGGGCGGCACATATCAGGTCGTTCGGTTCATCCGGCTTGCGATGCCGATCTGGGACGCGGAGCCGGTACCTGTACAGGAACGCGTGTTCGGCCGCCGGAAGGATTCCGGCGCACCGTTGGGTCAGGAGGACGAAGGCGCAAAGCCCGACTTCGCGAGCGATCCCCAAGGCCGTGTCATCGCCCTTGACGCGCACATCCGGCGAGCCAACCCGCGGACGGCGGACAGCGAAGCCCATCGAATCCTGCGTCGCGGCCACTCGTACCGCCTGTCGGACGAGGACGTCGGCCAGATCTTCGTCTGCTACCAGCGCGACCTGGAGTCGGGCTTCGCCACCATCCAACGGCGGCTCGCCGGGGAGGCACTGGAGAGGTACACCCTGCCCTTCGGCGGCGGCTATTTCTTCGTCCTCCCGGCCGGTATGGACGGCGATCATCTCGGGCGCGCCATGCTGGCCACCTGAACACCCGGGAGTCGCCGCGCTCAACGATCCCGCGGAGGCGAAGACTGGAAGAACGTCTGCGCTTCGGCGACGAACTTGTCGTCGTATTGGACGATGCCGCCGCCCCGTCCGTCGAAACGGGTCAACCCCCACGACTCGTCTGCTGTACTGCCGCTGGGGCGCTGTGACGGAAAAGCGCCCGGTACTCCTGGGGTGAGGTGCCGGTGGAGTGTCAGCCGGAGCTCACCGGTCGCGGGGTCCCAGAAGTTGATCAGCCATTCGGCGAAGAACGTCGGCCGGATGTGGATCACGGCGCCTGTGAAGTGGTCCAGGACGCGTTCGACACCCGCATCGACCTTACCGCGACCACCAAGACGATGAACGGCGATAAGGCCCGAGTCTTCGTCGAAGCGAAGCGCGTCGACGACCGGGAACTCATGACTGCCATGAAGAACCAGCTGATCGACCGGTACCTCGTCCCTAAGAGCCGCCGCCACGGCATCTACCTCGTCTACTGGATCACCCCAACCCAACGCGCCGATGGCTGGTCGAGGGACACCTGGCCCGGCATCCTGCTGCGGTCGTCGTACGCCCCGGTGCTCGACCGGATCGAGATTGCCCGCGTCAGCGCCCCGGCGCGCTGACGCGCGGTCTTCATGAGCGACCGAAGGCTTTGTCGTTGTCGCCGTAGGCCTTGCCCGGGGTCAGGTGGCTGCCGCCGAAGAGCTGGCTGACGGTGACGAACGTGTAGCCCTGCTCCTTGAGTCCGGTGAGGATGTCCGGTACGGCGTCGACCGAGGTCGGGTGGATGTCGTGGAGGAGCACGATGTCGCCGGGTTTGGTCTTGTCGAGGACGGTCCGGGCGACTTTGGCGCTGTCGTGGAATTTCCAGTCGAGGGTGTCGACGCTCCAGAGGATCATCGGCCGGTCGGCGGCGGCGCGGACGTCGTCGTTGATGGCTCCGTAGGGCGGCCGGATGACGGTGGGCGGGTGGCCGATCGCGTCGGTGACGGCCCGGTCGGTGCGGCCGATCTGGTCGTGGATCTGGTCGGGGGAAAGCTTCCGCAGGTCGGGGTGGTTCCAGCTGTGGTTGCCGATTTCGTGGCCGGCGGCGGCTTCTTTGCGGATCAGGTCGGCGTTGTAGGTGGCATTCTGGCCGACGACGAAGAAGGTGGCGTGAGCGTCGAACCGGGCGAGAGTGTCGAGCAGTTTGGCGGTGTCGGGGCCGGGGCCGTCGTCAAAGGTGAGGGCGACGCACTTCACCTGCAGGCAGTCGACGGCGGGTCCGGCCGGGGGAGGGGCAGCTGCGTTCGTCGTGGGTGGTGCCGGGGCCGGGGCGCCGCCGAGGTCGAGCTTGTTGCCCGGTTGGAGCGCCTGTTGTTCGGCGCGGCGGCCGAAGTCGGAGAGGAGGGACTCCGCCTGCACCTTCGGGATGACGACTTTCTGCCGGCCGGCCGGGACGACCGCGACCGTTCCCTGGTCGAATTCGGCGACGAGGTCGCCGCCTTCGGTGAAGGCGAGGTTGCTGATGGTCGATGCGCGATATTCCGGTGCGAGTGCGGCCTTCAGCGTGTCGGGGTCAGCACCTTCGCGGCTGGAGAGGGCCTTCGTCAGTGCCGCGTCGAACTCGCCGGAGGCAGCGTCGGCGATGAGGGCACTCGTGGAGACCGATTTCCGGGTCCGGGTGTCGTACCAGTACGTGGCGACACTGGTTCCGTCGCCTGCCGCGGTGCGGTCCAATGTGGTCAGTTCGACGCCTACGACGTCGCCGGCCGCGGCGAGGAACTGGAAGCTGATGTTGAGCTCGGGGACGTCCTCCGTCGAGCATTCGGCGTCTTGCGCACCGCCTTGGCTCTCGAGGAAGGTTTTGACGCGGCTTTCCGTTTTGTCCCGCAGCGCTGTGGTGAGTTCGTCGGCGCCGGGTACCGCCGGGTAGCCGACCGCCCACGGGCAGGAGGCGGAATCGCTGTTGTCGCTGACGATCCGCAGCCCGCTGATCCAGGTCGGGGTGACCGTGCGGATGGCGTCCGGGTGGCTCGGTGCGGGTGGGTGAACAGCCGG
Source organism: Streptomyces sp. MN03-5084-2B (assembly GCA_033793495.1). GTDB lineage: Bacteria > Actinomycetota > Actinomycetes > Mycobacteriales > Pseudonocardiaceae > Amycolatopsis. Next base: position 63,292 of record JARAWT010000052.1, on the reverse strand, counting down.
AGCCGGTGTACCCGGCAGTGACGGAGCGATGGAGCACGCTGAAAGGAGCGCTGCGGTGATCACCAGCAGGGTCACGGCCGGTCCGGTCTTCATACTGTGCATGACGTAGGCCGCAGCGGGCCGGTTCGGCCACACGACAGGCTGTGTGGCGCAGGTCACAGGTATCGGACTGGCCGGCCGATCTCCACGAAGTCGCCGCCGCCCTGGCAGCCATGACGGGCGAGCCCCACCCGCTCGCAGTACGTCGCCAGCGAGACCTGAGCAGCGCGCAGCAATATCACCGGGCCGCATCGCATGGTGACTCGCCTGAATGCCACCGGGATGGGCGTCTCAGGACCTTGCTTGAACTGTCATTGCGGAGAAGACGGCAGCGCACAGCGTCGTGCGGAGTCGGTGCGGGTCCGGTGTGGTGGCGCTGTGGGCGAGCGCGCCGTCATGGGCGGCGAGCATGGCTTGGGTGAACTCGCTGCCGTCGACGGTGAGCCGGCGGCCCGTGGCGGCCATGATCCGCAGGAGGGCCGGCTCCAGGCCGTCGCGCAGCTGCCGATCCTGGGCGGCGAGCAAGTCCGCCAGCTCGGGGTTGCGGCCGGCCTGCGCGGCGAAACCCACGCGGATGTCGAGCCAGTTGACGTCGAACGGCAGGGCTTCGAGTACCGCGGCGACGGCTTGCTCGAGCGTCGCGGGGGCCGGCGCGCCCGCCAGGCGTTCGCCGACCGAGTCGAGGGTGGCCAGCACTCCTGCCATGTGCTGGCCGTAGACGGCGAAGATCAGCTCGTCCATCGAGCCGAAGTTGGAGTAGAACGCGCCTCGGGTGTAGCCCGCGCGCTCGGTGACCGCGTCGATGCTCACCTGGGTGAGTCCTTGCTCGAGGAGGAGTTGGCGGCCGGCCGCCAAGAGCCGTGCGCGGGTCTCGCTGCGCCGCCGCGGCACGCGCGTCGAAGCCATGGTTCACCCGTCCCTGTGATACGTCTTGCACTCAATTCATGATGAACTCAGTATACGATGAATCGAGATCAGAGGGTAGCTCGACCGGGAAGAAGGAACGAAGTGGACGCGGACGTCATCGTCATCGGCGGGGGCCTCGCCGGGCTCGTGGCGAGCAGTGAACTGACCCGGGCCGGGAAGCGGGTGATGATCGTCGAGCAGGAGAACGAGGCGAACCTCGGCGGCCAGGCGTTCTGGTCCTTCGGCGGGATCTTCCTGGTCGACTCCCCGATGCAACGCCGCCTCGGCGTCCGGGACTCGTTCGAGCTGGCGTGGCAGGACTGGCAGGGCTCGGCGGGCTGGGACCGCTTCGACGGGGAGCACCCGGAAGACGAGTGGGCCCAGAAGTGGGGGCGGGCCTACGTGGAGTTCGCGGCCGGGGACAAGCGGTCGTGGCTGCAGGAGCAGGGCGTGAAGTTCACCCCGCTCGTCGGCTGGGCGGAGCGCGGTGCCCTGACCGCACGCGGCCACGGCAACTCCGTGCCGCGGTTCCACGTCCCCTGGGGTACGGGCACCGGCATTTCGGAGCCGTTCGCCGACAAGGCGCGGGCGGCCGCGGACGCGGGGCTGCTCACCTTCAGGTTCCGCCACCAGGTCGACGAGCTCGTCTTCGAAGGCGGCCGCGTCGCGGGCGTCCGCGGCACGGTCCTCGCGCCGGACGCCGCCCGCCGGGGAGCGCCGTCGAACCGGGAGGCGGCCGGCGCGTTCGAATTCCACTCCCAGGCCGTCGTGGTCGCCAGCGGCGGCATCGGCGGAAACCACGAGCAGGTCCGGAAATGGTGGCCGGAACGCCTCGGCACGCCCCCGCGCAAGATGATCACCGGTGTTCCCGAGCACGTCGACGGGCGGATGCTCGACATCGCGACCGAGCAGGGTGTCCGGCTGGTCAACCGCGATCGGATGTGGCACTACACCGAAGGGTTGCAGAACTGGAACCCGATCTGGCCCGACCACGCGATCCGGATCCTGCCCGGTCCCTCCTCGATCTGGCTCGACGCGCGGGGCCGGCAGCTGCCCGCTCCGGGACTGCCCGGCTATGACACGATGGGAACCCTGAAGATCCTCCGCACCACCCCGGACATCGCCGACTACGACTACTCGTGGTTCATCCTCGACCAGTCGATCATCAAGAAGGAGTTCGCGTTGTCGGGCTCCGAGCAGAACCCGGACATCACCAACCGCGACCTGGCACTGCTGCTGCGGAGCCGCCTCGGCCGCTCGGCGCCGGGCCCGGTCGAAGCCTTCAAGGACCACGGCGCCGACTTCGTGGTCGCCGACACCCTTCCCGAACTCGTCGCGGGCATGAACAAGCTCACCGGCGACGATCTCCTCGTCCTCGACGACATCGAGAAGCTGATCCGCGCCCGTGACAACGAGGTCGTCAATCCCTACTCGAAGGACCTGCAGACGATGGGGCTTCGCAACAGCCGCCGCTTCCTCGGCGACAAGCTGTTCCGCGTGGCGAAACCGCATCGGATCCTCGACCCGGCCCACGGCCCGCTCATCGCCGTGCGGCTCTGGATCGTCACCCGCAAGACGCTCGGCGGCATCCAGACCGATCTCCACGGGCGTGCCCTCGGCATGGGCGGCGAGCCGATCGACGGCCTCTTCGCCGCCGGTGAAGCGGCCGGGTTCGGCGGCGGTGGCGCCCACGGCTACAACGCGCTGGAAGGAACCTTCCTCGGCGGCTGCCTCTTCACCGGTCGCACTGTCGGTCGGTCATTGGCAGCCTCGCTTTGACACAGGTCGGGCGGCGGAGATTTCCCGCGTTTTGCGGAACGTGGTCGCGGCGGATTGACGGAATCGACGGCGGTACGGAAGGTGATTCGATGGGATCGGGTGACGTCGCGCGCAAAGCGCTGGCTTGCGTGCGGATCTTCAACGGCGCGCTGGGACTGTTCGCCCCCGGCCGGATGGCGCACAGCCTCGGCAGCGAACCGGGGGAGGACAAGCGGTTCGGTTATCCCGCGCGCATGTTCGGGATCCGCACCCTCGTCCTCGGCGGGGACCTGCTGTTGCTGAAGGCGGATGACCCGTCGGCCCGGCGGATCCTGGGCCAGGCCGTCCTCATCCACGCGACGGACACCGCGGCCGCGGCCCACGCCGCTGCGCGGGGCGAGCTTGAGGGCAAGGCCGCGAAGTTCACCGTCGCGATCTCCGCGGTCAACACCCTGCTGGCGGTGATCTCGCTCGCCACGGCAAAGCGGCGCGGCTGATCGACGTCGGAGATCCACAGTGGCCACCCGCCGGGGACGGTGATGACCTGGATGTTCTCGCCGTGGTTGGCGTGTTTGCCCGACCGCCACAGGTCCACTCCGGGGTAGGGCCAGGAGCGCGGCAGCGGTCGGTTTTGATGAGGGTGCCGTCGATGCTGATGCGGGTGTGGCCGGCCATCTTCGGGCCGACAGTTGACCTGCAGCCGGCGTGGTGGACCGGACGCTGTGGAGGCGCGTTCCGTTTCAGACGGCGGTGTGCATGGGGCCGCCGTTGAGGGTGATGGTGTCGCTGAATGCCTGGTTGATGTCGAGGTCGATGCCTGTGTGGTCGGCGTAGGCGCGGTGGATGTTGAGGGCGATCCGTTCGGCGTCGGGCAGGTTTGCGAAGGTGTCGAGCCGGCAGCGGCGGGCGGCGGCCAGCGGGGTGAGTCCTTCGCGTAATCCGGCCGCGGCGGCGTCGAGGACGAGACGGTAGTAGCGGCGGTGGGTGTCCAGTACGCCGGGCAGGGTGCCGGCGTCGATGAGCGGGCCGTGGCCGGGGATGACGTGGGCGGGTTCGAATTGGGCGATCCAGTCCAGTGCGCGGAGGGCGCCGTCGAGCGAGCCCATGAACACCAGGGGGGTCACCTGGTGGAACAGCAGGTCTCCGGTGAACAGGACGCGCTGCTCGGGTAGCCACGCGACGAGGTCTCCGCTGGTGTGCGCGGGGTAGCCGGGGTGGTGCAGCTCGATCCGTTGCTGTCCACAGTGGAGTGTCAGGCTGGTTCGGGTGGTGAGCACGGGTGGCCGGCGGGTGACGCTTCCCCAGTCGGGGAGGGGATCCCAGAAGGGCGGGCAGCCGTCGATGACCGGGTCGTGCAGCAACCCTGCGCGGGTGTTGTCGTGCCCGATGATAACGGTGGAGTCCGGGAGCAGGCTGTTGCCGTAGGTGTGGTCGCCGTGCTGGTGGGTGTTGACCGCAAAGGTGATCGGCGCGCCGTCGGTGGCGTGGGCGGTGGCGTCGAGCAGCGCACGTGTGCGTAGCGCGGTGGCGCACGTGTCGATGAGGACGGCCCCGTCGGCGGTGTTGATGACGCCGGCGTTGTTGATCCACCACGAGCCGTCGGGCTGGACCCAGGCGAAGACGCCGTCGGCCACGGTCGTGAGGGCGGGCTTGCCCTGGCGGTTCACGGGTCGCTCCGGTCTGCGGCGGTGGCGCTGACGTCCTCGTGCGGGGATGACGCGGCGGGCAGGATGCGGCTGGTCTGGCTGCCCAGGTGCTCGACGCTGAGCGTGACGGTGTCTCCCGGGGACAGGGACGGGTGGCTGTCGAAGCCGTGGCGACCCCAGAGTTCGGCCAGGCAGCCGCCGCCGCAGGTGCCGGATCCGAGGATGTCGCCGGCGCGGACCTCGGTTCCCCGGGAGGCGTAGGCGATCATCCGGGCGTAGCTGAACGCCATGGTGCTCCAGGTGTCCTCGCCGACGACGGTCCCGTTGACCTCGGCGGTCATCCGCAGGGCGAAGGCGTTTCCCGCGCGGTGGGGGGCCAGTTCGTCCGGGGTGACCAGGACCGGGCCGAGGGTGGTCGCGCTGTCCTTGCCTTTGGCGGGTCCGAGCTGGACCTCCATCTCGGCGGACTGCAGGTCGCGGGCCGACCAGTCGTTCATCAGCACGTAGCCGGCGATGTGCGCCTCGGCGTCGGCGACGGCGATGTCGCGGCCGCCGCGGCCGATCACGGCGGCGACTTCGAGTTCGAAGTCGAACAGGGCGCATCCCGGCGGAAGCTGCACGTCGTCTTGCGGTCCGTGGACCGCGTACGGGTTGGTGAAGTAGAAAGCGGGCGCTGCGTACCACTGGTCGGGGACCCGCGCGTCCGGTGACCGGAGCTTGGCCACCCCTTCGACGTGGCGTTCGAAGGTCATGAAGTCGCGGATGGTCGGCGGGGACGGTATCGGCGCTCGCAGGCGAACCGAGCCGGCCGCGTGCACCGCGTGCGGAGCACGCAGCGCGCGGTCACCGGTGTCCAGCAGGCGCTCCTGGTCGTCCAGCAGGTCGATCAGCCGGGTGCCCGGGGGCAGCGCGTACACGTGGTCGCCGTCGAGGACGCCCACCCGGTCGCCGTCGTTGCCGACGTAGGTCACGAATCGCATCCGGCCTCCTTCAGGACGCCGCGCCGGCGGCCAGTGCGGCGATGACGCCCCAGCCTTCCGGCGGGGTCCCGGGCAGCGGGTGTCCGGCGTCGGTGATCCGGCCGAGCACGCCTTCGGCGCTGGTGTCGGCGTCGGCGAGCAGTCGTGTCACGTCGACGTCGACCAGGTCACCGTCGCGCTTGCGGAAGCGCCCGGCCACCAGCACGTGCCGGACGTCCTGCGGCGTGGTCTGGAACAGCAGCGTGCCGGCGGGGTCGAGGTGGGGGTGCTGGGAGAGGCCGGGGCCACCGACGACGATGATGTCGGCCTGCTTGCCGGGGGTGAGGCTGCCGATGCGGTCGCCGAGCCCGACGGCTTCGGCGGCGTTGATCGTGGTCCACTCCAGGGCGTCGTGCGCGCTGATCGTGACGGCAGTGGGGTCGCTGCCGGCGAGGTTGAGCGGTTCGGTGTCGGCCCAGCGCTGGAACGCGATGCCCAGGCGCAGCTGGCCGAACAGGTCGCCGGTGTTGAGGGAGAGCACGTCGCAGGACAGGGTCGGCTTGATGCCGTGGCGGCGGGCGGCGGCGAACGCCGGCCGGCCCATGCCCATGTTGAGTTCGGTTTCCGGCGAGATGGACACCTTGGCGTCGTTGCGTGCCAGCATGCGCCATTCCTCGTCGGTGAGGGTGTTGCAGTGCACGTGTACCTGATCCGGCCCCAGCAGGCCCGCGGCGTCGAGCTCGGCGACTCCGCTCGGCAGGGACCACACGCAGCCGGTGTGTGTCACGATCACGGCGCCGCGTTCACGGGCCGCCTGGATCTCCGCGCGCGTCGCCTCGAACGGAACGACCCCCGGTTCGGTGAGCGCGCTCCCCAGCGTCAGCAGACCCTCCCGGCTGGAGAACCAGGTGTCGGCGATGCGGGCGAGGTCGGCGAGCCGGTCGGCGTGGGTGGCGAAGTGCGGCGGGGCCATCGGGCTGGACTCGAAGAACCCGTAGCCGAACACCGCGCGGATCCCCGCGTCGCGTAACCCCGTTACTGCCGCGTCGGCGTGGTCGGGGGTGTTGTTGCAGTGCGAGAAGTCGAGGATGGTCGTGACCCCGGCGTTGAGGGCGTCGAGAGCGCCCAGCTTGTTGCCGAGGTGGACATCCTCGGCGCGGTAGGCGGGGGAGACGGTGAACCGGACCCCGAACAGGTAGTCCGCGAGGGTCCAGTCGGCGCACAGGGCCCGCAGCTGCGTCTGCCAGGTGTGCCGGTGCGTGTCGATCATTCCCGGCGCGACGATGTGGCCGGTGACATCGACGATCTCGGCGTCGTCGGCCGGCAATCCGGGGGCGACCGCGGTGATCACCCCGTCCTCGATCAGCACATCCGCGCCGGTGAGGGAGCCCAGGTGCCGGTCCATCGTGAGGACGGTGCCGCCGCGGAGCAGGATGCGGTGTGCGGTCATGACGATTACCACCTTGTAACGTCGCAGGACGGGTTCGCTCACCAGCACAACACGGCCCGAGGCCGGCCATCATCAACGGAAAAGGTTGTGAACCGGCGCTGGCGAGCGCACTTGTCCGGGCGTAAAGTTGCGGGGCTCGCGGAGGACAAAATGGACGTTCGATCGCTCCGGTACGCGGTCACGCTCGCGGAGGAGCTGCATTTCGGCCGCGCAGCGCAACGGCACTACATCAGTGCCCAGCCGTTCGGACGCTGTATCCAGCGCCTGGAGCAGGAACTGGGCCTCACCCTGTTCGAACGCACCAGCCGCCGGGTGGTGCTCACCCCAGCGGGTGAGCGCGTCATCGCCCAGGCCCGGTCGATTCTCGCGGCCGTGGACGCGCTGCCGGAGACACCGCACCCGCAGCGGGCGGACGACGGCGTGGTGACCGTCGGTGTGCTCGGATTCGGGCTCGCCGAACGGTGGCCCGAGTTCGTCGACCTCCTCGGTGCCGGACCGACCGGCTGCACCTTCGCCTACCGGGATCTCGATCTCGTCGACCAGTACGATGCCGTCCGGCTCCAGCACGTCGACGCCGGCATCATCCAGTACACCGGTCCCGTCGACGGGCTTGCCTTCGAGCCGGTGCTGAGCGTGCCCAGGGTGGCCGTGGTCCCGGCCCGATCCCCCTACGCCGACGCGGACCACCTGACCCCCGCGGATGTCGCCGACGCGCCTTGGGTCCCGGTTGCCGCCGGCGACCCCGGGCTGGCGACTTGGGCGGGGCCGGCGGCGCAGGCCACCCGCGGTACTGCCGGGCTGCGAAACCCCGCCGGCATACCCACCGCGGTCTCGATGACCGGGCACCTCGCCGTGCACGCCGCGGCGGCTGCCCGCTTCTATCCACACCCCGACGTCCGGTTCGTGCCCCTGGCGGGGCCGGCCTGCGAGATCGCCATCGCCACCCGGGAAAACGACAACCGGCCTGCCACCCAAGCCATCCGCCGTGCCGCGCGGCTTCTCACCGCACTGTCCAGTGTCGAGGCAGGTGGCCCGGGGCCCTGTCGTGACGGTCTGCCGAACTGACGAGGGCACATCGATCGCGCGCAATTGCCCGTTTCGACATTGTCGATTCGAATTCAACGTCGAATTCGACAATTCTTGACAGTGCCGGTGGCGGGTGAATACCTTCCCGTGGTCGTCGTGTCGAGCGAGGGGAACATTCCGTGCGCGGTTTTCGCAGCCTCGCCGCGGTGGTGCTGATCGCCGCCGGACTGCTCGTGCCGGTGGGACCGGCGAGCGCTCACCCCGGGTATGCCGGATATCTGTTCGCCTACTTCACCGGTGAAGGCACGCCCGACGGCGAGCAAATCTACTTCGCGTTGAGCCGGGGCAACGACCCGCTGCGATGGCAACAACCGGCCGGTGGTCCGGCGTTGCGCTCCGATGTCGGGACCCAGGGTGTCCGGGACCCGTTCGTCATCCGGTCGCCGCGCGGCGACCGGTTCTACCTGATCGCCACGGACCTGCGGATGTATGGGCGCACCGACTGGGAGCAGTCGTGGCGGCACGGCAGCCGTTCGATCGTGGTGTGGGAGTCGGCGGACCTGGTGCGGTGGAGTGCGCCGCGGCTGGTCCAGGTGGCGTCGGAGACCGCGGGCAACGTGTGGGCGCCGGAGGCGTTCTACGACCCGGCGCGCGGGGCGTACGTGGTGTTCTGGGCGTCGAACGTCTACCCGGCCGGCGACCCCGGCCACACGACGACGTCCTACAACCGGATCATGTACGCGACCACGCGGGACTTCCGCACGTTCAGCGAGCCGAAGACGTGGTTCGACCCGGGGCATTCGGTGATCGACTCCACCGTGATCCGCAGCGACGGCGAGTACTACCGGTTCTCCCAGGACGACCGCGGCCCCGGCGGCGGTGGCTCGACCCCGTGCGGCCGGTACGTCACCGAGGAGAAGTCCCAGGCCCTCCTGAGTCGCAGCTACGATCTGGTGAAGGAGTGCATCGGCAAGGACGCGATCGTCGGCGGCGAGGGCCCGCTGGTGTTCCGGTCGAACACCGAGAAGAAGTGGTACCTGTTCATCGACGAGTACGGTGGCGCCGGGTACCGGCCGTTCGAAACCACGGACCTGGACTCCGGCGATTGGCGGCCCGTGGCGGGCGCGCAGTTGCCCGGCAAGCCCCGGCACGGCACGGTCCTGCCGGTGACGCGGGCCGAGTACCACCGGCTGGCCGCGAAATACCAGAACAAGTAGACCTCGACCGTAGTCGTCAGTCATTCGCCGCCAGCTCGTCCAACACACGTTCGGCTACCAGCATGGCGCCGCGGGCATTCGGTACGCCGGCGTACACCGCCGAGTGAAGCAGCACTTCCGCGATCTCTTCGGGAGTCAGTCCGTTGCGCACCGCCACCTCGGTGTGCAACGCGATCTCGTCCTCGCGCCCGAGCGCCGTGAGGATGGCGAGAGTGATGCAGCTGCGCGTGCGGCGGTCCAACGTCTCGCGGCTCCACACCTGGCCCCAGACGGATCGGGTCAGGTAGTCGAAGAACGGGCGGTTGAAGTCGCTCAACCGGGCGATCGAGCCGTCGACCCGGTCATCGCCCAGCACCTCTCGGCGCACTCGCATGCCGCCCACGAAATCCGGGTCGGTCACAGCTCGTCCCCACGAGGTGTGTCCGGTGACGATGTCGAGAAGGTGCTCGATCTCCGCCGGCAGTTCGTCCCCCCGCCACACGACGTGGTGGTCGGTGCGCACGAGGGCGGCCCGGCGCTCATACAGGGCGAACAGCGACTCGCGGTCCTCTTCGTCCGGCGCGAAGACCGCCAGCGGAATCCCGCGTTCCTCGGCGCGCTTCGCCAACTCGGCTGCGTCCACTCCGCCGAGGTCGAGCAGCGTGAATCCGGGGCCGAGGTGGTCGTAGAGCGAGCTTCCGTCCGCCAACCAGAGATGCGGCGCGCGGTAACCAGGAGCCGCGCATGGCGTGTAGTCGGCGAAGGTCGGTTCGGGCAGATCGCGCTCGGTGCCGTCGCGGACGATCAGCGGGGAGGTCGAGTATCGGTAGCCGAGCTGTCCGCCCATCCGCTTGAACTGCACCAGCTTGCGCTCGAGGATGTCCTGCTTGACCGCCTCTCGAACCGCATCGCCCTCGGGCCCGTCGGCCTCGATGCCGTCCTGGACGAGCTCGATCGCGCCAAGGGCGTGGTTGGCCTCGGAGCCCAGCTGGATGAACCGCACGGCCTCCCGCCGGTCGATGGAATACGACGGGATGAGCGCCGGACCGCCCCACCCCTGCGCGAGTGCGGCGAGCTTCCAGCCGAGGTCCGCGGCGTCCCCGATCCCGGAGTTCATGCCGAAGCCACCCTGCGGGGAAACCATGTGCGCGGCATCGCCGGCGAGCAGGACGCGTCCGAAGTCGAACCGCGGCGCGAGCAGCGAGTTCTCGGCGAAAGCGCCGCCGGAGAGCGGCTCGAGATCGACCTCCTGCCCGACGGCCTTGAGGATGAGACCCTTGACCTGATCCCAGTCGTCGCCGTCGATGCCCTGCGGTGCCGGGCCGGCGAAGTACTGCCAGGTGTCCGGGCCCTGCGGCGTGATCAAGTCGCTTCCGCGGTCCTCGTTGTAGAAGTAGGCCATCGACACCGCAGGTCCCGCGGTCCAAACCTCGCGGAGCTGCCGGGAGCGGAAGTGCCACGAGAGGCTCATCGCCAGGGTCCGGCCCTCGTGGCGCACGTTCAGGATCCTGCGCAGGTTCCCGCGTGAGCCGTCGGAGAGAACGAGGTAGGAGCCGCGGAGCCGGTAGGGGACACCGTCCGCGCCCTTGACCTCGACGCTGACACCGGCGTCGTCCTGCGCGAAGGTGACCACTTCGTTCTCGTTGCGGTAGTCGATCAGGGGTAGCTCGGCGACCCGGGCCCACATGGTCTTCTCGATGCCCTCGTTCGGAGCCCATTCGGCGACCTCGGACGCGAACGGCAGCGGCTCGCTCCACTCGTACGAGCGGGGCAGGTTGAGGATGAGGTGGCCGTTGAGGCGGGTCACGAACGACACGTCACGCTGGATGTCCCCGGGCACCGGGTCGTTCTCGCGCAGCGCGTCCGCCATGCCCCAGCGGCGGAAGTGCTCCATCGAGCGCACGTTCGTCATGTTGGTGCGCAGCAGGAACGGCTTTCCGCGCTCCCGTCGTTCGAGGACGATGCTCCGCACTCCTCGCAACGCCAGGTCGATCGCCAGCGACGAACCGACGGGGCCGCCGCCCGCGATGACCACCGGGGCGTCCGCCGGCCTGCTCGTGCTCATGGTCGAACCTCTCTCCTCGTCCCCGCACCGCCGGGGCCGTTCGTCATGGCAGCCACAGTATGGGCTGGAAGGTAATCAATCCAGTCTTCACCAATGGGCAAATGTCAGACTATCATCCACCTGCGGACGAGGATCCGACGAAGAGGAGTTGGTGGATGGACGCCCAGCCGGTGGACCAGGAGGCGGTCGCACGAGCCGTCGACGCGATCGAGAAGGCGCTCGGGGCCGACGCCGTGCTCAGGAGCCGCGCAGACCTCGATGAGTTCCGCGACCCCTTCTGGGTCCTGGGATCGGACGACAACGACGTGGCGGCGGCAGTGCTGCCGGCCGGCGTCGAGGAGGTGCAGGCCGTCGTTCGCATCGCGAACGAGTTCGAGGTTCCGCTGTGGACGGTGAGCACCGGCCGCAACTACGGGTACGGCGGCGCCTCGCCGAGGGTGCCCGGCTCCATCCTCGTCAACCTGTCCCGGATGAACCGGGTGCTCGAGGTCAACTCCGAGCTGGGTTACGCGGTCGTCGAACCCGGAGTTCGCTGGTTCGACCTGGTCGACGCGCTCGAGGACCACGGCGGTGAGTGGTGGTCTTCCATCCCTGACCTCGGCTGGGGATCGGTGATCGGCAACAGCCTCGAGTACGGCCGCGGGCACACGCGCATCGGCTCACACGCCGAGAACGTCGTCGGCATGGAGGTCGTACTGCCGAACGGCGAGGTGATGCGCACCGGCATGGGGGCCATGGGGGGCAACCGCGCCTTCCACGCCTACCCGTTCGGGTTCGGCCCGATGGTCGACGGCCTGTTCTTCCAGTCGAACATGGGTATCGTCACGCAGATCGGCTGGCGGCTGATGAAGCGGCCCGAGAAGTACGCGTCCTGCTGGGTCCACTTCGACGGCGACGAGATCATCGTCCCGGTCATCGACGCCATGCGCGAGCTCATGCTCGACGAGACGATCAACAACTACCCGTTCCTCGGCCGCGGCGTTGCGGCCAACGCAGAAGGCCGGCCCGATCTCGATCCGAACAGCCAGAAGTGGGCGCTGCGCTTCGCGCTCTACGGATACGACGAGATCGTCGAGGCGAAGTGGCGCATCGTCGAGCGGGTCCTCGGCGCGATTCCCGGGGTCGAGATCGGCCGCAAGACCTACGACGGGACCGACCGGACCGGGCCGCTCGAGGGGATCCACGACGACAAGGTCCAGGCGGGGATCCCCGGCATGGAGCTGCTCGACCTGTACAAGGTTCCCTTCGGTCCGGACACCGGCCACCTCGACTTCTCGCCCGTCGGCCCTCTCATCGGCGCCGAGGTGCTCAAGATGATCCGGCTGGTGCGCGGCATGTACGAGGAGTTCGGCGAGCCGTACGCGGCCGGCTGCATGCTCCTCCCGACCAGCATCCTGGTCGTGTCCGTGATGTTCTTCGATCCCAAGGACGCCGAGAAGACCAAGCGCATCTACGACAACTACGACCCCATGCTCGAGCGGATCGCGGCCGAGGGATACGGGCTGTACCGCTCGCACATCTTCAAAATGGACGCCGTGGCAGCGACCTTCGACTTCAACGATCACGCGTATCTGCGGTTCGTCGAGACGATCAAGGACGCGGTGGACCCGAACGGGATCCTCCAGGCCGGCAAACAAGGGATCTGGCCGCGGAAGCTGCGCGCTCGGCGTTGAGCACGAGACCCGCCGGACCGAGCGGTCCGGCGGGTCACACTTTCACCAGGATCTTCGCGTCCTGGCGCAGCGAAGCCTGCCGCACGGCATCGGTCGCCGCGGCCAGCTCGAAGCGCGCGGTGACGATCGGGCGAAGGTCGACCCGGCCCGCAGCATGCAGGGCGATGACGGGATCGAGCCCACCGATGTTCCCGATCGACCCGTGCACACTCGCCCCGCGAAGCAGGTAGGCCATCGTCTGCATCGGCACTGCGCCGCTCTCCGATCCCAGCAGCACCACCTTGCCGCCGACCGAGATCGACCTCTCGATCTCCGGAAAGACAGCCGCAGCCGCCCCGGCCGCCTCGACGCACATGTCGGCACCTTCACCGGACGTCTGCTCCAGGACCACGTCGGACGGACGCGTTCCGTCGCCACGCAGTTTGGTGACGTCGTAGGCGGCATCCGCTCCCACCAGCTCGGCGAGCTTGCACCGAGCCGGCTCGGTGTCGAACGCCAGCACCTTCGCCGCGCCGGCGGCGCGGAGCAGGGAAACCGAAGCGAGCCCGATCGGCCCGCAGCCGTGGACTGTCGCGACGCCGCCGGGACGGAATCCGCCGCCGCGCAGGAACAGTCCGACGTAGGCGACGCTGGCCGGTTCGCAGAGTGCACCGATTTCATAGGTGTCGCGCTCGGAATACCGCTCGCGCACAGCGGCGAGAGAGCGGACGTTGCTCTCCCTCGACAGCACGAACTCGGCCATCCCGCCATCGATGGTGAAGCCGCTGTCCTCGGCGTCGACGCAGTGACCGGGGAGCCCGGACCGGCAGGCGCCGCATCGTCCGCAGTACTGCAGCGTCTGCACCGCCACCGGGTCGCCCGGCCGGACATCCCGCACCTCGGCGCCCACCTCGACCACCTCGCCGGCGATCTCGTGCCCGGGGACGAGCGGTAACCGCACCCGGTAGGGGAGCAGCACGTACCCTTCGTCGTCCGTCTCGTAGAGATGGACATCGGACCCGCAGATACCGACCGCCTTGCTCCGCACGAGCACGTCGTGCGGGGCCGCCAAGCGGGGCACCGCACGCTCGTCCAGCGTCCACACCGGCTCGCGCCAAGCCGTCGTGGCATCTCGCGCCCAACGGCCGGCGAGCTCCTCCGGGGAGAGGTCCCGGCGCGGCGCCCATTCGCCCTTGATCACCACGGCACGCATCTCGACACCCTCGGCAGCCACGGACTGAGGTCAGACATCAGTCCTATGTTGAACATCTGACATTTAGTACCATCGCCAGTGTAAGAGCTCTCGCGACAGGAATGAGAACCGATCGATGAAGATCCGCCGAGTCGTCACCGGCTTCGACCGGGACGGACGCAGCTGCGTCGTCTCCGACGGGCCCGCGCCGCGGACCCACGACTTCGAACACCTGCCCGGGTTCAGCAACACCGTGGTCTGGTCCTTGGCCGACGCGGTCGCGCCGGCGGGATCGCCGGCGGACGCGACGCCGAGCCTCACGACGCTCATGCCCGGCCCGGGCGGCTCGGCGCTGACCATCGTGCGGTTCCCTCCCGCCGCCGCTCTCGCGGACGTCGACTTCGAGGCGGCAGCAGAAGAGCAGGCGCGCGAGCTTCCCGGGCTCGCCGACACGTTCGATCCCGATCGGCCGGGCTTCCACGCGACGCGAACCGTCGACTACCAGATCGTGCTCAGCGGCGAACTGTGGCTCGGCCTGGACACGGGGGAGGAGACCCACCTGCGCGCCGGCGACGTCGTCATCCAGAACGGCACCAGTCACGCCTGGACCAACCGGACCGATGAGCCCGCGATCCTCGCTGCCGTCTCGATCGGAACCGAACAGGCGGGTTGAGCCGGCAGGCAGCTCGTCGTCGAGATCAGATCTCGACGACGAGTTTGCGGTGCGGGCTGGACAGGATCCGGCCCCACGCGTCACCGATCGACGCGAACGGCACGCGCTCGACCTCGATGCTCAGCTGCCCGGCGTTCGCCCAGCCGATCAGCTGCTGGTAGGCGGCCTCCCACGCGTCGAGCGGCACGAAGGGCTTCAGGAATCCGAACACGCTCCGGCCGGTCAGGAACGGGTAGGCGATCGAACTGGCGGGCGTTCCGCCGGACATGCCCACGACCACGTAGCGCGCTCCCATCTTCGTGGCGGGGAGAGCGGCCTCGAAGGCCGGGCCCATCACGGTGTCGAGCACGACGTCGAAGCCGATCGAGGCGGCCGCCTTCAGTTCTGCCGCGTCATCCGGGCCGCCGAGCACGACGAAGTCGTCGATCTTCCCGTCGCTCTTGAGCTTCTCGAGCGTCTCGGCACTCCGCCCCGCACCGACGACCCTGCTGGCGCCGAGGAGCTTGGCGGCCTGGGCGCCGACCTGGCCGACCGCGCCGGTGGCGCCCAGGACCAGCACCTCGTCACCCGCCCGGAGTTCGGCGCGCCACTGCAGGGCGGTCAGCGCCGTGATGCCCGAGGTACCGAGCGCCGCCGCGAGACCGTCGTCAAGGCCATCTGGGATGGCGTAGCAACGCGAACGGTCGCCGAGCAGGACCTTTTCGGCGAGAGCTCCATACGGTGCCTTCGCGTCGCTGAAATAGACCTTGGTGCCGTCGGCGAGCCGGCCCACGCCCTCGGAACCGACCACGGACGGAACCGCCGGAGGACCGAACGGGCCACCCGCCGCAAGCCGCAGATCGATGGGGTTGAGCGCCGCGACGATCACGTCGACGACCTGCTCGCCCGGACCCGGCTTGGGAGCGTCGAACCCACCGACGGCGGGAACGCCACCGACTTCGTCGAGTACTGCTGCCTTCATCGTCTTCTCCTCGTTGTCGGTGGCCCCCGGAATGCGGTTGTTCGCGACTCCGCCCTGCGCGGTGACCTGGCTGCGGAACATGTCGGTGGAACGGGTGCCGAGACCCAGGACGTAGCGGATGGACCGTTCGGCCACCAGGTCCCAGTCCATGAACGCGTGGTTGGCGATCACGTTGATGTCCCGCCGGTAGCGCTGCAGCGCCTCCTTGCTCTGGTACGGGCTCGAGCCCATGCCGTCACAGAGGATGCCGATCAGCTCCTGGGCGAGGTGGACGATCGTGGTCTGATCGAGCTCGATCTGCCCGATCTCCTCCTGGCTCCACGGCTCCAGCGCGTCGCACTTCCGGATCGAGTCCTCCAGGATGTGCGTGTAGAGCAGCTGGGCACAGCGGAGCTTTTCCCACGCTTCCGCGAACCGCATCCGGGACTGCGGCAGGTCCTGGCGCGTCGCGCCACCGAAGGCGCGGGTCGTCCCGAGGCGCGCCTTCACGATGTCGACCACGGCCTCGGCGGAGCCCAGCGCGATGGCGGTGATCATCATCCCGAGGCTCGCGAAGGGCGGGTAGCGGAGGAACTTCTCCTCGTGCGACGTGCCGGGGTGCTTGTCGATGGACAGCATCTCCTCGAGCGGGATGCTGTAGCTGTCGCGGATGAAGACGTCGTCGAGCGTGACGCTCGCGCTCCCGGTGGCCGCCATGCCGGACATGTGCCAGTCGTCGTTGACCGTGACGCCCGGCTGGTCCAGCTCGATGAGGAACGTCGTCGGCGTCATGGTGCCGTCGATCGTGACCATCGTCGAAAGGAAGGTGTGCGTCGAGTTCCACAGACCCGAGGCGTAGCGGAAGGTGCCGCTCACCCGGAACCCTCCGTCGACCTTCTCGCCCTTGCCGGCCGGAGTCAGCGGGGCAGAGGCGAGGATGAAGGTCCGCCCGGCGAAGATCTCCTTCTGCGCGTCCCAGTTGAGGTGTGCGGCCATCCAGCTGTGCTCCATCAGGAACGCCAGCGTCCACGCCGCGGACGTGTCGCCGTGCGCCAGAACGCGGGCGACCTCGCAGAGCGCGCGGGATCCGAGCCCCTGGCCGCCCCACACGCGCGGGGTGAGCGCATCCATGAGGAACTCGGCGTCCTTGACGGTCTGCGGCGGCTGGTAGCGCAGCGCCTCGGCTTCCTGCGCGCGTGCGCGCAGGGTCGGGATCAGCACCTTCGCCTTCTCGATGAGACGGTCGGTGCGCTCCTCGAAGTCCGGCTCACCCGCGCCCACCGATGCGGGCTGTCCAGTGCTGGTCGGATCCACATCCACAGTGGTCATTGATTACTTCCCATCGCTGTCTCGGGCGTGCCCGCGTCCCGCCTCGTGGCGAATCCCGCCGGCGCGCGCACACCGCCCGCCCGTAGCCGACGCTATGGCATCTGTCTGACATTTGTCAATCAGTCTTCATGATGTCAAACTTCAGCGGAAAGGTTCACTTTCGACGATGCACTTCCGGCATGTTCGGAAGGAGATGGGAGACGCTCGATGCGGCTTGCGACAGTGCGTACGGAGTCCGGTCCGGCGGCGGTGGTCGTTGTCGGCGACGAAATCGTCGAGATTGCGAAGGCAGTGCCCGGACTGCCCGACACCCTGGTGGGGGTCCTCGAGCTCGGCGAGGTCGGTCTCGGCGTGATCGCGGACGCGATCGCTTCGGGGGCCGCGCGGTCGGCACTGGATCCGTCGGCGCTGATGTCCCCGATTCCCCGGCCGCCGAAGTTCTGGGCGATCGGGATGAACTACGCCGAGCACGTCCGCGAGACCGGGAAGCCGCTCCCCGAGTTCCCGACCGTCTTCGCGAAGATGCCCAACACCGTCGCCGGCCCTTACGTCGACGTCGAGCGGCCCGCGGTGTCCGACCGGCTCGACTTCGAGTGCGAGCTGGGAGTCGTGATCGGTAAGCGCTGCCGACACGTCAGCAGGGAGAACGCCCACCGGGTCATCGCCGGCTTCACGGTCGTCAACGACTACAGCGTCCGGGACTTCCAGATGCGCGGGGGCCAGTGGGTGCTCGGCAAGTCGTTCGACGGCCACGGTGTCATCGGGCCGTGGCTCGTCACTCCCGACGAGATCGACCCGCACCGGCTGCCGATCCGCACGATCGTGAACGGCGAGGTGCGGCAGAGCTCCACCACGGAGAACCTCATCTTCGACTGCTACCGCCTGATCGAGGAACTGTCCAGCGCCGCGACCCTCGAGGTGGGCGACGTGATCGCGACCGGCACCCCCGGCGGCGTCGGCGTCATGGAGAACCGCTTCCTCGCACCCGGTGACATCGTGCGGGTCGAGATCGACGGGATCGGTCACCTCGAGAACCGCATCGTCCAGGAGGGCGCGCCGGTGGAGTGGATCGAGGACTCGCCGACGGCCGCGGTCTGACAAGTCGTCGCCGGGGTGGAGCAAGGACTTCCTGCTCAACCCCGGCGGTCATCGGGTGCTGTTGTTGCTGGAGGAGGGGTTCGGTGTGGTCACACCGCCGTAGTTCAGCGCGCCGAAACCGACGACGAGGACGAGACAGGTGGCGGTGGCGGCTCCGGACAACCATGTTCGACGTCGACGGTGTCGTGCCGGGGGCGCGGGGGACGCGGCTGGGGGCCGGTTGGTGGACAAGGTTCCGGCGATCACGGCGAGGACGAACAGAAGCGTGGCGCCGACGATGAACACGTCGGCCAGGTTGTAGCGAATCGGACCGAGCGCGATGAAGTCGACCGCTCCGCGCACGCTGCCCGGGGCAGTCAGGTAGTGCAACCCCAGGCGGTCGAACAGATTGCTGGTCCAGCCACCGACCATGAGTCCGGCCGGAACGAGAATGACCGCGGACGGTCGGCGGCGTGTCAGGACGACCGCGGCGGCAGTCAGCACACCGAAGTCCATCAGGTCGAGCAGCGCGCCGGTGGTCGGGTCGGCGTACCAGTGACTTATCGTGTCGCCGACGAGGAAGTTGCCGCCGTAGTTGATTTTCGCCAGAGGTGCGTGCCGCCAGGCCCACCACTTGCCGAGTTGGTCCACCACGGTGACCACCGCCATCAGGGCAAGCATCGCCGGTCGGTGCGCCAACCCGCCGTTTCGCGTCACCTGGGTTGAGCGGACAGCGGCTGTCGTCGAGTCGTCGCTCATGATCGCGTCCCCTGACGGTGGCGGTCAGTGTGCTTCTTGTCGCCCAGGGTGACTGTTGATTATTGCGGAATCTTTACGATCAGTAACCTTCAGTGTGCCAATTGCTCACAAGCCGGCATCGACGGAACCAGGTCTGAGCGCCGGGATGTCCCAGTGCTCCACGATCCGGCGATCGGCCAGCCGGAAGATGTCGACGCCGAGGCCGGTCAGATTTCCGACGCGGACGCGCTCGAGTAGCCACACCAGATCGCCTTCGGCGACGGTGACGACCACCGTGAAGCTCGGTCTGAGCTCATCCGGAAGGCCGCCGATTTCCTCCAGGGAACGGCGGATGGCCTCAGGACCGTCGGGGATGTTTTCGTTGTGCTGGAGGTAGACCTCGCCCCAATGATCGGCCACGACAGTGGGGTCGAACTCGAGGAACCGGGCGAAGGCCGCCGACGCGACCTCGCGGTTGATCGCGGCTTCCCCGTGCCCCGTACCGGGAGTGAGCTGGTAGGCATCGCTGAACACCGACCTTCCGCTGACCGTGCTCGACGGCACGGCGGCGTGGAGCTGCCAGTGCTCCGCGACCCGGTCGCCGTCGAAGCGGAAGAATTCACACCAGGACTCGCCGCTGAACTCGTCACGCGGATTCGTCGAAGCCTGCCAGTGCACGGCCACGAACTCGCCATCGGAGACGGTTCGCTTCACCGTCCCGACGGCTCCGGGAAGGCGAGCCTGCAGCTCGAGGTAGAGCTGACGCGCTCCGGCCGGTCCTTCGCCGAGCGGCTGGGAGGAGCGGTGATGGCGGGCCTCTGGCGAGAAGATCGTCTCGAGGACATCGCCGCTCTCGGCGTGGAGGCGCCCGGCGGTCAGGGCATCGTAGACGCGCAGGACCGACTGACGTCGGCGTTCGGATTCGAGCATGAGCCGCGATTCTCCGGTCGGAATCAGAGGGTCACTCCCGCCGTCGTGCCCGCGGCGGCGTCGTAGCGGTGGCAGGCCACGTGTCCGCCGTCGGCCGCGAGGTGGACCGGCGGCTGCTCGACCCAGCACCGGTCCTCCGCGAACCCGCACCTGGGTGCGAAGGGGCAGCCTCCACCCCGCGGTGGCTCGGGGCGAGGACCGGGCGCGCGGCGCGGCTGAGCCGGCCGGTCGAGCTCGGGCGAGGCCGCGACCAGGGCCTGGGTGTACGGATGGCGCGGGCGGCGGGCCACCGTCTGCGCGGGCCCGTCCTCGAGCACCTGGCCGCGGTAGAGCACCACGATCCAGTCGGACATGTAGCGCACGACGTCGAGGTCGTGACCGATGAAGCAGTAGCTGAGCGAACTGGCACGCTGCGCGTCCTTGAGGACGTTCAGCACCTGCGCCTGGACTGACACGTCGAGCGCGCTGACCGGCTCATCGCAGATGATGAGGCTCGGATCGCTCATGAGTGCACGCGCGATGGCGACGCGCTGGCGCTGCCCTCCGGAGAGCCGCGCGGGATAGCTCGCCGCCACCGCGCGGGGCAGTCCCACGCGGTCGAACAGGTCCGAGAGCCTGGCGAACGCCTCGCTCCGCACGCGCCGGCTCCTGGGCACCTCCTCGGCGACGCTGACCGCGACCGGCAGCGACGGGTTGAGCGAGCTGTACGGGTCCTGGAAGATCGCCCGGATCTGGCCCGGTTCCCGGCGCCGGCGACGATGGGCGTCGCCGCTGACGTCCTGCCCGTCGAACAGGATGCGTCCCGCGCTGATGGGCACCAGTCCGAGGATGGCGCGACCGATCGTCGTCTTTCCCGAGCCGGACTCGCCCACCAGGCCGAGTGTCCGGCCGGCCCGGATCGTGAAGTTCACGCCCGAGACCGCGGTGACCCGGTGGATGCCGCGCCGGTACTCGATCGCCAGGTCGGAGACCTCGAGCAGGGGGGACTCAGACACGTGACGACACTTCCTCGTGTTCGGGGCCGACGCGGAGGGGGTTCAGGCAGCGCACGCTGTGCTCTCCGTCCACTTCGGTCAGAGGAACAGCTGCCGACCGGCACTGATCGGTGCTGAAGTCGCAGCGCGACGCGAAGCGGCACCCGGTCGGCCACTCTCCCGGCGCCGAGACCGAACCGCGGATCGTCGGCAGCGGCAGGTCGTCGTCGACGACGGTGGACGGACGGCACGCGAGGAGCGCCGAGGTGTAGGGGTGGGCCGGCTCGTGCGCGATCCTGTTCAGCTGCCCGTGCTCGACCAGCTCGCCGGCGTACATCACCAGGGCCCGGTCGCAGACCTGCGCCACCACGCCCCAGTCGTGACTCACCAGAAGAAGTGCCATGCCCAGGTCCTTCTGCAGCGAGCGCAAGAGGCTCAGGATCTCGGACTGCACGGTGACGTCGAGGGCAGTCGTCGGCTCGTCCGCGATGAGCAGGCGCGGCCGGGTCGCGATCGCACGCGCTATTCCGATGCGCTGTGCCATCCCGCCGGAGAGCTCGTGCGGAAAGCGCTTGGCCACGCCGGCGGGATCCGGAAGCTGAACCTGCTCGAGCAGCTCGAGCACGCGGGCCTCGGCCTGCTTGCGCGAGAGTCCGTCGCCGGCCTGGACGATCCGGCGGAGCAGGACTCCCACGCGCAGGGTCGGGTCCAGGGCCGTCATCGGATCCTGAGCGATGTAGCTGACGGCGTTGCGGCGATAGTCGTAGAGGGAGCGGCTTTCCAGCGTCGCGACGTCGTAGTCGTCGAACCGGATGGAGCCCGCGACGATTTCCCCGCCATGGGGGAGGAGGCGGGCGATGGCTCGTGCGATCGAACTCTTGCCGCACCCCGACTCGCCGACGATGGCGAGCGATTCCCCGGCCGCGATCGAGAAGCTGACGTCGCTCGCGACGCACCGCGGGCCGTCACTGGCGGAGTACGCCACGGAGACGTTGCGGAGCGTCAGCAGCGTCTCCTCGGCCGGCGTCGGTTCGGCGTCCGCGGGCCGCTGCGCTCGCCCGGCGGGGACCCCGGGGTTCGGCTTCCTGGAACGCCGCCGGCGTGCGGGTGCGCCGCTCCAGGCCTCGACCGCGACATCACGGACGCCATCACCGATCAGCACCAACGCGAGTGACACCAGACCCAAGGCGACGCCGCCGGACACGAGGGGCCAGGGACTCGTGTTGAGGACCTGGGACCCTTCGGCGATCATCGAGCCCCAGTCGGGGTTCGGGGGCTTCGCCCCGAATCCCAGGAACGACAAGCCGACGGTGAACTGCAGCGCGATGGCCGTGGCGAGGGCACCCTGGACCAACACGGGTCCGAGGACCCTGAGCAGGACGTGCCGGAAGATGATCCGGCGCGACGGCAGACCGGCGACGACGGCTGCATCGACGAAGAGCTCGCCCTTCACCGCCAAGGCCGGGCCGCGGACGTTGCGCACGATGGGCGGTGCGAGGAGGAATCCCAACGCGATCATCGCCCATCCGAGGTGCCCGGAGAACGTCGACACCACGACGAGCATGACCACCATGGCGGGGAGGGAGAGACCGACGTCGGTCACCGTCGTCACGACACGATCGACCCACCCGCCGACGTACCCCGCCACGACGCCGAGGGGGACCGCAACGGCCACGGCGACGAAGCTGACGACGAGGGCGTTCAAGAGCGTGGTCCGGCCGCCGTACAGCAGGCGGGTCACCAGGTCGCGTCCCAGCTGGTCGGTGCCGAGGAGATGCTGTGCGCTCGGCCCCGCAAGGCTGTGACCCAGATCCACCTGGTCCGGCCCACCCGAGGTCAACAAGGGCGCAAGCACGCAGGCGGCGACGATCACGGCCAGGAGGACCAGCGACCCGGTGGCGAGACCGTTGCGGAGGTACTGGCGCAGCATGGTCTGCAGCGGGTTCGGTGGCGGGACCGGCACCGCGGCGGTTGCGTCGTTCATCACTGGACACGCACCTTCGGGTTGAGCCATCCGTACGCGAGGTCGACGGCGAGGTTTGCGGCGACGACCGCCAGGCAGAACACGACAGCGACGCCCTGGAGCATCGTCAGGTCACCGGTCTGGGCGGAGCTGACCGCCAGCCCACCCAGACCGGGCAGGACGAAAACCGACTCGACCAGAACGGTTCCGCCGAACATGCCGATGAACAGCACCCCGGTCACCGTCACGATGGGGATCGCCGCGTTGCGCAACCCATGGCGGAACACGATCTGCCGTTCGGAGAAGCCGTCAGCGCGCAGCGCCGTGATGAACTCGCGCCCCATGACCTCACGCATCGCGTCGCGCGTCTGTTTCGCAACGGCGGTGGTTCCCATGACCGCGAGTGCGATGACGGGCAGGACCAGCGAGCGAAGCCAGCCCCCCGGCGAATCGCCGAGTCCGACATAGCCCGTCGCCGGGAACCAGCCGAGCTTCACCGACAGGAAGTAGACGAGCATGAGGCCGAGCCAGAAGTTCGGGATGACGTAGCCGACCACGGCCAGGATGTCGGTCACGCGGCCGAGGCGACGGCCGCCGAGAGCGCTCACCATGCCGAGCCCGATCCCGGCCACCGCGGCGACCAAAGTGCCGAGCAGCACCAGGGAGAGCGTCGTCGGCAGCCGCGTTCCGATCGCCTGCCCGACACTCTGGGAGGTCACGACCGACGTGCCGAGGTCACCCGTGACCGCACTCTCGAGCCAGTGCCAGTACTGCACGACAATGGGGTCGTCCAGACCGAGTTTCGCGTTGAGCGCGGCGATCGACTCCGGGGTGGCCGAGCTGCCCAGGATGGTCGCGGCCGGATCCCCGGGTGCCACGGCGGTGAGCACGAACGTCAGCGTGGAGACAATCAGGAGAAGCGGCACCGCGAGCAGCAGGCGGCGCAGGATCAGCCGGATCACAACAGTCGGCCGATTCGGTCTGCGCTCGGAGAGGGGTTACGAACGACCGCCCCGGCCATCTCGACTTTCGCTGACAAGATTCTCCTCCACTCCGACACCAACACTGAGGTTCTGATACTTCAAGCGCTGTCCAAGGCGGCGAGCAGTGAAGCTCCCGCGTCGCCCGCGGACGACACCACGACGGCCTGGATCGCTTCCCCCTCGAGTTCGACCGCAAGAGCCTCCGTCACGACAGCAGCGCCGATTCGCGTTGCCTCATGCGGACTGCCGGCCGTACCCCGATCAGGAACGGTCGTGACGACGAGGCCGCCGGCGCCATGCCGGCGGATCTGGGGGAGCACCGCCGCGATTCCATACAGGACACCCGTCAGATTGATCGCGACGGCACGCTCCCAGCTCTCGGGCGGGAGGTCGGCGGCGACGGCTCCCGGATCGAATTCGGCGGCGCTGACGAGCGCGTGCAGGGGACCGACGCCTGCTTCGATCTCGGTGACCAGACTCGACCAGCCCGCGCGGTCGGTCACATCCAGGCGCCGGGTCAAGGGTCTCTCGGCACCCGGCCACCCGGCGGCGACGAGGTCGAGGTGCTCCTCGTTGATGTCGGTGAGCACCAGTGTCATGCCTCGCCCGGCGAGAGCCGAAGCGATTGGCCGCCCCGGCCCGGTTGCCGCGCCGGTGACGAGGGCGACGCGGCCTTCGCCGTGGAACATTGCGCTTGCCTCCCGTCTCGGGTCCGCAGTGGACACCCGGTGTCACTTCGCCGGACGCCAGGCCTCGTTCGCGACGGGGCTGAACGGGTTCATTTCGATGGTCCAGAACTTCTCGCGCACGTTGGCGACCTTCGAGCTGATGGCTTGCAGGGTGGGAATGCTCGCGATCGGGACCGCGTAGACCAGCTCGTCGAGGCGCGCCGTGGCGAGCTTGGTCTTCGCCTCCTGATCCTGCGGGGCTGCGGTGGCAGCCGCCCGCATCAGCGTGGTCAGCTGGGGATCGAGGGGGACGCCCAGCGGGTTTGCCAGCCCCATCGGCCGGAACATGGTGAAGACCGCCTCCGAGAGGCCGTTCGCGCCGTTGGTCATGATCACCGCGTCGTACTTGCCCATCTGCTGGGCGACCACGCCCGGGGAGGCGTCGCTGGGCACGAGATCGAGCGTCACGCCGACTTTCGCATAGGCCGCCTTGAGTGCCTGACCGACGGCGCTTCCCGGATCGAAGAACGACGGGTCGAAGACCTGGAGCTTCAGTCCGTCGGCGTGCCCCGCCTGGGCGAGCAGCTGCCGCGCCTTCTCCGGGTGGTACGCGTACTGGTTCACGTCGCCCGCGTTGTGGCCCTCCGCGCCGTCGGCAACGACGGAACTGGTCGGGACCGCGTCGGTCCCGAAGATCGCCGGGGCGATGTCCTGGCGCGGAGTCGCGTAGGCGAGAGCCTGGCGGACCCGCTCGTCGGCCAAGGGGCCGTTCGCGCGCTTGATCAGCGCCATCGAGGCGAATGATCCGAGCGGGCCGCGGGCGATCGAGGCGCCGCTCTGCGTGACGGCGGACAGGTCCGTCGGGGCGATGTTGAGGGCCCAGTCCACCTCGCCCGACCTGATCGAGTTCAGCCGGGTCTGCGGGTTCATCACGGGCTTCAGGACGACCTTTGCGTACTTGATCGCGTCCTGGTCGGGGTACTGGCGATTCGGGACGTAGACGTACTTGACCGACTTGACGGTCTGGGTGGGATCAAGCTTGTACGGGCCGATGCCGTCCGTGTCCGCGAGCAAAGTTTTGCGGTCGGCTGCGCCCTGGGGACCCACCACATATCCGACACCGCTCTGGCCGGCGAGCAGGTAAAGGGCGTAGTGGGTGGAGACCGGCTCCGCGAACTGCACGTCGACCTTGTCCGGCCCGGCCGCTTGCGCTCCCTTCAGCGGGTAGCTGAGCGACGCGAAGGGCCCGGGCGCCTGGAGGTACGAGTTCAGCGACGCCGCCGCGGCCTCGCCGTTCAGCGGCGCGCCGTCCCCGAACTTCGCTCCCTGGCGAAGCACCAGGCGGAACGTGCGGTGCTCCTTGTCGACCCATTCCCAGGAGGTGGCCAGACCCGGCTGCAGTTCGCCGGTGCCGGGAGAAATGTGGATCAACGGGTCGTACGCGACGCTGCAGAAGACCAACGGGACGCAGTTCGCCGTATCGAGGTTGAGCGGATCGCCCGAGACCGAGATGGTCAGCGTCTCGCCGTTCGCGCCCCCGGCCGAAGAGCCGCTCGAGCAGGCGGAGACGCCGGATGCCAACGCTGCGACGCCGGCGAGCACGGACGCCACACAGCGCCGGGTGGTTTTGACGGACAAGAGACACCTCTGTCTAATGTGCGATGTTTATCGATCGCCAACGTAACCGCGATCACTACCTGCGTCAATGGTCCGTCCACCTTGCCGACCACTGGAGCGGTTGCAAATGTCGGACAGTTAGCCGAGCATGGACGCCAGCACCAGTGACCCGAGGAGCTGCCATGACCGACCCGCTTCCCCTGATCGACTCACTGCGCTACCGCGAAGTGATGGGGCACTACCCGACCGGCGTCACGGTGGTCACCGGGATCGCGGACGACGGCGAACCCGCAGGCATGGTCATCGGGACCTTCACCGCGGTCTCGCTCGATCCGCCGTTGGTCGCGTTCCTGCCCACCCGGGCCTCCAGGACCTTCGCGCGACTTCGGACGGCACGGTCCTTCTGCATCAACGTGCTCGCGCACGACCAGGTGGAGCTGTGCCGGACGATGTCGAGCCCGGCGCCGGCCAAGTTCAGAGGCGTCGAATGGAGCCCGTCCTCGACCGGAGCGCCGGCCATCGCCGGAGCCGTGGCACACGTCCACTGTGCGCCGCGACAAGCCATCGAAGCGGGAGATCATTTCATCCAGCTCTGCGAGGTCGAGTCCATGGAAGTGCACCGGCAGGTCACGCCTCTGCTGTTCTTCCAGGGCGGATACGGCGGCTTCTCGCCCCACGGCATGACGGCCGGCGGCGATGCCGAGCTGATTTCGGGAATCCGGCTCGCGGACCTGGCTCGCCCTCAGATCGAGGTCCTGGCCCGCGAGCTGGCCTGCGAGGCCGCCGTGCTCGTTGCCGTGAACGAGTTCGAACTGACCACCGCGGCCACTGCGCACGGCGGATCCGCGGTCATGCGGGAGCTGCTCGGGGAGAGGTTGCCGATGAAGCCGCCACTCGGCGAGGCGTACGTGGCGTGGGCATCGGACGAAGCCGCGGCGCGATGGCTGACAATGGTGGGCAAGGCCCCGGAGCGGCTCGAGGCCTGCCGGCAGCGACTGGCGGCGATCCGGGCACGAGGCTACGCCGCGTGGCAGATCGCCTCCAGCGATCAGGCCGACATCGCGGCCCTGATGGACGAATATGCCGCCGGCGACCTCACGCCGGCACGCGAGCGAGCGCTGTTGGCGCGCATGGCGGAGTCCATGCCGTCGGTGGACACCGCCGACTTCGCCGACGAGCAGGAATACGACATCGGCGGCCTCATGGCTCCTGTCCTCGGCAAGGACGGCAACGTCGTCCTGCTCCTCAGGCTCGCCCAGCTGCCGACGCCCTCCTCGGGTGAGCGGATCAAGCGTTGGGCCTCGGATCTCCGAGCCGCCGCGGCGCAGGTGGAGGCAAGTCTGCCGGCGGCAACGGCGCTCCTTCAGGTCTGAACGACGAGGGTCTTGGCGACTCGTTTGTCGGTGGCGTGCTCGACCGCTGTCAGACCTTCTTCGAGGGGCCAACGCCCTCCCACCATCGGCGTCAGATCGATCCTCCCCGCGGCGTGCAGGGCGATGACCGGGTCGAAGCCCCCGATGTGCCCCATGCTGAACGTGTGGGTCACCGGGCGGCCCATCGTCGCCATCGGCCGGAACGGACCAGGCGGACCGCCGACACCGAGATGCACGACGTGGCCGCCCACGGCGAGCAGCTGCTGCGTCAAGGGCAGAACCTCTCCGGGGGCGCTACTGGCGTCCACGACGACATCAACGCCACGTCCGGCCGTTTCGTCTTGCACGACGGCGGGAAGCGCGCTGGGCTCCAGGTCTCGTGCCGACCAGCCTCGATCCGCGCCGAGCAGCGCGGCCAGGCCGGCGCGGTCGGGGACCGGATCGAACGCCAGGACTTGGATCGCCCCCGTCGCTCTGGCCAACGCCACCGCGGCGAGCCCCAGCGGGCCGCACCCCAGTACCCCGACGCGCAGGCCCGGTCGCAGGTGCCGATCCACCTCGAACAGTCCGTTGTAGACGGTCGCGGCAGGCTCGCAAAGGGCTCCGACCTGGAAGACGCTGTCGTCGTCGAAGCGCTCTCGCAACGCCTCCAGCGAACGAGCCTGGCCGGACGGCACGACCGCGTATTCGGCGAGGCCACCGTCGATGTCGAACCCGGCGAACTGGCCGTCCAGGCACGCATTGACCCGACCACGTCGGCAGGCGGGACACCGGCCGCACGGCCGGAGCGTCTCGACCGCGACCGCATCACCGACCCGGAGGTCGCTCACCGCGGACCCGACCTCGATGACCTCCCCCGCGAACTCGTGTCCTGGGACGAGCGGGAGAGCCATGCGATAGGGGAGGGTGACGTAGCCTTCGTCATCGGTGGCCGTCATTCGCAGTGTCGACACAGCGACGCCGCTGGCCCGGACGCGGACGAGCACATCCGTCGGAGACCTCAGGACGGGATCGGGAAGGGTGGCGGAGGCCCATTGGGGGTGCCGCCACACCTGGCTGGCGTTGCGCGCCCATCGACCCGCGATCTCCTCCTCGTCGGGTACGTAGCCCGGCCGGGGCTGCCAGTCACCGGTGACGACCAGGGCTCGCATCGCCCACCTCCAAACGTCCAACAAATTACAGTCTGATGGTATGCTGCCAGACTGGGCCTTCAGTGCGGAACAGCCGACGAATCCCCAAGTGGTAGGGAAGAGCTGTGTTGGATAAAATCGAAGTTATGCCCTTTAGTCCCGAGCCCGTCCGCCGGCCCCGCGAGCAGGTCGAGAGGCAGCTTCGCGACGCGATCGTGTCCTCGACGTTCAAGCGTGGCGAACGCCTGCCGAGCGAGGCCGAGTTGTCGCGCGAGTTCCAGGTCAGTCGTTCTACGGTCCGGGAGGCGCTTCGCGTCCTCGCGTCGGAGGGGCTCATCTCCAAGGTTCCGGGCGCGGGTGGCGGAAGCTTCGTCCAGAGCGTCGACCACGAGTCGCTCACCAACCTGATCTCGGGCTCGCTGGAGACCATCCTCAAGTTCGGCAGCCTCACGGTGGACGAGATCAACGATGTCCGCCGGATGCTCGAGGTTCCCGCCGCGCGGCTCGCCGCGCAAAACCGCACCGAGGAGCAGGTGGCCGAGTTCACCCGGCTGATCGACCGGCAGAACGAGATGATGAGCCGGCCGTCGCGCGATGCACGCGACCCCGAGCTCTTCGAGCTCGGCCAGTCGATCTACACGCTGGTGGCCGAGGCGAGCGGCAACAGGCTGCTGGCGTCCTTCGTCTCCGCGATGGGTGGCGTCACCATCCCCGTGTACATGCGCGACTTACCGGCCGAAGATGCCGCAGCCGCCCGCGACCTGACCGGCGTGCTCGTCGACGCGATCATCAGGGGCGATGCCGACAAGGCGGCCGCGGCCGTGACCTCGCAGCTCGACATGGTCCGGCACCACGCGCTCTGAGCGGAGACCCGCTCCGCCCAGAGCGTCCTCACCTCGGCTCAGTCCAAGGTCCGGGCCGTCCACGCCCGCGCCATCGAGTCTTCGATGATCATGTTCACGTGGCCCCACGCCTGCGACAGGTCCCGGTAGGCGCGCTCCATCCGCTCTCCGTTGACCGCCGCCGACGAGCCCGCGGTGCGGAAGATCGTGTCCTGCACCGTCGACCAGGCGAGCCGGGTCGCCTCGCGGCACATCATGTTCAGCATCATGTCGTCGGCTGTCGTGAACGGTTCGCCGCCGGCCGCGGCGCGGTGGCAGAGCTCCATCCAGCGCTCCGCCGTGTCGTGGATGATCGCCTGAGCTGAGTTCAAGCGAGCGGTGGCGAGGCCGAACCAGCGCTGGTAGTCGGGGTCGGTGAGCCGTGCGGCCGGCGCCCGCCCGGCGTCGCCTGCGGTCTTGCGTTCCCGCATGAGGCGCTCGTACTCGTCCAGCGCACCGAACGCCCCGCCGACGAACACGGTCGCCAGGTCCAGGCCGAAGAAACCTTGACCTGGCGCCAGGTGCATGGGGTTGCCGTGCTGTTCGAACCCCGGCGACGTGTGCGAGCTCCTGATGTCGACCTGCATGGTGCCTTCGAGGACGTGGTCGTCCGGCAGGAAGGCGTCGTGGAAGACGATGGTGTTCGACCCGCTGCCTTTCAGCCCGAGCGTGTTCCCCCAGTCGTCCTTGATCTCATAGGCGTCCCGCGGCGCGACGAAGAGCATCTGCTGAACCGGCGCGCCCCCGGCCGGCCCGTACTCGAACGCCTGGCCCACGTAATGGGTGGAGTACGGCGACCCCGACGAGTAGGGGTGCGTGGTGTTCAGCCGCCATCCACCGTCGACCCGGGTCGCCGGGCCACCCGGTCGCGCCGTCGAAGGGATCACGACGTGGCCGTCCTCGAACACCGCGTCCTGGGCCGACTTCGGCCAGAGCGAACTGACCAGCAGAGCGTGGCTCGCGCCGAGGCACAGGCACCAGCCGGTGGCCATGCAGCCTCGCGCCACCTCGCTCATCAGCCGCACGAAGTCGGGCATCGTCCAGGCCAGGCCGCCGTAGGCCCTGGGCACCAGGAGCCGGTAGTAGCCGGCGTCTTTGAAGACCTGGTGCAGCTCGGGCGAATAGGTGGTGCGGGCCTCGGTGGCGGCCTGCTCCGCGACCAGTTGCGGGCGGAGCGAACGCGCGATCTCGAGCGCCACTTCGAGAGTGAGGTCCTGCTCGGCAGGCACGGAACCCTGCCGGGCGTCGAGCGTGATGTTGTCGGACATTGTTTCCTCACTCGGGTTGTAGGATCGATGGTGCGCCGGCGAGATCGACGGACGCACGCAGTGACAGGGCGTCGCGCAGCAACCGCTCGATCCGGTACTCGCGCAGGTAGCCGTAGCCGCCGTGGACCTGCAGCGCCGCGTCTGCGACCTCCAGCGCGAAGTCGCAGGCCAGCCTGGCGACAGCGATCGCACCCAGCGAGTCCGGCGCACCTGCGAAGACCGCGTGGGTGAGGGCAGCTGTGCGCTGCACCTGGTCGGTCAACGACGCCCGGACCACGGGCAAGGCGGCCAACGGGCCGCCGAACTGGTGCCGCTGCGCGGCGTAGGCGCTCGCCGCGTCCACGGCAGCTCCGGCGATGCCGGCCGCGACCGCCGCAAGTCCCCCGAGCAGGCTCGAACGCACTGTCTCCGCATCGGAAGGCAGCGGGTACATGGAGGTTCCGTCGAGGGTGAGCGTCACCGTGCGAAGGCTGCTGAGGCCGGTCGTCCGTTGTGTTCGGCCGACGGAGATCTCCGCCGGCCCGATCAGCATCGGCTCGTCCCTCAGCAGCACCACGTGCGCGCGGTCGGGATCGAAGGCGTCGAATCGATCGATCCGCCCACCGGCGAGATCGACCGACACGTGCAGCGCCGAGGACTCGACCACGACGACCTCGATCCCGCCCGAGTGCAGCAGTGCGCGGATGTCCCCGGGTACGGCGAGCGCCGCCGCGTGGGCGTGCGCACAAGCCACGCCCAGCTCGGGCACCACGCGGCTGATCCGCTCGATCACCACCGCGGTGATCTGCCGGTCGGCGCCGCCACCCCCGAGCTCTTCGGGCACCCCGACGGTCCACAACCCGAGAGCGGCCAACGCGCCCGGTAACTCGCGGACCTTCGCGACGTCGTCGGGATCCACGCCACGGAGCATCTCGTCGACGAGCTTGAGAACGTCGTGCTGATCGGAAGTCAGCGGTGGTCCGTACCAGCTCACGACCAGAACTTCCCGGGGTCCGGCGAACGCCGATCGGCGAAGGCGGCGCTCGTCTCGTGGGCCTCCTGCGTGGCCAAGTAGAGGGTGAGGAGCTGGTCGTGTGCCATGCGGGCCTGACCGGCGACACCGTTGTGGCGCCCGGAAAATGCCGCCTTGAGCCCGGCGATCGCGAGCGGGCTCCTCGACGCGATCTCGACGGCGACCTCCTGCGCGCGAGCGATCAGCTCGGAGGCGGGTGCGACCTCGTTGACGAGACCCATGGCGAACGCTTGATCGGCGGTGTACTTGCGGTTGAGGTACCACATCTCCTTCGCCCGCTTCCGGCCGATCGTGTCCTCCAGGTACCAAGTCCCGTAGCCGGCGTCGAAACTGCCCACCATGGGTCCGACCTGCCGGAACACGGCGCTGTCGCTGGCGACGCTCAAGTCGCAGACGGTGTGCAGGACGTTTCCGCCGCCCACGGCGAACCCGTTGACGGCCGCGACGACGGGCTTCATCGTCGTGTCGATGGCCTGATAGAGATCGATGATGGGCAGCACCTGGGACTGGTCGCGGGACGTCATCGGGTCGTGCTCGCCACCGATGCAGAAGAACTTGTCCCCGGCACCGGTCAGGACCGCTGCCCGCAGCTCCGGATCGAGCCGGAACCGCTGCAGGGCGTCCGTGAGTTCAAGGCAGGTGTGGGCGCGCAGCTTGTTGCCGGCCTCCGGCCGGTTGATGGTCCAGGTGACGACCGGCCCGTCGACAGTGGCGAGGATGTCCTCGTAGGCGGGTGCGTTCATGCCGGCACCTGCCCCGTCCGGAAGCCCCGGCCGTTCTTGGTCCCGTGATAGCCGGCTGCCACCATTTGCCGCAGAAGGGGCGGCGATGCGTAACCCGGATCCCGGGTGGCTTCGTAAGCGCTTGTCGTCGCGTGATCATGGACGTCGAGCCCGATCAGGTCGAGTAGCTCGAGCGGACCGAGCTTGTACCCCAGACCGAGCTTGAGCGCGGTGTCGATGTCCTCGGCGGTGGCGAGACCGTCGTCGTACTCCTGGATCACGTCGTTGAGGTAGGGCATCAACAAGTGGTTGACCAGGAACCCGGGACGGTCTTTCACGACGACCGGGGCCTTCCCGAACGACTCGACGAGGGAGACCAGCCGTTCGGCCACGCTCTCGTCGGTTTGCAGCGCTCGCACGACCTCCACCACGCGCATCAGTTGCGCCGGGTTGAAGAAATGCAGTCCCGCGAACCGCTCGGGGCGGGGGAGGACCGTGGCGAGGTCCGTGACGGACAGCGCCGAGGTGTTCGTCACGATCACGGCGGAATCGCCGACCTCGGCAGCGACTCGCGCAAGAATCTCCCGCTTGGTGCCGGAGTTCTCGGTGGCTGCTTCGATGACCAGCTCCGCGCCCGCGAGGTCGTGGACGTCGATGGTTCCCGTGATCCTGCCCAGGACGGCGTCGCGCTCGTTCTCGGTCAGCTTGCCGCGGGCGACGCCGCCGTCGAGAAACGTGCGCACCGCTGCCAACCCGGCCTCGAGCCGGCCCGCGTCCAGCTCGAGGACGGTCACGGCCCGCCCCGATTGCGCGACGACTTGGGCGATGCCCGCGCCCATCGTCCCGAATCCGACGACGCCCGTGCGAGCGAAGTCGAGGTGGCTGTCGATCATGTGTCTCTCCTCGGTCGTCGCTTCAGGACCCGAACAGCCGGGTGTCGTCGTAGGTGTAGAAGCCGCGGCCGGTCTTGCGGCCCAGGTCTCCGGCCGCGACCATGCGCTCGACCATCGGGGGCGGGAAGAACCGGGGGTCGCGCAGTTGCTCGTAGAGCCTCGTGGCCACCTGCTGGTGGATGTCCAGGCCGACGATGTCGAGCAGCCGGAACGGTCCCATGGGGTGGCCGAGCGCACCGGTCACCGCCGCGTCGATGGACTCCGTCGTGCCGAGCCCCGATTCCAGGGCGGCGATGCACCGGTTCTCCCAGGGGATGAGGAACCTGTTCACGATGAAGCCGGGGCGGTCCTTCGTGACCACCGTCGTCTTGCCGAGCGAGCCCAGGAAGCCGACCGTGGCCTTGTGCGCCCAGTCCGCCGTGTGCCGTCCGTCCGCGACCTCCACGAGCTTCATGAGGGGCGCCGGGTTGCAGTAGTGCGTGCCGACGACGCGCTCCGGGTGGCGTGAACCCGAGGCGATCCCCGTGACGGACAGCGTCGAGGTATTGGTGTGAATCAGAGTGCTCGCCGACACGATCTCGTCGAGGCGGGCGAAGAGCTCTTTCTTCAGCGACAGGTTCTCGAAGACGGCCTCGACGACGACGTCCGCGTCGGCGATCGCGCGCAGTTCGGTGACTCCTGCCAGCTTCGCCTTGGCTTCGAGCGCCTGTTCCCGGTCGAGCTTGCCGAGGTCGACGCTCCGATCGAAGAAGCCGTTGACGGTGGCGACACCTCGGCGCAGGTTTGCTTCGTCCACGTCGTAGAAGAGGGTGCGGTAGCCCGCGCGACTCATGACGGTCGCGATACCGGACCCCATCGTGCCCGCCCCGAGGACGGCTACCGTGTTGCGCTGATTCATGGTTTTCCTGTCGGCCCTCACTGAAGGGACTGGCCGCCGTCGATGACGGCGATCGAGCCGGTGGTGTACTCGGACTGGGGTCCCACGAGGAGCAGGAGCCACGGTGCCAGCTCCTCAGGGCGGCCCATCCGGCGAGCGGGGATCGTCTTGAGCACCTTTCCGGTGAATTCCTCGTCCGCACGCAGGTCCGCGTTGATGTCGGTCGTGAAGTAGCCCGGCGCAAGGGCGTTGACCTGCACGTTGTGGCGCGCCCATTCCACGGCCATCGACCTGGTGAAGGCCATGACCGCGGCCTTGGAAGCGCAATAGGCGGCGTGGTGGGGAGTGCCCTTGAACGCGAAGCTCGACGCGATGTTGAGTACCTTGCCCGATCGTTGGCCGACGAAGTGGCGGCCGGCGGCTTTCGTGGCGAGGAACGTCCCGCGGAGGTTGGTGCCGATGATCCGATCCCAATCTTCGGCGGGCTGGTCCAGCAGCGGCGTCGTGCTGAGGACACCGGAGTTGTTGACCAGGATGTCGACGCGCCCGAAGGTCTCGACCGTGGCCGCGACCATCCGCTCGACCGCGGCCTCGTCCGTGACGTCCGTCGGGCAGGCCAGTGCTTCGCCGTTCGATGCCTTGATCTCGGTGGAAAGCTCCTCCAGGTGCACGGCGGTGCGCCCGGCGAGGGTGACCGAGGCACCGGCATCGGCGAGGGCGAGGGCCATGGCCTTCCCAAGGCCGCGGCCGGCCCCGGTCACGACGGCGACCTTGCCGTCCAGCACCCCGTTCATGGCATCTCCTCGATCACGTTCGCGATCTCGCGGCTGATCAGCAGCCGCTGGATCTCGTTGGTTCCGTCGTAGATCCGGGTGACCCGGGCATCGCGGAGGCAGCGCTCGATGCCGAACAGGGCGAGGTCGCCGTATGGTCCGAGCAGCGCCGTGGCGCCGAGGGCGACATCCCAGCCGAGGTCCGTACAGGCCTGCTTCATGAGCCCGATCCGACCCGGACTCGTGCCGGGGTCGGCGTCGACCTGACGGGCGACCGCGTGCAGAAGCAGCCGGCCCTGCACGATCCGGCTCCGCCACCCGGCCAGCTCGTGCAGCGCGTCGGCCGGAACCCTGCTGCCGTGGATGCGCCGCAGCACCGCGAGCGTCCGGGCATAGGCTCCCCGGGCGATCCCGACGCCCTGCGCCGCAGCGCTGATCCGGGACTTGATGACGGACCGCATCACGATCGACCAGCCCGCACCCTCGTCGCCGAGGCGGTTCGCGGCCGGCACGGCCACGTCGTCGAAGAACAGCTCGGCGGTCGACGACCCGTGCATGCCGAGCTTGTCGAACGGCTTGCCGTGGTTGACACCGGGCCACGACGCCTCCACGACGAAGGCACTCACACCGGCTCGCCTCGACGTCCGGTCGGTGGTCGCGAAACACACGATCACGTCCGCGCGATCGCCGGTGGTGATGAAGGTCTTGGTGCCGTTGAGGCAGTAACCGTCGCCCTGCGGGATCGCAGTCGTCCGAAGACTGGAGACGTCACTCCCGGCATCGGGTTCCGTGATCGCCATGGATCCGTAGGCGGTACCCGAAAGCAGCGACGGAATGTACTGCCGGCGGACGGGTTCCGAGCCGGCAACCAGGATCGGGTAAGCGGCGTGGGTCTGCGTCATGTAGACGAGGCTCGTCGCCCCGCAGGCCGCGGCGAGCTCCTCCATGACCACCGCGTAGGCCACAGTGGAGTCGCCGGTACCACCGAGCTCCTCGGGGAAGACGAGCCCACCGAGTCCGGCCGAGGCCAACGCCTGATAGCTCTCGTGAGCGAATTTCCCTTCGCGATCCAGCTCCGGTGCGCGGGGAGCCACCTCGCGCGCGACGATGCCGCGCGCGAGGTGGCGCAACGTCATCTCGCGCTCGGTGAGCGACTGGTCCACAGCAGGCTCGTCGAGGAGGTCGTGCAGCCCGAGATAGGTGTCGGCCACGGTGTCAAGTTCAAGCGGCTGCATCTGCATCACCCATCGCCCCCGGCCGCGAACGCCGGGGCACGCTTGGCGAGAAACGCGGCGACCCCTTCGGCACCTTCCGGACCGCTGGTCGCGACTGCGGCCAGCCCGGTCTCCATGGCAAGTCCGGCGTCGATGGCCGCGTCCGCGCCCAGGTCAAGCGCCGCGAGGATCGCCCGTACCGCCTGGGGACCCTTGGTAGCCACCTCACGCGCGAGATGAAGCGCAGCCTCGCACGGGTCTCCCGCCACCGGCTCGACCGGCGTGAGCCCCCACGCGAAGGCCCGCGCCGCGTCGATCCGTGTTCCCGTCACCATGACGTGCGCCGCTGCCGCCCGGCCGATCAGCCTGGGCAGGCGTTGCGTCCCGCCGTAGCCCGGGATCAGGCCCAGGCCTGCTTCCGGGAGCCCGAGGGTGGCGTGGTTCGCGAAGACACTGAAGGTCGACGCCAGCACGAGTTCGCAGCCACCGCCCAAGGCCAGCCCGTTGACCGCGGCGATCACGGGAACGGTCGAGCGCTCGATGGCGCGCAGCGTCGCCTGACCTTCCGCCAGAAGCGCATGGGCATCGTCCGGCCCGAGTCCGGCCAGCTCCTTGAGGTCGGCGCCGGCGCAGAACGCCTTCTGGCCGGCACCGGTCAAGACGACAGCGCGGGCCTGTGCGGCAGGGGCCGCCATGACGGCTGCCTTCAGTTCACGCAGGACTTCACGGTTGAGCGCGTTGTAGGCGTGTTGCCGGTTGATGGTCACCACTCGGACCGGCCCCTGATCCTCCACCAGGACTACCGGAGGGGGCAGCTCAGACATGGGGCTTCTCCTTGACGACGAGGCCGA
Source organism: Streptomyces sp. MN03-5084-2B (assembly GCA_033793495.1). GTDB lineage: Bacteria > Actinomycetota > Actinomycetes > Mycobacteriales > Pseudonocardiaceae > Amycolatopsis. The sequence goes on along the minus strand of JARAWT010000052.1, from coordinate 26,517 downwards.
CTTCGCGCAACATCGATGCGATCTCCGCCCGCGGGAAACCGAGGCCGGCCAGCACGGATTCGGTGTCGGCGCCGAGTTCGGGAAACCGCTCGTTCCTGGGCTCGGGGTTCGACGCGAGCCGGAACGGCGCGTGGACCGTGATGAGCGAGCCGTCCGATCCGGGGACCGGCAACAGCCCGCGCCGCGCTTGGACCTGCGGATCGGACACCACCCTCGACAGCGTCTGGACCGGGGCAGCCGGCACGCCGGCGCCTTCGAGGGTGGTCAGCCATTCGGCCACTGGCCTGGTCCTGATGACCTCGGCGATGCGCGCCGTGATCTCCGGCCGGTGCTGTCGCCGGCCCGTGTTGTCGGACAGGGCCGGGTCCGCGGCCAGCTCCGGCAACCCGAGCACCGCGCACAACCGCGTCCACATTCGGTCGTTGCCCACCGCGATGACCATCGAGCCATCGGCGGCCTGGAACGGTTGGTAGACGGCGAGCACCGAGTCGGTGCCGCCGCTCGGGCGGGGTTCCGGCTCTCCGGCGTGGAACGAGGCGAGTCTCGGCGCCATCAGCGCAAGATCCGTGTCGAGCAACGAAACGTCGATGACATCGCCCTGGCCGGTCGTCGCCTGCCGGACCGCGGCTGCCGAGACAGCCAGCGCCGCACAGATGCCGGTGACGATGTCGGACAAGGCCGTCGACACGCGCTGCGGACTGCGCCCTTCCTCCCCGGTGACCGACATCAGACCCGAGCGAGCTTGGGCGACCAGGTCGTATCCCGGAAGATGCGCATCCGGACCGTCCAGGCCGAACCCGGACAACGCGCAATAGATGAGGCGTGGATTGCGCGTCCGCACCGACTTCGGGTCGATCCCGAGCTCGACGAGCTTGGCGGGGTTGGTGTTCTGCACGAACACGTCCGACGAATCGATCAGCCGGGCGAGCACCTTTCGCCCGGTGGGGGAGCGGATGTCGAGGCAGATCGACCGCTTGTTGCGGTTGGCCGCCGCGAACCACGCCGACGCGCCGTCCGCGAACGGCGGCCCCCAGGCCCTGGCGTCGTCTCCGGAGCCCGGGCGCTCGACCTTGATCACGTCGGCGCCGAGATCCGCCAGGTACATCGAGGCCGTCGGTCCGGCGTACGACGTGGAAAGGTCGACGATCCGCAAACCAGTGAGCGGCCCGGCTGACTGCGCGCTCACATTCCGGCCGGCATGCCGTCCGGCGGGGCGCCCGGCAGCCGGCGGTGTCCCCACACGTTCTCGATGGTGTGGACGCTCGGGACCCAGGTCGCGTCATCGATGGTGATGCCCCCGACGCCGTACTCCACCTCGCACTTCGAGGGCGTTTGGCAGTAGAACGACACCATCAGGTCGTTGATGTGCTTGCCGATCGAGCTGTTGAGCTGCGCGGCACCGTCCAGGACCTTGTCGAGCGCGTGCCCCACCGTGTCGAGGTCGTCGACCTCGATCATGAAGTGGTGGAGACCCGCCTCGAGCCCGGTCTTCGTCGGCATCATCGCCAGGCTGTGGTGCCGCGGGTTGCAATGGGTGAACAGAACGTCGAAACGCGGCGTCCGGACGCGGTCGGACTCGAGGAAGCCCAGCGTTTCCAGGTAAAAGCGCTCAGCCTCCTCCATGTCCGGCACGACCAGCACGGCATGCCCGAGCCCGAGCTCTCCGGTGACGAAGGTGGCGCTCGTCGGCGACTTGAACGGCGTCGCCGATGTCTCCTGGCCGTAGAAGAACTCCAGGTTCGTCCCGGCCGGATCGACAGCCCGGACCAGGTCGGCAACACTCCGCTCCTTGGCGAGCACCGGATCGCGCGAGGTCTCGACGCCGATGCGGCCGAGCGCCGCCACCACCTCCCCGAGCGCGGCCGCGTCCGCGACCTCCCACCCGATGAAGTCGCAACTCCCGTCGCCGGGGGTCACCGAGACGCGGAACGCACGCTCGTCGGCGCGCAACAGCAGGCGATCGGGGCCGGATTCGGCGATTTCGAGACCGAGCACCCGGGTGCCGAACTGTTCCCAGGCGCCCAGGTCGACAGCGGTCACGCCGACGTAGCCCAGGCTCGACACCAGCGGCGCAGGCCGGCCTGCCGCGGTTGCTGACACCACGATCACTCTCCCTCGAGGGCCGCGGTTCCCCTCGGCCATTCGGTCTGACATTTGTCTTCTGTGGATCCTGACAAACCTCAGACTATGCGTCAAGGTGTTGACGTCGTAGTTTTGCTCTCCGACTACCAGCGACTGGAGCACCCATGCCAGCCATCCCCGTCTGGGTCCCCGATCCGGAAGACGCCGCCCGCAGCCGGCTCGCGGAGTTCGCGGCGCTCATCGAAGCCGCACACGGCATTCGGTTCCACGATTACGACGACCTGTGGGCCTGGACCGTCGAGCACCTGGAGGAGTTCTGGGCGACCGCGTGGGACTTCTTCGACATGCGTTCCGAACCGGCACCGACCACGGTGCTCGCCTCGGCGGAGATGCCCGGCGCGACCTGGTTCCCCGGCGTGAACCTCAACTACGTCAGCCATGTCTTCCGGGAACGCGATGCGGACGCGGTCGCTGTCGTCGAAGCAACCGAGCCGGGGGAGAGCCGGTCGCTGACGTGGGGTGCTCTCGAAGATCAGGTCGCCGCCGTCGCGGCCGCCCTGACCGAGCGTGGGATCAACCGAGGTGACCGGGTCGTCGCGTACGTCCCCAACTGCGCCGCTGCGATCGTCGCGTTCCTGGCGACCGCCAGCGTCGGAGCGGTGTGGTCGTGCTGCGGACCGGACTACGCGGCCGAGGCCGCCGCCAACCGGCTCGCCCAACTCGAGCCGCGTCTGCTGCTCGTCGCTGATGGCTACCACTTCGGCGGCCGGGCCTTCGATCGCCGCGACGAAGGCGCTCGGCTCCTCGAGCTGCTGCCGACCGTCGAGCACGTCGTGCATGTGGCGCATCTCGGCCTTCCGCCGATCGTGGCCGATCGCGACGTTGCGACGTGGGACGACGTCCTGGCGACGGACCATGACGGCTTGGCGCCGACACCGGTGCCGTTCGACCATCCGCTGTGGGTGCTCTACTCCTCCGGAACGACGGGAATCCCGAAAGGCCTCGTCCACGGGCACGGCGCCGTGACCCTCGACTACCAGAAGCACGTCGGGTTGCAGCTCGACGCCCGTGCGGCGGACCGCATGCTCTGGTACACGACGACCAACTGGATGATGTGGAACTTCGCCGTCAACATGTTGCTCATCGGCGGCTCGATGGTGGCCTACGACGGGAGCCCGACCCACCCGACGCCGGACCGGCTCTGGGAGGTCGCCGTCGAACACGGCGTCACGATCCTCGGCGCGAGCCCGGGCTACCTCCAGGCGTGCGAGCGGCACGGCACCCGGGTGCCTTCCGGACACCGGCTCCGCATGATCGGGGCCACCGGCTCACCCGTGCCGCCGGCCGCGTTCCATTGGATTCGTGCGCAGCTGGGCGACCGCATACCGCTCGTCTCGATGTCCGGCGGAACGGACATCGTCTCGGCCCTCGCCACCGGAGCTCCGACGAAGCCGATCTGGCCCGGCGAGCTCTCGGCGCGGCCGCTGGGCGTCGCCGTCGACACGTGGAACGAAGCCGGCGAACCCGTCCGGGGGACCGTCGGCGAGCTGGTGGTGACCAAGCCGATGCCGACGATGCCGGTACAGCTCTGGAACGACCCGGACGGGTCGAGGTATCGAGCGGCGTACTTCGACGTTTACCCCGGAGTCTGGCGCCACGGCGACTGGGCGACCATCACCGAACGCGGAAGTGTCGTGATCCACGGCCGCTCGGACGCGACCCTGAACCGCAACGGCGTCCGGTTGGGCAGCGCCGACCTCTACGAGGTCGTCGAGAAGGTGCCGGAAGTGGCCGAGGCGCTGGTCGTCGGCATCGACCTGCCGGACGGGGGCTACTGGATGGCCTTGTTCGTCGCCCTCGAGGGCGATCGCGTCCTCGACGACGATCTCCGCGCCCTCATCTGCCACGAGCTGCGCGTGCACGCGTCGCGGCGGCACGTGCCCGACGCGATCCTCCAGGTGCCCGCCATTCCGCACACCAGGACCGGCAAGAAGCTCGAGGTGCCCGTCAAGCGGATCCTTCAGGGTGCAGACCCGGAGCAAGTCGTCAGCCGGGATGCGATCGACGACCCGACTGTGCTGGAACACTTCGAGAAGATCGACGTGCCCAGGACATCCTCCTAGCCGCAAATGCCCGTGACGATGCAGGAGGCCAAGCGGGCGAGGGGCTGCAGCGGGGTGAGCCGGTCCAGGCCGGGGTCGGCGCCGTCGAACCGAAGTCCGCCCCAGGCTCTGCGGGCCTGTGGATACGGGTCGCCGACCACCTCGACGGCGGTGCGGTCGAGGGTGAGGGTGCGCCGCTGTCCGACGTCGTAGGCCGGCCACGTCACGCCGGCGGCCGTGGGGACACCGGTGCGGGCGAAGGAGGTCCACAGCTGCTGGACGGTGTCCGACAGCCGGGCGTTGGCGGGGTCGGTCCCGACGAAGGCGGGCGCCCCGGCGGCGGTCAGGGTGCCGAACACGAAGGGCAGCTCGATCGCGTGGGGCGCGCCGAGCGTGCCGTTCAGGTCGGGCGAGGTCATCTTGGCCAGGTACATGTGGACGGGGACACCGCGGCGGGAGAGCGCTTCGGCCATGCGGATGGCGGGCATCCGGAAGGCGACGTCGCCGACGAGCGCCATCCCGGTCTGCGGGCCGGTCAGGTCGGGGCGTTCCCGCCGGTAGGCGTCGGCGATCCGGTCGGCGCGGTCGCCGGCCACGTCGTGCAGCCAGGGCAGGTAGAAGAACTGGGGGAGCCAGTTCAGCGCAGGCATGTAGTACAGCCAGTAGCGGGCCTCGTCCAGCGTGGTGCCGATGATGACGGGCTTGGCCGGGCCGTCCGGTGCGGCGATCCGCTTCATCGGCAGGTCGGGGATCAGGGCACCGTCGACGACGGGGTGGAACGCGGTGTCGGAGAACTGGACGTCGTAGAGCTTTCCGGCGACCTTCTGAAGTTCGGCGGTGCTCAGACCGAGCAGCTGCCTGCGGTCGGAAACACCGGCCAGCTTGGTGAACTGCTCGGCGATGTTCGCCGACCAGGCGCGGGTGGCCACCTCGCCGGCGGTCCCGCTCTGCAGCACCACCCGGTCGTACAGGCTGTCCGCGGAGGGGGTGCCCAGCAGTGCCGAGATGCTGATGCTGCCCGCGGACTCGCCGACGACGGTGACGTTGTGGTCGTCGCCGCCGAACGCGCCCGCGTTCGCGCGAACCCAGCGCAGGGCGGCCATCTGGTCGAGCAAGCCGTTGTTCATGCTCGTGGCGTAAGCGGCGCCGAGCGAGGAGAGATCCAGCCAGCCGAACGGCCCGACGCGGTACTGGATGGTGACCACGACCGCGTCCCGGCGGGCCAGCGCGGCTCCGTCGTACCACGGGTTGCGGGCCGTGCCGGAGGTGAACCCGCCGCCGTGGATGAACACGATGACCGGCTTGCGGCCCTGCGTCGAGGGCGTCCAGACGTTCAGCGTCAGGCAGTCCTCGGAGGCCGGCGTGCCCTGGGGCATCTCGTGCTCGTCGGGATCTTGCACGCACGCCGGCCCGAATGTCCGCGCGTCCCGCGGCTCGGTCCACTTCTGCGGCGGTGCGGGCGGCAGGAACCGTCGCGGCCCGACCGGCGGCGCCGCGTAGGGAATCCCCCGGAACACCGACAGGCCCTGCTCGGCCGTTCCGGTCACCGGCCCGGCATCGGTCAGGACCTGCGGCCCGCCTTGTGCCCTGGCCGGCGCGGCCGCCAACACGGCGGCGAGCGACACTGCCGCGCAGCCGGCGAGCACTCTCCGCACGACCGGCCATGCCCGGTCCTTCCGCTGCTCCGGCATCGGCTTCTCCTCGTCCTGACCAGGAGGCCGGTGCGGCCCGCGGTGGCGTGCAGGGTTCCACGCCGGATATTTTCTCGTCAAACGTGACTAACAATCAGGGAGTGCGTATGGGCGAGAGCAGCCGACCCGTGGGGCGCCCGAGCAAAGCGCCGAAGCGCATCGACGAGGTGCTGGACGCCTTCACCCGCTGCGTGGCCCGTTACGGGCTCGAGGGCGTCACCTTGCAACGCGTCGCCGACGAAGCGGGCATGGCCCGCGGCCACATCCGCCACTACGTCGGCAACCGCGACGAACTACGTGAGCTGTTCGCCCAGCGCATCGTCGGCAGATACGCCGGCCGCGCCGAACAGCTCGCCCACGCCGGGGCCGCCGGACGCCGCACCGAGGCTCTCGTCGGCTACTTCTTCGGCGAGGAGATGGAACCCAGCGACGACAATGCCGCCATCAACGCCATCCTGGGTGCGGGACGCTTCGACGACGCACTGCGCGAACGCATCCGCACTGTCTATACAGGACTGGAGACGCTGCTGCGGGACGCGCTGGCCGCCGACCACCCCGGCCGCCCGCCCGCCACCTACGGCGACGCCGCCTACCAGATCCTCGCCCTGGCCTACGGCCACTGGACCCTCGCGGAGATGGGTTTTCCCGCCGCCCGCGCCCGACCCGCCCATCAGCTCGCACTCACCATCGTCGACGCCGTCGCCACTTCAAGATGATCGTGATGCCGTGGAACGGCGGGGGATCAGGGTCGGCGCGGCGACGACGGTCCGCGGTGGCCGGTCGGCGCTTGCTTCGTTCAGCAGGTCGAGGGCGTTGGTGGCGATCTGGGCGAAGGGGACGCGCACGGTGGTCAGCGGGACGGGCAGGCTGCTGACGACGGGGATGTCGTTGTAGCCGACCAGCGACAGGTCTTCCGGGATACTCAGTCCGAGGGCGTGGGCGGCGGCCATGACGCCGATGGCCGTGTTGTCGTTGACGGCGAAGATCGCGGTGGGGCGGTCGGTGCGGTCGAGCAGGATCCGGCCGGCAACTTCGCCGGACTTCATCGAGAAGGAGTCACCGGCGATCAGGGACTCGTCCACGGTCACCCCCGCTTCGGTGAGCGCGTCGCGGTAGCCGTCGAGGCGGCCGTGGGCGCTTGAGGCGTAGCCGGGGCCGCCGACGAGTCCGATCCTGCGGTGGCCGAGGTCGATGAGGTGGCGGACGGCCAGCCGGGCGCCGAGCCGGTCGTCGCCGATGGCGGCCGGGCCGATGCCGTCGGTGCGCAGCGCGAGCGCGTGCGGGACGCCTTGCGCGGTGGGGACGTCGAGTCTCGCGGTGGTGAGGATGAGGCCGTCGACGCGGCGCCGGACGAGGGTCTGGACGGCGAACTGCTCCGTGGCGGGGTCGTCCTCGGTGGTGGCCACGACGGCGAAGAGGCCACGGCCGGCTGCCGCGGTGGCGATCTGTTCGTACAGCATCGCCATGACGGTGTCGGTGAGCCGGGGGACGATCACGCCGACGGTGTTGGTGCCGGCGCGGCGCATGCCTGCGGCGAGCGGGTCGCGGACGTAGCCGAGGTCGGCGGCGATCTGGCGGACGCGCTGGGCGGTTTCGCTGTTGGACCGGGGGAGCCGTTCGTTGAGGATCCGGGACACGGTGGACTTGCTGACCCCGGCCGCCCGGGCGACGTCGACGATGGTCACCACACGCTGAAGGCTACTGGCTGGCCGCCCATTTCCGAGGGAGGGGTTGACGACGGGACGGCCGTGGCGCATCGTGTGGGAACGTTCCTGCAACCGTTCCCATCGATGTCGGAAAGGCCCGAGAATGTCTTCGGAACACACCCTTGACCTGCGCGGACTGGTGCCCGCCCCCGTCACGCCGTTCACCGTGGACGGTGCGGTCGACCACGCGGCTCTCGCCTCCTACGGCAAGTGGCTGGCCGGGTTCGAGGGGGTGAAGGGCCTGGTTTGCCTCGGCCACGCCGGCGAGGGCACCTTCCTGACCCAGGACGAGCAGGTCGCCACCATCCGCACCCTGGTCGAGGCGGTCGACGGCACGGTCCCGATCATCGCCGGCATCACCGGCGAGGGCACCGCCGTCGCCGCCGAGGAGGCGGTGCGTGCGGTGAACGCCGGCGCGGCCGCCGGGCTGGTCTACCCCTCCCACGGCTGGCTGCGGTTCGGCTTCCAGACCGGTGCGCCGCAGGACCGCTACCGGGCGATCTTCGAGACCTCGGGGCTGCCGCTGATCCTGTTCCAGTACCCGGACGTCACGAAGGCCAGCTACGACCTGGCGACCCAGCTGGAGATCGCCGCGCAGCCGGGCGTGTTCGCCACCAAGAACGGGGTGCGCAACATGCGCCGCTGGGACACCGAGATCCCGGTGCTGCGGGCCGAGCACCCGGAGCTGCAGATCCTGTCCTGCCACGACGAGTACCTGCTGCACACGATGTTCGACGTCGACGGTCTGCTGGTCGGCTACGGCGGCCTGGCACCTGAGCCGCTGCTGGAGCTGATCGCCGCGGGCAAGGCGCGGGACTACCCGGCCGCCCGTGCGGTTCACGACCGGCTGCTGCCGGTGACCAAGGCCGTCTACCACCGCGGTTCGCACATGGAAGGCACCGTGGCGCTCAAGCTGGGCCTCAAGGCCCGCGGGGTCCTGCCGACCGCGACCGTGCGGTCGCCGCTGATCGACCTGTCCGCCGAGGCCGAAGAAGAGATCGTCCTCGCGCTCAAGGCCGCCGAACTCCTCTGAACGTCTGCCGGGGCGGCAGCGCCGTGCTGTCGCCCCGGGATCCGGTGACAATGCAGTCCCGAAGGACTCCGCAATGAGGCGGAGAGCGAGGAACGAACCCATGACCACCATTGCTGCAGGCGGTGGGACGGCGGCGACCGCGACCGCCGCCCTGGTCGCCCGCCTCGAGCGGCTCCCGATCACCCGCCGGCTCCTGCTGATCCGCGTCATCATCGGCTCGGCAACCTTCTTCGACGCCTACACCGTCCTGGTGATCGCGTTCGCGATGCCGCAGCTGGTCACCGAATGGCACCTCAGTCCCACCCAGGTCGGCGCCATCCTGTCGGCGGGCTACGTCGGCCAGCTCATCGGCGCGGTCACCTTCGGCTGGATCGCCGAGAAGTTCGGCCGGATGAACACGCTGCTGATCACCATCGTGCTGTTCGTCTCGATGGACGTCGCGTGCCTGTTCGCCTGGAGCGGCACCTCGATCCTGATTTTCCGGTTCCTGCAGGGCATCGGCACCGGCGGCGAAGTCCCGGTGGCCAGCGCCTACATCAACGAGTTCATCGGGGCCCGCAAGCGCGGCCGGTTCTTCCTGCTCTACGAGGTCATCTTCCCGGTCGGGCTGATGTTCGCCGGGATCGCGGGCTACTTCCTGGTCCCGGTCTACGGGTGGCGTGCCCTGTTCGTCGTCGGGCTCATCCCCGCTGTGCTGACCATCCCGCTGCGCCTGCTGATGCCGGAATCACCGCGCTGGCTGGCCGCCAACGGCCGCGTCGAGAAGGCCGACAAGGTCGTCTCGATGCTCGAGAACGAGGCCGTGAAGCAAGGGCACGTCCTGACCGAACCCGTCGTCCGCCCGGTCGACCCGACGGTGAAGACCCGCTCGGACTGGCGTGAGCTGTTCCAGGGCATCTACCGCAGGCGCACGTTGATGATCTGGGTGCTGTGGGCGACCGTCTACCTGGTCAACAACGGCCTGGTCACTTGGCTGCCCACCCTCTACAAGCAGCTCTTCCACCTGCCCTTGCAGACCAGCCTCGCCTACGGCTGGGTCACCTCCGGTGTCGGCGTGCTCGCCTCGGTCGCCTGCGCCCTGCTGATCGACAAGGTCGGCCGCAAACGCTGGTATTCGTGGGCCTTCCTGCTCGCGATCGTGCCGCTGGCCGCCCTCACCGTTTCCGGCGCCACCACCGCGATCCAGGTCCTGATCATGGCCACGCTCGCCTACGCGATCCTGCAGACGATCTCGTTCTCCCTGTACCTCTACTCGGCCGAGCTGTATCCGACGCGGCTGCGCGCGATCGGCACCGGCTTCGGCAGCGCTTGGCTGCGCGCCGGCTCCTCGGTCGGCCCGCTGCTGGTCGGTTGGATCGTCGCCGACCTCGGCATCCGCTACGTCTTCTCCGCCTTCGCCGCGGTCGCCCTCATCGGCGGAATCGTCACCATCCTGTTCGCCATCGAAACCAGGAACAAGGTCCTCGAAGAGCTTTCACCGTGATCGAGGGCAGGCTCGGCGGTGTGGAAGCTCAGCTGACGGTCCTGTCGCGCTCGGCCTGGGAGAACGGGCCGAGCGCGACGAAGATCTTCTTCGAGGGTTCGAGGGTTTCCCAGCGGCCTCGGAAGCCTCGTGGCACGAAGAATGCTTCGCCGGCCTCGAAGACGCGGCGGCTACCTTGTTCGTCGGTGAGGGCTACGCGGCCGGCGAGCATGACGCACAGTTCGTCGTAGGGGTAGGCGGGCAGGTCGAGGGTGCCCGGCTCGCCTTCCCATGCGCCGCCGAACCAGCGGTTTCCGGCTTCGCTGCCGAAGCAGCGCCATTCGGTTTCCGACCAGGTCGGACCTGCTTGTCCCGGTGGCCATTCGGGGTGGACCGGCGTGCCGGATCCGACGGTGATCGTCCGGATGTCGTCGACGTTCATGCTTTCCTCCCCGTGGTGGCGAATCGGCGCAGGACGTTGTGGGTGATGGTTTCGGTGAACTCGTCGCGATGGATCAGGCCGTTGACCCATTCGCAGGTGCCTGCGTTGAAGACCGTGCCGAACCCCCGGGAGAAGACCGCCATCATCGCCGCGCCGTAACGTTCGCCCTGCATCCGCTCGGGGACGGCGGTGCCGTACAACGCTTCGGTCAGGCTGATCACCTCGTCGGCCGGGGCGCCGAGCGGGACCATGCCCTGCCAGTCGTCGGTTTCCCCGATGACGGCGGGGGCCATCGCCAGGACGGTGAGATCGTCCGGCGCGCCGTCCGTCCCGGTGGGGTAGGGGAGTCCATTGCGGACGGTGTAGTCCACGCCGTCGACTTCGAAGCCCACGACGCAGACCGGGGCCTGGCCGAAGACGTCGCCGTACCGCAGGTCGGTTCCGTCGAACACCCAGTGGCGGGGCCGGTAGACGGTGTAGCCGCCGCTGGAGCGGGGCGTCGTGGACCCGTACCGGGTGTAGCCGCCGCCGACCGCGGTCAGCCCCATCGTCGCCGCGCCGGGACGGCCGACGGCCGGCGCGTCCCACAACGTCGTCGCCTGCTCCGGCTCGGTCTCGGCGACGGGATCGGCCCGCGGGTCCTTGTAACAGACCTGGGTCGTGTCGTCGTCCTGCAGCCGGATCTGCCAGGCGAAGTTCGCTCCGAACCGCGCGACGTTCCCGCCGTCGTCGACGAAGGCGTCGAGTGTGTCGCGCATCCGGGCGGTCCAGTACTCGTCGTGGCCGACGAGGATCGCGCACCGGTAGCCGTCGAGGCAATGCGGGTCCTGGTGCAGGTCGTGCTGGGTCAGGTAGTCGAACGCGTAGCCGTTGCGCTCGGCCCAGACCACGAACGGACGCTCGTAGGTCGCCCAAAACGCGTCCGCGTAGTGCCGTGAGTAGCCGTGCGCGTGTGCCCATTCATAGGCGGGATGCCGTGGCACGTAGTCGATTCCGGGCGTGTCCGGATTGGCGGCGCGGGGTGCGCCGGGCGGCTGCCGCAGCATGCCGCGGGCGACGGGACGGTGGATCGACAGCTCGGGGGCGGGCACGTCGACGTAGGGATCGTCGCCGAGGCCGCGGTAGTGGTTGGCGCCGCCCCAGTCGTTGTAGGCGGTCATCGTGCTGGTGGTCAGCACCAGAGCGAACGGCGTGCGCGGGACTGTCCCGCTTGGACGGACCACGACGAAGTGCTCGCGTTCGTACCGCCGGCCGTCCACTTCGATGCCGACGACCAGCAGGTAAAGTCCGGACTGCCACTGGGGATCGACCTCGATCCGCAGCGCCACCGGCCAGTCACACCCTCGCCGGTACGCGTCCTCGGGCGTCGGGTGGGCTGCGCCGGCCAGGTCCCGCCGGTGCCAGACGACCTTCGGTGCCGCGCCGTCCCGGAGCACGGTCAGGTCGTAGCGGGCCGCGGTGGTGTGGACGTGCACGTCGATCACTTCGCCGGGCCGGTAGCCGAACTTGTCGGTGTAGCACCAGATCTCCGGTTCCCCGGTTCCGGACGGGCGTTCCACCGCGAAGCCGGGGATCGACCAGGCGTAGCGCGGACGGAGACCGGGGCCGGTGACCGACGGCCCGGGCAGCGGGGGCAGGGGGTGGTGCGTCATCGACGGTCTTCCTCCGGGGTGGGGCCGGCCTCTTCGGCCGGGCGGCGGTGGGCGCCGCGCAGCCACAGCGCACGGCCGCAGCCGGCGAGCAGGCCGGCGACCAGCGGGCTGAGCACGAGGAAATTGCCCGTCGGCCCGAGGTTGGTCAGCATGTTCATCCGGAGGATCACCAGCACGAGCACGGCGACGAGCAGCACCGCGGCCAGCGCGGGCGCGACGAGCCGCTGCCACACCGTTTCCCCGGTCCGGTGCCCGCGGAAGAAGCGGATCACCGCGATCGACGTGGCCGCCTCCAGCGCCAGCACGCCGACCAGCGCGGGGGCGTTGGTCCACGCCACGATCTGCCGGTACGGGTCCAAGCCGGCCAGCGCGAACCCGGCCAGCACGCCGAGCACGACCACGGTGTGGATCATCCCGGCGGTGCTGGGAGTCTGGCCCCGGCTGGTGCGCGCGAACGCCGCCGGGAGCACGCCGTCGCGCCCGAGCGAGAACAAGTACCGGCTGCCGGCGTTCTGGAGGGCGAGCACGCCGGCGAAGAAGCTGGTGACGATCAGGACGTGCATCACGTCGGTCATCGCGGTGCCGACGTACTCGGTGTTGAGACCGAAGACCAGGTCGGCGGGATCACCGGCGAGCAGCGACGCGAGGCGGTCCGGACCCGCTCCCATCAGGATCACCCACGAAACGAACGTGTAGAGCACCGCGAGGGTGGCCACCGCGATATAGGTGGCCCGGGAGACGGTCCGGCGAGGGTCCCGGGCCTCCTCGCTGTAGATCGCGGTCTGCTCGAACCCCAGGTAGACGACGAAGGTGATGACGAACAGCGAACCCAGCCCCGGCGTGAACAGGTTGGCCGGGTCGAAGCTGCCGAACGACAGTCCCTCATGGCCGCCGCGGAGCAGGATTGCGGCCGACAGCACGAACAGGACGGCGACCTCCGCGGTGAGCAGCACCGCCAGGACCCGGGCGCCGATGTCCACCTTCAGGTAGGACAGCACGGCCACGAGCACTCCGAGCACGAGGGCACACACCTGCCATGGCGCGGACCACCCGAGCAGGTCGCGCAACGTCGTAGAGGCGAACAGGCCGGCCACCGCGACGAACCCGACCTGCCCCAGCGCGTAGGCCACGTACGCCACGAGCGCGGCACCCGTCCCGGCCAGCGGCCCGAGCCCGCGCCGGATGTAGACGTAGAATGCCCCGCTGCCGCGCAGGTGCCTGCTCATCGCGGTGAAGCCGACCGCGAACACGGCGAACACGACGCCGGCGATGAGGAACCCGGCCGGCGCGACGACGCCGCCGACCAGGAACGCGATCGCGGCGAACCCGGCCATCACGGTCAGCGGCGCCGCCGCGGACAGGACGAAGAACACCAAGTCCCGCACGCCGACGGCGTCGGCGCGCAGGGTGGTTCCGGTGTCCGGCGGCTCAGACGCCATGACGGCCTCCTCGGTCTCGTTCGACGGGCTACCCGCGCGTCGTCCGGCACAGCGTGCACAAACGTTTAAGCGAAGTCAATACCAGTGGTTAAACGTTTGTGCGCTAAGGTGCGGACATGGCGAAGCCGACCTTGCGGGACGTCGCCACCGTCGCGGGTGTGTCGGTGGGCACCGTGTCCTATGCGCTCAACGGCAAAGGTCGCGTGGACCCGGACACCCGGGAGCGCATCCGCCGGATCGCCACCGAGCTGGGGTATGCGGCCGACCCGGTCGCACGAGGCCTGCGTTCCGGCCGCACCGCGACGCTCGGCATGGCGCTCGGCACGGTGATCGGGCAGCGTCGCGACGACATCCTGTCGTTCGAGTGGTACGGCCGGGTGACCACGGCCGCGGCCCAAGCCGCGTTCGAGGCCGAGCACGGGTTGCTGCTGCTCCCGGCCGTTCACGACGCCGGTCAGCTGCGAAGAATGGCGTTCGACGGGGTGATCGTGGTCGAGCCGGGCGAAGGTGATCCGCGCCTGGCCGCGCTCGCAGACCTGGGCGTGCCCGCCGTGGCCCTCGGCCGGGACCCGACGGGGCGCATCGCCCACCAGGTCGCTCCGGACACCGATGCTGCCGTGGCGGGGCTCCTGGACCACCTGGCCGCCCAGGGGGCCGCCCGGATCACGGCGGTGGCGCCGGACATGGCGTGGGAGTGGACCGACCGATCGATCGCCGCCTACCGGCGCTGGTGCGGCGCCCGCAACATCGAACCGGCCGCCGTGCGGGTACCCCCGCCTGCGCAGCTTTCCGCCGGCACCATGTCGGAGTCGGCGCGGCAGGCCGCGCTGCAGGTCCTCCGGGACGATCCGCCGGACGCGATCCTCGCGCTGGGCCTGGGTTTCGGCGTCGGTGTCCTGGCCGCCGCGCGCGAACTGGGACTGCGGGTGCCGCACGACCTGTTGCTCGCCCAGGACAGCGACGAGCCGGCCCTGCACGCCACCGACCCACCGATCACGGCAGTGGATCTGTTCCCGGAGGCTCAGGCGCGCACGGCGGTCGCCACCCTGCTCGAACTGCTCCGGGGCGGTCGCCTCGCGGGCGAGCTGAACACCCCGACCGAACTGCGCGCCCGGGCCAGCACTGCTCTCGTCCGGCGGGAGTGGCCGAGCGGGAGCCAGTAGCAGCCGAGAGCGTCACGGGTGTGGGACGAGCTGCCCGCGCGGCAGGTAGATGTGGGCGGCAGCGGCGCCGCGCGGGGCGAACTTCTGTGGCTGGGTGGACAAGGCCGGCGTGGTGTCGGGGGTGGGCACGTATTCGCTTGGCGGCAAACTGGTCGTGCGGGACAGCGTTCGCCATGCACGGCGAGCGAGGTTCGCAACACCAGTTCCGCCCGCATCGCGGGCTTCCAGCTGCTCGGCAGCGCCGCCGTCCACCTCAGAGGACCGGCTGATCGGCTTCCCGAGCACAGTGGCCGGGTTCGCCGCGACCATCCTCGCGATCGTGTCCTGCAACCTGCTGCAGATCGGCACCTACGGTCTCCTGGGGACCCAGGCCGCAGCGGCGCTCGGCAAACTTTTCGGCGTGAGCGTGCCGTGGTGGGTGATCGCGGTCGTCGCCGTGTTCGTGCGCGGACTCCACCTCTGTAGAGCGAATGAGCCGGCTCATCCAGGCGCAATGGCCCATGACGTTCGTTGCGGGCCTGGGCCTGCCCGGGGCGACGGTGCCGACCGGAGTCATCGGAACGCTGCCGGGCTCGGTCCAGATCGTGGGTGGCCGGTTCCGGGAGAGCTGGATCGTTGTGGGTCAGGTGGAGCGTAGGCCGTCGAGCATGATGACGAGCGTTTTTTCGGCGAGGTCGGGGCGGTATTGCTGCATTGCTTGGCAGCCGACGATGAGGGTTTCGACTTCGTCGCTGGTCACGTCGGCGCGTACGACTCCTTCGTGTACGGCGGCTTGCAGTAGCAGGTCGATACTGGAGGTGAAGTCTTCGCGTGCGCTGCGAGGGACGCATTCTTCTTGTCCGTCGGTGCTGGCCAGCGACTCCACCAGGCCGCGGTCGGTGGGTCCCCATTCCAGGACGACTTTGCGCAGCAGCATGAAGAGGGCCTCACGCGGCCCGCTGAGGCTCAGCAGTTCCCTGCCCTCGCGGGCCAGTTCGCGGATCCGCTCGTCCAGAACGGCGGCGACCAGGTGGTCCTTGGTGGGGAAGTGGCGGTACAGGGTGCCGGCCCCCACACCGGCGGCTCGGGCGATGTCGTCCATGGAGATTCCCAGTCCCCGGATCGAGAACGCCTCGCCGGCCGTCGCCAGCAGCTTGGAGCGGTTGCGGGCGGCGTCGGCCCTCAGCGGTCGCGGTGTGATGGCTGTCATGTCCCTGCCTCCATTGACAAGCGGAGAGCTGTCTCCGTATGTTCCCGGAAACGGAGAGTTGTCTCCGTCTCGTGACGATAGCAGCCTCTCGCTCGGTCGACATTTCCCCCAGCGGCGTCGACCACCAGCGACGGGACGCTTCACGCGACCCTCCCAGCACCAGGAGCCTGGCGTAATGCCATTGAGCGGAGAATATGCGCCGAGTCTGTCGGACTTCGCCCGCAAGCAGGTCGAAACCTACGAGGCGTCCGGAGGCGCCGAGGCCGTCGAGCTCATGGGGAGGCCCGTGGTCATCCTGACGTCGGTCGGCGCCAAGACCGGCCAGCTGCGCAAGACCCCGGTGATGCGGGTCGAGCACAACGGGGAGTACGCCGTGGTCGGCTCGCTCGCCGGCGCGCCGCAAAACCCGGGGTGGGTCCACAACCTGCGCAAGGACCCGCACGTCGAGCTGCAGGACGGCGCGGAGAAGCACGACTACGTCGCCCGCGAGATCGAGGGCGACGAGCGCGCGGTGTGGTGGGAACGCGCGGTCGAGGCAGCGCCCGACTACGCCGACTTCGAGAAGAAGACCGACCGCCTGATCCCGGTCTTCGTCCTGACGCGCACACCCGGGTGATCGCCGCGCCAGGGTCCGCATTCACGCGGCCCCCATCTGACGTACACCCCGCTTCACCTACTGATCTCACGAACGGCCCCTTCCGGCCGTGTGGAAAGGCAGAACCTCATGCGCGCAGTCCGCTACCACGAGTACGGCGGTGTGGACACCCTCGTGGTCGAGCAGGTGCCGGAGCCCCGTCCCCGGCCCGGCGAGATCCGTATCCGTGTCGCAGCGGCCGGCGTCAATCCCATCGACTGGAAGTTGCGTTCCGGTGCCGCGCGCAAGGTGCTCCCCGTCCACCTGCCCGCGATTCCCGGACGTGAGGCCGTCGGTGTCGTCGACCAGATGGGTGAGGGCGTGCAGGGGGTGAGCATCGGTGACCGCGTCTTCGGGCTGGGCGGCCTCACCGGCGCGACGGCGGAGCTGGTCGTGCTCTTGGCCTGGGCCCACGCGCCCGCCACGTGGACCGATGAGGAGGCCGCCGGCGCCGCTCTGGCATCCGTGACCGCGATGAGCGGGTTGCAGGCGCTCGGTCCCCTGCGGGGCCGCACTCTGCTCATCGAGGGCGCCGCCGGAGGCGTGGGCAGTGCCGCTGTCGAGATAGCAGTGGCTCAGGGCGCCTCCGTGATCGGCACGGCCAGTGAGCGCAACCACGCGTTCCTCGCCTCGCTCGGAGCCGTTCCCACCACCTACGGCCCCGGCCTCGCGCAGCGCCTCGCCACCCTGGCCCCGGGCGGAGTCGACATCGCGCTCGACACCGCGGCCTCCGGTTCCCTGGCCGATCTCGTCGCGATCGTGGGCGACCCCGCCCGCGTGTCGACGATCGCCGACCACGCCAACGCGCATCGCCTGGGCGTGCACCTGCCCAACGTGCTGAACGACCCCACGCTCCTCGCCGAAGCGGGCGAACTCGGCCGACAGGGCCGCTACGCCCCGCGCATCGAGCGGACGTACCCGCTCGAACAGATCGCGGAAGCGCACGCATACGCCGAGCGCGGACACACGCAGGGAAAGATCGTGGTCCGCGTGTGAGCAGCTGAGCCTGCCCCGCCGCTCCGGGCCCCGCCGCTCGGCGTCCGGCGGCTTCGGCCGTGGGCACCTGGTCGCCCGGGTCACTCCGGATGGGCAAGCGTCACGTGAAACGGTCCGACCACGGTAAAACCGGCTTCCCGTAACAAACCCGTTGGCCGCTCATGGGTTCTGTCCGTTGCCGGGCAGCTGTGGGGTGTCTTCGTTCTCCTGTGCGGGGCTCAGGGCAGCCGGTAGATGTCCAGGGTGGACTCGCCGGAGCGGATACGGCGCAGGTAGTCCGCCTCTGCGGCTTCTCGTTCCGCGGAGAGCCGCCGGACCTCGGCGACCCGCTCGGCGGGGACCACGACCACTCCGTCGGCGTCGGCGACGATCAGGTCGCCGAGCCGCACGGTCTGCTCGCCGATCAGCACGGGCTCGCCGAGCTCGCCGTCGCCGTGGGGGTCCTTGCCGGTGCCGCGGATGCAGACGCGCTCTGCGAACACCGGCCAGCCCATTTCGACCAACCGTGCGGAGTCCCGGACGCCGCCGTGGATGATCAGCCCGGCCAGCCCGCGAGCGGTCGCGGCCTCAGCCAGGATCTCGCCCCAGTAGCCGAACTCGAGACCCCCGCCGGTGTCGACGACGAGGACCTCGCCGGGGCAAGCGGCGTAGACGGCACGGTGGAGCCAGAGGTTGTCCTCGGGTGGGGCCTTCACCGGGAAGGCGGGGGCCTCCAGGTGCATCGACGGGTGCAGTGGCTTGATCGCCGATGGCAGCGCGCCGGTGCGGCCCGCCGCCTCGTGCACGGTGGCCGAGCTCAGCACGGTCGTCGTCGCGCTCACGATCCGGCTCCGTGCTGCAGGTCGTGGTATCGGTGCGCGACGCGGGCCTCCCGCAGGGACGAGCCGGCCTCGACGGCGTCGCGGATGGCCTGCTCGGCTCGCGCTATCTCCTCGGCGGCGGCGAGCACCTCCTCGGCCCGCGCGGCGGGGACCACCACGATCCCGTCGCCGTCGCCGAGCAGCAGGTCACCGGGCTCGACGCGGATCCCGCCGATGGACACCGGTACCCCGGTGGCCTCGACGCGGACCCGGTCCTTGCCGGTGCGCATCCAGTTGCCGCGGGAGAAGACCGGGTAGCCGAGCTCGAGCGAGCGGTCCACGTCCCGGCAGACGCCGTCGATCACCGTGCCTGCCACCTCGCGGCGGTGGGCGACGGTGGTGAGGAGGTCGCCCCCGACGGTGGCGTCGACCCGGCCCTGGTTGTCCAGCACGACGACGTCGTCCGGGCCGAGGTCGTCGATGTAGTCGCCGACGGTGCCGCGGTCCTGGCCGACGGGGCCGTAGCGCAGCGTCCAGGCTCTCCCGGCCAGCCGGAAACTGCGGTCCAGCGGCGCGATGCCCAGCGCCTGGCCCGGGATGCCGAGTTTGTCCAGGGCGTCGGAGACCCCAGAGGTGGACAGCGCGCGCAGCCGCGTCAGCGTGTCGGCTTCAGTGGTGACCATCGGTCAGCTCCTCGTAGGACTTGCCCATCACGTCGGACACCCGGGCGCCGCCCTCGATGGCCTGGGCCATCGCGGCCTCGGTGGCGGCGATCCGCTCGGCGGTGGCGAGGACTCCCTCGGCGCGGGCGGCGGGCACGACGACCACGCCTCCGCCGTCGGCCAGGACGAGGTCGCCGGGGTGCACGGTGACGTCGTCGAGCTGCACCGGCTCGTCCCAGCTCTGCTCGACCGCGCGGGTGCGGGCGGTGACGGGCGTGGGTGTGACGGCGTAGACCGGCAGGCCCGCCTCGGCAGCCTCGGCGAGGTCGCGGGCGGCGCCGTGCACGATCACGCCCTCGATCCCGCGGGCCGCGGCGGCGCGGGAGAGCAGACCGCCCCAGCCGGCGCAGTCGGTCCGGCCCTGATGGGCGACGACGACGACCTGACCTGGCCCCGATGCGTCGACCGCGGCGGTGCCGAGGTGGCGGGTGGCGGTGGCGGCGCCCTCGGCGGGCGGGCCGAGCAGCACGGTCACCGCACGGCCCGCCACGGTTCCGGGGGCTGCCCAGGGTCGCAGCCCGCGCACGACGCCGTGGACTCCGTGTCGGTCCTCCGGCTGGGACCAAAGCCCACTGGAAAGAGCCCGGTCGGGCAGACGGAACTTGACGTGGTTGCGACACCGCGCACCTGACCCTGCCCCGCGACGACTACCTGATCAGCACCCTCGTCTTTGATTCCCGGCCGACCTGGGCGACAAACCAATGCTGTCCCCATGGACTGTGCATCTACCGCGACCCGCCTGGGGTCGTATCCGACGGCGGTGGCCGAGACGTACCGGACGGCTGTCACCTTGGGGCTGGTGCGATGGAAGGCTGGCCGCCGCATGTCTCCACTGGAGCTGGTTGCCGGAGTTAGGAGCGTCGGTGTGCCGCACTCGGCACACCATCGCTACTTCGGAGGGATCATGAGAATTCAGAGGTGCTTAGGTGCTGATCGAGCATCATTTTCGTGGTTTGGGACGCCGCTTCGCCGCGGTCTCGGTCTGGTGCTTCCGATTGGTTTCCGTGCTGAGGTGCTGGCGAGATGAGTGGTATGCGTCGATGACGGTTTTCGAGATGCGGCCCTGATCGGCTACTTCGTACTTGATCCGGCGGCCGCCGGATCGGCGTGCGGACACCACATATGGTGCCAGTGCTTCGCGTAGTGCGTTGGCGTTCGTTGTGGACAGGTCGATCTCGTAGGTGACGCCGTCGAGTCCGAAGGGGACGGTTTGCTCGGCGGGGCTGCCGTCCGTGTCGTCGAGTATCTCGATCGTGACCCTCTTGGTCATCTGTTCATCCTTTCGTTCTGGTGCTGGTTCCGATGCCGGTTCGTCGAAATAGCAGCGTCGCGTAATCGCGGGGCGTTGTCGGGTTCGCTCATGGACGAGGCTCTTTGAGTTTCTTTCGAGGGCCTATTGACTGTCGGTCGTGTTTCCGTGTGGATAGGTATGTGCTGGGGCGAACACTTCCCTGATCGACTCGATTTTCTGACAACAAGAATGGAGTGCGTGATGGAGAACGAATGCGATCACGGGAGCGGAAGCGGCTGCGCTGTCGCCGTGGCCATCCGCGAGCTCGCGGCGGCGGTGCGGGCGACCGTGCCGGCGCCTGCGGCGGATCCGGATGCGTTGCTGACCGCGGAGGAGGTGGGGGAGTTGCTGCAGTTGTCGCCGAGGACGTTGAAGGACCAGGCCGCCGCCGGCGTGTTGCCGCATCACCGGTTCGGCAAGCACTACCGGTTTACCCGCGGCGATGTCGCCGAGATCGTGCGACTGAGCGCGGCGCCGGTGAAGCCGGCGCGGCGGCGAGTGTCCGTTGCGGACGTTGCCCAGGACTTCCGCGCCGCGTGAGGCGGCCGGAGTAACAGAGAAGAAGAGGAGTTGAAGTATGGCCTTTGGCCAAGAAGAGCCCGGCACGGGTGAGTGGCGTGCCCGGTACAAGCGTCCCGATGGGACGTGGGGCAGCCGATCAGGGTTCCCCACCAAGAAAGCAGCCGAGGACTGGGGGCCGGAGCAGGAAGCTCTGATCCGGCGGAACCTCTGGCTGGACCCACGAGATGGCGAAACCCGGTTCGACGACTTCGCCGAAGAGTGGTTGGAGGCGGTGGCTCCGCGGCTGGAGTTGAACACGGTCGCGAAGTACCGGTCGTTCCTCGATCCCCAGCTGCTGCCGCAGTGGAAGGCATGGCCACTGATCGCGATCTTCAACGGCTACGTCGAGATCGAACGGTGGCTCTCGGAGCTGCATGAGGACTATGCCGAGTCCTCGGTCTCGTCCTACTTTGCGTTGTTCTCCACCATCCTCAACGGAGCCGTGCGCGCCCGGATGATCCCGGCCAACCCGTGCAACGGCGTCCGCGTGTCGAAGGGTGAGTTCGACACCGAGCGGCTCGTCGCGACCCCGGCGCAGGCGTTGCGGGCGGCGATGCGGCTCTACGAGATGGGGTTAGGGAAGTCGGGGTTCGTGTTGTGCCTGATGGATGTCTATACCGGCGCCCGATGGGGTGAACTTGTCGGGCAGCAGCGGCACGAGTACGACTCGGAGAAGCGCGGCATTGAGATCCGGACGCCGCTGAAGGAGGTGGGCGGAAAGGTCTACAAAGGAGGCCGGAAGAGTGATGATCACCACTCGGATGGTCGCCAGCGGCCGCCGACGAGGCGGGGGAACGCCCGGCCGAAGAAAGGACGGACCAAGACTCCCGCCGGGACTCGGTTCGTGGCCCTGCCACCCGGGATCGCGGTCCTCTACGAAGAGCTGATGGACAGCCACCGAGAACCGTTCGTGCTGTGCACGCCGGAGGGCCATCCGTGGCGGCGGTCGAACTTCCGGATCCGGTTCTGGCGGCCGGCGTGGGACGGGGTCGAGTTCGACGACCCGGGGGCAGGGGAGCGGCGGCCGCCGCTCCTGCCGACGTTCACGTTCCACGAAGGGCGACACACCCACAGCACATGGCTAACTGAAGACGGAATCCCCGAAGTCGCCCGCCGGGCGCGGCTGGGCCAGAAGATGAAGGGGATCGCGCGGGTCTACGACCACGCGACCCCCGCGATGGTGAACCAGATCCTGGACGCACTAGAGGAACGCTGGCTGCGGTCGCTGGCGTCGCTGTACCCAGGCGAGCGCGCGAAGCTGGTGTCCTGGTTCCCCCACCTGCGGTCCCGCCGGGCCATCGGGCCGGGCCCAGGGGCCATCGCCGGATCATCGCCGACTGACGAGTAGAAGCCCCGCCCCTCCGGGGAGGGACAGGGCTTCTGACCTGCGAAAACGTGTGGTGCGCGATACTGGGATTGAACCAGTGACCTCTTCCGTGTCAGGGAAGCGCTCTCCCGCTGAGCTAATCGCGCGAGGTGGAGACGGGATTCGAACCCGTGTACACGGCTTTGCAGGCCGTTGCCTCGCCTCTCGGCCACTCCACCGTGACTAGGCCCGAGAGCCTACCGAGCGGATGACGGGATTCGAACCCGCGACCCTCACCTTGGCAAGGTGATGCGCTACCAGCTGCGCTACATCCGCATTCCGCAGCTCCGGGAACC
This sequence comes from Streptomyces sp. MN03-5084-2B, assembly GCA_033793495.1. GTDB lineage: Bacteria > Actinomycetota > Actinomycetes > Mycobacteriales > Pseudonocardiaceae > Amycolatopsis. The sequence goes on along the minus strand of JARAWT010000052.1, from coordinate 3,890 downwards.
CGAGTCCCCGTCGCCGTGGTGTGGGAAAACCATATCGGACCCCGAAAACGGGTTCGACACCGGGGTGTCACTTCACTGTTGCAGGGCCGTCATCAGGCCAGATCGTGCGGGATGAGGTGGGTGAGCGCGTCGTCGACGTCGACCCACAGGTGCTCGTTGCCCGGCAGGACCACGTCGTAGGTCCGGTCGAGGAAGTCGGCCAGCTCCTGGGCGGACGCCTCGAACATGGCGTGCCCGGACGGCGAGTTCAGCTCGATCAGGACCGCTTCGGGGTCCTCGACGGAGGGGCGGATGCGGACGTCGCCGTCACCCGCGTCGGCCAGGAGGCCGTCCGCGAGGAGGTCGCGTGCGTACACCCACTCGACCCAGCCGGCGCGGCCGGTGCGGAAGGCGGCGACGACCGCGTACGGGTCGCGTGTGTCGTAGCGCAGCTCCACCTTGACCGGAACCGCGGGAGTCCGCGGCGCCAGCAGGTCGAAGACCGCCGTCGAGCGGAGCGTCACGTGATCGTTGCGCATCGTCCTACCCTTCGTCTCCCTTCCCGGCCCGGCCCGGCCGAGGGCGTCACCACTTGGACGCATCAGGAGGCCGATTCCGTCGCGGGTGCGCCGCATATCACCCGTCCGGGCGCTTCGGCCCCCGTCTTCACCCGTGACCACCCGCGGCGCGCAACTGACCGGCGCGCCCCGCGGGGCCCACGCCTCCATACTGCGCGGTTTAGTCGCCGGGCGATAGCACCGTCGCACGGATGTCGAACGTGGTGTCGGGCGGCCCCCCGGCCGGACAACCCCGGCTAGCTCGGGGTTGTGCGTTCCGTACTCGCCGGTAAGCGGAGTGTGGTCGTTCAGGACCACCCGTTTGCAGGCGCCTGAAAGTCGTACGCTAAAGTTCACCTCAACACCGCTAGCGGGCGATTAGCTCAGCGGGAGAGCGCTTCGTTCACACCGAAGAGGTCACTGGTTCGATCCCAGTATCGCCCACCAGCTTCGCGGAAGAGCCCTGTTTGCGGAACACGCAAACGGGGCTCTTCTCGTTGTGTCTTGTGGGGCCGAGCCCCCGGACCCCCAGGTCGGCTCACCTTTTGGAGGCGACGGCCGGCGAGAGCGGGGTGGCCTCCAAAATCGGAGTGAACGATCCGTTCGGATCATCCGTATCAGCTTGCGAGAGCGGTTCGCGCCCCCGCCGCCGGGGCTCGCCGGACCTGCCTTCGAACCCTGCCGCCGCGGCGGTTTTCTGTCGAACGCCACCCTGCGGGAGGTCGGATGTGATCCTCGGCACGTCAGGGTCGCCGGGCGACCGGAGGGTGACGTGTGACAGAACCGTCGCGCGTGACGGTGTGGCGATGACTGTCACCGTGGGTGGCCACCCGGGCTCGAGCCGACGCGGCGACGCCCCGGACAGGTCCACTGTGGACATAGCGCGATCCGCAGTGTCCACTGTAGATCCCCGAAGGCCGCGCTGGGCCGTTCGGCCCTGCTTGGTCCACCCGGGTGCGGGCATCGCCCTGTTCGCTACGGAACGTAGTTTTCACGGGGATACGCCCATTCACGCATCGTCTTCGTCTTGTTATCTTCCGGCCATTTTCTGGCGGGGATCTCGCGCAGCATGTGGCTGGAAATCCTTGTAACACTGCCGAGAGAGTCGCCGATAACTTGCCGTGTGAAGCCTCCGCGGGCTCTGCGCGACCACCGATATGCCATGACTCTCCGAAGTCATCGCCGGTGACGCTGCGTGCCTGCGGCTCAGTTCGATCCAGTTCCCGGGAGGTCAGATGGAAGAGTCGGTGCGGCCTTCGTACACGGTGAGCCAACCACCGCCGCACATCGACCTCCAGGCCATCCCGCGTCCCGTCAAGCGGGACGACCACCACGGCGACACTGGCGGTCCGGCCGCCAAGGCGTGGCCCGCGGCCTGGGAAGCGCGGTACAGAGCCTGGGTCATCGGCAGCGACGTGTTCATCACGCTGCTGGTGATCGCGATCAGCGCGTTCGTCATCGATCGCGTTGCCCCGCACGACATGCACGCCTTCGGCACGATCCTTGCCGTGTTCGTCTCGCTGCCCGCGAGCCGGGCCTGGAGCCCACGCGTGCTCGGCGAGGGCGCCGAGGAGTACCGCACCCTCGGCCGCGGCTTCCTCACCGCTGCCGTCCTGGTCGCGCTGGGCGGCCTGCTGTTCGGCGCGCTCGAGGTCCAGGTCTGGGTGTTCGTCGTGGTCCCGGCCATCGCGCTGGTCGCCTTCCCGCAGCGCTACCTGCTGCGCCAGGTGCTGCACCGCAAGCGCGCCAAGGGACTCTGCCTGCTGCCGGTGATGGCCGCGGGCAGCCCGGAGACCGTCGCCGACCTGATCGCCCGCACCCGCTCGGAAGTGCACGTCGGCTGGCGTGTCGAAGCTGCCTGCACGTTCAGCGGCCACGGCGAAGACCGCGACAGCGGCGAGATCGACGGCGTCCCGGTGGTCGGGCGGCTGGAGGAGCTGTCCCGGCACGTCCGGCGCGGCGGTTACCGGGTGGTGGCGATCACCGCCGACCAGTACTGGACGCCGAAGCGGCTGCAGCGGCTGGCCTGGGACATGGAAGGCACCGGCGCGGAGATGGTCGTGGCGCCGGTGTTGATGGAGGTCGCCGGGCCCCGGCTGAACGTCACCGGCGTGCTCGGCATGCCCCTGCTGCGGGTCACCGCGCCGATGTTCACCGGCGGGCGCCGGGTGGTGAAGGAGATCGTCGACCGCTGTGGCTCGGCGCTGCTGCTCACCCTGCTGTCGCCGCTGCTGCTGGCGATCGCGGTCGCGATCAAGCTGAACGACCGCGGCCCGGTGATCTACCGCCAGCGCCGCGTCGGCCGCGACGGCGCGACGTTCACGATGCTCAAGTTCCGGACGATGGTCACCAACGCCGACGCGATCAAGCAGACATTGGCGGCGGACAACGAAGGCGCGGGCCCGCTCTTCAAGATGAAGCGCGACCCGCGTATCACCCGCGTGGGTGGTTTCCTGCGCCGGTATTCGCTCGATGAGGTGCCCCAGCTGTTCAACGTCGTGTCCGGGAAGATGTCGCTCGTCGGCCCGCGGCCGCCGCTGCCGGAGGAAACCGAGCAGTACGCGCCCGACGCCCGCCGCCGGCTGCTCGTCAAGCCGGGCCTCACCGGGCTCTGGCAGGTCAGCGGGCGCAGCGACCTGACGTGGGCCGAGAGCATCCGGCTGGACCTGCGTTACGTCGAGGACTGGTCCCTCGCGCTGGACCTGGTCATCCTCTGGAAGACGTTCCGCGCGGTGATGGGCGGCCAGGGCGCCTACTGACCCGTCTTCGCCGCGCCGCGCACCACGGCCGCCGATTCCCGCCGCGGGGAGCCGGCGGCCGTGTCCTTTTCCCGGGGACGCGGCGGACGCCCGGAACTGTCGGGGTGCGCCGGTAAAGTGGAGATCGGGGGCCGAAGGTCGCCCTCGGCGCTTCCGCAGCCGCGCACCACCACGCCAGCCGCCGCGCCACCACCCGCCCGCACCAGTGCCACAGCCGCGCACGCCGGCACTTCAGCTGCGCGCCGGCACTTCAGCTGCGCACCGGGGCTACAGCCGCGCATCAGGCTGCCACTTCAGCCGCGCACGCCATGGCTCCAGCCGCGCGCACCGGCGCCGCACCTGGACTGCCTCCGCCTCGCGGGCCCAGGGACCTCGCGAGCCCGAGGCCCCTGCAGGGCCGGGACTCCATAGGCCGGAACCCCGCAGGCCGGAAACCCCCGTGGGCCGGGAACCTGCAGCCCGGGAACCCGCAGGCCCGGACCCGGCAAGCCCGGGAACCCCCGAGGGCCGAGAACCCGCAGGCAGGGACCCCGCAGGCCCGGAAACCGGCACCCTCGACTGCGCCGCGCAACCGCCCCGCGCCGCCCAAACCCCC
>JARAWT010000051.1:0-76278 GCA_033793495.1 Streptomyces sp. MN03-5084-2B | reverse complement strand
GTGGGTGGGTGGGGTCGGCGGCAAGCGCCCCAATGTGGCCTTCGGTGCGTTCAACGCACCCAATGTGGCCTTCGGTGCGTTGAACGCACCAAACGCCGCCTTGGCCGTCTTCCGGTGGCGAAAACGGGGGCGGGGCGTGGCCTCTCGGCTACGCCCCGCCCCCGTTGGTCAGGGATCACTCGCCCTCGGGCTTGCTCTCCGGTTCCTCGCCCTGGGGGTCCGGGACCGGGAGGAGCGTGTCCAGGGCCGCTCCGGTCAGGCGGCGGAACATGCGGCGCGGGCGGTCGCGGTCCAGGACCGCCACCTCCAGCTTGATCGGGTCCGCCTCGCCGTTGCCGTTCGCCGATGCGCTCGCCGACGATGCGGACGAGGACGAAGACGACGAACCCGCGGCCGGCTGGCTCGGCGCCCGGAGCGCCGCCACCGCCACGCCCAAAGCCGCCTGGAGGTCCAGGCCGTCCGCGAACGTCTCCTTCAGCTTTGCCGCGATCTTCTCGTTCTGACCGCCCATCACGGTGTACTGGGGCTCGTCGAAGATCGATCCGTCGTAGGTCAGGCGGTACAGCTGGTCCTCCGCCGAGGTCGCTCCGACCTCCGCGACGCAGACCTCCACCTCGAACGGCTTCAGCTGCTCGGTGAAGATGCTGCCCAGCGTCGCCGCGTACGCGTTGGCCAGCGCCCGGGCGCTCACGTCACGGCGGTCGTACTGGTAGCCCTTCAGGTCCGCGTGCCGGATGCCCGCCACGCGGAGGTTCTCGAACTCGCTGTAGCGCCCGACCGCGGCAAAGCCGATCCGGTCGTAGATCTCGGACACCTTGTGCAACGTCGCCGACGGGTTCTCCGCCACGAACAGCACGCCGCCCGCGTACTTCAGCACCACCACGCTCCGGCCGCGCGCGATGCCCTTGCGCGCCAGCTCGGAACGCTCCCGCATCAGCTGCTCGGGAGAGGCATACAACGGCATCGTCACGGTGTGCGCTCCAGGTCTTTCGGTGTTCCAACGTTCACTGGTCCGGCTCCGGTCAGGACAGCCGGCGCTGCTGGCGCTCGATCCGCCCGGCCACCACGGCTTCGGCCACCGCCGCCGTCTCCGACTCCGGCAGCTGGACCGCGCCGTGCTCCGCGGTGATCGTCACGACGCTCGGGAAGATGCGGCGGACCAGGTCCGGGCCGCCCGACGCGGTGTCGTCGTCCGCCGCGTCGTACAGCGCCTCCACCGCGACGCGGATCGCGCCCTCGGCGTCGGCGTCCGGGTCGTGCAGCTTCTTCAGCGCGGATTTCGCGAACAGCGAACCCGAACCGATGCCGGCGTAGCCGCCGTTCTCTTCGTAGCGGCCGCCGGCCGCGTCGTACGACACGATCCGGCCCGCGTGCTTGGCGTCCTCGGCCTCCAGGTCGTACCCCACGAACAACGGGATCGCCGCCAGCCCGGCCATCGCCATCTCGAGGTTCGCCTTGACCATCCCGGCCAGCTTGTTCGTCTTGCCGTCCAGCGACAGCGAAACGCCCTCGATCTTCTCGTAGTGCGCGAGCTCGACCGCGTACAGCCGCACCATCTCCACGGCCAGCCCGGCCGTGCCGGCGATGCCGACCGCCGAGTACTCGTCGGTGACGTGCACCTTTTCGATGTCGCGGCTCGCGATCAGGTTCCCCGACGTCGCCCGCCGGTCACCGGCGATCAGCACACCGCCCGCGAACGTGCACGCGACGATCGTCGTCCCGTGCGGGAGGCCCAGCTCCGCCGCGCCCGGCGCCACGCGCCGTTCGGGCAGCAGTTCCGGCGCCTGGACGCGCAGGAAGTCCGAAAACGACGACGTCGCCGAGGAGAAGTACGCCGCAGGCAGCGCGGGACCCGAGATGCCCCTGGTGTTGTCCATACGTGCTCAAAAATCCCATCTGTGCGGGCCAGAGGGGCCAGAGTCCCGCGCGCGCAGGCGCCACGCGGAACACCGGCCGCCGGCTGAACGGTCGGCAAGGGCGCAAGTGCCCTCCGAGCGGCTACTCGCCGCCCTTCTGCACGTAGGCCCGGACGAAGTCCTCGGCGTTCTCCTCGAGCACGTCGTCGATCTCGTCGAGGATCGTGTCGACGTCCTCGCCGAGCTTCTCGCGCCGCTCCTGACCCGCCGCGCCGGTGTCGTCGAACTCCTCGTCGGAGTCACCACCGCCGTGCTTTTCGATCTTTTCCTGGGCCATCTCGCCTCCCGGTGTGGCTGATGTTTCCTAGCCTACCCAGCGGCCCCGACATTTCGGGGCTACGCCGCGATCGGTGTGCCAACCGCCTAGTCCGAACCGGTGAGCGCCTCCACCAGCTCCTCCGCCGTCGCCGCGTTGTCCAGCAGCTTGCCGACGTGCGCCTTCGTCCCCCGCAGCGGCTCGAGGGTCGGGATCCGCACCAGCGACTCCTTGCCGACGTCGAAGATGACCGAATCCCACGAAGCCGCCGCGATCGACGTCGCGTACTTCTCCAGCGCCCGGCCGCGGAAGTAGGCCCGCGTGTCCGACGGGGGCGTCGTCACCGCGGCCAGCACCTCTTCCTCGGTGACCAGGCGCTTCATCGACCCGCGCGTGACGAGCCGGTTGTACAGGCCCTTCGCCAGCCGCACGTCCGAGTACTGCAGGTCCACCAGCCGCAGCCGGGGCGCGCCCCAGGCCAGCTGGTCCCGCTGCCGGTAGCCCTCCAGCAGCCGCAGCTTGGCCGGCCAGTCCAGCCGGTCCGCGCACTCCTGCGGGTCCCGCGCCAGCGCGTCCAGGATCTCGCCCCAGACCCGCAGGACCTCCTTCGACGCCTCGTCCGCGCCGGTGCGCTCCAGGTTCTGCGACGCGATCTCGTGGTAGGCGAACTGCAGGTCCAGCCCGGTGTACTTCTTGCCGTTCGCCAGCGCGACCTGCGTCTTCAGCGTCGGGTCGTGGCTGATCTGGTGGACGGCCTTGACCGGCTCGTCGAGCTTCAGGTCGTCGAACCGGATGCCCGACTCGATCAGGTCCAGCACCAGCGCCGTCGTCCCGACCTTCAGGTACGTCGAGTACTCCGACATGTTCGCGTCACCGATGATGACGTGCAGCCGCCGGTACTTGTCCGCGTCCGCGTGCGGCTCGTCGCGGGTGTTGATGATCCCGCGCTTGAGCGTGGTCTCCAGGCCGACCTCGACCTCGATGTAGTCCGCCCGCTGGGAGAGCTGGAAGCCGGCCTCTTCACTCTGCTGGCCGATCCCGAGCCGGCCCGAGCCGGTGACGACCTGCCGCGAGACGAAGAACGGCGTCAGCCCGGCGATGATCGCGGTGAACGGCGTCGACCGCGCGCACAGGTAGTTCTCGTGCGTGCCGTAGCTCGCGCCCTTGCCGTCGACGTTGTTCTTGTACAGCTGCAGCTGCGGCTGGCCCGGCACGGAAGCGGCCTTCATCGCCGCCTCCTCCATCACCCGCTCGCCCGCCTTGTCCCAGATGACCGCGTCCCGCGCGTTGGTCACCTCGGGCGCCGAGTACTCCGGGTGCGCGTGGTCGACGTACAGCCGCGCCCCGTTGGTCAGGATCACGTTCGCCGCGCCCAGGTCCTCGACGTCCGGGTCGTGCCCCGGGCCGCCCGGGCCGGTCAGGTCGAAACCGCGCGCGTCGCGCAGCGGTGACTCCACCTCGTAGTCCCACCGCGCCCGCCGGGCGCGCGGGATGTCGGCCGCCGCCGCGTAGGCCAGCACGACCTGGGTGGAGGTGAGTACCGGGTTCGCCGTCGCGTCGCCCGGCACGGAGATGCCGTACTCGACTTCGGTTCCCATGATCCGCCGCATGTCCCCACCCTACGGGGTCGGCCTAGTGGAACGATGCACCCATGCCAGGCAGTGACGAACTCGTTGCCCTCTATGACCAGGCCGGCTCGGTCGTCGGCGCCACCGTCCGCGCCCGCCTCCGCAGCGAGGGCCTGTGGCACGCCGCCGGCGTCGTCCTGGTCCGTTCGGGTGATGGAAACGCGGTCTACGTGCACCTCCGCACTCCCGGTAAGGACGTGTTCCCGTCCACCTGGGACTGCTGGGCCGGCGGGGTGGTGGCCGCGGGCGAGACCCCGGCCGAGTGCGCCCGCCGCGAACTCGCCGAAGAGCTCGGCGTCCAGGGAGTGGAACCGGTGCCCCTGTTCACCAAGGTCTACGACGACGGCCGCAACCGCTGCCACAACTTCGCCTTCGAGGTCCGCTGGGACGGCCCGATCCACCACCAGGCCGAGGAGATCGTCGAAGGCCGCTGGATCCCGCTCGACGAGCTCCGCGCGTGGGTCGACGACCCGGCCCCGGAGCTGCCCTTCATCCCCGACGGCCGCGAAGGCGTCCAGGAATGGTTCCGGCGCTACGGCTGAGCGACGAGCTTCGCCGTCATCGCCGGCAGCAGGCGTTTCGCCGCGTCCACCGCGCGGGTCTCGGTGCTCGCCGAGACCGTCAGCTCGGACACGAGCCTTCCCTTGGCCAGCACCACCGTGCAGGTCTTGCCTTCGCACCAGGCCTGCTGCCGCTCGACCCCGGGCTGGACGGGGACGCTCACCGTCTTGCCCGCGCACTCGTTCTCCGCGACGGCTCGGGCGGCCGACCGGTCCGGGAACGCGACGACGCGGTGGCTCAGCACCGAGCCGCTGGGATAGCGCCACGTCGCGGTCCGGCTGGCCGCCGCGGGCCCGTCCGCCAGGCACCCCGAAGCCTCACCGGAGCCCGGCTGCACGCCTTCTCCCGCGACGTCGGCATCGGCGAGCAACGCCCGCTCCGCGAGCCGGCCGGCATCGGGCACGACCGGCGAAGACGTGACCGGAGCCGCCTTCGCGGGGCTCACCGGGACGTCCGAGGGCGGCGGGACCGCCGAGGACGTGGGCACCGGATCGTCGTAGTACGTCTCCAGGTTGTTCGGATCGGGACCTTCGCAGCCCGTGAGGCCGACCAACGCGACCGCGGCCACCGCGACCGCCCGCCGATGACGCACCTCGACTCCTGTCATCCGGGTTTCGTGCCTGCGAAGGGTAGTGCAGCCCCTCAGTCCCACTCCAACGAGGACCGGTGTCGCCAGTACGCCCCGGGTTCCTCGGCGAGCGCGGCCAGCGCATCCCGGTCCACCGCCGTCAGCTCCAGGGCCGTGGCCCGCAGGTTCGCTGCCAGCTGCGCCGGGCTCGCCGGTCCGATGACCGCCCGGTCCACCCAGTCGTGCGCCAGCACCGCGGCCACCGCGACCGCGTCCGGCCCGGTCCCGTGGGCCGCCGCGATCTCGCGCACCGCGGCCGGCGCCTCGACCGCCAGCCTGCCGTTGGCCAGGGTTTCCTTGACCAGCACCCGCTTCCCGGCCGCGTGCGCCGCGGCCAGGGCCCGCCCCGCGGACGGTTCGAGGACGTTCCACGTCGACTGCACCGCGGAGAACACCGGCCGCCCGGCCGCTTCCAGCGCGAACGCCCGCTCGATCGCGTCCGCCTGGGCCGGCCCGGACGTCGAAAACCCCACCGCCACGCCGTTCGCGGCCAGCTCCGCCAGCGCTTCCAGCAACGGCTCGTCGGTGAACAACGGACTGTCCACAGTGAGCGAATGGACCTGGTAGAGCCCGACCCGATCCGCCAGCAGCGCCAGGGTTTCCGCCCACTGCGCGGCGAACCGCGCCGCCGAGTGCTCCTTCACCTCGTGGACGCCGGCGTCGAGCCGCCACTCCCCCACGTAGGCGTAGCCCCATTTGCTGGAAATCTCGACGTCGGTGTGCCCGCGCTCGGCGAGCCAGCCGGCCAGGAACTCCTCGGAGCGCCCGTACGAGCGGGCGACGTCGACGTGCCGGACACCCGCGGCGTAGGCGTCGTCGAGCACCGCGAACGTCGCCGCGCGCATCGAAGCGACGTCCCGCACCGGCGGCAGCGCCCCGTCCCGGCCCAGGTTGATGTACGCGGGGCGGCCCAGTGCGGCCAAGCCGAGAGCGATACGGCCGGTGCTCATGCGGTCTGCTTGTGCCGCAGGATCGCCAGCCACTGGCCCGCGGTCTGGGCCTGGCGGTGCAGCTTCTCCAGGCGCGCGGCCGGGGCCCGGACGTAGCCCTTGCCGAACACGGGAGCGATCTGGCGCAGGCTGGCCCCGCCTTCCCGGGCCGCGAGCAGCAGCCAGTCCGAGGCGTCGGCGCAGGCCGCGGACGCGCGGCGCAGCTCCCCGAGCATGTCGATGAGCTCCTGGGCCCCCACCTCCCCCGCTTCGACGGCGGCTGCCGTCGTCTCCAGCCAGGCCAGGACGTCGGCTTCGGTGATGGGCGCGCGGGGCCGGGTTTCTTCGGTCACGGCACCGAGTATAGGTCGTTATACGCGCGGCGCCGGGGAGCACACGCCGGGAGCGGTTATGCTGCCCTCGAAGCCCATGACCGCGCACGCCGAACCCGAAGCCGACGTCGAGCAGCTGCTCGACGTGTTCAAGGCGCTCGCGAACCCGGTGCGGCTGCAGGTGCTGCGGTGGCTGCGGGAGCCGGTACGGCACTTCTTCAACGAGCAGAGACCCCTCGAGCGGGCCATCGCCGATCCGGTCGAGGTCGGCGTGTGCGTGACGCACATCCAGGAGAAGACGGGGCTCGCGCAGTCGACCGTCTCGGCGTACATGGCCGAACTGCAGCGCGCCGGGCTGGTCCGGGCGACCCGCGTCGGCAAGTGGACGCACTACAAGCGCGACGAAGCCCGGATCGCCGAGCTCGTCGCCACGCTCGGCCACACGCTCTGACCTGCCCCCCGGTTCCGGCGAAGTCGCCCTCTCCGAGTTCGCCCGCCCCCGTTCGTGGCTTCATATCGAAAATCTGCGATACTTCGATCTATGGGTATGATCGAGAACATGCGGCTCGGCCGCCACGGGATCTGGACGTTCGACTTCGAGGACCAGCCGGCCGGCCTGATCCGGGACTCGGTGCAGGAACTGGAGGAACTCGGCTGGCCGGCGATCTGGATCCCGGAGACCGAGGGCCGGGAAGCCCTGACGCACGCCGGCTTCCTGCTGTCGGCCACCGAACACCTCACCGTCGTGAACGGCATCGCGCAGATCTGGTCCCGCGAGGCCCAGCGGACCCGGGGCGGAGCCCTCCTGCTCGCGGACGCCTACCCGGACCGCCACCTGCTGGGCCTCGGCTTCGGCGCCGGAAAGCCCGGCGCGAAGCCGCTTCGGGCGATGAACGACTACCTCGACACGCTCGACACCGGCAAGAACGTCAACCCCGCACCGAGCGCCCCGATTCGCCGGATCCTCGCGGCGTACGGCCCGAAGATGCTCGAACTGGCCCGCGACCGGTCGGCCGGCGCGCACACCTACCACGTGACGCCGGAGCACACGGCCCAGGCGCGCGAAATCCTCGGCGCGGAACCGTTCCTGGGCGTCGAGCACGCCGTGCTCTTCGAAACCGACGCGGCCAAGGCCCGCGAGATCGCCCGCAAGCACCTGCACGTGTACCTCACCACGCCGTACAACATCGCGAAGTTCCTCCGGCTCGGCTACACCGAAGAAGACATCGACGGCGGCAGCGACCGGATCGTCGACGACCTCGTGTTCTGGGGCGACCTCGAGACCATCACCGCGAAGCTGCAGGCCCACCTCGACGCGGGCGCCGACCACGTCGGCGTCCAGGTCATCGGCGTCGAACCGGGCACCTCGGCCATGCCGCACTGGCGCCGGCTGACCGAAGCGCTGCTACCCGCGTAGGCCGAACCGCGCGGTGCAGTGCCACACGCGCTTGAGCACCTGGGGATCGTGCCGGCCGGCGCGGACGGCGTCGCCGATGACGCGGGCGTCCAGCCACCCGTCCTCGGCGATGGCTTCGCCGGCCCGCACGGCCTCCTCGCCGCGGTAGTCCGCGTGCCCGGCGAGCTCGGTCACCGGCAGCCGGAACCCGTGGTGCCACTCCGTGGGGAACGGGAGGCCGGCGGCCGCCGCTTCGACGTCGGTGCCCCGGAAGGCCGGGTCCAGCACCAGGGCCGCGACGTCGTCCGGCAGCCGCAGCGGGCCGTGGACGTGGGCTTCGACGTAGTCGTCGAGCTCGTCGGGGGCGTCCGCTTCGACGAGGGGAACCAGCGGCATGTGCGAGCGCGTGCCGAAGTGCGCCGGTTCGCGGAAGCTGTCCGGGTAGCAGAACGTCGTGCGCTCCAGCACGTCCCGCCGGAGCCGGAAGTGCGCGGAACCGAACCGGACGGAACCGCCGGCCCGGCGACGGCGGTGGTTGAGCGAGCCGTATTTGGGCCGCTCCGACGGCGGCAGCCCGTCGTAGACGCCGCCGAACATCCGGTGCTCCCAGTGCCAGCGGTCCCCGCCGGGGTACGCGGTCAGGCCGCCGTTGCTCGTGCCCGTCTCGAACTGCGAGCGGTAGACCCCGTCCGTCAGCCAGTGCCGCAGCAGCGGCACCGCCCCCACCAGCCGGTCCGGGTGGAAGTGGAGCGTGACGTCCAAGCCCTCGTGCAGCGGCGGTCCCTCGACCCGGGCCGCGACGTAGTCGACTGCTGCTCGCCAATCATGCCCCATGGTATAGGTCGTTATACACAATGCGGCGTCGGAAAACCACTGGCTTCGCGATCGGTCGAGCCGTTTGACTGCGGCCATGCGATCGGCGGAGTTCGGTGTCACGGTGCGGTTCGCGCTGCTGGCACTGGTGTGGGGTGCGAGTTTCCTGTTCATCAAGGTGGGTCTCGGTGGGCTCTCCCCCGGCCAGGTCGCGCTCGCGCGCGTCGCGCTGGGCGCGCTGGCGCTGGCCGTGCTCCTGGCGGTGCGCCGGCGCCCGCTCCCCCGCGATCCCGCGCTGTGGGGTCATCTCGCGGTCGTGTCGGTGCTGTTGTGCGTGGTGCCGTTCCTGCTGTTCTCGTGGGCGGAGCAGTACATTTCGTCGGGCTTGGCCAGCATCTTCAACGCGACGACGCCGCTGGTCACGATGTTGCTGGCGGCCGCGGCACTGCCGGAGGAGCGGTTCACGCCGCCGCGGGTGCTGGGCCTGCTGCTCGGGTTCGCCGGCGTGCTCACGATCGTCGGGGTGTGGCAGGGCATCGACGTGTCCCACCAGCTGACCGCCCAGCTCGCCTGCCTCGGCGCGACGACGTGCTACGGCGCGTGTTTCGTGTACCTGCGCCGGTTCGTCTCACCCCGTGGGACGGACCCGGTGGTCGTCGCGTTCGGGCAGACGGCGTCGGCGACGGTGATCCTCGGCCTGCTGAGCCCGGTGGTCGCGGCGACACCGGTGCACCTGAGCCTGCCGGTGGTGGCGAGCATGATCGCGCTCGGCGTCTTCGGCACCGGTGTCGCCTACGCGTGGAACACCCGGATCATCACGGCCTGGGGCGCGGCCAACGCCTCGGCGGTGACGTACCTGACGCCGGTGGTGGGCGTCCTGCTCGGCGTGCTGGTGCTCGGGGAACCGGTGAGCTGGAACCAGCCGGCCGGGGCGCTGCTCGTGGTGGTGGGGATCCTCGCGGCCCACGGCAGGTTGCGGCTGCGCAAGGCCGAGCCCGAACTCGCCCGCCGTTAGACACGCCGACGGGGCGGCCGCCGTGGCGACCGCCCCGTCGAACGTTCGGAACTACAGGTACTGACCGGTGTTCGTGGCGGTGTCGATCGCCCGCCCCGAGTCCTGGTTCTTGCCGGTGACGAGCGTGCGGATGTAGACGATCCGCTCGCCCTTCTTGCCGGAGATCCGGGCCCAGTCGTCCGGGTTGGTGGTGTTGGGCAGGTCCTCGTTCTCCGCGAACTCGTCGACGATCGCGTCGAGCAGGTGCTGCACGCGGAGACCCGGCTGCTTGGTCTCCAGCACCGACTTGATCGCCGACTTCTTCGCCCGGTCCACGATGTTCTGGATCATCGCGCCCGAGTTGAAGTCGCGGAAGTACAGGACTTCCTTGTCCCCGTTGGCGTAGGTCACCTCGAGGAACCGGTTCTCGTCGCTCTCCTCGTACATCCGCTCGACGGTGTGCTGGATCATCGCGTCGAACGTCGCCTTGGCGTCGCCACCGAACTCGGCGAGGTCGTCGGCGTGGATCGGCAGGCCTTCGGCCAGGTACTTGGAGAAGATGTCCTTCGCGCCTTCGGCGTCCGGACGCTCGATCTTGATCTTGACGTCGAGCCGGCCCGGCCGCAGGATCGCCGGGTCGATCATGTCCTCGCGGTTGGAGGCGCCGATGACGATGACGTTCTCCAGGCCTTCGACACCGTCGATCTCCGACAGCAGCTGCGGCACGATCGTGGTCTCCACGTCGGACGACACGCCCGAGCCACGGGTCCGGAAGATCGAGTCCATCTCGTCGAAGAACACGATCACCGGGGTGCCCTCGGAGGCCTTCTCCCGCGCCCGCTGGAAGATCAGGCGGATGTGCCGCTCGGTCTCCCCGACGAACTTGTTGAGCAGCTCGGGACCCTTGATGTTCAGGAAGTAGGACTTCCCGTCCTCGTTGTCGCCCCGCGCCGCGGCCACCTTCTTGGCCAGCGAGTTCGCCACCGCCTTGGCGATGAGCGTCTTGCCGCAGCCCGGCGGGCCGTAGAGCAGGACGCCCTTGGGCGGGCGCAGCTGGTACTCCTGGTACAGGTCGGCGTGCAGGAACGGCAGCTCGACCGCGTCCCTGATCTGCTCGATCTGCCGGGTGAGGCCACCGATGTCCTCGTAGCGGACGTCGGGCACCTCCTCCAGCACCAGGTCCTCGACCTCCGCCTTCGGCACACGCTCGTAGGCGTAGCCGGCCTTGGAGTCGACCAGCAGCGAGTCGCCCGGCTTGAGCGGCTGCTCGGCCAGCAGGTCGGAGAGCAGGACCACCCGCTCTTCGTCCGCGTGCCCGACCACCAGCGCGCGGGGGCTGCCGCCCTCGACGTCGGCGGCGAGCACCTCGCGCAGTGCGCACACCTCACCGGTGCGTTCGAAACCGCCGCCTTCGACCACGGTGAGCGCCTCGTTGAGCCGCAGCGCCTGACCGCGGCGCAGCGACGAGATCTCGACCGCGGGCGAAACCGACACCCGCATCTTCCGGCCGGCCGTGAAGACGTCCACCGTGTTGTCCTCGTACGCCTCGACGAAGACGCCGTACCCGGACGGTGGCTGGGCCAGCCGGTCGACCTCCTCGCGGAGGGCGAGGAGCTGTCCTCGCGCTTCGCGCAGGGTTTCGACCAGTTTGGTGTTGCGTTCGGTGAGCTGGCTCACCCTTTCCGAGGCCTCGGCGAGCCGCTGTTCGAGAACCCGGTTCTGCCGTGGCGAGTCCGTCAGTTTGCGGCGCAGCAGCGCCACTTCTTCCTCGAGAAAACGGATCTGCCGAGCCTGCTCGTCCGCCGTCGTCCCAGCTCCGGATGTTGCTGAAGGGTCGGCCTCCTCGCGCCGACCTCCGGGAAGGTCATGATGCATCGGGCACCTCCTCGGAGTGCTTTTCATTCCACGGTACCGGCGATCACCGACAAGAAAAGGCCTTTCCGCATCACAAGATCGGCGCGTCGCGGTTTGCCGGCCACCCCCAGCACGGACATTCCCGCAGCGCAAGCGGCCATTTCGGTGCCGTGGCGCCGGTGTGTCGCGGGTCCTTCCGGGCCGGGATGAAGCAAGCACGTCGGGAGTACCCCGCCCGCGGGTGCCCCAACCGCCGTCCGGGATCCGGGCAATTCCGGCCAGTTCCGCCCTAACCGCGCGGCGGGACGGCCCGGTGGCTAGCATCGGGCGACGCTGTACCGGCCGCGACGGCCGGGCGCTACTCGAAGGAACGCTAGGGGGCACCCGTCATGACCTACCCGCCGCAGCAACCGGGCGGCTACGGCCAGCAGCCCGGCGGCTACGGGCAGCAGCCCGGGCCGTACGGCCAGCCCCAGCAGGGCGGCTACCCCCAGAGCGGCCCCCAGCCGCAGCCGGGCTACGGCGGCACCCAGCAGTTCGGGCAGCCCGGGCCGTACGACGGCACGCAGCAGTACGGCCAGCCCGGCGGCTACGACGGCGGCACCCAGCAGTACGGCCAGCCCGGCGGGTACGACCAGTCCGGCCAGGGCGGTTACCCGCCGCAGACGGGCCCTCAGCCCCAGCAGGGCCACCCGCAGTACGGCCAGCAGGACCAGTGGGGGCAGCAGCAGGACCAGTGGGGCCAGTCCTACGGCGGCCACGACCCGTACGGCGGCGGCAGCTTCGGCGAGGCGCCCCCGCCCAAGAAGAAGACCGGCCTGATCGTCGGCATCGCGGCGGCCGCGGTGGTGCTCGTCGGCGGCGGCGTGACGGCCTTCGTGCTGATGAGCGGCGAGGACAAGCCGGCCGCCGCACCGCCCGCGAGCAGCAGCTCGCCGGCCCTGACGACCGTGCCGAAGGCGTCCACCCCGAAGCCCAAGAGCACCCCGCCGACCAGCCCGACGTCGAAGAGCGGCAAGCCCGCGGCGGGCGGCCCGGCCCCCGGCGGCAAGGCCGGCGCGCAGGAGCTGTTCGACTCGACGATCACCGCCTACAACGCGGGTGACGAGAAGGCACTCGGCGACACCATCTGCCGCAGCGTCTACGAGGGCACCACGGGCGAAATCCCGAAGGTGACCGTGAAGCTGACCGGCACGCCGGAGGAAACCGGCGACAAGGCCACCGTCCGCTACTCCGCCACCGACGGCAGCAAGACCAAGGTCGGCACGATGTCGGCGCAGAAGGAATCCGGCCTCTGGTGCCTGGCCAACGTCAAGGCGGACGGCTCGTGAGCACCCGGCGGTGAACCGCGCGTTCGCCGCCGGGCTGGTCCTGCTCGGCGCGGCCGGGGCGGGTGTCGTGCTGGGGCTGCTGCTCGTCGCCCCGGCCGGCTCCCCACCCGCGGCGTCGGCCACGCCGCCGCCGACCCGGCCCCCGGCACCACCGGCGGCTCCCGACGAAGCCGACACGGCGTCGGTGGCGGTACTGGCCCGCGCGATCGTCGACGCGATCTCCCGCCACGACTCGGCGGCGTTCGGGAAGCTCACATGCCGCCCGCAGACCACCGAGGCGCTCGCGGGCCTGCAGCGGACGTGGGACGCGGCCGGCCCGGTCACCGCGAAACTGGCCGCGCCCCCCGAGCTGCGCGGCGAGTCCGCGACGGCGAAGGTGCACGTCGAAGCGGCGGGCGGGACGAAGGACACGCCGTTCCCCCTGCGCAAGGAGAACGGCCGCTGGTGCGTGCCGGGCTAGGCGGTCAGCCCTTGCCCTTGCTCGGCCGGCGCGAGACGCGCGGGGAGACGGTGCCGTCCGCCAGCCGGCGCGCCGTCAGCAGGAACGCCGTGTGCGCCACCATCCGGTGGTCCGGGCGGACCGCCAGGCCCACCACGTGCCACGGGCGCATCAGCGTCTCCCACGACTCGGGCTCGGTCCAGCACTGCTGCTCGCGCAGCGACTCCGTGACGCGCGAAAGCTGGGTCACCGTCGCGACGTAGACCGTCAGCACGCCGCCCGGCACCAGGTGGGCGGCCACGTTCGGCAGCTGGTCCCACGGCGCGAGCATGTCCAGCACGACCCGGTCGACCTCGCCCTCGTGCGACGCCAGGTCGGCCACCGTGAGCGACCAGTTCGCCGGCTTCTCGCCGAAGAACTTCACCACGTTGCGCTCGGCGTGTTCGGCGTGGTCGTCACGGATCTCGTAGGAGTGCACCTGCCCGGCCGGGCCGACCGCGCGCAGCAGCGAGCACGTCAGCGCGCCCGAGCCGGCGCCCGCTTCCAGCACGCGCGCGCCCGGGAAGATGTCGCCCCACATCACGATCTGCGCGGCGTCCTTCGGGTAGATCACCTGCGCGCCGCGCGGCATCGAGAGCACGTAGTCCGGCAGGAGGGGACGCAGGGCGAGGTAGGTCGACCCGCCCGCGGACGTCACCACCGAGCCTTCCGGGCGGCCGATCAGGTCGTCGTGGGCGAGTGCGCCGCGGTGGGTGTGGTACTCACCACCGGCGGCCAGCGTCAGGGTGTAGTGCCGCCCCTTCGAGTCGGTCAACTGCACCCGATCACCCGCGCGAAACGGTCCGCTGACCGACAACACTTCCTCCTGCTTTGTAACCCGTTTGGCCGACGCCAGATCTTCGCAGGCCGCGCGGGCGCCGGGCTCAGCGGGTACGGCGGTTCAGCGCGGCCCGCAGGTCGTCGCGGCGCAGCACGCCCGCGGGACGGCCTTCGTCGTCGACCACGAGGAACTGCCACGCGGCGGTTTCGCGGACCCGCTCGACGACGTCCTCCCCCGGCTCCGACGCCAGCAGCACGGTCTCGGCCCGGATCGGCTCGGCCGCGAACTCGGCCGGCGCGTGCGGCGAGGTGCTCGCGAGCCGCTCCGCCGCGCCTTCGTCCAGGAGCCCGGCCGCCACGCCGTCGGCGCGGACCAGGACCACGCCCCGGCCGGCCGACGCGGCCAGCGCGTCCGACACCGGGCTCTCGGCCGGCAGTTGCAGCACCGGCCGGACCAGCTCGCCGAGCACGAGGCCCTCCGGCCAGGTGCGGCGGGCTTCGGCGGCCAGCTCCGAGCGCGCGCCGAGGATCACGAACCACGCCGTCACGACGCAGACGCCCAGCCGCAGCCAGCGGTCCGGGCTGCCGGTCGCCAGGCCCCACACGGCCCAGACCAGCAGCCCCGCGGCCACCACCGCGCCGCCGCCGACCGCCGCGCGCGTGCCCTTGGCGCGGATGCCGGTGACCGCCCAGACGCCGGCGCGGACCAGCCGGCCGCCGTCCAGCGGCAGCCCGGGCAGCAGGTTGAACACGCCGACGGCGAGGTTCGCCACCGCGCACTCGGCGACCAGGAGCCACACCGCACCGTCCGGGGGCACGGCGAACATCAGCAGGCCGCAGAAGCCGCCGAGCAGCAGCGACACCGCGGGCCCGGCCGCGGCGACCAGGCCTTCGTCGCCGGGGCGCTTCGGCGTGCGGGCCACTTCGGACAGGCCGCCGAGGAGGAACAGGCGCAGCCGCCGCACGGGGATCCCCAGCCGCAGCGCGACCAGGCAGTGCCCGAGTTCGTGGGCGAGCACGGACAGGCCCAGCAGCAGCGCGAACGCCCCGGCCAGCAGCCACGACGTCGTCGTGGAGGCCTCCGGGAGCAGCCGCCCGACCAGCGGCGCGTACAGCACGACGACGATCAGCGAGCCGACCCACCAGGACGGCGCGAGCAGCACCGGCACCCCGGCGACCCGGAACAGCACGAGGCCGCCGTCCGAGCGGACGGCCTGCCGGGTACCCCCGGTGCCCTGCTCACTGGTCGCGGCCATGCGCAGAGCCTAGAGCCCCGGGTGTGGGTACCGGGTGATCCGGCCCCCACGGGTGTCGCCCACCAGCGAGCTGAAGGGCACCTTCCTCACGTCACATGCGCTGAAGGGCACCTTCAGCCCGACGGTCCGGGGGGCCGGGCGTTGCGGTCGCCGGAACTGTCGGACCCCGGCGTTACGCTCTGCCCATGCCCGACGCCGACACCGTCACCACCGACTCCCCAGCCTCCGCCGTCGCCACCGAAGTGCGGCGGCGGCCCGCGCTGTCGCCGTCGAGGGCCAGCGACTTCAAGCAGTGCCCGTTGCTCTACCGGTTCCGCGCGGTCGACCGGCTGCCGGAGGTCCCGACCAAGGCCCAGCTGCGCGGCACGCTCGTCCACTCGGTCCTGGAACGGCTGTTCGCCCTCCCGGCCGCCGAACGCGTTCCCGCCCAGGCGCGGGAGCTGCTCGGCCCGGCGTGGACGGACCTGTCCGCGGACCGTCCGGAGTGGACCGAGCTGTTCGACGGCGAGAAGCCCGAAGAACACGCGGACTGGCTCCGGTCGGCCGAAAAGCTCCTCGACGCCTACTTCGAGCTGGAAGACCCGCGGCGGCTCGAACCCGAGGCGTGCGAGCTGCACGTCGAGATCGAGCTCGGCTCCGGCGTCCTGCTGCGCGGCTACATCGACCGGCTCGACGTCGCGCCGACCGGCGAGATCCGGGTCGTCGACTACAAGACCGGGGCCGCGCCGCGCGAGATCGGCGAGGCCAAGGCGATGTTCCAGATGAAGTTCTACGCCGTGGTCCTGTGGCGGCTGCGCGGGATCGTGCCCCGCCAGCTGAAGCTGATGTACCTCACCGACGGCCAGTCGCTCGCCTACACGCCCGACGAAGCCGAGCTGCTGCGCTTCGAGCGCACGCTGGAAGCCATCTGGCAGGCCATCCTCAAGGCGGGCAAGACCGGCGACTTCCGGGCGAACAAGAGCAAGCTGTGCAACTGGTGCGACCACCAGGCGCACTGCCCCGAGTACGGCGGCACCCCACCCGCCTACCCCGGCTGGCCGGAGCCCGACGCGGGCGACGAGACGCCGCTGGACCGGGCCGACTGATGGCCGACGCCTTCTACGTCCCGCTCGGCGACGGCCGGTTCTCCGCGACCGCCCACACCGCCGGCCCGTGGTCCTCCGACGCCCAGCACTTCGGCCCGCCCTCGGCATTGCTCGTCCGGGCCCTCGAAAACGTCGAAACCGCGCACCCGGCCGAGCTGGCGCGCGTGACCATCGAAATCCTCGGCCCCGCGCCGGTCGCCGAGCTCACCGTGCGGGCCTGGATCGAACGGCCCGGCCGGTCGGTCGAGCTGCTGCAGGCCGAGCTGGCCGGCAGCGAGCGGGTCGTGGCCCGCGCCTCGGCCTGGCGCATCGCGACGTCGGACACGGCGGAGGCCGCCACCGACGCCGGTCCCCTGCTGCCCGGGCCGGACAGCGTCGGGGAGTCGCCGTGGCCGGAGGGCTGGCAGGCCGGCTACCTCGACGCGGTGGAGTGGCGCGCGGTGCGCGGCGGCATGGACGTGCCGGGCCCGGCGGCGGTGTGGGCCCGCCAGCGCGTCCCGCTGGTCGACGGCGAAGAACCGAGCGGCCTGCAGCGGCTGTTCGCCGTCGCCGACTCCGGCAACGGCGTGTCCAACTACCTCGACCCGCGGCAGTGGTGGTTCATCAACTCCGAGCTGACCGTCCACCTGCGGCGGAGGCCGGAGGGCGAGTGGATCGGCCTGGACGCGGTCACGCTGGTCGGCACGCACGGCATCGGCACGGCGACGAGCATCCTGCACGACGCCGGCGGCCCGGTGGCCACCGGCGCGCAGGCGCTGATGGTCCGGCCGCGACAGGCCGGGGGCGGATAGCCACCCACAACGGGCCCGCATCCAATAACCTTCGCGGAACGACCGACTTGAGGAGCGCTCCGGCATGCAGATCACCTCGGTGGTCAACCAGAAAGGCGGGGTCGGCAAGACCTCACTGAGCGTCGGCACCGCGGCCGCACTGGCCGAACGGGGCCGCCGGGTGCTCCTGGTCGACCTCGACCCGCAGGGCCACGCGACGACCGAGATGCTCGGGCTGTCCGAGGTGGCCGCGGACCAGCCGAGCCTGGCGAAGGCGCTGGCCAAGACGTGGAAGGGCCCGATCGAGGAGATCGTCGTCCCGCACCCGCGCAGCAACCTCGGCCGCGGCGGCGCGCTCGACGTCGTGCCGACGTCGCCGGGGATGTTCGACCTGATCCGGCGGCTCGACTCGTTCCGCGTCCCCGGCTGGCAGCTCGCGCGGGTCATCCAGTTCGCCAACTACGACCACTGCGTCATCGACTGCCCACCCGCGCTCGACGTGCTGACGAACAACGCGCTGGCGGCCTCGCACGGCATCCTGGTGCCGGTCCAGCCGGACAAGACGAGCATCCGCGCGCTGCGGCTGCTGGCCGACCAGGTCCGGTACGTCGAGCAGACGGTCGGGCGGCAGCCGCTGTCGTGGTTCGGCCTGGTGCCGAGCCTCTACCGGCGGCCGATCTCGCACTACGCGGCCGCGGCGCTGCAGGAGATGTACGACTTCGGCATCCCGATGCTGTCGCACCTGCCGCTGGGTGTGGTGATGAACGAGGCGGCCGCCCACGGCGTCCCGGTGACGACGTACGCGCCGGAGACGTTGCAGGCGCTGTCCTTCCGCGAGATCGCGGAAACGCTGGACGGTCACCTGGCGCAGAACCAGGCACCGGCGGTGGTCCCGGCCGACGAGGAGTTCGTCTTCGAGGACTTCATCTCCGAGGTCGCGGTGGCCCGCAACGTCAACGACAACGGCGCCCGCAAGGGCCTCTACGACCTGCTGCCCAAGAAACCCCACCGCCCCCGCTGACAAATCTGCCGCGGCTCGTCGTGAGTGAGAAACAGTGTTCTAACACTGTTTCTCACTCACGACGGGACCGGCGGGTCAGAGGCGGCAGGAGCGGATGTCGGAGGCCAGGATCGCCTTGGCGCCCACCTCGGCGAGCTCGTCCATGACGAGGTTGACCTTCTTGCGCGAAACCATCGCGCGCACGGCCACCCAGTCTTCGTCGGCCAGCGGCGCCACCGTCGGCGACTCCAGGCCCGGGGTGATCGCGATCGCCCGCTCCACCAGCGTCCGCGGGCAGTCGTAGTCCAGCATCATGTACTGCTGCGCGAACACGACCCCGCGCAGGCGCGCGGCCAGCTGCGACTTCGCCTTGCTCTGCTCGGTGCCCCGGCGCTGCAGCAGCACCGCTTCCGACACGCAGATCGGGTCGCCGAAGGCCACCAGGTTGTTCTGCCGCAGCGACCGGCCCGACTCGACGACGTCCGCGATCGCGTCCGCCACGCCGAGCTGGATCGAGATCTCCACCGCGCCGTCGAGG
Source organism: Streptomyces sp. MN03-5084-2B (assembly GCA_033793495.1). Classification (GTDB taxonomy): domain Bacteria; phylum Actinomycetota; class Actinomycetes; order Mycobacteriales; family Pseudonocardiaceae; genus Amycolatopsis. Next base: position 57,733 of record JARAWT010000051.1, on the reverse strand, counting down.
CGGATCACCTCGGCCTCGACGCCGTGGCGGGCGAGGTCGTCGCGGACCAGCCGCGGGTACGACGTCGCCAGCCGCTTGCCGTGCAGGTCCGCCGGCTTCCAGTCCCGGCCCGCCGGGGCCGCGTAGCGGAACGTCGAGCCGCCGAAGCCGAGCGCCAGGACCTCCTCCACCGCGGCGCCGGAGTCGAGCGCGAGGTCGCGGCCGGTGATGCCGAGGTCCAGCTCGCCGGAGCCGACGTAGATGGCGATGTCCTTGGGGCGCAGGAAGAAGAACTCGACCTCGTTGACGTGGTCGAGCACGGTCAGGTCGCGCTGCTCATGCCGCTTGCGGTAGCCCGCCTCGCCGAGCATCTCCGTCGCCGCGGCGGCGAGGGCTCCCTTGTTCGGCACGGCAACACGCAGCATTTCGCTTCTCTCCTCGTTCCTCGCCCGGTCCAGCACCGGGCGAACCCGTCACAGGTAGCGGTAGACGTCCTCGGTGGACAGGCCACGGCCGAGCATCAGCACCTGCACCCGGTACAGCAGCTGGGAGATCTCCTCGGCGAGGCGATCGTCGGACTCGTGCTCGGCGGCGATCCACACCTCGCCGGCTTCCTCCAGCACCTTCTTGCCCTGGGCGTGCACCCCGGCGTCGAGGGCGACGACGGTGCCGGACCCGTCGGGACGGGTACGCGCGCGCTCGGCAAGCTCCGCGAACAGCTCATCGAAGGTCTTCACGGTCCGGAATCCTTCCATCCCGGACCGGGAACCGCCGCCCCGCCCCGCCGCGGATGCCGCCCATCTCACACACCCGTGGACATCGTTTCCCACAGGCTGGGAATCAGAAGAGCGCGCCCTGCTCGAAGTCCAGCAGGTAGCGCTTCCGCTCGAGGCCGCCGCCGTAGCCGGTGAGCGAGCCGTTCGAGCCGACCACCCGGTGGCACGGGACGATGATGCCGATCGGGTTCTTCCCGTTGGCCAGCCCCACCGCGCGCGACGCGGCGGGCTTGCCGAGCCGGTCGGCGAGCTGCCCGTAGGAGATCGTCGTGCCGTACGGGATCTTGCGCAGCTCGGCCCAGACCAGCTGCTGGAACGGCGTGCCCGCGAAGGCCAGCGGCACGTCGAACTCGTGGCGCTGCCCCGCCCAGTACTCCTTCAGCTCGCTTTCGGCGCGGTCGAAGACGGCGGCGCCGGGGTCGTGGGCGCCGAAGGTCAGCTCGTCCGGGCGGTGGCGCTGGTCGACCATGTAGAGGCCGCAGAGCGCCTCCCCCTCGGCGACCAGCGTCAACGGGCCGCACGGGCTGTCGACGACGGCGTGGGTGTGCATGGGTTCTCCTGTCGGTTTCATGCCGCGGGCATCCGGTTGATCGCGTGGTCGCCGGTGGCCCACAGGTGCTGGGTGGCGTAGGCGCGCCAGGGGCGCCACGCCGCGGACCGGGCGACGACGGCCGCCTGGCCGCCGAGGCCGAGGGTTTCCGCCGCGTACTTGATGCCGAGGTCGGTGGGGAGGAAGGCGTCCGGGTCGCCGAGCGCTCGCATCGCGATGCTTCCGACCGTCCACGGCCCGAAGCCGGGCAACGCGCCCAGCGCGGCGCGAGCCGCCTCCCAGTCGCTGCCCGCGCTGAGGTCCAGGCCGTCGGTCAGCGCCGACACCAGGCCCAGCAGCGTGCGACGGCGGCTGCGCGGCATGGCCAGGGTCTCCGGGTCGAGGGAAGCCAGCGCCGTCGCCGAGGGGAACAGGTGGGTCAGCCCGCCCTCGGGGTCGTCGACCGGCTCGCCGTGGGCGACGACGAGCCGGGCGGCGTGGGTCCGGGCCGCCGCCGTCGAGACCTGCTGGCCCAGCACGGCCCGGACGGCGAACTCGGCGCCGTCGACGGTGCGCGGGACCCGGCGCCCGGGCGCGGCCGCGACCAGCGGGGCGAGCAGCGGGTCGGTGGCGAGCTGGTCGTCGACGGCGACCGGGTCGGCGTCGAGGTCGAGCAGGCGGCGGCACCGGCTGGTGGCGGTGGGCAGGTCGCGGAGGTCGGCCAGGGTGAGCCGGCAGGCGATGTGACCGTCTTCGGGCCGCAGCGCGACGACGCCGTGTCCGTGCGGCAGCCGCAGCGTCCGGCGGTAGGCGCCATCCCGCCACTCCTCCACACCCGGCACGCCGGTCGCCACGAGGTGCCCGAAGAGGTTGTCCGGGCACAGCGGCTTCCGGTAGGGCAGCCGCAGGACGAGCGCGCCGGCGGCCGCGGTGGGCCGGCCCTTCGCGCGCTGCCGCAGCTCCGTCGGCGAGAGGGCGAACACCTCGCGGACGGTGTCGTTGAACGTCCGGATGCTGCCGAACCCGGCGGCCAGGGCCAGCTCGGTCATCGGCAGCGTGGTCGTCTCGATCAGGGTCCGCGCGGTCTGGGCGCGCTGGGCGCGGGCCAGGGACAGGGGGCCGGCCCCGAGTTCGGCGAACACCTGGCGTTCGACCTGCCGGACGCTGTAGCCGAGCCGGGCGGCGAGGCCGCGGACGCCTTCGGTGTCGACGACGCCGTCGGCGATCAGCCGCATCGCCCGGGCCACCAGGTCGGCGCGCTCGTTCCACAGGGGCGAACCCGGGCTCGCGTCGGGACGGCAGCGCTTGCAGGCCCGGAACCCGGCCTGCTGGGCGGCCGCCGCACTGGGGTAGAAGCTCATGTTCTGCCGCTTGGGCGGCACCACCGGGCAGCTGGGCCGGCAGTAGATCCGGGTGGTCAGGACCGCGCAGTAGAACCACCCGTCGAACCGGGCGTCCTTCGCCTGCACGGCCCGCACGCACCGTTCGAAGTCCTCATGCACCGCTTCAGCATCGCGGACCCGGGCCACCCCGGGCTAGCGGAAAAGCGACATGGTCGTGGTCAGCCGAGCAGGGCCGCCAGCCCCGGCACGTCGATGCCCACCAGGGAGTCGCGGAACACGCGCCGCTCCCCCGCCTCGACCGGGACGTCGTTCGGGATCACCAGCACCGTGCAGCCCGCCGCGACGGCGGAAGCGGTGCCCGGCGGCGAGTCTTCGACCGCGACGCAGCGCGCCGGGTCGACACCGAGGAGCTCGGCCGCCTTCAGGTACGGGCGCGGAAACGGCTTGTTGAGGCCCTCGACCTCGTCGCCGCACACGGTGACGTCGAAGAAGTCCCGGCCGATCGTGTTCAGCGCCAGCTCGGTCAGGTCGCGCTCGGTGGAGGTGACCAGCGCCGAACGCAGGCCTGCTTCGCGCACCGCCGTCAACGCCTCGCGCGCGCCCGGGCGCCACGGCAGCTCGTCGTCGAACAGCCCGGCCGTGCGGCGGCGGATCTCCTCGCCGGTCGACGCGATCGCCTCCGGCGTCACCGGAAGGCCGACCACTTCGAGCAGGTACGCCGACGTGTCGTCCATGTTGGACCCCACGAGCGTCATCCGCTGTTCCTCGGAAAGCCTGCCACCGAGGAACTCCGCCGTCTCGTAGAGGGCGACGTCCCACAGCTTCTCGGAATCGACGAGCGTGCCGTCCATGTCCCACAGCACCGCATCGAGTCCGTCCACAGTGGATCTACCTCCAGGATCAGGTGTTGAAGTACTTGGCTTCCGGGTGGTGGCAGACGATCGCGTCGGTCGACTGCTCGGGGTGCAGCTGGTACTCCTCGGACAGCTTGACGCCGATCCGGCCCGGTTCGAGGAGGGCGACGATCTTCGCCCGGTCTTCGAGGTCGGGACAGGCGCCATAGCCCAGGGAGAACCTGGCTCCACGGTAGCCGAGCTTGAAGAAGTCCTCGACGTCGTCGGGGTCCTCTGAGGCGACCGCCACACCGCCGGGCAGGGTGAGCTCCTGCCGGATGCGGCAGTGCCAGTACTCGGCGAGCGCCTCGGTGAGCTGGACGCCGAGGCCGTGCACTTCGAGGTAGTCGCGGTAGGCGTCGGCCGCGAACAGCTCGTTCGCGTAGTCGGCGATCGGCTGGCCCATGGTGGCCACGGTGAAGGGCACGACGTCGACCTCGCCGGACTCGCGCGGCCGGTAGAAGTCGGCCAGGCACAGCCGCCGGTCGCGGCGCTGGCGCGGGAAGGTGAAGCGCAGCCGCTCCGGCGCGCCGGGCGAAGGCTCGGTGAGCACGACCAGGTCGTCGCCCTCGGCGACGCACGGGAAGTAGCCGTAGGCGACGGCCGCGTGGGCCAGGATGCCGTCGGCGGTGAGCCGGTCGAGCCAGTACCGCAGCCGCGGCCGGCCTTCGGATTCGACGAGTTCGTCGTACGTCGGCCCGGCACCGCCGCGGGCGCCCTTGAGCCCCCATTGGCCCATGAAGGTGGCGCGCTCGTCGAGCATGGCGGCGTAGTCCGCGAGCGCGATGCCCTTGACCACCCGCGAACCCCAGAACGGCGGGGCCGGCAGCGGCACGTCGGTGGCGACGTCCGAACGCGCGGGCGGCGGACCCTCCAGGGCTTCTTCGTCGGCCTTGCGGGCTTTGCGCGCTTCGGCGATCCGCAGCGAGCGTTCGCGGCGTTCCTTGCGCTCCTGCCGCTTCTTCTCCGCGTCGGCGTCCACCACCGGCGATTCGCCGCGCTTGGCCGCCATGATCGCGTCCATCAGCCGCAGGCCCTCGAAGGCGTCCCGCGCGTAGCGGACGTCGCCGAGGTACAGCTCGCTCAGGTCGTTCTCCACATAGGACCGGGTGAGCGCCGCCCCGCCCAGCAGCACCGGCCAGCGCGCGGAGACACCCCGGGAGTTCATCTCCTGGAGGTTCTCCTTCATGATCACCGTGGACTTGACCAGCAGCCCGGACATCCCGATCGCGTCGGCACCGTGCTCGGAGGCGGCGTCGAGGATGGTCGTGATCGGCTGCTTGATGCCGAGGTTGACCACCTCGTAGCCGTTGTTGGACAGGATGATGTCGACGAGGTTCTTGCCGATGTCGTGGACGTCGCCGCGCACGGTGGCGAGCACGATCCGGCCCTTGCCGGAGTCGTCGCCGGTCTCCATGTGCGGCTCGAGGTGGGCGACGGCGGCCTTCATCACCTCGGCCGACTGCAGCACGAACGGCAGCTGCATCTGCCCCGAGCCGAAGAGCTCGCCGACGGTCTTCATGCCCGACAGCAGCGTGTCGTTGATGATCTCCAGAGCGGGCCGCTGCTGCAGGGCCGCGTCGAGGTCGTCGGTGAGGCCGTTGCGCTCGCCGTCGACGATCCGCCGCTCCAGGCGTTCGAACAGCGGCAACGCGGCCAGTTCTTCCGCGCGCGACGCCTTGGACGACGCCGCGCTGACCCCCTCGAACAGGGCCATCAGCTCCTGCAGCGGGTCGTAGCCGTCGCGGCGGCGGTCGTGGACGAGGTCCAGGGCGACCGCGCGCTGGTCGTCCGGGATGCGGGCCATCGGGAGGATCTTCGACGCGTGCACGATCGCGGTGTCGAGCCCGGCCTGGACGCACTCGTGCAGGAACACCGAGTTCAGCACCTGCCGCGCGGCCGGGTTGAGCCCGAAGGAGATGTTCGACAGGCCGAGGGTGGTCTGGACCTCGGGATGCCGGCGTTTGATCTCGCGGATGGCCTCGATCGTCTCGATGCCGTCGCGGCGGGACTCCTCCTGGCCGGTGGCGATGGTGAAGGTGAGCGCGTCGATGATGACGTCGGAGGTCCGCAGGCCCCAGTTCCCGGTGATGTCCTCGATGAGCCGGGTGGCGATGTCGGCCTTCTTCTGCGCGGTCCGCGCCTGGCCTTCCTCGTCGATGGTCAGGGCGACGACGGCGGCGCCGTACTCGCTGACCAGCTCCATGACCTGCGTGAAGCGGGATTCCGGGCCGTCGCCGTCCTCGTAGTTGACCGAGTTGACCGCGCAGCGGCCGCCGAGCCGTTCGAGGCCTGCGCGTAGCACGGGGACCTCGGTGGAGTCGAGCATGATCGGCAGCGTCGACGCCGTGGCGAGCCTGCCCGCCAGCTCGGCCATGTCCGCGGTGCCGTCGCGGCCGACGTAGTCGACGCACAGGTCCAGCAGGTGGGCGCCGTCGCGGGTCTGCTCGCGGGCGATCTCGACGCAGTCGTCCCAGCGGGCTTCGAGCATCGCGGTGCGGAAGGCCTTCGAGCCGTTGGCGTTGGTCCGCTCGCCGATCATCAGCACGCTGGCGTCCTGCTTGAACGGCACCGCCTGGTACAGCGACGACACGCCGGGCTCGGGCCGCGGCCGCCGCGCGACCGGCGGGGTGCCCGCCACGGCGGCGGCGAGCTGCCGGATGTGCTCGCCGGTGGTGCCGCAGCAGCCGCCGACCAGGCCCACGCCGAACTCGCGGACGAACCCGGTCAGCGCCTCGACCAGGGCTTCCGGGCCGAGCGGGTACACCGCGCCGTCCGGGCCGAGCTCGGGCAGGCCGGCGTTGGGCATCACCGACAGCGGCACCCGGGCGTGCTTGGCCAGCTGCCGCAGGTGCTCGCTCATCTCGGCCGGGCCGGTGGCGCAGTTGAGTCCGATGACGTCGATGCCGAGCGGCTCGAGCGCCGCCAGCGCGGCGCCGACCTCGGTGCCGAGCAGCATGGTGCCGGTCGTTTCGACGGTGATCGAAGCGAGGATCGGCACGTGCCGGCCTTCGGCGGCCATCGCCCGCTTCGCGCCGATGATCGACGCCTTCGTCTGGAGGATGTCCTGGGTGGTTTCGACGATCACCGCGTCGGCGCCGCCGGAGAGGAGGCCGCGAACCTCCTCGCGGTAGGCGTCGCGCAGCGTGGTGAACGGGGCGTGGCCGAGGGTCGGGAGCTTCGTGCCGGGCCCGACCGAGCCGAGGACGAACCGCGGGCGGTCCGGGGTCGCGAACTCGTCGGCCGTCTCGCGGGCCAGCCGGGCGCCGGCCTCGGCGAGTTCGAAGATCCGCTCGGTGATGTCGTACTCGGCGAAGTTGGCGAAATTGGCCCCGAAAGTGTTCGTTTCGACCGCGTCCGCGCCCGCCTCCAGGTACCCGCGGTGCACCGAGCGGACCACGTCCGGGCGGGTGACGTTGAGGATCTCGTTGCAGCCTTCGAGCCCGCCGAAGTCGTCCAGGCTCAGGTCGTGGGCCTGGAGAGCGGTGCCCATCGCCCCGTCGGCCACCAGGACGCGCGCGCGAAGGGCATCGAGGAACGGCGACGACAGGCGTTCGGACATGCTGAACAGCCTAAGGCCGGTGGTCGTAGGCTGGTCCGGTGAGTGAGCCCGTCGACGAGACCCCGCGGCCGCCCGGCGGCCGCCCCGAACCCACCCGACCGTTGATGGTCGTCGCCTTCGAAGGCTGGAACGACGCAGGTGACGCGGCCAGCCGGGCGGTCGAGCACCTGCAGCTGAACTGGGACGCCACCCCGCTGGCCGAACTGGAGCCCGACGACTACTACGACTTCCAGGTCAGCCGCCCGACCGTCCGGATGGTGGACGGCGTCACTCGACGGGTGGACTGGCCGACCACGACGCTGTCGGTGTGCCGCCCGGACGGGTTCGACCGGGACGTCGTCCTCGTCCAGGGCCCGGAGCCGAACATGCGCTGGCGCGCCTTCTGCGCCGAGCTGCTCGAGCACATCAAGCAGCTCGACGTCGCGACGGTGGTGACGCTGGGGGCGTTGCTCGCCGACACCGCGCACACGCGACCTGTCCCGGTCACCGGAACGGCGTACGACAAGGACACGGCGTCGCTCTACGGGCTGGACCTGAACAACTACCAGGGCCCGACCGGCATCGTCGGCATCCTGCAGGACTACTGCGTGCAGGCGGGCATCCCGGCCGTGTCGATCTGGGCCGCGGTGCCGCACTACGTGTCGCACCCGCCGTCCCCGAAGGCGACCCTGGCGCTGCTGCACAAGCTGGAGGACATCCTCGACGTCGAGATCCCGCTGGGCGCGCTGCCGGAGCAGTCCGAGGAGTGGCAGCGCACGGTCAGCGAGATGGCCGACGAGGACGAAGAGATCAGCGAGTACGTCCGCAGCCTCGAGGAGCGGGGGGACGCCCAGAGCGAGGTCGCCGAGCAGGACGTGAGCGGCGACAAGATCGCCGCCGAGTTCGAGCGCTACCTGCGCCGCCGCGGCCGCGGCGGCGGACAGGAAGGCTTCGGCCTGCGCTGACGGGCACCTTCAGCGCAGCTCACTTCAGCCAGCTGGTGGCGAACGCCCGCGCGGGGTTCGCCACCAGCATGGCGGTGACGACGTCGCCGCCGAGCAGCTTGGTCAGCCGCGGGGCCAGCGTGGTGAGCAGGTAGGCCGCCCCCGGCTGGTTCCGCGCCGCCGCGGTGGTCGTGTCGCCGCCGAGCAGGATCTGCCCGCCGTGCCCGGCCTCGACGAGCGCCTCGAGGCCGTCGAAGAGCCGCAGGTCGGTGGCGTGGTTGGCCCGCGACGGGCCGTCGAAGCCCAGGAACACGCCGGTCTCGGCGATCTCCCGCTGCAGCCGCGCGTCCGGGTTCCGGTTGAGGTGCCCGAGGATCACCTTTTCGGGTGGCACGTCGAGCTTGTCGCAGAGCAGTTCGACCACCTCCAGGCCCGCCGTGCCGAGTTCGAGGTGCACGGCGATCGGCGCGCCGGTCTCCTCGTGGGCGACCGCGGCGGCGGTCATCGTCAGCCGGGCGTGCGAGTCGATCGTGTGGAAGGCGCCGGCCACCTTGACCAGCCCGGCACGGGGGCCGGTCCGCGGCTCGTCGGGCAGGTCGGCGGGCTGGGTCCCCTCGGTCAGGTCGGCGACGAACTCCCGGACCAGATCGTCGATGACGCGGCCGAGGATCACCGGGGCGTAGTGCTCGGCGCGGTGCAGGCCGGTGGCCGCGACCACGTGCACGCCGACCTGCTCCGACATCCAGGCGAGGTCGCGGGTCCGCCGGGTCAGGCCGTACGGCGTCCACTGGACGAGGGCCGCGCCGCCCCGCGAGTGGAACTCGAGGAGCGTGTGGGCGGCCTCGACCGGGTCGTCGAGCTCTTGGCCCGGCAGCAGCTTCGAGGCGAAGAAGAGGTGGTCGTGCGAGTTCGTCACGCCCAGTTCGGCCGGCTCGATGTCACCCAGCACCGTGCGGACCTTGGGTTCCCCAGTCACACTCGCCAGTGTAACGCCCCAACCGTTACGATGGCGAGGTGCCCGAAGACTTCCGCCTCGACATGGGTGCCCCCTGGCTGAACCTGCTCGCCACCCGCGGCCGCCACTTCGGCGCGCAGCCGGTCGAGCGCCTGATGACCGCCGAGCAGCTGCGCGAGTGGCTGGCCCGCTCGGAGCTGACCCCGCTCGCGCCGGTCACGTACGCCGACGTGCGCGCGGCCCACCAGCTCCGCGAGGCTCTCCGCGAACTCGCGCTGGGCGCGCTCGACGGAGTCCCGCCCGGCGCCGACCAGGTGAACCGGCTGCGGCCCTTCCTCAAGACCGAGCCGGTGCACCTGGCCGCGCTCGACCGGCTCCGGCGGAGCGCCCCGGCGACCGCCGCCGACGCACTCGGGCGGCTGGCCCACCAGGCCGCGGACTGGCTCACCGGTCCCCTGCGGCACGACCTGCGGGCCTGCCCGGAGGAGGACTGCCGCGGCGTCTTCGCCGACCCGAGCGGGCGGCGGCGGTGGTGCCCGTCCCCGGCGTGCGCCAGCCGCGGACGGGTCCGCGCGCTCAGGGAGCGGCGGCGCGAGGGGTCATGACGGCCACAGGATCCGGCGCATCGGCACCGCACCCCGCGCCCGCTTCCGCCACTCGCGCGGGTAACCCAGCGAGACCTCTTCGAACCGGACGCCGTCGGCCTCGGTGCTGCGCGGGATGTGCAGGTGGCCGTAGACGGCGATCTCCGCGCGGTAGCGGACGTGCCAGTCCTCGGTCTTCGTCGTCCCGCACCACAGCGCGAACTCCGGCCAGTACAGCGGCGCCGTCGGGTGGCGGTGCAGGGGCCAGTGGGACATCAGGATCGTGCCGTGGTCCGCGGGGATCGCGTCGAGGCGCTCGGTGCTGATCTTCAGCCGGTCCTCGCACCAGGCCTGGCGGCTGGGGTACGGGTCGGGGAACAGGAAGTACTCGTCCGTGCAGACGACGCCGGCCTCGCGGGCCTGGCGCAGGGCCTCTTCGAGGGGCTTGCCCTCCGCGTCCGGGGTCCGCCAGCTGTAGTCGTAGAGCAGGAACAGCGGCGCGATCGTCAGCGGCCGCGAGCCGTGCCGCCAGACCGGGAACTCGTCCTCCGGGGTCAGCACGTCGATCTCGCGGCACTGCTCGACGAGGTACTCGTACCGGGCCTGGCCGCGCAGCTGGCACTCGTCGTTCTTCGTCGTCCACAGCTCGTGGTTGCCCGGAACCCAGACGACCTTCGCGAACCGGCTGCGCAGGGTCTTCAGCGTCCCGATGGTGGCCTCGGCCAGCTCGGCGACGTCGCCGGCGACGAGCAGCCAGTCTTCCGGCGTTTCCGGGACGACCGAGTCGAGGATCGGGCCGTTGCCCTCGTGGGTCACGTGGAGGTCGCTGGTGGCGAAGAGGTGCGGCACCCCTCCACCGTAACCACCGCGCCCGCCGAAGCTGTCCGGATCCCGCGTTTTCGGGCCAGCACGAGCACCCCTGCGAGGACGTAGACGCCGGCCTGGACGTCCAGCAGCACGGCGGGCCCGGTCGTCGCGACGAGCGTGCCCGCCAGCAGGGCGCCGACCGTCGTGCAGGTGGCCACGGCGGCGAACGTCGTGCTCAGCACCCGTCCGGCGCGCTCGGGCGCGACCGCGCTCTGGATCTCCGCGAGCGTCCCGGCGCCGACGACCACGCCCGGAGCCCCGGCGAGGGCGAACAACCCGACGTACAGTCCCAGCGCCGTCGTGACGAGGGCGAGGTTCCAGATCACCGCGGACAGCAGGCCCAGCGCCAGCGATCCCCAGCCCAGCAACGCGGCCGGCGCGACCCGCCGCGCCACGGTGGCCACGGCGAACCCGGCGGCCAGGCCGCCGATCGCCTGCACCCCGCGCAGCAGGCCGGCGTCGGCTTCGCTGCCGCCGAGCACGTCCAGGACGTAGACCACGAACAGCACCAGGAACATGCCCTGCGCCAGCGAGGTGCACACCAGCGCCAGCCCGGTCCGCCGCAGCCGCCGGTTGTGCGTCAGCTCGCGCAGGCCGTCCAGCCAGGCTCGCACCACCGGTTCCCGCACGGGCGCCGGCGCGGGTGCGGCGAGCCGGCGGAACGGCTTGGCCAGCAAGGCCGCGGCGACCACGAGAACGGCCAGGTAGCCGGCGATGACGTCGGCGAGCCCGCCGAACCCCAGCAGCGCACCCCCGGCCCAGCCGCCGGCCAGCCGGGCGACGCTGCCGTTCACGCTCATCAGGCCGTTCGCCGCGGTCACGTCGGCGACGCCGACGAGCTCCGGCACGAGCGCGTTGCGCGCGGGCTCGAACACCGAAGCCAGCGCAGCCTGGGCCGCCATCACCGCGTACACCACCGTGACACCGGGCTCGGCCAGCAGCGGGAGCGCCACGACGGCGAGCCCGAGACAGACGCCGAAGAGCACCGCGCGGCGGTTCCACCGGTCGGCGACGACGCCGGCCACCGGGCTCAGCAGCACCGCGGGCAGCAGGCCGAGCACGATGCTCAGCGCCGTCGTCGCCGCCGATCCCGTGCGCTGGAAGACGTAGACCGGCAACGCGACCTGCAGCATCCACTCGGCCGTCTCGCCGAAGAACGCGGCCACCCACAGCCGTGCGAACGCGGGCACCCCCAGGAGCTGCTTCATTCCTCCGCCTTCCCCGAGTGTTCGATGCGCGGGAACGCCCGCAGGCCGACATGCACCGAACGGGCGCCGGCGGGGGCGTCGGTCCGGATTGCGCCGATGTAGGGGCGGACCAGCGCGTCGATCGCCTCGGTGAGCCGGGTCAGCTCCGCCGGGGTGACGCGCAGGGCGTAGGTCGACAGCCCGGTCGCGGCCCGCCATTCCGGGTCGAGGTCGTCGAGGGAGTCCAGATACCGCTGGGTCAGCTCCTGCTCGTGGGTCAGCGTCGCGCCCACCACGCCCAGCTGCGCGGCCCGGTGCGCCGGGTCGTCGGCCAGCTCCCCCATTTCCAGGCCGACCTGCCGGGCGCGCCACGGCCGTTCGCGGCCGTCCTCGGCGTCGGCGCGCTCGACCAGGCCGTACTGGGCGAGCTGGCGCAGGTGCCAGCTGCAGTTGGACGCCGTCGAGCCGACCGCCTCGGCGCACTCGCTCGCGGTGCGCGGGCCGACGGCGGTCAGGTGGTTGAGCAGCGCGGACCGCAGCGGGTGCGCCAGGGCGCGCAACAGCTCGACGTCTTCGATCCGCTTGCGCGGCGGCAGCCCGGCCATCGCTCGTCCAATCTGAAAGCTTCATTTCGAAAGTGTTCTTTCATAGTTGGTCCCGCCTGCGGGTTTGTCAACCGGCTTCGCTATCGTTCGCGGAGCAGTGACTGCACGAGGCAGTGACTGCGTCGTGACAGACCTTGGATGGACGTTGCCCGACCAGCGCGAACTCGCCACCGCCGCCGCTCTCGCTCTCCCCCGCTTCGTCGGCTCGACCGCGCTGTTCCACGCGGCGGTCGCCGAGCGGATGGACGTCACCCCGACCGAGCTGCACTGCCTGCACCTGCTGCACGGCGGCGTCAGCGATTCGCCGTCCGAGCTCGCCCGGCTGCTCGGGATGAGCACGGGCGCGTTCACCCGGCTGCTCGACCGGATGGAGCGACACCGGCTCGCCGAGCGCGCCCCCGATCCCGCGGACCGCCGCCGGCTCGTCATCCGGCCGCTGCCCGACCGGATGGCCGAGCTCGCCGAGCTGTACGCGCCGATGGCGCGGTTCGTCGGCGAACGCCTCGCCCGCTTCGACCGCCGCCAGCTGACGGCCCTACTCGAGTTCCTCACCGACGGCACCGCGGCGGCGGAACGGTCGACGGGCGAGCTGCCGGATGTGACCCAGGCCATATCGAGTTGACTAACTCTACGGTTGTTGCGTTAACCTGAGTCCACTATGAGGAACTGAACCGCGCCCATCCCGCCTGAGGCGGCACCCGGTCGAGCCGACGCTCCCGCGTGCCGAGATGCCCGGCCGGGATCTCCGCTTTCTTCCCCCAGGGCTCGGTGATCGCACATGTCTTCCGTTTTTCCGTTGCAGGCCAAGGACGTCGTCTTCGGCTACGGCACCCGCGTCGTCCTCGACGGCGTCTCGCTCACCGCGTCGGCCGGGCAGCGGCTCGGCCTGGTCGGCGAGAACGGCACGGGCAAGTCCACCCTGCTGCGCCTGCTCGCCGGGCTCGACGAACCGCGCTCCGGCGAGGTGCTGCGCGGCCCGGACGTCGGGTTCCTGCTGCAGGAGCTGCCCTTCGCCATGGACGCGACCTTCGCCGACGTCCTCGACGACGCGCTCGCCGAGATCCGGGCCGCCGCGGCCCGGCTCGACGAGCTGACCGCGGCCATGACCGACCGGCCCGACGACCCGGGCGTGCTCGAGGAGTACGGCCGGGTGCTGGAGTGGGCCCAGGCCCACGACCTCTGGGACGCCGACCGCCGCGCGAAGCTCGTCTGCGACGGGCTGGGCCTCGGCGGCCTCGCCCCGGACCGGCTGCTCGGCACGCTTTCGGGCGGGCAGCGCTCCCGGCTCGGCCTGGCCGCGCTGCTGGTCCGGCAGCCGGAGACACTGCTGCTCGACGAGCCGACCAACCACCTCGACGACACGGCGATGGAGTTCCTGGAACGCCACCTCGCCGAGCTGACCGGGATCGTGGTGCTGTCCTCGCACGACCGGGTGTTCCTCGACGCCGTCTGCACCGACATCGTCGACCTCGACCCGGCCGCGGCCGACCGGCAGGCCGGCGGCGCGGTCCGCTACGGCGGCAGCTACACCGAGTACCTCGGCCACAAGAAGGCCGAGCGGGCGCGCTGGGAGCAGCGCTTCGCCGAGGAGCAGGAGGAACTGAAGGAGCTACGGGAAACCGTCGCGGTCACCGCGCGGAACGTCGCCTACGGCCGCGGCCCGCGCGACAACGACAAGTTCATCCACGCTTTCAAGGGCGCCCGCGTCCAGAAGACGATCTCGCGGCGGGTGCGCGACGCCGAGCAGCGCCTGGAGAAGCTGGAACGCGACCAGGTGCGCAAGCCCCCGGCACCGTTGCGGTTCAAGGCGGAGCTCACCGGCCGCGCGGGTGGCGACGGCCCGGCGATCTCGGTGCGGTCACTGGAGGTTCCGGGCCGGCTGAGCCTGCCCCGGCTGGACGTCGGCGGCTCGGCCCGGCTGCTCGTCACCGGCGGGAACGGCGCCGGGAAGTCGACGCTGCTGTCGGTGCTGGCCGGCCGGCTCGCCCCGGCGGCCGGGACGGTCCACTTCGGACACGGTGTGCGGATCGGCCTGCTGGAGCAGGACGTCGTGTTCGCCGAACCGGAGCGGAACGCGGCCCGCGTGTACCGGGAGGCGCTCGGCGAGGACGCTCCCCCGCTGAGCCGGCTGGGCCTGCTGGCTTCGCGGGACCTCCGGCAGCCGGTCGGGGCGCTGTCGGTCGGTCAGCGGCGGCGGCTGGCCCTGGCCATCCTGCTCGCCGACCCGCCGGAGGTGCTGCTGCTCGACGAGCCGACGAACCACATTTCGCTGACCCTCGCGGAAGAGCTGTTCGCGGCCTTGGAGACGGCGCCGGGCGCGGTCGTCATCGCGTCCCACGACCGGTGGCTGCGCCGGGACTGGTCCGGTGACCACCTGGAACTGGCCGCCGGCCGATCGGTCGCCGGGTAGGCCGTTATACACCCTCGAGGAGCGCCACTTTCACGTGAAAGTGGCGCTCCCTCGACGTCAGAGGGTGATGCCGAGGAGGGCGTCGACGGCGTCGCGGATCAGGGCCGGGGCCGTCGGGTCGGTGCCGTCGCGGCGCAGGGCCTCGTTCGCCCACGCGTCGATCGCCGCCAGGGCCTTCGGGGTGTCGAGGTCGTCGGACAGGTGGTCGCGCAGCCGCGTGACGGTGTCCTCCGCCGCCGGGCCGGTGGACAGCGACACGGCTTCGCGCCAGCGGGCGAGCCGGGCTTCGGCGTCGGCCAGCAGCTGCGCGGTCCACGGCCGGTCGTCGCGGTAGTGGCCGGCGAACAACGCGAGCCGGATCGCGCCGGGGTCGACCTGGTCGGCGCGCAACCGCGAGACGAAGACCAGGTTCCCGCGCGACTTCGACATCTTCTCGCCGTCGAGGCCGATCATCCCGGCGTGCACGTAGTGGCGGGCGAACTGACCGTCCTTGGCGACGGCCTCCGCGTGCGCCGCGCTGTACTCGTGGTGCGGGAAGATCAGGTCCGAGCCGCCGCCCTGGAGGTCGAACCCGAGGCCCAGCCGGTTGACCGCGATCGCGCTGCACTCGATGTGCCAGCCGGGGCGGCCGGCGCCGAGCTCGGACTCCCACGACGGCTCGCCTTCGCGGGCCACGCGCCACAGCAGGGCGTCCAGCGGGTGGCGCTTGCCGACGCGGTCGGGGTCGCCGCCGCGCTCGGCGAAGTACTCCGCCATGGTCCCGGCGTCGTAGTTCGACTCGTAGCCGAACCTGCCGGTCGCCGTGTGGTCGAAGTAGACGTCGGGGAACTCGGGGTCGTCCGCGCGGTACGCCGAGCCGTTGGCCAGCAGCTTCGCGATGACCTCGACGATCTCCGGGATGCTCTCGACCGCGCCGACGAACTGCCGCGGCGGGATGACCCGCAGCGCGGTCATGTCCTCGCGGAACAGCGCCGTCTCGCGCATGCCCAGCACGACCCAGTCGTCCTGGTCGCGCGCGGCCCGCTCGAGCAGCGGCTCGTCGATGTCGGTGACGTTCTGCACGTAGTGGACGTCGTGCCCGTTGTCCCGCCAGATGCGGTTCACCAGGTCGAAGGCGAGATACGTCGCGGCGTGCCCCAGATGCGTCGCGTCGTAGGGCGTGATGCCGCAGACGTACATCCGGGCGGTGGCGCCGGGCGCGGTCGGGC
Organism: Streptomyces sp. MN03-5084-2B; assembly: GCA_033793495.1. Lineage (GTDB taxonomy): Bacteria > Actinomycetota > Actinomycetes > Mycobacteriales > Pseudonocardiaceae > Amycolatopsis. The sequence goes on along the minus strand of JARAWT010000051.1, from coordinate 41,912 downwards.
GGATCTGCCCGGTGGCCGTGTCGTGGAGCCGCAGCGGGCGGGGGGTGCCGGGGATGCGGGGCACGTCGACCGATGACCAAGTCTGCATACCTCGACTGTAAGGGCTGGTGCGTCATGCGTTCCCGAGCGGTGGGACGAGCCGCACGCGGGCGTAAGCCTCGATCGCCCGCGCCAGCCACGCCGGGAGCGCGGGATCGGCCCGCTCGGCCAGCTCCCGCTGCCGGGGATCGTTCAGGTACAGCCCGCCCATCGCGGCGTACGCCGGGGCCGTCGGCTGCCAGAAGTGGCTCACGGACCCGTAGTGCTCGGCGACGGCGTCGAGCGCGGCGGGGTCCTCCGGCGCCGCGCCGGCCCGCATGACGGCGGCCAGCCGCCGGAACAGGGCGGCGCTCCGGGCGGCTGCGTGCTCGTAGTCCGCGGCGGTGAGCCCCTCCTGGGCGGCTTGGGCGGTGTCGAAGACCGCCGCGGCACCCTCGCCGAACGTCTCGCGATAGTGCTGCCGCATGGCGGCGCCGTCCTTGCGCAGCCCGGCGAAGAACCGGTCCGGGTCGTCGATCCGGGCGTGGCCGAGGTCGGTGATCGTCTCCTCGACGGTCGCGATCACCCGGTCGAGGCGACGCCGCTCCTCCTCGAGCTGGGCCAGGTGCCCGCGCAGCGCGGCCGCCTCGTCGACCTGGTCGCCCAGCACGGCCCCGATCTCGGCCAGGCCGAGCCCGAGCCGCCGCAGCAGCAGGATGCGCTGCAGGCGCAGCAGTTCGAGCCGGCCGTACCAGCGGTAGCCGTTCGCCGCCACCGACGCCGGGGCGAGCAGGCCGATCGCGTCGTAGTGGCGGAGCATCCGCGCCGAGACGCCGGACGCCTTCGCGACCTGGCTGATCGAGTACTGCATCCCGCCAGCTTAGAAGTTGACCTTCACACAATGTCAACTTTTACCGTGGCCCTCGTGACCACGACCATCACCGGCGCCCGCGTCTTCGACGGCGAGCGCCTCACCGCCTGCACCGCGGTCCGGATCGCGCACGGCCGCATCGCCGCGATCGGCGAGGACACCCTGCGCGAGCCGGGCGACGAACACGTCGACGCCCGCGGCGGCACGCTGCTGCCCGGGCTGATCGACGCCCACGTGCACCTGCTGCCCGGTGCGCCCCGGCAGGCGCTCACGTTCGGCGTCACGACCGTGCTCGACATGTTCAGCAAGCCGGACACCGTGCGCGAGGCCCTCGCCGCCGGGCCCGGCGGCGCCGACGTGCGCTCCTCCAGCGTCGGGGCCACGGCGCCGGGCGGGCACCCGAGCATGATGTACGCGCCCTTCCCGTACGTCACCGGCCCGCAGGACGCCGAGCGGTTCGTCGCCGGCCGTCTCGCCGAAGGCGCGACGCATCTGAAGGTGCTCTACGACGACGGCACGGGCGGCCCGATGCCGATGCCGTCGCTGGACGTGCCGACGATCGCCGCGCTGACCGAGGCCGCGCACGCCGCCGGCGTGGTCGTCGCCGCACACGTGTCGACCGCCCGCGCGGCCATGGACCTGCTCCCCACCGGGGTGGACGTGCTGGCCCACGTCCCGTTCGACGCCTTGGCCCCTCGGCAGGCCGACGCGATCGCCGCGGCGGGCGTCGCGGTGATCTCGACGCTGTCGATCGCCGACGGTTTTCCCGGTTGCTCCTTGCTCGACGAGCCCGCGCTCGTGGCCCGGCTGGGCCCGGCGTGGTGCGCGGTGCTCGAACGGCAGGCGCAGCGGCGGCTGCCGCCGCAGCTGCCGGACTTCGCGGTGGCCCGGGAGAACGCCCGGCTGCTGCACGCGGCCGGGGTGCCGGTGCTGGCCGGAACGGACGCGCCCAACCCGGGCACGGTCCACGGCGCCAGCCTGCACCGCGAGCTGGGCCACCTCGTGGCCGCGGGTTTCTCGCCGTCCGCCGCCCTGACCGCGGCGACCGCCCGTCCCGCGGACGCGTTCGGGCTGGCCGACCGCGGCCGGATCCGGCCCGGCCTGCGCGCGGACCTCGTCCTGGTCGACGGCCGCCCGGACGAGGAGATCACGGCGACGCAGCGACTCAGGGCGGTGTGGAAGCAGGGGGTGCGCGCGGATCTCGCGAGTTACGCCGGCTCGGCCGACGAGCAGGCCGGTTTGGCCGCCCTCCGGGCGCAGACGGAGAAAGTGATCGCCGCCGTCCGCGACCGGCTGGGGATCACCCTGTGACCCCGGGCGGGCGCGCAGACGCGCGCCCGCCCGGGATCAGCGTCGCGTGCGCAGGTAGTCGCCGACCACCGCCGCGCCGAGGCCGTCGAGGTCCGGGGCGATCACCCGGCCGCCCGAGCGGCGGGCGATCAGGTCCACGAACGACGTCAGCCGCGGGTCGTCGCCCAGGCGGAACACCGAGATCGACGCGCCCAGCTTGGCCAGCCGGTCCACTTCGGACAGTGTCTTGTGGAGGGTCCGGGGCTGGGGCGGGTAGTCGAAGACCGCTTCGCCGTCGGGTTCCAGGTGGGCCGTCGGCTCGCCGTCGGTCACCATCAGCACCACCGGCTGGGCGTCCGGGTGCCGCCGCAGGTGCTGCCCGGCCAGCAGCAGCCCGTGGTGGGCGTTCGTGCCCTGCTCCCACGCGCCCTCCAGGCCGACCAGCTCCGGCAGCTCCATCGACTGCGCGTACCGGCCGAAGGTGATCAGCTGCAGGGCGTCGGTGCGGAAGCGGGTGCTGATCAGCTGGTGGAGCGCGAGCGCCGTGCGCTTCATCGGCAGCCAGCGCCCTTCCTGCACCATCGACCACGACGTGTCGACCAGCAGCGCCACCGCCGCCCGCGTCCGGTGCTCGGTCTCGACCACTTCGACGTCCTCGACGTCGAGCCGGACCTGCCGCTCCCCCACCGAAACCGACCGGAGCACCGCGTTGCGGATGGTCCGCGGCACGTCCCAGGGCTGCATGTCCCCGAACCGCCATGGCCGGGACGCGCCGGTGGGCTCGCCCGCCGCGCCCGCCGACTCGGTCTCGCGTTCGCCGGTCTTGCCGCGCAGCGCGTTCACGATGTCGGACAGCACCGTCTCGCCGAGGCGCCGCAACGCCTTGGGCGACAACCGGAGCGAGCCGTCGGCGGCCCGTTCGAACAGGCCCTGGCGACGCAGCTCGCGCTCCAGCTCGGCGAGCCGGCGGGCGTCGACACCCGCGTCCTTGCCGAGCTGGCGCTCCAGGGCCTCCAGGTCGATGTCCTCCAGCCGCGCACCGGGGTACGACTGGCCGAGCTGCTCGGCGAGCGCGTCCAGCTCGGCGAGGTCCTGCATGGCCTGGGCGCCTTCGCCCATGCCCAGCGGGTTGTTGCCGCGGAAGCGCGCCGAACCCGTCCAGTCCTCGCCCGGCCGCGCCGCCCGCAGCTGTCCGTCCAACCGGGACAGCTGCTGCGCCAGGCGCGGGTCGCCGAAGGCCTGCTGGGTCAGCTCGGCGAGTTCCGCGCGCTGCTCGGCGGACATCGAGTTGAGCATCCGCTGCGCGGCCGCCGACCGCTCGGCCAGCGCGTCGATCAGCTCTTCGACGTTCCGCGGGTTCTCCGGGAAGAACTCGCCGTGCTTGCCCATGAAGTCGTCGAAGCGCTGCTGGACGTCCTCGGCCCCGCGGGCGTGCGCGTCGAGGAGGTCGTTGAGGTCGGAGAGCATCTCGTTGATCCGCTCGACGTCCTCGGGCCCGGCGTTCTGCAGCGCCTGCTTCATGCCCTGGAACCGGGACTCCATCAGCTCCTGGCCGAGCAGGTCCCGGATCTGCTGGTAGTTCTCGCGGCCCTGTTCGGAGCGCCAGTCGTAGTTCGCCAGCTCGGTGACGGCCGCGGCCGTGCCCGGCGGCAGCGCGTCGAGCTGGGCCTCCCGGAACCGGGCGTCGTCGTCCGGGTCCGGGAACAGCTCACGGCGTTCGGCGTCGAGGGCCTCCTGCAGCAGGCGCTGGACCTCCTGCAGGGTGCCGTCGAGGTTGTTGCGCCGCTGGACCTGCGAGCGGCGCTGCCAGAGCCGTCTGGTCAGCTCGTCGAGGCCCGCGGTGCGGTTCGTGCCGCGCCGCAGCATCTCCTCCAGCGCGGCCCGCGGGGAGGCGCCGGCCATGACGTCCTGGCCGATCTCGTCGAGCGCGTCACGCAGGTCGGCCGGCGGCGCGAGCGGGTCCGGCCCGTCGTGCCACGGGCCGTAGGAGTAGCCGTCGGGAAGCGGGACCGCGGTCATCGGCCGTAGACGGTCGTCGCGTCGTCGGAGTCCTTCGCGAGCCTTCGCGACAGGAACAGCGATTCGAGGGCGAGTTCGACGGCGGCCGCGATCCGCCCGGCGGGCTCGTCGGCGGCGACGCCGGCGCGCCGGGCGACCTCGTGCAGGACGGGGAGTTCCGGCAGGGCTTCGAGGACGTCCTTGCCCGGCACGCGCTCGCCGGTGGACACCAGGTGGCCGTCGCCGACCGCGTCGGCCAGGGGCCGCAGGTCGAGACCGGCGAACCGGTCGCGGGCGGTTTCGGCGATCGCCAGGCGCAGCAGGTGCACCAGGTGCTCGATCTCGCGGCCCTCTTCGCCGGGCTCGAACTCGATCTTGCCGCGCAGCACCGACGGCACGGCGTCCAGGTCGACCGGGCGGGCCACCGCGGGCTCCTCCCCGGTCAGCGCCGAGCGCCTCAGGGCCGCGGCCGCCACGGTTTCCGCCGCGGCGACGGCGAACCGCGCCGAGACGCCGGAGCGCTGGTCGATCACCGTCGACTCCCGGAGGTTCCGGACGAACCGGGCGAGCACCTCCAGCAGCGGCTCGCCGACTTCGGCGACGAGGTTCGCCTCCTGCCGGACCACCGCCACTTCCGATTCCACGTCCAGGGGGTAGTGGGTGCGGATCTCGGCGCCGAAGCGGTCCTTCAGCGGGGTGATGATCCGGCCGCGGTTGGTGTAGTCCTCGGGGTTCGCGGTGGCGACGAGCAGGACGTCCAGCGGCAGCCGCAGCGTGTAGCCGCGCACCTGGATGTCGCGCTCCTCCATCACGTTCAGCAGCGCGACCTGGATGCGCTCGGCGAGGTCGGGCAGCTCGTTGATGGCGACGATGCCGCGGTGGGCCCGCGGGACGAGGCCGAAGTGGATGGTCTCGGGGTCGCCGAGGCTGCGGCCTTCGGCGACCTTCACCGGGTCGACGTCGCCGATCAGGTCACCGACCGAGGTGTCCGGCGTGGCGAGCTTTTCGGTGTAGCGCTCGGAGCGGTGGCGCCAGGCCACCGGCAGGTCGTCGCCGAGTTCGGCGGCGCGCCGGATCGACGCGGGCGTGATCGGCTGCAGCGGGTGTTCGCCCAGCTCGGAGCCCTCGATCACGGGCGTCCACTCGTCGAGCAGGCCGGCGAGGGTGCGCAGCAGGCGGGTCTTGCCCTGACCGCGTTCGCCGAGCAGGACGACGTCGTGCCCGGCCAGCAGCGCGCGTTCGAGCTGCGGCAGCACCGTGCGCGAGAAGCCGACGATGCCGGGCCAGGCGTCTTCGCCGTTCTTGAGGGCGGTCAGCAGGTTGTCGTGGATCTCTCGGGCGATCGGACGCGGCTCGTACCCGGCCGCGCGCAGGGCCCCGGCGGTGCGGGGAAGAGCGTCTGGAACAGCGTTCACCCGTTCGACGCTACTGCCGGATCGGCGGTGCGTCGACGTGGAGCGGCTCCAGCGTGGGCGCGCGCTCGGTGCAGGGGGCGGCCCGGTAAAATAGGCCAGTAAAATAGCGAACTGTGTGCCGTCCCAGTGCGACTTTCGCCGTCTGGTCGAGCGCGTGGCTCAACGGGGCCGCCGCGTCCGACGATGTCCTCGATGCCCTGCTCGCGTGGGGTGAGGCCCATGACGTCGTGGCCGCCGACGCCGCCGCGGCCGACGCCTTCACGCTCCCGCTGGCGTTCAACCGGGCGGCCACGCCGGTCCAGCTGCTGATGGCGCTGCGTTCGCAAGGAGCGAAATCGCTGCACCTGGTCCTCCCGGTCCCGGGCGACGTCCGCGGCCTCGGCGGCGGCGGCGGCCCGTTCACCGAAGCGGCGTTGCGCGCGGGCGATGCGCTGGTGCTGCCCGACCTCGGGTTCGGACTGGTGCCGGAGCCGATCGCCGAAGGACTGGTGCGCTGGACGGTCTACTCGCTGCCCTCGCCGACGACCCCGGAGTACGTCCCGCTCGGCGAGGCCGAGCACGGGCTGACCGACGCGATCCGGAACAGCGCCGGCGCGTTGCAGACCCTGGACGTGGCCTCGGACCGGCCGGGCGTGCGGGCGGAGCTGTCGGCCCACCTGCGTTCCCGGCCGGACGTGGACTGGCCGGCCGGAACGCCCGGGCGCGCGTTGCGGGTCCTGCAGCGGGCCGAGGAGATCGCGGCGATCCTGGCGATCGCGTCGTCGGACGAACCGGGCGGGGCGTTGTCGGCGTCGGCTTCGACACTGCGGGCCCAGGCGCTGCGGCCGCTGTCGGACGCGGTCCGGACGGCCCGCTGCGCGGCGATCAACGAAGCGGTCCGGGTGTTCGCGGAGCAGACGGCCCGCGAAGGCTGAGTTCCCCGCGCCGACCGGGGCGGCGAGCCTAGCGCGCGGGGCGCTTTGCCGGCTCGCAGCAGCCGATCGCGCACGGGGCGCCGTTGACGGTGCAGCCCGCCGCCGGGAACGGCGACAGCTTCCGCGGCTCCACCCCGTGCGTGTGCTCGCGGATCAGCTCGACCACCAGCTCCGCGAACCGCGGGTCCGATCCCGCCGTCGCCGCGCGGGCGAAGGCCATTCCGTGCTCCGCCGCGCGTTCCGCCGCCTCGTTGTCCAGGTCCCAGATCACCTCGAGGTGGTCCGACACGAACCCGATCGGCGACACCACCACCCCCGGCACCCCCGACTCGTGCAACGCGTCGAGGTGGTCGACGATGTCCGGCTCCAGCCACGGCACCTGGGGCGGCCCGGACCGCGACTGCCAGACGACGTCGTACTCCGCGATCCCCGCTTCGGCCGCCACCAGGCGCGCCGCCTCCGCGATCTGGCGCGAGTAGCGGCGGCCGCCGTCCGACGGCGGCCCCGAGGCGCGGTCGGCGCTCTCCGGCACCGAGTGCGCCGTGAAGACCGTGCGGATCCCCGGCTCGTTCCCGAGCGACGCGTGGGCCGCGCGCACGCCGTCGGCGACCGCCGAGACGAACAGCGGGTGGTCGAAGAACTGGCGGATCTTCACCAGTTCGGGGGCGCCGTCCCCGACGGACGCGCGGGCGCGCTCGATGTCCTCGTCGTACTGGCGGCACGCGGAATAGCCGCCGTACGCGCTCGTGGGAAACACCAGGACCCGCTTCGCGCCTTCCGACGTCAGCGCCGCCAGGGTCTCCTCGACCATCGGGTGCCAGTTGCGGTTGCCGAAGTGCACCGGCAGTTCCATGCCGGCCGCCGCGAGCTGCTTCTCGACCGCGGCCATCGCGTCCCGGTTCAGCTTGTTGATCGGCGAGACGCCGCCGAAGTGCTGGTAGTGCTCGGCGACCTCCAGGAGCCGCTCGCGCGGTACCCCCCGGCCCCTGGTCACGTTCTCGAGGAACGGCATGACGTCGTCGGGCCCTTCCGGACCGCCGAACGAAAGCCACAGCAACGCGTCGTATCCCACCCCTGTCATCTTGCCGATGTGGCCGCCCGCACGCCGACCCGGGCCGGTTATGAATCGACCAGTCCAAAACCGTGGTACGGTCCTCTCATGGCCAGGCCACGGGAGTTCGACGAGACCGCCGCCGTCGAGAAGGCGATGCACGCCTTCTGGGCACGCGGCTACGAAGCGACGTCGACGCAGGACCTGTGCGAGGCCACCGGGCTCGGCCGCAGCAGCGTCTACAACACGTTCACCAGCAAGCGAGCCCTCTTCCGGCGTTCACTGGCGCACTACACCGGCACCCAGCTGGACAAGCGCCAGGCGATCCTCGACGGCCCGGGCACCGCGGCCGAGCGGCTCGCCGCCGTCCTCGACAGCGCCATCGACGACGACCTCGAGGAGCACCGCCACGGCTGCCTGGTGGTCAACACCCTCGCCGAACTGGGCGTGCCCGACGACGAAGTGGGCGCGGCGCTGCGGCACGACACCCGCCGGAACCTGACCATGTTCACCGAATGCGTCCGGGAAGGCGTGCTCGACGGCAGCCTCCGGGACGGCCTGGACCCCGCCGACGTGGCGGAGTACCTGCTCAGCACCACCTCGGGCCTGCGCGTGATGGCCCGCCGGGGCTCGAGCCGCGACAGCATGCACGCCGTCGCCGACCTCGCGCTTTCGGCCATCACGCGCTGAGCACCGCGGCACAGGGTGCCGGCACGCCCTGATTTTGAACTGACCGATACACAACCAGAGGAGGACCCGTGCCCCTGGCCGTCTTCGTCCTCGGGCTCAGCGTGTTCGCGCTGGGCACGTCCGAGTTCATGATCACCGGCCTGCTCCCCGGCATGGCCGCCGACCTGCACGTGAGCATCCCGGACGCCGGGTTGCTCATCTCGGCGTTCGCGGTCGGCATGGTGGTCGGGGCCCCGCTGCTGGCCGGCGGCACCCTCCGGCTCCCCCGCCGCCGGACGCTGCTGGCCCTCCTCGGGGTGTTCGCCGTGGCCCACGTGGTCGGCGCCGTCGCCGGAACCTACGCGCTCCTGTTCGCGACGCGGGTGGTCGCGGCGCTGGCCTGCGCCGGGTTCTGGGCGGTCGCGCTGGCGACGACGATCGCGCTCGTGCCGGCGGACCGCCGCGGCCGGGCGATGGCGGTGCTGGTCGGCGGGCTGACCGTGGCGAACATCGCCGGCGTCCCGGCGGGGACGTTCCTCGGCCAGCACGCGGGCTGGCGGGCGGCGTTCTGGGCGGTGGCCGCGGTGACGCTGGTCGCGGCGGCGGGCGTGGCCCTGCTCGTGCCCGAGACGACCGGTGACGCGGTGAGCGTCCGCGGCGAACTGCGGTTGTTCCGGCGGGGCCGGGTCTGGCTCGCACTCGGCGTGATCGCGCTGGCGCAGGCCATGATCTTCGCCGCGTTCAGCTACTTGGCGCCGCTGCTGACCGAGACCGACGGCCTGCCGGAGGGCTGGGTGCCCGGTGTCCTCGCGCTGTTCGGCGTCGGCGCGCTGATCGGGATCAGCGTGGGCGGGCGGCTGGCCGACCGGCGGCCGTTCGCCACGCTCTACGGCTGCCTCGCCCTCGCGTTGGCCGCGTTGCTCGTACTCGCTCTGACCACCGACGCGCTCGTCGCCGTCGTGGCCGTGCTCGCCTTCGGCATCGCGGGGTTCGGTGCCAACCCGGCGCTGAACCTGCGCGCCTTCCAGGCCGCCGGCGACGCGCCGACGCTCGTCGGGGCCAGCACGACTTCGGCGTTCAACGTCGGCAACACGATCGGCCCGTGGCTGGGCGGTGTCGCGATCGACGCCGGGCTCGGCTTCCCGAGCGTCGCCTGGACCGGCATCGGTCTCGGCGTGGCCACGCTGGCCGTGCTCACGGTCGCCGCCGCCGTCCAGCGCAGCGACGACCGCGAGCTCGTGGCCGTGTGAAACTCAGACGCCGAGGAAGTGGACCCCGCCGTCGACCATGATCATCGAGCCGGTGGTGGCGGGGAGCCAGTCCGACAGCACCGCGCAGACGCTCTTCGCCACCGGGTCCGGGTCCGTGCTGTCCCACCCGAGCGGCGCGCGCTCGCCCCAGCCGTCCTCCAGGTCGACGAAGCCCGGGATGGACTTCGCGGCCATCGTCTTCATCGGGCCGGCGCTGACCAGGTTGACGCGGATGCCCTGCGGCCCCAGCTCCTTGGCCAGGTACCGGTTGACCGACTCGAGCCCGGCCTTCGCGACGCCCATCCAGTTGTAGACCGGCCACGCGACCCGGGCGTCGAAGTCCATGCCGACGTACGACGAACCCCGGCCCAGCAGCGGCAGGCACGCCTTCGCCAGCGACATGTACGAGTACGTCGAGATCTCGATCGCCGTCTTGACGTCCTCGGCGGGCGCGTCGAGGAACGGCGCGCCGAGGCAGGTCTGCGGGGCGAAGCCGATCGAGTGCAGCACGCCGTCGAGGCCGTCGACGTGCTCGCGGACCTTGTCGGCGAGGCCGTCGAGGTGCTCCTGGTTGGTGACGTCCAGCTCGATCACGGGCGCCTCTTCGGGCAGCCGCTTCGCGATGCGCTCGACCAGCGACATGCGGCCGAAGCCGGTGAGCACGACCTTGGCGCCCTCCTGCTGCGCGATCTTGGCCGCGTGGAAGGCGAGCGACGCGTCGGTGATGATGCCGGTGATCAGCAGGCGCTTGCCTTCGAGCAGTCCGGGCACGGGTCCTCCAAGTCTGGTGTTCTGGGTGGGCTGTGTGTCAGTGGCCGAGGCCGAGGCCGCCGTCGACGGGCAGCACGGCACCGTTGACGTAGCCGGCTTCCTCGGAGGCCAGGTAGCGCACGGCGGCGGCGATCTCCGAAGGCTCGGCGTACCGGCCGGAGGGCACCTGCGCGAGGATTTCCTTCTTGCGGCCCTCGGGCAGCTCGTCGGTCATGTCCGTGTGGACGAACCCGGGCGCGACGACGTTCGAGGTGATGTTGCGCGACCCGAGCTCCCGGGCCAGCGACCGCGCGAAGCCGACCAGGCCGGCCTTCGACGCCGCGTAGTTGGCCTGGCCGGCCGAGCCGGAGAGGCCGACGACCGACGAGATGAAGACGAACCGGCCCCACTTGCCGCGCAGCATGCCGCGCGAGGCGCGCTTGGCGACCCGGTAGGCGCCGGTGAGGTTGGCGTTGACCACGCGCTCGAACTGCTCTTCGCTCATCCGCATCAGCAGCGTGTCATCGGTCAGCCCGGCGTTGGAGACGAGCACCTCGACCGGTCCCTGGTGCTCCTCGACGAGCTTGAACGCGGCGTCGACCTGCTCGGTGTCGGTGACGTCCGCCTGCACCCCGAACAGGCCGTCGGGCGCACCCGAACCACGATGGGTGACGGCGACCCGGTGCCCCTGCTCGGCGAGGTCCCGGGCGATCGCCAGACCGATGCCCCGGTTGCCCCCGGTGACCAGAACCGACCGTCCCACTGTGCTCTCCACTCTTCGTCTGCGCGGCTGACGCGCACGAGGCTATCGGCAGTGCCCGCGGGTCGCGCACCCGCGCCCGGCTCACCGCGACCGTCCTGAGCCGGTGTCAGGAACTGCCTCCCGACCTTGGTGGTTACCCGCTGGTTGGTCACCGTGAGTCGCGACACAGCATGCACTTCCTCGCTCGCGGTCGACCGCAGCTGCTCCGACCGAACGTCACCGTCCTAAGCGCGTGTTAGGAACCGCCTCCCCGTCTTGCCGCTCACCCTTCCGTTGGTCACCGTGAGTCGCAACACAGGAGGTCGACGATGACAACCCGGCTCAACAGCCCCAGCCCGGCCGCCGTCAGCGAGAAGCGCGTGATCGGCAATGTGCTGCGCGGCTCGATCGGCAACTTGGTCGAGTGGTACGACTGGTACGCCTACGCGGCGTTCACCACCTACTTCGCCAAGTCCTTCTTCCCCACCACCGACACCACGGCCGCCTTCCTGGGGACCGCCGCCGTGTTCGCCGTCGGGTTCCTCATGCGGCCGCTGGGCGGGTGGATGCTCGGCCGGTTCGCCGACCGGTTCGGGCGGCGCAGTGCGCTCGTCCTCTCGGTGACGCTGATGGCGGGCGGCTCGCTGCTCATCGCCGTCACGCCGAGCTATCACACCATCGGGATCGCCGCGCCGATCCTGCTGCTCACCGCGCGGCTGGTCCAGGGCCTGTCGGTCGGTGGCGAGTACTCCACCTCGGCGACCTATCTGTCCGAAGTGGCCACTCCCGGCAAGCGCGGCTTCTACTCGAGCTTCCAGTACGTGACGCTCTACGGCGGCCAGCTGCTGGCGCTGGGCCTCCAGCTGATCCTGCAGGCCCTGCTCACCGAGCAGCAGCTGACGTCGTGGGGCTGGCGGATCGCGTTCGGCCTCGGCACGGTCGCCGCGCTCACCGTCATGTGGCTGCGGCGGGGCATGGACGAGTCCGAGAGCTACCAGCAAGAGGCGAAAGAAGCCACGGGCGAGCGCGGCACCCTGCGCGCGCTGGCCAAGTACCCCAAGGAGATCGCCCTCGTCGTCGGCCTGACCCTCGGCGGCACGGTCGGGTTCTACACCTTCGCCACCTACAGCCAGAAGTTCCTCGAAAACACCGCGCACATCCCGCGGCGGCAGGTCACCATCGTACTGTTCTGCGCGATCCTCGTCGCCGCGTTCCTGCAGCCGGTGTTCGGGCGCCTGTCCGACCGGATCGGCCGCCGGCCGCTGCTGCTGTTCTTCGGCATCGGCGGCACGCTGCTCACCGTCCCGCTGATGACGGTGATGGGCTCGACCCGCAACCCCGTCGGCGCGTTCTTCCTGGTGCTGGCCGGGCTCGTCATCGTCGCCGGGTACACCTCGATCAACGCCATCGTGAAGGCCGAGCTGTTCCCGACGAAGATCCGCGCGCTCGGCGTCGGGCTGCCCTACGCGCTCACCGTGGCGATCTTCGGCGGTACCGCCGAGCTGATCGCGCAGGCGCTGAAGAGCGCCGGGCACGAAGCGGTGTTCTTCTGGTACGTCGCGGGCTGCGTCCTGGTGTCGCTGATCGTCTACGGCACAATGCGGGAAACCTCGAAGACCTCGGAGCTGGAACAACGCTGAAGGGGATGGCCGTGCGCGTGCTCCTCGTCGAAGACGACGCGGGTGTCGCCGGCGCGCTCGCCGAGTCGCTGCACGCGCGCGGTCATCCCGTCACCAGCGTCGCCCGGGGGGCCGACGCGCTGCACCACCACCGCGCGGCCGACCTCGTCCTGCTCGACCTGGGGCTGCCCGATCTGGACGGCCTCGACGTCCTGCGCAAGATCCGGGCCGTCTCGCCGGTCCCGGTCATCGTGCTGACCGCCCGCGGCGACGAACGTTCGGTCGTGCGCGGGCTGCGGCTCGGCGCCGATGACTACCTCACCAAGCCCGTCCGGCTGGCCGAGCTGCTGGCCCGGATGGACGCCGTCGTGCGGCGAGCGGTGGCCCGCGCCGCCCCGGCCGGGGACGTCGTGCGCGTCGAAGACGTCGAGATCGACCTCGGTGCCCGCCGGGTGCTCGTCGCCGGGTACGACATCGGGCTCACCACCAAGGAGTTCGAGATCCTGGCCGTGCTCGCCGCGCGCCCCGGCACCGCGGTCAGCCGCCAGCAGCTGATGGACGAGGTCTGGGGCGACGCCTACCTCGCGGTGTCGCGCTCGCTCGACGTCCACCTGACCGGCCTGCGCGCCAAGCTCGACCGGCCGGGCCTGCTCACCACCATCCGCGGCTTCGGCTACCGGCTCGGCCGGGACTGACCCGTGCGCACGCGGCTGCTGGTGGTCCTGGTCGCCCTCGCCCTCGCGGTGGTCGCCGCGTTCGCCGTGCCGCTGCTGACCGCCACCGCCGAGCAGCGCACCCAGCAGCTGGTCATCTCCCGCACCGCCGACGTCGACCGGTTCGTCGTGCTCGCCCAGCAGGCCGTCGACACCCACGACCCCGCGGCCCTCGCCGCCGACGCCGAGCGCTACGCCCAGCTGTACGGCGAAGGCGTCGTCATCGTCGACGCCCGGCGGCTCCCGCTGGTGCAGGCGGGCGGGCTGACCGCGGGCGACCCGGCGGTGCGCGCGCTGGTGGAGGCGACCATGCGCAACGAACCCGCGCCGCGGGTGGACCGGCTGGACCCGTGGTCGGCCGAACCGGCCTACTTCGCCCGCCCGGTCGGCACCGGCACCCGGGTGTCCGGGGTGGTCGTGCTGCGCGCCTCGGTGACGGCGGCGGCCGCGGACGTCGCCACCGGCTGGGGCACCATCGGCGCCGGCGCGGTGCTGGTCGCCATGGTGTTCGTGCTGCTCGCCGTGGTCCTGGCCCGGTGGATGGTGCGGCCGCTGCACGAGCTCGAAACCGGGGTGCTGGCCGTGGCCGGCGGCCACCGCGCGCACGTCCCGGAACGCACCGGGCCGCGGGAGCTGCGGTCGCTGGCCGCCGAGGTCAACCGGATGTCCGAGGCCGTGCTGGAGGCGGCCGAGCAGCAGCACCGGCTGGTCGCCGACGCCTCGCACCAGCTCCGCAACCCGATGGCCGCGCTGCGCCTGCGCGTCGATTCCCTGGCCGGGCGCATCGAGGGCGACGACACCACCTACCGGGCGACCGTCGCCGAAGTCGAACGCCTGGAGAAGCTCCTCGACGGCCTGCTCGCGCTCGCCCTGGCCGAGAGCACCGCGACGCGGGTCGCGGCCGGGGGCACCGACGAGGCCTGCGACCTCGCCTCCGTCCTCGCCGAACGCGTCGACGCCTGGCGCCCGGCCGCCGAGGACGCCGGAGCAACGCTCGTCCCGCCGCCGGGCCACGACGAGCCGGTGACCGTGCGCTGCCCCGAGGGCGAGCTGGCGCAGATCCTCGATGTGCTGCTGGACAACGCCGTCCACTACGCCGGCCGCGGCGCGAAGATCACGACCGACTGGGAAAGCGGCGGCGAGACCGCGACCCTCGTCGTCGCCGACGACGGACCGGGACTGTCCGAAGAGGACAGAGCACGGGCGACCGAGCGGTTCTGGCGCGCGGGTGGCGAAGGCGCCCCGCGCGGCACCGGCCTCGGCCTGGCCATCGCGCACCAGCAGGTGCGCACCCGCGGCGGCGTCCTGGACCTGCGGCAGGCGCTCCCCCACGGTCTCGAAGTCCGCGTCACGCTGCCGCTGCAGGAGGTGCCGGGATGACCCTCACCCGCCGCACGGCCCTGCTCGGCGGCCTCGGCCTCGCGCTGGCCGGGTGTTCGACGTCCGGCTACCGCGGCCCGGAGCGCACGCTCACCATCGCGGCCGGCGAACCCGGCGGGTTCTACCTGGCCTTCGCCGAGCTCCTCTCCGCCGAGCTGAACCGCGCGGAACCGCTGCTGCACGCCACCGCCGTGCCGACCGAGGCGAGCGTGGCCAACGTCGGTCTCGTGCAGCGGGGGCAGGCCGACCTGGGGCTGGTGCTCGCCGACGTCGCCCAGACCGCGCTCGGCGGCGGCCCGCCGTTCGCCGGGAAGGTGCCGCTGCGCGCGCTCGGCCGCGTCTACGAGAACTACCTGCAGCTCGTCGTGCGGGCGGACGGTCCGGTGCGGGAGCTGGCCGACCTCGCCGGGCGCGCGGTGTCCCTGGGCGCGAGCGGCTCCGGCGCGGCGCAGCTCGGCGAGCGCCTGTTCGCCAAGGCCGGCGTCGTGGTCGATGCCCGCCACCTGTTGTTCGACGACGCGGTCCGCGCGCTGGCCGGCCGCCGCGTCGACGCGATGCTGTGGTCGGGCGGCGTCCCGACCCCCAAGCTCGCCGACCTGACCCGTACGACGCCGATCGCGCTGCTGCCCCTGGATGCGGTGGTGCCCGCGCTGCGCGCGGCGTACGGCCCGGTGTACGACCAGGTCCAGGTCCCCGACGGGGCGTACCGCGGGGTCGGCGCGCTGAGCACGATCGGCGTGGCGAACCTGCTGGTGTGCGCACCGTCCTTACCCGACGACGTCGCCGCGGCCGTGGTCCGGCTGCTGGTCGAGCGCGCCACGGCGCTGGTGCCCGCCGAAGCCGTCGGCACGCAGTTCCTGGACGTGCGGACGCTGATCGGGACGCAACCGGTGCCGCTGCAGCCGGGCGCGGCGGCCGCGTACCGGGCTCTCCACGGGTGAGGCGCTAGATTGGGCGCGTGACCGCACCTCGCCGCCCGATCGCCGAGATGCCGCTGCGCGTGCGCTACCACGAGTGCGACGGCCAGGGCATCGTCTTCAACGCCCACTACCTGGCCTATGTGGACATGTGCTCCTTCGAGGCGGAGAAGGCGCTCTTCGGCTCGCACGACGAATTCCTGGCGCACGGCACCGACGTCGTGGTCGCCGAGGCGAACCTCCAGTTCCGGGCGCCCGCCCGCCACGACGAGGAGCTGGTGGTCTCCCAGTACCTGAACCACCTCGGGACGACGTCGCTGATCTTCGACTTCGAGATCCACCGCGGCGAAACCCTCATCGCGGGTGCGACCATCCGGTACGTGTTCATCGACCCGGCCACGCTGCGGCCGCAAGCGCCACCCGAAGCGGTGCGCAAGGTCTACGCGACCCTGCTCGGGGACTGAGCCCGTGTTCCGCATCCTCTTCTACCACCCGGAAATCCCGCCCAACACCGGCAACGCGATCCGGCTGGCCGCCAACACCGGCTGCGAACTGCACCTGGTGGAGCCGCTCGGTTTCACGTTGGAGGACAAGCAGCTGCGCCGCGCCGGGCTCGACTACCACGACCTGGCGCGCGTCCACGTCCACGCTTCACCGGCCGCGGCTTGGGAAGTCCTGCTGCCGGCCAAGGTCTACGCGTTCACCGCCTCGGCGACACGCCTGTACACCGATGTCGCCTACACCCCCGGCGACGTCCTGATGTTCGGGCCCGAGTCGGTGGGCCTGCCCGCCGAAGTGCAGGAAGCGCCCGAGGTCACCGAGCGCGTGCGGCTGCCGATGCGGCCGTCCAACCGGTCGCTCAACCTCGCCAACACCGCGGCCATCACGGTGTACGAAGCCTGGCGCCAGAACGGCTTCCGGTAGGTTCGCCGGATGCGACAGCAGTTCCTGGGGGCGCTCATCGGCGCCGCGTTCGGCACGGTCTTCGTCCTCGTCAACTCCGGTGCCCCGCTCCCCGCGGCGCTCGGCTGGGCGCTGCGCGCCCTCGCCGTGCTCGCCCTCGCGGCGGTGATCGTCCTCGGTGTCCGCGGGGGCGGGCGGCCGACGCTCGAAGGCCGGCCGATGTTCGGGCCGAGCTACCGGGTCGTCGTCGTGGGCGAGCTGGTGCTGCTCGTCGCCGGGTTCTTCGTGCTGAGCCTGCTGGACGCGCCCGTGCAGGCCAACGTCGCCTGGATCGCCGCGGTCGTCGGCCTGCACTTCGTCGCGCTCGCCTCGGCGTGGAAGACCCGCTCGATCCTCGTGGTCGGCGTGGTCCTGACCGCGCTCGGCGTCGCCGGGCTCGCCCTGCTCGGGAGCGCCGCCGCGTGGGTGCCGTTCGTCAGCGGCGTGCTCTCCGGGGTGACCCTGCTCGGCGGAAGCCTCTACGGCGTCCGCCGAGCCTGAGTCACGGCAATCTCTGCCCGTAGAAGAGGCTGGCCGCCGCGCCCAGCATGAGGATCAGCGTGCCCACCACGACCCACGGCTTGCTCGCGTCGGCGTCCTTGAGCTCGTAGCCGATCTGCTCACCGAGGTCCGCGTAGACCTTCTTCAGCTCCTCGGCACTGGCCGCCTTGTAGAAGTCGCCACCGGACAACCGGGCGATTTCGCGCAGGGACTCGTCGTCCACGCTGACCGGCTGCTGCTTGTCGTCGATGGTGACCGAACCGTGGGTGGTGCCGAACGAGATCGACGAGATCGGCACGCCCGCCTGCTTCGCCGCCTGCGCCGCGGTGTACCCGCCGCGCGCCGCGTACAGGTCCTCCGGGACCGTCTGCTTCCCGTCGGACATCAGCACGATCCGCGCCGGCGGCGGCCCGTCGGCGCCGCCGACGACGCTCGAGAAGCTCTCCACCGACTGCAGTGCCGCGAAAATGCCTTCGCCGGTCGCCGTCGACTGGGCCAGCTTCAGGTTTTCGATCGCCTTGATCACGCCGTTGCGGTCGGTGGTCGGGTTGACCAGCACCGTCGCCGTGCCCGCGAAGGAGATCAGCCCCAGGTTGATCCCCGGCGTCATGTTGCGCGCGAAGCTCGTCGCCGCCTCCTGGGCCGCCTGCAGCCGCGTCGGCAGGACGTCGGTGGCCTCCATCGACAGCGAAACGTCGATCACCAGCATCACGGTCGCCCGGTTGCGCGGCACCTTCTGCTCGGCGGTCGGGCCGGCCAGCGCCACGGTGAGCAGCAGCAGCGACAGCACGATCAGCACCGCCGGCACGTGCCGGACCCAGCCCTGGCTCTTCGGCGCGACCTTTTCCAGCAGGTCCAGGTTCGCGAACCGCATGGTCCGCTTCCGCCGCGCCCGCTGGGCGAGCACGTACCCGACGGCGACCGCGGCCACCGCGATCAGCAGCAGGAACCACCACGGGGACGCGAATCCGGTCAAACTCACGCCACACCCCCCGACCAGCGGCGCTTGCGGGCGACGACGAACCGCACCATGTCGGCGATCCAGTCGGCGTCCGTGCGCAGCGTCAGGTGGGCCGCACCCGCGCGCCGCAGGCCGGCCGCCACCTTCTGCCGGTGGGCGTGGGCCGCGGCCCCGAACTCCTTGCGCAGCAAGGCCGAAGCGTGCACTTCGCGCTGTTTCCCTGTCTCCGGGTCGGCCAGCACGACGGTGCCCACCTCGGGCAGGTCGACGTCGCGCGGGTCGAGGACTTCGATCGCGATCAGTTCGTGGCGCCCGCCCAGCGCGCGCAGCGGCCGCTCCCAGGACTCCTCGCCCAGGAAGTCGGAGATCACCACGGCCAGGCCACGCCGGCGCGGCGGGCGCCGCAGTGCTTCGAGGGCCTGGGCGAAGTCGCCTCGGGTGCCCTCGGCCGCGCGCGGGGTCTCGGCGAGCTTGCGCACCAGCCCGCGGGCGTGGGCGAGACCGCCGCGCGCCGGGATGCGGACGGTGTCCGAGCCGGTGGAGATCAGCGCACCGATCCGGTTGCCGCCGCCCCCGGTGAGGTGCGCGACCGCCGCGACGGCGCAGACCACCAGGTCGCGCTTCTCGCACAGCGCGGTGCCGAAGTCGAGGCTCGCCGAGAGGTCGGCGACGACCCAGGTCTCCAGCTCGCGGTCGGCCACGGTCTCGCGGATGTGCGGGGTCGTGGTGCGGGCGGTGACCGCCCAGTCCATCCGGCGGACGTCGTCGCCGGGCTGGTACGGGCGGGCCTCGCCGGGCTCGGACCCCGGCCCCGGCACGAGGCCGAGGTGGTTGCCCTGCAGGAGACCGTCGAGCCGGCGGCGGACGTCGAGCTCCAGCGTCCGGAGCCCGGCTTCCATCCGGTCGCCCCGCAGCACCGGGGGCGCCCACGAAGGGCGTTCGCCCTTCTCGTTCTTCGCCATCACCGGGTTACCTGACCGGCGCGCCCGCCGGGACCGGGCCGCCCTGGCCGGCCCCGCCCTGCGGCCGGGCCGAGACCTGCGGCAGCGGCACGGTCTGCAGCACGCGCGTGATGATGTGGTCGATCGGCACGCCGTCGGCCAGCGCGTCGTAGGACAGCACGAGCCGGTGGCGCAGCACGTCCGGGACGACGTCGACGACGTCCTGCGGCAGCACGTAGTCGCGGCCGCGGACCAGGGCCAGCGCGCGGGCGGCGGCGATGATGCCGAGGCTCGCGCGCGGCGAAGCGCCGTAGGAGACCCAGCCGGCGACGTCGGCGAGGCCGTGCTCGTTCGGCGTCCGGGTGGTCAGCACCAGCCGCACGACGTAGTCGACGAGGGCGTGGTGCACGAACACCTGCGAGGCGACGCCCTGCAGCCGGACCAGCTCGCCCGGGCTGAGCACCTCGTGCGGGGTGGGCGGGGTGACGCCCATCCGGTAGATGATCTCGCGCTCCTCCTCGGCGGAGGGGTACTCGACGACGATCTTGAACAGGAACCGGTCGCGCTGGGCTTCCGGCAGCGGGTACACGCCCTCGTTCTCGATCGGGTTCTGGGTGGCGAGCACGAGGAACGGGTCCGGCATCGGGAACGTCTGCCCGCCGATGGACACGTGCCGCTCGGCCATCACCTCGAGCATCGCCGACTGGACCTTGGCCGGCGCGCGGTTGATCTCGTCGGCGAGCACGAAGTTCGCCACGACCGGGCCGAGCTCGACGTCGAACCGCTCGGCGCCCTGGCGGTAGATCCGGGTGCCGAGGATGTCGGCGGGCACCAGGTCGGGGGTGAACTGGACGCGGGAGAACGAGCCCCCGACGACGCGGGCGAACGTCTCGACGGCGAGGGTCTTCGCCACGCCGGGCACGCCTTCGAGCAGCAGGTGGCCCTTCGCCAGCAGGCCGACCAGCATCCGCTCGACCAGGCGGTCCTGGCCGACGATGATCCGCTTGACCTCGAACACGGTCCGCTCCAGCAACTGGGCGTCCCGGGCCGGTGTCGCCTGCTGGCCGTTCCCGCCCTCGGCGTAGCCGGGCTCGGTCACTCTGCCTCCTCGAAATCTCGTGCGCCGCCCCCGCGACGGTGATCACGCGGTGCGACCGTACTGCGCCCCCGGTCGTCCGTCGCATCCGGCACGCGAACGCCACGCAGGTGGCCTGCGATCAGCCAACACGGTCAGCGGTGTGGCACCTGTGAAGCCCCTCTTCGACAGGACAGCACGACCGCGCTGAGCGAGGATGCGGAGGTGACGCGCGTCAGGCTCGCCGAGCTGGTCGCCACCCTGTCGCTGGTGGCCGACCTCGGCATGGGCCGGCCCATGGAGCGGGTCCTGCGCCAGACGGTGATCACGCTGCGGCTGGCCGACGCGGCCGGCGTCGAACCCGGGATCCGGGCCGCGGCCTACTACACGTCGCTGCTGACGTGGATCGGGTGCGCGGCCGACACCAGCGAGCTGGCCGAGCTGTTCGGGGACGAGACGCGGCTGTACGCCGACACCCACGACGAGGACCTGGCCGGGGTCACGATGGCGGTGTTCGTCGCGCGACACCTCGGCGGCGGCAACTCACGGCTGCGGCGGGCCGGGATGGTGGGCCGGTTCCTCGCCACGGCCGGGAAGTCGGTGCAGGGGGTGATGCAGGCCCACTGCCAGGGCGCCAGCGAGCTCGCGGACCGGCTGCGGCTCGGCGACGACGTCTGCCGCCCCCTGCTGCAGGCCTTCGAGCGCTGGGACGGCCGCGGCGTGCCCGGGCAGGCCGGCGGCGACGAGCTCGCCCTGGCGATGCGGCTGGTCCAGCTGGCCGACAACGTCGAGGCCTTCCACCACACCGCGGGCGTCGACGGCGCGCTCGCGGTCGCCCGCGAACGCCGGGGCACGCAGTTCGACCCGCGGCTGGTGGACTGCTTCCTCGAGCACCACGCCGCGGTGCTCGAGGGCCTCGACGAGATCCGGGCCTGGGACGAGGTGATCGCGCTCGACCCGCGGCTCGGCGAGCGGCTCCCCGACGACGAGCTCGACCGGGCGCTGCAGGCGTTCGCCGACTTCGCCGACCTCAAGTCGCCCCACCGGCTCGGGCACTCCCGCGGCGTCGCCGGACTGGCGGCCACCGCGGCGACCCGGCTCGGCCTGTCCGAGGAGGACGTCGTCGTGGTGCGCCGGGCGGGGTGGGTGCACGACATCGGGATGATCGGCGTGCCGAGCGCGGTGTGGAACGCGCCGAAGCCGTGGTCGGTGTCCCAGCGCGAGCGCGCCCGGACCCACCCGTACCTGACCGAACGGATGCTGGCGCGGGTGCCGGCGCTGGCTTCGGTGGCACGGTGCGCGTCGCAGCACCACGAGCGGCTCGACGGCTCGGGCTACCCGCACGGTCTCGCCGGCGACGCCCTGGCCATGCCTTCGCGGGTCCTCGCGGCGGCGGACGTCTACCACGCCCTGGGCGAGTCCCGCCCGCATCGCACGGCCCTGCCGGCGTCCGCCGCGGCGGAGGTCCTCGCCGGGGAAGCGCGTGCCGGGCGCCTGGACGGGCCGGCGGTCGAGGCCGTGCTGGCCGCGGCCGGACGGCGGGTGCGGCGCCCCCTGCCCGGCCGGTCCGGGCTGACGGCCCGGGAGGCGGAGGTCCTGGTGCAGCTGGCGCGCGGGCTGTCCAACCCCGAGATCGCGGCCGCGCTGACGGTGTCGCGCAAGACCGTGTCGACGCACCTGGAGCACATCTACGCGAAGCTCGGGGTCTCGACGCGGACGCAGGCGGCGCTGTTCGCGATGCGGAACGGGTTCATCGGGTAGTTGCCCGATTCGCCGGGCCGCCGTCGCCCGTAGAACAGGGGCATGACCACACCCACCACGGCTTTCCTCGACGGGCTGGCCGCCCAGGACTTCGGCCGGCTGGCCTCGGCGCTGGACTCCGGCGCCTCCCTCAGCGCGCTCGTCCCGCGAGGGCTGCGGGAGGCGCAGGGGGCCGACGAGATCCGGGCGACGTTCACGCGCTGGTTCGGCGACACGCTCGGCTTCGAACTGGTCTCGTCGGACGCCGAGGAGATCGGCGCCCGCCTGCACCTGCACTGGCGGGCCCGGCTGCGGGCGGAGCGCCTCGGCGACGGCTGGTTCGTGGTCGAGCAGCAGGCGTTCGCCGACACGGGCGCCGACGGCCGCATCACCCGGATGACCCTGCTCTGTTCGGGCTACTGCCCGGACGGGCACTGAGAGAGGAGAACCCCATGTCCCGCTACCTCATCGAGCGCGAGATCCCCGGCGCCGGCCGCATGACGGCGGACGAGCTGCAGGCGATCTCGGCGAAGTCCAACCAGGTCCTGGCCGGGATGGCCGGCCGGGCCCAGTGGGTGCACAGCTACGTGACGGACAACGCGATCACCTGCGTGTACCTGGCCGAGAACGCCGAAGCGGTGCAGGAGCACGCGGACTGCGGCGGCTTCCCGGTGACCACGATCCGCGAGGTGACGGCGGTGATCGACCCGCAGACCGGAGACCCCGCCTGACGCGGGCTGAAGGTGGCTTTCCTCGCATGTGACGGGAGCAAGGTGCCCTTCATCGCGTCAGATGAGACGAAGGGCACCTTCAGCCCGCGGTGGCCGGGGTCAGCGGTGCCGCTCGAGGTCCTCGGGCGTGTCGATGTCGTCCGCTTCGCCCCGTTCCGCCGGGACCTCGGCGACCACCAGCCCGCCCAGGACCCGGCGCAGGGCCGCGTTCTCCGCCTGCTCCGGCACCGCCGCCCGCAGCGCGGCGAGCCGCCAGGCGCCCAGCAGCCACTGCCGCTTCCCCGCGGCGTCCACCAGGACCGCTCCCTCGCCGTCGCCGATCGACCCGACCAGCCTGTCCACTGTGGACGGGCGGACGCCCGGGAGGTCGGCGGCCAGCACCACCACCGCCTCGACGTCGTCGGGCACGAACACCAGCCCCGCCGCCAGCGCCGCCACCGGCCCGGTGCCCGGCACCGGTTCGCGGGTCCACACGACGTCGAAGCCCGGGCGCCGCGGGCCGACCGCGATCACCCGTTCGGCGCCTTCCAGGGCGTGGATCGCCCGGGCCAGCAACGGCTTGCCCCTCACCGACAGGGCCGGCTTGTCCACACCGGACAACCTCCGGGCCGAGCCCCCGGCCACCACGATCCCCGCGTAGCGCATCCGGGGAATCTAGCGGCCCAGCACGAGGTAGGTGAAGCCCAGCACGCCCCGGTAGTCCCGGACGTACTCGCGCAACCGCCGGTCGAGCCATTCCCGCACCCGCCCCGCCCGCGGGTCGGCGGGGTGCGCCGCCAGCCACTCGGCCCAGCCGGCGCGCGAGGTCGACTCGAAGTCGTCCCATTCCAGCTGGTCGGCGGTGCTCAGGTGCAGCACCCGCCAGCCGGCGCCGTCCACGGCGTCGAGCAGCTCGGGCAAGGTCAGCAGGTCCGTGCCGAAGATCTCGAGGGCCGCCGGGCCCGCCGCCCAGAAGCCGTCGCCGTAGAGCAGCCGTCCGGACGGCACCACTCGCGCGAGACGCCCGAGCGCCGCCTTCGTCGAGCCGAAGACGTGGGCCGAGCCGATGCAGAAGGCCCGCTCGGCGGGGGTGTCCCAGTCGGCGGCGTCGGCCTCGGCGAACTCCACCGCCAGACCCCGTGAGGCGGCCGCCGCCCGGCCGCGGTCGAGACCCCTCGCGTCGGTGTCGACACCGGTCGCGCGCAGGCCCGGCGCCCGGGCGGCGGCGCGCAGCAGCAGCTCGCCCCAGCCGCAGCCGAGGTCGACGAGCTGCCCCTCGGCCAGGGCCATCCGATCGAGCAGCAGTTCCGCGTGCGGCTCGGACAGGGGCGTGTTCCAGCGCATCCGGGTGCGCCGCAGCGCGTTCAGTTCGTCGTCCACCGGGCCGATCCTGTGACCCGGACGGCCTCCGCGTCGACCGGTTTTCGCGCATACTCACCCGATGACCTACGTCGTGGAGCCGCGCGTGGACGCCTACATCGATGCCCTGCCCGGATGGCAGCAGGCCGTCTGCCGGATGGTCCGAGAACTGGTGCACGCGGCCGACCCCGAGGTCGTCGAAACGATCAAGCGCACCCGGCAGCCCTACTTCGTGCTGCAGGGCAACATCTGTGCCCTGCTGGCCGCGAAGGACCACGTCAACGTGTTCGTCTACGACGGCGGCATCGTGCCCGACCCGGACGGCATCATCACCGCCGGGCACGGCAACAAGACCGCGCGGACGGTCGCCTTCCGCGAAGGAGAGCCGATCAACGCGCCCGCGCTGACGGCGATGTTCCGCCAGATCATCGCGAACAACCGCGCGGGTGGCTGGCGCAAGCTCAAGGCCGCCGGCGGCTAGCCGACCAGCCGGGTCGCGTACGGCATGATCCCGCCGTAGCGGACCGGGGCCACCCGGACCCGCAGTCCGGACTGCGGCGCCTCGACCATCTGCCCGCCGCCGAGGTAGAGCGCGACGTGGTGGATGCCGCCCGGGCCGCCCCAGAACAGCAGGTCGCCGCGGCGCATCTGGGACAGCGGCACCTGACGGCCCGCCGAGTACTGGTAGCCGCTGTAGTGCGGCAGCGAGGCGACCCCGGCGAAGGCGTAGATCATCAGCCCGGAGCAGTCGAAGCCGATCTTGTTGTAGTCGCCGTAGCGGTCGGCGACCCCGCCGTCGCGGATCCCGCGGGTCGCGCCGCTCGCGTTGCCGCCGCCCCACGCGTACGGCATCCCGAGCTTGGACATCGCCCGCGCGATGATCGCCTCGACCGACGAGCCGGCCGGTCCCGACGGCGCCGGGCCACCGGCGGGACGGCCCCCGCCCCCGGCCGCCGCGAGCGCGGCCTGACGCGCGCGCTCCTCGTCCTCACGCTGCTTCTGGGCGAGCCAGTCCTGGTAACGCTGCCGCTGCCCCTGCAGGCCGCTGACCTTGGCCTGGGCGTCGTAGAGCTGCTGCTCGACGTCGGTTTTGTTCTTTTCGAGCTGGGAGTTCTGGGCGGCCTGGCTGTCCTGGGCGCGCTCGGCGGTGGTCTGCGCGGCGTCGGCGCTGTTCTTCGCCCGGCGGGCCGCGTCCTGCTTCTGCTGGGCGATCTCGGCGGCCTTGCGGGCGGCGGCGTCCTTGTTGGACTTCTCGGTCTGCGCCTGCTGGAGCCGGTCGAGCGCGTTGAGCCGGTTGCCGCCGACGGCGTCGAGCAGCTGGGCGCGGGCCAGCATGTCCTTGGGGCTGTCCGCGCTCAGGTAGGCCGAGAGCGAGCCGACCGTGCTGCCCTGCTGGAAGCTCGCGGCGGCGAACGTCTTGAGATCCGCCCGGGCCTGCTCGATGGCCGCCGAGGCCGCGTCCGCCTCGGTGCGCGCGGCCTTCGCGTCGTTCTCCGCCTGCGCCGCGTCGTCCTGCGCGGACTGCAGGTCGACCAGGGCCTTGTTGGCCTGTTCCTGCTTGAGCTCGACGTCGTCCTGCAGCTGCGTCAGCTTCTGCTCGGCCTGGGCCAGCTGGTTGGTCAGCCGGCCGACCTCGCCGGCCTTCGCGTTCGCGTCGGCCTTGCCCGCCTGGATCTCCGAGTCGCTGGGATTGGGCGGCGGCGGGGGCGCCGCGAGGCCCGTGCCCCCCGCGCCGAGCAAGATCGCCAGCGTGAGCGTGCTCACGCTGAGTCCCCGGCGGGCGCGCGGCACCCTCGCACCCCCGCACCGTCCAAACAAGACCGCCACCTCCGCTCACCAGCGCACACCGCGTGTCACTGCAGTCACACCACTATCACAAGCCTCAGCGGAAACTTACACAACGTAGGCACCAATTCCCCTCATTGAGGGACCCTCGGACCAGATGGCGCAGCCCACACCGCGTGTCGTCTTGAACCGTAAACAGGACACGCGTACTGTTTGAGGCATCGCGAGGTGTGCCATCCCGCATCCGGTCCTACGGTGGGGGTGCGCAAGACTCGCCCCACCGAACCGACCGAACTGACCCGGGACTCCCCTGCCGCGACGGCGCGGCGTCCCCGCCACTGGAGTTAGACGTGACCTCACCCGCCAGCAAGGACAGCTTCGGCGCCAAAGACACGCTGAAGGTCGGCGACGCCTCGTACGAGGTGTTCCGCCTGAACAAGGTCGAGGGCGCCGAGCGCCTGCCCTACAGCCTGAAGATCCTGCTCGAGAACCTGCTGCGCACCGAGGACGGCGCGAACATCACCGCCGACCACATCCGCGCGCTGGGCTCCTGGGACCCGAACGCCGACCCGTCCATCGAGATCCAGTTCACGCCGGCCCGCGTGATCATGCAGGACTTCACCGGCGTCCCCTGCGTGGTGGACCTCGCCACCATGCGCGAGGCGGTCACCGACCTCGGCGGCGACCCCGACAAGGTCAACCCGCTCGCGCCGGCCGAGCTGGTCATCGACCACTCGGTGATCATCGACGTCTTCGGCCGCCCCGACGCCTTCGAGCGCAACGTCGAGATCGAGTACGAGCGCAACCGCGAGCGCTACCAGTTCCTGCGCTGGGGCCAGGGCGCCTTCGACGAGTTCAAGGTCGTCCCGCCGGGCACCGGCATCGTGCACCAGGTCAACATCGAGCACCTCGCCCGCACGGTCATGAGCCGCAACGGGCAGGCCTACCCCGACTCCTGCGTCGGCACCGACTCGCACACCACCATGGTCAACGGCCTGGGCGTGCTGGGCTGGGGCGTCGGCGGCATCGAGGCCGAGGCGGCCATGCTGGGCCAGCCGGTGTCGATGCTGATCCCGCGCGTCGTCGGCTTCAAGCTGACCGGCGAGATCCCGGCCGGCGTCACCGCCACCGACGTCGTGCTCACCATCACCGAGATGCTGCGCCGCCACGGCGTGGTCGGCAAGTTCGTCGAGTTCTACGGCGAGAGCGTGGCCGCGGTGCCGCTGGCCAACCGCGCCACCATCGGCAACATGAGCCCGGAGTTCGGCTCCACCGCGGCGATCTTCCCCATCGACGAGGAGACCGTCCGCTACCTCAAGCTGACCGGCCGCTCGGCCGAGCAGGTCGCGCTGGTCGAAGCCTACGCCAAGGAGCAGGGCCTCTGGCACGACCCGTCGCGCGAGGCGTCCTACTCCGAGTACCTCGAGCTGGACCTCTCGACGGTCGTCCCGTCGATCGCCGGCCCGAAGCGCCCGCAGGACCGCATCGAGCTGTCGGACGCGAAGTCGTCGTTCCGCAAGTCGATCCACGACTACGTGGACGGCGAGGACCCCACGCCGCACACCAAGATGGACGAGGCTTCGGAGGAGTCCTTCCCGGCCAGCGACGCCCCGTCGCTGTCGTTCGCCGAGGACGACGCCGCGCCGGTCACCTCCTCCGCCGCGAACGGCGCTTCGGGCCGCCCGAGCAAGCCGGTCAAGGTGACGACGGCCGACCGCGGCGAGTTCGTGCTCGACCACGGCGCCGTGGTGATCGCCTCGATCACCTCGTGCACCAACACGTCGAACCCGTCGGTCATGCTCGGCGCCGCGCTGCTCGCGCGCAACGCCGTGGACAAGGGCCTCGCGGTCAAGCCGTGGGTGAAGACGTCGATGGCGCCGGGCTCGCAGGTCGTCACCGACTACTACACCAAGGCCAACCTGTGGCCGTACCTGGAGAAGCTGGGCTACCACCTGGTCGGCTACGGCTGCACCACCTGCATCGGCAACTCCGGCCCGCTCTCGGACGAGATCTCCGCGGCCATCCAGGAAAACGACCTCACCGCGGTCTCGGTGCTCTCGGGCAACCGGAACTTCGAAGGCCGGATCAACCCCGACGTGAAGATGAACTACCTCGCGTCGCCGCCGCTGGTCATCGCCTACGCGCTGGCCGGCACGATGGACTTCGACTTCGCGAACCAGCCGCTGGGCCAGGACGCGCAGGGCAACGACGTCTTCCTGAAGGACATCTGGCCGACCGCGCAGGAGATCCAGGAGACCATCGACTACGCGATCACGCAGGAGATGTTCACCAAGGACTACGCCGACGTCTTCGACGGCGGCGAGCGCTGGAAGTCGCTGCCCACCCCGGAGGGCAAGACCTTCGAGTGGGACCTCGAGTCCACCTACGTGCGGAAGCCCCCGTACTTCGAGGGCATGACGCCGGAGCCGGCCCCGGTCACCGACATCACCGGCGCGCGCGTGCTGGCGAAGCTGGGCGACTCGGTCACCACCGACCACATCTCCCCCGCCGGTGCGATCAAGCCGGGCACCCCGGCCGCGCAGTACCTGACCGAGCACGGCGTGGAGAAGAAGGACTTCAACTCCTACGGCTCCCGGCGCGGCAACCACGAGGTGATGATCCGCGGCACGTTCGCGAACATCCGGCTGCGCAACCAGCTCCTCGACGACGTCCAGGGTGGCTACACCCGCGACTTCACGCAGGAGGGCGCCCCGCAGGCGTTCATCTACGACGCGGCGCAGAACTACGCGGCGGCGGGCACCCCGCTGGTCGTGCTGGGCGGCAAGGAGTACGGCTCGGGCTCGTCGCGCGACTGGGCGGCCAAGGGCACCTCGCTGCTGGGCGTGCGTGCGGTGATCACCGAGTCGTTCGAGCGCATCCACCGGTCGAACCTGATCGGCATGGGCGTGATCCCGCTGCAGTTCCCGGCGGGCGAGTCGGCCTCGTCGCTCGGCCTCGACGGCACCGAGACGTTCGACATCGCGGGCATCACGGCGCTGAACGAGGGCTCGACGCCCCGCACGGTGCACGTCACCGCCACCAAGGCGGACGGCACCAAGGTGGAGTTCGACGCGGACGTCCGCATCGACACCCCGGGTGAGGCGGACTACTACCGCAACGGCGGCATCCTGCAGTACGTGCTGCGGAAGATGACGCAGGCGTAAGGTTTCCCGCCCCGAAGGCCTCCCCATCGTGCAGGTGGGGAGGCCTTCGTCTTCGGTACGGTGGCCGGTATGGGGGAACAGCTGTGCCACGACGAACGCGGCCGCGGGCGGCCAGTGGTGTTCCTGCACCCGGGCGGGTTCGCCAGGCAGGTGTGGGACGAGCAGCTGAACCGGTTCGCCGCGAGCCACCGGGTCGTCCGGTACGACGCCCGAGGTCACGGCGGCTCACCGGGATCGGTGCCGGGGTTCTCCCACTTCGACGACCTCCGGCAGCTGCTCGACGCGCTGGGGATCGAGCGCGCGGTGCTGGTGGGATCCTCACTCGGCAGCCGCACGGCGGCCGACTTCGCCCTCGTTCACCCGGATCGGGTCGACGGGCTGGTGCTCGCCTCGCCCGGGTTGAGCGGCATGGTCGAGCGCGACCCGTTCACCCTCGACCAGCGAAGGCGAGCCGGCGAGGCCGTCGCCGCGGGCGACCACGTGCGGGCGTTCGAGTGCGTGCTCCGGATGCTCGTCGACGGCCCGCACCGCACACCCGGCCAGGTCGACCCGGCCGTCCGGGCCCTCTTCGCGCGGCTGCTGGCCGACAACGTGCGCCAGGGCCACGGCGGATTTCCCCTGGGTGACGAGCTGACCGCGGTGACCCGCGTCGCGGAGATCCGCGCCCGGACGCTGGTGGTCACTGGATCGCTCGACACCACCGACATCCACGCGATCGCGGACCTGATCGCCCGTGCGGCACCGCACGCGCACCAGGTCGCCATCGAGGGCGCCGGCCACCAGGTCAACGTCGAGCAGCCCGCCCGGTTCGGGGAGCTGCTCGACGCATTCCTCACTTAAGCCGGCACCGCCTCCCACCGCACACTCGACACCGACGGCTCCAGCGAAAGCCGCGACACCGCGGCCTCCATCTGGGCGTCGTCGCGCTGGTCGCCGATCAGCTCGGCACGGACCTCGACCGTGCGGTCGTGCCGGTCCGTGCTCAGCACCGACAGCAACCGGAAGTCCGTGCGGGTCAAGGACTGCACGAGCAGCGCCCGCACGTGCGCTTCCGTCGCGTCGCGGGTGACCGCCTGGAACGCGTACTTCGTCGGGGTTTCGTCGCCCGCGTCGGGGCGGCGGTCGACGACGCGGCCCAGCGGCCGCAGCACCACGTTCACCCCGACCACGACGGCGGTCCCGGCCGCCGCGATCGCGTACAGGCCCGCCCCGGCGAGGGCGCCGACCGCGGCCGAGCACCACAGCGTCGCCGCGGTGTTGAGGCCGCGGACGTTGAGGCCGTCGCGCAGGATGACTCCGGCGCCCAGGAACCCGATGCCCGAGACGATCTGGGCGGCCACCCGGGTCGGGTCGGCGTCGCCGCTCGAGGCCAGCCCGCCGAAACCGTGGGCGGACAGCAGCACGAACAGCGTCGCGCCGACCGCGACGAGGGCGTTGGTGCGCAGCCCGGCCATCCGGGCGCGGAACTGGCGCTCGATCCCGATGACGGCACCCAGCCCGACACCGGCGCCGACGCGCAGCAGCATTTCGAAGATGGTCATTTCCGGCTCTTTTCCGGCGTGCGTGCACTGCCGGACAGGGGGCGGCCGGGAGTCAGCCCCGCCGGAAACCTCCGGTGAGCGCGCGCCCGGCCGTCCGTTGACTGTCCGCTGGCATGTGCCGCTCACCTCGCTTCCCGTGTTCGTCGATGATCAACGTCGCCAGGGTAGCCGGTCCCGCGGCCCGGGTCAGGGTCGCGGGACCGGGCTCACACTCAGAACGGCTGGACGTTCGGCTGGAACACCTGCCCGTTCGCCGGCACCTCGAGGTCGGTCAGGTAGCGGGCCACCGCCTGGTCGACGCCGAGGGCGTCACCCAGGATGCAGTGGCCGAACGCGTCGACCGACAGCAGCCGCGCGTTGCCGAGTTCGGCCGCCATCCGCTGGGCGAACCGGTACCGCGTCGCCGGGTCGTAGTAGTTGCCGACCACGACCACCGGGACGTCGGTCCTGGCCCGCCACGGGCCGCGGTAGGCGTCCGGCTTCTTCGCCGGCCACACCGGGCAGGCCGCCGTGTCCGCGAACGCCTGCGAACGGCCGAAGGTCCGCGACTCGCGCTCCCAGTTCGCGGCGATGTCCGGCACCTGCTCCTGCCTGATCCGGAACGGCTTGTCCGAGCAGTTGACGGCGAAGTACGAGTCGTCGCCGGTGTACGGGCTGTCCGGCCTCAGGTCGGCCAGGCCGCGATGACCGACGGCCGGCACCTTCAGCGGCCGGGCCTGCGGCGACTGGGCCTGCGCGGACGGGTGGATCGCGGTGTAGTACGCCTGCAGCCATTCGGCCAGGGCGGTGAACGCGCCCGGGCTGTAGAGGATGCCTCCCACGGTGCCGGTGAACTGGCTGATGTCGAGCGGGTCGGCGCCGGGGAGGGTGATCGGCTGCTTGCGCAGGTGCTCCCGCAGCTCGTCGAACTTCGCCCGCGGGTCGCCGTCGCTGAACGCGCACTTCGGGCCCGCCTGGTCACAGCGCTTCAGGAAGCCGTCCAGTGCGATCTCGAAGCCCTGGGCGCGTTCCCGGTCGTACTGCGCGCCGTCGCTGGTGCGCAGCGCCGGGTCGACGTTGCCGTCGATCACGATCGCCCGCGACTGCTTCGGGAACATCGCCGCGTACGTCGACCCGATCAGCGTCCCGTACGAGAAGCCGACGTAGGTCAGCTTCCGGTCGCCGACCGCCGCACGCAGCGTGTCGAGGTCGCGCACGACGTCCTGGGTGGACATGTGGTTCAGCAGCGCACCCGCGTTGTTCCGGCAGAACCGGCCGTAGTCGCGGTAGCTCGCGAGGGTGCCCGAGATTTCGGCGCGCGAAATCGGCACGCCGACCTGGGCGCCGAGGACCTCGTCCGCGTCTTCCTGGGTGGTGAAGCAGCGCAGCGGGTTGCTGTCGCCGACCCCGCGCGGGTCGAAGCCGATCAGGTCGAAGCGGTCGAGGACCTGCGGCTGGAAGATCGCCGGGCCGGCGATCGGCATGGTCAGCCCCGGGCCGCCGGGGCCGCCCGGGTTGAGGAACAGCGAGCCGACGCGCCGGTCCGGCGTGCGGGCGGCGCGCTTGAGCAGCGCGATGTCGATGGTCCCCAGCGAAGCGTTGTCGTGGTCGATCGGCACGCGGTAGCGCGCGCAGCTGTAGAACCGGACCTGGTCCGCGGGCACGCCGGCGAGGACGTCGCTCGCGCAGGTGCCCCAGGCGACGGCCGGGGTCGCGCCCACGACGGCGGGCTTGACCGCCGTGTCTTCCGCCGCCGCGGCGGTCCCGGCCGTACCGGCCAGCCCCATGCCCGCCACGAGCGCTCCCACCAGCGCGAACGACCGCACCCGGCCCTGTGTGGATCTCGGCAAGACGTTCCCTCCCTAGGTACGCGCTCCGCCGTGAGGTCACGGCGTCACGGCGCGTCACCCGGGAGAGAGTTGCACAAACCGGTGAATCCCGGCACCGGCCGAACGGATGGTGGGAACCTATCGGGCCACCTGGGTGAGCACGAAAACCGGCAACGGCCGCGCGGCCTCGCGCTGCTCCATCGCGTACCCCGGCCAGAATTGCAGGAGCTCGGCCCACATCCGGTCGTACTCCTCGCCGTGCAGCTCCCGCGCGACGACGTCGACCGGCTTGCCGGCCAGCGCGACCTCGCACTTCGGGTTCGCCCGCAGGTTGAGCGCCCAGGCCGGGTCGTGCGGGCGGCCCCAGTTGGACGCCGTCAGCACGAAGTCGCCGCCACGCGGGTGGTAGAGCAGGTTGGTGCTGCGGGGCAGCCCGCTCTTGCGGCCGGTGGTGGTGAGGCGCAGCGACGGCAGCCCGGCGAGCGCCACGAGGCTCACCCGGCCGCCGAACGCCTTGTGCAGTTTGGTGTCCGCCCAGACGACGAACCGGGCTGTGCGCATCAGCCACGGTTTCGTGCCGGCGGCCCGGGCCAAGGCCCGGAGAGGATTAGCCACGCACGGATTTTGCCAGGCTCACCCCGAACCGCTGCTGGGAGTCGGTCCACCAGTGCTCGAGGGCGAACCCGGCCGCGGCCAGCTCGGCCTCGACGCCGCTCGGGCGGAACTTGGCCGAGATCTCCGTCCGGACGTGCTCCCCCGCGGCGAAGCTCACCGTGAGGTCCGCGCCGGGGATCTCGACGGTGAGGTCCCGCCGGGCCCGCAGCCGCATCTCGATCCACTCGTTTTCGGCGTCCCAGTACGAGACGTGCTCGAACTCGTCGACGTCGAAGTTCGCGCCGAGCCGGGCGTTGACCACCCGCAGCACGTTCTTGTCGAACTCGGCCGTGACGCCGGCGGCGTCGTCGTAGGCGCGTTCGAGGATGGTGGCGTCCTTCACCAGGTCGGTGCCGAGCAGCAGCCACTCCCCTTCGTCGAGGACTTCCCGGACCGACTGCAGGAAGGTTGCGCGCTCGGCGGGCAGGAAGTTGCCGATGGTGCCGCCGAGGAAGGCCACGACCCGCGGCTGGCCGTCCGGCAGCAGGTCGAGGTGCTGGGTGAAGTCGCCGACGACCCCGCGGACGGCGAGGCCCGGGTAGTCGTTCGAAATCGCTTCGGCCGCCTCGGCCAGCGCGGATTCGGACACGTCCAGGGGGACGAACGCCTCCAGGGTGCCGTGGCCGGTGAGCGCGTCGAGCAGCAGCCGGGTCTTCTCGCTGGACCCCGAGCCGAGCTCGACGAGCGTGTGCGCGTCGGTCAGCTTCGCGACGTCGCCGGCGTGCGCGGCCAGCACCTCGCGCTCGCTGCGGGTCGGGTAGTACTCCGGCAGCTGGGTGATCTTCTCGAACAGCTCGCTGCCGTCGGCGTCGTAGAACCACTTGGGCGGCAGCCACTTCTGCGGCGCGGTGAGCCCGGCGACGACGTCGGCGCGCAGTTCCGCGGTGACGGCGTCGCCGGAGCGGTGGTGGTCGAGATCGACTTCGGTCATGAGAGCTCCTGGGTGAGGGGAAGCAGGTCGACGCCGGCGGCGGTGGCGCGCACGGCGTGGTGGTCGGGGACGGGCCGCCAGCGCGGGTCGCCGTCGAGGGGTTCGGACGCCAGCCACACGTTGCTTCCGGGGGTTCCGGGTGGCGGAGCCCCCGGCCCGGGGCGAAGCCCCGGCACAGCACTGCCGGCCGGGGTCTCCAGCACGGACAGCGCGTGCGTCCAGGTCGTGCCGATCAGCGTGGCGCCGTCGGTGAGCAGGAAGTTGAGCCGGGACCCGGGCGCGGCCGCCTCGACGGCGGTGGTCAGCGCCGCCACCGCCGCCAGCGGGTCCTCCCCCGTGGCCAGCCGCGCCCGCAGGAGGGCCCACAGCACCACCGAGTCCGTCGGCGCTTCCAGCGTCAGCAGCTCGGTGACCGGCAGGGTCTTGGCCAGTTCGGCCAAGGAGTCCGGATAGCCGCGGACGACGCCGTTGTGACTGAACAGCCAGGGCCCGGCGGTGAACGGCGCCGCGGCCGCCGCGGTCACCGGCAGGCCGGTGGTGCCGTTGCGGACCGCGGCGACGAACGCGCCCGAGGTGACCGCCGCGGCCAGCGGCGGCAGCGTCTCGTCCGTCCACAGTGGAGTCGAACGCCGGTGGCGCAGGGGCGGCGAGCCCGGGCCGGGGTACCAGCCCAGCCCGAACCCGTCGGCGTTCACCGAGCCGCCGCCACGCATGTCCGCCGGGGCGTAGGACTGCACCAGCAGGGAATGCGGGGCACGGAAAAGCGCCTCGGCGGGCGAAAGCGGCTCGCCGAGGTAGCCGATGTGGCGGCACATGCGCCTACCCCACCTCGCCGGGGCCTGCGTCGCGGGCGGTGCGGAAGCCGGCGAAGATCTGCCGCCGGATCGGGTAGTCCCAGTTGCGGAACGTGCCCCGGATCGCCGCCGAGTCCGTGCCGAACGAGCCGCCGCGCAGCACCTTGTACTCCGGCCCGAAGAACACCTCCGAGTACTCCCGGTACGGGAAGGGCGCGAAGCCCGGGTAACCGTGGAAGTCGGTGCTCGTCCACTCCCAGACGTCCCCGATCAGCTGGTGCACGCCGGTGGGCGACGCGCCGGCCGGGTACGCGCCCGCGGGCGCCGGACGCAGGTGCCGCTGGCCGAGGTTGGCGTGCTCGGCGCCCGGTTCCTCGTCGCCCCAGGGGAACCGGCGCGACCGGCCGGTGGCCGGGTCGAACCGCGCCGCCTTCTCCCACTCCGCCTCGGTCGGCAGCCGCCGCCCGGCCCAGGCCGCGTACGCCTCGGCCTCGTGGTAGGAGACGTGCACGACCGGCTCGTCGGCCGGGATCCGCTCGTGGACGCCGAAGCGGGTCCGCCACCAGCCGTCCTGCTCGCGCTTCCAGAACCGCGGCGCGGTGATGCCGTTGTCCTGCCGGTAGGCCCAGCCCGCCTCGCTCCACCACTGCCGGTCGTCGTAGCCGCCGCCGTCGAGGAACTCGACATAGGCACCACAGGTCACCGGCACGGTGTCCATCCAGAACGCCTCGACGGCGATCTCGTGCGCCGGGCGCTCGTTGTCCAGGGCCCACGGCTCCGCCGACGTCCCCATCGTGAAGGCACCGCCGGGCACCAGCACCTCGGCCGGCAGCGTGCCGGAGCGCGCGGGCGGCGGCTCGGGCGCGTGCAGCACCGGGTCGCCCTTGCGGAGCTGGTGGGTGGCCAGCATCGTCTCGTCGTGCTGCTGCTCGTGCTGGGTGATCATGCCGAAGGCGAACGCCTGCTCGGTCAGCCGGCGCCCCTCCATCGGCGCGTGCTCCAGCACGTCGAACGCCTTCTCGCGGACCTGCTTGACGTACGCGCGAGCCTCGGCCGGGCCGAGCAGCGGCAGCTCCGGCCGGTCGGCGCGGGCGTGCTGGAAGGCGTCGTAGATGTCATCGATGTCCGGGCGCAGCGGTTCTCGGCCGCCGACGTCGCGGACCAGCCACAGCTCCTCCTGGACGCCGATGTGCGCCAGGTCCCAGACCAGCGGCGACATCAGCTTCGAATGCTGGCGGACCAGGTCCTCGTCGTCCACGGCGTCGGTCAGCGCCACGCTGCGCGCCCGCGCCCGGGTCAGTGCTTCGGCGGCCCGGGCGCGCAGGTCCTGCGCGCTCAGGTCACCCAGTGCTTCCGTGCTCATGCTTCGCTCCTCGATCGGTACGCGCGCCCCAGCACGCTCTCGCTGATCTCGGTGATCGACTCCTCCGCCAGCCCGGTCGCGCCCAGCTCGGCACACCCGAGGTCGGCCAGCGCCGCCGCGACGGCCGCCAGCTCCGGATCGGCCAGGCCGCGCCGCGCCGCCGTGGTCCACCGGTCCGCGACCGGCGCGCAGACCTCGCGCACCTTTTCGACGGTGGCCGGGCGGGCGAGCAGCGCGGACACCAGGGCCACCGGCGCCAGCCACTCGTCCGGCGGTTGCGCGTCGAGGTACCGGATCTCCAGGTACCCCTGCGGGCGGACCGGCGTGAACATGGTGGTGAGGTGGTAGTCGAGGTCTTCGACGGTGGGCCGGGGCAGCAGCGCCGCCGCGCCCCGGCCGTCGATCCAGTCGGCGAACGTCAGGCCCTCCGGCGCGTCCCACGGCCGGTCGCCGCGGGGCAGCACCATCAGCGGGACGTCCATCAGGCGCCCGGCCCACGCTCCGGCCGGGTCGTCGCCCGCCACGGCGGCCGTGCGCGTGCGCACCGCTTCCGTGTCGTGCACCGCCAGCCAGCGGGCGGAGGCGTGCCCGGTGTCCGCACCGGCGTGGACGCGGGAGGTGGCGAAGAGGGCGAGCAGCGGCGGGCCCATCGCGTGCGCGGCCGCCCACCGCGCCGCGTAGTGCTCGGGCTCCCCGGCGTCCACGCAGACCTGCAGGCCGGCGGTGCTGCACATCATCGTGAGGCCGCCGGGCCCGATCGGCGCGAACCGGCGCTCCATGGCCGCGTAGCGCGGGGTGTGGAGGAGCCGGCGGGGCGCGCGGTGGGCGTCGATGCCGGTTTCGCCCAGGACGAGGTCATGCCGGGCGAGGCGGTCGCGCAGGTGGTGGAGGTCGGCCGTGACGGCTGCGTCGAGCTCACGCAGCGAGGCCTGGGGAAGAGCGGAAATCTCGACCTGGCACCCGGGTTCGAGGCTCACGGGCGAGCCGGCCGGGAGCGGCGAGGCGGGGCTGTCGGGGCGGAGCGTCCGCGGGGTGTGCGGACCCAGCGCCGTGGCGAGGACGTCGGGATCGAGGGGTCTGGCCGGGTCGTCGGCATGGTGCACGGTGAACTCCAGCTCCACGCCGGTCAGGCGGGGTGGCCCGTGCTTGAAACACACCGATGCGACGTACGCCTCGCCGGCCGCGCGGTCCGCCAGGACCCGCGCGGTGCGGTTCGACGCACTACCCGACTTTTCGGGAAAATCGTGCACCGCTTGCATGTGTCGTTCCTGTTCCGTGTGGGGAACTTCTCGCCTTCGGACGCTACACGCGGGGTACGACAAATTCAGGGCGGATCTTGCGCATCGGGAGGTGTTCACCACCCTGTAAGAAGTCCCTGATCAGGGCAAAGCGGGTTCGGTGCCGAGCCCGAGTTCGGCCGCGGAAGCCCGCACGGCGTCGATCACGAGGTGCAGCGCGGGGCGCCGGGAGGCGGTGCGCCGGTAGGCGATCGACACCGTCCGCAGCAGCGGCGTGGTCAGCGTGACGACGTCGATGCCCGGCGGCCGCAGCTGCCGGAGGCCGAGGTCGGAGACGAGGGTGATGCCCAGCCCGGCGCCCACCATCGCCATCGCCGTCGACTGCTCCTCGACCTCGTGGTTGATCTTCGGCGCGAAGCCGTGCCGCTGGCAGGCGGTGCGCATCGCGCGGCCGAAGTGCGACTTGGGGCTCGCCAGGATCCACGGGTGCTCGGCCAGCTCGTCCAGCGCCGCCGCCCCGGAGGGCACGGCGCCCCGCGGCACCGCGGCGTGCAGCCGCTCGACGGCGACGACCGCGCGTTCCAGCCCGGCGTCCCACGACGTCGGCGCGTCCGAGTACTCGATGACGAACGAAAGGTCGAGGCTGCCGTCCCGGACCGCGTCGGCGGTGTCTTCGGGGGCCAGTTCGCGGGTGCGCACCTCGATCCCGGGGTGTGCGCCGGCCAGCGCGGTCAGCGCCGTCGGCAGCAGCCCGGAGGCCACCGACGCCCACACGCCGGCGGTCAGCCGGACCGTGCGGGCGTCCTGGGCCTCCTCCAGGGCGAGGGTCGCGCGCTCGACCGAGCCGAGGATCTCTTCGGCGTGCTCGGTCAGCAGGGTGCCCAGCTCGGTCAGCTGGACACGCCGGCCGAGCCGTTCGAACAGCTTCGCCCCCACGTCCCGTTCGAGCTGCGCGAGCTGCTGCGACACCGCCGAAGCGGTGTAGTGCAGCGCCGCGGCCGCCGCCGTCACGGTGCCCCGGCGGTGCAGCTCGCGCAGCATCCGCAAGCGGTGCAACGAAAGCTCCATACACAAAACTTAAACGAGATCGTGCAGGTTCGTTAAATGGACGGGCGGGCCACCCGGGGCGCACGCTCGTGGTGGCGGCCACGAGGCCGCCCCGGACTTCCCTGGAGGTGAGTGGCCCGATGACCCCCGCCCCGCCGCTGATGCGGCTCACGTGGACCGATCCCGTCACCGGCGCGAACGGCTACCTGGTCGTGCACAGCCTGGTCTCCGGCGTCGCCACCGGCGGCACCCGGATGCGGGCCGGCTGCACGATGACCGAGGTCGAGGACCTCGCCCGGGGCATGGCCAACAAGACCGCGACCTTCAACCTGCCGGTCGGCGGGGCGAAGGGCGGCATCGACTTCGACCCCAAGGACCCGCGCGCGTTCGACGTGCTGAAGCGCTTCTGCGCGTTCCTGCGCCCGTGGCTGGAGGCGCACTGGGTGACGGCCGAGGACCTGGGCGTGCCGCAGCACCTGATCGACTCGGTGTTCGCCGAGCTCGGGCTGGAGCAGTCGTACCACGCGGCCATCCGCCGTTCGGCCGACCCGGCGCGCACCCTGCGCCGGGTGCAGGCGGGTCTCAACGCGCCGGTGCCGGGCGGGTTACTGCTCGGCGACGTCGTCGGCGGCTACGGCGTGGCGCAGGCGTGCCTGGGCGTCGCGGCGGCGTGGGACTGGAACGTCCGCGAGACGACGGTGGCGATCCAGGGCATCGGCACCATGGGCGGCGGCGCGGCCTGGTACCTGCACGAAGCCGGGGTCAAGGTGGTCGCGGTGGCCGACGCCGCGGGCACGCTGTACGACCCCACCGGCCTCGACGTCCCCGCGCTGCTGGACCTGCGTGACCGCTTCGGCGAGGTGGACCGGTCCCGGCTGCCCGCCGGGGTCCGGTCGCTGCCGCGGGAGACGATCGTGGGGATCGACGCCGACATCTTCGTGCCGGCCGCGATTTCCTACGCGCTGCGGCCGGACAACGAAAGCGTGGTCAAGGCGAAGGTGGTCGTCGAAGCGGCCAACGCGGCGACGACACCGGAAGCGGAAGCGGCGCTGTCGGCCCGCGGGATCGCGGTGGTGCCCGACTTCGTCGCCAACGCGGGCGCGGCGGCCTGGGCGTGGTGGCTGCTCCTCGGTGAGGTGGGGGCGGACCCGGCCGACTCGTTCCTGCGGCTGCGCACGGAGATGCAGGCGAAGATCGCGCTGCTGCTGGCGGAGTGGAACCTGGACCGGCTCCCGCTGCGCGTCACCGGGCTCCGGCTCGCCGAAGCCAACCGCACCCGGCGCGCCGAAGCCGCGCTCGCCCCGGAAGGCGAGCCGGGACTGCTCATCCCCTGAGCGCGAACCGGTCGGTCGCGCCGATCAGGACCTCCTGCATCGACGCGGCCGACACGGTGTGCCCGACGTCGTCGAGCATCACCAGTTCGCTGCCGGGCCACGCGTGGTGCAGCAGCCAGGGCGTGCCGACGAGGTTGTTCGTGTCCAGCACGCCCTGCGCCAGCACCGCCGGGATGCCCGCGAGCTTGCCCACCTGACGCAAAATTTCGCCGTCATCGAGGAAGGCGCGGTTGCTGAAGTAGTGCGTGACGAGCCGGGCGAAGCAGAGCCGGTACGCCGGGTCATCGAAGACGTCCGGCGGCGGAACGCCCGGCAGCATCGCGTCCTCCCAGGCACACCAGTCCTTCGCGGCCTTGTGGTGGACGGCGGGGTCCGGGTCCATCAGCAGCCGGTGGTAGGCCGCCGAAAGGTCGCCGTCGCGCTCGCTTTCCGGTACGCCGTCGCGGAACTTGGCGAAACCGTCCGGGAAGTACGCGCCGAGGCCGCGGATGAGCATCTCGATCTCGATGAAGCGGTCGGTCGCGAGGCCCATCAGGACGACTTCGCTGACGCGCTCGGTGTGGCGCAGCGCGTAGGTCAGACTGAGCACCGAGCCCCAGGAACCGCCGAACAGCAGCCACTTTTCGATGCCGAGGTGGTCGCGGAGACGCTCGAAGTCGGCCACCAGGTGGTCGGTGGTGTTGGCGGAGAGGTCGGCGACCGGGGCGCCGGCGTGCGGGGTGCTGCGCCCGCAGCCGCGCTGGTCGGCCAGGACGATCCGGTAGCGCGCCGGGTCGAAGAAGCGGCGGACGTTCGCCGAGCAGCCGGAGCCGGGGCCGCCGTGCACGACCAGTGCGGGCTTGCCGTCCGGGTTCCCGCAGGCTTCCCAGTAGATCTCGTGCCCGTCGCCGACGTCGAGCATGCCGTGCTCGTAGGGTTCGATCTCGGGGTACAGCATCAGCGCGTCCTTCCATCGGAATACAACAGCGCTGTCACGTTAGCGCCGCCCGCGGCGTCCGCGCACGGTCTTTTCGTTCAGTTCAGGGAGCCGGCCAGCTCGGTGAGCGTGCCGGCCAGCTCCAGCGGGCCCGCCGGCCCGATGTGGATGACCGCGTCGTCGCCCGAGCCGGACGTGTAGCTGAGGTAGCGGCCCCAGTCCGTGTCGGCGTAGTGGAGCGGCTGCTGCAGGCAGGTGTGGCGGCCCACGTCGTCGCGTCGGCCGACGTAGAGCTCCCCGCTGCCCGACACCGGCCGCTGCACCAGGCTGACGACGTCGGCGATGGCCGGGGCCAGCGGGTAGGCGGCCTGCCCGCGGCGCGCGGCCTCGGCCAGGTCGGCCACCCGGACCGCGCGCGGGTGGCCGCCACCGGGACCGACCGGCGGCAGCTGCTCGACGAGGGATTCGGCGAGCCGGTTCCGGTCGATCTCCTGCACGCCGACGTGGGTCCCGTCGGAGACCGCCAGGACCGCCTGCAGGCCCTTCGCGGCGGCGAGCACGCCGTAGGTCTGACCGCCGGTGCCGACCCAGCCGTAGCACTCCCGCGCCGGGCTGACCAGCAGCGGCAGCCAGTCGAGGAAGTCGACGGCGGCCCGGCCGCGGGCGTCGACCAGCCCGGCCTCGGCGAGCGCGGCGTCGACCCGCTTGTCGGCCTCCTCGCGTTCTTCGTCGGAGAGCCAGAGCGGCTCCGGACGCAGGGTGAGGTGCAGCTGGCCGACCTGCTCGCGCTCGGCGAGCGCGGCCAGCGCCTCGACCGGAAGGTCCACCCGGCCTGTTGCCACGTCCACCCGCCTACTCGCCGATGACCGGCGGACTGGTCCGCTGGTCGGTGCCGAAGATCGCGTCCGGGTCCGCTTCGATCAGGTAGTCCGGCCGCTGGTGCTCATCGTCTTCTTCGCCTTCGCCGTGACGGCCGCCGGGGCCCATCGGCCCCATCTGCCCACCCCGCCCGGCAGCCGACCGCGCGGCAGCCGCCTCCGCGGCGGCGGCGTTGCCGAGGCTGCCCATGCCGGAGCCCCGGCCGCTGCCGAGCCCGCGCTCACCTGCGGCGCCGGATCCGCTGCCGCCGCCTGTTCCCGACCCGGTGCCGGTTCCGCCTCGGCCGGTCGGGTCGAGGAGCCGGCCGCCGGCGTTGCCGCTGTTCGGACCGCGCCCGCCGGTGCTGGAGTTGGGGTCGCCGGCGTTCAGGTAGTTCTG
Organism: Streptomyces sp. MN03-5084-2B; assembly: GCA_033793495.1. Taxonomy (GTDB): domain Bacteria; phylum Actinomycetota; class Actinomycetes; order Mycobacteriales; family Pseudonocardiaceae; genus Amycolatopsis. Next base: position 254 of record JARAWT010000051.1, on the reverse strand, counting down.
GCCGTAGTTCTGGCCGCCGCCGGTGTTGGTGGGGTAGAAGTCGATCCCCCCGGTGTTCGGCGGCGTAGTGCCGGGCCGGTCGGTCGACTGGCCCGGCCTGGTCGGCACGGTCGGTCGGCCCGAGCCGGTGGTGTGGGTGTCGTCGCCGTCGGTCCCGCCAGTGCCGCCGGTTCCCCCGGTGCCGCCGGTCCCGCCAGTTCCTGTCTCTTTTACAAATCTCCGAGCCCACAAAAAGAACCCCAAATCATTAAGTT